>JAQTWP010000008.1 GCA_028689205.1 Candidatus Altimarinota bacterium
TGTCTTTTGCTATTTCTAGAGCCTCGAGTGCTCATTCCAAAAAATTTTGTGTTACATCTTCTCAAGTTTCTGTTATAATATTAGTTCATCTTTTTTCAGATCTAAGTCTCGGAACTCATAATCAAGCGAGAAGTTCTGGACATACTGGAATTGCTTTTCAATTTTTCACTAAATCAATAATTTCTTGTAAAACTTGAGATTTTCAATCATATCTACAATTAATTCAAGCTAGACAAGCACTTACAAGTATCATATTAAATTATTAGATTAGTATCTTCTTTATTATTATCAATCAATCATTTTTTTAATAATAAAGTTAAAATAAATAAATAAGCTATTAATAATAAAAATCATTGTAGAAGTCATGATTTTATTGGATTTAATATTATACTAACTAATGATTTATCTAGATGTAATAAACTTATTATATAAATAATTGTTATTGGTATAAAATTAGGTAAATAATAAATTATTGTAGTATACCATTTATAATTAAGATCATTAAGTCTTTTTATTATTGTTACAATATATAGGTAATGAAAGAATATTGAACATATTGTTAGTAATATTAAATTATTTAATGTATCTAATGCTATTAAGGGTATTAATAAAAATTTAAATATATTAAATAAAATCCAAATAATTATCATTTTAACAAAAAATTCTTTTCTTCATATTTTTCATTTCCATGAAAATATTGAGATAATTTTTTTCATACTTTATCAAATTAAAAATTGGTGCCCTCGACAGGAATCGAACCTGTATCTAACCCTTAGGAGAGGCTTGTTCTATCCGTTGAACTACAAGGGCATATAAACTAAAATCTGGAAATCCAAAATATAGAAATCCAAAAATCTGTTTTTATGCATTTAAAATACAGAAAAACACTGATAAATCAAGTAGTTTTTGTTTTAAATTGAATGATAAAAAAATCTGACAGATTTTATTCTGCCAGATTTTGATTGAAATTAGGATTAGAGAGAATTTTTTCTGCTAACTTAATTAATTTTAATTTTTCGGATTTTGATATAAAAGCAAGAGAATACATGAATCATTTATAAGCTAGAATTTTATCCAAATCAACGAATCATATTGTTTTTAATTTATATTCCATATCACCAAAAGCTTTTATTGTAGCTATTCTATATTTTCATTTGAGAATATAGCTTCTTCAATTATAATTTAGTTTTATAGAAAATATGTCTTTTAATATTGTACTGTCAGAAGGATAGAATTGGAAATTACTCTTCTCAGAAATACTCCTTTCTTTAGATGGAGTTGTTGTGAAGTTGAATGCAAGTTGTCAGTTATGTATTGCTGATCACATAGACATTTTGAATAATTAAACCTGCGCATTGTAATTGATAATATACACTTTGTCAAGTGTATAAAGTGAAACTTTAGTGAAGAAAAATATAAGTAAGTTTAATACTTAAAAATAAAGGAGAAAATAATACTAATTTAATGAATTTAAATATTTTAAAAATATTTTTAATTTTTCTTTATCTTTTCATGTGGAATTTGATATTTCAGTTTTTACTATTTTTGTAACCTCATCTTTGAATTCTTTTAAAAACAAAACTTGTATATGATCATTTTTATAACCTTTTCAATTTTTTATTTCTGGAATTATATATTTATTTATATAATTCAATACAAATCAAATATGTTTATTCGAAATGCTAATACTCTTTTTAAGATAAGCTATTCATTTTGTTGCTTTATCATTTTCAAAATAATACATAGCTAATTCAAAATTCGCATCATCGTTATTTTCAATGGTTTTATAGATATTTTCAACTTCATACTCTGATTGTACTTTATTTTCTTCACATAGAATCGATATTTTTTCCTTTAATAATTCAAGCTGAGTCAAAACTCTTTCCTTCTCTAAAAGAAGCTCATATATCTTTTGAGCTTCTCTCTTTGATTCTTTCTTATCAAAACTTCATATCCTGTAATTTTCAGTTATTCAAGTTTCATAATTTGGAACCGCTATTATGTCTTGTTGTTTTGGTGTCATTATTTTATTATCTTCACTAAATAAATATATTTAGAATTTTTTAAGAAAACCAGTTATACCATTTGGTATATAGGAAGTTATAGCTTTTTTTTGTAATCTAGCTTCTCTTGCAGCCTCCTTTATTTTATCACCAGCTTCTCTTGCGTCTGCTGCTGCTTTTTCTCTTGCAGATTTTACTCTTTCCGTATCTCATAATTGAGTTATTTCCACTCTATCGCCTCCATCTATTTTCTTTTGTATTTCTTTTCATAAAGGAGAGTTGAGTATAGTGTGTAATAGTCCTGTATTTAATAATTCCGTTCTGCTAAATGCTAGAATATTACATTTTGCTTGAGGAGTTAAATTATTCCATTTTTTTATATCTTTTGACCTAAAAAATTCGTCAATACTTTTAATTTCTTTTGGGCTTAAGCTACGTTTTTCAGGATCGATACTATCAATAATTGATTTAATATTTCATTGTATTTCTGTCATAATTCTTTAAATTAAAAATTAAAAATTGTTTATAATATTATTAGCTATTTCAAGCTCTTCTTCTTTTTCCAATATTTCTTTATTCTTTAAATTACCTATTCTTTCTTTCATTCTGTTTTCTCTGTCCATTAATTCTCATTCAGTTCTAAAAGATTCACTTATTTCTCTCATTGATTCTATAAATTCATTTTCGGTTTCGCTGTGCCCTTCAGAAAGTAAAGTCTCGTTTACTCAAATTAATTTTTCTTTAAGGTCATTTATCGGTTCCAGATTGTCTACATCTCTCAAAATTGCTACCATCTCATTATTATATCCATCAATTATTTCAGGATAATCTGCGAACATATAATAAATTATCATTTCTAGCGATAGTCACTGTATTTCATTTTCTGGTATACTATGTAACATATTAATATATTTATATTTCTAACTTTCATTGACATTTTACAATAATTTCATTTTTTTGTCAAATAATAAGAAATGCATAATAAGAAATGCATAAAATATATTCGAGAATTTTCATAATCTACGAAGAAAAAATAAGACAAATTAGAAGGTTACGCTTTAAATAACTTGACATTTCTGATTTTTTCTATAAAAAGCTATGACTTAAAACAAATATTTCAAATAAATATAAAATCAAACAAAAAAAGGAGATCGGGATGAAGACAAAACATGTTACAAGAATATTAGTGGTTGTTAACGATTTTGATATTGGTAAGAAAATAGAAAAACTTGCTTCAAAATCGGGGATAATATGTGATGTTATTGATTCAATCTTTGAAATATCTCAATATGTTTTGTTGAATAAGTATAGTGGATTTCTTATTGATATGGATATTTTATCCAGAACAAATCCTGAAGACAGACCAATGATTGAAAGGTATCGTAGTTTGCTGAACTATGCCAGATTTATTTATGAATATTCATCAGACAGTGTAGAAATTTTCTATAAAGATGAAGTATCACATATGAGCGTAAAAGAATTCTCTTTAATTTGTGAAAAAGAAATTCCACGAAAGCTCAGGAGTGATACAAGGCGCCCAATTTCTTTTAATGTTCGGCTTCTAAAAGATTTAAAAGAAGATTCAGATAAAGGAAAAAAGGCACATACAATTAATATTTCTGAAGGAGGTTGTTTTATTGCTACTAAAGCGGAATTCAAAATTAATTCCACAATCGGCATAATATTTGCAGAGTTAAGTGACAAAAATCCTATTTTAGCAAGAGTAATCTGGAAAACAAAGGGAGGTTCAAATTTTCTTGTAGCTGGAATAGGTTTGAAATTTGAAAAGATATCAAGTAGACAGCATTCTGAACTTATTTCTCATCTCATAACTTTTAATTGAATAATCCCGGAGCTAGACTCCGGGATTTTTTTTGTCTTATTTTTTGATTATAATAACTTTAGCCAAAACTAAATTATTCAGTATTCTTCAAGTTTTTCTAATTGATTTTTATTAAGTAATTTCTCAAGTTCTTCTCTCGGAATATCAATTATGTTATCAACACTTCAGGCTAATTTAAGAAGTTTCTGTCTTGTTTTTGGTCATAATCCTGGGATTTCTTCTAGAATATTTTTTTTCATTTCTTTATTTCTTTTTTCTCTATTGAAGTTAATAGCGAATCTATGAGACTCATCTCTGATTTTTTGGATAAGAGACAATTCTGGACTTCATTTTGCTAGCATTATTGGTTCGCTTTTTCAAGGAATGAATAATTCTTCCTCGCGTTTTGCAATAGAACAAATGTTTGGTAGATTTATTGTTTTTAGATTCTCTTTCTCTTTTATAATGGTATTAGAAGAATTATTTTTAATAGATTTCTCTCCCGCATACGGGATCGAAATGACAGATGAATTTTGTTGAATTAATTTAATGTCTATATCTTTTTCTGGATTCCCGATTTCTCGAGAATGACAAGATAGGTTGGAATCACAAGACACATTGGATTGCATCGTAATACTCGCAATGACGAGAGCCTTTTTTATGGATTTTACTGCAGAGCTTAGTTGTCATTTTCATCAATCTATTATTATCAAATCTGGGAAATTATTAAGTTTCAATCATTCTAGAGTGCGCCTTTCCATTATTTCTTCCATTGATTTGAAATCATTTATTTCTCAAGAAACTATGGTTTTTAATTTATATTTTTTGTACTTCGAAGTTATACTTTTCCCATTAATTATTACGGCTTTTGACGCTACTGTATTTGTGCCTCCGAGATGAGAAATATCATAACATTCGAATGTAATTTCTTTGTTATCTTTTGCTTCATATCATAAAGCTTTCAGAATATTAAGTTGAGTTTGTTTTGTGAGAGTCCTTTTCCCAATTTCTGCAAGTTCTTCTTTGTAAGCGAAGTTGAGAAGATTATTTTTTGTAAAATTAAGAATGTCTAGTTTTGGTCAAATACTAGGGAATTCTAGTTTAATCTTCTTGGTTTTAAGATATTCCAGAAGTACATTATCTTCAATACTTTCATTTGAGATAATCGTTATATTATTAATTTCGCTTCCTACATATCTGCTTTGTAAATATCCGCAAAAAGCTATTTTAGTTTCGTCTTCAATTTCATTTTCAATTTTGGTACATACTATAGAACTTATTTCTGAGTTTCTTACTTCTGTGAGTCCAACAAATATTTTACCGTATTTTTCATAAAGTATAATTATATCATTATCTCAGGGTATTGTATCTCTGGCGAGTTGTTTATCTGTAAGGTCAGTTATACTTTTTATTTGATCTCTTATTTTGGATGCCTCTTCGAATTCCATATTTTTGGCTTTTTCGCTCATTTGAGTTTCTAGAGTTTTGAGAATTTCAGAATTATTTCATTTCATGAATAATTTCAGAAGAGAGATATTTTTTTGATATTCTTCTATTTCTTTTTCTCATAAAATACAAGGTGCAGGGCATAATCAAATATAATAATCTAGACATGGTGCATTTCTTCATAAAAGTCATGTCATGGCTAATTTTCAATCTCAAATATCTTTAAAATTAGCTCTACATGATCTTATTTTGAATATTTTTTTAATTGTATAAAGAATTGAAGAAATATTGGAAGTTGACGGATAGGGTCAAAAATATTCTCAGTCTTTTGTCTTTATTCTTGTTCTAATTACTTCGGGAATTGGTCCAGACGTAATTTTTATATAAGAAAGATTTTTATCATCTTTCATTAATATATTGTATTTTGGACGATTTTTTTTAATGAGATTAGTCTCAAGAACTAGTGCTTCAATCTCGTTTTTTGTCTCAATTATCTCTATATCAGCAACTTGTTCGACCATTTTTTGCTTTGCAAAATTCAACTTATTTTGGGAATTAAAGTACGAATTAACACGCGACTTTAGATTTACAGATTTTCAGATATAAATAATACCTCCCTTTGAATTTTTCATTTGATAGATTCAAGGAGTTTTTGGAATATTACTTAATATTTGATCTAGTTTTTTCATTTTTTATAAGTTTTTTGCAAAGATTTTTATTTTAATATTTTTTTATTATACTGTCATTTATAATTTATCAAATTTATGAAAAAAAGAGGCTCAATATTAATCTGGACAATGTTTATGTCTTTGTTCATTGTTTCTTTTTTTGTTGCACTTCAAGCGGGGTTTCTTAATTTTTTGGACAGTTCTGAGAAAATGTGAAGCAATGTCCAAACTAATATAGTAATCAATTCTATAATTGATTCACTGCAATCTAATCCAATATCAGAAGTGATGACAGGATGATTTTTGATAAAATCAATTGATTATAATTTGTCTTGATATAGCTGAGGACTAAACTACAATGAAGCGAAAGAATATATAATTACTTCTACTTGATGAGCCACTTCTCTAGGTTTGCAAGTCACTTCATGATGACCTCTTGAATATAATGTAATTTCTTATAATTTATCTGAATCAGGGACTTTATTCAATTCTTGAGTAATTCTTAATTGAAATTCTGCCAGTCTTAATCTTGATAGTACTAAAAAATTCAATATAATAGCAGTTCGCAGTTTGTGATGATACAGTGAATATTTTTTAAAAAAAAGTACTACAGATTTACTTTCTCCAGAGAATACTTATGAAATATTAAAAGATTATGGTTCTTGGCAAAATCCTATAAGAACTGAAAAAGTAATTAACTTCGCAAAAAAATCTTCTTGAATTAATTATGATAAGTTTTCAATATTCCTAAATTCTTCAAATTATGAGTAAAAATTATTATGAAACACTTGGAATTGATAAAAATACAAGTGAAGCCGACATAAAAAAAGCTTATCGTAAAAAAGCTATGGAGTGGCATCCAGATAAGCATAAATGAGATAAAAAAGCAGAAGCCAAGTTCAAAGAAATTAACGAAGCTTATCAAACTCTCGGAAACTCTCAAAAAAAGAAACAATATGATAATTTTTGAAGCGCTTGATCTGATTTTTCATGATGACAATGATACGGCTGATATGAGGATTTATTCAAAAATGCAAGATGATGACAAAACTATTCTTCAAGTCAGAATTTTGATATTAATGATATTTTCGGAGATATGTTCTCTTGAGGTTCTGGGAAATCTTCTAGAAGTTCACGTGACCCATTTGGTCAGTACTCTTCACAATCTCAAACTCCACCAAAAAAAGAAATTAAACCAGATTTAGATGTAGTGAAAACTTTTGAAATACCAATTATGGATTTGATATTATGAATGAAACTAAATATTCAAACAGTTTACTCAGAAAACTTGAAGCTCACAATACCGGAATGAACTAAGTCATGAACAAAATTCAAAATTAAATGAAAATGAAGAACAAGTGAATGAAAAACCTGAGATATGTTCGTAATTGTTGATGCTAAAATGCCAAAAAATATTCCAGAAGATGTAAAAAAATTATTAGATAGCATCAAATACAGACTGTAGCTTTAGTCAAAAAAGTTTGACAAAAAATAATTATTAAATATAAAAGAGCCATAAGAGTTTCGGCTCTTTTTTAAAATAAAAATACAAAATTAAGTGACTTGGGTAAAAAGGATCTAAAAGGTCCATAAATAATTAACCAAGTCTTCATACTCTAATAAGGAGGAGAAAATTGTTCTTTTAAAAATTTGTAGATGATCTGCTTATTACTGGATAAAACCAGATAATAAGCAGATTAGATGCGTTGCGTTGACAATGTGTAGGATACTTATATGGGGGTATAAGTTATGGCAAGAGGCATGCAACCTGAGGATGCTGTACTTGCAGTGTTGGCAGCTATGACAAGAATGACTGTTGATTTGACTGTCGACTGAAGGTAAAAAAATGACCCGATGCTAGTTGTACTGACAATGTGTAGGATAAACAGTTGCAAAAGGAGGAAATCAATTTGAAAAAAATGATTGCCCTTTCAGCCTTGATGGCTCTCGCCATCTCATCCACAGCATTTGCTGCTGACACTGGTCCGCCGGTTCTTAATCAGGGTATTTATATTTCGAATCTTGGTCAACCGCTTGCTGCACATCCTGCAACTTTCGTCGCAATTCTTGCTTCTCAGCCTATCGTGGCGCTGGCTCAATCGACAACATTGACAGTAATTCCACTTGTGGCAACTGTCGCAACCCAGCAAGCCGGCATCCTTGGAGGTGGTGTCATGGCTTGTAGTAGTCAAATACTTGCCGGTCAAATTATAATTGCACAATCTACCGATAAATCAGGTTACGTCCTTGGAGGAGACAAACGCGCTTCGGCGCTGGACATTGTCACGGGTTTCCAACTAGGAAACGAACTTGGATTTGCCGCTACCGGGTAACCCAGCCCCGGTCGAAACAAAAAACAATTCGCCTGCCGCCGAAAGGCGGCAGGCAACCAAAACAAAAATTACATATTAGATTATGGTTACAACTTGTATTAACAATGTTTCACTAAATCAAAAAAGAGATTCGCTTTCGGGCGAATTTTTTAGTTCTATTAAATATATCAATTTGCTTTTGGCAACCCGTTTTTTTATAATTTATTTCAAATTCAGATATTTAATATAGAATTCCTTGAGTTTTATTTATTAATTACTATCAATGAAAAAATTATTTAAAGTAAATATTCTTTTGGTTATTGTTCTGTATTTTACTTCATATTTTATAGTAAATGCTGATGAATTACCTATTACCAAAGTATATAATCTTGAGGCTTACGGATATAATAAATTAGATAAGATATTTGAGATTCAACAATATGGAAGTGCAGTCTTAATCTGAAAAAATCAAGTTATTACAAATGCTCATGTTGTTTTAGATGAAGAAGGTAATCCGCTAGGTAATTATAATCTATGTATTACTGATGATTTTGAAAATACTCCAAAATGTATGTACTCAATGAAATTAGTAAAATATGATTCAGATATTGATTTAGCTTTATTAGTTCCTTCAGATGTGTGAGTTGATTTATGAGCTCCTATAAAAGTTTCTGCAAAAAAACCCAATATTTGAGATCCAGTAAAAGTTATTTGATATCCTTCTAATTGAGGTTCTACTATTACTTTAACAGAATGAAAAATAAGCGGTAAGGATAACCTATATTATAAAATAGATGCTAACATAGATTCTGGTAATTCTTGATGATGAGCTTTTGATATTGATAATAAATTAATAGGTATTCCTACAATTGCAAGTGTTTGACTTTCAACTCTTTGATATATGATTCCTACGGATTCAATTTATTCTTTTTTGTCAGATAAAAATACTTCATCTTATAATAAAATAGATGACGCCTTTATAAAAGAGACAGCTAAAGCTAATAATTTTTTAAATAAACAAATTTTTATATCAGATTATTTTAGTCTTGATAATCCTTCAAAATATTGATTTAAAATTGATTCTTTTCAAAACTCATTTGATAATAAAATTGGAATAGTTGATTTATCCAGTAAGAATGAAAAGGTGGGTATTACATTGAATTCTTATACTGATAATTTGTTAAAGATTTCTTGAAATACCAATTGGGATAAAACAATTGAAGAAGATTTACAAAAATATTACAATAAAGTTATAATAAAAAGGAATCTTAAATTATGATGAAAAACTATTAATAAATTAGTTATTTTAAAATGAAGTATAGACGACAATAATCCTGATTATTTAGAATTCTATTGATTTATTAATAATGTTAGTTTTTCAATTTATACAGATAATTTTGCCAAAAATAAAAATGACTTTATTAACTGATTCAAGTTTTTAATCTTAAATGTAAAAATAAAAGATAAACAAATTATTACTTCAAAAGAAGAAGATTTTTGATTTTTTAAATTTGATTTAAATAATAATTTTTCTTATCAGACTAATTTTGATAACTATTATAAAATAGTTAAAAGCTTAACTTTTAATTTGCCTGATGATTATAATGATTGAACTATTTATATATCTGAAATAGGTACTTGAGAATTAGATGAAATGAAAAAGTTGAATTTTGAAGAATATATTGAATCAAATGATGATTATACATTTTATTGAATGAAAGATCAGATTGAAGAAAATGTAATTAAAAAAACAAGTAACAATTTTATATATAGATATGTTGTAGTAAAAACTAAACCAGAAGATGAGACAAATTTCCAAAAATCATACTTTGTTGATTTTGTCTATGATAATGATTGAATATATTATGTTGCATCTTTAAGATTCTGGACAGTAAAAGATAGCGATGAATTCAAAAAATCTTTAAATGATTTAATTGAAAATATAAAAGTTAACTGAAAAATACCATTTAAATGATTTACCCTTTGAGATATTATTTTAAAAAAAGATATTGAAGAATAAAATAAGAAAAAACGCCCATAAGTGGGCGTTTTTTTTACTTAAAATACTTCTTTATATTCCTGTAAGTGGTAATGGGGACCAGTCTTCTGACATAGTTCCATATTTTTTGCCAGCTGCTTCCAATTCTTCCTGAGAAGGAATTGGATGATAATCAAGTCCTGTGTCAGAATCACAATTAGGCATTCTGCCAGTACCGAATCCCATAACAAAACTTCCAATTAGGCCGAAAAAACTAGTTATTCTTTCCATAATTGTTCTCCTTTTTTGGTTTATTACCAGTTTTGGTTTAATTTCTGATTCTAGGGATACAAGATGTCTGACAACTTTATGTTGTGCACTAATTACCCAAATTTTATCCAAAATAACCTCCAGAGTTGATTTATATAAAGAATTCTTATAATCTTTTCAAGTAAGTATATTAAAGTTCTCCTTTTCTTTTAATCTGCTTTATACATTAACTGAAATGTAATTAAAACCTTTAAATTGTCAATTCTAAAAAATGAAAAAATATATTCTCCTTGATAGTATACGTTCTTGTCTCAATGTATGAGCAATAATGAGAACTTGTGATTGAGCAGGATTCGATAAGATTATTCTAACTTGATTCACTCCAACTCCTCCTCGCAAGGATATTGCCAAAACCGCAATTGGGGCAGAGAATTATGTGGATTGGGAATACTTTGAAAATCCAATTGAAATTGCACAGAGCTTAAAAAATTCTTGATTCAAGATAATTGTCTTAGAGCAATCTGATAAAAGTATTGATTTTAGGAATTTCCAAAAAATAGATGGCAATATATGTATAATCCTTGGAAATGAAATTGAATGAGTTAGAAGAGATTTGATAGATTTGGCAGATATTGCAATAGAACTTCCTATGCTCGGACAAAAACAATCCCTCAATGTAGCTACTTCTGCAGGAATATTAATGTATAAATTCGTTTAGATAAAGCATTTTTTGCTTTTTTAAAAAAATAATATAAACTTCCACTACAAATTAATCCAACTTTTTACATCTAACTTCATATCCATGAAAACTCCAAACAAACAATATTCTGTCCCCTTTATCAAAGGGGAACAAAAGGGGATTAAAATTCTAAAAACCAAAAACTATAAACAAAAAACTATCTGATTCACCCTCGTAGAATTAATAGTCGTAATAGTAATTCTAGCGATACTATCTACTATAGCGTTCCTTTCATTTAATAGTTATTCATCTAGTTCTAGAGATAGTGTAAGAATAACTGATATTAATTCTCTTAAAAAGAGTATGGAGTTATTCTCAATTAAAGCATGAACTTATCCAACTCCTGATAACTGAGTTAATGTAACTTATTCATGATGAATTATATGGACTCAATGAACACTATGAGACAAAGCTACTAAACTAATATCAACAATATCAAAGAAACCAACTGATCCATTATCATCAAAAGAATACACATATTCTCTTCTATCAAACAAAAGAGAATTCCAAATAGCAGCCAACTTCGAGAATCCTGTTTCATATAGAGATAATATGAAGATGAATAATAAATATCTATCTGTCATTCCAGAAATTTCGAAGAAATTATCTGGAATCCAGGAAGATGAGTGATTTAATGTTCTAGACTATTATTTTAATAATAATGAGAATGACAGTAATCTGGATTCCCGTTTGTACGGGAATGACAATAATCTTCTAACTTCTTTCATATCAAAACTATCTAATCCATACATTCAACAAGCAATAGCTTCTTCTACTTGAGAAGTATGTTACATCAATGGTAACTTCAACTGACTAGTAGCTAAAGCTTCTACATGAGTAATAAATGTTATTCTAGCTGTACCTTCTCTAATAGTAGTAGATACAACTAACTCTGGTAATCTTGTATATGATGATACATTTTGAGAAGGTAAACTTCAATGTAATTGAGTTAGTTCTCCTTGTAATATTAATTTTAATTCTACTAATATAGTATTTTCTTGATCTCCAGCTAATACAGACGAAATAAGAATAATGATGGAAGCTATACAAACTGCATATTCATGAAGTAATATTACATCTATTCCTACAATTAAAAATCTATTAGAAGCTAGTTGAACTACATTAACTGATTTAGGTAGTTGATTAATTAAGAATAATTTATGAACAAGTAAAAGTGTAACAGTTATAACTCCAACTTATTCTTGTAATACTGCAGAACCATCTTGTTCATCTACTTGATGTACTCTTATTACTTGAACTCCTACAAGTGTAAATCAAGTTTGGGTAAAAGATGGTGCTAATTGTGGATTTAGTTGCATAGCTTGATATAGTGGAAATAATTGTGAAATACCTCCATCATGTAATACAGCTTTACCAACTTGTTCACCAGCTTGATGTACTCTTGCTACTTGAACTCCTACAAGTTTAAATCAAGCTTGGGTAAAGGGTTCTTCTAATTGCTGATTTACTTGTAAGACTTGATATAGTTGAGATTATTGTAATCTTCAATGGAGAGATATACCATGAACAAGTTGTTCTAATGACGATTATGTATTCACTTATGATTCTGTCACTTACAGGTGGGCAGGATGTAATAGTGTTCTCTGAACTTGATTTGAACGGTGATATAAGAATGATTGAAGTACAGGAACAATCTCAGCTACCAACGGATGTTATAATTATGTCTGAGTAGAAAATGAAGCTAATTGTATCGCTACTAATCCTGCAATGGCAAGCAGTGCGAAAGAGAAATCTTGGTCAATAGCATCATGAATTAACTGAACTGTTGATAACATATGGTGAAAACTATATACATGGTCTCAAGCAAAATTAACAAATAATGCTTGTCCTACAGGATGGCACCTGCCTAGTGATAATGAGTGGACAACTCTTGAACTTGCACTTGCTCCAACTTGTACTGATGCTACTTCAGAAAATACTTGGAGATGTACTGCCGATTGACTTGGATGGGCTTGAAATATATCAAAAACCACTTCAAGCAATATAGTACAGGCACTTAAAATACCCCTCTGAGGTAACCGTGATACCAATGGTTATGTTTTCTATGGTCGTGGTTACTATACCTATTTATGGTCTAGTTCTACTAGTGGTTTCACTGCCTATAGAAGGCTCTTACATTGGAATTATGCAGGTGTCGGCCGTAATCTAGATAATACAGATTTCGGGTACTCAGTAAGATGTATAAAGGATTAATTATCTTTAAGCAATTTTATATAAAAAACTGGATTCTCACAAATCCAGTTTTTAAATTTCTATTTTGTAAACTATTCTACAATTAAGCCCAATTTCCATTATTTTTTCTTGATAATACTAGTAATGAAAACTCGTATAAGAACATATAAAAATACTATTTCAAGTAATCAGCTTATTTCTCTACAGCCACTATCATTTGATTGAAAAATCAAGCTAAGCCTTTTGCTAGAGCGAAGTTCATTTTTTGTATTTTATCGCTTTTTCATTCATAATAATAGATATTCTCAATAGCTCAGGCTTTAGAAATATCAATTCCTGTAATTATTCAGGTGTGTTCTCATATATAGCCTGCAACTATATTTCATTCTGGTGTTTTCCAATTAATTGGCTGCGTATTATATCAATATGTTTTTCATTTTTTCACTTGAGAAAGATACCAGAATACTACTGGATGTCCAGAATTAATAGACTCTATTATAGTTTGTTCGTCAAAAGTTGATTTTTTAATTTCTAGATTTTTTATAGAGATTTTCTCATTTATAACTTTTATTATTGGTTCTGCATAAACTCAATAACCTGTGAAATTATTTATATTAGTGCTTTGTTTTCATTCTACGTTTCAAACAAAAATCTTGGATGGATCATACCAAACTAGCTCATTAGATTTATTTTTGGTAAGTCATCAAGTATAACTTGGAAGCATTGATAGGACTTCATTTTCAGAAACTAAATTCAATCAGTTTTTAATAGATAAATAATTAATGAAATCTTTAGTAGAATTAGCTTCACAACTTAGAGTATATAGTTGTTTTGAGTGTCAAAAATTAGTGTTCAAAGTTAGAGTTGAATTACCTAGAATTTTCTTATAAGTAGCATACCAATAAAAAAATCATCTCATATAATCAGATTCTGGAGAGATTTTCTCTTTAATAATGTTATTATATATTCTATTAAAATCATCTTTTGAAAAGATATTTACATTCTCTAGAGTATTGAATTTATCGAATTTTGATTTGTAGTAATTCTTATTAAGAGAATATTCTTGAGTATTACTAAAATTCTCTAACGTATTCAATTTAGATTCTGTAGTTGATCTGATTAAGTCTTTATTTTTTGTATATGCAAAAAGCACATAAATATATGTTTTATAAGTAATTGAATTCTCATTTAGTTCTATATATTTGCTTATTTCATTCTCCAATTTAGTAATATAATTTGGATGGATATCGGCTTTGATGTCTAAGTTTTTCATCCCAGTATAATATGGCTTGAACTCTTTTATGAATTCCGCCTGACTTCATGTGAAATATTTTTCTGCAGTATAATGAGCAAGATTATTTTTTATAATATCTTTTTTATAAGCCTGTATATCTCTTATTATAAGTTTTTTAGATGAATTATTGACTAAACTAATTTTTTCAATTGTCTCATCTAGATAATTTAATTTATCTAGAATTTTTACTTTTTCATTTGTAATATCTTTAATTTGTTGCATTAATTTTGGATGAAAGTAAAAAGGCTCAGCAAAAGATGTTGAATATGAAAAAATAGGAAAAAGAAAACAAAAAAAGATTAGAATAGATGTAATTTTTTTAAATAAGGAAGATTTCTCATATTTACCCGAATAATACTTGCTTTGGGCGCATTCGAAATTACATTTTTTAGTAGTATTTGTATTTAGTTTAACTTTCATTTATTATTATTTTGATTATTGATTTTATAGGGAATTAACTAATTTTTATTAGAACTTAATATGCTTGTTATAGTGAACGCCGGTAGAAAGTACTCTTGGTGTGCTTGTCGAACTATTAAAACAAAGTTTTATTTTATAATTCTTACGAATTAATCCTTCGACAGACTCAGGATGACATAAACGGGCTCAGGATGACATAAACGGGCTCAGGATAACAAACAGGTTTATTATAATATTTATCCAGAATGACATTATTTATTCTTGAATTGCAGAATATCAGCTACAGCTTTTTTAATTCCTGACTCATTTATTTTTTGGAGTGTAATTTTTGTAACGACATCAGTCTTATATATTCAGACTTTTTCTATACTACTTGAGAGTTTTGCTATGTCTAGTTTTGTAGTATCAAGATTAGTAATCCAATAAAATGATGAAACTACAAGTACCACAGTTGCGACTGGTCTGACTCATATATTCCACTCAATTCAGGTTTTGAATTTGAAAAAATGTTCTCTGATATAGGATATTGAAAGTATTAGCGTTGAAACAAAAACTCAAACAGGAGAATACATATATAGCCAAGCAAGTCATATAAATCATATTATGATATCAGCCATGAAAATTTTTATTTTCCCAAAATTGAATCAAATTAGTGTTCATACATTATAGTCCATAAAAGCTTCCAAATCCTCAAAAAAATTATAAACTCTCTTGTATTCTTGATAATTTTCACTTAATACCAAAGTCATTAAATATCTAATTTTTAATAATTCTTTTCTTGTAATAGATAATTTTTCAGAAACTATTGAATATATAAGAGGTTTCAAAAATGCAGCAAAAATATTAGTATTTAGCTCAAGAATTAGTTTTTTGAATTGAAGGATTTCATCAACTGCAAGAGTATAATTAGTATTTGGATCATAAGTAAAATTTCATCTAAGATTAGCCCAATCATTCCTATTAGTACAAGCATTTTTGTCCCAATAAAATAATCTAGAAACTTCAACGAAATATGCGTCTATCATTCTTGTTTTTATATATGACCAAAAATATCATCTTTCAATTGAGTTCTTTCAAGCCAATAGAGAAACTACTGATCTATAAAAATTCTTTTTATCTTGGGTATATTCGTTTATATGTTTATCTATTTCAAGTGTAATTGCTTTGTTATCATTACTTTCAAGATATTCATAAATAAGGTTTGTTTTGGGACTGACGTTTTTAAGATATGATCTTGCAATGTCAGAGAATATTTCATAAATATCTTTGAATTTTCATTTCATTTTATCTGTATCAAAACAGAATATTTGGAATAACATTCCTACATCTCTGGAGTTAAAATAAAGATTCTCTAGGAATACATCTATTTTATTTTCATCTAAATATCTAGGATCAGTTATAATAATTTTGTCTATTTCTAGTACCTTATAATATGATTTTATTTGAGAAAGTCTCATTTTTGAATCGAATTTTTTTAGATATTTTTCTATTTCCTCATCAGATACTTTTCATTTAAGTTTCAACAGAGCTTTTGCAATATATTGTTTTTCTTTATCGAATTTTGTAACAGCTTTAAAATACATTCTTACATCAAAATACTTTGCTTCGTCCAAATAAATCTTTAGGTTATTAAACCAAATCTGTTCATATTTGGCATTATGGTACATACTAAGTAAGATTTCAGTTTTGCTTTCTGATCAGAATCATAAAGATATTTTTTTAACTAGATAATTAATGAATTTTGCAAAATCCTCTTTTAATTCGGTAGATTTTTTATAAAGAGTGAATGGAGAAGGACTTTTCAATATATCTTGTATTTTTTTGGTAATTAAATCCACATCAATATTAATGAATTCCTGGTCTTGAAGATCAATATTTTTCTGAGTATTATCCACGACTTGATTTTCTGTAGATGTTGATACTTTGATAGTCTGAGTTTTTGTTTTTGTAATATCTTTTTCTAAAGTGTTTTTTGGTATAGATATCTTTTCTGGAGTATACATTTCTTCTATATCAATAACTGGAGCAGCATCTGGATATAATGATATACCAGAGCCTTTAATAGGTTTTTTTTCAAATGATGTTCACATATTTGTTTTTGTTTAATACTATTTATTTGTTTTTAGTTAGGAACATTTTAACATATTTATTATTTAAGTGCAATAACATAGACTTGCCAAAATTAAAAAGTATTTTGTAATATTTATTTTGGTTTTTTCTTTAAATAAATAGAATTCAGATATATTTATTACAGTTTTATTTATGCAGAGATTTTATTTTGATATTGAATTAGATAACAAACTTATTATTGAAGACAAAGAATTCTTCAATCAAATATCTTTTGTTCTTCGTTCTAGGCTATGAGATGAGATTGTACTTTTTAATTGAAATGGTTCTGATTATATTTATAAGATACAAGTTATTTCAAAGAATAAAATTGAGTTGGAATTTAATTCAAAAGTTCTAAATAATTCTGATCCAAAAATAGCAATTACTCTGTATCAAGCGCTGCCGAATAAATATGAAAAAATAGATTATATCCTACAAAAATGAGCGGAAGTAGGAATTACAAAATTCGTATTCTTCAAAGCAGAAAGATGTTCAAAATTAGTGATAAGCGAAAATAAAATTGCAAGATTCGAACATATTATAAAAGAATCTATCGAACAATGTGGTTGAAATAAAAAACCAGAGTTGGTAATCCTTGATAAATTAAAACTATCAGATATTAATTGAAAAACTCTTGTTTGCCATACAAAAGAAATTGAAAATAAAAACATCGTCATTGCGAGAGAAAACGAAGCAATCCAAAAAATAGATCACCACAGTTTATATTCTTTAGGGCATGATGACAAATGAAAAGAATTCAAAATTAATATTTTTGTTTGACCAGAAGGCGGTTTCAGTGAAAAAGAAACCTGAGAATTCGAAAAAGTGGGTTTCGAATTCATTAACTTCGGAACGCGTATTCTGAGGACAGAAACAATGTCTAGTGTCATATGATTTTGGTTAATTAATAATTAAATTCGCTATTATGCGTACAAATAATAATTTCCCTCTCGGTAAATCAGAACAAATATTGAAACCGAATTGACTTCCTCATGTGAAATCTTGAGTTGATTCTGTATTAAAAAATGAAATTCAACAAAAGTCTCAATTAAGAAAAAAGAAGGAATTTTGGTCA
Organism: Candidatus Altimarinota bacterium; assembly: GCA_028689205.1. Taxonomy (GTDB): domain Bacteria; phylum Patescibacteriota; class Gracilibacteria; order BD1-5; family UBA2023; genus STC-113. Next base: position 18,330 of record JAQTWP010000008.1, read on the forward strand.
AAAAGAAGAATAACTTGTACGATTTTATCAACATATAGAGAATTTCTAATAAGAAAAAATGCTTGAGAAAATATAGCTTTTAATACAAGTTTTTTCTTGAAATATTGATCCTTAGATGCTAAATCTCTTACTAAGAAAAACTTATGAGAACTTGCTTATAAGTTTTTTGGAGATGAAATAGATAATAGAGAAAAATTGGCAAATCTTGATTTGGAATGACTTATGAAAATTGCTCTACCTACTTGAGCTGAAAGAGATGAAATTTTGAATGTTTTCGAAAAAGGTTGGTCACAAAAAAGAATTATAAAAGCCATAAAAGGCGTCTACAGAGAATATCTTGAAAAGAAAAAATCTTGAGAAAAAGCAACTTTTAATATCAGTTTTTTTGCTAAATCTACTATTAAAGATGCAAGAAATCTTACTAAAAAACTAAAAGAATTCAGTGCTAAGGCTTTGTGAAAAAAAGCTTCTGATTTGAGAAATCTTATAGAGCTTGTATTGCCAGAATGAAAAGAAAAGGATTTGATCTTGAGTGATTTTAAAAAACGGACAAGATAAAGTTAATTTAATTTTTCCAAAATCTCAAATTCCTCTTCAGAATGTCTGAAAAATTTCACATTATTTGCCATATTTTCATAAATTCTTTTTAAATCTTCTGACTTTATTTGAATACTTTTTGTTGGAACAAATGGATTGAAAATAAAATATTCATTCTCAAAAATCTCTGTATCCACGAAAACTGGAATTAGAGTATTATCAAAGCCAAAAGGCGAAATACTTCCAATTGTTCATAATCAAATTGAATTAATTTCATCTTGACTAGCAAATCTTATGTCCTTACTTCCGAATTCTCTCTTGAAATTACGAGCTTTAATTGATTTATCTCAATGAGTTGTAACTAGATAGAAGTTTCATTTACAGTGAAAAACTATATTTTTACTTCCAAGTCAATTAAGTCATAATTCAGAGCGATATTTCTTAGAATCATTACAAGAATGGCTTTCTAGATGTTCTATTTCATTGAAAGTTATATTAAGATTTTCTAGAATATTTTTTATATTTTGATAGTTTTGAAACATAATTTATTATTACTAACAATTTTTATTATGTAGATTTTGTAGATTTTACAATAGAATTTTGAAGTTTTGATTTTAATAAAAGCCGTTTTTTGCTTAAAAAATGAAAATGTGATAAAATTTAAATATAAAATATTATCAATATTAAATGACTCCAAAAAAACCAAGATGACATAATGAAAATTTATTTGATATTGAAAATTTACAAGGTTGAGATTTAAATAATCTTATTAACAATGTTAGGAATAATTTTGAAAGATTATTAATTGAAACAAATCAATTTATTTCGGGCGGTTTTTTTGAATGAACTTTTGATATTAATTGGAAACAGGAATCCTTATTTTATTTACTAAACTTTGAAATCGATTTTATTACACTTAAACAAAATATAATTTTTTTTAGAAATAATAAAGAACGAATATTACGAAGATTGTTTTGAAATATTGGTTATTTAGATTTTGAGACGTCTGTTTTAGAATATTTATGATTTAATATAAAAAACTGCAATATTAAAGAATTTAAAGAAAATTATTTTATAAGATATTTTTTAGATGAATTTAAATTAAGTGCATATAAATTTATTTATGATTTGAAAATTTTATGAAAAATTAATGAAGTTGATGCAATAGAAATTCTTTATTTTTTATTAGGATTTGAACATGCTGATATTAGTGATAATTTTGATAAATATATGTTTCAAGAGCATTTAATATATTTTTTTCACCCTGATAATTTATCTTTATTTGAAGAAAAAACTTGAATATCAATTTTTTGATACCCTTTTAAATCAATATATCATTTTATTTCAATAATATGGGATTTTGATACTCCGGATGTTTGAACAGAACTTTCAAATGTTGATCATTTAAATAAATTTTTACATTGAGATTTGAATCCAAAAACTAATTATCCTAGAATAATGTCATTTTTATCAATAAGTAAACCACATTTAAAATGAAATGAAACTATTCTTGAACTTGATAATTTACTGATTGAAAAGTTTTGAGAAGAGAAATGAATTGAAATTTGAAATGAAATTTTTGAAAAATATCATAAAATAATTGATGTTTTGAATGTTTGAGAAAATGAAATTAAAAACCGTTTTTTTTGAAATAATACAAGTATATGATTTGATAGATCATTTTTTGATAATACATTAATAAAAAATGCAAATAAATTTCTTGAAAAAATAATTGAATTATTAAAAACCTCTTCAGATAAAAATGCTATATTTAAAGAGATAGAAAATACAAAAGCGGTTTTATCTCAGTATTGAAGTCTTTTTGTTTCATCTGAAAAAGAAGATATAAAATCATTAGAAGATATTCAAAAAAAATTATGAGTAAAACTTGTTGAAATAAGTTGAGATAAAATGAATAAAAAACAAAAAGATGAAGTTCGGCAACTTTATGAATCTAATTATGAAGATTTTAATCAAAAAGATGATTTACTTCCATATATTGTTAGCTCTTTAGAAAAAGATTATAAAAATGACAAAGCACATTTTAGTATGTTTTATCTACAAGATATTTGTCTACTTACTTACAAATTCATAGAAGAGACTGATTCTAGAATTTATGCTTGAGCTTTTAATGCAGTTGATCAAATGAAATTTACAAAATTCTGAAAATTTGCCTTTGAAAGAAAATTAGTGGAATTCAAAGATTATGAAATCCATTGACATGTAATCGCTTGAAATGATAAATTACTTGAATATTATAGACAATTCTGATTTGAGCCAGACAAAAATGAAGATTGAACTCATAAAATTGAAAAGCTTTGAAAATTAGATTTTATTCATATAGTAGTTCCTGTTTGATGATTAAAAGTAGATTTATAATTTATTAACTAATTTTAAATGCAAAACGAATTATTAAATGAATTATTACAATATTGATTCTCTGAAAAAGAAGCAAAGGTATATTTAATTATATTGGAATTAGGTAATTGTATTGCAAGTACTGTTTCTAAGAAAACAGATATTAATAGAGCTACAGCTTATACAATACTTAATTCTCTCAAATCTAGAGGCTATATAAATGAAACTACCAAAAATGAAATTAAATATTATAGCGCAAAATCGCCTGATGTAATTCTAAAAGAACTTGAGATAAAAACCGAAAAATTCAAAAATATTGTACCAGAACTTCTTAATCTTACATGAAAATATAATAATAAATTAAAAGTTGAATATTTTGAATGATTGCAGTGAACAAAAAATGCTCTTAAACAAATATTAGAAGAATGATATAAAATGTCAGAACCATATTTAACTTTTGCTTGAATAAATAAAAATATAAATAAACAATTCGAAAAATATCTTAAAGAAGAATTTACTCCAGAAAGAAGAAAATGTTCAATTAAAACAAAAGCTATAACATCAGATAAAGAAAGAAATAAATATTGGAATTATTCTACAGATACACATGAATCTATTTATATTGAGGAAGATTTTTTTGATATTTGAAGTGAAATAATTCTTTATTGAGAAAATAAGATTGCGATATTAATGTATTCAGATGAAAATCTAGGAGTTGTAATTGTAGAAAATAAAGCAGTTTTTGATACTATAAAAAGTATATTTAATTTGGTATGGTGAATATATAATAAAAAATAATTTTTTTAATCGTTAATATTTTTATAAATTTTGTAATACGATAAAAAACTTTTTTTAAAAATTAGAAAGCTCATATTCCGGTATGGGCTTTTATATTACTGTCGCAATATTCTGACAACAGCTAATGGCTCAAATCTGTTGCATAATAAATAAATATCATACAATACAAATTTATCACATGTCAAACGACATTTGAATATTTTATTTTTTAACTCCTTAGATTATGTTGGATTTTTTGGACAGTATGCAAGAAGATGAAAAAAAACTTCTTGAAAAAAGTAGAATAATTCATTCTGAAGAATTAAAACAAAAACAAAGAAATAAAATAGAGTATTTACTTAGTCTACAAAAATAAAACTATCCAGTACATTTAATTTTTAATCATAGTAGTATTATGAAAAATCAAAGAGAACAATTCGAGGCTTTGACTGAAAATCAAGAATCAAAGAAAAATTCAATTATAGGAGAATCTTATATTGAAGCCACAAAAACAAATGCAAAAATAAATAAAATAATTCAAAATACTTGAAGTCTAACTCCTCAAATTGTAGATAATTGTATACAGGCACACAGTGATCTTGAAAAGCTTTTTAAGAAATTCAATTTAAGTGAAGAATTATATAGGGAAGAACTTGATTATATGATTTCTCAAGAATTCCACAGTAAGCTTGCAGTTCCTAAAGAACAAATGGAAAAAAATAAAGCAATAATGGATGAGATGGATAAACATTGAATATATCCTTCTATGTTTGTTAAGCAATTCTGAGAAATAGTAACTGATTTATGAGGAAAAGAAAATTGTGAAATGGATTCATATTCTTTATTTAATACTACTCTTGGTAATTGAATCCGGTTATTGGAATATTACCCAAGGGAAAATAAATTCAGGATTAATAGGATAGAGGTTTGAAAAGTAGATTCTACTTGTGAAAATGATAACTTCGATTACGAAATCAATATTTTCAAAAATGGTAATAAAATAATTAGTGAACTAAGAAAATTATGATTAGAAGTAACTGCATCTATGGATGATGAATATGTTCAAATTGATTTTTCAGATGATTCAAAAACAGATATAGAATGAATCAATAATATTTTTGAAATTCTAAATAAACATAATAAGAAATAATAAATTTTTAATAAATAACAATAAAATAATATGAATAAATTACACTTAGATTCTCAAAAAGAGAATAAAACTTCCAAATCAGGAATTAAGCCAATTATTTGAAAAATACTAACTTGAGTTTCACTATCTGCAGCACTTCTAGTATGAGAATGAATAAAAAATACAGCAAATGCAGATATTGATATTTCTCAATTTGGTTTTTTGACTTTGGCTCAAAAAAGGACGCCACAAGTAATAGTAAGTGATTGAATTGAATCATTGAATACAATAAATAAATTAATCAATGAAAACAAGCTTAAAGAAATAAATATTGAGATTAAAGATATGTTTCTTGATATAAAAAATCTAGAAAAAACAATTAAGAATAATTCAGCTTTATGAGAAATTAAAAACAATCTAAAAATACTATCAGAAAAAATAAATGAGAGCGATAAAGATATCACAAAAGAGACAATAAAAATTCTCAAAGATGAATACATTCTTCTTTGGAATCAATTAAGCCAAAAAAGTAAATAATTTTCACTTTTGTATAAATAAAATCTTATATCTTTCTTTAGTTAATTATTGGAGAAAGGTATTTGGTTTTTTTGCTTTATAGTGTAGTATGTGGTAGAATTTCAAAGTTTAACTTATTAAAAGAAAAACATGAAAATATACATTACAAGACACTGAAGAACTCTAGAAAATATTGCTTGAATTTTTCAATGACACATTGATTGAACTCTTTCGGAAGAATGAATAAGTCAAGCAAAAAAACTCTGAGAAAGATTTAAAAATATAAAAATAGATGTAATTTATTGTTCTCCAACTTGAAGAACAAAAGATACATTAAAAGAAATCCTGGGATTCAAGAAAGATACAAAAGTTGAATATACCATATGACTTATTGAAAGAGACACTTGAGATGCAACTTGAAAAACTGCAGATGAAATAGATTTTAGTTTGGCAAAATGAGTCGAAACAAATATGGAATTAAAAATTAGAGCATGAATATTCCTTGACTCAATTATTAAAAAACATATAAATGAAAATATTCTATTCGTAACTCATTGATGATTTATCAAATGGTTATTCGCATATATTCATGATTTATCAGAAGAAGAAATGATCTGAAAATATATTTCAAATAATTGTTCTGTTAGCTTGATAGAAATTAATAATTGACATGTATTAGAAATTTACTTTAATGATGTGAGCCATATTTAATTTAAAACAAACATGAAAGATATTAAAAGAATTTTAAAACACACATTTAGTTGGTATATGACAGAAAAAACTTTATTTTTCTGAGCAATTATTTCAACTGTCATAATATTTGTATTATGAACATTTACTCCAATTTTTTATAAAAAAATAATTGATACTGCTCTTGATTCTTCAATGTCAAAAATAACTAAATCAGATGAAATGATGAAGGTATTTTTTACTGTAGTTTTACTTCTGATTTTTACTAATATATTCTGGAGAATTGGTGATTATTTGAGTACATTTTTTATTATTAAAATTAAATTGAAGATATCAAAAGCAAGCTTTAAATACCTTAATCTACATTCTTATAAATTTTTTTCTGAGAATCTTTCATGATCAATAGTGAAAAAAATGAATAGATACACAAATAGTTTTGAATGATTATTTAATATTTTCAGTTATGAAATAACTTCTATCACCACCATACTTATTTGATCAAGCATTGTTTTGTTTAACCAGAATTTGTATATAGGGCTTTTCTTTGTTTTTTATATAATTTGTTTCTGTATAATTTCATTTTATCTTGCAGGTTTTATGAATGCAGAAAGAAAAAAATTCATAGAAAGTGATTCTGTTCTTGGTTGATATGTTGCTGATGTAATTTCTAATAATATTAATTTGCTTCTTTTTTCTACGATAAATAAAGAGATGAAAAACTTTGAAAAAAACCTTGAAAATAATATATATCATCAAAAGAAATATTACATCAAAAGTACGATTGTTTTTGGGGTTATATCTCTAATGTTTGTTTCTGCCGAAGTTGCAATATTTTATATGATAATCAAATTCTGGTGAGCTTGAATAATTACAATATGAATGCTTGTTTTGGTTCTAAGTTATCAACAACAAATTGGAAGTAGAATATTCGGACTACCTAATTTGTTTAGAAAATTCAATGAATATCTTTCTGATCTTACCGAAATGCTTGATATTCTTGATAAACCACATGATATTCAAGATAAATCAAATTCTAAACTTGAAGTTAAAACTTGAAAAATAGAATTCAGGAATGTAGTATTCAAATATAATCATGATGGAGAAGAAGTAATTAAAAAACTTAATTTCGTAATAGAGCCATGACAAAAAGTTGCTCTTGTATGAGTTTCTGGCTCTTGAAAAACTACGATAATTAAGCTTCTTCTAAGATTTTTTAATATTGATTCATGAGAAATTCTTATTGATTGACAGAATATTGCAGAAGTTTCACAAGAATCTCTTCGTAAGAATCTTAGTCTTGTTCCTCAAGAACCTATACTTTTCCATAGAAGTCTTCTAGAAAATATAGCATATGGAATAGAAAATCCAACTATCGAAGAAGTAATAGAAGTCTCAAAAAAAGCACAATGTCACAAATTCATTTCACATCAAGAGTCAGGTTATGATACTTTAGTATGAGAAAGATGAATTAAATTATCAGGATGAGAACGTCAGAGAGTCGCAATTGCAAGAGCACTTCTAGAAAATTCAAAAATACTTATATTAGACGAAGCAACATCATCTCTTGATAGTGAATCTGAGATTCTTATTCAAAAAGCAATTGATACTGCAATGGAATCCAAGACTACAATTGCCATAGCGCATAGACTTTCTACAATTATGAAAATGGACAGAATAATAGTTCTTGATAAATGAAAAATAGTGGAAGACTGAACACATAAAGAACTTCTTACAAAAGAAGGCTGAGTTTATAAAAAACTCTGGGATATACAGAGTTGAGGGTTTATAGGGGAGTAGAGAATTTGTATTTTATTGAGCTATATGGTAAAATCCAAATAAGAATTTTATTTATTATTCTACATATATTTCTATTAAATAATAAAAAATATGAACCATCAACCTCTTAGTGCATTTAGCAATTGAATAGAAAATAGGCTTTCTGTGTGAAAAAAGCTTCCAAGAAAAAGAAAAGCTAAAATATTCGAGCAGAATACAAAGAAAAAAATCTCGACAATTCTTGAAGAAAAAAATATTGAATGCTTAAGTACTGATAGTATTTTTAATTCAATTCTTACTAAAACTGGTTATCAGTTTTGTCTTAGAGCGACTGTTAGTGAATATACAAAATGAAAATATTTACCTTCTTGAGACTCCTGAACAGACTGAACTCATCTTTCTGATATACCTAATTTTGATAATTCTAGCATTCATTTCTATACTTGAAATACAGCTTCATATGAACGTGCAATTGAGGGGTGATATTGAGTTGATGAAATTCTAAAAAACACAATAAGAAGTTGTATAGAACAATATGCAAGGAATCATTTTGGAAAAACATTTGAAACCTTATCAAAACATGGATTATATCAGAAAGAGAATTTACCTGTTTTATATATTTTTTGAGCTAGTGAAGATATTATTTTTAAAGATAGATATAAATGATTTTTTGCTTTTCATGAAGATAAGCCTACTTTTTATGAATCATCCATAACTCAGAGAATAATAAAATCTTATCCAAATACTATCACAATTAATCCAGATTTTATTTTTAGAATCAGTTATGAAGAATATTTAGAGATTAATAAAAAGGTTAGAGCCCAAATAATAGCAAATTATGATAATATTATTAGAGAAGTTTCAGACAAAAAATATACACTTAAGGATACAGAAAATCCAAAATTTCGTTTATTTATTAATGGTGTTAATAAATTCCAAAAAGCATTTGAAAATGAAATAAATACTGAACATAAAGTAAAACAATTAACTTTAAAAGAGGAAAAAATATTAAAAGAAAAAGATGAAGAATTACTAAGAGTTTTCATAAATGCACAAAAAATAATAGCAGTTTGGAATTTTTATGATAAGCATATTTATGAAGAATTTTCTGAGTTAATGTGGATGAAAGTAAAAAATAGTTTCATAAATTAAATTAAATACTATGAAAATCACATACAAAACAATTACTCCAAAAGAATTAAAAAAATATCAAGCAGGATTGCTTGATATAATTGATAAAGAAAAGAAAAGATCCTCAGAAATTATTAAATCCCTTAAGAATTCTACATATATTATTATTGCCCTAGATTGAGAAAAAGTTATTGGATTAAATCAAATTATCACCGATAAATATTTCGCAGCATACTTTGTTAATCTTATAGTAGATGTAGAATATCGTAAGCTTGGAATTGGTTGAAAGATTTTTGAGAAAACTATAGCAAAAGCTAAGAAGCTTAAAGTTAAATGGATGAATCTTGTACCAGATTCAAGTCATCCTTGGCTAAATGATTTTTATGCGAAATACAACTTCAACGAAGGAATCTATATGGCTTCAAAAGGGAACTAACTTAATAAAGAAATATTTGGTTATAGATACTATTTTAGTATGATAAATATATATTTCTTTTTTTGTTCTGATAATATAAAATAAACCCATGTTAAAAAACTACTACGAAAAATTCAAAATACTTATAAATCCCATAAAATATGTAAAGAAGGATTTGGCGATTAGCTTAATTTGAGAATTGTATGATTGATTTCAATCAATTATCCAAATCCAAATTCTAGCCTTTATAATAACCGCAGTTCAATCCAAAAACTTAAATGATTTTTATCATTGAGTTTGGATTTTTATTTGAATTGAAATTGTCGCATATTTTTTTATGTTCATTGCGCCAAGATATTTTGTCAGAGCTTTTTACAAGATGTGACATATGTTGAATACTATTTATTTGGCCAAATTCATAAATCTCGATAATAATAAAATAGAATCACTCTGAACATGAAGAGCTTTTAGTATAATTACAAAATGAATTGATAGTTGGATTGAGATAATTCTTGCAAGATGAGTGAATATTCTAACTTGATTATTATCAATTCTATATGCATTCTGAGTTATTGCATATAGTGGTTGATGGAAGTATTTTTTAGTTATTTTTTCTATCTTTGTGATTCTTTTTTGAATTGTATATTATTGAATAAATCTTTCACTCAAATATAGAAAAGCAAGAAAAGAACTAAATATAGAATATGATAGAAATGTCATTAAAATTGTAATGTCAAAATTCGAAATACTTCAGAATAATAGGATTTTAACAGAATCAAATAAATTAAAATCAATGATAGATAAGATATTAACTTTTGTTGTAAAAGAAGAATTCGTGTCCAGTAGTTGGAATTTTGCAGTGAGATTAATATTTGCATTTATTCAGTTATTTGTATTTTTTTGGCTTTGATTATGAGTTATAAAATGAGAAGTAAGTTTTTCATATTTTATATTAGTTAATTGACTTGTTAATGTAATTAATAAATATCTTTGGTGATTTTCAAAAGAGATTAGAACTATCTGAGTACATATGGTAGAAGTTGATAAGCTCCTAGAAACTTTTGATAATATTTCAGAAATACCTTGAATAAATAATCCAACTCCATTTACTTATAAATCATGAGATATTAATATAAATAATATTACTTACTGATACTCAGAAGATAATAATATTTTTACTAATTTTTCTCTAAATATTTCTTGATGAAAGAAAACTGCTTTAGTTTGAGATAGTTGAAGTGGTAAAACTACTCTGATGAAATTAATAGCAGGATATATTCACCCAAAAAACTGAGATATATCTGTTGATAACCAGAATATGGCAGATATCAATTTGATTTCTTACTACAAAAACATCTGATACCTTACTCAAGAACCATCTGTATTTGATTGAACTATAATAGAGAATCTTCTGTATGCTCTAGATAGAGAACCAACTCAAGATGAATTAATTCAAGTTATAAAAAACTCCAAATGTGATTTCATATATGAATTACCTAACTCTCTAGAAACAGAAATCTGAGAAAGATGAGTAAAATTATCAGGGGGACAGAAACAAAGACTGGCAATCGCAAAAATAATGTTAAAAAATCCTAATATAATTCTTCTTGATGAACCAACTTCAGCACTTGATAGTATATCAGAACAAATTGTATCAGAAGCCTTTCATAATCTATTTATAGGTAGAACTGTAATTGTAATAGCTCATAGACTTCAGACAGTAAAAGAATCAGATGAAATATTGGTATTCAAAGCTTGAGAAATTATAGAAAGATGAAATCATGAAACTCTTTCTCATAAAGAAAACTGAGAATATAAAAAAATGCTTGATTTACAGACTAGTTTTTAATAAATAAATTTTTTTATGAATCAGGAATACATTAAAAAAGCAAAAACTGCTATAAAAAATTGAGAAAAAGTTATAAATCCAAGCTGTATAATTTTAATGTGATTTCCTTGAACTTGAAAATCATATACTTCACATTATTTAAACGAAAAATACAACTATACTATTTTGTCTTGAGAGAATATAACCCATGCAATTTTTGGTACAGAAAAATGTACCTGAGAGCAATACAAGCAGGCTTATAAAATATTAAATTTTTTAGCTAAAGAGCTAATTGATAGTTGATATAGAATAATTATTGATTGAACTAATCTGAAAAAAGAATTCAGGACAAATATATATAATTCGATGAATAATGATGTAAAAGTTTTTTGAATATATCTTTATACTAGTGATGAAATAGCTTTAAATAGAGCTAATTCTAGATGAATTAATGTAAATAATCCAACAAATATTTTAAGTTCATGTTCAAAAGAAACTTTTGAAGGTTTTAAAAAACAACTAGAATTACCTAATGAAGATGAGAATTTTTTTATGATAGAATCCAATGAAAATTTATTGAATACACTGGACATTGTAATTAAAGAAAACGAAATTAATTAAAATTCGGTTAGTATTTAACTTAAAAATAATTAAACTCAGATTATTAATAATTACCAAGTATTATGACAAAAGAAAATATATTATATAAAACCAATAGACATCCTTATTTATTCTTGATACAAGTTATTAAATGGATTCTACCTATTATAGTTTTATGAATTATTTGATTCTATATATTTGATTCACTTTTAATATTATGAGTATCTATTCTTCTTGCTGTTATCTTAATTATTATAAACAAAAAAATATTCTGGTATAACTCTTACTTTTATATAACTAATAAAAAAATAGCTCTTAAGGTTAGAAATGGGTTTTTCAGTGAATATGAAATGAATCTCTACTTCAATCAAATCAAAGATATGGCATATTCAAAGAATAATGTTTTGAATTATTTACTTAATTGTTGAACATTTTTCGCTAGATCAAGTTGAGCAGAAGATGATAGTGGATTCACTGTTAACTTCATTCCAGATATAGAAAATGTCTTCAGTATTATAAGTCAGCTATATTCACTTCCTCAAGAAAAAAGAGAAAAAATAAATAAGATTGAAGACCTTTTTGATAAAAAAACTATACTGACAAAAGATGAAATAATTAAGACTGAATTGGAACATTTATTATCTCTCAAATGAATTATTGATTGATACGTTTTGAGTGACAATGATAAAAGATTCGTCTTTGAGAATGAAGAAGACAGGAATCATTGAGTTTATGAAACAATTAAAAGGGAAGTGGTTTATTGTATTACACATGATGAATTATTCAGAGATCCAGATGCTCCAATAGTTTTCAAATATTGAAACAAGGTTATTTTTCCGGCAATTTGATTCCATGAAATCAATAGGAAAATGATAGTCTCTTCTTCTCCATGAATTAATGTGCACGAATATCTTATCAAAAAATTAAAGCTTTTTAGAAAAGATGATGCAACTCTACTTATAGGATTTGACTTAAATTAAGTTTTCTGATATTTTTAAAACATTATTACTAATTAAAAATTATGGATGAAGTATTAAACCAAAAAATAAATTCTCTTTTTGAGATTTTTGTAGGATTTCTAATTGTTGATTGAGATGTTGAAGAAGTGGAATATGAAAATATGTTTTTAGAATTTTTTGATTACTTGGAGGCATATACCATTTGAGCAAAACCAGATTTTTCTTTCGAAGATGTTATAATGAAAATAGCAGAAGATACAGATAATTTTTCAAAAAATGCTAATTTTCTTAATTCCGTAACTAATCCGGAAGAAAAAATTGCAATATTAGTAGCTATTTCGAAGGTTGTTTTCGCAGATGCAGATTTTAGTGAAACTGAATATGTACTTTTTGAAAAACTAATGGAATTTTGGAATATTTCTAAAAAAGATTTAAATATATAAAAATGTTCACAGTAAGAGATTATCAAAAAAAAGATATTCCGCTCCGTGTTAAATGGTTTAATAATGAAAAAATAAATCAATTTCTCAGTAATGAAAACCAAGGAAAAACTAATTTAGAAAAACAAACTGATTGGTTCAAGAGATATTCCAGAGATATTTCTAAGAAATTTTTCACATTCGAGTATGATAAAAAACCCATATGATTTATGGGTTTTTCTAATATTAATTTCACTAATAAAAACGCAGATATTTTCATTATGATATGAGAAGATGAATATCTTGGTAAAGGATTATGAGAAACTGCCATGAAACGGTTAATAGAATATTGATTCGGAGAATTAGAGCTTCATAAGATTTGCCTTTGAGTTTTTGATGAGAATACCAGAGCTCTTAATTTATATAAGAAGTTGTGATTCGAGATTGAATGAACTTTGGTTGACGACGCTTTTTTTGATTGAAAATATCATGATACTTTAATAATGTCTATTTTTAATAGGTAAAAGTTTTAAAGGATAATAATTAACCGTGTGGATATTTACATAAAATATCAAATTATAGTATACTGCTAACATATATAATTAATTAAAAAATATGCCAAACAGATTAGAATGACTTAGTTCATGACTAGATTTAGAGAAAAAAGCTAAAGCAAATAACAATGAGTTAGAACTGAAACAAAACTTAGCAAATATAAAAACAGTATTATCAAATAAACCTACACCAGAAGAAATTACAATAGCTAAGAAATTCCTAGTTAGTCTTAAAGAGCTTAATGAATTCTATAATGCAAATAAAGATAAAACATCTTTAGAAGCAGATACGAAATTATGAAATCTTATGGATGAATATATAATTTTTAAAGAAACTCAAACTCTTCTAACTCCACTAAAACAAACTCCTCAAACCTCTCCAGAAGTAATTGATAATAATTCTAATTTTGAGAATCTTTTCTCCGAAACAAAATCAACTATGATATTAGATATCAAAAAATTAGTATCTGATAGTGTAAATGATAAATTCAAGGATTTAAAACCTACCCAAAGAGAAAATATAAAGACTGCTATTGCAAGTAAAATTACTACTTCATGAATTGCAGATTCACTTGTTGGAGGTTTTTCTTCTAAACTTAAATGATACTGAGACCTATTGGCAAAAAAAGATTATAAATCAATTCTTAGTGTATTCGATGAAGATAAAGATTCTGCTAAAAAAACTGAGGAATCCACTTGAGATAAGTTTTTGGCCCTACTTAATTGACAACTTACAACTATAGATTCTTTTATTCAAAAAAATAAAACTAATCCTAATCTAGATAATTTTTTGAATAGTCCCATAAATATTGAATCTATAACTTCTGCTACAGATATTAATTCATATAAACCTTCAACTTCAGAAGAAGAACAAATGTTTTTGAATAATATTAAGGATAAAATAAAAGAATATGATACTAAAATTGAATTTGCAGATAAAACTAAAGAACAGATTTTTGACCAAGTGACTAATTTACCTGATTTTATGATAAGCTCTGTCGCAAAATTCATAGCTTTTTTTGCTTCACTTCCTATTATTGGTAATTTAATTAAATCTTTTCTAGGTTTGAAATGAGATAAAAAAGAAGATATAGAAACTGAAATAGAATCAGAGTTTGAAATGAGAAAAAGTACAAAAAATTTACAAGAATATTGAATTCAAACTGGTAAAAATTGAGAAAAAACCGAAACTCAAAAAGATCCAAAAATTAAAATCCTAGAAGATAAAGATCTAAGTTCTATGAAACATAAACAACTAGATAAATTTTTCGAATACTGTAAAGAAAAACAAGTAAAAGTAACTTCTCCAGATTTTTGGTACGATGTTTTTGAAATTAAAAAAATTGAAATGGACTGAGAGGAAAAAGATGGTAAAAAAACTAAAACTATAGTTGAATTTAATATAAATATTGATGAGAATGATTTTGATATAAATAAAAAACCACAAAAGAGTTTCTTTGATAAACTAAATGCACTTAATCCTAAAAAACTAGAAGAAACCCAAAAACCCGAGTCTGAAAGTTCAACTTGAATTATGCCTACTACTTCAGTTGCAGCTTGAATTTCTGTACTTCCAGATGAGGATAAAGCAAGACAAAAACCAGCAACTCCAGAGGAAGCAGCTAAATTCGAGGCAATTAAAGCAAGGGATTCTATTATAAGAAAAGCAATATTAGACGCAATTGTAATACCATTTAGTATTAATTATTTATCAAAAGTAAATTGAGTTGAATATCCCGAAGTAGTTTCATTTGATTCTTCTTCTCAAATCCTTAATATCTGAAATCAAAAATATAAATTCTCTATTCCTGATTTTACAACTAAAACAAAAATATTTGGTAGAGAAGTTGAGGTTGATGTAAAAAATGCAAAAATCGATTGAGTAAACATTTCTTGAGAAAATTTCGTTTTTGCTTCTAGTTGAGAAGCTATTTGAACAAGAAGAAATTGAGATCCTACCTCAAAAACTAAAAAGGAAATATGAGATTTAACTTGTTTACTTCTTAATAACTGAAGGTTTTCAATGAAAGATTGAAACAAACAAATCAATATAGCTAAAGTTTCATAATATTAATTTAATTATGAAGACCATTTATCTAAAATGGTCTTTTTTTGCATTTAAAAAATATATATGATAAAATGCTAGTGAATTGTTTAAAAAACAAAAACAAATTTTATTTTTAATAATATAGCTATGACTCATTGAGCAAAAGAATCTGCAGTAAATTATAATGCACTTGAAGATTTGAATAATAATAAAACCAAATTAGATGAATATATAAGCAAGCTATGAGAGAATTGACTTACTGAACAAGAATTAAAAAAAATCTTATCAAGATATAATGCTGAAAAACAATCTCTAATAGAGTGAAGTAAATAGCAAATCAAAAGCGTTTTATTAGATGCTATAGTTAATAAATGTTACCAAGAATTGCTAACTACAAATTGAATATGATCTTCAAAAAAACTAAACTGAAAGATAGATTTAAGTAATACTAATGTAAAATTTGAAGATTATAGTAAGCTTTTTTCAAATAGAGTTGTAGTTAGTTTTGATGAATTACTGATTCTGAAAAAACTTTGAATTAATTTCAGACAAATAGGTAAACTTCTACAAGAAAAAATAGATAATAAGGATACTTGAATTAAAGTACAAGAACCAGTTATAAAAACAAAAGAACCGATTGCAAAAGATATTATATCACCAGTACAAACTATACAACAAATTTCAGTACCAAAACCAGAAGAAGCTCCAAAGGAAATCAAATTACCAGAAAAAATTCAAGAAAAACCAGTTGCAAAACCAGTTATAAAAACAAAAGAAATAGTAGCTGAACTAAAAAAACCTACTAAGAAAACAATAGTAGAAATTAAACAAAAAGTTTGTGAAAAACCTAATAAACCAAAAATTAAGAAACCATCAACACATATTAAAGTTCCAGAAATTATCCAGTCTCCAGATATTATAGCTTGAGATAATGCTATTGTGATTGGTAATAATGTAAGGATAAGAAATAAAAATTGAACATTTAATTGAAATGAAAATGTTAATAAATCAGATAAGTTAGTTCTTACTTGAGAAACTGTTAAAATGAAAAAGGGATTATATTATTGAATAAAAATGGAAGATAATACAACTTGATTTATTCATTCAAAATATGTAAAAATTGAAAAAAATTCTAAGATAGAAACAAAAGATGATTCAAAGGAACTTTTAGAAAAAGCAAAACAAGCTCTTTCTTCTGCAATAGATTCTACCAAGATATTCGAAAAAGAATCTTCAGCTCTAGAATGAGAATTAAAGAGTGCACATTCTAATTTAATTGAAGCACGTAAAAAGGCCGAAGAAGTTCAAAAAGATTCAAATGCTAAATTAGAAGATATTAATAAAGTTCTTGAAGATTTAAAAACTGCTCAAGAAAATTATGAAAAAATAGCTAAAGAATTAGCTGACAAAGCTGAAATTGCAAGGAAGAAAACTGAAGAACAACAAAAAATTAAATCAAATTTTGATGAAAAAATAGCTCAAGAATTAGCTGACAAAGTTGAAGCTTGAGAAAAAGTTGTTGTTGCTGAATATAGTGTAATCTGAAGAGAACAAGATAATATTGATATGGATTCTCCAGGAAGAAAAATTTGAAAAGATAAAGACTGAAATAAATATTATTATAGAGAAACTGTATATGAAAATGATTTTGAATTATTTAAAGATAGAAAAGATAATAAATATTATCTAAAAATGAATACTGGCTTGTTTTCATATGATATATTACCACCTTTTGATAAAATACCTACAAAAGAAGAATTAAACAAAAAAATAGATGAAATGTCCAAAAAATATATGGCTTGAGATTCTAGAAAATTCGAATTAGTAAGTAAAATTTAAAAATTAATCAATTAAAAACCCTAGAAAATTAATTTTCTAGGGTTTTTTTGAAAAAATAAGTCCCAAAATTTGTAAAATAAAAAATCTTATGATAAGATGAAGAGGAATTTACTTTTTTAAGATACATAATATGTCAGATCTAAAAGAAAATATTGATTACAGTAGTGAATTATTACCTTTACAAAACGCAATTGAAAAAATTGATGATAAAGATAAAAAAACTATTGCAGAAGCAAAATTAACTAAACTAAAATCAGAAATTGCTGTATGAAAAACTAGAGCTTGCGCTATTGAAGAGATTAATAAATTAAAATCTGAATATATTTGAGCTTCAAAAGAAAAAATAGAATTATCACCAAACATTAAATTACTTAAAGATAAAATAGAAAAACAATCTAAAGAACCATTGACTGCATTATCTTTATCAAATATATTAAAAGAACTTCCAAAGGATGATTTAATAGGTCGTGCCTATGTAGTACAATATGTTATTTGAAAAGTAAGAAAAGACTGATATGATATCATTCTAAATAAAAAATGAGTATCATTATCAACTAATGATGAAAATATCAAAAAAAATTGAGTTGCACTTGAAACAACCTTTAATAATCATATAGAAAATGAAACTATAAATAAAAAAGATATTGAACAAGCCTTAATTATTAGTTCTGGCTCACTTACAGAATTTTCTCAAACTTTTTGAGATAATGTTCCAGACAATATAGATAATAAGGATTATGTTAAATATTTAATTAAAAAACATTCACTGTCTCCTTGTTTTTCAAAAGAAGAAATAAAATCAAATAATAATTTATCTCAAAATGAAAAATCATTACTTATTAGTTATACTTGTTGAGGTATTAGTAATTCTGATATTAATCCAGTTATAAAAAATTATGAAGAAATGAAAAAACAAGCTAAAATTGTTTTTGAGTCAAATACTTTTAAAATTTTGGATAAAACATTGTCTTGAGATAATACCACAAAAGACGCTGCAGATTTGGCAAAAACAGTAACAGAAGATCCATCAGTTCTTGCTGGTAAGCCCATGACTACAATAGCAGCAGTAATTGCTTGAGTTTTTGCTCTTTGATATCAATGAAAAGGTAAATGATTTAGTCTATGGAGTTGATTAAAAAGATGATTCATGTGAATTATTGCTTTATTTGTAGGCTGAGCTGTAGCAAAAGAATGGTGAATGAATCCAAAAGCTTTATTAAAAGAATGAATGGATTTAATGAAAAAATGATGAGAAAAAGCAAAAGACGCAGCAAAATGAGCTACTGAAAGTTCTGAAATTCCAAAAAATCCTATTTTCGAAAAATATAAATTATTATTAATAAATCAAAATAATAAAAAATTAAATAAAGAAAAAATATTATCAACTTTTGATGAATTATCTAAAAATCAAAATTTTTTAAAATCGCCAGCTAGCTTGTTAAAAATATTTGAAACAGAAAAAAACGAAGAAAATTTAAAAGATACTCTAAAAACTTTAGGAATTGATATGTCAGAATGAACAAGAGAATACTACAAGTATATTTTTACTGAAGTTTATAATGAAAGAACTACAAATGTTTGAGAATGCACAGAAGATGAAAAATTATGATTTTATTTAGAAAAAAAAGAAAAACCTGTAGCCATACCTAGTGGTTCTGCTAAAAATTCTTGAAAATGAATTAGTACATGAATTGTATTATCATCTAATCAGAGATTAGACAAAAATTGAAACTTATTAACTTGAGAGTTTTTAAAAAATAATGACTGAACTGAGGTGCTTATTAATTGAGAAAGAAGAAACAAAGAAAAAAATAAAGTAGAAACTTTTAAAGATGGAAAACTAATTTTTACATATGAATGAGTATGGAATGAAAAAGGTCAATTTAATTGAATAGTAAGATATAATAATTGAACTTGAAAAGTGGATATATTTGAGAATTGAGAAATTAAAGATTATACAATTGAATATATGGGGTGATTAATATGACTTCTTTGACTAACCCTAGCTCCAAGTCTTGCCTGACCTGGATGAGTAGTAGTTTCCTGAATTGCCTGAGTAGGATATTCAATAGCAGATTTATATAATCAAGATGAAGATCTGCTTCGGGATATGCTTAAAACATGTCATGTTGTAGATAAAAGATTTGAATGAGGTAAAAAAACCTTATGGGATAATGCTTTCGCTGCAATATGATTAGTTCCGTGAATAAAACAAGTTCTCGTAGTTGCTAAAATATCAAAATATGTTAGCAAATTATCTCCTGATAAAATGCAAAAAATTATGGGAATAGCTTGAAAAGTTACAGAAAAAATTGCAGAAAAAACTAAGTGAGCCATTAAAATCTGAGAAAATACAAAAAATTGAATTTTATCTTCCAAAAAAATAGAAAAACTTGTAAAAAGAAGAGATTTCCTTAATAAGGAGGCTTCTCAGATTTGAAAAACTAGAAAAGAAATTGAAAAATTAAATAAAGAAATTAATGAAATTGAAAGTGCAATTAGAAATAGTCAAAATTGATTAAATTGAGCTAAAGAATCTGCTAAAATTTTTCAATCACATAAATCAGACAAATTAACTAAAGTTAGTTCATTTTTTGATAGAAGATATGTAAGCAAAACTGTAAATTGATTCAAAGAATGACAAAAATTAGAAGTTTGATGAGATATTTTTATAATGACTAAAGATTGAAAATTAGCTTGAAGTATAGATTGAAAAAAAGTTGAATTTACTAAAAAACAATTTTTAAATCATATTAATACTTTATCGCCTAAAGAAAAAGAGCAATTTTTATTTTGATTAAAAGAAGCTAAAATATTAGCAGAAAAAATATGAAAAATTAGAAATATATCTTGACACCAAGTGCAAATTACTGAATGATGAGTCTGGCATATAGTAGATAAAAAAACATGAACAATTCTTGAATGAGAAGCTTTGGAAAAATTTTTACATACAAATATAGGCGAATTATCCAAAAAATTCTTTATGATGTCTATTGTAGAATGATGAGTAAAAATGAAAGAATGAATTGTTTCTGGATACGAAAAATTCTGAGTAAAAACAGTTTGGGATTATTTAGAAAAAGCTTGATATAAAGAAGGAGATAAATCAAAATTATTTTGACAATGATCTAAACCAATTGATGCACTTGGATGAATTGTTTTGACTCCACTAACTACAATTAGGCAACTTATTGATGCTATCCCAAATAAAGAATGGGAAAATATATTTAGAATATTAATATCTTGAAATAAAAATACAAAAGTTTGGTGATGAGTTGAAAATTCAAAATGAGTATTTGATTTCTTTGGTAAATTATTCTTAGAATCATGAGCTGCAAGAGCGTGAGCTATATGATGAGTAATTACAAAAGCAGATTCTATGATATGAGATAAAAATAACTGAGCTGTAGATGAGATATGAGATTATGCATTTTATAGATATGGCTGAATCGTAAATACTTTAATTATGAAAACTTGGTTTAATTAAAAAATTAATTCTAATAAAATAATATATGTCAGAAAAATTAACTAATTCAGAAATACCAGTTGAAAAAACTCCAGAGCAAATAGCTCAAGAGCTTGAAAAAAAAGCAAAAGAACTTGAAGCTTCTTGAAATAAAACTGAATCAGAAAGAAAATTAACTCTTGCTAAAAAAGTTAGAGCAATAGAATCTGATACTGTCACAGGTACTACAGAAGTTAAACTAAAAAATCTTCAAGCAAATCTTCCAGAGTTGGAAAAAAAAGATTTTGAAGATGCTAAAAAAACTGCTTGAATAGTAGTTGCATGAGCCTGATTAACTATTGCAGTAAAAACTATTTCTGATAAGATTGATAATTCTGGACTTGGGGCACTCGGTTTTAAAGATGTTATAAAAGATTGGCTGAAAGAAAACCTTACAGAAGAACCTAGCGAAGATGATGGTCCCTTTGATAAATTTATACATAAATTAAAATTAGTATTTTTAACACCTTTTGCACTAGCTTTTGGATTATCAAAAGAAGATTTAAAGACTAAGACTGAATGAGTTGTTGCAGAAGTTAAAGATGAAGAATGAAAAAAAGCAGAAGATTTAAAAAATGATCCAAAAACTATTGAAGCAGAGAAAATTTGAAAGGATGTTGCTTATAATCATATGATAGATCATGTTTTTAATAGACAAAACCGTAAAGAATTCAGTGGATGGTGGAGTTCTATTTGAGAATGAATTCAAGATTGAACTTGGAAAAAAGATGAAAAAAATGCTGAAAAAGAATTAAGTGAATCTGCGAAACGTATTCTGCATTATGATTTTATAAAAGGTAAAACTTATAATGAATTAAAAGTATATAAGAATAAACCTGAAACAATGGATATTCCTAATATAAAAGAGGAAAAAGAACAACAAGCAGCAAAATTAGCTATAAATTCAATATTAAATATTGAGAACGAAACTTGGATAGAGAATAATCTTAAAACCGAATTACCAAATTGGAAAGATAGGCCAATTTACGAAACTATGACCTCTCTTTATAAATGAATATGATTTGAAAAAATTGTAAGAATAAAAAAATCCCTAGAATGAGTTGACTGGAAAAATCCTTGAGATATTACGGCTAAAATTTCTACTTTAATGCTCACAAAAAATTGAAACTGAAATTATTGAGGAATTGTATGAGAAAATCTTGAGTCTTTTCGTTCTCAATGACTTGATAATGAAGTTGTAACTCGTGTACTTGATACAGATTGACATAGAACTGTAAAAGATTATAGAAATAATGTATTAAAGGGTACTCCATATAAAAATCCTTTAGCACAAAAATTTTTATTAGATCTTACGGAAGAAAAATGATTTTCAAAAAAAGTAATGTGATTATTTAATGCATTTTGATTCCAAAAATATTCAGAAAATTTTGCACAATGAGAAAATTTAACTGTTAGACAGTTATTAATTCTAAAAGCATTAACAAAATGAGAAACTAATCCTGAAAATATGTCAAAATGAATGAGGGCCGAAGTATTCATGGTATTATTTTGAATTATTTTTGAAAAAAACCCAATTTCTTTAACATGAGATAAGATTATTGAATTTATAAAATCACCTGATAATAAATATGTAAAAGAAGTGTATGAATTCGTTTGAACTCAAGTAGATCGTACTTCATATGAAGGAATGTTAATTGCTATGGGGGTATGAGAAGATGCATTAAAACTCTTAAATGAAATACGTGAAAAAGATCCTGCAATTTTTTATTGAACGATAACATTTATTTCATTATCATTTGTTGCAGCATATTATTTTAGAGTTCCAATGATTACTGCATCAATTGCACGGACAATTATTATTGCTTGAGCTTGAATGGCGGGAATAACATATATATGAAGTAAATGATAATAATAAATTCTTAATTACCTACTCAACTCATCCCTTATCTCCACTCTCCTATCATTATCAGTAAACTTCAACATATTATCATTGACTATGAGTCAGAAAGGATCTCATAGTCTTTTTTTGTGTTTTAGAGTTTTTGATAGGAATATTTTTTTAAGCATCCAGTTTTTTAAGTCTAGTAAAGGATTTAATATAAAATTAATAGATTTCTCGACTTTGCTCGAAATGACAAAAATAGGTTTTACCAAATATATTTTATTATCTCAGTGGAGATTAATAGAATTTATTCCAAGGTTTTCATTAGCCTTTATAAATCTCTCATAGGTATTGTCTTTGTTTATAATTGGCTTAAGATAATATATCCAGTAAAAAAGATAAATATCATTCTCAATTGCAATTTTGCTAAAATCCATTGCATTTTCTGTAATGAAAAAAGAAAGGCAGAATCTTTCTTTCACTTTATCTCAATGTCTTCTAACTCATAATATTTGAAAAATAATTGTAACAGCAATTCTTACAAACCACATTCTTTTATTAGCTGTGATTATGAATAAATCAATATCACTTCAATCGGTTCATTTTATTTTCTTTGTTTCTTCTGGTGTTTTTGTTGCATGCATTGAAAGACTACCACAGACTCCGACCATTTTTAATCCAGGAATCCAGCTTATATATCTGCAGTATTTTTGAGTTTTCTCAAAAAGTGATTTTTCATAGTCACTGGGATGAGATTTTACTCATAATAATTTACAGAAATCTAGGAAGTGTTCTCACATAGAGGAGTAGAAAATATAAAATAATTTTATTTTTTGTCATTCCTTGCTACGACAAGGAATCTTCCTTATATTTTGATATATTATAGATTCCTACTTTCACCCCAAGGATACTTCCTACGGCGCGCGCAGGAATGATATTTTTAATCTTTTCTATTAAACTCTAGAAATGAATTTTTTTACATTTATAAATGAATGCAGGTGGGAAATTAACTGGCTGCCAAGTGATTGAATGATTCTTGAATATAGTGAATATATCTTTTTTATTCTGTAGAAAATATTGGAATTGAAGGAAAATTCAATTATGTTTTAAATTCCTGTGAGTTTCTTTTAATATTTTATTAGTTAATTCTTTTGGAAGGCTACCAAATGGAAGTCCTGATATTATATAATCAGCTTTTTTACCTCATAAATGTTTTTCAATATTCTCTGCTCAATCATGAATTACTGTTAATCTTGGATCGCTAATTTTTTGTAAGTGCTCTACGAAATTATCTTTTATTTCAAACAAATAAACATGAGAATCTTTTGAAACTTTTTTGAGTATTTCTTTTGTAAAATTACCAATTCAAGGTCAGAATTCAACTATTGTAATATCACGAGAAAAATCTATATGTTTTAACATTGAGTGAATTAATCTAGATGAACTAGGAATGACCGATCAAATAGTTCGTGGATTTTTTATAAATTCCTTAATAAATCTTTTCATAAAAGCATATTCAAATTTTAGATTTTGACATTGTAATTATTTTGCGTGTTTTTCAATAAGTTATTTTATAAAGCCTTTGACAAATATTTATTTTTCATTGAATAGTGGCTTATTTATTTAATAAAAATTATTAAGTGGTATTACAGAATTGATTTTTTTATTTTTTAAATACAATACTGTAACATTTAAATTAAATAAACTGAATATGACTGTTAATTACTATGATTTACTAGGAATTACAAAAAATTCCACAGAAGAAGAGATTAAAAAAGCTTATCGCAAAAAGGCTATGGAATGTCATCCAGATAGACATGGATGAGATAAATCCAAAGAAGCAGAATTCAAAAAAATCAATGAAGCATATTCTGTTTTGTCAGATTCTCAAAAAAAAGCTCATTACGATAGATTTGGTTCTACAGAATGAATGTGAGGCTCTGGATTCGGACAATGATGATTCAATTGATGAATGGATTTTGACATTTCAGATATTTTTGAGAGTTTTTTTGGTGGATGATTTGGTTGACAAGGATCTCCCAAAAAGAAAAAAGATGAAAGTGGCGAAGATCTGGAAATGAGTATTAGACTTGATTTCTCAGAAGCAGTTTTTGGTGGTAAAAAAACAATAAAATATGAAAAAAAAGTAAGTTGTAAAACTTGTTCTTGAACTTGAGCAAAGCCTGGTACACAAACTAAGACCTGTGGAACTTGTCACGGAAGCTGATATACTAAGAATAGAACTCAATCTTTTTTCTGAGTAATTGAGCAAACTGTAGCTTGTCCAATGTGTCATTGAACTTGAACTATAATTGATACGCCGTGTGCAGATTGTAGATGACAGAAAAGAGTTTCAGAAAAAACAGAAAAGGAAATTGATATCCCAGCAGGAATTGATGATGGAATGACTATAAAACTTAGATGAGAAGGGAATGAATGAACTAATGGTAAATCTTGAGATTTATTTGTGACTTTTAGAGTTCCAGAAGAATTCGAATGATTAAAAAGAGACTGAGATAATCTACATTTCGAACTCATAATAGATCCAGTAGAAGCAATTCTCTGAGCAAAAAGAAAAGAAAAACTTCCACTAATAGGTGAAAGAACTATTGAAATAAAAGCCTGAACTCAAAACGAAGATATTCTCAAATTCAAATGAGATTGAGTAAAAAATGTTTCTCGTGATTCCAAATGAGATTTATTTCTACATATAACAATTAGAATTAATTCTCACCTATCAAAAAAAGAAAGAGAATTATATGAAGAAATCGCCAAAGAAAAATGAATTGATTTCGCTGACCATAAGGGTTTTTTCGGAAAAATGTTTGGATAAAAGAAATTAAATCAAATCTCCCTTAAATTCAGGGGGAGATTTTTTGTATTTACAGACAATTTATGGTAATATTTGAATATTATATACTATACCAAAATAATGAAACAATTCCCAAAGAATATATGAAATTTTATGAATTCTAATGACATTGTAGATAGAAATAAATACAATATTGTTTCTCTTCATGATTGACATCCAGAAGATACTGATTGAAAAATTTCTATAGAAGAATATCTAAGTTCTAGAATAAATGCTTGACTTGATATTATTGCGATTTCTGACCACAATACTTTAGCTACTAATAAAAAAACTATAAAATACACAGAACAAGATGAAAAATCTGAATTCTATAATAAACTTAAAATTATTCCTTCAATCGAGTTATCACTTTGATGAAAATTTCCTGGTCATCTAATTTTTCTTGATTTTGATTTAAAAGAATTTCAAAAGTGTTTTTATGAAGAATACTTATTTGAATATTTAAGTAAATATTTTGAAAATAGAGGGAAAATTACTGATGAACTAATGGGAAAAATAAATAAATGAGAACTAAACAATTTTCAACCATCCCAAATTCAATCTAATACTGACACAGCTCTGATTTTTGAGGCAATAATTGCAATGAAAAAAGATCCAACATATAAGTATATAATCTTCCCTTGAGATACTCCGGAAGAAGTATTTGAAAAACTACTTTTTCACTTTGAAAAATGAAATATTACCAAATTCCCAATAATTCAGATTCCCCATCCAACACTTGGAAGAAAAGTAAGTATTACAAAACCTATAGCACACACTCTCAGTAAACATATAAAATCCCTTGAGAATCTCGGACTTACAACTTATGGATGACTTGTTCAATCAGAAGAATCAAGAGAATATTTATTATCAGAATTAAATAATCTTAAAGAAGCACTAGAAGAGAGATGAGCTGATCTTAATATTCTTTATGAAGTTCATAATGACAAGGATATTGTAGATGAAGGTTCTTCTATGGATAATTTTGATAGTTTTTGAAAATTATGAGCAATACCTTGTATTTGATTCGATTGACATGAAGAAAAAACACCTACTCTCTGAATTGCTTTACCTAAATGAAATAATTTGAGACAATATCTTAATTCTGATGAATTTAGAAAAAATTCTAATCATTTATATTTAGTCAGTCTAAGAGAATGACTTACTGTAAAAAAACTTTCTCAAAAAATCAAAGAATTAGTAAGTGATCTTATATTTATACAAAGATGGAATATTGATCCTATTTGTAATGAATTCATAAATCTAGATCCAGAAAATCAGAATCCATTAAATGTTTATCATACAATCAATTCACTTGATAGCGAAATGGTTTGAGATGAAAATTTATCAAAGTCAGTTGAGAGAAAAGATATTGGTAGTTATAAAAAAATACAGAAAAGATGGAAATCTGCAAAAATGCTTCAGAAACTATTTATTAAAAGTAAGGATATTAAGACTAGCTCAGAACAAAGAGAAGCAATTAATTCTATACATAAACTTGAATATTCAACACTAAGAATTATATCTGATAAATCATGGAAAGAAATCAACAAAAATTGAATAAAGGCTTTAGTTAATCCTGATTGAACTGTGTTTGAATATATTGAATGAAAATTTAAATGAGAACAGTTATTTACGCAAAGAGCTGCAATAATTGAAGCAAAGAAACAATGAAAAAAATTACCATCTCAAGAACAATGGTGACAAATTATTCAATCTATTAATCCTACTATTTATCCCTCAACATATGCATATAACGATTCTTTTGTAAGAAAAGAATTACAAATAAAATTAGTTTGAATACATATGCCTTATAACACTATGCAACCATTTGAAGATTATTTTAGTTGAATTGGAAAAGAAGCATTTTTTTGGACTTCAGACGATGGAATATCAGTAAAAGTTTATAGTTCAATTATTTTTCCTATGTCTTTTACTGATCCTAACTTTGCGACATCTGTTTACTGTATTGAAAAATAATTTATATAATATATCTACATAAATTACTACTTTGTTAATAAATTTCTTTTAAATTATCAAACTCCCAAAAGTCCGCCATATGGCGGACTTTTTTTAGGAAGGTTACTCTGTTCTGAGTTGACGAATGGATTTTACCAGTTCAATGGATGACCCTATTGCCCCGACAAAACAGGCTGCAAATGCGAATCCGAGTATTGTCAGTATGTGCATAGAGAAGAATACTGGCCAAAACATGAGTCTTAATACAAACGATGTGATTGTCTTAGTACTTCCATCTGGGAAACTTTTATCTTTCTCCCAAATGAAGTGTAGAGGACTGCCTTCTTCTGCTAATAATAAGCAGCCTAGGGGTGTAAATACCAAACCTGCAACGTAGACAATGATTATTCCATATATATCTGTAGACATGATTTTCTCCTTTCTATCTCGTTCATTCGAGACAGGTAAATTTATTTAACTTCCTGTCTAATAATGATTAGATATTTGAAATGTACAGAAAATATCTATTTTGTCAAGAAGAATTACCAAATTTTATAAAATTTTTATTTCTATTATTTTTTTACAAAGAATTATTCCCTTGTTTAAAATTCACATTTACTTTAATTAAGTTCATTATTGAGCCATCTTTTGTAGAAAGTTCGAATAGTTCTATTGTACCAGTCTTGGTAGATGATTCTTTAAAATTTGCATTTATTGAAAATGTTCAGTAAGAGTTCATGCTTGCACTATTAGTCATTCATATTCATTCACCAAGAGTGTTTCATGAAGAATCAGCTACAACATAATTGAATGTATTCTCGAATACTCTAGCTTTTCATTTTAGATTAATTGGTGAGGTAATTTCTTCATTGTTTTTTGGGGTATCTAGAATAATATTAGTGTCAGTTATAACCATGACTTTTTCTGCTTTTTTATCACTTGATGTATCTTTATTTATATTTCCCTTTTTATTATTAGGTATAGAAAGTATATAAATTATTGCAATTATCAGTATTGATATTAGTACTATTAATACCTTTAATATTATTTTATTCTTTTTCATATTTGTTTTTAATTAATATTAAATACCTTGATTATATTAACTTTTTTATAAAAATAAATAATAATCTTTTTTACTAGGATTCTTTATCATTAAAAACTACAAGTCTGTCTGAATAATTCTTAATTTTATTATTCCATATTCAATCACAAGTGACTATATTGAGATGTGATTCTCAGTCTTTTTCTCAGAATAAATCAGAAGTATTATCATTTTTTTTATATGTTCGAAGTTCACGAACTATAAAAGTAATTTGTTTATCGCTATATTCAATATAAATTTTGTCTCCCTTCTGCAACTTATAAAGATTATTAAATACTCCGGGAATATTTTTTATATATCCAAAATGACCATCAATAATAGAAGTTCCTATATCTCAAGGAAGGGGACTTATATTAAGCCATGCAGCGTTTGATAAACCTTTTGGTATTCATATAATACCCTTTGGAGTAAGTCCTACATATTCGAGCCTTGCATTGACATTTATTGCTGGAATTTTGATTCGTATTGGAAGTAATGTATCTTTTACTTTCGGAGTAATTGTATTCTCTTCTTTTTCTTTTTCTTCTGGAATAATTATTTTTTCATCAACTATGTTTTCATCAACCACATTTTCAATAATCTGATTTTTGTTTGTTGAAGGAATTTCAAGATACTTATCTTGATTAATTGTTTCTTTAGAAAGAAAGAAAAAAATTACAGAAATTATTGCAATTACTAAAACCTTTATGAATAAAAATCATAGTTGTTTTAAAAATCTATTTTTCATTGTAAGATATAGTTCATTATAAAATAACAGTTCATTTTAGGGAACTTTCTAATATTTAGGGAACTGATTTTTTATAAAAGGTAAAGATATTATTTCCCCTTTATAATTCTAATTAATATCATAATTATAGCTATAACAAGAAGGATATGTATAAATGAACCAATTACATGAAAAGAAATGAATCCTATAAGCCATAAGATAATAAGTATGATAGCGATTGTAAAAAGCATAATATTGATAGTTATGAAATATTTTGACTGATTTAATTTTAAACTAAATTTTACGTTTTTTTAATAACGCAACAGTTAGGATTGAGGTTAATAAAAGAATACTAATTAGAATAGTTGTATTTCATTTAGTAGATTTTTCTTCAGGAGCGAATCAAGTATCAGGAAAACCTGGAGTAGTAGTTACTTCTTTTCAACTTCCAATAACAGCTACTGTTGTATTTGATATCTCTGGAATACTTTCAAGTAAAGGAATTTCGTTAACTACAGGAGTTATAGTTCAAGTATTAATTACAACTGCTCCAGTATTATCAATAACAGTTGTAGATATAACTGGAATAAAAGTATTAATTACAGTACAAGTTAAATCGTCTCCAGTAGAAAGAGTTAGATTACCATTAGAATCACAAGCTCAATTAAAGCTTTGCGTATATCAAGAATATGAATTTTCACTTATTATATATGTTCAAGTACTAATATTGAAAGCAGTTCAAGGGAATTCATTTCAAGTAAAAGGGCTTCCTGACATTGCAACTCAAGATTTTTTTATATTTAATGTAAAATCAGAAGAAACCGCTGTACCTCAAGTTCAATTTATAACATGTTTTATAATATGTAATTTTGGAAGAATAGTATTAGGAACAGGAATTACAGTTATTGCAGCAGTACATATAGGTGCTGTTATATTTGTTTTATCTGTTGTAACAGTTCAACCAAAAGCTAATGCTGTTCATAACCATGAGCTATTTGCACCAATAGTAATACCCGCATTATCTATAACATTTCATACAAATGTTGAGTTAGCTGCAAGAGTTGTAGCTTGAGTTGGCGTCCAAAACACATCACATGCTGATGCACCATCTAATACAACTGAAGAATTAGCTACAGTAGTAAGTGCTCAAGAAATCCTGAATAAAAATGTTCCATTTCAACTTAAGGTAATTCATCATGCACCAATTGATGCTGCACCTCATGAGATACAATATACACCGGGAGTATATACTCCGATAGTAGAACCACTACGAGTAGTATCAGTAGCTAAGTCAATTGCTCAATTAGGAAAAGTATATGTACAAGGTTGAGAAGCTAAAGAAGATAAGGCACTATTTTGATCAATTCATGATTGATTATAAGTAATATCAGCAGTATGAGTTGTACCACTTACTGTAGGTACAACTGCAGGTCCTGTTGTATATCCAAGGTCTCCATTAACAGTTGTTCATATTACTGTATTAGTATATGTACTAGAAAGAATACTAAAAGTACCAGCCATTCATAAAGAAGGTGATGTTGCTGCAAAAACTGCAATTGATCAAACTAGACCAAATATAAAAGTACCAGCCAATACGGAAATCTTATTAAATTTTTTCATATAATTTTTTGTTAATTATTACTTAAATAGTAATAGCTTTTCTCTTATTTCAATGTGTGATAAATATTATTGTATAATTTATTTAATAGCATCGATTTTAGAATACTTACTTAAAGACAAATATTCTCCTAGTCCACTGATATAATCGGTATTATTATTTAAATAAAATTATGTCCTCCTTGTATTGTAGTATTATATATCAGTATGTCAATAAGTAATATACTGCCAAAACTTCAGTTAATTTTTTATAAACAATACTTCTTCTTATAATTAAAAATTTATTAAGTAATTCTTTGTAATATAAATTTATTCTTCCCTTTACAAAAACCGATTTATTTATATTATCAGACTTGTTTTTAACTATAAAATACTATGTCAACTTACGATGATTTAATTAATATTCCGACTTTTGGTAAAAAGAAAGAAGATTTCAAAGAAGATAGATGAGATGTTAAGTTTTATTGCAGAGATTGTAAAAAAGTTGTAGAAACAACTCGTCTTGATCCGAATAAATATGTTTATAAATGTAATGAATGTAGCTGAAAAAACGTTTCAATAGGAACTTCGGAGTGACTTAACGATTTTTATATCGGCTCAAAATAAGCATAAATCTATATTTTAAAAAAAAGATTTGCAAATTTATATACTCTTATATATACTTTGTGTATAAAGTTATTTTATATTTTAATTTGTATGTGAATTATGACTGATGATAAAAAAGATGCACTAAAAGTTGCACTATCAATGATAGAAAAACAATTCTGAGCTTGATCTGTAATGAGGTTATGAGATAAGCAAGGAATAAAAGTTGAAACATTCAGTTCTTGAAGTATGGCTCTAGACGAGGCACTTGGAGGATGATATCCAAAATGAAGAATTGTTGAGATTTATGGACCAGAATCTTCTGGTAAGACAACTCTTACTCTTCATGCAATTGCAGAAATACAGAAAATATGATGAACAGCAGCTTTTATAGATGCAGAACATGCACTTGATCCAGAATATGCTCGTAAAATTGGAGTTAATATAGATGATTTAATTATTTCTCAACCAGATTATGGTGAACAAGCTCTTGAAATAGTAGATGCACTTGTAAGATCTGGGGCAGTGGACCTTATAGTAGTTGATAGTGTTGCTGCACTTGTTCCAAAAGCAGAAATAGAATGAGCTATGGGAGATTCACATATGTGATTACAGGCTAGACTTATGAGTCAAGCACTTCGTAAAATCACTTGAGTTATTTCCAAATCCAACACTACGGTTATATTTATCAACCAAATTCGTATGAAAATCTGAGTTATGTTTGGTAATCCAGAAACCACCACTTGAGGTAATGCTCTAAAATTCTATGCATCTCAGAGACTTGATATCCGTAAAAAAGAAAAACTAGAGTCAGGCGCAGGAGATGATAGAGAAACTACGGGTAACAGAGTAAAAGTAAAAGTTGTAAAAAATAAAATTGCCCCTCCATTTAAAGAGGCAGAAATAGATGTGTTATTTAATGAGTGAATTTCTAAAATCTGAGAAATTCTAGATATTTGATCAGATAAATGAATTATCAAAAAATCTGGAGCATTCTATAGTTATTGAGAAATCAAATTCTGACAATGAAAAGAGAATTCCAAAACTTTCCTAAAAGCAAATCCAAAACTAGCAGCAGAAATAGAGAAAAAAATTAGAGCTCCAAAATAATTCCAGTTTCACAAAATTTGCTTTTTTCACAGTTTATGATATAATCTAAAACAATTAATCACTAGTCTTATATCATGACAGACAAAACAAAAGATATAAATACAATTCCACAAGATCAAACTTCAAATATCCAAAGTGATTTGAACCCGGTTTCTGTTTTATCAAGTAATGTAACTGATATACTTAATGAAACTAATTCTTGAATTAGCGATATAGTAAGGATAAAGGAACTTGAATGAAAAGAGACTTGATTATTTTCTTGAATTTTGACTTGAGTTATTGACCGTTTTAATGCTACTTTATGAGTAACTCTTAATCCAGCTACTTTTGCAGAAATGACAGAAACTCTTAATAAACATAGGAAAATTCTTGAAATGAACTCAGCTGATAACTATACTTTAGAAAATAAAGAAGCAGCATAATTATAATAATAAATATAATAAAAAAACACATATTATGTGTTTTTTTATTTCCATTTTTGCCTTTTCTGGATAAAATACTCACAAATTTTAGGAAACTAAATATTTTTTTATTTATATTTTAAATTAAATACTGTTATGGCATGAATGGATGATGTAAAAATTGGTAAAAAACTTCTAATAGATTGAATTCCTTTTGAAGTTATGAAATCAGAGCACTTAAAAGTAGCTATGTGAAAATGAATGGAAAAAACGATTTTGAAAAACCTACTAAATGGTAATACAATGCAAAAAACATTCCGCGAAGTTGATAAAATAGAATTCGCAGATGTTACTAATGCAAATGCTGAATTCCAATATAAAGATAGTGAAAATTATAATTTTATGAACCTTGATACATATGATCAAATTACACTTAATTATGATGTTATTGGTGAAATGAAATATTTCCTTGTAGAATGAGACAAAGTATTATTACAGGTATTTAATGGAAATGCAATTAATGTACAAGTTGAGCCAGCAGTAGTACTTGAAGTAATCGAAACTCCTCCAGGTGAAAAATGAGATACTGCAACAGGATGAAAAAAGCCAGCAACTCTCTCTACATGACTTGTAATTCAAGTTCCACTTTTTATGAAAGTTTGAGATAAAGTTAGAGTTGATACTAGAACTTATGATTATCTAAGTAGAGCATAATTTATAAAAATAAAAAAGGATTTCTATTGTAGAAATCCTTTTTTGTAAGTTTAATTTACAAAATTATTTTTCCTATATACTACTACAGAAATTAATAAAAAATAATATATGAAAAAAATAACAAAATGTATTATACCAGCAGCCTGATTCGGTACTAGATTTCTTCCTGCGACTAAAGCTCAACCAAAAGAGATGCTTCCAATTGTAGATAAGCCTGTAATCCAATATTTAGTAGAAGAAGCAGTTTCTGCGTGAATTACTGATATTGTAATAATAACTTGACGTGGTAAGAGAAGTATTGAAGATCATTTTGACACTTCATTTGAATTAGAGCATACTTTAGTTGAAAAAGGAAAAACAAAAGAACTTGCGGAAGTAGAAAAAATATCTTCACTAGCAAATATTGCATATGTAAGACAACCTGTGCCAAAATGAGAT
Organism: Candidatus Altimarinota bacterium; assembly: GCA_028689205.1. Lineage (GTDB taxonomy): Bacteria > Patescibacteriota > Gracilibacteria > BD1-5 > UBA2023 > STC-113. Next base: position 52,736 of record JAQTWP010000008.1, read on the forward strand.
TGAGATGCTCTTCTAAGAGCTGCACACTTAATGTGAGATGAACCCTTTTTGGTTTTATTCTGAGATGATCTTATTAAATGAAAAAAATCAGGTGCAGAACAACTCATAGAAGCATTTCATCGTAAATGATCTCCAGTTATTGCACTAGAAAAAGTACCAGATTCAAAAGTTTCTAGTTATTGAATACTTGAAACAAAATCTGCAGAATGAAAAATACATCTAGCTTCCAAATTCCTAGAAAAACCAAAATCAACCGAAACAACTTCAAGACTCGGTGTTATTGGTAAATATATTCTTACTCCAGATATTTTCGATTATCTTAGAAAAGCACCTCAATGAAAAGACTCTGAAATCCGCCTAGCTGACGCTTTTGTACTAATGATGCAAGATAGAGATATTTATTGAGTTGAAATGGAGTGAATAAGATATGATACATGAGATAAACTTGGTTTCTTAAAGGCTACTATAGATTTTGCTCTTGATAGGGAAGATCTTGGTAGTGATTTAATGGAATTTATTAAAACTAGAATTAAATAGCATTGTAGAAAATTATTATGATGATGAAAGAAAAAAATCATTACTCTCAGAAGAAGAAAGAAAATCTGAAATTCTAAAAAAATTAGAATATTCAAAAGAAAAACAAATTCTTATTAAAAAAATAGAAAAAGATAAAAGTCTTACTACTCTAAGAAGTGTTATTGAAAGATGACTTATCAATCCAGCTATTATCAACAATGTCATTGATGGTAAAAATCTAGAATTAAATGAAATTAATGAAATACTTTTTAAAATAAATGATATTTCTAATATTCTCAAAATAGATTCAATTTTACCACCAGATTTAAGAGTTACAAATGAAGAATATTTACTTGCACTAGAGGATGACACTTTAAGAAAAGCTCTCATTGATAAAATAAATAAATCCCTTGATCATATGTATTTACAATCGAATCCTTTCTCTGGAAATATTTTAGATATTTTCTCAGGTTTGTTTTTTGCTCTGAATAAAAACTTAGTGAAAGTACAAGAGCACACAATTGATATAAAACAAAGTTTAGAAAATAAATAATTATTATATGTTTTGGGCAATATTTAATGCATTTATATCAAGTTCAGCACTTGTTATTTGGAAAAAATCTCTAGAACTGAATAAGCTATCACAGAATTTGTTTATGTTTCTGTGAACTCTTTGAGGTTTTGCAGTTTCAATTTTTTTTATAATATTCTGATTCACGAGTTTTCCATGGGATTTCATCCTTGCAATTATAGGTATGATTTTTATTGCTGTCGTTACTATTATAATGTGATTTTTATGACAAAAAACCTATAGAGATGAAAAAATATCAGTTCTAACACCATTCACAAATATTGATAGAATTTTATTAATAATTATAAGTTTTTTCCTTTTTAAAAATACTTCGATAATTTCATTTTGAATAGCGCTTATTACTGTTATTATATTAACATTATTTGCAATTGATTTTTCCAATTTTAGATTACCAAAAAACTTTTGATTAATTATACTTAATAATGTACTTTCAACTGCCAAAGTGCTTACTATATGATGGCTTTTTTCAAAAAATATTTCAAGCTTAAGTTTTTACAGTTACAACACAATTTTGTATGCCTTGATTCTTTTGATTCCACTTGTAAAAGCAAGACAATTCAAGGAATTAAAAAATGGTTCCAGAGATTTTTATACATACAGGTTTTGAGCAGTTATAATATGACAGATTACAGCTATAATATGATTTTTCTTACTTGAAAAACTAGGAATTATAGTTTCTAATTTACTGGGTTTTTTAACTCTTTGAGCTACATTGCTTTTCTCATATTTATTTCTTTGAGATAAACCGTGTAAAAAAGATATTGCTTCTGTAGTAATTATAAGTATCTTAGTTGCAATAGGTTACTATTTTAAAGATTATTGAATAAATTAAATTAATGCGTTTAGATCAACATATATCAACTAAATTAGAGCTTTCTAGAAATAGGGCTCAATTTTTAATTGATGAAAAACTTGTAAAAGTTAATTCCAAAATAATTACAAAAGCTTCTTTTCAAGTTAATGAAGGTGATATTGTAGAAGTTACAGAAGATAAAAAAATAGAATACGTTGCCAGAAGTGCAATCAAACTTGAATTATTCTTGGAAGAACTTGATTTTGATATAACTTGATTTAAATGTCTTGATGCCTGAGCATCAACTGGTTGATTCACTCAAATTCTTCTTAATAAATGAGCTAGTAGAGTCCAGACAATTGACGTTGGAACTTCTCAGCTCCATGATAAAATAAAGTTAGATTCCAGAGTGAATTGTATAGAAAATATGGATATCAGGAATTATAAAACTACCGACAATTATGATCTAATTGTGGCAGATTTATCATTTATTAGTCTTCATAAAATAATTGAAAGCCTTAAAGGTTTATCTTCAAAAAACACTTCTTTAATTCTTCTTTTCAAACCACAATTCGAAGTATGAAGAGATAATCTAAAAAAATCTTGAGTTCCAAAAGACGATAAAATAGTGATAAGAAGTCTTGATAAATTCAAGCTTGCTTGCAAAACAATGGGATTTAGAGTATCAAAAATAGAGGAATCAAAACTTAAATGAGAAGCAGGGAATAGAGAATTTTTTATATTTATGAAATTAGCTGATATCAGCTAGTAATTTATCTATATTTAATTCTGTTCATCAGGCGTAGCCAAATTTGGTTTTTGTTAGTAATTCAATATTAGAAAAACTAGAGTTATTATATTTAATAGGATTTGATTTTATTCTTGTAAATTGTGAAATATTTTTTTCAATATTTGTATTATTCTCTTTAAATCATGGAATTATTGCTTTTCACAATTTTGAAATAATTATACTTTTTTCTTTATCATTTAATCAATCTCTATCTTCAATTAAAGTTTCTTTTTCATTGATTTTTCTAAGTATTTTTCAAGCATATGGAATTAAGAAGTTAAGTCCAAGATCGGCAGTAAAATTAGCAAATGAAACAGAATTTCTAATTTCTTTTAAGTTCAGTCATTTATGTTCTATTCATCAATAATTTATATCAAAATTATTTTCAGCTCTTTTTATGAAGTCAAATTTAGCTCAGCTAGGTGTTACAATAGTCTTTCATCAACCTATCTTTTCTCAATTAAAAAGTGTATTAAAATAAACACCTTTTTCATTAGAACTCATATTTTTTATATTACCTGGAATTTCTACACTTGAAGACATAGAGAATTTTTTTGCAAGTTCAGGATTAATTTTTTTATTTTCTTTGTTTTGTGTTATTGTATCCTCAGTTTCGGTGGTTTTAGGTTTTTTTTGTGAAAGACTTATTTCTTCCTCTTTTCTGATTTGTTCATTAATTTTTGCAAGTTCTTTATTTTGTTTTTCAAGAATTTCCATTAATTCCTGTGGAGATTTATTTTTATTTTCTGGATTAGTGATAATTCCAAAATCATCCTCTGTAATTACTTGTAATCTTTTTATTGCGTCTTCTGTTTTCTTCTTCTTTTCTAAAGTTCACTTTAAAGCTTCTTTGTATTCAGCTGGAATATTTTCAGTTATTTTTCAAAAATTTCAATTATTTCTTGCTTTAATAAGTTCTTTTTCTGAAATTCATACTTTTTGTGCGATATAATTTTGCTTAGATTTTTCAGTTGCGATTTTTATTTCTAGTCATAATTGAGATATATTTTTATTTTCATTGAAGCTCACTTTTAATCATTTTAATTTTGCAAAATCATTTATTATTTTTATTAAATTAAACGAACAAGAATCAGAAGAATCAATTTTTTCTAATAACTCTTTTCAATTTTCTTTTCAAAATATTTTATAAACTACTTTTTCAAGTTTTGCATCTTTTTTTTCAACTTCTATACTTAATTTTTTATATTTTTCTGTTAACTTCAAACTTGCAAGACTACAAGTTTTTAAGGTAGGAATCTTTTTGATAAATTTTTTATAAAAACTTCTATCATTTGATAAGAATGATTTTTCTAATAGTTTATCTAATTTATTATAATTAATATTATCTAATTTACCTCAATTAGGATATAATAAATTATTAATATTTGCTTCAAAATCTCAATTAAAAATCATGTTTTCAGAAATTTCATTTTTATCGTCTTTTTTTTCGGATGTTCAATTTTTTTCGTTTTTCGTTTTAAAAGTAGCTTCTTCTCTTATAGGCTTTCTAGTTTCCTCATATCTTTTTTTAACTTCATTAGTAGAACTAAAATTCTTTTCAAGTATTTCTTTGAACTTTATTCCGTATCTAGAATATTCTTCTTGTGTTATCTTTCATCTTAGTTTTAGTTCCCAAAGTTTTTCCATATCTTTTACTAATTGAGACTTAACATCTACAAAATCTCTATCTGTTTTTTTATCATTTCAGATATCAATTTTATTGACCCATTCTTGTAATTGTTGTTCTGCCATCTTTATATAATTAGATTATATTTTGTTTCAAACTATTCATAAAATTATCCAAATTAAACGGTGTTCATCATTTGAATTTTGATTTAATTAAGTTCATTATTCAATTCTTACCTACTTCATTTTGTTTCTGAAAATAATATTCTTCCAGTTTTTCTCTGTTTTGAGGAATGTCTACATTTCCAAAAACTGTCTTAGTTAAAGTTAAAAGGAACTTTTCTCATTCAAAATTATTAACTCAATCTTCAAAATTAAATATCTTCTCTCAATTATTATTCACAACTTGTTTCTCAATTATATCTTTATGTGAATAAAGTTCATTGATTCAGAATTTTTCGAAAAATTTCATTGTTTCTATGGTTTGAGATATTTTTTCAAAAGATGGATTTTTTAGTTCGTTTTTCATTCAATTCATCTCTACTACAATTTCACCATTATTATTTCATTTTTGAATTTCTAATCATTGCTCATTTGAATATTTTGCTAATTCTGGTATGTTTTTGAATTCTGTATTTTTAATT
>JAQTWP010000016.1 GCA_028689205.1 Candidatus Altimarinota bacterium
GCAGGAAATTAAAAGTAATTTTTTCATAAAAATATTGGGGTTATTAATTCCAACAAAGATATAAAAAAATGCTGTTTTTATACGAAATATCAATTTACAAATAATAACTTTCGGGTGATATTTATTTTTGATTAATCATAAATAATATCTATTTTTCTTACAGAAATCAATAAATCATGGGTTTAATTCAAAAATATGGTAAAACGGCACTTGTCGCCGGAGCATCGGAAGGAATAGGAGCTGCATTCGCAAAAAGTCTGGCAGCGGAGGGTATGGATCTGGTACTTGTTGCCCGCCGAGAGGAGCCTTTGAATAAACTGGCTGGGGAGCTGGAGTCCCGGTTCAGTATTAAAGCCACCTGTATCCTGTGTGATCTTGGAACTGTTGATGCTCCAGAACAAATTACGAAAGCTCTTGACGGAAGGGAAATAGACATGCTGGTTTATAATGCAGCTCTGTCATATATTGGACCTTTTGTGGAAAATACAGTAGAAGGCAATGCCAGGATTGCTCAGATAAATATGATAACTCCGCTAAAAATGCTGCATATTTTTGGCGAAAAGATGATCTCAAGAGGCAGGGGTGCTGTTGTTATTTTGGCATCGCTGGCTGGATTTCAGGGAAGCGGTTTTCTGACAGTTTACGCCGCCACAAAAGCATTCGACAGGATACTTGCAGAGAGCCTTTGGTATGAATGGAAAGACAAGGGAGTGGATGTTATTGCCTGTTGTGCGGGGGCCACTTCTACACCCGGCTATAATAACTCAAATCCAGGCAAAACAAGTTTATTTGCGCCGCGAGTACAGACTGCTGAAGAGGTTGTGGAAGAGTGCTTAAAAAAACTTGGCAGCCGGCCTTCATTCATTTCAGGAAAAGGCAACAGAATTGCGACATTTTTCATGCAAAAAATTCTGCCCCGAAAAATGGCTATTACCATTATGGGAGATACAACAAGGAAAATGTATGGGATAAACTGTTAATTGCACGATTTAAACTGTTAAAACTAACAGGTATTATTCAAATAATGCAAATAAATAAAGGCCAGTAATAGTTAATATAAATAAGGGATGATCCGGTATGGCACCTTTTCTTTATAGCTTTTCCAAAGCTCTCCATATTTGAGTTCACACCTTTTGTCATCGTCGCTTTGGCGGGTAAACAGCAACGCAACATAGTACAAAGGATATAACCATGGCCAGATGAGTGACGGATATCCGGTGCAAAGAATTATGCCGGATGCCATTAAGATTTCACCCAAATAATTGATGTGACGGCTCGTACCCCAGAACCCGCTTACCAGCAGTGTATTTTTGCCATCGGTTATTGTTTTTGGTTCAATGCCCAAAAATGTTCTTCCCGGGTATTTTTTAAAAAAATACTTCTGCATATTGGCCCCTCTGGCCAGCCCCCAACCGGAAAAGAAAATTAAAACATAAATTCCGAGAAGCCATGTCGGAGTATTTGGATCAGGCAAATTTACCGTTGCCCATAATGAAATTGAGTAGAAATAGGGGTAAAAAATAATGCAGCCCCAGCCCAGTTTGAATCCTACTCTCTCTGCAAATAAATCGTAGGTGTAGAGATGTACCTCTTCAAAAATGAGATATTCAACAACGAAGTAAGTTATGAGCGCAGATGCCATATAGATTCCGGGAGAAGCCATTGCTCCGTACAGCATATAATGGTGTGCGGCAAAGCTAAGGACATTCAGTTCAAGCATTACTGCCCCTATTAAGTAAAGCATCATTTTTACATCTACTCTTCCTCCCCATAGCTGAGGATTTTCAAGCCTGCCAAAAAATATGTCGGCAAAAATAGATTTTCTAACCGGTGGCGGATTTTGCACAACAATTTCCAATGAGAATATTGCTCCAAGGATAAATGCACCGGCAACTCCCTGCCATCTGTAAATATACAGCCAGTCATAAGCGAGTACATCAAAATATCCAAGCAAAAACCAGATTAAGACCACAACAAAAAGCACCGGAAGCCCATTGAGCCGATATCTCATTTTTTCCGTTGACCCGGGTTTTGTGATATATCCGTTCACCCATCTGCCAGGCAAAATAACACTCAGAATGAATATTGCGGAAATGATAATAAACGGAGCTAAAAATCCCATTGTCGTTTCCATATTTATCAGTTTTAATTATTTCTGTTGCCTTTTCTCAATTTTTGAATGAGTTTCAAGATATACAGGCAATGCTGCGGAACCGTACCAATCGTATAGTTCAACATCAAAAATCTTCTGCCTTATTGTAGGGTCGTTATCCAGTAAAGCGTTTGCCTCTTCGAATGTCTTAACATTGAGTATGAAAATTCCCCTGTAGCTTTTGTCGTTATTTCCCATTGGTCCGGCAACTACGAGTTTTCCCTCTTTTGCAAGTTTGTTTATGTTCGCAAAATGACCGGCGAACAGAGTGTTCAGCGTGTCTTTGTTTGTTATTTTATTAGGGCCCGTCTTTAGAATCACAAATATGTATGATTTCATGCCCCTGTCATCGGCACCAAGTTTTTTTGCAAGTTCTGCATCGTAAACCGGCTTCTTTTGAGCATCTGCAGTTTGAGCCATAGCTCCGGAGTGTAAAAACAGGAATGCCGAAAGTATTAACAGATTTATTGAAAATAAATGTTTCATAACTGAAGTGTATTAGGTTAATACTCTTCAAATTTAAAAATTTAAATCCGTAACAGCACCCTTCCCCAGGGGAAATTTGTTATAGTGCAGATATGTAACGAGTTAAGTAAAATTGTGGTTTTAGCTAAGGTGTTCATTATTAGCATTTACACAAATTTCCCCTGGGGAAAACAGTGCTGGTGTTGCTGGCGTGGCAGGTTTAGTGTAGCGCATGTTGTTCGGGTATTTTCCACCCCTGGGGTGCTA
>JAQTWP010000011.1 GCA_028689205.1 Candidatus Altimarinota bacterium
GAACTTAAGATTCTGGAGAGATAGTATGTACTATAAAAAATGATTCTCCAATCAATTTCGCTATATATTAATATCTTACAAACTTTATGCTACAACTTACTAACACACTTACTCGTAAAAAAGAGAATTTTAAACCGTTAAGGGAAGAAAAGGTAAAGGTTTATTTCTGTGGACCTACTCCTTATAATTATTCCCATATAGGTAATCTTAGGGCTTATCTTTTCTCTGACATGGTAGTTAGAACTATGAGATTTCTAGGCAATAAGGTTGAGACTGTGATGAATTTTACTGACATAGATGATAAAACCATCAAACAAAGCATTGAGCAAAATATTTCTTTAAAAGATTTAACTCAAAAATTCTCGAATTTATTCTTAGAAGATCTTGAAAAATTAGGAATTAATAAAGCTGATAATATATCTCCAATATCAGATTTAATTCCAGAAATGGTTTTAATAATTAATTGATTACTTGATAAATGATATGCGTATCTTGCTGATGACTCAAGTATTTATTTTTCTATATCCAAATTCAAAACTTATTGAGAATTAGCTCATCTAGATATTGCTGGAATGAAATCCTCAGTAAGAATTAATAATGATGAATATGAAAAAGAAGAAGTTGCAGATTTTGCACTTTGGAAAGCATATGACGAAACTAAAGATTGACCCAATAAATGGGAAGGAAAATTTACCATTAATTGAGAAGAAAAAGTAATATATTGAAGACCAGGTTGGCATATAGAATGTAGTGCCTGTAATATGAAATATTTCTGACCTCAGATTGATTTACATATGGGCTGAATTGATAATATTTTCCCACATCATCAAAATGAAATTGCCCAAACAGAAGCCTATACAGGAAAAACCTTTTCTAAGTATTGGATGCACAATTGACATGTGCTCGTAGATAACAAAAAAATGGCAAAATCAAAAGATAATTTCTATACTCTTCGTGACTTAGAAGAAAAAACTAAAGATCTTTTCTCTTCGAGCGAACTTTATAGATGATATCGTATTATGAATTTGCAAGCTAGATATGAGGAGAGTTTTAACTTCACTTTTGATAAGCTTAATCAAGCAGTAGTAACTCTTAAATGATTCGATGAAGTATTAAGAAGAATTAAATCTTACAAAGCAGAATCTGGTAAATTCCAAAAAGAAGTAAGTGAAAATATTCAGAGCTTTATTCAGAGATATATTGAATTCCTAGAGGATGATTTTGATACGCCAAATGCTTTGACTATAATTTTTGAATGTATTAAATATATTAATTCTTGAATTGATGAAAACTTATTTTCTAGTGAGGAAATAAATGCACTTGTTGATTTGCTTAAGACTTTTGATCAGGTTCTTAATTTTATAGATTTTAGTATTCTGGAAAAAGATATTGAAATTCCAGAAGAAGTAGCTGAATTACTTGCTAAGAGAATAGAAGCAAAAATAGCTAAGAATTATTCTTTAGCTGATGAAATAAGAATTAAAATAGAAGAATTAGGCTTTGTGATAAAAGATGATAAGTCTTGAAGTAGGGTTGAAAAAAAATAAAATTATATCAATAATGTTTTTACTATTTTTATTTCTGCATAACCACAAGAAATATTCATTGTAAAAACAGAAGTCTACAAAATATTAAATAATAGATAAATGGTATATTCCTTGTCGTAGCAAGGAGTAAGTACTCCTTGTGGGTTGAATGACAGTAAAATTAAAGAGGAATTAAAATACCATTTTTTCTTGATATGGAATTAGAAGTCCTAAAATAGATAGATTCTTTATTTTTAGTAGTCTATTATATCCTGCAAAATTATTATTTATAGAATTTATATTTTTTTCAAGATTATTTTCATAAAAAATAACGTAATTTCTTATATATAAAAAATTACCATCTCTATGTAGCTCAGGGATTTTTGCAGATAATTTCATTAGGAATTGGAATTCTCTGTGAGTTCTAGAATTAAGCTCCAACATATCATAAATATTTTTGATACTATAAATTATACCTAGTTTATGCAGATAAAGTATATCTTCAAAAATATCAGGATGATTGGTATACTTTTTCATTATTTCCACTAAAGCTGGGATTTTATTAACTTTAGAAAAAAATGTTTCAATTATATTAGCTTCTTCAGCGTTGATTTTTTTGATAGCAATTTTGATAAGAACAATCATAGTAATATTAAATATTACTATAACTCAAACAATTAATAACAAAACTATAATAAAAGGACTCATAATATTGATTTTTATAACTCCACTCATTGTATCTTAAATACCTAATAAATCAAAATATTTTGATTTTTGGCGCTTTACTTTTTTGTAATTTGATTTTTTTTAAAAAACGTTAATATGAATCCAGTTTTTTAATTAAGAATTTTTATTTTTAGTAAATGAAAAGACACGAATTATTTTTTTGAATAATCAAACTTCCAATAGAGATACTTATTGTTTATCTTTCTTTTTTTATTGCGCGTGATATTCGTAGGGTAACTGATCTTATTCCTTGAGTGCAAATCCCTTTTAAGAACATACCAGATTATAACTTGCGTATTTTTGCATTAGTAGGAGCAATATTATTTGCTCTAGTTTTTTTCTATATGTGACTTTATAAAATCCAGATAAAAAATTCTAGAATAAAGCAATTTGCAAGTATTATTGAGTGATGATTCTTTTGGTTCATGCTTTATATTGGCTGACTTTACCTTTCGCTTTGAGAAAATTTTATATATACAACAGAATTACCGCGTCTTATAATATTTTTTACACTTTTTATATCTATTTTTTGGATTACTGTAGAAAGGATAATTGTTGATTCTGTACAAAAATATTTACTTAAAACATGAAAATTAGAAAAAACCAAAATTGCTTTGATTATAAATGATACATCAGAAGATATAATTGAAGAAATAAATAATTCAAAAATATACCAAATAATTGGTTATTATAACAATAAAAAAATTCATGACATTAATATAAAATATCTTTGAAATAGTAGAGATTTTGCAAAATGAGCTCAAAGCAAATGAATTGAAGAGGTGCTTTTTGTTTCTTCTGATTTTGAAAATGAAGAAATAGATGAGATTTTTGAGTATTCTCGCATTTATTGAATTGCATATAAATATATAGCTAATTCATTTGATTTTACAAAAAACAATACTGAAACAACTTTCCTAAGTAAAATCCCAGTAGTAGAAATTCGCTCTATTTGACTTTGACCATGGGGAAGAGTCCTTAAAAGAATTATTGATTTGGTAGGAAGTTTTTTTTGAATAATTATTTTATTACCAGCTTTGATTTTAGTTTGAATCCTAATAAAAAAAGAAGATCCAGCTTGACCTATAATTTACACAAATAAAAGAGTTGGTAAAAACTGAAGTTTTTTTGGTTTGTATAAATTCAGATATATGAAACGGGAATACTGTGTAAAAGATGCATATTGAGTAAAGCCAGAAGAAGACAGTGCGCTAAAGTTCGAAAAGGAACTTATTAAAGAAAAAAGTGAAAGATCTGGGCCTCTTTATAAAATCCTTAATGATCCTAGGAAAACTAAAATTTGAACTTTTATTGAAAAGTACTCAATTGATGAACTTCCTCAATTATTCAATGTATTTATGTGAGATATGTCACTAGTATGACCTAGACCTCATCAACCTAGAGAAGTTGAACTTTATAAAGATTATCAAAAAAGAGTTCTAACCCTTAAGCCGGGTATTACAGGAATGGCTCAAACACACTGAAGACATAAGAATTCATTCGATGATGAAGTAAGACTTGATATATTTTATATTGAAAATTGGAGTTTTTTACTTGATTTGAAAATAATGTTAAAAACAATAAAAGTAGTTCTAGGTAAATAAGATTTAATTTTTAATTTTTTACTGTTTATGTGATTTTGAGACTATACTCCCGCTTCTCATTCTTATAAAAAACCTATAACAAAAAAACAACTCCTTAAGTTGCAAGAGAGCTATAAAAATGCAGATGAAATTAGTAGGCAAGCTAGAGAATTAGAAGAAAAAGAACAAAAAAAAGCAAGTCAGGAAATGGAAGACTTGCTTAGTTGATTGGATTAATTATTTAAAAAAATCTTTAGATATTTCAGTTAAAAATTCAGCTAATTTTCTTGTATTTATGTTATTTTTCCTTTGAATACTAAAAAAATCTCTATCATTTTTTATTATCATATTACTTCACATAGTCTTACTTATACTTTCTCAATCCTTAATTACAAAGTCTGGTAAAATTGAATTATTATCTACTTTCAAAATCGCTTCATTTTTACTCATAAAGGATGTATCTTTATAGAATTTATAATTTTTTTTATCAAATCACTTTTTCTTATATTCATGTAACAGGTTTTTAACCATTTCTGCAGTTTCAATAAGAGATTTTCAATCTTTAAGATTCAAATCAAGTTCATGACCATTAAATATAAGTCTATATTTTATTTCTTTGGTTTTTATATTCTGGATTACTTTATAATCAAATCAGGGTTTTGTTTCAGATAGTTTTTCTTTAAGTATTTGAAGATTCCTATCAATAGAATTTTTATTACTAATTTCAATATTTTTTTTATTTTCTTGATGTCCTGACAAATTAGGCTTTTCTTGAGCTTTGCTTTTTATTATTCTCAGTCATATATTACTTTTTATTTATTAAACTGATTCAAGTTTATCATAAAATGAATTTTTATGCAAAAATTAGTAAACTTAAACTAAAAAAATCAGACAATGTCTGATTTTTTTAGTTTAAACTTTAAGTAAGTTTTAAGCTTGTTTTAATAAAACTTCTTGAGGTAAAGGTTTTTTAACTGAATGAATAGGAATTACTTTTGGTGTTTCATTAAGTTGTGATGATCAGATTCTTTTTATCTTTTTTTTAATGCGCATTGCATTTAAAATTGTAGAAGGCATTGAAACCTCTACGGTAATAGATCTATGTGCAATGATTAACTCAATTCTATTTTTTATAGTAACGCTATATCATGCAACTTCAAGGGATTCCTTAAAATTATCGATAATTATTTTAGCACTTCATTCATTAGCATATTTATGCTCCAATACAATATCAGTCTCTACTCATGTTATAATTGGATTACTTTTATCTTTTTTTGCTGCAATTGAAGACTCTCTGAATTCATCTTTCATTATTGAATGAGTTCTAAGCGCAATGTCATTTGCTAAATTAGATGCTTCTTGTTCAATTGTTAAATCTACTTTAGATAAATCATCATTTACTTCTAACATAAGTTCTCCAACTGATTGTATTTTTAACATAAATTAATTGTTAATTAATAAAACTAATTGTTTATAACAAAAAAATATCACTTGTCAATATTTTTATTATTACTAATGATAAATAATTTTGTGGATTTTTAATTTTACATATACTATTTACCTTTAATAAAGGTAAATTATGAATACAGAACAAAATTTTTTAGAATCTCTGGCTAGTCTTAATTCTGAGCAAAAGCTTGCTGTAGAATCAATATATTGACCAGTTATGGTTGTGGCTTGACCCGGTACAGGTAAGACTCAAATTATGGCACTCAGAGCTGCGAATATAATAATTAAAACTTGAACTGATCCTCGTAATATTTTAATTACAACTTTTACCGAAGCTTGAATAATTTCTCTCAAAAAGCGTCTTTTTGATTTTATTGGAGTTGATAGCTATAAGATAAATGTTTCAACTATTCATTCTTTTTGTAATGATGTGATAAGTGAATTCCCTGAGAAATTTCTTGAGTTCAGAGCTTTCAAAACTATTGATGAAATTGAGCAAATCGAGATTTTTGAGAGTATTATAGAATCTGGTAATTATGAAGCTCTAAGTTCTGAGTATGAAAAATTCTTTTACTTGAAGGATATAAAGTCCAGCATTTCCAAGTTAAAACAAGAATGAGTAGATATTCATGAATTCAAAGTAATTATAGAAAAACAAAAAGAAATATACTCAGAGGAATTAGCTGAAATCAAGCCAACTCTTAAGAAATATGAAAGTACTAAAGAAAAACAAGAAAGGCATATTACTAAATTAGCTGAGCTCAATGATATTTATGCGAAATATCTGAAAATTCTTAATGAAAGGGGATTATATGATTTTTCTGATATGATTGATTTCGTACTAAATAAATTCAAACAAGACCAGAATCTCAGGCTTCATTATGCTGAGAAGTATCAATTCATTATGGTTGATGAATATCAGGATACTAACAATGCCCAGAATGAAATAGTTGATTTGATTCTAGGAGAAAGCGATGACAAAAATATCCTAGTTGTGTGAGATGATGATCAAAGTATTTATCGTTTCCAATGAGCGAATCTCGAAAATATGCTTTATTTTTCGAAGAAATATGAAAACACAAAATTCGTTGTTTTAAAAGAAAATTATCGCTCAACTCAAGGAATTCTAGATTATTCTTCTATCCTTATTAATAATAATAAATGAAGAATAGTGAACTATATTCCATGACTCCTTAAAGAACTTCATTCTAATAAAACCAATAACAACAAGCCAAAACTCTTTACTTGTAATAATAATATTGAAGAAAAAGCTTTTATTCTACAAGAAATAAATAAAAGAATATCTGATTGAAAAAATATTGAAGAAATTGCAATAATAGTAAGAACTAATGGTGAAGTGGAAGCTTTTACAGATTTTCTACAATCTAATTGAATTCCAGTTGAGAGCAAATTAAAATCAAATATACTTAAATCAAAATATGTTAACCTGCTTTTGAATCTCATAGAAGTAGTTGTGGATCCGAGTATATCCGAAACCAAACTTATAAATGTTTTGAGAAGTCCTATTTCTTGAGTTAATAAACTGGATATTCTGATTTTACTTAAAAAATTAAGTTCCGCTAATTATAAACTTACAGAAAAAAAGAAACTTTTTGATTTAATTTCTGATACTTCATATCTTGATTCAGTTTCAAAAGAAATTCAATTACAACAGTCAATGTTCGAAGAAACTCTAGAAACCAAGTTCGAACAAAAAATATCTGGATGAAATGAATTCAGAGAATTTACAACCAAAATATTGGAATGTCAGTGAGAAATAAGTTCTAACTTCTATAACTTTTTCAAAACCATAATAGAAAAATTCAATTTCGTAGAATTCGTAGAAAAAACCTGAAAATTCTCTGATATTGAAGATATATATACTCTACTTAATTATATCAAAAAACTTGTAGAACTTGATAGAGAAATAACTCCTTCTAATTTTTTCAAGAAAATAAGTTATTTCTATAAATATAATCTTCCCATAAAGCGTAATATTATCAAATCTGGTAATATTTGAGTACAAGTCCTCACTGCTCATCAATCCAAATGACTTGAATATAATACGGTATTTATACCGGGACTTACTTATGGTAATTGGTGATCTCGCAGGGTAGTCGAAAAAATTAAACTTCCATTCTGAATTATAGGTTCCTCAATTACAGAGGAAATAACATGAGAAACCGAGAATGAAGAAGAAAGAAGATTATTTTTTGTTGCTATGACTAGAGCTAGAAATGAACTTATACTTTCTTTTCCTTTTTCTCAAGATAACAAAGTTAAGCTTCAGTCAGAATTCTTACAGGAGCTTGGATTACCTTCTGAGCCAGTATGAGAAGTTAATATAGAAAACATTGTAAAAAACGAGCTTAAAATCGCTAATTTTGATTCTATTGTAAGCCAAGAAGAAGAGCTTTATATAAAAGAATTCCTGAGAACTTATAAGCTGTCAGTTTCAGATCTGAATAAGTTCATAGAAGATCCAAGACTTTTTCTTAGAGATACAATTTTTAAATATCCTTTTGAAGATAATAAATTCACTGTATTTGGGAAAGTTTATCATAAAACATTAGAATATTTCTATCTTGAATTCAAAAAATCATGATCTTGTCCTGATAAGTTATTTTTGGAAAAGAATTTTGTATGGCTTTTGAAAAAAGAAATTCTTTCGAGTGAAGAATATGAAGAACTTAAAGAAAAATGAGTAGAAGGACTTAAATGATGGTATGATAACCAAGTAGAATTCAAACTCCCAATTGAGTTAGAATACGATTTTAGATTCAGAAATGTTATATTGGATGAAGTACCGCTTACTGGTAAAGTCGATAAAATAGAACTACTCAGAGAAAATGAAGTTTGTATTGTAGATTATAAAACAGGAAAAACTAGAAGTCTCAATGAAATTAAATGAAATACTGCCAATTCTGACGGTAAATATTTCCGCCAGCTTCTTTTTTATAAAATAATGTTCGACCTAGATATTAACCTTAATCAGAAATATGATCTTAAAGGTCTCGCAATAGAATATGTAGAAGGGAAGGATGGAAAGTATTCTTTTGTTAATGTTGATTATACTGATGAGGATATTGAAAGGGTTAAAGATGAAATTAAAGAAGTCTGGACGAAGATTAATGATTTAGAATTTTGGAGGAGGTTGATTTAAATAAATTTTCCATCTCACATTCCTCTCAAGAACTTAAACAAAATTTTAAAAACTTTTTCTTCGAATTTTGCGAGAAGTTTATTTTCGATTATAAAAGAAGTCATTGTATTATAATCAATTATTGCTATCTTGTTCGCATATATCATTTTGGCAATATTATCTTCGAAAAGATCAAAACTCTTTGGAATATATACAACTTCTCTATCTAAGCTACTTGTTTTAGTTTTTGATTTATTTTCACTTGTTATTATTAGTCTCTGAATTTGCTTTTTATCTCTTATTTCTTTATAATTAGATGGTAAGAATCATTCAAAATTAGTTCTTGAACTATATCTATAATATGTTTCTCATTTTTTGAGGGTAATTAATATATCTTCGAAAACATCTTTTATTCACTTTTTTCATTCAAGTATTTTGATGCTTGGTCTGGAATCTGTAGCTTCATATATATCTTGAAGCTCCGGAATCATATAATTGAAGTTTTTTGATAAATTATCAAAAAGATTTTTGAGATGTTCTGGAGATTCTGCTTTGAATACTTTCCTTTTTCATTTGAGTACCTCGCTTATTAGTCAGCTTTCTTTCAAGACTGGAATAAGTTTGTATATTATTGGTCTATGAAATTTGGTTCTAGAAGAAATATCTATTATACTACTTACTCAGTTCTCCAACAAGTCCAGATAAACCTTTGATTCTAGTTCACTTAATCATATTTTCGATAGTATATTTGTATATTTCATAAATTTGTATTTTATTAGTACATTTTTATTATATTAATATTTTATCTTTAAAAAGCAAATATTGAGAATATTAAAAAATAATTTAATACACAAATGTACTATATTTAATTACAAATTCAATATTACTTTATAATAATTTTGTTTTAATATATTAAAAACTTTTTAAAACTTAATCTCAAAACACTATGTTAGATATGCATTTTCACTCAAAACTCTCAGATGGGAGGAAGACTAATTGAGAAATTATCAAAGAAGCTAAAAAACAAGGTTTAGAATTCATAACTTGTACGGACCACGATATTATAAATACAGAATTTCCTACGCTTGCAATTGCTAATTGAATAAAAAGTGTAGAAGCAGTAGAGATTTCAGGATTTGACGAAAATCTAAAAAGGCATTTACATTTAACTTGCTATAGTCAAGGCTTCAATTCAGAAATACATGAAGTTTTAAAACTTTCTAGGGCGTGAAGGCAAGAAAAAATAGAATTACAAGTAGAACTTCTTGTAAGTAAATGATTTCAAATTGAATTTAAGAAATTTTTTGAATATTTCAAAAATAAATGAATAAATCCTCTGAATCTTAATTCATCTCATTTATCAAGCTATATTTATTGAAACCAATATAATATTGACTTAATAAAAAAATTAACCTGAGAGAAACTTTCTAGAGATGAATTCATTAAAGAATGTCTTAAAGATGAAGGTAAGTATCATCAGATATGAGCAGTTACTATTCCAGAATATGAGCCAAATCTTCAGAAATGTGTGAGTCTCGCAAAGCAAAACAGTGCAATTTTATCAATTGCTCATCCTAATTCTAAGTTCACTACTAGAGAATTCAAAAGAAGAATAGAATATTATCTAGAATTATGAATTAATGCAGTCGAGATTAATGCAAAAGCTAGTCAAAAATGGGTGAAACTGATACTGAATTTGAGAGAAAAATATAATTTCATTCTAACATTCTGAAGTGATTGTCATTTCAAATCTTATTTAGAAAATGAACATTGAGAATTATGAAAAATGAATCCATATGTTCCTCAAAATATGGTTAATTTAAATTTATATTATATCCAAAAGAAATTATGACTAATCAAAAATGCTTCCCTAGATCCGAATTTGTGATGAGATTTGTGAAATGATGTAATTGAATATGTAAAAATGAGAGAAGAGCAACCAGTTTATAATCTTAATAGTTAAAAACTATTTATCTTATAAATAAAAAAACTCCAGTAAATTAATACTGGAGTTTTTTTAAGTAGCAATTAGTCAGCAAATGTAACATTACTAGCTTGTTTAGATCAAGGTTTTCTTCCGTTGATAACATCGAATTCAACTTTTTGACCAGCCTCAACTGATTCAAAAGTATTAACTCAACCTTCAATTGCAGAAAAGTGGAAGAATAAATCTTCACCACCATTGTCTGGAGAAATGAAACCAAATCATTTGTCCATTACCTTTTTCTTAATAACACCTAACATAGAGATATAAGTAAAAATATATAAAACCGTATTTGATAAAAAAATTTCTTTTTGAAAAACTTACTTTATAAAAATACAACATAAGCGTAACCTAAAAACGCAAAAAAGCAAAAGATTTTTTTATTTCTTAACTATTTTAGCTATAAAAAATCATTCATTCAATATTGATGGCAAAACTCTCAATGTTTTTGAGAGGTTCTTGTTATATTTTTTACTTTCAAATTCTGTGATTCAAGGCATACTTCCTTCGATTTCAGTATCAAATGATTCTATTTCTAGATTATCGAATTTATTTACAATTCTATTTACCACTTCTTCATTTTCTTCTGGGGCAAGTGTACAGGTAGAATAAACAAGAGTTCATCAAGTTTTAAGGAGAGGTATAACAGTTTCTAATAATTCAAGTTGAACAGCTTGATTTTTGGCAATATTTTCTAATGTCCAGAATCAAAAAGTTTTTTCATTGGCTAAATTAATTCTTCATTCTGCACTACAAGGCGCATCAAAAAGAATTCTATCAAAATAATTATTAGCAAAATTATATGAAAGATGTTTCGCATGAATTTTATGAGTATTGGTATTGGTGACTCATTGAAGCTTAAGGTTATAATTAAGCTTATCGAATCTTATTTGGTTATGTTCTATTGCAGCTATCTCTCAAGAATTATTAATCATAGCGGCAAGTTGAGTAGTCTTGGAACCAGGTGCAGCCGTCACATCAAGGATTTTCTCTGATCTTTTTGGATTTAGGATTATTGGAGGAAGCATACTTGATAATCATTGAATATATATTTTCCCAGAATAAAAAATATCACTTCATTTCAAAGTATATTCGTGTTTTTTATCTATTATATAGGCAATATCCGAAAAAGAAGATATCTCAAATTCAATATTGTTTGTTGTCAAATATGTTTCTATTTCCTCTTTATTTGATTTTAGGATATTTATTCTAAAACTAGTTTTTCT
>JAQTWP010000003.1 GCA_028689205.1 Candidatus Altimarinota bacterium
GGCCAAAGAGAACTAGAAAACCAAGTATCAAGAACATCTTCATCTCTTTTTACATTGTCTTTTCAGTATTTATCATATACACCTTGTTCATCTTCAGAAACAGCAACTAATTCTCAAGTATTTACATCAAAATATGCAGGAATTTGATGTCACCACCATAATTGTCTACTTATACACCAATCTCTAAGATTAAAAATCCAATCTTCTAGTGTTTTATTATATCTTTCCGGAACTATTGTGAATTCTTTTTTCTTATATCAAGCAATAACCTTATTTACCATTTCTGATGATTTTACGAACCATTGTGTAGAAACAACAGTTTCTATTTTACATCAAGTTCTTTCGCAATAACCAACTTTATGAGTATAAGGTTCTATTTTTACAAGATTTCATTTTGATCTAAGAAGTTCTACTATATTTTGTCTTGCTGTAATATAATCTTGTCATGCAAATATTCATGCTTCACGAGTCATTCTTCAATTCCTATCTATAGCAGAAAAATCTAGTTTTAGATTATGTTTTTTGGCAATTTGAAAATCAGCTGGATCATGAGCTGGTGTTATTTTTAGAACTCAAGTACCAAAATCCTTGTCAACACTATCATCTCAAATAATAGGAATCTCTTTGTTTACGATTGGAAGAATAACATTTCTTCATATCATTTTTTTATATCTTTTGTCTTTTGGATTAACTGCAATTGCCTGGTCTGCAAGTAAAGTTTCTGGTCTAGTTGTAGCAATTATAAGTTCATTATCTGATCAACTAACGAAGTAAGTAATATAGTACATATTGGTTTCTTCTTCTTTATGTACAACTTCTATATCACTAACTACAGTTTGAAGTGCAGGAGAAAAATTAACCATATATTCTCAACGATATATAAGTCATTTATTATATAAATCACAAAAAGTATATTCAACAGTCTTATTAAGTCATTCATCAAGTGTGAATCTTTCTTTTGACCAATCACAACTTGCTCACATTAATTTAATTTGGTCTGTAATATTTTTATGATATTCATCTTTCCATTTCCAAACTTCAGATATGAATTTTTCTCTTCAAATTTCAGTTCTACTTATTCATTGACTAGATAATTTCTTTTCTACAACATTCTGAGTAGAAATTCATGCATGATCAGTCCCAGGAATCCATAAAGTTTCATCTCATTTAAGCCTATGATATCTAACCATTATATCTTCAAGAGCAAGAGTAAGCGAATGACCTATATGAAGATTACCTGTTACATTTGGTGGTGGCATTGGAATATAGAAGGTCTTCCCTGTTTCTGACTTTTTAGGTAAGAATTTATCTCAGTCAAGCCATTTTTGATATATATTTTTTTCAAATTCCTTTGGATTATAACTTTTATTGAATTCCATTTTTTTATATTAATATTTAATAATGCTATTAATATACATATTTTGTTATTTTTTCAAATTAAAAAATGATTTTATTTGTTATTTTTTGCTTTTATACCCCAAATCTGCTATAATAACTGCATATATTAATTACTATAAAAATGACTGACGATTGTAATTCATCACAAATATATGAATATAAATTCATTCTCTGAGAAATAAGTTATACTGTTAAAGATTCAAATGAACTTTGATTAATATTTGAGATGTTGGCATGAGATAAAGAAATATCACCTATTCTACACTGGAATATAATTATGGAATTAGATGAAAATCTTATTAATATAATTAAATCTTATAAATGACTTATTAATTGTCTTAAGTATTTAAATGAAAAAAATTCATTTCTACTTCTTGTAAAAATATCAGATGAACTTCCAAATATAGTACAAGACGCAAGAGAATTAGGAGAAATCCTAGCTCGCATATATGAAGAAAATAATAAATTAAGATTAATAAGACAAATGAGAAATAAGTGATTAACTAGATTAATTACTTCATCACAGGATTTACTTAATATTATGGAATGGGTATATGATTGTGCAGAAAAAGAAACCCTAGAAATATTATGACCAGAAACTATTAGATGACTTTTTATATATCCTCAAGATATATACAATGTTCTTCATTATCTTAATAAAGAAAACAAAGATTATCTTATTGAGCTGATTTGACTTAATGAAATAAGTAAAAAAATAAAATCATGGCAAGATTTTCTTTTGCTTTTAAAATGAATGAGTTATATTAAGGTTAAACAATTCCTATCTTTGTATAGTCGTCATCAAATAAAAGATTTTTTTAAAAACGATAGAGAGTTCAAATATTTCTTGATGAAACTATCAGATAAAAAAGAAGAATTATTCCTTGAATATTTATGAATCAATAAAAAATAATAATATGGATATTAAACAATTACTTATAAATAATAGAATAAAAAATGAGATTCTTTCTACGAATAAGAAAGATTTTTTTGTTGATAAAATTACTGATCTTGAAAAAATAAAATGAAGTAAATATAAAATGATTGACTCACATCTTCATATAGTTAACTTCAAACAAGAAACAGAATGACTGAAAAAGCTTCTTTATTATATGGATAAATCTAATATTGAAAAATGAGTTATTTTTGGTATGCCTGTACGTAAAATGTGGTCAGAAACAGAAAGAATTTCACCTGATTACTACCTTGATGATGATACATCTTGTTATTATGATTCTTTCACAGATTGAATAGTTGCAGAAGAATACAACAGTTTAACAAAAGAAGAACAAAAAAGATTCTATCCACTTATTTGTTGATTTAATCCAATGGATATTAATGCAATAAGACATATAGAAAATATGTTCAAATTCTATCCATGAGTATTCTGCTGAATTGGCGAAATATTATTAAGACATGATGATCTTACATTTATGACACAGTGAGAGCCACCAAGAATAAATAATAAGGCAATGTATCCTATTTTTGAATTCGCCTGTGAATACGATTTACCAATACTTGTACATAATAATATTTCTTCTCCAGGAGTATCTGATCATCCAAAATATTTATATGAATTAGAATCAATTCTAAGAGATTTCCCTAAGGCCAAAATAGTATTTGCTCACTGTTGAGCTTCTAGAAGAATTAATTCACCATATTACAAAAAAATGATTGAAAGACTACTTAGCGAATACCCTGCTCTTCATATTGATTATTCTTGGGTTGTTTTTGATGAAATAATAATGAAAAATGAAGAAACAATTAAAGAATGGATTGAATTAACTGAAAAATTCTCAGATAGAATTCTTCTTTGATCTGACATATTATGAGACTGATTCCATAAAATTGGATATATAAATAATAGATTCGATATATTCCTTGATATGCTTACACCAAAAACAAGAGAAAATCTATGTATAAAAAATGCAGAAAAATTATATTCAAAGAAAAAAAATACTGTTGAAAACAATAAAAAAAGAATTTTTCCTAGTTTAAATACAATAGAATTATAATAAAATATTCACAAAATAATCTTTATGAAAAAAATTAAAAAATATCTTAGCAATAAAAAAAATATTATCTATATTAGAAAAAGAACAAAATACACTCTAATAGCAACTTTTATATTTTCTTTTGTAGCTTTTTGATATTTCCAATTTTCAAAGAGCACTTCTAATTTAGAACAGGCTTTTATAGATAAAAATTCTACTCAAATAACTAAATTAATAGACAAAATAGATATTAATGAACTAATAAAAAGCTGACTTAGGGATGAACTAATTAATTCTAATTTTACAACTAGTGAAAAAGAAAGCTTAATAAGTGAAACATGAATTTTTTTGAATAAAAATCAAATAGCTAATAAACTTGAAAATTTTTTATTAAATTTAATGTCAGATAAGGATTTTAATGTTTATTTATTTTGAATTCTATATTGAGTATTATATACTTTCGCATTATATAAAATTGTAGTTGATAAAGATCTTTCATCTTCTATAGCATATATCTGATTCTTTACTGCGAATTACTGATTATTTTTTTCTAATTGATATATAAATGCTTCATTTTGATATTTTATAGCTGCTGTAATGTGAACAATTCTCGTAATTGTAAATGAAGTAATTGCAAAAGAGATTAGAGATTGAAAAGCGATTTCTTGATGAAGGAAAAGAATGGAAAATTATCTTTCAAAAAATGATATTAAGGAATTTTCATCAATAATTAGTGAAGTTATGGATAATAGAAAATTATCTTCTGAAGATCTACAACTTCTAATTGAACAGCACTCAAAAAATGAAGATATTTAAACTAAAAAACTTCTGATTTTATCAGAAGTTTTTTATTAGATAATTAATTTTACTATATATTTTCTGAGATAAATTTTTCAGTTGTAGGATCTCTCTTACCAATTCTAAAAGTATATCAATCTCAAATATCGTAAGTATCAAAATCAGCAACCTTTCATGTTGTAATGAAACTAAATATCCTATGATAATGTCATCATTCTTTATCAAGTGTTCAAACACTTTGTTTGACAAATTCTGCTTCAACTCAGCCTCAGAATAATATTTTTCATAATGTTCATTTTTCAGAAGCATCTTTTATTTCATCTAACGTCATTCAAGTTAGGGCAATATATTGTTCATTTGCAAGTTCTAATTTATTTCAATTATATAAATTCATCGCAAATGGTCATTTATTAAACATTACATCTGCCATTTCTGTAAACATATTCATTTTTTTGAAAATTTCATAGAATTTTGCATCAAATAATTTATCTCCATAAATTAATCCCATTTCTTTTTTAAAAAGAGCTAAGGAATCTTTAAATCCAAAAGGAATTCAATCTAGTCACTTACTTCAATAGTATTTATCTAAATGTGATTTTATTTCTTCTTCAGTCATATCTTTAGTCTCTTCTGTAATATCTCAAGAAATTCTTACTGATCAAGCTCAATTATTAATTCCAAATGATGACCAATTAAGATTTTTTTGATTATTTTCATCTGCTCAGATCTCAAAATGAACATTCTGGTATCATTCATTATTATTAAGTAGTGGAAGCATTTTATAAACTTTTTCTTTATAGAATCAATGATAAACTCTTTCAATTAATGCATTTTTTCTTACTCAATTTTCTTCATACCATTTCGCAGCTAATTCTTTTGCTTCTCCAAGACTAGTTAATCAAAGACTATCTGCATAAGCTTTATTTACCCAAGAAAGTTTACCGCTTTCATAAATAGCAATATGGGGACAATTATCAGTTAATGATTCTTGGTCGTCTCATTCCCTTGGCGGTAGTGCAAACATTTTCTCAAGACATTTTGCTTTTATTATGAGTTGTTTCGCATAAGTATTAATTATATTTAATTTTTCTTTTAGATATGTATCAGAATAACCATTTGGGTTATTAAGAATAGCATTAATTTTATTGTTAATAATAGGTAATTTAAAAATAGCAACAAGTTCTTCAACTATTTCTGTTACTTTGATTGTATCTCATTTAATTGTTTCAAAATCAAATCATTCAAGAGATTCTTCGTATTTTTCCCAATCTATTTCATCAAATTTTGGTCAAGACATAGTCATAAAATATTATATTAAAGATAAATAATCACTTAACAAAAAGTAGTTTTATAATGTGATTATATAAACTGTCAAAATTAAGCAAGAAATTCTATTGAATAAAAGTCAAATTCTATTGACAGAATAAAGATTATTATTTTTAATATAAATTAAATAAAAAAATACAATTAGATTTCCGAATTTTTAAAAAATGAATATATTCTACTTATATAAAATTTAATATAAGAATCAATTGTCTTTTACACATCTACATGTACATACTAACTTCTCAATACTAGATTGACTAGGAAAACCAAAGGAATTCGTAAAAAAAGCAAAGGAACTAGGAATGACTTGACTTGCAATTACAGATAGCTGAAATCTCTATGGTTTTTTTGAGTTCTATAAAGCATGTAAAGAAAATTGAATTAACCCAATTATTTGAGTAGAAGCTTCAATATCCAAGAAATGAATAAGCTATAAAAGTAAGGATAATGAATACTATGAAATAGTACTTCTAGCAAAAAATAGTGAAGGACTTAATAATATTATAGAGCTTGTAAGTACATCTTATCTTGAATGATTCTATTATAAACCTAGAATTGACTTTGATTTATTATCAAAATATAGTGCTAATCTTGTTGGACTTTCAGGTTCCTATCTTTGAGAAATAGCACAGCATATTATAACTTGAAAAAGTGAAGATTATATAGTTTCTAGAATTGAATTCTATCAAGGTATATTCTGAGCAGATGATTTTTATCTTGAAATACAAGAACATCCAGATAGACCCAGCCAAAGTAAAGTTAACGAGTATATAATTAACTTATCCAAAAAATATAACTATAAAGTAGTCTGAACTAATGACGCACATTATATTAATGAATCGGACGCTGAACCTCAGGATTTACTTTTTTGTATATGAGATTGAAGAGCTCTTGATGATCCTGATAGACCAACTTTAATTGATGGTAACTATTCACTTAGGTCATCATGAGAAATGGAAGAATTATTTTCTAATTGTCCCGCTGCATATAGAAACACTCAAGAAATCAATGAAAAAGTAAATATAGAAATTAAATATTGAGAAACACTTATTCCGGTTTCTGAACTATGAGAAAATGAAAAGAATATATATAAGCAGTATATTGAATATACAAAGAGTTTTACTAATTTATTAATACCTCAAGAAGAAGAATGGTATCTTAGATATCTTTGTATGAAATGACTTAATTATAGATATGACTACCAATTTTCTGAAGAAGAAATTTTTTTACTTGTAAGTAAGCTTATTATAGAAAAACCAGAAAAGCAACTTAGCCAAATGTCAGCGGAAGAATTACAAACCCTTTCAAAATCATTTTTCTCCGAACAAAAAAACAAATTCATAAATGAATTAAAACAAGAACAATTAGATATAATCCTGAGACTTGAATATGAATTAGTAGTAGTTGACCTTATGTGATTCAATTGATATTTCATAATAGTTGCTGACTTCATTAATTGGGCAAAAGATAATTGAATTCCAGTTGGTCCATGAAGATGATCAGCCGCCTGAGCACTTCTGGCTTATCTTTCTGGGATTACAGATATTGATCCCCTTAAATATTCCCTACTTTTTGAGAGATTCCTGAATCCTGCTCGTGTATCCATGCCAGATATTGATGTGGATTTTTCTGATAAATGAAGATGAAAAGTACTAGAATATGTTCGTAATAAATATTGACATGATCACGTGGCACAGATTTGTACATTCGGTACTCTTGCAGCTCGTGCAGCAGTGAAAGATATCGGTAAAGTACTCTGAATTCCTTTTTCACAAATGAATGAAGTTGTGAAGCTTATTCCTACTAAACCTTGAATTAAAATAAAAGATGCTCTTGAAGAAAGTACAGAATTCAAAGCATTATATAATTCTGAAGATAAGTGGAAAAAAATCATTGATAATGCAATGAGGCTAGAATGATCAGTAAGACAGCTTTGAGTTCATGCCTGTGCAGTAATAATAGCGCCAGAAAAAATGACTAATTATTGCAGTCTCCAACATCCACCAAAAGATGATGCAGTTACAGTAACTCAATTATCACAATATCCACTTGAAGACCTCGGACTTCTTAAAATGGATTTCCTTGGACTAAGAAATCTAACAATTATTGATAGATGTCTTAAGATTATTAAGAATAATAGTGCCAAAGATATTAATCTTCTCAAGATTAATTATGAAGATAAAAAAGTATTCAAAATATTCTGTGATTGAGATACAACTTGAGTATTCCAGTTCGAATCATCAGGTATGAGGAAATATCTTAAAGAGCTAAAACCTAATGCATTTGAAGATATTATTGTTATGGTTTCTCTTTATCGTCCAGGTCCGATTGCGTATATCCCTACTTATATTAATCGTAAGCATTGAAAAGAAAAAGTAAAATATCCGCATGTTTCTCTAGAAAAAATCCTAAAACCTACTCAATGAATTGCAGTTTATCAAGAACAAATAATGCAGCTCGTTCAAGCTTTTGCCGGTTTTTCACTTGGTGAAGCTGATGTACTTAGACGTGCAATTGGTAAGAAAAAGATTGATCTTCTAATGGAACAGAAGCAAAAGTTCATTGATGCAGCTATAAGTCAATGACATCCAAAAGAATTGGCAAAATATATATTCGAAGATATTATTGAACCTTTTGCGGGTTATTGATTCAACAAATCACATGCGGCTTGTTACTCTATGATTGCATATCAAACAGCTTATTTAAAGGCATACTTCCCTACCGAATTCATGACTGCACTTATGGTGTCAGATGAAGAAGATATGGAGAGAATTACACTAGAAATTAATGAATGTAAAGCTAAAAAAATTAATATTCTAGCACCCGATATTAATCAATCTTTGAAACATTTCACATATATAGACAACAAAAATATAAGATTCTGACTAAAAGCTATTAAATGACTTGGTAATTGACCAATTGACACAATCAGAGCATGACGTGAAGAATCTAATTATTCTTCAATCCAAGATATCATCGCAAAAACTTCGTGAGATGTAATTAACAAAAAATCACTAGAAGCACTTATTCTATCTTGAGCCCTTGATGCTTTCTGAGAAAGAGCAAGTCTGCTTGCATCAGTACCAAAAATCACAAGTTATCTAAAAGAAATTGAAAAGAAAAAAACAACTAATCAAATATGACTTTTTGATATGTGATGATGAAGTAATCAGGATCTAAGATTTTCTCTAGAAACTGCAATTCCAATGACTTACGAAAAAAAAATCAAATGAGAAAAAGAAATAATAGGATATTCTGTTACCGGTCATTGACTTGATTGAATGAAAAAATATCTTAATTCAAAATCAAGCTGATTGGAACTTGTCATAGAATTCCAAAAGCAAATGAAAGAAAAACAAGCAGAAATAATTGAAGAATTCATTCAAGACGATCTTTCTCATAATAATGAAGATTGATGATTCGAAATAGGTAATCATCCAGATTTTCACAAAAAAGAAACTGAAGAAAAACCACCTCAAAAAACTGAAGCTACAAAAGATAAATTCGAAAGAAAAAGAGATCCAAAAGTTAAATTCTTCTGATTCGTAACTGCTATTAGGAAAATGCAGACAAAAACTTGAAAAATGATGATGATTGCAAATTGTGATTCCACTTTTTTCAAATTCAATATTACAGTTTTTCCTAGAGATTATGATAAATTCTCGAATTCTATAACTCCAGATACTATTGTAATGATTGAATGAAATCTTAAATTCAATGAACAAATGGAAGAAATAGCTGTAATGCCATTAAGTATCAAATCTACTTCAATTACAAGTCTTAGGAATCAAGCAATAGAGGCGTGAGGTTTTAGAGAAAATGAAAAAATTAATTACCTGGATGACACTGAAGATATAATCAAAGCAACTGAAAAAATTGAAGAAAAGAAAATAGAAGAAAAGATTCAGAAAAAAATTGATAGATTCACTATCCAAGTACCAGCACATTGAACAAAAGATGACCTTATCAAATTAAAAGAATTCTTACTTAATCTAGACTCAGGAGATATAAATATTTATCTTGATATCAAATGACAAGAAATAGATACGAAGATTAAAGTTACAGAAATCAGTGAAATTGTTTCCTGGGTAAAAAATAATTGGTAAAACAAGTATATAATTGAAATTAATTCTATTTTATAGTATAATTACGTGTATAAAATTAATAAGATAATCGAATGAATAATTCAATTGAATCAAATAATTCCATAGAGAACAGTCAATTCACCCTCAAATGGAAGGCACATTTAGAAGAGATTTTCATAGATAATGAATATCTGAGAGATTATATTGAGAACGCAGACCATTGACTTGTTCATAGTGAAAATGTTTATAAAAAAGCTTTAGAGATTTATGATGAATTCAATCTCGAAGAACAATCAAATATAAATCTTGAACTTATTGAAATGATGTCAGTTTTCCATGATATTGGTAGATTTCATCATAAAAAATGTGACAAAAAACATCAAAAATGCTGAATGGCTCAAGTAAAAATGTATGCCAAAAAAACCAATATGAATACAGAAGATGTGTCAAAGCTTTCGGACTTTGTGAAATATCATGATTATATGTCTAAAGACCTTGATCCTAATCAAAAAGAACCATATTCAATAGAATGACAGATAGCAAGAGTTGCCGATAAAATGTCAGTTGATCCAGTAAGTGAACTAAGAAGATATTGGGATTATGGTAAAAGGATTTGAGCAACATTATTCAATACTGAAATAAGTATGGGAGAGAGATTAGAATTTTCTTTTGATAAAAGATGAACTATTAAATCTGACCAATTAACATATTTCCTTGCACTTCTTGGAACTGCACCAGATAGTATTAATAATAACGTTCTAAAACAAAGTTATATTGATTGGTCAAGTCACAAACACAAGGCTGAAGAAGAAATATACAAAATTATGGAAGAGGAATGATATCAGCTTGAAAGCATTATTAAAGTAAAAGCAATTATTCAACTATATAAAACCAAAAAACATTTACAATTTTAAATAACAAAAAATGAAAATAGCAATTGTCTGAGCTCATTGAGTAGGAAAAACTACCCTGTCAACTATTCTAGCTGAAGAACTAGGATTAGCAGTAATAAAAGATATAGTCCCGGAAGCCTACCATCTAGGTTTTACTATTAATGAAGAAACTCCAATAGAAACACAAATCTGGCTTACAGCCAAACAAATTGAATTAGAAAGAAATATTGTAAATTTTGTTGCTGATAAATGTTTAATTGATTATTATATTTATTGAGATGTACTTCTTGATGATACAGATGTAAAAAAAGTATTAAAAAAACTTATAGATAGAAACGCTAGCTATGATTATATTTTGTATATTCCTATCGAATTCCCACTAGTAGATGACGGACTAAGATCTATGAATCCAGATTTTCAGAGACTGATTGATGCTAGATATCATGAATACCTAGAAGATTCTTGATTAGAATACCATATAATTAAATGAAGTATCGAAGACAGACTAAAAACAATTAGAAAAATTATTACACCTAAATAAAACCAAACCTCGTCATTGCGAACCTAGTGAAGCAATCCACTCAGTTTTCGTCATTGCGAGTAAACGAAGCAATCCAGAAAACCTCCTAATGGATCGTCACAGTTTATGCCCTTTAGGGTACGATGACGTTCATCTTTCGTCATTGCGAGGCGCTGTGAGCGAAAGCGAGGAAGTACTCTTGGGGTGAACGAAGCAATCCACACAAGCTATACAAATAGATTAGCACAGTTTTTTACGAATTTATAGCAATAACAGCAAGAATTAAATATAAATGAAAAAATAATTATTTAGCATATTTAATAAAAAAATTAATTAAATCAAAAAAACTCATAAAACAATTTGCAATAATCATTTTTTCTATATAATAAGCCCACTAATTTATCTGGCGGGGTAGCTCAGTGGTAGAGCAGAGGCCTGAAAAGCCTTGTGTCGAAAGTTCAATTCTTTTCCTCGCCACCAGAAAATATAAAACCACAAAAAACGATACAAAGCCAATGCTTATGTATCGTTTTTTTGTAATAAATTTTGAAAAAAACTTAAGATGAGTATAATATATAGGATATAAAAACATGAATATGAAAACAAAATTAAAAGAATATTTAGAAACTAGAAAAAGTATTTTTTGGTATATAAAAGATATTAATTCTCTCTCAGATGAAGCAATACTTGAATGAATAATTAAGTATTGAGATTGGATTGATCTTAAAGAAATTTTTAAAATATTCTGAAAGGAAGAATTCAAAAAAATATATGATAATCTTCTAAATAAAAAAAGAACAAATCTTGAAAAAATTGAAATAAATTTTATTGATCTTTTTATAAAAAATGCATAAAGAAATTTTAAGTCAAGAACAGTTATCTCTACTAAGTTTGGTAAAAGAATTCAAAACAAACTATTATTTGGTTTGATGAACAGCTATTGCGCTTTATCTTTGACATAGAAAAAGTATTGATTTTGACCTTTTTTCTACAAAGCCAATAAGCCATACAAGAATAATCGCTACGATCAAAAAATACTGATATTCAATTACTAAAACACTTATAAAAAATGAAAATGAACTCACTATAATTATAGACTGAGTAAAATTCACTTTTCTCTACTTCCCTTTTAATATTAACTGAACAGTGTCAATTCTACCATGAGTTAAATCACTTGAACTTATTGAATTATGAGCGCTCAAGGCTTATGCCATTTGAAGAAGATCCAAATGGAAAGATTATGTAGATATGTATTTACTCCTCAAAAACCATTTCTCTATTTCACAAATCTCTCTAAAAGCAGATGAAATATTCTCTTGAGCATTCAATGAAAAAATATTCAGAGAACAATTGTGTTATTTCGAGGATATAGACTATACCGAAGAAGTTGATTACATTTGAATTAATCAGAATCAAGAAAATATCAAAGATTATCTACTTAAAATAGCCACTGTGTAATTTACTCTACTTGGTATCTACAAATACATAACCAATCTATCTCATTCTATTACCGAACTACAATTAAAACAATTAAGAGAAATAACTATTAATAATATCAGTCTAGATAAATCCTGCTCTAAGTTAGGTGACCAAAAATACGGTAAAAATCTTTCATGCAATGATGCAATAGTTTTTTAGTAATTTATTTTGATTATTAAGGAGTTTTTATATAATCTTTGGGTTTAAAAAATAATTTAATTTATGAAAACAGGTTTAAAAATAAGAAATTTTACAGCTGAATTTTTAATATTTACATCAAATAATTGATAAAACTCAATAGAAGTAAGATTTGAAAATGAAAATATTTGACTTACACAAAAAAACAAAATATGTAACTTACTATTTGAAGAAATTCTCAAAAATTAAACATTTTTTGATAATTGAAGTAGATGAAGATTTATAAACAATAAAATTAAACTAAAATTTGACTCTATTCCAAATAAATATATAATTTGTTGGAATATATTCTAATTATCATACAATGAAAACATTTTTTGAAATACAAAAAAATTTACTAGACAATAATTTTACTAATGTAAGAGATATATTTAGTGAAATAGATTTTGAACAAAGATTAGTCGGTATAATCTGACCTAGATGAGTTTGAAAAACAACAATTCTTATAAAATATTTATGACTGAATAACTTATCAAATTCTTTATATATTTCAGCAGACAATATTTATTTTCTGGAAAATAAATTATTTGATTTTGCAATAAAATTTAAAAATGAATATGATTGAAAAATTTTAATAATTGATGAAATTCATAAATATAAAAATTGGCAACAAGAATTAAAAAATATTTATGATAGTTTTCCAGAAATTAAGATTGTTTTTTCCTGAAGTTCTAGTATTGATTTGAAAAGTTGAAACTATGATTTATCAAGAAGAGCTAAATTATATTATGTAAATTGATTTAGTTTTAGAGAGTTTATTAATTATAAATATAATCAGAATCTAAGAAAATATCAATTAAATGAAATTTTGAATAATCATCTAGAAATAAGCCAAAAATTACCAAATATTCCAATAATTAAATATTTTAAAGAATATTTAGAGAGTTGATATTATCCATACTATGTTAATGAAAAACAAAAAGATAATTTAAAAATTATAGAAACAATAAATAAAACTATTTATGATGATATTGCTAATTATTACAATGTAAAAACTGAAAATCTAATTTATTTTAAAAAAATTCTTAATTATTTAAGCATAATTTCTCCTTGAGAAATTAATTCAAATAAAATTTCAAAAACCTTAGAAATAGATAACAAAACAGTAAATACATATTTGGAAATACTAGAAAAATGATGATTGATTAGATTTCTATTAAAAGATACAAATTGATATAATGTCATGAAAAATACTTCAAAAATTTATATTGATAATACAAATTTGATATACGCTATAAATGCAAATTTATTACAAGAAATAAAAATATGATTAATAAGAGAAACTTTTTTTATAAATTCTATACAAAATAGTAAAAACAGCATTGTCCATAGTAAAATGTGAGATTTTAAAATTTATGATGATATATTTGAAATATGATGAAAAAATAAAACATTTAAACAAATAAAAGATATAAGAACTAATTCATTTCTTGTGTTAGATGATATAATTGTTTGAGAAAAAAATATTATTCCATTATATTTATTCTGATTACTAAATTAGAATAAATATAGAACTTATGTTTTGTTTTAAAATTTATTAAATTATTTGAATTAGTTGATTTTTTAATTTATATATATCATTATTTTTTATAAACATTGAGCTATTTGAAAGATTAAAGAAATGATTATAAAACTATAACATTGTAATTAAACTATGTTATAAAAATTAATATCACCGTACTACAAACAATTCATAAATACATAATTAATCTATCTCATTCTATTACCGAACTACAATTAAGACAATTAAGAGAAATAACTATTAATATATCAATCTAGATAAATCTTGCTCTAGGTTCGGTGAAC
Organism: Candidatus Altimarinota bacterium; assembly: GCA_028689205.1. Classification (GTDB taxonomy): domain Bacteria; phylum Patescibacteriota; class Gracilibacteria; order BD1-5; family UBA2023; genus STC-113. Next base: position 14,498 of record JAQTWP010000003.1, read on the forward strand.
ATAAATACAGTAAAATCTTTCATGCAATGATGTAATAGTTTTTTAGTAATTTATTTTGAAAAAATGATATGCTGAGTATAATATATCCAGTAATAATAAAAAATTCTTATGAAAAATAATGATAATTTCACAATTAATGAGGCAAGGAAAATATCTAAAGATTTTATGCTGAATCAAGCTGAAATATTGAAGATTGATTTAATTAACGATAAGATTAAATTCGAAAAACAAAAACTAGCTCATGTATAAAATTATTGTAACAAAGAATTTTATTGATAAAATAAATAGTTTTACTGTATATATGAAAGATTATTATAGGAATATTTTTTCAAATACTTGAATTTATAGCGAAAAAGACATTATCAAGGCATATATTAAAACTTACGAAGAATTACAAGATTCAATATATTTAGAAGTCGAAAAAATTGCTAATAATTGATTAATATGAAGAAAGATAATTAAATCAGAATGAAATTTGGAAATATCAATTATTACTTTTCAAAAAAGAAGTTATTCTATATCTTTTTATTCTATAAAAGATTCTGTAAATAAAGTCATAGAAATATATGATATAATAATTAAAACTTAAAACGAACAGAAAAAATATATATTCAGGTTTGTTATTTATTATCTAGTGATAATTTTTATAAAAAATTCACTTACAATAAAATACTTATTAAGACATAACCAATCTAACATATTCTATTACCGGACTACAATTAATACAATTAAGAGAAATAACTATTAATATATCAATCTAGATAAATCTTGTTCTAAATTCAGCGACTAAAAATACGGTAAAAATCTTTCATGCAATGATGTAATAGTTTTTAGTAATAAATTTTGATCATTAAGGAGTTTTTATATAATCTTTGGGTTTAAAAAATAATTTAATTTATGAAAACAGGTTTAAAAATAAGAAATTCTACGGCTGAATTTTTAATATTTACATCAAATAATTGAGAAAACTCAATAGAAGTAAGATTTGAAAATGAAAATATTTGGCTTACACAAAAAATGATGTGAGTTTTATTTGATGTTTCAATTCCCAATATAAACGAACATTTAAAAAATATTTTTAATTCTTGAGAATTAAATGAAAATTGAACTATTAGGAAATTCTTAATAGTTCAAAAAGAGTGAAATAGAGATGTTTCTAGAGAAATAGAACATTATAATCTTGAAACTATAATTGCAATTTGATTTAAAATAAATTCTTCCAGAGCTGTAGAATTTAGAAGATGGGCAAATAGAGTTTTAAAAGAATTTAGTATAAAATGATTTGTACTTGATAAAGAAAGACTAAAAAATTGAAACTATCTTTGAGAGCAATATTTTGAAGTTTTACTTTTAGAAATAAAAGAGATAAGAGCAAGTGAAAGAAAGTTTTATCAAAAAATTACAGATATTTTTGCTACTTCCTTGGATTATGATAGTAATTCTGAAACTACAAAAAAATTCTTTGCAACAGTACAAAATAAACTTCATTTTGCTATTCATTGAAAAACAGCATCAGAAATAATAACAATAAGAGCAAATCACAAAAAACAAAATATGTGACTTACTACTTGGAGAAATTCTCCAGATGGTAAAATTATAAAATCTGATGTAAGTATTGCTAAAAATTATCTAGAAAAAGAAGAACTTTTGGCTCTAGATAGAATAGTTAATATGTATCTTGATTACGGTGAAGATCAAGCGGCAAGGAAAATTCCGATGACGATGGAAGATTGGGAATCTAAACTCAATGCTTTCTTACAATTTAATGAGAGAGAAATACTTTCTTGAAGTTGAAAAATAACTCAAGCTATTGCAAAAGCTTTTGCTGAAAGTGAATTTGAAATATATAGAGTGATTCAAGATAAATTATATGAAAGTGATTTTGATAAATTATTAAAAGAGATTTAAATAACAATGAAATATCACCGTACTACAAATAATTCATAAATACATAATTAACTTAACTCATTCTATTACCGAATTACAATTAATACAATTAAGAGAAATAACTATTAATATATCAATCTCGATAAATCTTGCTCTAAGTTCAGCTACCAAAAATACGGTAAAAATCTTTCATGCAATGATGCAATAGTTTTTTAGTAATAAATTTTGATTATTAAGGAGTTTTTATATAATCAGTTGCATTATTTTAAGAAATAAATATGAAAAAAATATTTGTTACTTGATGAGCTTGATTTATTTGAAGGAATTTGATAAGAAATCTAATTAAAATTTCTGAATTTCAAGTCACGTCAATTGATAATAATTATAGATGGAGCAATGATGAATTTGCAAAAAATTGAATAGACGAGAATAATTTAAAAATAATTAACTGAGATATTTGTAACAAAGAACTTATTAATGAACTTATTAATGAAAATGATATAATTATCCATTTAGCTTGAATTTCTCAAGTTATAACATCAATTAATAATCCTGATTTAACTTTTGAATACAATGTTATTTGAACAAAAAATATTGTGGATTTCTGTACAAAATATAAGAAAAAATTGATTTTTTCTTCTTCAAGAGAAGTATATTGAACTGCTAAATATATGCCTATTGACTTACTACATCCATTAAATCAAGAAAATCCGTATTGAGCCTCAAAAATTATATGAGAAAGTCTAATAAAATCATATTCCAATTCCTTTTGACTTGAATATATAATATTTAGATTTGCGAATGTATATTGACAATGAGATAAATGAAGAGTAATTCCAATATTTATAGATAAAATGAAGAACAATGAGGATATTACTATTTATTGAAATGATAAAATAATTGATTTTGTATATATTGATGATATTGTACAAGCAATATATAAAGTGATATTAAGAGATGATATAGTAAATGAAACATTCAATTTATGAACCTGAGTAGAATGTACATTACAAGAATTAGCTAAAAAATTATTAAATATTACTGGAAGTAATTCGAAATTGATATTTGAGAACAATAGAAAATGAGAGGTAGATAAGTTTTGTGCTGATATATCATATACAAAAGAAAAATTAGATTGGAACCCAGAAATTGATTTAAAACTATGATTAAATAATACTATTAATTGAATTAATACTAAATAATATATGAAATACGATTATCTTATTGTATGAACATGACTCTCTTGAGTAGTTCTTTGAGAAAGAATTACTTCTGAACTTAATAAAAAGGTTTTAATAATAGACAAAAGAAATCACATCTGATGAAATTGTTTTGATTATATTGATGATGAAACAAAGATTACAGTTCATAAATACTGACCTCATGTATTCCATACATCACACGAAGATGTTTGGGAATACTTATCCAAATATACAAAATGGGAACCATTTATCTATAATGTAAAAGCGATAATAGATTCCAAGGAAGTAAGTTTGCCTTTCAATCTTAACTCCATTTACCAAATATTCTCACCTGAACTTGCGAAGAAATTGGAAAATGCGCTTATTGATAAGTATTGATATTGAAAAAGGCTTACTGTTTTGGAATTATTGGAAACGGATGACAAGGATTTGAAATTTTTGTGAGATTTCGTCAATAAAAAGGTATTCGAATGATATACAAAGAAACAATGGTGAATAGATAGTTCGGAAATAGACAGATCCATCCTATCAAGGGTTCCTGTGTTGGTTTCAAGGGATGATTCCTATTTCCAGGATACATATCAAGCTATTCCATCTGAATGATATACCAAGATGATTGAAAATATAATAAAATCGAATAATCTTGAAGTTAGGTTAAATACTGACTTAAAAGAATTACAAGGAATTGAGTTCGATAAAATAATATACACCGGTCCGATTGATGAATATTATGATTATAAATTCTGAAAGCTTCCTTATAGAAGCCTTGATTTTGATTTCAGAAAATATGAAAAAGAATTCTATCAATCCTGACCACAGATAAATTATCCAAATAATCATAGCTTCACCAGAATTGTCGAATACAAATACTATTTAAGCGAAAAATCAGATTCAACAATAATTTCATTGGAATATCCAAAAGAATATATAATCTGACAAAATGATGCGTATTACCCAATCATTAATGAAAAGAATAACGAATTATACAACCGATACCTTAATGAATCCAAAACCGATGATAAAGTGATTTTCGCTTGAAGATTGTGACAATACAAATACTTTAATATGGATCAGACTGTAAAAAATGCTTTAGATTTTATAATTAACTAAACCGTTATGCTAAAAGTGAGTAGCGATTCGATAATTTATGTTTTTTGCCCTTCAAAAACAGTTACTTGATGACCTGAATGTTTACATCAGCTTGCATTCAAATTAAATAAACTTTGATACAATGCAAAAATGGTTTATTATCCCAAGATAGATAATCCCATGCCAGAAGTTTACAATAAATATTACCCGAATATTGATAGTGTATTTTGCGATTGAGTTATTGAGAATGAAAATAATTTCATAGTAGTGCCTGAAATTTCAGTAAAACTATTGGATCAATTCAAAAATATCAATAAATCAATATGGTGGCTAAGTGTTGATAATGCTGAAAAGAAAATCGGCAAATTAATTGATAACGCTTTTTTCTTAAAGATATTCAATAAACTAAATATCTTTACAACAAAAAATAATTTTTTTAATAGATTGTATGGCTATATTAAGTACATTTTAGCTAAAAAAATCTGAAAAATAAACTTTCCAGATAACAGAGATATTGTTCATTTTTATCAAAGCAAATACGCAGAAAACTTTGTATTGAAAAACAAATGAAAACATTTAGTTTATCCTCTTAAAGACTATATAAATCAAGAATTTATCATTAATTCAGGCTATGAAATATCTGAAAAAGAGAATATCATAGTATATAATCCTTTCAAATGAATTCAATACACTACTGAATTAATACAAAAATACTGAACTGAGTTTAAATTCGTTCCTATTAAAAATATGACTCCGAAAGAGGTTCAGTTATTATTAAAAAGGGCAAAAGTATATATAGATTTCTGAAATCATCCATGAAGAGATAGGATACCAAGAGAAGCTGCACTTCAATGATGCTGTATAATTACAAATACAAATTGATCTGCTTGATTTTTTGAAGATATTCCAATTTTAAATAAATATATTTTTGAAGAATTTGATTCAAAAAGAGTATATGAAGCTATTGTAAATATTTTTAATAACTACAATGATAATATCAATGATTTTGAATATTATAGAGAGAAGATATTGAAATGAGAAGAAACGTTTGAAAACCAAATTTTAGATATATTTATTCGAGAGAATGCCTAAAATCTCAATAATAACAACTACATATAAACATGAGAAATTCATTTCTCAGACTATAGAATCAATTCTCAATCAGACTTTTACCGATTGGGAATTATTGATTTGAGATGATTCTGCTAATAATGAAACTTGGAATATTGTGCAAAAATATATGAATAACTTTCCTGATAAGATAAAAGCATGGCATAATTCACCTAATAAATGATTAGTTGATAATATGAATTTTCTTATTTCTCAATCTTCTTCTGAAAGTAAATATATAGCATTCCTTGAGTGAGATGATTTATATACTATGGATAACTTAGAAAAAAAACTAAAAGTATTTCAAACTTATCCGGAAGTTGCTATGGTTTATAACAATCTAGATTTTATTGATTGAGATTGAAAAATTATTGATAAAAATTTTTTAAAGAACGCACCATTTTATCTAAAAAACGAAAAACTTACTAAAGAACAATTCATAAAATATGATATTCTTTACTGATCGTTCTCAACATTAATGTTTAAAAAAGACATTCTATTAAAAGAAAAGATAATTAATTCAACAAGTGATAAGCTATACTCAGTGTCTGATTGGGATTTATTTTTTAGAATATCTACAAAATATAATTGTTATTGAATTGAGGATTCTATGACCTTATATAGAAGGCATAATGGAAATTTAACACTAAATAATGAAAGAATAGTTAATGATTTTATTATTTATTTGGAAAATTTTATGGATATAGAAAAAACTAGTTCATACTATTATAAATTGTATAATTTTAAGACCTATATTAACTATCTTAATTTTAATAGATTTAAGACAATATATTTTTGAATTATTTCTTTTAAATACTCATTCAAGAATAATTATATACAAAGACTAGGAATGATTTTTTTATCTTTTTTACCAAGGAATGTTAATATATATATCTACAATAAAAATAAACATAAATATTTTTAATTAAAAAATTCTACATAAATGATAATTAAGTTGATTTATTTAATTAAAAAAGTAAAAATATAAGGACAATAATATTTAATTTTTAAAAAAATAGCATGGAATTTTGAAAAATTGTAAAAAATTTCTTCCAAAAAGTATGATTTGATGTTTCATATTACAATAAAAATAGCAACAAATGGCTTATTGATTTGTGAATAAATACAGTTATAGATGTCTGAGCAAATGAATGACAATATGCAAGTGAAATTCATTCAATGCTTCCCCAAGCAAAAATATATTCATTTGAGCCTATAAAAAACTGTTTTGATATTTTATCAAAAACTATAAATTGATATTGAGAGGCTTTTAATTATTGATTGTGAGAAGAAAATAAAGAAGTAATATTTTATCATAATGAATCCTCCGCAAGTTCTTCTATTCTTAAAATGAATGATTTACACAAAGATATTTTCACATATACAAAGAATGAATTTGAAGAAAAAATATATATAAAAAAATTAGATGATATTAAAATAGAATGTAATTCTAATATCTTATTAAAAATTGATGTTCAATGATATGAAAAACAAGTATTAGAATGATGAATAAATTTTTTAAAAAAAGTCAAAGTTGTAACACTTGAAACTAATTTTTTTAAATTATATGAATGAGCACCATTGTTCAATGATATCTATATTTTTTTATTAAATAAATGATTTACATATAGTTGATCACGGTATCAATTACAAAATCCAAATAATTGAGAAATATTACAACAAGATGCTATATTTATTAGAAAATAAATAATGAAACTTTCAATAATTACTTGTACATACAATAGTGAAAAATATCTTCAAGAATGTATTGATAGTGTTATTTCTCAGAATATTGATAATGAAATATATGAACATATTTTCATTGATTGATTCTCTACAGATTGAACAAAAGACATTATTGAAAAATATATTTCAGATAATCCTCTTAATAAAATTCAATTTTTCCAAAATTCACCAAAATGAGTTTATAATGCTATGAATGAATGAATAAAAAAAGCTAATTGAGAATATTTACTATTTTTAAATTCAGATGATTATCTTGCGAATAATTCATTATGAGAATATCTCGAGTTTATAAAACAAACAAATAATAGAGATATATATTTCTGAAAAGTCCAATTTTTTAATTCTAATATTCCTAACATTAGAGTAATACCAAACTATAATCTAATAAATAGAATTGCATTTAGTATATTTTGATTCAATTCATTAGTTTGTCATCCATGAGCATTGGTTAAGAAAGAGCTTTTCAATAAATTTTGATATTTTAATGAAAATTATAAAATAATGTCTGATTATGAGTTTTGGATAAAATTAAAAAAGAATAATATTAAATTTACATATTATGATAGATTAGTGACATTTTTTAGAGAACATGAAAACTCACTTTCAACAACCAATAGAGACATTGCATTAATAGAAAATAATATGATTAGAGAAATGTATTATTGAAAATTTTTAGGTAAAATATTGTCTTTATTTACAAAAATAATAGTGAAAATTATAAAATAGTATGCCAAAAGTTTCAATAATTACAACGACATATAAGCACGAGAAATTCATTTCTCAGACAATAGAATCAATACTTAATCAGACTTTCTCTGATTGGGAACTTCTGATTTGAGACGATAATTGACCTGATAAAACTTATGAAGTAGCTCTAGAATATTCTAAAAAAGATCCTAGGATAAAAGTATGGAAGCATAAAAATAATCTCTGAATAGTAGGTAATACTAATTTTTTACTTTCTAAGGTATCAATTGAAAGTGAATATATAGCATTCCTTGAATGAGATGATTTATTTATTCCAGATAATCTAGAGAAGAAACTTTGAATTTTTAATAAATTTCCAGAGGTTGGGTTGGTTTATAATAATCTTGATTTCATCAATGATAGATGAGAAGTAATTGCCACAAATATATTAAAAAAGGCACCATTTTATTTGAAGAATTCAAAATTAACTAAAGAACAACTAATTAAATACGAGACTTTTTATGTTTCTTATTCTACTCTTATGTTTCGTAAAGATATTCTCTTAAAAGAAAAAATCAATAATCCGACTGATGATAAGTTGTATTCTGTTTCTGATTGGGATTTGTTTTTCAGAATATCAACTATGTATAATTGCTATTGAATTGAAGATTCTATGACATTATACAGAAGACATGCTGGTAATTTATCAGGTCAGTATTTGAAACTTTTTAATGATTTAGAAATCCAGATTACTGAATATCTCAAAAACTGATTTATTGATAAAAAACTTTTTGATTATAAGCTTGCTTTCATCTATATTCTCAGAGCTGTTGCATATCTTGAAATCATGGATAGGAAAAATAGTGTCTGATGCATTATAAAATCCTTAAAAATTTCTCCACTTTCTAATCTGTATTATAAAGTTGGAATACTTTGAATCAATATTCTACCTTGATTCTTGATTAAGAAAATACTGAATATTTTTATCAAGAGATAATTATTATATTCCAAAACTCTCCCCCAATTCCTTATTATCATCCATATTCTGGAATCAAGAGCCGACAACTCTATAAGGCAATCTGTCGAAGAATTTGTTCTATTATTTCTTTTTAACTTGATTTATTTGCAAAAAACGTTAATATTTCAGATATAAATGAAACATATCTTAATAATTAACTATTCTTCTATGATAACTGAAATATTAAAAGAGAAGATTATCGCAAGGAAATTTTATAATAATTGACTCAAAAATTATCTAAACAGTAATGTAATTAAGGTTATTACATGAATGAGAAGAGTGTGAAAAAGTTATCTTATGAAGTACTTGATTCAAGATATTATCAATGATGATTATACAAGTATTAATAATATTTTTTATATAAATAAAGAAGATTTGGAATTCGATTATATAAAAGATTACACAGATTTGAATAATGATTTTATAATATTTCTGAGTAAAATAGATAAAAATAAGAAGATTATAGTATGTGTTGATGAAATTCAAGAAATCAAATGATGGGAAAGATTTATAAATAGTATTTTATCAAAATATCAAACTAATATTGAGATTTTTATAACTTGAAGCAATTCTAATATGCTATCGAGTGAACTCTCAACTCTTATAACTTGAAGATATATCGAGTTCGAAGTATTTCCTTTGAGTTTCAAAGAATACTGCGTTTTTGCTGATAAAGAAAAATCTAAGGATTTATTTTTGGAATATCTAAAATATTGATGACTTCCTTGAATATTCTATATGAATAAAGATGATAGAATCATTTTTAATTATCTGAAATGAATTTATTCTACAATTTTATTAAAAGATATTGTTTCTTATTTTTGACTTAGAAATATAGATTTTTTTGAGAATTTATATAAATATATTTTTTCGAATATCTGAAATATTTTTTCTGCAAAAAGTATAAGCGATTATCTTAAGTCACAAAAAGTTAAAATTTCTCCAGAAACAGTACTTAATTATCTTGATTATTGATTAAAAGTTTATTTACTTGATCTTGTAAAAGCTACTAATCCCGATACAAAGAAATACTTCGAAATATATAATAAATATTATGTCTGAGATTTATGACTTAGAAATAGTTTAGTCTGATTTGATATCAAAAGAGATATGTGAAAACTTATGGAAAATTATGTATTTTTGGAACTGAAAAGATATTGATACGATATCAAAATAGGTAGATTATCTTCATGAAAAGAAATAGATTTTATTGCAGAAAAAAATTGAATAATTAAATATTTTCAAGTTTGTTACTTACTTTGAAGCGAAGATACAATAAATAGAGAATATTACAGTTTAGAGGAAATAAAAGACAACTGGGAAAAATACGTTGTAAGTTTTGACGATATTGATTTTTGAATAAGCCAATGAATCAAACATATCAATGTTATGAAAATAAATGAAGTTTTGTAATTATTCCATCCCAAAGCTCTCCCCCTAATTCCCTACTATCATCCATATTCTGGAATCTTCAACCTACAACTCTATAAGGAAGTCTATCGAAGAATTTGAAAATCGTTTGATTTTATATATAATTTATATACAATGTACATAATTATTATTTAATATAATCAGATTATGTCTCAAAAAATAAATGTTAATATAAGAATAGATAAGGATTTAAAAGATAATGCAAGTTTGTTAGCAAATCAGTTAGGAACTAATCTTTCTACAATCTTGAATATGTTTCTTGTTAAATTCACAATAGAAAAAAAATTCGAAATCGGAACAGGTAATATTAGTGATACACAGTTTATAAATTTTGATAATAATGAAGCACAGCAATTAGAATCACTAGATAATTTTAATAGCTTTATTTCCTCAGTTAAATGAAAACAATATTAACAAAAAGTTTTATAACTGATTTTGAAAAACATTTCAAGAAATATTCTATTGGTCATAATGATTTAGTTATAAAATTAAAAAAAACAAAAATTATAAAACTTAAAAATCCTTATTTTAAAATAAAAACTCAACTTAATTGAGTTGAGTTAAGATGAATATGAATTTTCAATGATGAAAAAAATTTGATACCTATATTCTTTGTCTTAAAAAAGGAAAAGATATATTGAGAAAATCTTATTCTAAACAAAGAAGTATTACAAAAAATTAACAATCTTTTATTTAGTTATTCAAAAGATTTTCAAAACTGAGACATATATTGTTTTTAGTCTTTATATCCCAAAACTCTCTTTCAATTCCCTATTATCATCCATATTATGGAATCATCATCCGACAACTCTATAAGGCAATCTATCGAAAAATTTGAAAAATCTTGGGAAAGTCTTTGCTATTTTTGCTCTAATAATTATATATCTTGATATTTCATATCAAAGAGCAAGAAATGCATATAATGTTATTCAGTGTACCTTGAATAATCTTCTAATATTATCAGAATTAAGCTTGAACCAGCTATATGTAAGATTATTAAGTGAATCTTTAATCAGATGAAAAGTAAGCGGTTCAGCAATGTTATAAATCAAGTCTTTTCAATTACACAGATTGAATTTTTGGAAGTATGCATCAGCAAAATACATTACAGAAGTGTCATATCTATAATCTCATTTCCTAAAAATAAGGGACGAATGGATTGTATAATTATTTTTTTCTTTTAGATAGTATGTGAAATATTTTTTATCACTTTCATAATACATAATTGTCTCTGTACCACATCAGATGAAATCAAAATTATTATCTAAGAATCCAACCTGTTTTTTTAGTTTATTATTTGCCCAGAGGTCATCGTGATCAAGAATTGCTATATAATCTCAACTAGCTTTTTCTAGAAGATAATTGAGTCATGCATATGGTCAATAATTGATATTTGATTTATATAATTTAATTCTTTGATCTTTGAATGATTCTATATTTTCTATTGTTTTATCAGATGAATTATTATCCAATATAAATAATTCAAAATCTGCAAAAGACTGATTCAAAACTGAATCAATAGTTTTGCATATATAATCTCATGAATTATATGCACATATTAATATTGAGACTTTTGGATTATTCATTTGTTTATATTTAAATATATCTATTCATATTAAGTATGTAATTCTCTACGTATATATCAGCCATAAGACTTACATCATTTAGTTCATATATAGCAAGAATTGCAGTGATATAATCTCTATCATTTATTTGTAAAAAACTAAAAGGAGGTAATCAGTTCTTGATTAATGGAATATTCGAAGCTATCCTAGAAACTCTTTTATTTATATCCATAAATAGTTGAAAATATGGTATAAAAACTAGTATGAATAAACTTTGTTCAAATGGATTTTTAATTTTGTTTAATTTATTTAAAAATAATTCAAATTGTTCTTCCAATTGGAATTTATTATCTAGAGGAAAATATGTAGAACCTCCAATTTTTACTTCACTACTTCTTATTGTTCAAAGATAATCTTCAATTAGAAGTCATTTTGCAAGCAATTTATGGATAATATAGAATTCATATTTTGTGTATTCTATAATATTTCTATTATCAATAATATATTTGATAGCGTTTTTATGATTAAGTATCATTTGCGATTCGAATTGTGTTCTTCAATTAGCTTGTTGATTGTATTTAATAAGCACTTCTGTATCAAGATAATTATAAGTGTTTCATTCTAATTTTGAAGAAGAAAAACTCAAATCTATAAGCAGATTTTCAATTCATCTTATATTTGTTTTATAGTCATAAGTTGATAATAATCAGATATTATCATATTTATCTTTGATTTTTGAATATCTTTTTCAAAGAAATGATGTTTCGTTAGGAATATATTTTTCTAAGAAATCAAAATTATATTTTTTAGTAGCTCTTTCAAAAAAATCTTTTTTAAAGTATTCTTGAATTATATTATGATCAATTATTTGGTAAGAAGTGTTTTTACCTTCTTTTGTTTTATTAATTTGTCATTCCTTAATTAATTTATTCAAATTCCTAACCAATGTTGCTTCATTGATAGTGGAGAAATTTTCTTTAATACTAGAATAAGAAATCGGTCACTTCAGTTTGATAAATTCTAAAAATTTATTTGATTTTATTGATTTATCCATATTAAAAATGCAAGTAATAATCTAAAAAATGCAAGTAATTAATTTTGCTTCAAAATAAACAAATTATACTATTTTAGTATAAAAATAAAATTGGTTTATGCAAGTAATAATCTAAAATATGCAAGTAATATCTATTTATAAAAAAACTTCTTATATACAAGTTCTTTAAGTATTTTAAGTGCATTGCTATTTTTTTGCCCTTTTGCTAGACTATACTCTGTATACTTGATATTCACAGGAACTTCCATAAAAGGTATTCTAAGATTATGGATTTGTTCTAATAATTCTGATGCGTATGTCATTCAATCAGATTCTACATTAATTTGTTTAAGGGCATTAATTGAGAGAACTCTGTATCAATTATGTGGGTCACTAACACTAATTCCATTGAAAAAACGTGTAATAATTCTAGATCAAAAAAGTATTATTTTCCTTAGCTTTGGTATCTCAGAAGCACTTCATCATTCTATGAATCTAGAACCCAAGAAAATCTCTTTGTTTATATTTTTTGATATAGCGTCAGTGAAAATATCCATATCATCTATATTCATTTGTTCATCTGCATCAAAAGTCACCACCCATTTAATTTGCAATAATTCTGAATATCTACGTAAGAATTCGAATCAAGTTTTATTAGCAGCTCATCATCATCTATTAATAAGATGCGAAAGAAGAATTATATCAGACTCTTTATATTGTTCTTTTTTTCAAAGTATTAATTTTACAGTATCATCTGAAGATCAGTCATTCACAACTAGAATTTTTGAGAATCATTTTTTGATTATATTATCAATCACGTTCGGCAGAGTTATTCATTCATTGAAACTTCTTACAAGGAAAATATAATCACTTAATTTATTTTCTTTTAAAGTTAGTTTAGATAATTCATTATGAGATAAAGCTCTCTGGATAGCTTGTTCTGTAATTAATCTTGTAGTCATTATTGCGTGCTTTGTAGTTTTGTTCAGTAATTCAAAATAAAGATAAACTAATCCAATTATAGAAACATATACTATCAAATCTGCTCACCTAGCAAGTCAGAAAAAACTACCAAATTTATTAAGAGAATTAGGGAAAAATACAAAATAAAGAAGAAGAGCTGTACCTCATCAGAAAACTAAAAAATGCAGTGAATTAAAACTTTTTCTCTGAAAAGAATCAAAAGCAAATATAACAAATATAAGTCAAGATAAAAAAATTATTACCTGTAATAGCGTTAAAGTCATTGGATATATTGAATAATATTGAGTAATTTATACTTTTTTTCTTATAAAATGCAATTGTAAATTATAACTTCTCAAGTGGTGCAATCTCAATATTCATTTTTTTAATTCAATATCATCATCCCCAGGCAATATCTGCCATTTTTCAAGTTATTGAAACAATAGTTCCCACTCAGAATTTGACATGATTAACTCTGTCTCCAAGTGCGAATGAAGTTGGATCATTATGTATTAGAGTTCTTATTTTGGGAGTATTATCTGTAACTTCAGTAGAGTTTTCAAAAGAGAATTTGGTTCCGAAACCTGTAGAAAAAGAAAGATTATTAGCAAAAGTTCTTTGAAATTGCTTTCTCTCAATTAATTCTTCTGGGATTTCTCTGATAAATCTTGAAGGTGGATTAGCACTATAGCTTCAGAATGTAAATCTCTCTGAAGCTCTTGATATGAAAAGATGTTTCTTAGCTCTTGTCATAGCAACGTACATTAGACGTCTTTCTTCTTCAAGTTGTTTAGTATCAAGAAGACTTCTAGAATGTGGGAAAAGTCATTCTTCGGCTCAGACAATGAAAACATTATCGAACTCAAGTCATTTACTAAGATGGATTGACATAAGAGAAACCTTGAAAGAACTTCATTCTTTGTCAGTATCAGCATCTGTAATTAATGCAACGTCTTCCAAGAAAAGACTAAGAGCTTCAGTTGGTTCTAATCAAGAATAACGAGACGCCATATTCCTGAATTCTCTTACGTTATCCATTTTTGTTTCATATTCTTCACTACCATATTCATCAAGAAGATAGGCTTCATAATCTATCAATTTGACAATATGCTTCATAATATTGTCAACTGTATTCGTAAGTGCGAATTCCTTAAGGGTTTTGTATATATTATTAAAAGTTGCAACTCATTTCTTCGCTAGTGGAGTTAATTCGGTAATTTCATCCACATTATCCATTATATCAAGTGGAGTAACTGCATAATTACGTGCATAATTAAAAAGAACCTGTACAGATTTTGCTCAGATTTTACGAGTTGGTACATTTATAATTCTTTTAAGACTTATTACATCATTTGGATTAGCAAGTATTCTCAGATAAGCTAGAATATCTTTTATTTCTTTTCTTTCATAGAACTTAACTCATCCATAAACCCTGTAGGTAATTCATTTGTAAAGCAAAGCCTCTTCTATAAGTCTTGATTGACCGTTAGTTCTATACAAAACTGCAATATTCTCTTCCCTATCATCTAGAATATCTCTAATTTCTTCTGCAACTTTTTCACATTCTTGTTTTTCATCAAAAGTTTCAATTATATTAATTTTTTCTCATTCAACATTATCAGTCCAGAGAGTTTTATCAAGAATTCCAATATTATTTTTGATAACAGAGTTCGCACCACTTATTATACTTTTTGTAGAACGATAATTCTGTTCAAGTTTTACAACCTTGCAATCCTTATAATCTTTCTGGAAATTAAAAATATTCTGAATATTTGCTCATCTCCAACTATAAATACCTTGCCAATCATCTCCAACTACACAGATATTTTTGGATTTGGAAGCTAGTTTATTCACAATTCTGTATTGAGTTTCATTGGTATCCTGATACTCATCAACCATGAAATACTGGAATCCATTCTGGAAATATTCTAGAACTTCTGGAATATCAAGAATCTCAGAAGTCTTTGATAGAATATCATCAAAATCAAGAACATTCATTTCTTTTAATCTTTTTTCATATACTTCAAAAACCTCAGAAACCTTTTCTTCGAAATAACTTTTTACATTGTATGAATACATTTTTGCATTTATACAAAGGTTTTTAGCAGTACTAATTCAATATACAACTTGTCTAGCATTTATTTCTTTTGTATCAATTCATTTTTCATCAAGAATTTCTTTTATAATTTTGAGTTTGTCATCTTCGTCAAGAATTGTGAAGGATTTTTCATAACCAATTCTATCAATGAATAATCTAAGGAAATATACTCAAAGAGCATGAAAAGTTCCAATAAGCGGGAAATCAGAGCTTCTGTACATATTGAGATTTTCTATATCTTTTCAAAGTGTTTTTGCTATTCTCTCTCTCATCTCTTTTGCAGCTTTATTCGTAAAAGTTACACAAAGAATAGAAGTTGGCGCAATTCATAGAGTTTTCACCATGTAAGCAACTCTTTCTGTAAGTGAATGAGTCTTCCCTGCTCCAGCTCAAGCCAGAATAAGAAGTGGTCACTCTGTATGTTCTACAGCCTTTTTTTGTTCAGAATTCAGCATATTTAATTAATTATTTTAAGTGGGTGGATTATATAGAAAAAAATGTAAAAGTGAAAAGGAAATTAGGAGAAAATAGATTTATAAATAATTATGAAGATAAAAAATCTAATAAAAAATATTTAATAAAAATACATCTATTATCAAATACATCATTCATTGACAAATAATAATTTGATTTTTTACATAAAAAAAATATATTCAGTAATATATATGTCTTAATAAACAGACTATGAATAATAAACCTTTCTCTCATACTAATATAGTAGAAACAGAAACAGGATACATAAAAGAAAATCAGGCTCAAATTAAAAAATATGTAGCTTTTCTTATTGACCCTGAGGTAGAATGAGATCTACAACCTTGTGATATACTTCAAGTTGAATTCACAGAAAAAGAATATAAAGAACTTATTGAAAGTAAAAAAAATCAAGATTATGATGCTTGTTTTCCTATTAATACAAAGGAAGGTGAGGAATTAATTCCCATTACAGCATTTCATTTAGTAAACTAATATTAAGCTTTTTTAAGTATATAATTAAATTCATATGAATAAACCTGAAGCATATTTAGATTTGTACAATAGAGAAAAAGATTTTTCTGTGCTTTCAAATGGCATACCTGTTATAATTTGAAATATTTCTTTATGAATATGTGAAAAGGTAGCTTATTTATGTGAGGACTTATCAGTCAAAGACTCAAAAATGAGTTTTGATAAAATACCTCCTCCGGTTGTTCTTAATTATTCAGCATATAACAAGATTATTTATGCTAAAATGAATGGCTTAAAAAATATTAATATTGAATTACTTATTTTAACTCCTTATTGAGATTCAAAAATTGTTTCTGTTAACATAGATAAATTATATCTTGTTAATTAAAAAGGTTTTATATAATATTTTTGTTTGCAACTTTCAAAAGAAAAATATAATCATTAATATAGAATTTAGAAAAAATTAATGAAAACCCTTAAATGATACAAAGTTAATATACTTTCAGAAGAAGATAATATAAATATCAAAGAAATTCTAGTTAGTAATAGAAAAATTCTTCAGAAGGACGAGGAAGTTTTTTTTTCCCCATCATATAAAGATTTGTTTGACCCAAGTTTGTTAAATTGAACAGGAATTGCGACAGAAAGAATTCTAAAAGCAATAGAAAATAAAGAAAGAGTTGTAGTATTTTGAGATTATGACGTAGATTGAGTTAGTTCCACTGCAATGCTTGTGAGATTTTTCCATGAAATTTGAATTGACGTTTCATATAGATTGCCTCACAGAGTGACAGATTGATATGGACTCAAGAAATATTTCATTGATGATTTATCAAAAAATAATGTTAAATTAATAGTAACCGTAGATTGCTGAACAAGAGACATAGAAGTTGTCAATTATTCGAATAGTCTATGAATAGACGTAATTATAACTGATCACCACAGTGTACCAGATATTATTCCAGAAAATGTTATTGCTCTTATAAATCCCAAAAAACTTGATTCAACTTATCCAAATAAAGACTTATCTGGTTCTTGAGTTGCTTTCAAATTATTACATGCAATATCTCTGAAAATCCATACATTAAAAGAAACTGAAATATTTCTGAAAAACTATATTGATTTTGCAATGCTCGGGACTGTAGCTGATTGTATGCCTTTAATCTGAGAAAATAGAGTAATTGCTTACCTAGGTCTTAAGCAACTTAAAAATTCTAAATCTCATTGATTAAAAAGACTTATTGAATGAAGTGATCCAGATAATCTAGACTGAGATGTTGTATGATTCAAGATATGACCAAAACTAAATGCAGCTTGAAGAATGGACACACCTTATAAAGCTCTCAAAGTCCTACTTGCTTGAGAAAATAACCTGGACGAAGCTTTAGAAGAAATAGAAAATCTCAATGCAAAAAGAAAAATTAGTACAGAAAAATTCGCACTTGAAGCATATAAAAACATAGATAATTCCAAGAATGTATTATTCTTCGAATCTGATAATATTGAACATTGAATAATTGGACTTATTGCATGAAGATTATGCGAAGCATTCAATAAAATTGCAATAGTTTTCAAGAACGATTGAGAAAAACTTGTTTGAAGTGCAAGATGACCAAATCATACAAGTATTGTAGAAATATTTGAACAAATGCCAGAATTATTTGAAGTATTCTGATGACATAAACAAGCTGCAGGTTTTACTATTACAAAAAATAATCTAGATAAACTAAAAGAAAAACTAGAAAATACAGTTACTGAGATAGTTAAAGATATTGATATTCAAAGAATTATTAATATTGAGTCAGAAATAGAACTTAATAATGTAAGTTTTGATACCATAAAACTTATCGAAAGTTTCCGTCCTTTTTGATTTGGCAATAATAAACCTCTGTTTATTATCAAAGATATAATATTTGATAGAATTGAGTATCTCTGAAAAGATAAAAAGCACCTAAAATTCTTCATTAATTGAAAAAACATAGAATTCAAGGCGTTCTGACTTTGAGAACATTATGAATTACTTAATAAAAAAGATTCAATTTGAATAATTTTTGAGATAGAAAAGAACGTTTGGAACTCAAGAGAAACCCTTAGTTTGAACATAAAAGACTTTTTAGCATAAAAAAGTCTAAAAATTTTTTGACAAGTGAGGAAGTTTTTATACAATAAGCCCACTTACTATTTTGCGGGTGTAGCTCAATGGCTAGAGTCCCTGCCTTCCAAGCAGATTGTTATGGGTTCGAGTCCCATCACCCGCTCCATTGTAAGTAAATTAAGTTAACATTTTATGGGTGCGTAGCTCAGCTGGTTAGAGTACGTCTCTGATAAGGACGGGGTCGGTGGTTCAAGTCCACCCGCACCCACCATAAAGTTAGAGTTGAGAGTTTAGAGCTGAGAGGCCTTTAAAAATCAACTTTTAAAATATAAGCCTTAGTTCTCAGATCTCAGATCTCAGTTCTATTAAGCCGGGAACTAGCGCAATTGGCTAGCGCACGCGCTTTGGGAGCGCGGGGTTGTGAGTTCGAGTCTCACGTTCCCGACCATTAAGCAAGTATAATAAAATATATTTGAAAAAATTCGGTTGTGAGTTAAAGTCTCACGCCTGCCTGCCGGTAGGCAGGTTCCCGACCATTAAGAGAAGAAAGAGTTGAAAGTTTAGAGCTGAGAGGTTCTATATTCAACTAAATAATTAATTCCTTAGTTCTCAGATCTCAGATCTCAGCTCTAACTAAGGCGCTATCGTCTAGTGGTTAGGACAGCGGGTTTTCATCCCGTAAACCGGAGTTCAATTCTCCGTAGCGTCACCAATAAAAGCCAAAGTTTAATTTGTAAACTCTTTACAGATTAAAGATTAATACTAAAAACTTCACTAGAAATAGTGAAGTTTTTTAGTTATGTTAATAGTTGATTTTTTATCATTTATACATAAGATTTTAGTAATTAGATAACAATAAAAATATGGAAATTATAAAAAGACTAAATAAAATGTACGAATTAAAAAGTGTTTACAGATTCACTTCAGTTGGCGACAGAAAAGAAAGTACAGCAGAACATTCCTGGAGCTCTATAATGTTAGCAGATTATTTTATGACTACCTTAGGAATAAAAGTTGATAGAGTTAAGGTTTATGAACTTATTATGTATCATGATTTAGCTGAAATTGAAACATGAGATATCTGGGCTAATGATTTTGAATGAAGAAAAAATAAAAAGGAACTTGAATTAAAGGCAATGAAAAAACTATCTGATGAGATTCCTGTAGTTTTGAAAGATAAATACATAGAACTTTATAATGAATTTGAAGAAAAAGCAACTTTGGAAGCTAAATTTGCAAATGCAGTAGAAAAAATAGATGCAGAAATCCAATGCATATTTGTAAAAAAAGATTGGGAATGATGGGATGAAGAGATGGTTGAAAATATTAAATGAATTCACTATAAGGAATTCCCTGAAATATATGACTTATGTAAAAAAATGATAAATTACTGTAAAGAAAATAAATATTTTTAAATTTCAATTATTTTATTCTTTGCTTTCCCAAACTTCTCTCTTTTAAAGCAAAAGTGTATCAAAATATTTTTACTTACTGCTGTTGGCTGTCTCACCAATTAAAGCAAAAGTTTAATTTGTAAAGAGTTTACAGATTAAAAATTAAATTAAAAGACTTCATTAGAAATAGTGGAGTTTTTTAATTGTTTAAAAGAAACATTTATATACAATTAGAATTAATAATCTATATTATAAAAATATATGGAACATGATATGAAATTAAATTCTTCTGGTTTTTATTGAATTAAAGAAAAAAAACAAAAATTAGAAGTCAGATTATTTGATGATAAAAGGAGAATATTAAATTTGTGAGATATTATTATATTTACTTTACTTCCTGATTTAACAGAAGAAATAAAAGTAAAAATAGTATGATTATTAGTTTATTCTACATTTAAAGAATTATTTTCTGAAATTGATTTAGAGAATTGGAATGCTAAGAATTTGAGTATTGAAGAATGTATAAAATGTTGTAATCAGATATATTCATTAGACGATGAATTGAAATATTGAGTAGTTTGAATAGAGATTGAATTATTGCAATAAACTTCTCTTAGCTTTCCCAAGTTTCTCTCTTTTAAAGCAAAAATGGATTAAAATATTTTTACTTACTGCTGTGGGCTGTCTCACCAAAAAAAGTTAAATTTGTAAACTACAACTAAAAAACTTCATCAGAAATGATGAAGTTTTTTAGTTGATTAAAAGAAATATATAATTAGAATTATTTATGTATAAATTATATTAATATACATATGGAGCATGAAATGAAGTTAAATTCTTCAGGTTTTTATTGAATTAAAGATAAAAAGCAAAAATTAGAGATTAGATTATTTGATGAAAAAAGGCAAATATTGACTTTATGAGACATTATTAAATTCAGATTACTTCCTGATTTAAAAGAAGAAATTAAAGTAAAAATTGTATAATTATTAATTTACCCCTCATTTAAGGAATTATTTAGTGTAATTGATTTAGAAAAATGGAACGCTAAAAATTGGTGAATTGAAAAATGTATTGAATGCACTAATGAAATATATTCTGTAGTAGATGAAAAAAAATATTGAGTAATTTGAATTGAAATTGAATTAATATAATTACTTTCTCTTAGCTTTTCCATGTTTCTCTCTTTTAAAGCAAAAATGGATTAATATATTTTTACTTACTGCTGTGGTTTGCTCTACCAAAAAATGAAATTAAAACTAAAAACTTCACCCTTTCAGGTGAAGTTTTTAGTTATTAAAAAGCATTTCTTTATTAAGATTCTATTTCCTTTGTTTTTGACTTTTATATTTTATATATTAGTATTGACTCATCCTATTTCTTCTTGAATAATATTTAATCAATAATATATGAAAAAAATATTTTCCTTTTTCAGTGCTACGAATTTAAAGATAAATTTGTTCAATTTAATTAAAAGATTTCCTATTTTACTGTTATTTATAATAATTCTAGCAGTATCTTTTCTGCTTAACCTACATTGAGACTTTTCGAAAAGTATAAGTGGTAATATATTTAAAATATCTTTTTCTATTATTGTTACTTTCTTTCTCAGTTTGTGATTATATTTATTTTCGGAAAGTATAACACTTTCAAACATCAAGAAAAATATTCTACAGTTAATATCAGTTTTATTTTGATTAATATTTTATATTTGATTCAAGGTAAATCTTGATGATTTTGAGAATGTAATTTATTTCATATTAATATTAACATGAATAATCTCATTATTATTTTTTAGTCCTTACATAAAAAAACTTTTTTATAAAGAAAATATTCAAAGTATTTACTATAGTTATTTCTATAAAACAAGTTCAGTATTCTTGATTTCAGCAATACTATGATGAGTTTTGTTTTGACTTTGAAGCATTTGAATATCTACGGTTTTTGAACTTTTTGATATTAATTGATATCAGAATGAAAAAATATATTGAGATTGGGCAATTATAGCTTTATCATTTATTACACCAATTTTTGCTTTAACGCAAATTCCAACTAAAGAAACTTTCAATAAAAGTAATTTTAAAGAAAATTCTTTTTTTTCTTTTTTAATTAAATATATAGCAATCCCTTTTATATTTTTATACTTTGTAATATTATATTCTTATACCTTGAAAGTATTAATTAACTTCAAAGATTGGCCAAAATGAGAAGTTAGTTGGATGGTAATATGATTTAGTATATTTTGATATTTAATCTATATTTTTTCTTATATCTTTGAAAAAAATAATAAATTCATCAAATTTTTTAGGAATTATTTTCCATTAGTTGTAATTCCTCAATTAGCAATGTTATTCTATGCAATTTATCTTAGGATTATGCAATATGATTTAACAATGAATAGATATTTTGTAATAATATTTTGAATTTGGCTTGTTGTGATATCCTTATATATGTCTATTTCAAGCAAAAAAACATTAGCATATATTCCTTTTATACTCACAATATTTACAATAATAATTTCTGTTTGACCTTGGTGAGTATATTCACTTCCAGAATCAAGACAATTAACTAGATTAGAGAATAACCTAGAAAAAGCTTGAATTCTAAAGAATTGAGAAATTTTTCCACTCAAGAATTATGAAGATATTAATAGTAATTTATCAAAAAACATTTACGACTGAATAAATTATTTATGTAATCTTAACGATTGTCAAAGTATAAAAATACTATTCCAAAATGAGTATTCAGAGCTTTTGAATAATACTCACACAAATGAAACAGGTATTGAAAATAAATCCAGTAACAGTAGTTCATTCCAGAAGACAAGTAGACTTAATAAGTATTCAATTGTTAGCTGAATTACAGAAAAAATAAAAGTAAAATCATATAATTGAAATTTATTTATAAATAATCTTCTATATTTCCAATTATGAAAAAATAATGCATTATTCCCACTAGATATAAGTTGATATTCTAAAATCATAAGTATATCAGATAATAATAACGTAGCTGACTCAGAAAAAGATTATGCAATAATCAATATTGAAAACAATTATATTAATTTATTTAGTCCGAGACAAATCTGAGACGTAATCATTACAAAAGAAATTAAAGACAGATTATTATCAATATATAAAGAAACTTGAGATACCACATTAAGAAGATCAGAGATGATTTTTGATTTAAAATGAAAATCATGAAAAGTATATAAAATTATGTTTGAGAATATTTCTCTAAAAAATCCTGAATATTTATGAAATTCCAATAATTCATATTATAATGTCAGGTGATATATTCTAATTAAATAAAATTACTTTAAAAAAACAGAACTAAAAAAAACACTCATTAATTTGAGTGTTTTTTAGAATTTTTTTAATCTTTTTTCAATATATTAACAAAAGTCTCACTTGGAATACTTACTCTACCGAATTGCTTCATCTTTTTCTTTCATTCCTTTTGTTTATCTAGAACTTTTCTTTTACGACTAACATCTCATCCATATAACTTCGCAGTAACATCCTTACGTAGCGCACTTATATCTTCACGAGCTATCACTTGTGCACCTATTGCAGCTTGGATTGCTATTGAGAATTGAGCTTTTGGGATATTATCTTTTAATTTGCGGCAGATATTGGCTCCAATAGTCCTTGATCTACCTCTATGAACCATCATTGAAAGTGCTTCTAGTCTTTCTCCTGCTACAAGAATATCAACTTTAACTAGGTCGTCAGTTTTATACTTAAGGAATTCATAACTCATTGACGCATAACCAGAAGAAAGACTCTTAAGATCATCATAGAAATCTCCTACTATTTCGGCAATTGGTATTTCATACACAAGAACTACACGAGTAGAATCTAGATAATGCTGATTAACGAAAATTCATCTTCTATCTTGGGCTAATTGCATCATATTACCAGTGAATTCAATTGGAGTAATCATCTCAAGTTTTGCAATTGGCTCATCTATTTGGATATAAGTTCCTGGTTTTGGTAAATCTTCTGGATTAGAAATCGTGATTTGCGTAGCTGGCCTATCTTGGAAAGTTGTCAGCTCAGATTTGAATCTACGATATTCTTCAACCTTATCTCAGGCAAGAAGAACTTTATAAGTAACCTGAGGTGAAGTTATTATAACGTCCATCTCGAATTCCCTCCAGAGCCTTTCTTTGACGATATCAAGATGAAGTAAACCTAGGAATCAACAACGGAAACCATATCATAAGGCTGGCGATACTTCATTTTCAGTTCTAAGTGATGAATCATTTAATTGAAGTTTTTCTACTGCATCTTTTAATTTTATATATTCGTCATTATCTACAGGATATATTCACGCGAAAATGAAAGGAGTAATTTGTTTGAATCATTTAATTGGATGTTTAAAAGATATATCATTCCCTGCAAAAATCGTATCACCAACTTTGGCATCACTTAAGGACTTTAATCAAGATATAATATAACCTATTTCTCATTCATTAATACATTCTGCTGGATTATATTTTGGTGCGAAATATCATACTTCTCCAACTTCAATTTTTGCTCAAGTATTAAGGAATTCTAATTTATCTCATTTTTTGATACTTCAAGAAAAAAGTTTCACATAAATTACAACTCATTTATATGGATCATATTGAGAATCAAAAATAAGAGCTTTAGTAACTTTATGTCATTCCGTACTTGATACGGAATCTGTTAATATTATTTCTCTTTTTTTACTATCAATAAAATTAGAATCTTTATCTAATTTTTTTGGTAGTGGGAATTTTGCTATAACAGCGTCAAGTACTGACTCAACATTTTCTCAAGTCTTAGCACTAACTTTGATAATATCTTCTCTTTTGCATCCAAGAAGACTTATTATCTCATTCCCTACCCTTTCTGGATCAGCAGAAGGAAGATCAATTTTATTAAGAACTGGGATTATTTCTAGGTCATTTTCTAGAGCAAGATATACATTACTTAGAGTTTGAGCTTCAATTCACTGAGTTGCATCCACTACAAGAATAGCTCACTCAACAGAAGCAAGACTACGAGAAACTTCGTACTGGAAATCTACATGACCTGGAGTATCAATAAGATTAAGCTGTACTCATTTCCAGTTCATTCTTACGGGCGTAAGTTTGATTGTAATTCATCTTTCTTGCTCAATATCCATGCTATCAAGAGTTTGAGCATGTTTCATATCTCTTTTTGCAATTGTACCAGTAATCTCAAGCATTCTATCTGCTAGAGTTGATTTACCGTGGTCAATATGCGCAATTATGCAAAAGTTTCTTATATTCATATATGTTATATTAATTAATGGCACTATTGTAAGGAAATATTTTAAAATGCAATAAGATATTTAACAATCTAAAATTTGAAAAAAGAAAAAATTTGTAAGTCAATTACAAATAAGTATAATGCGCAAATTAAAGTTAAAATTATATTTTAATTATAATTTAATGAAAAAGAACAAAGTAGACAAAATAAAATGTAATTGTAAACCATTTTTACCATTAGATTTCCAAGATAAAGAGATTATATGGGTAGATAAAACTTTTATAAAAGACCATGTAACAAGTTTTTTTCATGTACATCTCAATATGTGAAGTATAATCAAAAAAAATATCAAAAAAATATGAATATCAGAAAATGAACACGATTACAAACTCATACTTACAAGTGAGAAATCTTTATTCTGAACAGATATTTACTTCGAAATTTGAAATAAAATAAAATACAAGAATACAATAAAAATGTCTTGAATATTTCATACAAAAGTGTTTGAGTGACCATTAAGGAATGTACTCAAACGGAAGGAAGAAATGATACAATATATGAATTGAAAATGAAAAAAAATTACTGAAATATATTATTTTTATGCTACTTGTCCTAGTTGTGCTAGGAAATTCTGAAAAAATTATGTGGTAATATTTGCAAAAGAAAAATAAAAAAATAAATGATTTAATTATTAATAACAATATTATGACAGAATTAATAGATTCAAAACCTGATGAAAAATTTCATCTTCAAAGTTTTTTAAAAAAATTAAATAAAACACTAAGAAAAAAAGAAACTATAAATCCTAGTGAACTTATAATTTTAATTAAAAAAAATTCATTAAAGAATAACGAACTTTTAGATATTCATAAAACCCTTGAAATTTCATTAAATGAAAATAACCAGGATGATTTTTGACATAAAGATGATTATGAAAAATTATTAAATTATATAAAAGTTATTTTTTGAGAAAGATATATAGCTCAATTAAAAAAAGAAAATCAAAAAAAAGTCGCAACTATAATTCAAAAGTGACACGATCTTGTATTAAAAAAATGAACTCCAGAAACAATAAGAGAAATTTATTTTTATTTTTCTACGATTATATATCAAGATGAAATCCAGAAAAAAGAAATTCATAAACTTGAATCAATGATAAAGAATTCATTCAAAACTATTAAAGGTAGTATTATAGATTCTGGGAAAATGAGTACAATAAAAAACAGGATTGATAAATTTGCAAAAAGAATGGACGATAAAACAGATGCATCGAATTTGATTTGAATTTATGATGAATTTACAGAAATTGTATGTGATGAAAAAATATCTTAATTTACTTTAAAATATTTCTTAATGCAGCAAGATTAAAAGCATAATCCATTTTGAGTGAACCTAGAATTCATAGATATCAGTCATTCCCTTCTAGTCTGATTTTTTTTACAATCATAGCACAACTCTCAAGATCAGGAATTACATTCTCTTCTCATATAAAAACTGAAACCTTATTTCAAACATCAAGATTATTAAGCAAATCAATGAAATTATACTTATTTTCAAGTACTTTGATGATATTATAAGCTTGATTTCACAATATATTTGTATTTTTTTCTAAAAAATTAGAAAGTCATAAATAATAGTTTTTTCAAGTTCAAGGAATAGTCGCAAAAGTTATTTCTCATGTTATTTTTGTTAGTTTTGAAACAAGTAAATATAAAGTATCGTCAATTTTTTCTCTATCAAGTCTATCTTGAAGGTCTTCTTCTCATTCTATAAAAACCTTTGGCATATTTTCCATAAGATAATCAACGAAAACTCTTATTCAGCGAGTTGTAGGTAATCTTCAAGCGCTATTATATGGTTGATATATAAGTCACATTTTCTCTAGAAATGCCATATCTCAACGAACTGTAGCACTACTTACTCATATATCATATTTCTTGAGAAGAGATTTAGAACCAGTAATATCTCAAGTTTTGATATATTCTTCAACTATTATTTTGAGTACATTAATTTTGCGAGCTTCTATTTTTTTTGTCATACTTTTTATATTATTTATAAAAGTATATTAAAAAAAATAGCT
The DNA here is from genome assembly GCA_028689205.1 of Candidatus Altimarinota bacterium. Taxonomy (GTDB): domain Bacteria; phylum Patescibacteriota; class Gracilibacteria; order BD1-5; family UBA2023; genus STC-113. Next base: position 42,102 of record JAQTWP010000003.1, read on the forward strand.
TTGTAAATTGACTTTTAAAAAAATAAATGATAATATCAAATCATCCCTACTAGGGATAAATTTAATTAAGGAAAAGGAGGAAGTCATGGCACTGAAAACTTTAGGAAAAAGGTGTAGAGTTGCTTTAACTGGAGAAAATGTTTTACTCCGTGAAACATTTAAAATTGAGTATGTAGATTATTCTACATTCTCAGAACTTGCAGTCTTCCTTGAAGCTAATCCAACGATGGATGATCTTCTTGGTAACAGTGGAATACCATTACTCTCTTATGTAGATAAGGGAATTGCTTACACTGGCTCCAGAAAATCAGCAAAAATATTTTCTGAAAATGGAATGACAGTGACAAGAGGAGTTTACGACCTTCAACTTTAGGTCAGTGACATGATAAAAGAAAACCCCACTTCGGTGGGGTTTTTCCTATATGTAAAATTAAATTAATCATCGAATTCTTCATCTTCATCATTCGGATAATTACACAGTGGCATATCAGTAGCTAAATCATAGATTAATTGAATAAAATTATCAATATTTTTTTGTAATAATAAACCTATATTATTTTCAGTTTTATTTTCATTATACCAAGCAAGATAACATTCTTTAATTTCCTGTAATATTAAATTTTTTGTTGGATATCTTTTTACTAAAAGTAAATATATTCATAAATCTCATTTAATTTTTCATCTTTCAAAAGCATTTAGGTTACTAATTCACTCTGCTAAAATCAATCAATATTCAGTATCAGTTGATAAATTAAAAATTAAATCTGAAAAATATTCCAATACTAATGAGTATGTCTTATCAAAGTCATTTATATAAAAATCTGTTTCGTTCCAAAAATATCTTGTTAAAAATAAATCAAAGTATTCTTTCCATTCAGCACTAGTAATATCACTATGAAATTTATTATAATAAATACTTTCATTTTCTGATTCAGCCTCATTAATTTTTTTTAATTTATTTTCTTCCTTCCATTTTAAAAAATTAGTAGGTTTTTTTGTTAATGTTTCTCAAGTTCTGGCTCTTATAACTTTTTGTACTCTTTCGTGAGGAGTTTCTGGTTTTCTTGGTTTATTAGTAACATGTCACATTAATTGTACTACTTTGTTCTGTTCAGGTATTTCTTTACTCATATTTAATTTAATAATTAATACTCTCAATTTATAATTATATATTAAGTATTGTCAAAGCAATATTAAATTACTTTTCTTCTAATACTTTCTGCAAGCCTTGTGAAACATTCGTAAGTTATAGTTTCTGATTTTGAGGCAAGTTCGTAAATATTATTAGATGCTTTTGTAGATATTATCTCTACCTTATCTCAGACTTTTATATTGATTCAGGTCAGATCTATAACTGTCAGATTCATGCAAATTCTTCAAATTATAGGTAGTGAATATCCTAGATAATTATATGAATAATTATTGCTTAATTTACGAGATAGTGCTTCATAATAACCAACTGGTACTATTCATATTATCATATCTTCCTTGGCTTCAAAGGTTCAATTATAACTTACTTTATCTCAGGCTCTGATTTGCTTTATCTGAATTAATATAGATTCAAAAGTAAGTGCTAACTTTAGATTACTTAATTTATTGTAACTTTCATCATTCTTTTCAAGTGGATTAACTCAATAAAGTGAAATCCCTAGTCTCATTGAATTACAAGTTGTTTGACAAAAATTCTTTGTGGCTCATGCTGAATTGTTAGAATGAATATATTTTAGCTTGAATCATCTGGATTTCAAAAACACTACAGATTTTTGGAATTCTCAAACTTGGAATAAGGAGTAAGAATTAATTGTTGAATCAGAATCTGCAAAATGAGTACAAACTCATTCAAGTACAATATTAGGTGAAGCTTTAATTATCTCTATGAATTTCGGAAGCTCTTCATAATATATTCATTGTCTATGCATTCAAGTATCAATTTTCAAATGAACTTTTACTTTTCTTCAGATATCTGCAAGCTCTTGGATAGTTACCAAATCATAAACTACAAGACTAACTTTAGTGAAATCAATATTTTTTAGATTTATAGGAAGAGTATATCAGATAAGCAAAACTGGCGTAGAATTGACTTCATGAATTTTAAGAGCCTCAAAATAGCTATCAGCAACTATATAATCAAGTTTTACTGACTTAAGAATTTTGGCAACCTCTTTAATTCAATGGCCATATGCATTAGATTTCAGAACCGGGAAAATACTCCAGGTTGGATTTAGTTTTTTAAAAACCTCATAATTATTAAGTATTGCTTCCTTTGAAATATAAATATTATTCATTGTTTCAAAAGGAGTTTCTAGACTTTTTTTGAAGTTATATATTTTAGATAGAAATGACATATTAAAAATATTAAGTAATATCTAAAAATCAAAGTATTGTTCCTAACAATATAATATTAAAATATAAAAATTAAAACTCTTTAATTTCAATTCAATTAATTATTACATCATGGAATGGTCTGTCATCTCTATCAACTTTACTAGCTGCTATTTTATCAACTATTTCAATTCATTCGAATACTTGTCAGAAAACGCTATGACGTCCGTCTAAGTGTGGAGTTGATTTTGCATGTACAATGAAGAATTGGCTTCAGTTGGTATTTTTTCATGAATTAGCCATTGATAGTGCTCATTTGATATGTCTTAATTCAGAGAATTCATCTTCGAATGCATTTCAATAAATACTTTCTCCTCACATTCAAGTTCAAGTTGGATCTCAACCTTGAATCATGAAGTTATTTATAACTCTATGAAAAATTATTCAATCATAAAATCAATTCTTAGAGTGAGTTATGAAGTTTTCATATGTTTTGGGAGTCAATTCCTTGAAGAATTTAATCTTAATTTCTCATAAATTAGTGTCCATAATAGCTACTAACTCTCATTTTTTTGGTAAAGTAGTTTGCATATTGTTTTTTAATTAATTTTTAAACCTTCTTATAAAAATAACATTTTTCATTTCAGTTGTACAATTTCCTTTTTTTCCAAGGATCTAGATTAACCATATTATCAAAATCAAAATAAGAAGTAATGAATCCTCAGTTAAGATCTGGATTATTATTAAATATTTTGGCTAAGTCTTTATAAATTTTATCAAGATTATTAGAATCAAGCCTTAATCAATACGGAGGATTAGAAACAACTGTACCCTCTAGTTTTTTTGCTCACAAGTACGCAGAGAAATCTTTCATTTCAAATTTTATTGTATCTGATACTCAGGCATTTTCTGCATTCTTCTTAGCCATATCTACATTATAAGCATCTATGTCACTTGCGATTATTTCATATTTTTTATCTTTGAATGATTTTGCTTCAGCTTCTTTTTTTGCTTCTTCAAGATGAGTTGCTGGATATCAACCAAAATCTTCAAAAGCGAACTTACGTCAAAGACTTCCCGGTGCAATATTACGAGAAATTAATGCAGCTTCAATAGCTATAGTACCTGATCAACAAAAGAAATCATAAAGAGGTTTTTTATATGACCAACCAGAAAGAAGTACAAGAGCCGCTCCAAGAGATTCTTTAATAGGAGCTTCATGCTCTGAAGTTCTATATCATCTTTTATGAAGTGCTTCTCAAGATGTATTAAGAAGAACTCTACATTCATTATCTTCGATAAAAATCAAAATTTCTCTTGGTTGTAGATTGGTATCCTCGAATAAATATTCATCTTTTGAACCAGTGATTTTTGTTACAATTGCTTTTTTGGAAGTTTTTTGTATTGCAGGAATACTATCTAGCCATGATTTAATTGATACAGCGTTAACTATAATTGGATTAGAAGAATCTACATAATCTTTCCAATTGATTTCTGAAACAAGTTCGAATAAATCATCAAAATTATTAACAATTCAACTATTAAGCTCAAGATGTACTTTGTTCCCCACTCTACTCCATAGATTCACTCTAGCAATTCAGGCGTCATCTGTTTCACAATAAACATATCTGTCAGATGTTTTGAGAATTTTGTATTTGAGACGTTCGATTTCTTTATTAAGAATTGATTCAACTCAAGCTATACATGTTACGAAAAGTTTCATATTTATTTTTTTAAAATAATAATAAACTACAAGTTATTGAAAACTTACATAATTTTTACATCATTAGTTATAAAAAGAAAAGTGTAAATTGCAAGAAGAATTGTTTGCAAAAAGAGTATTAAATCAATAAACTATATATAGAATTAATTTATTTATCAAATGAGTATCATAAAACCAAAATCTAAAAAAATAAAACCCGAGTTTTATGCTACGAAACTGTATTTATCAAAACTATCAGAAAAATATAAAAGCAGATGATATGAAAAAATATTTCTAGAAAATGATTTTAATTTTTTATCAGATGTAAAAAATATAATAAAAAACATAAATATTCAGAATAATACACTTGATGAAATATTAAACTGAATAACAGAAAGTGTTCAAAAAATATCAAAATTGTGAAATATTGATCCAAAGGTAAAAAAAATACTTGTAGAAAATAATATTCTTCTTTTTGCAAAGTTTATGGATTTTGTAGAAAGTATTATTAAAAATGAAGATATGATAATGGAGTCTGTTGATAGATTCCGTAAAATAGAGAAAAAAATAGATACAAAATCAAAAGCCTTAACTAAATATTGATTTAATAAGGAATTATCTTATGTATTTGAAAGCTTAAAAAATAAAAAACATAAGGAATTAACTATGGTTATTTTTGATATGAATAACCTAAAAACCTTGAATGAAAGTTATTGACATCAAACATGATCAGAGTCAATTATCAAATTTTGAAGTATAATAAAAGAGGAATTGAATTTACTATGAATTAGATATCTCTTATCTAATTATTTTGGTTGAGATGAATGGTTTCTATGTCTTATTGATTCAAACCAAAAAGAATCTATAAGTCTTGTAAATAAAATATTCCAAACCTTGAATAATAATACTTATATGATAAACGATTTTGACATAAAATTAAGCGCATGTGCATGAATAGCTCATTATCACCCAATAAAAAGCACTCAGGAATACATAGAACAAAAAACACTTATACACGTTGCAGATACACTTGTTCTTCAATCAAAAGTACGTAAAACTAGGAATAAGTCATGAAACGCATACAAAGTATTAAATATTTCTCAGATTACACCAGAAGAAGCTTTAAAAATCTCAAAAAATATCCAAACCATGCCGAAATCTTTATTAAGAAAAACTCTGAATAAGAAAAAACTTGTTGAATTATTTAATATCAGGAAAACGCAAAATGAAAATATAATGAGAGCACGTACATTATGAGTCAAAAATATATTAAGAACTAATATTGACCTTATTAATGAAATTATAGGTAATAAAATAATAGAATCTATTTCGCAAGTTTTGACCGAAAATAAAAATAAGACTTTTGAAAAAATTGAAACTCTGAATGAAAAATTAGTGAATATTGTAATTAACGAAATAGATAAAATGACAAAAAAAGTTATTTTATCAGTAGATGAAAAAGAATATTTAATAAATAAAATTCTTAAATCAGACGAATTCCAGAAATATACAAAAATAGAAATAGACTCTATTTATGAATCAAATATATTTCAATTAAATAATAAAATATAATTATGAACCCTACAATATTAGTTATTTGAGTTATTAGTTGAGCATTTGGTACTTGATATTTCATATATGGTAAAAATCAACAAATGGCAATGCCAATGATATCTTGAATAGCATTATGTATTTATCCATATTTCATAGATAACATTTTTGCACTTATTTGAGTTTGAATATTTCTTATTATTTTACCTTTTTTAGTAAAGTTTTAAAGTTTTTAAAACTATTTATAAACTAATCGTAGTCAAACAAACTCGAAACAAAACTTTATTATTGAATAGTTAAATTGTTATATTAAAGAAATTAGATTATACATGATAATTTGCGTAAATTTCAGCAATATGTTAATATTATAAATATTAAAGAATAACAAAAATAAATGGCTTCAGAATTCCAAAATATAATCAATACTGAAAAAATCAAACGTGTAACCAATTTGAGTCTTTATGTTAGTTCAGAATGAAATACAAGTGATACTGGGAATAATATATATAAACATTTCAAGGATAAAAAAGTTGATTCAGATTCAATAGAAGAATACCTCAAAAGTAAGTGATTAACTAAAAATATTGCTGATAATTTCCCGAATATTAAGCTTGATAAATGAAAAGAAAAAATAATTTCAGATATTGAAAATATGTGACCTTTTAAAAATCCTGAAGATCTTGCCAAAAAAATAGGTCAATATATAAAAAATAATATGAAATATGATGCAATAATTTGATTGAATTTTATTTGAGAAAAATCAGATTTGAATATAACTAAAGATGATATTCCATTTTTAGAAGATACATGAAAGAAAAAAATATACAAACTGCCAAATCTTAACTCAAAAAAGAAAAAATTCGAATATCTTGAAAAATTCTATCTAAATTGACTAGATTGAATATGAATGAATGAATATCAGATTAATCTTATAAAAGATAGAATTGAACATATAGACACAAAAAAATTAAATGAAATTGAGAAAAAATATCTAATTCAATTACGTCAAGAATTAAATAAAAGTCCTACAGAGCTGCTTGTATTTTTGGAAAATAAATTCAAGAATGACATAAAAGATCAATTTAAATCTTTTTTTAATAAAATAATCGCTCCTATACACGATGAGATGACAAATTTTTGATATTCAGTACAAGTACAAGATTATCTTGAAAAATATAAATTATGAGTTTGTAGACATTTTTCAGTAATCCAAAAAGAAATCTACAATGAGATTTCAAAAAAACATTTTGTAGAATCAACGATGATTTATATAAGAACCGAACAGCATGCTTATAATTTACTTGCATATGAAAAATGAAATGAAACCATTTACAAATATCTGGATATAACAAGATTCATCTGATGAGCAGAACTTTTTTTTAAACAATGAATCAATGAAAAAAGATGAGGTGAAATCTGGGCAAAAAATAAATCACTAGATGATAATCTTTCAGATAATCTAGCTTTTACATAAAAAAATTTAAAATTTGTTTTTTAACAAAAAAAACTCAAGAAAAATCTTGAGTTTTTTTTGTTTAATTTTTTATGGTTGCGGAGGTCCGAATTGAACGGACGACCTCAAGGTTATGAGCCTTGCGAGCTACCACTGCTCTACTCCGCGATAAATACATTTACTAGTTTTTTGAATTTATATCATCATTTATATGATTTAATTTCTTTTTCTCTAATTAATGCTTCTTTTTTTGTGGCAAAACTTTCTGAATATATAACTAACCAATTATTATAACCTGAAGTAAATCATCTGAATTCTTTAGAATTATGTTGATTTAATCGTTTTTCAATATTATCCGTCTCTCAGATATAAAACTTTCATTCTTCTGATTTGATGATATATATGTAAAACATAGACCCTAAGGTTATGATCCCGTCTGCGGGAGATCTACCACTGCTCTACTCCGCGATATAATAATGTGTGGTGATTATAGAAAAAAAGTTCTATAAAGCAAATAATAAATCAAAACTGGTGCCAATGAGTAGAATTGAACTACCGACCGCAGGGGTATGAATCCTGTGCTCTACCACTGAGCTACATTGGCATACTTTATTAAAAAGTAGGGTTATTATATATAAAACGACAATTAGTCAAATTAATGTATTATTTTTTTGAAAATAACACTTTAAAACTATTCTTTTTTTGCTTTAAATAAATTTGACTATTAATCACTTTCCAATACAATTTGCTCACCAAAAATCGATTTGGTTTTTAATTTTTGGATTTTATTGAAAATAAGCCCAAAAAAACAGAGTCCAAGGACTAACAACCAAAACATTTTTATAATTTATTTATTTTTAATTTTAAACTTATGGCAAGTATTATTACTGACATGAAAAAACTTAGAAATATTGGTATTATCGCTCATATTGATGCTGGTAAAACTACTACTTCTGAGAGAATTCTATTCTATACAGGTAAAACACACAAAATCTGAGAAGTACATGAAGGTGCTGCAACTATGGATTGGATGGCTCAAGAACAAGAAAGAGGTATTACAATTACTTCTGCTGCTACTACATGTTTTTGGAAAGATCACCAAATCAATATTATCGATACTCCAGGTCACGTTGACTTTACAATTGAAGTAGAACGTTCAATGAGAGTTCTTGATGGTTGAGTTGCTGTATTTGATGGATCACAATGAGTTGAACCTCAATCAGAAACTGTTTGGAAACAAGCTGATAAATATAATGTTCCTAGAATTGCTTTTGCAAATAAAATGGATAAAACAGGTGCTTCATTTGATATGACTTATGAATCTATCAAAAAAAGATTAGCAGGTAATAAAGTTATTGCTATTCAATATCCTATCTGAGAAGAAAACGATTTTGCTGGTATTATCGACCTAGTAGAAATGAAAGCTTATAGATTCGATGGTAAAATGGGTGAAACAGTTGTTGAAATCCCACTTCCAGAAAATTTGAAAGACAAATGTACTACAATGAGAGCTGAATTAATAGAAAAAGCTGCTGAACAATCAGATGAATTAATGGAAAAATTCTTTGAAGCATGAGATTTATCTGTTGCAGATATCAAAAAAGGTCTTAGAGCTTGAACAATAAAAAGTCTATTATATCCTCTTGTATGTGGTTCTGCCCTTACTAACAAATGAGTACAATTAGTACTTGATGCTGTTCTAGATTATCTTCCTTCTCCAATGGATATTAACGAAGGTACTATCTCAGGAGTTGACGTTGATGATGAAGAGAAAAAAATTACTTTCAAACAAGATCCAAAAGAACCGCTAAGTGCTCTTGCATTCAAAATTGCTACTGATCCTTTTGTATGAAGAATTACTTTCGTAAGAGTATATTCAGGAGTTCTTAAATCTGGTTCTTATGTTCTTAATTCTGTTTCAGGAGAAAAACAAAGAATTGGTCGTCTACTACAAATGCATGCTAATCACCGTGAAGAAATCGAAGAAATCCCAGCAGGTAATATCTGAGCTGTAATTGGTCTTAAAGATACTAAAACTTGAGATACACTTTGTGAATTAGAAAAACCAGTTATTCTAGAAAGAATGGAATTCCCAGAACCAGTAATCTCAATCTCAGTTGAACCAAAAACTAAAGCTGATCAAGAAAGAATGGGTCTAGCTCTTAATAAGCTAGCAGAAGAAGATCCATCATTCAGAGTAAGTTCTAATGTAGAAACTGGTCAAACTATTATCGCATGAATGGGTGAACTTCATCTAGAAATTATCGTTGATAGAATGAAAAGAGAATTCAAAGTTGAATGTAATGTAGGTGCTCCGCAAGTTGCATATAGAGAAACAATTACAACTATGGTAAAAGACGCAGAATTCAAACATCAAAAACAAACTTGAGGTCGTGGACAATACGGTCATGTAATAATTACTTTTGAACCGATTACTCAAGAAATGAGAGAAGCTGACGAAACACTAAAAGCTGAAACAGTTTTCGTGAACAAAATAGTTGGTTGAACTATTCCAAAAGAATATATCCCAGGTATTGAAAAATGATTAAAAGAATCTTATACAAGAGGTATTATTGCTGGTTACCCAATAGTTGATGTTAAAGCTACTCTGACTTTTGGTTCTTACCATGATGTTGATTCGAATGAACTATCATTCAAATTAGCTGCATCAAAATGTTTCCGTGAAGCAACTAAAAAAGCTAGACCAGCGTTGCTTGAGCCAGTTATGTTAGTTGAAGTTAATACTCCAGAAGAATATATGTGAGATGTGCTTGGTAACCTTAATGGTAAACGTGGACAAATCATAGAAATGGGAGAAAGATGAATGGCTAAAATTCTTAAAGCGTACGTTCCATTATCAGAAATGTTCGGTTATTCTACTGATCTACGTTCTATGTCACAAGGTCGTGCAACTTATACAATGGAATTCCATCATTATTCACAAGTTCCATCTAATATTACAGAAAAAATCAGAGCAGAAAGATGAGTTAAATTCGAAGAAGACGAGTAAAAATCAGATTTTTAAAAAAATTCCTTCAACTAAACCTTGAGGGAATTTTTTATTACAAAAAAAACTTGTAAAAATTATAATTATAATTATTTTGGTTAAATAATTTTTAAAATATATATTATGTACAGTAAAAAATATGGTTTCACTCTTGTTGAATTAATCGTAGTAATCGTCATTCTTTCAATATTAGCAACAATTGCATTTTTATCTTTTTCCAATCAATCTAGTAGTGCTAGAGATTCCACTAGACTTTCAGATTTATCTATGGTCAAAAAATGATTAGAAGTATATAATTCTATTGCATGAAAGTATCCTACTCCAGAAAACATAACCTGAACATGAACAATTAACTGAATTAATCTAATATATGTATGAAACATACATGAAAGAATATCAAAAATAATTAATTTATCAAAAAAACCCTTTGATCCTCTTTCTTGAGATACTTATCCATATTGAACTGATGTAGTTTGAAAATATTATCAGATAGCTGCCGTATTAGAAAACCAAATGACATTGTCAATCCCAAATCTTTCAACTGCATATGCAGAAGACTCATATAATTCAAAAGTAAGTTGAAATTTTATGTGATTATTTAAATATTCATGAAGTATATATAAAGTCCCTTGACTCATATTCACTTGAAATAATAATCTTATTTCTTGAGAAACATTCTTTATTGAGGAATGAACTAATAATCTTCCCTATAAATTATCCTCAAGCGATATATGATCAACCTCATCTTGATCAGCAATTTATGCAATAATTCCTACTAAAGAACAATGGAAAGCATGAAGCGGTACACAACTCGCAACATTACTCTGAGAAGATGAGGATAAAATGGGACTTATAATTTTTTGAAATAATTATCTTACTAATGTGAAAAATTCGATTTCATCTAATCCAATAATTCCCTCTAGTGTGAAGTTAACTAATCTGAAAATCTTAAACTGATTATCTACAGAAATGTTACTAACATGAACTTTTATAGCTGATATAAATAACTATAGTTCAAATGTTGATACAGCAACATTTGCAGTGACTGCAACATTAGAGGACACTAATTCAACTATGGAATTGAAAATTTGAAGTAATAGCCCTATTGTGCTTTCAAATAATATGCCTTCTACTATAATTAATATAAATGAGGGGCAAACAATTCCTATTGATGTAACAATAACTTCCAATATTTGATGAATAACAAACAGTTATACGGTTGATGTAACACGCCCTGGTAGTGCAAGGCTTACTAGTATACTTATAAAAACATCACCTACAACAATAAAAATTCTAGCACCAACTTTTTATATAGATACATTAAATTATTTATCTGCATCAATTACTACTACAACTTTTTCAGTAACGGCATTTCTAGAAGATAGCAATGCAACTATGACTCTAAAAGTATGAACCAATGATCCAATTCTACTAACAAGTTGAGTTGCATCGGCATCTATAAGTATTAGTGCATGACAAACTATACCTGTTGTATTAAAAGTAACACCTAATGGTTGATGACCTACTAGATCATATACAGTAAATGTACCTAAATCTTAGATAAGAGATTCTAACTTAAGAACTACCATTATATTTTAATATAATCCTTTAACTTTGTTAAATTAATTAAACCTAGTTCTATTTTTGAGAAAAACTTAGATTAATATATTAATAATAAACTCAAAAACAAAGATGAGTTAAATTCGAAGAAGAAGAGTAATATATAAAATCGAATAGCAAAAAGCCGGTGAAAACCGGCTTTTGTTTAGTATGAACTATTTTATTTCTTTATCCTTATTTTTTTAAGAAGAATTGATTTCAGTACAGGAAATTTCAGTATTATATAAAAAATTCCGAAACCTAAAAGTGTTACAAACATTCCTAAAGGCAATGCTATTTCATTAAGATACATACAATATCCTCCTTTTTTGTTTTTAAGTCCAATAGACTATTTGTTTTTATTTTGTTAATATAAACAATAATTATAAAATGTCAATCTTATTTATATTTAAACTTCAGAACTATCACTATCATTGTAAAAATAAGACTTATCCCATTTGCTGCTATAATTGGGACATCTTTTATTAGAAGTCCATATATGAGCCAACTTGTAATACCAACTGCAAGCATGAAGTACATTGATAGAGAGATACCACTTGTTTCTTTTGTTTTGGTTATTTTTATCACTTGAGGTACTCAAGCGAATGTAGAGCAAAAAGCTGCGAATAAACATAAGAATGTTATTGAATTCATAAACTTATTTAAGTAAAAAACTAACAAGTAAACCTACACTGGATAATATCATTCATATAAGCCAGAATCTCATAACGACACTTTCCTCTTTCCAACCTATTGCCTCGAGATGATGATGAAAAGGAGCAATTCTGAACACTTTCTTCCCTTTTCTTAATTTCTTGCTAGTTACTTGAATAAGACTACTTAAAATCTCAAGAATATAAATTCAAGAAATAATTATAAGGACTATCAAAGTATTCGTCATCATTGCAATTATTCAGAGATTGGCTCCTAGCGCTAGCGCTCATACATCTCACATATAGAATTTAGCTGGCTTAATATTGAACCACAAAAAAGCAATTAAAGTTCATACTATAATCATACAGAGAGCCGACAAAATGAATAAATTCTGATTATATGTAATAATAGCATAAACTACGTAATTAAAAAGAAGAAGTCATCAGGCTAATCAATCTAATCAATCAGTAATATTGACAGCATTTGCCATTGAAATAATTATAAAAATGAATATTGGAATATAGAAAAGCCCCAGATTAAGATTACCAAAAAAAGGAAGATTAAAGCTTGTATGTCAAAGTTTGAAATAAAACCAATATGCTCAAAGAGCTCAAAAGAGAATTAACCAGAGCATTTTGAATTTTGCACTTATTCATTTTGTCCTACCTATTCATTTTACATTCATATAATCATCAACTAATCATAATAATCAAACTGTAAAAAGAGTGAACAAAGATAGATAAGTTTCATTACGATTCCAGAGAGAATATTTAATCTTTGATCAAATAATACCTTGTATTTCTGTACCAAAATATAGGAATACTATTGAAAGAATAACAAGTATTCATACTACTCCAAGTATCATTCCTCATCACATTGTAGGTGTTCAAGTTTTGAAGGCATGAAGTTTGGCGAATTCTATAGCCTTTCCTACTAATCATTCTTCGCGTATTTGCTTACCAAGGTGGAATTTGTGAAGCATTTTTATATAAAAAGGTGTAATAGCAAAAGCTAAGACAAATGCAAGAACTAAATAAAGCAAAAGGAAAGTTATATTTCACATAATTAATTAGATTAAAATTTCGTGAATTATATTGAAAATAAGACAATTGGCAAAAAATAATAGCTCTAATAAACAATTGAATAAATAAGTAAAATTTATTAGTAAATTTATTTTGACAATTAAGTATAATAAGTATACTTAATCATACTTAATTAATATAATCATACATTATGAAAAAAGATTTAAACAATGAAGAAATACAAGAACTTCATGCAAAAGCATGACTTAAGCTTCATACTACAGTTACGGTTGGGACTAAATGACAAGTTGTAATTCCAGTTGAAGTAAGAGAAATGCTTAATATTATTCCTTGAGATAGCCTTATGGTAGTTACCAAAAATGGTAAAGCAATTTGAATGATTAAAATGGATGATATTGATGAAATGATGGAATATATGAAAAAAGAAATGTGTAATTAATTACAAAAAACTTAATAAATTTATAACCTTTAAAAAACTAATATGAAAAAAATAGTATCAATATTCATTATATCTTCAATTATTCTAACTTCTTGCTGAACTCAAGTAAAAGAAGTTGCTGATATAATACCATGAAAAAGTATAAAAACTCAAGTGATTTCGAAAGATTATTTTAATGAACAAATAAAACTTGTATGAAAAGTTGGACCAATTATGGAAACTCCAATTTCTACGCTTGCTTGATGAATAATCAAAAATCTTAATGCAGAAGTCTGAAAAGAAGTTAAACAAGGTCAATTATTAGCTCAGATTGATTTGAGCAGTTCTGCATATTGAACTTCTTTTAATAATGCGAACACAGCTTATAATAATTCATTGAATGCTTATGGTTATACAGAAGAATCAATAAAAAATGATCTGGAATCAGCTCGCATTCAGCTAGAAAATGCAAAGACTGCAAAAGAAAATACATACATTACAACTCAAAAACAATTAGAATTATCAAAAACTCAACTTGATAATATCAAAAAAAATGTTTCAAATACAAACCTAACGACATCAGAAAGTCTCAAAAATTCTGAACTTATGTTAGATAATTCAAAAACAAATCTTGAAAATTTTAAGAAAAATTCTAAAGAGAATCTCAATTCAATTTATGAAAACTTAAAAGTTAGTTTGTCGAGTGCCCTAATTACTATTGATTCATCAATAACTCAAGCAGATATGATACTATGAGTTACAGACAAGAACAAAAATGCAAATGATAGCTACGAAGTTTATCTATGAGCAAAGAATTCAAATATAAAGATACAAGCAGAAAATATTTTTAGAGAATTAAAGAGTCAATATGATTCATTGCTTAGTGTTAATTATGGAACTGACATAGAATCATTGGATAAAAAAACTAATATTGTATTAGATTTAATTACAAAAGATTCAGAACTTTATGATAATCTAGTTCTTACTCTCAACAACTCTATTACTTCTTCAACTTTTACACAGACAACTCTTGATACACTTAGCTTGAATATTGCAAAAATCCAAGGTTCAATTCTACAATCTCAGAGTCAAATTACAGGTCTAAAAAATACATTAATAACTACAAAATCATCTACAGAGACTAATTTGGTATCTCTTCAGAATGCAATAAATATTGCAAATGCACAATTAGATAACATAAAAGCATGAAATAATTCTCAAATAGATAATATAAATTGAAATGAAACATTACTCAAGAGCCAATTAGAAAATACCGAAGCAACCATTAAGCAAACTAGAGATAATGTAGATAATGCCGTAAGAATTGCTCAATCGAGTTTTGATTCAATCCAAGCAAAACTCAATTCTCAAAGAGTACAAGCAAAATCTCAAATTGATAGCGCTAAGTGATGAAAGGATCTAGCTTGAATTCAACTTAATAATACATCAATTATAGCTCCTTTTAATTGAATAATAACAGCTAGAAATGCAGAAATTGGTACAATGGTTAATGTATGAACTCCAGTATTCATGATCTGAGATAATTCACAATTAAAAATAAAACTAGATGTTAGTGGTGATAATATATCATTCCTAAAACTTGGTCAAGAAGCTCAAATATTAAAATGAAATAATACTTTTACTTGAATAATTACTCTTCTATCTCCTGCTGCGGATCCAACAACTAAAATGTTTAAAGTTGAGGTAATATTTACAGAAAAACCAGAATTAATTAATCTTTGAGATTATGTTGATGTAGTTATAAATAAAATTAAAGACAGTGAAAAGGTTATCTTAGTTCCATTTTCATCAATTATAAGTCTTGGTCAATGAGATTATAGTATTTTTGTTGTAAAAGATTGAATAGCTAAGACTCGTCAAGTAAAAATAGGTTCACAAAATAGTACTCGGGTTCAAATTCTATCATGAGTAAAAGAATGAGAAAAAGTTGTTATTTCATGAACTCTAGATTTACAAGATTGAGATAAGATAGAAGAAGAAAAGTAACTAAGTAAAGATTAATCTGGTAAGTACAAGCTAATTTTTTTCAACCTTATCAGTCATTTCCTGAATTAAAAGGAACTTATATTTATTGAAAATAGATAATCTAAAATAACTTCCAGTATTGTCATTCCCGAGAAATCGGGAATCCAGAATAAAAAAATAATACCTTATTAAAATCAATTGAAGAATACATTAATCCTAGATTCCCTTTTTCAAGGGAATGACAGAAATGTTAGTAATATAAAAAATACTTGTAGCGAAAGAAAAGGTAAAAAAATAACTAAATTATATATTTAAAAATTTTTAACTAATTATTTATGTCAGAAAATAATCACAAAATTAAGTCAAAATATCTAGATAAATTAAAATTCGATCCTAAATTAAATGATAGCTGGTCTAATTTCTTTTTAACAAGAACAAGATTTATTATTCTTCTTGTTGTAATAATAGTAATTGCATGATTATTATCAGCTAGAACATTGCCGCTTGAATCTAATCCAGAAGTAAAAATCTGAATATGAACAGTCGTGACTATGCTTCCATGAGCAAGTCCAGAAATTGTAGAAGACTTGGTAACCAAAAAATTAGAAAAACAAATCAACAAAATCAAATGAATTGATACAATGACATCCACTTCAAAAAACAGTGTATCGATGATTATAGTACAATTCACATCCAATAAGGATATTCCTACTGCAATGAGAGAATTAAAAGATAAAGCCGATTTAGCAAAAAAAGATTTACCAGCAGATACAAAAGATCCAGTGGTTACTGAAATCTCACTTGATGATTCACCAATTTGGACATTTACAATATCAGGTGAGTATAATTGATTCGAACTTTATGATTACGCAAAAAAAATTAGAGATGAATTAGAAAAAAATCCGCTTGTTTCAGAGGCAAGATTATCAGGTTGAGACCAAGTAGAATTCAGAGTTGAATATGACCCAAAAAAATTAGATGAACTTAATTTAACAGCAAGTTCAGTTAATTCTGCTATAGCTTGACTCAACTTTACAATCCCCATTTGAGATTTAGCAGTGGACAAATATAAACATACTATAACTCTTGATGAAAGGTTTTTTGATATACAATCACTTAAAAACTTGGTAATCTCAAAAACATGAAATAGCTGAATAATATATCTTAAGGATGTTGCAAATGTTTTTGAAGCGCCCAAAAAAAGAACAACCCTATCAAGATTATCTTATAAATGATCAGACTCTAAGCTTACAGAACCTTCTAGCGCAGTAACGCTTTGAGTAGTGAAAAAAACTGGATGATCAATAGTTAATCTTATTGATGAATGAGTAGTAAAACTTGAAGAAATGCAATCACTATGAATTCTTCCTAAAGATCTAAAAATAACAACAATCCAAGATAATTCTGAAAGAATAAAACTTGATCTTGAACATCTTGTAAGAGACTGACTTATAACTGTACTGCTAGTATTTTTAAGTTTATTTGCAATAATCTGAATAAAAGAAGCACTTGTTGCATGAATTTCTGCTCCATTGGTATTTTTGATGACTTTCACAATAATGGCATTATTCTGACAAACTCTCAATTTTTTGACAATGTTTGCTTTGATATTATCACTAGGATTACTGGTTGATGATGCAATAGTTGTAATATCTGCAATTAATCAATATAAATGAACTGGTAAATTCACTACGAGAGAATCTGCACTTCTTGTACTTCGTGATTATAGAAACGTATTAATATCAACTACTCTTACAGTAGTTTATATATTCTCAGCGATGTTATTTATGACATGAATAATGGGTAAATTCTTATTTTCAATTCCTTTCATAATTACAGTCACGCTTCTTTCATCTCTTATTGTCGCGCTTACTATTAATCCAGCGCTAGCTGTTACATTTGATAAAGTAGCTTTAAAAAAAGGTCAAAAAGAATCAAGATTATCAAAATTCATGGGCTCATGATTTATCAAACTAACCAAGATTGAAAATTTTTATGAACATATTCTTGAATACATTATAAGTAAAAGAAAAAGGGCAATAACATTCTTGTTTTGAGTTTTATGATTATTTATTTTATCTCTATCCTTACCTGGATTATGAATATTAAAAAGCGATTTTTTTCCAAAAACTGACGCTGACACTTTTGCAATTAACTTCGAGGCTGAACCAGGAACAAGACTAGATATAACATCTGAACTTGTTAAACCGATAGAAACATTATTATTAAAAGAAAAAGAAGTTACCAGTTTTGCAACAACTGTATGAGCCCAATCGGGTGGTTGATGAAAAAGTTTATGATGATCAAATTCATGAGATAATTATGCTTCTATTACAATAAATCTTATAAAAAAAGAATACTGAAGAAAAGAAACATCAATAGACATGACTGATAGGCTTAGGAAAGAGTTTACAAAAATTAATTGAATTAAAATTACTATAGCAGAAGCAGCTTCTGGGCCAGCTTCATGAGCTGATTTTGAAATAAAGATATATTGAGAAAACTTTAATATAATGCAAAAAATTGCAGATGATTATAAAAAAGTTTTGTCAAAAATTCCTGGCGCAATTAATATTGAATCATCAAGAAAACCTGTTCCTCTTGAATTCAAATTCAGCTTTGATTCAACTAAACTTGCTCTGTATGATTTATCTCTTGCTCAAGTATGACTATTCGTTAGAAATGTAGTTGATGGTGCAGAAGCAACTAAAATACTTAAATGAACTGATGAAATAATTGTAAGGACTATTTATAATAATGAAAGTTCTAATAATCTTGATAAAATCAAAGATTTGAAAATCAAAAATCTTAGATGACAGGATGTATTTTTACGCGATATTCTTGTTAATGAACTTAATCCCTCAACGAATTCTATAACAAGAATAAATCAAAAAAGAGTAATCTCTGTAACAGCTTCTGCATGAAAAACCACAAATTGAAAAAATATTTTAGCTGAATTCAATAAAAAAACAGCTAGTTATAAAATGCCTGTTTGATATGAATGAGTTGTAGGTTGATCAAATGAAGAAAGTGCAAAATCTGTTGCAAGTCTTATGACTTCGATGATTTTTTGAATATTTTTTATAATTATAACTCTTGTTGTGCTATTTGATTCTTATAAACAATCCATACTTGTTCTTACTACAATTCCTCTTTCTTTAATCTGAGTATTCGTATGATTAGTATTATTCGGTCAACCATTATCTTTCCCCGGACTTATCTGACTTGTAGCGCTCTTCTGAATAGTTGTACGTAATTGAATAATCCTTTTTGATAAAATAAACGCCAATATAAAAGAGGATATTG
The DNA here is from genome assembly GCA_028689205.1 of Candidatus Altimarinota bacterium. Taxonomy (GTDB): domain Bacteria; phylum Patescibacteriota; class Gracilibacteria; order BD1-5; family UBA2023; genus STC-113. The sequence goes on from JAQTWP010000003.1 coordinate 61,143, forward strand.
AATTCAAAGAAAGTATAATAGACGCCGTAAAAACTCGTCTTGAACCAGTATTTCTAACTTCAATCTGTACTGTATTATGAATGATTCCTCTTACACTTAGTAATCCAACTTGGACATCACTAGGATTATCAATAATATTCGGTCTAACTGTTTCTACTTTCTTTACACTTATCGTACTTCCAACTCTTTATTTCATCTTCATAAAAGATAAAAGTAAAATAATTGAAAATTGAAAATAATATGAAACAAGAAAAAATAGATGAAATTCCGAAGAAAAAATCAAATATATTTGGTTTATTAAAACCATATAAAAAATCAATTATAACTCTACTTATATTAACAATAACAAGTAGTGCCCTTGGTCTTATTATTCCAAAAATCATTGCCCGTGCTATTGATGCATATACTCAAAAACAATTCATAATTTATGACTTTGTGCTTGAATTTGGTATAATAATGATTTTGATATTTATTTTTACTTATATTCAGAATATATTCCAGATATATACTTCTGAAAAAGTAGCAAAAGATCTAAGAGAAAAAATAACTGATAAAGTTTCTAGACAAGATTATTTATTCATAGAAAAAATAACGCCAGCAAAATTACTTACAAACCTTACTTCTGACATAGATTCAATTAAGCTATTTATATCACAAGCAATTGTTTCTTTAGTATCTTCTGTTATTATTGTAATTTGAGCAGCAATACTTCTTTTTATGATTAACTGGAAATTAGCTTTTGCAGTATTAACAATAGTTCCAATTATATGAGTGCTTTTTTTTCTGATATTTAGAAAAATCAGGGTACTTTTTTTGAAAACTAGGGAAATAGTAGATTGGCTAAATAAAGTTATAAATGAAAGTATTCTAGGTTCAACCTTAATAAGAGTTCTTAATTCGAAATGAAGTGAACTTGATAAATTCCACAAAGCAAATAGCGAAGCTCAAGAAACAGGACTAAAAATATTAAAAGCTTTTGCAACTCTTATCCCGCTAGTAACTTTTATTGCAAGTCTTGCAACTCTTGTAATTCTTACGCTATGAGGTTACTATGTCATTAATTCTTCAATGAGTTTGTGAGATTTCACTGCTTTTAATAGTTATGTTGCACTACTTATATTCCCTATTCTTATAATTGGAATAATGAGTAACTTAATTGCACAAGCATCTGCTTCTTTTGAAAGAATTTCAGAAGTATTAAATATAGAAGATAGAAGTGAATTGTGATGAAATGAAGATATACTAGATTGAGATATAAAAGTTGAAAATCTACAAATAATTTACTTAGAAAAACCAGCTCTAAAAGATATTTCATTCAAAGTTAAACCAAGAAGTAAAACAGCAATAATATGACCAACAGCTGCATGAAAAACTCAACTTCTATATGCACTTATTTGACTTATAAAAGCTCAAGGGTGAAGTATTAGCTATAATAATAAACTCATAGAAAGTTATAATCCGGAAACTCTCTATAAACAAATTGGTTTTGTATTCCAAGATAGTATAATATTTAACCTGACAGTTAGAGAAAATATTGCATTCAGTGAAACAATCCCCGAAGAAAATCTAGAAAAAGCGCTTATTACTGCTGAAGTAAAAGAATTCATAGATAATCTTCCAGAGTGATTGGAGACAGTGGTTTCCGAAAGATGATCTAGTTTATCTTGATGACAGAAACAAAGAATAATGCTCGCAAGAGCACTAGCTCTCAATCCAAAAATACTTTTGTTAGATGATTTTACAGCTAGAGTTGATTCAAAAACTGAACGCAAAATATTAGATAATATCAGCAAAAATTATCCAGATATGACAATAATATCAGTTACACAAAAAATAAGTTCTATCGAAAAATATGATCAAATTATACTTATGATGGAATGAGAAATAATAGCAAAATGATTACATAATGAACTTCTAGAAACATGTCCAGAATATATTCAGATTTATAATTCACAAAAAAGTACAAATTCATATGAATAATAATAATTACAAATTAAATAATAAATTTCAAGAAGAAGAAAAAACAAAAACTCTTAACTCACTTAAGAAGCTTTTTCCATTAATGAAGGACCAAAAAAGTAATTTAGTTTTTGCTGCAATTGCTGTATTAATTAATTCTTTACTAAATTTAGTAGCACCAGTAATTATTTGATATACGGTTGATAATTATATTCAGACAAAGGATTTTCATTGAGTACTTATATTCGCTGCAATACTTCTTACAATGTACTCGGTAGCTCTTTTTGCAAGTTATTTTCAGACACTTCTAATGTGAAAAACATGACAGAGAGTTTTATTTAATTTGCGTAATTCTATTTTTTCAAAACTTCAAAACTTACCAATTGCTTTTTTCAACCAGAACAAAATTTGAGATTTAATCTCTCGCATTAATAATGATACTGATAAACTTAATCAGTTTTTTTCTCAAGCTCTTGTCCAATTCATTGCTAATATAATTATGATTATATGAACTTGAATATTCATTCTATATATCAACTTCGAGCTATGAGTCGCAGCCTTAATTCCATGAGTTCTTTTACTTATTTTCACTAGAATTCTATCTCCATGGATCAAAAAAACAAATGCAAGTAGTTTGAAGAATCTTTGATGATTAAGTGCTGAAATATCAGAAAATTTAGAAAATTTTAAAGTAATAGTCGCTTTCAATCGTAGAGATTACTTTAGAAATAAATTCAATATTGTTAATGAACAAAATTACAAAAGCTCACTAAAAGCTTGAATTGCAAATAATACTCTGACACCTGCGTATGGATTATTTTCTAATATGGCACAATTAATCGTGGTTGTATTAGGAATATATCTAATTAATCAAAACAGCTTAACAATATGAGTTCTAATAAGTTTTTTGATATATATTAATAGGTTCTATGAACCGTTAAGACAAATTGCTTCACTTTGGTCTAATTTTCAAGTTGCAATGGCAGCTTGGGATCGTATTTATAAAATATTATCTCTTTCATCAGATTTGGAAGTAATTAAATCAAAAGAAAATAATAAAAGTACTTCAAATCTTTTAGAGTTCAAAAATGTTAGCTTCTCATATCCAGATGGAAAACAAGTATTAGAAAACGTAAATTTCAAATTAGAATCTGGTAAGACTTATGCTCTTGTGGGGCCAACATGATGATGAAAAACGACAACAGCATCTCTAATTGCAAGATTATTCGACCCAACAAAATGAATGGTAATATTCAAATGAAAAGATATAAGAACTTACGAGACTTTTGAAATAACTCAAAAAATATGATTCATTCTTCAAGATCCATTCTTATTCACATGAAACTTATTCGAAAATATTATCTATTGAAACGAAGAGTTAAAGACTCTCACAATTAATGAATTAAAGACTATGATAGAATCTGAATGATTATGAACACTTCTTGATAGATTCGATAAATGACTAGAAACAGTGGTTTCATCAAGTGGCTGAACTCTTAGTCTATGACAGAAACAACTTGTAGCATTTATAAGAGCAGTACTAAGAAAACCTGAATTATTAATTCTTGATGAAGCAACTGCAAATATTGATACAGTTACAGAAATGCTTCTTCAAAACATTCTTGATAAACTTCCAAAAAGTACAACCAAAGTTATAATAGCCCATAGACTTAATACAATTGAAAATGCTGATGAAATATTCTTTGTTAATTCTTGAAATATTGTAGATGCAGGTTCTATGGAACAAGCTGTAGATATGTTATTACATTGAAAAAGAAAAACATAAATAAAAGCCTCAATCTAAATTGAGGCTTTTATTTATTTAAAATTGTTTGAGAAAAGCTAGATTCGGCTGTTGGAAATAACGAATATCATTAATTCAATATTTGATCATTACAAGACGATTAAGTCAGAAACCAAATGCGAATCAACTATAAACTTCTGGATCAATTCATCATTCTCTAAGGACGTTCGGATGTATAAGACCTGCTCACATGAATTCTATCCAGCTAGATCATTTGCATACTCTGCATTTTGATCAATCATCAATGCAGAATGGACAAGAGAAATCAATCTCAACTCCTGGCTCTACGAATGGGAAAAATCAAGGTCTAAGACGAATTTCTACTTCTTTTCCGAATAAATCTCCAAGCATTGTTTTAATTGTATATTTGAGATGTCAGATATTAATATCTTTATCAACTACAACTCACTCAACTTGATAAAAAGTATTTTCATGAGTAGCATCGATATCTTCATTACGGAAAACTCTACCTGGAACTATAGCTCTAATAGGTAGTTCACTAGATTTATAAATAATATTCTGCATTGAAGAAGTCTGAGTTGCAAGTACGTTTCACTTCCCTTCTAACCAAAAAGTATCTTGCATATCGCGAGCTGGATGAGTCGCTGGTACATTAAGAGAATCGAAGTTAAGATATTCAGTACTTACTTCTGCTGATTCATAAATCTTAAATCACATTCTTTCAAAAGTATTGTAGATTTGATCCAAAGCTCTTGTAAGTGGATGTTTATGAACTGCATTATCTTCATTAGATGGACTTGTCACATCAAAAAATTCATTAGCAAGTTTTGCTTCAATTTCTGCTTTTTTAATTTCATTCAGTCTAAGTTCAAAAGCTTCTAGAATTGAAACTTTAATATCATTACTAAGTTTACCAATAGTTTGTTTATCTTCTACAGACAAATCCTTGATTCATTTGAGAATTTCAGTAAGACTACCTGACTTACCCACAATTGCATTACGATAATCAATAATCTCCTGCTCAGTAGCAAGAGTTTTAATTTTAGCAAGTGTTTCTTCTTTTAGTTGTGTTAATTTTTGTTGCATAGATATTCCTAGTTAATTTTTTTATTGTAAATATTCATCTTTCATAATCTCCATTAAAATAGAATCTCTATATGCTCAAGCAATAAATGCCTCCTGTTTAAGTATTCATACTTCCTTGAATCAGCATTTAAGATAAGAACTTACTCATCTTTTATTAAAATCAAAAACTCAGAGTTTTAGTTTATTACAACCCACAATTTCAAAAGTATATTTTAAAAATAATTTCATTGCATCAGTTCAGTATCATTTTCCAAGTTCATTTTCTAGATAAATACAAATTCAAACTTCTGCATTTCTACTTAATTTGTTAAAATCATTAAATCATATTCATCAGATAATTTCTTTTGTATCATTTTTCATAATTACAAAAAAATGTTTTTGTTCTAAAACTAAAGAATCATAAAATTTTTCTTCATTTTCAAAATAAAATCTATTTAATTCTCATAAATTTTTTGAAATTTCAAAATTATTTATTCATAAATACATAATATTTACATCTTGCTTTTCAGGAATTACAAGAGATATTCTATCTCATTTTAAATATATAATTCTTTCCATAATTTTTTATAAATTTTATTTATAATTATATCTTTAATGGCATTATAATATGTTTGTAGTCGAAGTCTGATTCTTTTGGGGTAATCCCTCTAAGCATTACTGGTGAAAGATTTGTTTCAAAATCCATACTAACGTAATCGTCTTTTATTACATTAAGCGCTTCTATAAGATAAACAGAATTAAGTCCAATCATAGAGTTTTCTCATTCTATTGAAGCAGGTAGCTCAATTCTTCAAGCTCATATCTCAGTATCTCAAGTAGATAGCTCAATTCAATGGTCAATATCAAAGTTCATTCTTGTATTATAGTTGTTTTCTTTTGAAATCAGATTAATTCTCTTAAGTGACTGGATAAGATCAGTTCTTAGGACTACTCATTTAGTAGAATGACCTTTAGGGAAAAATGAACGGTAATCTGGGAAATGACCATTAAGAAGTCTTGAATAAAGTCTGATATTATCAAAAACAAATAATATTTGGTTTTCACTTACAACAAGTTCTACTGAACTTTTTTCTGGAAGAATACGACTAAGTTCTTGAGCAGTTTTTTGTGGAATAATTATAGATATCGGTTTTGCAATATTTGCGATGTTTTTGGTTTTGAATTCTGATAATCTGTATGAATCTGTAGAAGCAAATATTATTTCATCATCAGTAATATGAAGATATATTCAAGCAAGAGTTGGGCGAATAGTACCTTCTGCTGTAGAGAAAATTGTTTTTTCAATTGCTTTTTTTAATAAATCAGAAGACATTCTGAATGAGTATTCTTGTTTAAGACTTGGAATTAGAGGGAATTTGGAAGCTTCGATTCATTTGATTTTTGTATCTGAAGAAGGAGTTTTGAAAGCAAGAGAAGAATTAGTAAGTAATTCTATGTCGATTTTTTCATCATTTACAAGAGAAACAAAAGAAGAAATAAACTTAGAAGAAATTGTGAAACTTCATTCTCATTTAATATCAACTCATTCATCTACAAAATATTCAATTGCCATTTCTAGATTATTCGCTGTGAAAATAACTTTTTTGTATTGAACATTAATTAGAATATTCTCAAGTATTGGCGTCATACTGCCAGACATACTTGCATGTCCAACTATATCAATTCCGTTTTTTAGTGTTTTTGTATCGATTTCAAAATGCATAATAAAAAAAGGTTAATTCCTTAATATATAAATACTTAAAATATTGCTTACAATTTACAAAAATAAAGATAAAAATCAAACAAAAAAATAATTATTTTGTATTTTTTGAAAAAATAATTATAGTTGAGTCAGTTAAAAATCTACTTTACCTTTTATAATAGCATATATGTCAAGAATATTTGAAAAAAGTTCTTGAGGTATTGTATATCGTGTAAATGTTTTTTGAAATTTCGAAATATTACTTCTTGAGAGAAAAAATCAAAAAGGTAAAAATATCTATGTAATACCCAAATGACACATAGAAAACGAAGAGAAAGCCAAAGAAACGGCTCTTCGTGAAATTAGTGAAGAAACATGATTAGCAATAGAATACCTCGAAGTAATTAAGTTTATAACCAAAATTAATTTTACATTTTTGGCTACATACCTACCTTGAAATCCTACAATTAATAAAGATGTTTATTTGTTTTTGGTTAAATATATCTGAAAAGATGAACCAAAAATCGTAGAGGAAGATCCGGAAGAAAAATGAGAAAAATTCACTTGATTCAAATGGTTCAAAATTGAAGAACTCAGATGAATAGACCTGAAACCCGATGTTTACTCATACATCAAGAAGAATATACAATTTATGTAAGATTAGCTGATAGCTTATAGTTATTAGTTCCTAGATAATTTTAATAAAATTATAAAATGTGAAGAGTTGAAAATCTGAATATTTGGAAAAAATCTATTGAATTAAGTAAACAAATATATAAGTTAACTTTGGAATCACCTTGATTTAGAAAAGATTTATGATTAAAAGATCAAATCCAGAGATCATCAGTAAGTATTGCAAGTAATATTGCAGAATGAAATGATAGAGAAACTAATGCAGAATTTCTAAGATTTCTATTTATTGCTCGTTGAAGCATAAGTGAACTTAAAACTCAACTTATTATAGCTTCTGAAATATGATATATAGACAAAAATGATTTTGAAAATATACTTGAAAATTCAGAAGAATTACACAAAATGATAAACGGTTTTATAAAAACATTAAAAAAATAATTACTTTCGGCTATAAGCTATAAGCTATAAGCTATTAACTAATATAATATGGACATTACAAAAAAATGAAACGCTATAATTGTTTCTTGAGATAAAAAAGATATCTCTTTTGAAGACTGAATCGTTAATCTTGATTGACTAGTTCTAGATTTCCCTGGTGAATATGAAAAATCTTGAATAATGGCACATGCAATAGAAAAATGAGAAAAATTAATATTCCAAATCAGATTCCTAGATAAAATTATTGGTTATATCAACTATGAAGATCTTGTAGTTGATGAAGAAGTTGTAGATTTTTTCTGAGATATTGATATTCTAATAATCAAATGAAGTAAAGAATCTATTAAAACTTTTGAAAATCTTGAAGCAAAATTCGTAGTTCCATACTGAGAACATAAAGAAATATTCTTCTCAACTCTAGGACAACATACAGAAGTTGTTTCAAGTCTTAGAATAAAAGAACAAGCAGGAGAAAACGAAGTAACTTTCGTTAATCTTGATTAATTAATTCAAATAATATAATAAAAAACTTCATCGAGTAACTGATGAAGTTTTTTAATTTTACTCCTCAATAACTTCAAACCCAACATCCTTTTTTTCTTTTATCTGTCAATCTTTCATAAGAATTAATTCAAGTTTGTGTTTTCATTTAATAATACTTAATAAATCTCAGTTCACTTTCTGATTATCCTGAAGCCAATAATAGGAATCATATTTGATATTTGTGGAGAATTCTAAAGATATTTTTTGGTTTGATTTTAAGATATAATTATCAATCTTAAAAACCGAAGAGTCGAGTGGCGAGGTTATTTCTAGATAACTAGACAACACTGGTGTTGAATTCAAAACCGGTGTTTTGTAATTCGTAGGTTTTTCTAGATATCTCACAATTCTACCAAAAATCTCTCAAGCTCAAGTTGCTCCACTTACTCATTTCATATTCGATGCATCTTTATTACCAGTCCAAACTCCTATTATATAATTGTCAGTATATCAAACAGTCCAATTATCCCTAAAACTTCGAGAAGTTCAGGTTTTAAAAAATACATTAATATCAGTAAAATCAAGTGAAGAATTAATTGGATATCAACCAATTTTTAGGAATCTATTAGAGAGAATATAATTAATTTTTTCGATATATTTATCTTCTATGATATTTCTGCATTGTAAGTTCATTGAATTGATATAATTAATATCACATAAACTACCTTTATTAGCAAAAATTGTGTAAGCCCTTACAAGTTCATAAAGAGTCACTTCTCAATCTCCAAGCGTGAGAGCTAGTCAATAATGGTCAGCACTTTTATCAAGAGACTTAATTCAAAGCATATGTAAAAAATTGAGTAAAGTATCAACTCATAAGGCTTCGAGAGTTTTGATTGCAGGAACATTAATACTCTGTGCAAGAGCTTCTCAAGCAGAAACTTCTCATTCAAATATTGTAGAATAATTCTTAGGTTCATACGAATAATTATCTTTTGTTTTATATAAAACAGGTAAATCAAGAATTGTATCTGTCGGTTCTAATCATAGATTTTTGGCAGCTAATAGATATGTAAAAGGCTTGATAGTTGAGCCTGGCTGTCTTAGAGAAAGAGTTGAATTAACCTGACCTTCAACTCAGTAAAAGTTTTTTCATCAAATCATTACGCTAAGGTTATTAGTTTTTTTATCAAGGATGATAACTCAATAATCTTTTACGTTTTTCCAAGCCAAATCAAGGATTGAATTGGTCGCTATTTCTTCGATTTTGTTTGTCAGATTATAATCGATTGTTGTTGATATTTTATTTCAAACTAAGGAAGATTTCTCTCTATCGTTCGAAATGACATTGCTCTTATGTCATCCTCGGGCTTGATCCGGGGATCTATCAACTATTTTCTCACTATTCAAAAAATCAACTATATATGGAAGTTTTTGATTATGATTATTATTTAAAACTAGTTTTTCTTCGATAATATCTTCGTATTCTTTTTGATTTATAATTGAATTACTCAAAAGTGTTTTCGCTAGAATCCCAAATCTAGTATCAAAATTAGTTTTAAATTTATATGGATCATATTTTGAAGAATTTTTCTGGATTATAATTAGTGCAAGAATTTCTGATTTTGTAAGATTATTAATATCTTTATCAAAATAAAAAAATGAGGCTGACTTTAAACCGTAATTAAGATATCAAAAATACAATTGATTTGAATAAAGAGTAAGGATTTCATTTTTTGAATATCTAAGATTAAGATTGATAGCATATAAAAATTCTAGAAGTTTTTTTGAAAAGTTCCTACCTTCATTTAACCAAAGATTATTCCTGATAAATTGTGTACTAATTGTCGAACCTCACTCAATAACCTTTCAAGCTTTTATATTATTAACCGTACTTCTAATAATTCAAGAAGGACTGATTCAAATATTATAATAAAAAGATTTATCTTCTAGACTTATTATACTTTGAATATAAAAATCTGGGATTTCTGTAAATAAAAGTTCTCTATGACGGTATTTATCTTGTGCTGGAATTTCTCCTATTTCAATTCAACTTTTATCATAGATAATCGTAGATAATGGAACTTGCTTAATTCTGAAATTGCAAAAAACTGGAATCGTAATAATAACAATAATTACAAGAAAAAGAATTGCATAAAATTTATTTCTTAAAATATTTTTTATTTTCATTTTTTTTGAGGAATATAATTAATTGTCCTGAGTTTTTAAAGAAAAATATTAGAAGGAAAGATTTCTTATTTTATTTCGATTAATTTTGCTTCTTTGAATTCTTTGATAGATAATCTAAGTCTTTCTACTAGTCTTTCAAAAATATAATAATCATCAATTCAAGTTTCTAGAGTCATATAATCCTTAACTAAATCTCAAGATTTTTCACTCTTTATTTCTTCAATACTTAAGTTCATTTTATATAATATTTCTGTAAGTTTTTTTAGAACTCATAGCTGATTTTCGAAAGTTATTTCAACTTTAATTGTCACTCAATTTTTTTGATTTTCTGTATCTCAATAGCAGGCACTTATGAATCTTTCTACATTTCATTTTTTGAGTGAAGGGCAATTTATTTTATGTATAGTAACTCAACTACGCAACAAATAACCTACGATTTTATCTCATGGAACAGGAGAACAACAGTGCGCAATTTTGTATGGAATATTTTTTTCTCAACCAATCATAATAACTTCTGGACTAACAGATTCTTTATTTTTTATGATTTTTTTAGGATTATTTTTGTTTTCTATAACTCTCTTTAGTGCGAAATTACCTTTTTCTATAACTCATCTTATAATATTAACTGGTTTACGAGAAAGATTTCATATTTGAACTAGAATATCTTCTTTATCTTTTGTGTCCAGAATTCTTCATTCTATATTTTTTAAGATTGAAACTTCTTTATCAAGGGCAATTCAATAATTATTCTGAAGATATGAATTAAGGATTAATTTTCATTTTTCTATTAATTCTTCTCTGTTTGACTTATTAATTGTGCTTTTGATTGTATCTTTTGCGCGCGTTGTTTTTACAAATGAAAGCCAAGTAATAAGTGGTTTCCTGTTTTTATCAATAATTATTTCGACTCTATCTCAATTACTAAGTTCATGGTCAAGAGTTACAATTTTGTCATTAACTTTTGCTATTGAAAGATGATTACCAAGGTCAGAATGAATAGAATAAGCAAAATCAACAGGAGTTGAACCTTTTGACAGGTTGATTACATCTCATTTTGGAGAAAAAACAAAAATTCTATCATCAAAAAGTCAAATTTTCATTGAAGACATGAATTCTGTATCTCATTGTTCCTTGCTTTGATCAACTATTTTTTTAATTTGAGAAACCCAATAGAAATCTTTTGCAACAACTGATTGTCCAGTTTCTGAATATGCAAAATGCGCTGCAACTCAAATTTCTGATTGAATATGCATTTCACGTGTACGAATTTGTATTTCTGTAGGATAAGCTCTTGAACTTCATAATTCTTTAAGAACTCCGAGAACTGTGGTATGTAGGCTTTGGTAACCATTTTCTTTTGGCAGAGCGATATAATCCTTGAATCTATTAGGGATTGGTGACCATTTGTTATGAATTTCACCAAGAACTTCATAACAATGTGGGATATTATCAGTTATAATTCTTATCGCAAAAAGATCATGCAAATCTTTAACATTCTCATATCACTTTCTTTGCATTTTCTTATAAATACTAAAAGGTGATTTGATTCTATATGAAACGTCAATTAGAGGAATATGCGCAGGGATGGTTTCATAAATTACATCTCTTATTTTGTCTACGAAAATATTTTGTTCTTCAGTAAGTTGATCCAATTCTTCTTTTATATGTATAAATTCTTCTGGATAAAGATTTTTAAAGCATAGAGTTTCAAGTATTTCCTTGAATTCGAATATACCTAATCTATCTGCAATAGGTGCATAAATATTAATAGTTTCTAACGCAATTCTTTCTCTTTTTGATTTGTCTGGATGGAATTCAAGAGTTCTCATATTATGAATACGGTCTGCAAGTTTTACAAATACAACTCTCACATCTTCACTGATTGCAATAAACATTTTACGTAAACTTCAGATAGAACGTTCTTCTCAGCGATATTTTAATTTACTAAGTTTTTCCATTCAACTAGTAATATGCGCAACTTCATTACCAAAAATAATTGCAATATCTTCTACTGTCATTGGAGTATCTTCTGGAACATCATGAAGTAAACAGGCTTGAATTGTAACTAGGTCTGGCTTTAATACTAATAGCTCTTTTGTAGCTTCTACGGGGTGAATTAAATATGGATCTCACGATTTGCGAATCTGACCATGATGAGCGTTTTTTGTAAAAATATATGCCTTTAAAATAGTGTCTCTGATTAATTTTTCAGACACATTACCCATATAAGAATGCACATCCTTGATTATTTCTTCAATAAGTAAGTCTATTTTAGAATAATCAACTTCTAGATTTTCTTCCATATTTATTTATTTTATTTGTTTATATAACAATACTTAATAATTTATTTTTTACATAAACTATTTTTTTGATTTCAACTCAGGTAGTATATTTTTTAATATTTTCTTTTTCAAAAGCTTTTTCTTTTACTAATTCTTCATCTGAATCAAAATCTACTTCAATTTCATCTCTTACTTTACCATTTATTTGGATAGCAATTTTAACAGAAGAATCTATTAGTTTATTAGAATCATACTTTGGCCAACTGGATTTAAATATAGAATCGCTAGCTCATAATTCTTGCCAAATTTCTTCAGTAATATGAGGAGCAAATGGAGATAGAATTTGAATAAATTTAAGAAAATTAGATTTATTAATTTTTTCTTGGCTTGACCAAGTATTAACTAATTGCATCATAGAAGCAACTGCAGTATTGAATTTGAATTCATCAATATCTTCTCATATTTTTTTAATAGTTTTATTAAGAAGAATTTCAGTTTTTTCATTATCTATATATTTTTCATCAAGATTTTGACTTAATGAAACTACTTTATCAAGGAATTTTTTCACTCATTTTACTCAATTAGTACTCCATGCAACTTCTTGTGCAAACGGTCACATAAATGACTCATAAAGACGCAGACTATCTGCTCAAAATTCTTCAATTATACTATCTGGATTAATTACATTTAACCATCTTTTACTCATTTTACGACCATCTTCAGCTAAAATAAGTCAAACATGCTGAAGTTTTTTAAATGGTTCTGGGGTAGAAACTGATCAAATATCAAAAAGGAATTTATGCCAAAATCTAGCATAAATCAAGTGCCTTGTAGCATGCTCTGCTCAACCAACATAAATATCTACCTCATTCCAATATTTTTCACTCTCTTTTCAAACTAAAGCATTGTCATTTTTAGGATCCATATATCTAAGCCAATACCAGCTAGATCATGCCCATTGTGGCATAGTGTTAGACTCTCTTTTTGCTTCACCTCAACAAGTAGGGCATTTAACATTTATCCATTCTGATATATTTGCAAGAGGTCATTCTTCAGTTCAAGTTGGTTCATAAGCTTCAACTTGAGGCAATAAGAGCGGTAAATCTTTTTCTTCTAAAGGTACAACTCAACAATTCTTACAATGAATCATCGGGATTGGTTCTCACCAATATCTTTGACGGGAAAATACCCATTCTTGGATTTTAAATTGAGTTTTATTGTTTCATAATCATTTTAATTCTAACCACTCTGCCATTTTAGTTCTAGCTTCTTCAGAAGTTAAACCAGTGAATTCTCATGAATTAACTAAAATTCAATCATTAATAAAATAGGTTTTTCATAATTTTAATTGTTCATATTTATATTCAAATAAATTTTTTAAATCGTTATTTGAATTTCAAGTTGATAGAATTGCTTTTGTTATTCAATATCAAAATCAATTTTTATAATCAGTTTCACACGGTTCAACTGAAACAATAATTTCTAAATCTTTCTTTTTAGCAAATTCAAAATCTCTTTCATCATGTGCAGGAACTGCCATAACTGCTCAAGTACCATATCAACCAAGTACATAATCAGCAACAAAAACTCTCACTTTTTTATTATTAAAAGGATTAACAGCAAAAATTCATTTCATTTCAATACCTGATTTATCCTTATTTAATTCTGTTCTTTGCATGCTTGTTTTGCGACGTGCACTATCTACATATACTTCAATTTCAGCAAAATTCTCAATTTTTCATTTCAATTTCTCTACAAGTGGATGTTCTGGTGCTATTACAACGAAAGTCATACCAAAAACAGTATCAACTCTTGTGGTATATACTTCCATGAATTCTTCACTTCACTCGATTTCCATCTTGAATTGTACTCAAGTTGACTTCCCTATCCAATTCCTTTGCATTTCTATAATAGACTGTTCCCATTCTGGTAAAATATCAAGATCATGTAACATTCTTTCTGCATAATCAGTAATACGTAGAACCCATTGCCTCATAGGTTTTTGTTCAATATCAGATCAGCATCTTTCACATTTCCCATCCTCTAAATCCTCATTAGCAAGTCAAGTCTTGCAACTTGGACACCAATTAATAGGTTTAAAATCAACGTATGCAAGTCTATGTGAATTTACGAATTTATTTTGTTCTTCTTGCGATAATCATTCAGGAATTTTTAATTCTTCTATTGGTTTTGCTTTGTTTTCAGTTTTATCGTAAAAATGATTATACATTTGTAAAAAAATCCACTGAGTCCATTTGTAATATTCTGGATCCATTGTATTTATTTCTCTATCCCAATCATAGGAGAAACCTATACTTTCTAATTGTTCCTTGTATCTTATTACATTTTTATCTACTGCAATTTTTGGATGAATTTTATTTTTTATAGCATAATTCTCTGCAGGTAATCATCCAGCATCGAATCACATTGGATGAAGTACGTTGAATCACTCAAGCATTTTTTTACGTGCAATTACATCGGTTGCGATGAATCACTTTGGATGACCAACATGAAGTCCTTCTCAACTTGGATATGGAAACATATCAAGTATATAGAATTTTGGCTTATTACCTCATTCTGTGGTTTTGTAAGTTCAGTTTTGTTCCCAATATTTTCTCCATTTTTCTTCAAGAATCTTGAAATCGTAATTTTTCATATATTTAGTTTAATTAAGTAACAGAAACCATTTTATATAAAAATCATAATTTGGAAAATTTTTATTAAACAAAAAAACACAAAGAAATATTTTCGGTGTGTTTTTTTGTTTATAGATAAGATAATTAATTAGTTAGTTATATATTTAGCTTGACAATTATCATCATCGGCAGTGTCAAAATCTGTTCATCTACATTGCCAATTAATATAATAAAAACCTCCCTGTTCATCCCATACATTAAAAAATACAGAATCTGGGTATCAAGTTGTACACAATTGTGGATAAGTGTAATCATCTTGAATATCGCTTCCAACTTCTGTTCAATCAATAGATCAACATTCTCATGTTACTAATGGAATAGTATTTTCATCTCCGTAAGACCGACATGAACCATATGAGGAACCTAAATTAGTAGTAGATACTCATCAATTAATTCAATCACAATCCCAATGATAAGAAATTCAATCACCGGCATCAATATAGAAATTAATAGGGATTCAAGCGGAACACATATCACTATTTGAAGGTTTATAAGGAATATGTGAGTAAGAACGGTTTATTGGTCAACATTCTCAATCTTCTGGAATTGGAAGTATTTTTGGTGTAAATAAAATCGCTGTTTCTGCAGTCGGTAGAGAATCTCAATTTTCAGAGTCTAAACCATAAAAATCATTTGGCCGTATTCATGTATCCCAAGTTATTGATTCATATCAACTAGGTAAATTAATTTCCTTATATTGATTCCTGAATGTTCAATCCTTATATATAATTGTCTGGAATGAGAAGTTACTGTCTTCAATAATATCAGTTTGTAAATCATCAGAATATCATTTCATATTAACCCAGGACACTATAACATAATCATTAGTATATCCGTAGTATAAATGACTTGTAGCATTATCAAAATAAAATCAGTTAGCCCAATAAAATGAATCGTACCGGTAATAAAAACCATGAGAATCACCTCCAGCTAATAAATCTCAATAATTATCAGCAATTAAAGAATTAACAGTATTTCAATCTGGTAATTTTATACTAAAAGGAAGATTAGGAATATCTAATCAACTGTAAAAATCTGTAGATTCTCATCATTTACCATCTATAATTTGTTTTTCAAACCAACTATCATCAAACCAGGAATAGCATCATGGTTCTACAGAATATCAATTATAGTCTCCGTAATCTTTTTCGGTCCATTCGCATCACTTGGGTTTAGATGGACATTTATTATAGTTATCAACTATAATTTGATAATCTTCAAGACTATTAATGTCCTGTGGTATTATGTTATTACTCAAAAGTCATAGTGCTTCAGTATAATTTTCTGCTTCATCTGAAAACAAATCCATACTAGTTGTATATTGATTGCTATCGTTTTTTAATGTAATTATTCACAAGTTAGAATCTCAAGGCATATATGTTTCTGTAATTCATTGTATGAATGGATATCTTCTAGTATTCCCATTCATGAATATTCATTGATCAACTCAATTCTGCATTTGAGAATTGGAATCATTGTTTTCAAAAAATGATAGAAGTTCGAATTTACATCATTTACTGTTAGTAGCATATGTTATTGGATTGGAGTCTATTGGATCTTTGGTACTTCATCAAACTTTCAATGAACCATATATCTTATCTCAGATAATTCATTGTGTTCAGACTTTTAATTCTGGAACAGGATTAGAAAGAGTCTCATCTAATCATTGTAAATCAAATCATCAATCTGCTAAAGGGAATTTTCAAGCTGTAATCTTATGTACTCATAATCATTTTGTAATTAAAGATAAATTAGTCACTCTTGTTGTATCTCTTGATTGAGATGTATATGATTGGAATGACATAAAAGTAATACTTGAAAGTATTGCAAGAATTACAATTGCTACAATAAGTTCAACCAGAGTTAATCAATTATTTGATTTTTTAAATGAATTTTTGTTTATATTTATTTGATTCATAGTCTAAAATTAGATAATAAAGAATATATATAATTATTTTTTAGGAACTATTTTGATTTTCTCTCTAGAGATTTCTGAGCTCTTTTTTTCAGAGATTCACATCTCTTGATTTCTTGAGTCGTAATTCAAGTCATAAAATTATTGCAATCCAATTTTACAAGCTCATTATTTTTTAATTTTCTTAACTTATTATTAAAACTTAATATAGATGTTTTTTTATTCTGATTATTATTTATTCATGTTCAAGTACTATTTTTTTGTAACCATTTGGAGCCTGAAGAAGAAGAAGAATTATTATTAGTTATTCATCATGAATTGGATCTATTTCAAATTCATGAATTAAAATTATCTAATGACAAATTACATGACACTAGAAAAAATAATAATAAAATAAAAAATATAATAGTATAGGGTTTTTTCATAAGAGTATTTAATTAATACAAATAATTTAAAATGTATACTATATATATTTTTAAAAAAGCATCTTTTTTGATATTTACAAATATTAAAATATAGTTTTAATATTAAGAAAAAACAAAAAAAAAGACCACTAAGTGGCCTTTTTATAAAATTTCATGTCTTTTATTTTTATCCAAACATAATTAATGTTTTAAGTAATAAGACATGAATATAAGAACATATTAGATAAATTATGTCAAATTTATTTCTTTGAATTTTTTTGGAAGCTTAACACATATGGTTGTACCGTTTTCTATTGTTGACTCTTTTATCCAAATATCTCAGCCATGAATTTTAGCAATAATAGAAGCAAAATAAGTACCTATTCAATTCCCATTTTTTTTAGTGGTATTGACATATCTTTGTTTGAATAATTTTGGTGCTAATTTACTTGGAATACATCATTCATTATGAAATGATAACAAAATATGACTGTCAAAATCTTCAATTTTAGTAGTTGCAAAATTTGATTTACTTGAGATAGTTGCATCAAGAGAATTTTTAAGAACATTCTCGAAAAGATTCTCAAGCCATTTTATATCTCATTGAATTACATATGGCTTAATAATTGTGTCATCACTTATTTTAAGACTGTATTTATTATCCTTGATTCACATATTAAATCTATCTTGAATAGCTTTTATAAAATCATATAAATCTATTGGCCAGAGTTTTAGTCTATATGTTCAAGCCTCTATTTTCATAATTTGTAATTGGTCATTAACTAGCTCTTCAATTCTCTTTGCTCAGAGCATACAATTATCAAGATAATTATTAATTTTATCTGGACTGTTTTCATTTTCTTTTATAAGATCTAGATATCAAATAACTGCGGAAAGAGGATTTCTAATATCATGAGTCAAAACTTTAAGTATATAATCATTTACCTGTTCAAGCTCTTTAATTGAAGTGGCGTCTGTAATTGTAAAGTATTCCAATGAAAGATTTGGGATGAATTTTGATGAAACAATAAACCATTTATTTTCTCATTTTTTTGTATTGAAAGGAAGCATAAACGAATCTACAACTTTTTTTTCTTTAAAAAGTTTTTTTCATTCTTCAAATAGATTTTTATCTACTATGAATTGATTAAAAAATTCATCTTTATCTTGTCATTCAATTTCATCTCTAGTGACTCATAGCATTTTGCAAAGCTGAGGATTGGCTCTTATAATTATCTTTTTTTTATCTGGATTATTAATATCAAGACTTGTAAAACCTATTCAAGTATTAATCTGTAAAAAAAGATCACTATATATTTCTTCTATTCTTGAACAATATTCATTAGTAGAATTAGAACTTAATTTAAGCGTATCAACTATTAAATTTTTTACAATTTCTTTGACATTATCAATTTGAATATTGGGTATTTCAAGCAATTGAGAAGTATATTTATCTGCAAGATTTGAAAAATCTACATTAACATGGTTAATTCAGGCTAATCAACTATCTAAATGTAGTTTTTCTTTTTTGTCTAACATAAAAAATATTATTATTTACTATATATAATAGTATTTATTGATTTGTAAAGGGTAATATAAAATTCTTGCAATATATATAAAAAGTCTATAATTAGATATATTTAATATTAACTAAATTATTATGATTAATATAAAAGAAACTTTCTCACAAATAAAAGAAAAATTCAGTAATAAAAAAATTCTATACCCAAGTATAGTATTTTTAATAATTATTCTATGATTTGTAATATACGAATCGATTAACTTCATAAGTAAAAGAATGGAAGTTCCGCAAGTTATTTGAGCTAACTTCAACATTGAATACCGTAAAATCCCTTTTGATACAAAGACTCTTGAGGTTAGCTTTAGTACTAATTTGAATAAAGATTCAATAAATAACAAAACCGTTTCTTTGAATCCTTTTATAGAATGAAAAACAAGTCTGAAAGATTCTAATACTATAGTTTATACTCTAAGTCAGAATCTTGAAATATGACAAGATTATTCTCTTACAATTAATGAAAACACAGAGTCTGAATATTGAAAGAAAATAAAAAAAGCTTACAGCGTAATTTTTGAAGCAATTTCATGAGCAAAAGTTACTAAGATTCTTCCAGAAAAAACTCTAAATAATATATCTCAGAATCTTCTGGTACTTTTTAACATTCCTTTAATTCCTCTTACAAGTCTAGATAATAAAGACATACTTCCTTGTCCAGTAGAGATTAGTCCGAAGCTAGAATGAAAATGTAAATGGACAGGATGAAATGTAGTAGAATTCGTCCCAACAACATACTGGCAATGAGCAACAGAATACAAAATTGTAATTAATTCAAGTACCTGACTTTTATATCCTTTAAAAGAAAAAACAGAAACAAGTTTTAAAACTCCAGATTTATCATTTATTTCTGAGCAAAGCTTTTCTCCAAAAGATTGATTATTATTCAAAGCAAATTTCCCAATAAATTTAAGTGAAGTAGAGAGTAAATTAATTCTTAAGGATTGAAATACTACTATTCCAGCAAAATTATTAAGTATTTCTTGAAGCGAAACAAGATTCGCAGTTGTACCTAAGACAGGTAATTTTAATTATGGGAAAGCTTATACTTTAGGAGTTCCCGTTTGAATTAATCCCAAATATTGAAATATTCCTACAAGCACTCCTTATAATTTTTATTCTTCAACAGTAGATTTTACAAAATCAATTGATATATATCAAAACATATATTCTAGTACTTGAAGTCTAGAATGAACTCCAAGTTTTACTGATAGATGAAATTTACCTGCCAAAAATACTTTCTTCAAACTAACTTTTGATGAGGAAGTAAGCTTGGATAATAATCTTTTTTCTTTTAGTAACAAAGCAGGTAACAAAATAATTCCGTTTGATTTGAAATATTGAACAGAAACAACATATGAAAACTGAAAATAAAAAAATACAGAAACCAAAAAAATACTTATTTTAAGTTTAAAAAAGGAATTGGAATTTAATAATATTTATTATCTTAAAATTCTTAAAAAATCTAACCCTAATCTGGTCTGAGATGAAACTTATGAATTCAAGACAGTAAACCAATTCAAGATAACAGGTTTTGAATATAAAAATAATACTCTTGCATGTGTATATGTAAGCAACGATTTGTATAATCAAGTTAATTATTGATGGGATTGGACAAATAACGATACAAACCAAACAGCTATTAAAACTACTCCAAAATCAGCAGTGAGGTGAATTACAAAAGACAGACAAGATTACTCAACCAAGCAATTTAACTGTCCTCAGAAATCTTGAGAAATAAGTTATCTTCTGAATATTAGACTTAACCCATTCAGTGAATATACAATAACTATTCCCGCTTCACTTAAAGATTGATATGGAAATATTCTGAACAAAGATTATAGCTACAAAGTTAAATCTGGAAATGTAAAAGATTCTGATAAATATATCTATTCCTCATTTAGTAAACAAATTAATGTAATTCCATCAGAAGTTGATACTATTATCAATATACAGAGTATTAATATCAATAAGGTAAATGTTAATGTTTATGAGGTAGATACAGCTTGATATTATGATTATCTAAGTAATTGATATACAACGTGATATCAAATCAAAAATACAAAGAATTATTCAAAAGAATTAACTTTAAAAAACAAATTCTGGGATATTTCTAATAATAAATTCGATATTGAAAAAGATATAGTTTGATGAAAAATATCATCTCCAATATATATAATTAAGTGAACTATTCCTGATCCAGACAAATTAAATAATTGAAAAGAATTCTCTAATGTTGTTATCAAATCTAATCTTTCTCTTACATATGAAAGCGCTTGAAACAAGAATCTTATATTCGCATCAAGTTTGGACTGAAAAGATACTCCGTCTAATCTAGAATTCGAAGGATTTAATGCAAGTTGAAATTCAATTAAAAGCACTGGAACAATCAAAGCAAAATGGGATGAAAATAAAAAAGTATATGAATTACCAAGTTCTTACACTGTACTAGTCGCCAAAAGTGATAAATATTATTGAATTATTAATACGAATTCTGACCAAACATCTAATTATGATTTCAAATATATTGCTGGTCAAGATTCATCTAATAAGGATTTCTTATATCTTTATACGGAAAGGCCTCTTTACAGACCAGGTGATACAGTATTTTTCAAATGAATTCTTAGACAATTCAATTTTGAATGATACAAAAAATCGAATTCAAAGACTGCAAAATTAAAAATATTAACTGAAAACTATGTTTTCTTTAAAGAGTTGGATATTAAGCTTGATGAGAATTCTAATTTTTCTGGTAAATTCGAACTTCCAAAAGATATGAATCTCTGAAAATACAAATTCGAATTCTATGAATCATGAAAACAAGATTCAACCTATAATGATGGACAATTTTTCGTGGAAGAATACAAAAAACCAGTATTTAAGATTAATATTAATTCTGATAAAAAAGACACAGTTATTTGAGACTCTATAAAAATAAAATTTGATAGTGAATATTATTTCTGATGAAGACTTGCATGAGCACATTACTCAAAATCTGTTCTGAGCCAGAATTATTATTTTGATGCAAAAGATTATTCAGACTATCAATTCTGAAACTCAGGAGATGCCTATAATTGTCTATATTGGGGTTATTGCAGTTATTCAGATAATATAGAATTTTCTAAGGAATGAGATATGAACGCATCAGGACTTGAAGAATGGAATTATACTTTTCCAAAAGAAACACAAGATGAGAATAAGAATAATTTATGAGAAAAAATCTATACTTTTAATGTAACAATAACTGATCCTGATACTAAGAAACAAGTAAGTAATTCATATGAAGCAATACTACATAATACTGACGCTTATGTTTGAATTAAGGCTCCATATTACAGTGTACAGAAAGATTGAATCAAACTTAGCTGAATAGTACTTAATAGCCAAGTACAACCACTAAAAAACAAAAAAATAAAGCTTGAGCTTATAAAAAGAGAATGGAAAAATGTAAAAAAACAATGAGTTGATTGAATATTCTATAATGATTATACAGTAGAAGAAATTTCTGAATGAACTTTTGATATGACTTCTGACAGTAAATGAGAATTCTGAGATAATCTAATAACAAAAAGTACTTGAGAATACGAAGTAAGAGCAACTTACACTTGAGAAAATAATAAATCCTTCATTTCATCAACTAATGTATATATTGGCTGAGAAGAAGCTTATTACTGGTGAGAATGAAACAATACAACAACTGATTTGGTTGCAGATAAGAATTTGCTAAAAGTTTGAGAAAAAGCTTGATTTACACTTAAATCTCCAGTATCAAGCGGTAAAATATTCGTATCAGTAGAAAAAGACGATTGAATACTTGATTATTTTACTCAAGATATTCACTCAACTTGAGAAAGAATAGAAATTCCTATCAAAGATACTTATTATCCAAATATTTATGTAAAAGTATTTCTTATATGAAAATCATGAGCTAATCCCCTGCCAATATACAAAAGAGCTTTGAGCGTAATAAAAGTTGTTACAGAATATAAGAATATCAAAGTACGTATAACTCCAGCCAAAAATAATTATTTACCAGGAGAAAAAGTTAACCTAAAAATTTTAACGACTGATTGAGATTGAAAAGTGGTTCCTTATGCTAATTGAAGTGTTTCTATAGTTGACGAAAGTCTTCTGGCTCTTAAATGAAATCCTAAGAAAAATCCATATACTTTCTTTTATGATATGAAAAGATATCTTGGAGTCGAGACTTATCTTTCATTATTTAATCTTATAGAAAAACTTGAAATAAAAGATATCTCTGATTGAGAAAAATGATGAGCGTGAGAATGAGCTAAATGATGAGATTCTAAGAAGAAAAGATGAGTATTCAAAGATACTGCATTCTGGCAAGCAGATTATACAACAGATAAGTCTTGAGAGATAACTCTAACTACAGATACACTTCCTGATAATCTAACAACTTGGGTGATAGAAAGCGTCGCGTCAACTCCTCTAGATACAAAAATCTGAGTCTGAGAAGCCACAATCACAACTACAAAGAAAGTAATAATAAATGAAAATATTCCTAGGTTTCTTGGTTCTAATGATTCTATAACACTTTCTCCAGTTGTATTCAATAAGACAGGTAAAAACTCTACTTTTACTGTAAGTTTAAATGCTACGAATCTTGAAATAGAAAATCCAACTCAAGAAATCAAAATCAATAATGGAGAACAAAAAACAGTTAATTTTAAAGTGAAAGTGAAAGATATTTGAGTTGCAAAATCTGCAAATGAATTAAGCTCAAAACTTACTTTCAAGGCTGTTTCATTTGAAACTAAGGATGAAGACGAAATAGAAAAATTCCTTACAATTGAAGAAACTTCAACTCTAGAAACAGTTTCTACAATAGGCTCTACTTCTTCAGTAAGTCATACAGAAAAGCTTGATTTAACTAATGTAATAATATCTTCTGCTAAATTAATCATTAATTATGCTCCAACTATTTTAAGTAATATTACTAGCTGAATAGATTATTTAGCTAATTTCCCATATGGATGTATAGAACAAAAACAATCAGCTATACTGCCAAATATTTATATTAAGAAACTTTATACAAGTGTAGAACTTCCTTTTGATCTAACTAAGAAAATGGTAAAAGTTTGGGTTGATAGCGATACTTGATATAAAGAAATATCTGAGGATGAAGTAATCAAGAACTATATTGCAGAATCCCCAAGATTCCAAAAAACTTCTGGATGATTCGGTTATTGGTCAGATGAAATGAGTTATAGTCCAGCTAACTTCAATCTTACCTCAATAATTGTAAGTGGAATGAGTGAAATTAAATCTATCGGTTTCGCACTGAATGACAAATCTCAAACAAGCGCTGTAAATTATTTGAAAACAAGATTTTATGCTAATAAAATTGAATGATGTATCACACCAGGTGAATATAATAATTATTGTAAATATGAAGAAGCTGAAAGACTTGGTGCAATAAGTGCTATACTTACAAAAGATCCGAGTGATTATGAAGCTTACAAAATGTATAAACTTATTGATACAAAAAATGATGAACTATCTTTTAAAATAAATGAATTAAGCGTAATTTCTAAGCTACTAAATAATAAGAATATATCTGATAAAGATAAAACAACTCTTAAAACTGAAGCTATAAGTCTTACAAATAAAGTAATATGAGAATATATAGTCTATAATCCACGCTGAGCATTCCTTGGTAAGG
Source organism: Candidatus Altimarinota bacterium (assembly GCA_028689205.1). GTDB lineage: Bacteria > Patescibacteriota > Gracilibacteria > BD1-5 > UBA2023 > STC-113. The sequence goes on from JAQTWP010000003.1 coordinate 85,937, forward strand.
ATAGTTTTAATTCAAGAATTCTTAATACTTCCGAATTTATTTGAGCAGTATCTGATATTGGTCTTGATAATTTTAAAGATGTAGGTCAAATTATAGATAATATGAATAGATGGATAATTTCTCAGAAAAAAGATTGAAGTTTTGGTTCTACTCAAGAAACAATCCAAGTTATCAAGAATATGACAAAATATATTATATCATCAGGTGAGTTGAAAAATCTTAATTCTAATATTAAAATAAGTCTTAATTGAGAAATTATTGATGAAAAAGATATTAATGACAAGAATAAACTAGATACTTATATGAAAGCGATTTCTTGAGATAAGGTGAATGCCGGAGGCAGAGAGAATGCCCTGGGGTATAAGTTAAAAGTTCAGAATGACTTCACTATTAATAAATCAGGTAATGGTAAAGTATATTACGATCTTGCTCTAAGTTATTATCTTCCAATAGAAAAGGTTCAAAGTAGAGATGAATGATTCTATCTTGAACAAACCTATTTTGATTATAATGAATTCCGCAAAATAGAAACTCTCAAGAGCAAGGAATGGCTAAGTTATAATAGTTGAGCTATTGATTACAAAGATCTGAAATATCCCAAAAATGTAGTTGAATATCTAACTCCAATAAAAGAATTCAAAGTTGGTCAGATAGTTCTAGTTTATAACAAAGTCGTAACAAGTGAACCTAGAGATCAAGTTGCTTTTGAGTGATATATTCCATCTGGAAGTGAACTTGTTAATACTAATCTCGATACAGAAAGCCAAAGTCTAAAATTCTCAAGCATATTCTCAAGAGAAGAATTCAGAGATGATAGATATTTCTGATATACAGGAACTCTTGATTCGTGATTATTCGAATTCAATTATGTACTTAGAATGACACATGCAGGAAGTTTTAATCTAAAGCCTTCTCAGATAAGCGAATTCTACAAGAGTGAAGTATTTGGAAGGAATGAAGGTAAATTAATAGAGGTTAAATAATATTTGTATTCAAAATCTCCAAAATTAATTGGAGATTTTGAATTAATAGAGAAAATAAATATACTCTAAAAAAATTAAATTACTAAAATGAAAAAAACACTAATAATACTATCTGGGTGTAGCTGAGTCTGAAAGAACGCGGTATGGAAATACATAAAAGAAAACTCAAAGTTAAATCTTGAAAAAGTTACAACAACGACTTCTCGTCCAATACGCAAGTGAGAAACTCATTGAAAAGAATATTATTTCATTTCAAAAGAGGAATTTGAGACTTTAATATCAAATAACCAATTAATTGAATTCGCAACAATTCATACGAACTACTATTGATCTACTCTAAAAAGTTTGGAAAATGCTTCAAAGAAAGACATTATTCCAGTTTATGAGGTAGATTTTAGATGACTAAAGTTTTTCCAAGAAACTCTTAAAGATAATTATGAAATAATATCAATTTTTATACTTCCACCTTCATTTGAAGATTTAGAAAAAAGGCTACTAACCAGATGAACTGAGACTTCAGAAGTAATAAAAATTAGGATTGAAACAGCAAAAAAAGAGTTAGAAGAAGTAGATATTTATGACCACAGAGTTATAAATGACAACATAGAAAGAGTCTGAGAAGAAATATTAGATATTATTCACTCAAAAATTAAAAATAAAAAAATATAAACTAAAAAATAATTTTATAAAATGTCCAGTGTTTAGTACTGGGCTTTTTTGTGTTTCAAAATCAAATATGATAAAATAAAAACATAAGAAAAACAAAAATAAATATGAAAGAACAAGTAAGACAAATTCTACTCGAAAAACAAGGTTCCAACACAGTTGCAAATAACATGTTGGAATTTATTGATTTTTTCACTGAAAGTGAACTTCTTGATATTCATAATCTTTTATCCATAAAAGATATAAAAGCAAGGAAAGAAATCCTTACGAAACATATAGCTGAATATGAACAAACTATAGATGAAATAATAAAAATAGGTATGCAATTCGAAAGATTAAAGACAATTATGATGTACGAATGAATCCGCAAACAAAGCTCAGAATCATTAGCTAATCTAAAAGCTTCACTGAGCTTAAATCCTAATACTTAAAAAACAAAAAATATATGGCAGAAGTAAGTAATGAAATAATTGATTTAACTAGTGATAATTGAATAAAAAAATTAGAAGCTATATTCAATTATGCAAGAATTAAACTCCAAAAAGTTGAACTAAAAATTGGAGATTTTTTGAAATCTCACTGATTTGATAGTAAGCTTTCTCAAAATTATGATGGAAAACTTGATGGACGCTCAAAAACTCAAACAGAAAATATTTATAATAATCAAGTTTTGCCACTTTTAAAGAATTATAAGAGTAATAAACATATTTTAAATAAAAAAGAATTAATAATAAAACTTTCTCAACTAATTGAACAAGCTGAAATGCAAGAAAAGTTCGTACTAAGCCAGTCAACAGGTAGAAATATGAATGGTTTGAATATTGAGAAAAAAGAAAAAATAGAAGCTGAACTATTATCATGAATTAATGAAGCTTTTCATGCTCAAAAATTAGATATTATTCCAGATAAAGAATTTGAAAAAACAAAAAATAATGAATTAAAATGACTTTTATCACTTCTGGCAGCTTGAAAAATATCACATGCAGAATTCGAAAAAAAATACTTCATTATAGTAAAAGAGGCTTGAAAATTATGATGATTACCCATGCAAGCAAGATTACTAGAAAATTTTTGAAAAGTAGCAAAACCTATGATGTCGAGTTGAGTTGCTCCAATGTTACTTATGATATCCAAAAAAACTAGAAGAATTCTACCGTGATTGCCTGTACTTATTGGTTGAGGTATTTATGCAAGCTTATTCATTACTCTAAAATCCAATAAGATATCTTGATGGGATAAAACTAAAGAAGTCTGAAAAACAATTGGAGAAACAGGTCTTAATATTGCTCCAATTACATGAACTGTAATGTCAGCAATTGATACATATCACGCATATAAAAGATGAGATAAATCAGAAGCGATTGCTTGCTGAATAGGTACATTAGTTAGTGCCTGATTTGATGCAATGACAGTAGTACTTGTTGCAACATGAGTATGAATTCCTTGAGCAGTTGGTTTACAAGCAGTTAAAAACGCCTCTATTAGATGAATAGTAAAATTCTGATTAAAACCAGCTCTTAAATTTGCTGCAAAAGAAACAGTAGAAGTAGCAGTAAAGGAAGCTTCACTTATGACAGGTAAACAAGTTGCAAGAGAATTTGTAAAAGAATGAACTAAGGTAATTATTTGAAATTCAAAAGTTGTATATAAATGATTAAGACATAATACTTGAAGAATGCTTTTTGGTAAAAAAGAATGATGAGAATTAATAAGTCGTTGATTAGTGCATGAGACTATTGATTGAGCAAGACAAATTTTTACATTCAAACATATCACAGATATTGCAAAGAATAAGTTTTATATGAAGAAATTTTTAAAAAATCCTGAGAAATTAAAAGCATCGAATTTCAAAAAATTCAAAGAAATGGAAGAATTAAGTAAACAAAAATGAACTATAAAACATTGATTAATTGTAGAATCAAAATTAGCAGAACATAATTCTCATAATAACGAAGATCTTAATCTATGAAGTGATAAATTATCAGAAAGAGAACAAAAAAGATTACTTAAATCAAAATCAGAAAGAGAACAAAAATTCAATAAAGAATGAAATCAATCTGAACTTGAAAAATATTTACCGGAAGAATTTGTAAATAATTTTAATATATCCGAAGAACAAGTTAGACAAAAAATGATGAAAAAATCATTAAAATTCGAATCATATCTACAAGCCCTAGAATGAGAAACTTCTATTAAATGAACTGAAGATTTAATTTCAAAATTAGAAAAGGATATATCTCTTATCTGAGAAATTACAAAAAATGTTGAGAGTCTTGATTATAGTAAATGAATAAGTAAAGAAGCAAGGGATTTAATTTTGCTATGAGCTAAAAAACAAGGACAAGGTAATATTAATGAAAAATTACAAAGAAATATTCAAAAAGCATATAAAAACGAAAGAGATTTAAAAATTAATCAAGACCATAGAAGTGATTTGAAAAAAAGAATTGAAAAAATACTTTGAGTCCTAGAAGATAGATCTCATTCACCAGAAACTGCTGAACATCAGCAATTATTTTATAAAAACATAGAGAAAATATTGAAAGATTGAACTGTGGGAACTGATATAAAAAAAATGATTTTTGAACACCTAACTTCTCAGCACATAAATGATAATCTGGTAAAAAATAATAGTTTACAAAAAATTATATCAAGTATTTTAGACGATAAAAAAATGAATTTAAGTGATAGATTAGATTTTTTGAGCCTATTAAAAACAGAAAAAAATATAGTTAGCATTGATTCATGAAAAAATACAAAATTGGAGCGTTTTGCTTGAATTGAATTGGAATCAATTATAAAAAATATAGAATGATTTAATCCAGAATTAAAAACTCCTGAATCTCTTAATGAACTAAAAAATAACTTTTATGAATATAACAAACTTATAAAAAGCTTTGATTACAATCTTGATTTGAAACTATCAAATGTTACTGAGTGTATGGTAAAAAACTTTGAACATTTACAAACGCCTACAAAAATATTATTTATAAGTTTTTTGAAAAAACATAATATGCTTAATTCTCATATTGAAACAAATGAAAAATTTGCTTGAAATATATTGAAACTAGTTGAAGAGGCAATCAACAATAAAAATACCAATATGAATATAAGATGAGCAATTAATTTATGTTCATATATAGAATGAACAAGATTTGAAAACGTTGGTAAGGTTTATAGAAAATTAATATTATCAGGTGAAAATAATTGAATAAATTCTGAAGAATTAAGTAAACTTGTTTTAACTTGAGATGTATTCAACGACCCAAAATTACTAGCCATAAAACATAAGAAAGAAAATATACAAAACGAAGAACTCTTTTCATCAAAAAATCAAAATGACTCCCTGCAAAGCAAAAAGACAGAAATTATTTCTACTATAAGCAATGAAGTATTATCTTGAGATACAAAAAGTGTGTTGGGATATTTATATGAAATATCAAAAGAACCTACTCCATTTTCATCTACTGTATATCAAGCCGTTATAAAAGGTTATTTCTCTAATTTAAAAGAATGAAAAAAAGCTGAAGATATGGTAATATATTGCAAAGAATTATGTACATTTATTAAAGATCAACCAAAAAATAAGACAATTTTACCTATTAAAGATATACAAAAATCTATTATTGAATTCTTAAGAACTAGTGACGTATCAAAGAAAGATGAAAAAATAGCATTATGTAAAATACTTGAATTATTCCCTTTGGAACCTAATTTATTTTTGAAACTTTGAGAATTCGAAAAAACTATATTAGCTAAAAAAATGCTCAATTATTTCCCTGAAAAAAATATTGAGCAGAATGAAACAGTTAATTCTATTATAAATAATTTGTTAAATATAAATGAAGCTGATTCTGTAGATATGATGCATAAAATCTCAGGACTTTCTTATTTACAAGCAAATATTGATAAATATCCAAAAAAATTCCAAAGCATTCTAAGAAAAAAATTATGGAATAATTGAGAATCCGTTATTGAAAAACATGTTAATAATTTGAACAAAAATAGTCAGGCACTTATAAATGAATTATTCTGATTCAAAAAATCTTATGTATGAAAAAATAGAGAAGATAAAACTCTAAATACTTTAGCTCCCCTATGATTAGAATTGGAAATTACAAAAAATTGAGAATTTTATTTAAATGAAGTATGAGGATGAAATAGAATTGACTTAGATATTGATTCAAAACTAAATGCAGGTCATGATTATATAGAATTAGCTCTTTCAAAATCTCCTATTATTAATTCTTGAGAAAAAGATAATATTACAAAAATTGCCAAGATTCTAAAACAAATAGGAGATGATGTTTTATTAAAAAAATTAGAAAATTCTTGAAGTCATGCAAGCCTTTCTCATATTGCATGAATATTAAATGAATCAAAGAATTTAAATGAAGTTCCTCCAGAATTAATATGAAAATTCTTGAAAGAATATGAAGGGAAAATTTGAGAAACAGAATTATGAGAAAAATTCGTACTTCAAAATACTATAATACAAAAATATCTCCAAGATTCCGTATCATTTACTGATTATAAATCTAGAGAAACCTACTACAATGAACAGTATTACGAGGTAGCCATGTATATTGAAAACCTTATGAAAAGAAAAGATCCTTATCTATTGAATCATCAACTTTCTCTGATAGCTAATTTGTGATATAATAAAAAAGTTCAAAAGAATGCATATAAGAATTTTTTAAATAATAGAATTAAAAATGCTGAAGAATTAGAATCTCTACTTGTCCATCCTCTTTTCAAACAAATACATAATAATATTTGAGTTGATTATAAATATACAAATCATGAAATTGCAAAAGAAATTAGAGAAATATCTTTTGATAAGGAAATTTCTGGCGAAAAATTTAATAGACTTTTCGTACTAGCAGAACTTATTAAAAATAAATCGAATTTTTATGTAGAAACCAAATGAAACAAAGATACTTTTAATGAACTTAAAGAATCTTTTAATGAACTTATAAAAAATAAAGATGATCTAATAAGTAATTCAATGATTAACAAATTACTTGAGATAAAAGAATTAATAAAAGATAAAGATGTAATCAAATATGTAGAAATTAGATTGCACGAGTTACCAGCCTGATCAGAAGAAGCAACAATATTGATGAATAGATTTTTCGATTGAATATATAAAGATTATAAAACTACTTCGGAGATAGGATTTAATGCACATGACAGAGCAATTTTTAAAAGTATACAAGAGGTAGTACAAAAACATTTATTAGCAGTTAATATTAAATGATGACAAATGTCTTGAGAAGAATTTGAAAGTAAACTAGATACAAAAACTAAGGAACTTTTACATAAAAATAATATAGGAATAGCAGGAATTGAAAATTGAAAAGTTCAATATAAAGATTTACGCACATGAGAAAAACTTAGTAACTTAGAAAGTTTCCAGGTAATAAGGACTGAGAAAATCATTCAAAAGATAGAACAATATATTGCTATAGCAGTTAAAAGTGCCATCAATAGTTATTCAGAAAATGTATGATGAAGTAATGTAAAGGATGAGATATTAAAAAATCTTTCACCTGACATAATTCAGGAAATGCAAAAACTGAAGATAGATATAAAAACTGATGAAAAATTGATAAAAATTATGGAATTCCAAAACGCATATAGAAGCAGTACAGAATCTAATAAATCTGAAATATTGAGTAAATATGAAAAAATTCTTTGAGATTCATGAATAAAATTAGAAACAACTAATAATAATTGAAAGAATGAAATATCTTTCATAGATGAATGAACAGAAGAGAAAGTTGATTTAACTAAGTTGGTTGATTTGATAGATTTAACTACAGGTAAAAAAATCACTTCTAATTGAATGGAAAGCATTAGAATTATAGATTCTATATTAACCAAAGTATGAGAAAATATAAATATCTTAAGAACTATTAAATGAAGTAAAAAAGATAGTGAAAAAGTTGCAAAAGAACCGAATTTATGAGATACTAAAGGAATGAAAGCTTTTTGGGAAATAATGTGAACTCCAAAAGCAAAAGCAGTAACAACCTTAGCAGTAACCTTTTGATTAATGAAAGCAAAAAACGCAATGGCGATGGACCAATCAATACTTGATCTAGCAGAAAAAGATGCAAAAAATATTTACGAAAATAATCCAGAATATAAAAATATAAATACTCCTGATTCTAGAAAAAAAGAAATTAAAGAAGAAACAATAAGAAATCTTACAGTTTCTAGAACTCAAGAACTTTTTGATTCTATGCAAAAACAAGTTGATAAAAAATTGGATGAAGTTGTAAGTAAAAGTTTAAATAAAATATGAGATTCAAGAATTACTCCAATTCAAAAAGAATTAGTAAAAAAACTATTTAAAGAGGAATTATATAGATATATGTATAAAGAAGAGGATACAAAATTAGAATGAACATACAATAGAGCAGAATGAAGGAAATCTATAGATAAGCAATTATTTACAGAGTGATGGACAAATTCAATATTTGAGAGCGAGATTTTTAATATCTTAAAAAATATAAATAAAAGGCTTACAAATAAAATAAGTGATATATGATTAGATGAATTAAAAACAAAAATTTATGGAGAATTTAATAATATGTAATTAATAAAAAAAATGTCATCAAAAACATCTATACAAGAATGAATATCTGAGTGAGCAATCTCACTTGAATCTATAAATCTTGAAAATATAAAAGAAAGGATTGCAAAATCCAAAAATCATCAAGAATTCTCAAAGTATGTGAACATTATTATTGAGACACCAGAAAATAAAGAAAAGCTAATTTCTATAATTAAAGAATATTTAGCAAAATTAGAAAAATTTGATATTAATGATAAAATATCTGTTTCTATGATACAAATTCTAGCTAAATCATTTTGACTTGATGTTTATATGGATTGATTATATGGTAGACAGACACAAAAAGCTGTTGCTGATATATTGAAGTTAAATCAGTTTATTGAACCACCTATATTAATACTACCCTTAAATGTAGATGAAAAAAATCTTGCAAATTATAGGAAATGAATAGCGGAAGCAGAGGCGGTAGCTAAATTAGAAAATGAATATAAAGAACTTATTTCTAACCCATCTAAAAAAGAAAAATTCGAACAATCAGTACTAGCATGCAAAATTGATATACAGAATATACAATTCGAACTTAAATGAATTAAGAAGAAAGAATTGAAAAAAACAGTAGACTGAAAATGAATAATTAATCAAACTAACATAGAATCAACTGCTGTTAATCAAGAAAAAAAAGACTGATTAGAAGTTATAGACACGACAGAAAGTAAAATTAATAAAATTCTTAAAAAATCATTAAGAGCAACTACAATAGATGGGACTTATAATAAAATAGAAAATAAGATATATTTAACTGAGTCAGGTAACCCAAAATCTCCTATTATCATAGATTTAAAAGCAAAAAATATAGACTTTTGAAGTCCAGATTTTTCTGAAATTTTAGATTCATTAATTAGCAAAGAAAAATTAAATCTAAATAATCTAGCTCTACCAGATTGGACACTAGAAAAAAAGGAATGAATGACAAAATCAGCTAAAGAAATGATTGATATTTGGGAAACTCTATGAATAACAGATATAGATGCCCTTGCAAAAGCACAGAAATTAAGAATAGCTATATCAAAAATCGATGAACTTGATATAAATAATCAATTCAAAATAAATCTTGTAGACAAATATATAAATTGATGAAGCGATGCCACTTCTCGTTTCACTGAAGTTATTACAGTATTAGGGAAAATGAAAGAAATAAATGCAATATATTCTGATTGAGAAATTAAAGATTTAGTTTTTTGAAAAAAAATAGAATGAACTAATAACAATGAAAAATGACAAATATATTATTTAATAGAAAATCTAACAACATATAAAATAAATACGATTCAATTTATAGATTGATTATATCCAATTGTCTGATGTGATATTGTAAAAGAGGAAATTAATAAAGAATTTATTAAAAAAATGGCGAATTTATGTAAATATAATAAACCTCTTTATTTGACAATCATAAATAAATTCTGAACAGATAAACAATCTTTTGAAAAACTAAAAAGTATTACTGATAATCTTACTTTTGTAGAAGAATATTCAAAAGTTGATTTTTCAACACTCAATAAAGATAAGGATGAGAAAATCTGAAAGTTTCTAAATAAGATGAAAGAATGATTAGATAATACTATTATGAATAGCTCTATCGAGACTGCTAAAGAAATATTCAAAAATATCAAGAATATAAAAGAAGAAGATAATAATATAATGAATATGATGAAAGAATACAAATTCGATGAAGTAATGTATTCACGTATCACAAGTAAAATCGGTAATTCAATCATTTCATGAAAGACTGAATATGGAACGATATATAATACATTAATTGATTTTTGAGATGCAGATACTGATGTAAAAAATTTATCTTTGGACAATATTAAGAAACTTGATAAAAAATGAGCTGACACTTTTCTTAATTCAATACTAGAATGAAGTACTAGGATCTGAGATAATATGCAAATTAAAAAACTTGATAAGATAATTTGAAAGATAAATACAAACAAGAATACAAATAACTTTATAAAAGAAGAACTTAAAACAATAGTAAGAGCTACTTTACAATGAATTTATGATATTAATGTTGTTGTAGATAATCTAGAATACGTGTCTAATTTTAAAAATTTTGAAAATAAGGAAGAATTAATTAGTAAAGCTATAAAATTTTTCTTTTCAGATGTATATAAACAACAAGTTCAATCTTCTCCAGATACGCCAATAAGAATGGAAAATGCACCAGTAAATTTTAAGGAGGCATTTAGTAAAATGATGATTAGTATTGATAAGTTAAAATGAGATAAAGATTTAAAAATTATTAGCTCAACTCAAAAATTCAATTTACTTCTTGATTTAGCTCAGTGAAAAATAAAAGATAGTAAATATGAATGAATAGCAGCAAGCCTTAATGAATTACAAGATAAGGTTAATAAAAATGAAATAAAAGAAGAACAAGCTAAGCTACTTGCAGATTCTCTTATTTCTGATAAATTAACAGTTTCTTGAATACAGATATTTGAATCATTAAGTGATTATGAAAAATCATCAATAACAAGCTATGAAAAACAGATAAAATGATGTGAAGAACATATAGATAAAATTGAAAAAGGGGAAGATTCTTATATCAAGAAGTGATCAAAAGATTATTATGATATATTAAAACTTATAAATCTATCTCAAATTGAGATAGATAAGATTACCCAAAATAAAAGGCCAGCTAAGAAACTAACTGAGGATGATTATATTTTCACAACTCAAGAATTCTTAAAACCAGACAATAAAGCAAAATTTACAATTCCTACTGAAGCTTTTCAATCTGAATCAATAAGAAATGATTATCAGAATACAATTGAAAAATCTCTTCTTTCTTGAGAAATAAATAAAAATGATGTGAGATTTATCTTCGAAAAACTATTAGTAGCTGGAAATGAATTTAATGCAAAATTCAATTCCCTTACTCCTATTGATAAGCAATCTTTATTCGAAAATATGATTACTTGAGTTCTGAGTGCTTCTATTACTAACTATAAAATCTGAGAAGTTGTCACTGCAGGAACAAAGGAAGATATTGAGAAAAAAGTTAGTTTCATTTTAGATAATAATTCTAGACTTGCAGAACTTAATACTATACCGAATTGAGTCAATGAAGAGAATTATAAAAAAATGAATGTAGTAATTAGAGAAAGTCTTTTTGCATGATATATTGCAGACGAAACCAAATTCAATAAAGTTCTAGAAATGCATAAAACTGGTAAGGATGCTAAACTTACTTCTTGAGCTCAATGACTTTATATATTCGCAAAATATTGACAATCATAGAACAAAATCAATTTAATTAACTAAAAAATCATCCTATATCGGATGATTTTTTAGTTATAATTGTATTTAATTTTATGCAAAAACTTTTTCTCATTCATTTTTTGTAGATTTTTTTGCAATAGCAGCAATTGTATTCTCAAAATTAAACGAACTATAAACTCAGTTTTTATAGAAATTGGTTTTAGTATTTAATTTGTTTTCAAAATCTTGTTTATTTCAAATTCTTTTAGATAAATCTGTTGGATCATAAGAATTAATTAAATCAAGCTTTTTAAGAGTTGCAAGAATAATAAGTCTTTCAATACTAGTAAGTCAATCTTTTTTATCGATATTTAATTGTATTCAAGCTGTATTGAATTTATTAATATTGAAGAACATATTCCTTATATTTTTTTCTCCAAGACATGTTATTCAAGTTTTATCTAAGAAAATAATACTTGAAGTTTTATTGAATACATTAGTAAGAGATTCTCAGTCAAGAGGATTAGAGTATTCGTATTTAAATCCAAGTCCGCTTAGTATAATTTTTTTACCATCTGGAGAAAGTTTAAGTTCATTTCATTCTCATAAAGATACTTCATTTTTTAATTTTCAAGTATTTGTATCAATATTTGCTTTAAGTTTTCATAGGATTTTCTGATCTTCCGAAGAAATTCCTGATTGTGTTTTCAGTGTATCAAAAGTCTTACCAAAATCAGTCGTTGGAGTTTCTTTTATTGTTATTTCCTGTTTATTTTCAGTTTTTATACCATTATTAAAAGTTTTTCATTGACTTCATAAACCTAATCATACAGCTCACGCAAGTATTCAATTAGTACTATTTACTTGAGAATTTTTATTAATTAATCAATTATCTATTGCATGATTTATAGCTGCATCATTTTGCAACTTAGATGGATCAAAAGGTTTTGAATTAATTACAAAAGTATTATTACTGCTTTTTGAACTTAATCAGTTAGATTCTGCATATTCCCTTTCTGCAGTATCCATTAGTTTATCTAGATATGCTTTGGCTTTTATATATTCAGTTTTTAATATTTCTGGATTTAATCTCGTCAAAAGTTCTGCTTGTTTATTTTCAATTGATAGATGTTTTCTAGAAATATTTTCTGCAATAGTATTTATAATAGAAAGAATTTGTTTTTTGAGAGTTGTTCTAGTAATATCATCCAGTCACTTATAATTATTTTCTCAAATAACTTGAAAATAAGCTTCTTCATTCTCCTCAAGAATATCCATTCATTTATCTACTAGATTATCAAAATGAAGTTTTTCAACATCTTTTAAAAGAGCAAGTTCACTATTTCTGGCTTGTGCAATTTGCTCTTGAGTTTTTTTATTAAGAGCATTTAATTGTTCTGTAATATCTAGATTAGATTTTGATATAGTATTTTTATATCAAGAATTTGGGTTATTTATTTTTTTTGTTTCAATTGTCATAGTTTTATGTTTAAATTACTCACTGATTTTACCATATAAATTCAGTTTTCGCAAAAATCAGCATTCTTTTGGACTATAAAAATTGTTAAATTCAATAAATTAAAAATATTATGACTTGAAAGAGATAAAATTTCTTCTATACTTAAAATATATTCACTCAAAAATTAAAAATGTACAACTCTAGTTTCCATATCCGCAAACCTATTTCTAATAATTCTTTTTCTTATAGAATGAGAACTGGAAGAAATTTGTATGTGCCCAATATAGTTAATTGAATTATAGGCGATTTAGAAATCTGAAACAAAATTGTATTCGAGGAATGTGATGACGTCTGAGAAATAATATCTTTCAAATGACTTAAGAATTTTATAAAAACAGATATAGCTTGAGTACCAACCTATATTTTTGATAATCATAATCACGCTTTCTTTTTCTGGAATGAAGCAATAATTGAATGAAAAATCAAAGCCTGAGCAACTCTAGTACATATTGATGAACATTCTGATTTGGCAGAACCTAGCGAATATCTAGAAAAGAATACATCTTTAGAAGAAGTGTTCTTATATACTAATTCAGTCTTGAATGTAGGTAATTATATCAAACCTGCAATTAATTCTTGAATAATTAATAAGTTAATAAAAGTTACAAGTGAAGAAGAATTAGATAATCTCTTAAGTGAAATTGAATGAGAAAAAAACGACATAATTCTTAACTTGGATATTGATTTTTTCTCTCCTTGAATGGAATATATTAACTACGATAAAAAGAAAAAACTAATTCAAGAAGTTGCAGCTAAATCCCAACTTATAACAATCGCCACTTCCCCATTTTTTATAAATCAAAAAAAAGCAATTGAAGTTATACAAGATTTATTCTGAGTCTAAACTACAACAGAATAATAAAGTTGTTTTTCTTTATCTTTTCAGCTAAAAACCTTGAAGTAATTATCTTCGAATTTTAGCATCAAAACAAGATTGAATTCAACATCTCCAATAACATTCTTTTCTTCTATAATTCTAAAAATCTCAACATCATACATATCGTCAATTGATAATTCGAAAAAAACTTTATAAGTGATTCTTTTGCAGTCCATCAGGTATAAAAACTAGTGAAATTCTTTCAACCCAAAATATCTAATTCCCTATCAGTGAAATATTCGAAAACACTTTCATCTCTTTCTTTGTATTTCTCAATATCAAGTCATAAGAAGTCATCACTTATTCAGACAAAAATATTTCAGTCTTTATGAGAAATTGCATAAGTAAAATTCTCGAATTGTTCTTCTTCGAAATCAAGCGCTGGAACATAATTAGCAATTCCTAATTCTTCTGAAGCGAGTTTTGAAACCATATATCTAGAAACAATACTGTCCTCGTAAGAGTGAAATTTAGTTTCTTTCAAATCTTTCAGATAATCTTTATCAAAAAAATCCTCGGCTTCTTTTATAAGCTCTTTATTTACTTCAAGTAGTTTTAATTTTATCATAGATATATTGTTAAAATAACATAAATGATAATAAGCAAAAAGTTATAAAATTCAATTAACTTTATATAAAAATAAAAGTAATCTATATATAATTCCAATACAAATTAACGAATAATTGCCAAAAAAACAATAATATGCAATAATATATCACAGATATAACTTAATTCGCAGTTTATGGATATTTATAATCAACTTGATATGATTTTCGATACAGATTCATCTCTATCAAATAAACAAAAAATTGAAAAAATCCAAGAACTTCTAAAAAACAACAAATCCGAACTAAATGAACTCAAAGTTCAGATAATAACCATGGAAAAGCTAAAATCAATGAATATAAGTACAGATAGTGTACAATCCGGACTGAACTCACTCAAGATAGAACTAGAGTCAAAAGTAAAAGATGAAGAAATCCTAACTAATATAGAATCCAATCTAAAAGAATCTCCACAACCAAAAAAAAGAAAGAAAAAAAGAAAGAAAACTATTAAGAAAAAGTAAAATCCTCCTTAAATTCTGTCATTCCTCTTATATTGTCATTCTGAACTTGATTCAGAATCTGTTAAAATCAAATACTCCATTTTCATCATTCCTCTCATATAGTCATCTTGAGCTTCAAGGTGAATTGAAATTTGTTCAAGAGAGGGACGACCTGGGTGGTATCGAAAGGTCTAATAAAATTATTTCACAAAAATATTGTCATTTCGAGTGACTACGAGAAATCTTCCTTAGCTTCCTTATAATAAAATAATCATTCCTTATCATCTTGAGCTTGTCGAAAGATATATTAAAATCATTCCCAAAAAACCAATATTCAAAAAACTTTTTTGTTTTCTGAGTATTTTTTTATACTGGTTAAAATTAATTTAAAAAAGTTCATGACTTCAATTGCACTAGATAATATTGCATTAAGATTTAACCTGAATTTTTGGATCGTAAAATCTTGGGTAGAGAAAGAAAAAATCGAAACAGAAGAGCAAGCTACTGTATTTTTCGAAGAAAATCTTCACTTCATAAAAGCAACTCCGTTCGTGAAATGGGTTGGTTGAAAAAGACAATTAATTAAACAATTAGAACAATTATTTCCAAAAGAATTCAATAATTATTTTGAGCCATTTATCTGATGATGAGCGGTCTTTTTTAATATCCAGAAACCAAAATCATTCTTGTCTGATATCAATGAGGAATTAATTAATACTTATCAAATAGTAAAAACTAAACCAAACGAATTAATTAACTATTTAGAAAATATTTCCTCAATGTCATTCCGCACCTGATGCGGAATCTGTAAAGATATAAATCCTATTTTTTAGATTACATTAAAATATTTTATAAAGAAAAATGAGTAAACTTAACAGAATAACTTAATTTTATGCCATATTTATCTTGTAATCATCCAATAGCAAAGAATATCCCTAAAAAAGATACTCAGCAAATAATAAAAGCTATAACTGAACATTGGACAGCAAATAATATTTTTTGTCCAATTTGTTGAAGTTCTTTAGATAAACATAAAATAGATAGGCCTATTAATGATTTATTTTGTATAGATTGTAACAATGATTTTGAACTGAAAGCTAGTAAATGAAAATTTACTAAAATGCTACCTGCTGGAAATTATCAAAAAGCAATTGATACAATTACAAACAAGCCAATGCATTTGTTTGTACTAAAATATTCTGAAGATTATACTGTTACAAATTTTTTAGTTGTACCTAAATATTTTTTTACTTCTGAAATAGTAAAAAAAAGACCTAATGCGTTAAAAGATAGACCTAATTATTTTATGTCTGATATAAATTTTTCAAATATTCCTGAAAGTTGAAAAATTCATTATATTTCAAATTGAACATATAAAACTAGAACTGAAATATTAAAAGAATGGGAAAAAATTAAATTTCTAGAAAAGGAAAAAGCAAGTTCAAAAGGTTGGATTTTTGATATAATGATTTGCATTGAAAAATTGAATAAAAATGAATTCCATTTAAAAGAATTAAATATTTTTATCGATGAATTATCATATAAGCATCCAGAAAATAATAATATTGAACCAAAAATTAGACAGCAATTACAATTATTAAGAAACAAATGATATTTAGAATTTATTGATTGAAAATGAAATTATAGAGTTTTATAATTTTTCAAAAATGTATACTCAAAAAACATTTGAATTATCTTTGGTTAATAATTATTTTAAATAAAAAATATATTTTTATAATAATGATTTCATCTCACTAAATTAACAACTTTTCAATATATTTTGTCTATTTATAGATCTTTCTGATCTTTTAAATTTGCTTTTTCATAAAAAATCATTAGATCATGATCGTTTATCATCTAATAATAATTTATGAAAATCTCTAGAGAACTTGCTATTATAATTTTGAAATATTTGTTCAAAAATTCAAAATTTTATTTTCCGTTTATTATTGTATGTAAAGAATATTCTCCTGAAGATGATGATTTTTTAGAAGTATGTCCTAATGAGTGGCAATCTATAGAAGATAACGAAGTTTATCAAACTTTTGAACTTTGGGAGAATTTACAAAATTTGGATGAAATAACTCTTAAATTATTGTCAAAATGATTTATTGATAATATTACTGAAAATAATCTAGAGAATGAGATTAAAACTCAAGTAAAATGTTATAAGAAACTCTATAAAGTAAAGCTGATTGAAAGTGCTAAAATCAAAGAATATTGAGAGAACGAATTTTTTGGATGAAAAGTAGAAGCTTATGAAGATGTTTTGAATATATTAAAGAACTATAAAACATAACTTAATTTTAATTAAAAAAATCATTTATTTAATTAAAATTATTTTATGATCAAATATATATTTCTTACTTTTGAATGATATACTTATCAACCATATAGTGAATCAGCAGAGCCAGATGTTGAAAACGTACAAATGATATGAATTTGAGAATGAAATTCAAAGTCTGAGGCTTTTGAAGATTTAAAAGAAAAGAATGAATGGTTAATAGCAACTACTTTTAATGAATTATATTGTTATGAATTAAAGAATACTAATATTGAATACTTTAATTTGAAGGAATAATATACTTTCGAACCTCAGACTTCTACGGTTTGGAGCTTTCCTCGTCGTGGGAACTGGGCAACTCACAATAGTAAATATCGTGTAATTGGTCACCTGATGTAGTTAGGAATCTTGTTTTGAGATATTCTGAGGAATGAGATTTACTTCTTGATCCGATGATTGGAGGCGGTACAACCGCGATAGAATGCAAGCTATTAAATAGGAATTTAATTGCTTATGACATTAATCCGAATGCGATTAAGTTAACTGAAAAGGCTTTAGATTTTGAAATTGAGGATTTAAATGCTGGATTCCCGATTTCTCGGGAATGACAATGTAAGACCAGATGACAGGAACAAAATGATTCAAATATATTCTCCCCTCTACCTATGGGAGAGGGGTCGGGGGTGAGGGCTAAAGAATGACAGATTAAATTAAAATTAAATGATTCAAGAAGTTTAGATAAAATTAAAGATGAACAGATAGATTTTGTTCTTAATCACCCACCTTACGTTGATATAATTAAATATTCTGATTGAATTGAATGAGATTTATCTCAGATTCACGACTTAGAGAAGTTCTGTGATGAATATGAAAAAGTGATAGAAGAGTTCTACAGAGTCCTAAAACCTGGTAAATTCTGCGCAATATTGATTGGCGATACAAGACGTGAGAAAATGTATCAACCACTTGCTTTTATGGTTTTACAGAGATTTCTAAAAGTATGATTCAAACTAAAAGAAGATATTGTGAAAGTTCAACATAATTGCCAAGCAACAGGTTTTTGGAAAACAAACAGTATAAAACATAACTTTCTCCTCATTATGCACGAACATTTATTTATTTTTCAGAAATAGAAACCCTCAACTAATCCTCCTCTTTTCAGGATTTGGGACGCCCGCAGGAATTACTCTTTAGACAAAGAAATCCCCCTAGCCCCCCCTTTTTTTTTGATAAAGGGGGAAGACGAAGTATGAGTCGGGGGATTATCTCAGAGTAACAAGAATCCTATCTCAAAACTTTTGCTATACTTTTGGTTACAAAAGTATACTTGGATTTGTTTGAATATTATTTTAATTAGACCCATTCGACAGACTCAGGGTGACAACAATGAACGCATCACAAGAATACTTCCTTACGGGTGCTCAAAATTACAAATATTCAGAAATAAATTTGCTTTTTTATCCGAAAATATATATAATAGACAACAGAAGTATATAATAATATTACTTGCGATGTCTAGAAGTATAATTAAATTAATGAATTACAAGAGTACAATATTCGATTATGGTGATTTTTCTATTATATTCGATGAGTATAACAGAGACTATCTGAAAACAAAAATAGCAAAATTGTGCGAAGAAGAGATACTTGTCAGATTAACAAAAGGTATTTATTATCTAAAAGATAGGTGATACGATTCTTTTGAATTACCTACCAAACTATATTCCCCTTCTTATATTTCATTTCATAGTGCCCTATATCATCACTCTATGATTTTCCAACTTCCTAACAGGATTAGTTTTGCTTACAAAAGGAATATAGAGAAAACTATATGAAAAGATATTATATATTCTAAAAGGTTAAAAGAAGAAATTCTGTATAATTTATCCTGAATAATTACCACTTGAGCGTTTTCGATTGCCGATAAGGAAAGAGCTTTTTTGGATACGCTATATATTTATGGTGATTTTTATTTTGATAATCTGAATGAATTAGATAAAAATAAAGTTATAGAAATGTTAGAAATCTACAAAAATAAAAGTTTTTCAAAGAAAATAGAATTATATCTTAAAAAAATATAATATGAGTGCAATTTTGGCAAGGATAGACTCGTCCAAACATAAGGAAATAATGGTTAGAATATTACATGATATATATTCTAATAAGAATCTGAAAGATAAGCTAGTTTTCAAATGATGAACAGCTCTTTATTTGTTTTATTCTTTAAATAGATTTTCTACTGATTTGAATTTTGATTTGCTAAGCTGAGATGAAAATATTATTATCAAAGAAATTGAACGCATAGCTTCTAAATACGGAGAAATCAAGAATATCTATAATAAAAGATATACTATTTTTTTGGTTATTTCATATTGATGAATAGATCATAATATAAAAATAGAAATTAATAAAAGATGAATATCTTGAAAATATGAAATCAAGAATTTGATATGAATTAATATTCTCACTATGGCCTTGAGCTCAATGACAGCGAATAAACTTATAGCACTTACGAGTAGAACTGCTCTAGCGAATAGAGATTTATATGATATTGATTATATTTTTAAGAATAATTTAACAGTAGATGAAGACATTATAAAAAACAAAACTGGACTTTCGATAAAAGAATATTATGTAAAATGCTTAGAATTCCTTAATAATCTGGGTGATAAATACAATATTCTTGATTGAATGTGAGCGGCACTAGATGAAAAACAAAAGTATTATGTAAAAAATAAACTCCTAGATTATCTCAAAAAAGAATTCGCACTCAGAAGTTTATAAAGATATTTTGAGAATAATAAAAATCTAATTAATCCTCATTATTTCAGGATTTAGGACGCCCGAAGGAAGTTCTCTTTAGATAAAGAAATCCCCCTAGCCCCGTTTGACAAAAGGGGGAAGACGAAGAATGAGTCGGGGAATTATCTCAGAGTAATTAGAATCCTATATCAAACTTTTGCTATACTTTTGGTTACAAAAGTATATTATACCTTTAAATTAATATTATATTCCAAAAATAACTTCTTATGTACTACTTATACATCCTAGAATGCGCCGACTCTACTCTGTACACTGGAATTACAGTAGATTTGGAGCGTAGAGTTGAAGAACATAATAATTCCAAACTTGGGGCAAAGTATACTAGTGCACGCCGTCCTGTGAAAGTTATATACTCTGCTAGTTTTGAGAATAGATCCCTAGCTTCTAAAGAAGAATATAGAGTCAAGAAGTTGAATAGAGATGAGAAACTTGAACTTATTAACTGAAAAAAATAATGAAACCTCAAATTTCTTTTTCATTCGATGATACAATAATCCCAAAAGATAGGGATGTTTTAGCAAGTAATATTCTAGTCGATAGAGGATCTAGATATTGATATGCTTTTTCTTTTGCCGAATGAAAAGAAGATTTGAAAAAATTCCTAAAACTTGTAAGGTCAACTAAACCATTCGACAGTGCTGATCATTGTAGCTACGCATATAGATTGAGGTCTCCAGAATGAATTATAGTTGAGTGAAAAACTGACGATTGAGAAACCTGAGCAGGGCTATGTATACTTAGAGAACTCAAAAGGAAAAATGTAGAACAAGCGGTTCTTGTAGTAAGTCGCCATTTTGGTTGAATATATCTTCAAGCTGATAGATATAGAAATATTGTAGACGTTGCAAGAATGTGAATAAATAAAATGTAGATTATAATTGACAAAACGCATTTAATTCCTATAAAAGATAAACTAAAAACAAAAACAAACCTATAAGGAGGTCGTAGTTATGGAATATATTGAAAATATAATTGCGATTCTTGCTTTTGATATTATGGGACTTACTTTTATTATTGGAATTTATGGTTTTTTCTGGATAATTCGCAGAATAACATTATTTACTTTTAGAACAATTTTGAACGTATTTTTTTGAAAATTCTTTTAATCTTAAATGTAATAATTTATTTTTTGGGGGTGTATTTATGACAAAGTCTATAAGGAAGTTTTTTGGCTCGCTACTAGTTTTTGTAGCTTCGATTTTCATTCTTTTCCAAGAATTGGTATGGACTAGTGTAAAACCTGTTCTTGAGTATTTTTCTAAGATTAATTATATCCAAAAATCCGAAGTTTGGGTTAAAAGTCTTAGTATCAATGCCTCACTAACATTATTTATGGTAATTTTTGTTTCTAGTTCACTTCTAGAGATATGGGCAATCGGATTAACCGTTATTGGCAAAATATACATTGGATTTTCTATCTATGCAATATCCAAAATCCTTAGTTTTATAGTTTTGTCACGTATTTTTACTCTGACAAAGCCAAAATTAATGGAAGTTAGTTGGTTTAAAAATCTTTTTGATTGGCTAGTTTATAAGAAAAATAAACTGTATTCACAATTCGCACAATTCAATTTCGTAATAAAAATAGAACTTGCAATTATTAGAATTGAATCAGAATGTTTCAGATTAAAGGATAATCTCTCCTTATATCTTCTGGCTCGCAAAAAAGTAAAAAACGAAGAATAAAAACAAAAATTTGTTAATTAAAATAATCCATCTAGTAAAGGAGTAACCAATGGAAGGTCAAAAGTCAGCCGAGGAAATCATGAGTGATATTGAACTTTGTAAAAGTGCAGTATCAAATGCAGAAAATGCAATTAAAAAGCATTATTCAGGAATAAGAGGTTCATTACTCGCAGGAATAATTCTTGTTCTATGTACTCCACTACATATTATTTGTCCATTTATAGGAATTCTTGCCTTTTCATCATCGTTTGGTGAATATTTTATTATCATCTTATGGAAAAAAGTTATTAAGAATAATACACAAGTGATAAAGTGAAGTAATACTTTACTAAAGCTTTATAAAACTAGAGAAACAAATACATAAATTAAGTGAACAAAGAAAAAATTAAACTCTGGAGGAAAAGTTAATGTATAGATTAGGCAGAATTCTTAATACTTGGACCATCTTGTTTTTAGCAATCTTTGCTTTGACAGGATACAAAAATGAAATCTCAAACGCTCAATCACTGCCCACAGGACAGCAGATTCAAAAGAATCAGAAACACAGAGAAAAAGGTGTTTATCGGTATGCAACATCTAATGCATTTAATCTTGGCGAAAGTAAAATGGATTCAATGATAAAGATGCAAGAAAATGCATTTATAATACCCACTCTTGAGGCAATGGCTGATATTTACAATGAGTTCGATATAATTGGACTTCAGGAACTAAGTACTGGTCAAGCAAAAGGAGGTAAAAAAGTAAAAAGAGTAAGTACAGGAGCCCAAGCTACAAGCATTATTGTCGATGTTCTTAACCGTAAAGGTGATACATGGGGAATGCTTACAAGCGACCCTACAGTTGGACCAGGTAAAGAAAGTTATGCAGTAATTTTTAGAAAGAGTAAATTCATTGAGCTTCATGCTCCACATTCTGGACTTATAAAAGAACTGCAGGATGATATTGATAGAGAACCTTATCATGCAGTTCTGAAAGAAAAATCAACTGGTAAACTTTTGCATATCTATCTTTTTCATCTTCGGCCAAAAACCAAAAAACCTGGTCTAGAGGTCGAAGCAGTTGGACGGAATCCAGGAGCTTTTGAAAAAGAAAATGTTATAATCTCTGGTGATTTTAATCTTCCTCATCAGAAACTCAATAATGTTTTCGAGGGTATACTTGGACTCAGACACTGGGTAAATAAAAAAACAAGTTTAAAAGAAAAAGAAATAAATGGTAACTATATGGCTTTTGAATACGATAATATCTTCACTGGAAATGGTATTAACGTACAACAAACCGGCATTCTAGATTTCGTCCCGATAGTTGGTAATCTTGATGAAGCTCGTAAAATCAGCGATCACCTAATTCCCTGGATAGAATTCCGTATTAAGTAAATTAATTAAACAAAAAAAATCCCTAAAGGAGGGGAAAAGAAAAAGCCGTCATAATTTGACGGCTTTTTTAGTTGTCTTAATTCCTAGATTCTATCAAGAGAATTAATATGCAGGATTCTAAGTCAATTATCTAGGACTTGAGCGACACATTTTGTTATAATTACACGATTTGGGAAATCTCATTTAAGTACCGGGAAAGCATTATAGAAGCTATTATAAGAGCTTGCTAATTTTACTAGATATTCTGTAACTTTCACTGGATCATCATCTCTTGTGGCTTTTTTGATAATTTGAGGGAATTCAAGAAGTTTTTTGATAATATCAATTTCTACATCATTTATTATTTCATAATCTACACTTTGAATTGACGGAATTTCTTTATCATATTTACGCAAGATGCTTTTTGCTCTACAAGAAGTATAGATTATATATGCTCAACCTGCTTCTTCGAATTGTTTGTACATATTTTGTTCATTCGAAGATATTGCCACGCTTGTTTTTTTATCTTTACGAAGATCATTGAATATTATAGAACCAACTCATAGATTGTATGCGATTTTTACTTTTTCTTCTTCTGAGAATTCTGAGCTACCATCATATTTATGATAAAAATAACTAATAGTGTCTTCTATGAATTTCATAATATTAGAAGCACCATCACGACTAGAAAGCTTTTTCTTGGTTTCATCATTTATATAAAATCCATGATAAATATGTTTGAGTTCTAAATCTGGAATATCAAATAGCTTATGTGCAGATTCGAATAATTTGATGAAATGATCTCTTTGTTCTTGTCATACTTCATATATTATCTCAGATGGATTAAAGATATCAAGACGATGTTTGATAGATGCAAGGTCGCGTGTAGCGTATATTGTACTTTCATTTCATTTCAGAACTACGTATCTCTCGAAGTTATCAAGCATTATAACGTATCATCCAATGTCTGCATTTACTTCCTCTATATATTTAACTGCTTGTTCTTCTGAGATATTTCAAGACTCAAGTTCACTATTTATTTTGTCGATTTCTTGAGAAGCTAGATTGGTATTGAATTGGACTACTCATCATGCCTTAAGTTCTTCTTTAATAAGGTTTTTACCAAGAATTGAATAAAGACTTTCTCATAGAAGATAATCTTGGTGAATATCTAGAATATTATAGAATCTATCAAAATCCTCTAAACTCCGCTTAATAATAATCTGCCAATCAACGAATTCTGCCTCAGAGCCTGATTCTAGAAGTTTAAAATTATTATCTGCCTTGGTTTTAAAATCTGTATAATTAGTTTTTAATTCTTCATAAGTTGAAAAGTTTCAGAAAAAGAGTTTAAGATTATCTACATCTTCTGGACTATTATCGAATTCCTCCTTTGATTCGGCATATTTTTGACCTCTTCTGAAAGTCATATATATTTCACCTAGCATATCGTTTTTGATTTCATATTCTGGAAGAAGATTTTCCCATCTTCTAAGTCATTCTATAAGATTCCCTACTCATCCCCAATCATTAAGATAATTAATCCTGTGTACACTATATCAAGATGCTTCATAAAGATTACCCAATACATGTCCTATAATTGTTGAGCGAATATGTCCTGTATGTAGACGTTTTGCTGCATTAGGACTAGAATAATCAATTACAATATCTTTTCATTTCCCTTCTGACGATTCTCAATATTTTTCTTTTAAATCAAGTATTTTTTGAAGTGAGTTGAATACTACTTTTGAGTTGATTTTTGCATTAACGTATATTCCCTTCTGCTCAACCAAATCAAAAAAGTTAACACCACGGACTGAAAAATCAGATAAAATATTTTTTAAGTTTGGGCAGATTTCTTTTAGATATAAATCTTTATTTTCTTTAATTAGTTTGGTACTCTTAAAAACTATATCACCTCAGAAATCTTGACGTGTAATAAAATCAATATCAAAATCTGCTACATATTCATTTAAACCCTCATCTGAAGCAATAAAAGAAACCAAATCATCTAAAAAATAAGGTTCATTTACATATCATCTACTAGTTCTTGATTGTCTAACCTTATCTCTTATTTCTAGAGTTTTCGCTAATTCTATTTGAGAATATGAATTAAGATTGTTGGCTTCTAGATTAGAAGAAGAAGTGACTTGATTATTCATGAATTATAATTAGTAATAGTAATATTTAATTAGATACAGATTATAGCGAAAAAGTTCATATTATCAAAAAAAATTAAATATTCATAAAAGAAAGAAAACAAAAACTTATCTTGCGAAAGAGAATTTTTTATATAAAATCTATTTAAGAAAAATATTGAAAAACTCCAATCTATAATTCCTTTAAACCCAGTGTCATTCCCGAGTAATCGGGAATCTAGGAGAATATTCCATTCCAATCTAAGTAATTTCTGAAAAATTGTGAATCCAAAATTAAAAACTAAATTCCTTATTTTAAGAATAATCATTTAAAATAAAATATGTCAAAATATCTAGCATATCTTCATACTATTGGATTTACTCAGAAAAATCTTTCTGTAATATTTGAGACCAATTCTTCATATCAAGAATTTTTTGATAATCTAAGTTTTGAAAATCTTGCCAAATTAAATTTAAAAGATGAAAAAATCTTTGAATTGATGGCAAATTATAAAAAAACTGATTATTCTAAGATTGATGCAACACTTGAGAAAAATTCTGTAAAAATTATCACATTAAATGATAGTAGCTATCCCCTACTTCTAAGAAGTATTCCTCATCCTCCATTTTTACTTTATACAAGATGAATTATTAACAATGATTTTGATTTATTGTCAGTAGTCGGTTCACGCAAAAATACAAGATATTCTCAAGTTGTTCTTGAAAAATTCATTCCAGATTTAATTAAAAATAATTTCTGAATTGTGAGTGGTTGAGCGTTTTGAGTAGATTCTCTAGCTCATAATATTACTCTGAATAATTCATGATATACGCTTGCGATAATTGGGACATGAATTGATATCGATTATCCAGCTTCTAATAAAGCCTTATACGAAAAAATAGTTGAAAAATGATGAGTAGTTATATCTATTTTCAGACTTGGGACTTGACCAGAGAATTATAATTTCCCAATAAGGAATGAGATTATAGCATGAATGAGTTCAGGAACTCTTGTAACAGAAGCATGAGTTGGTTCTGGTACTCTTATTACTGCTAGACTTGCTCTAGAACTCAATCGAGATGTATTTGTAATTCCATGAGAAATAACCAAAGAAACAAGCGAATGAGCCAATAGATTAATTAGAGACGGACTTGGCAAACTAGTAATGACTACAGAAGACATATTGAATGAATACAATATTACATTTAGAACAATAAATGCCCCAGAAATTAATTTTTCTGACGAAATTGAAAAATCTATTTATAATAAACTAAAAGAAAGTTCACTTGACGCATCAAGTATAGGAGATATACTCTGAATAGATATTGAAATAATCTGATACAAGCTTACAATAATGGAGATAGAATGATTAATTGAATTGTCTTCTTCTTGAACATATAATATAAAATAATACTTTGAAAACAAAAAAAATCGCTCTAGCTTGAGGTGGGACAGGTTGACATATTACACCTCTGGTTTCAATTTATAATAAACTAAAAACTGAGAAAAGCCTTGAGTTTTTTTGGATATGAGAATACGATTCTCTTGAAGAGAAAATTGCAAAAGAAAATGAAATCAAATTCTACCCAATAAAAGCCTGAAAACTTAGAAGATATTTTTCTCTAAAAACAATTCTAGAACCCTTTTATATATTTTCTTGAATTATTAGTTCATACAAAATCCTAAAAAAAGAAAAACCAACGCTAATTTTCTCCAAATGATGATATGTAAGCCTTCCCGTTGCAATATCAGCCAGATTACTTTGAATCAAACTTTATCTGCATGAATCCGATACAATTCCATGACTTGTCAATAGATTGGTAGGTAAATTCGCTAACAAAACTTTTCTTGGTTTTGAAATGGCAAAAAAGTTTTTTAAGGAAGAAAAAACTCAAGTTGTATGACAAATCCTTAATCCAGTTCTTTTTGAAAATATAGAAAAAATTGATACTAAAAATAATAATACTAACCTACTTATTATTGCATGAAGTCAAGGTTCCACTAGAATATTCAAGACTATATTAGATAATTCTAAAGAACTTCAAGATTTTAATTTGTTTGTAGTATTATGAAGTCTTAATATTAATCTGAAAAAAGATTTTGAGAAAATTCCTAACTGTGAAGTATTTGAATTCATTAATCAAACTCAGCTTGCAAGTATATTGAGTATCTCTGATATCGCAGTTACAAGAGCTTGAGCTACAAGTCTGGCAGAATTAGAAGCCTTTAATATAAGTCAAATTATTATACCTCTAAAAGAATCAGCTAATAATCATCAATACTATAATGCACTTGAATATAGCGAGAAAAAATGAGAAGTAATGATAGAAGAAAAAGATTTATCTTCAATAACTGGGGAAATAAAGAAAAATATAAAAAACAAAAAAACTCTATGAATAAATAATAAACATGGAGCTCTAGAAATAATTACAAAAGAATTATTATTTGGAATTTAATTAATTTTTAATAAATAACTTTATCAAGTATAGGTATTAATATTTACTTCTTCAATACTCTTAACTATTCCTGATCTGACAGTCAAATCTCAAACAATAAAAGTATTCCAACCAATAGTAATTCTTCTATAGTTTCACATTTCATCTGGTTTTGAAGAAATTGTAAAATCAACATTTTCATATCAATCTCAAGTAAATCAAGATTTTTTAAGTTTTTCTAAATAATTAATTACTTCTAAATAATCTTTTCATTTATATATAAGTCTAGTTATAGATCAAAATTGTCTGTAATGATCAATAAGTTCTTTTTCTGAATATCAAGTTAAATTAATAAATGCTTCATTAAGTAATATTGGCTCACTTGCCTTATAAATTGAAACAGGCATTGATCAAAAATGTATATAAAAATCAACAATTAATGACATTAATCTGATATTTTTGAAAGAATCATCTTTATCAAAAGATGATATATTCATATTATTTATAACTGAGTCAACTTTTTTGGAAAAAGTAAGAGTTTTATCCAAATCAATATTTTCAATTAATTCTTCCTTAAAAAATTCTTCTTTCCCAAAAGATTTAAATCATATTCTAAGAGTAATTCAATTACTAAGTTTTATTGTATTCCAGAGAACTGGGATAATTTCTTGTTCTCAATTTTTGTTCTGAATTGGCATTTTGAACTCAACATTTTTATATCCGATAATTTTATTGCTCAGAATTTTTGCAATATATTTTCTTGCCTTTAATATAGTTTCATTTAATCACTCATAAGATATATGAAGCATATTTTCACCGCTTTCTAACCTTGTATATATTTCATCTTGATTTAGTCATTTGATATTACAAAAAACAGGATTTATAAATATCAAATCATTCCCACTATATACAGAAACTATTTGTGTTCATTTAATAACCAGATTATTATATATGTATATGAATTGCTTCAAAAAATCAATGTGTTGATTTTCATTTTCTGATGCTTTTCAATTAATAAAAAGATCATTAACTAAGTTCTTAAAGTGATTAAGTTTATTTTCAACAACGAAAAAATCCTGAACTCTTTCTTTGGTACAGTCAAAAATATTGTCAGGGATTATTTTATTTCATTTTTCTGTCACAATAAAATTTCATTATAATAATTACTTTTATTTTATTCTACAAAAAAATTACTATTTGTAAATAGCTAATTAAGTAAAAAATATCTTTATAAAAGGAAAATCCACACATTCATTTCTGAATATGTGGATTTATTTTCCTCCTTTTTTTTATTCGACATATATTTCTGTTATTTATAGATTTGTTTTTTTGGAATATACTACGTACGACTTACTGATTTCAGGAACTATGATATTGTTCATAGCCCAAGGAACTCCTGATTTTGTATTCTTATCTTGTTTCCTTGCTTCCAGGAATTGACGAATTTTGAGAGATGATCCTTCTCTATCACCATGAACCAGAAAAAGTTTAGCACTTGAACGTTTCTCGACTTTAAGATTGCGAAGCCAAGTCCAAATACCACGTTCATCTGCATGAGCGGACATAAATTGGAATTGTTTCCGACGAGCCTTCACTTCAATAGGTTTTTTGGAATCCGGCAAGTAGATTATAGCACAATCCTTTTGGATTAGCTTGTAACCTGTTGTCCCCTCGGACATGTAGCCCATGAAGTAAAAACTTGTTCTTTGTCTGTCTGCGAGATATTTCTCAAGATAACCCATAATAGGGCCGCCCGTTGCCATACCAGAGCTAGAAAGGATAATATAGAAACCTTTCTGTTCCGAAATTACCTGATCTCTTGTTTCTTTTGTAAGGAAGGTGAAGGTTTCAGGTGATTCAATCATATTTTCACCAATTGTATCCGGAAAAACATTCTCCTGATAAAGATTCGTAAAAGATTGCATTAAAGGACTATCAACGAGGATATTACCTTTGAACTTCCCTTCCTTCCTGAGTTTACATAAATAATGAAGAACTTTCTGAGCACGATCAAGAGCAAAGCAAGGAATTATCAGCCTTTTTCTTTTGATTGATGCTTTTATAACAGAATTTTCAAAATCTTCTAATCCTTCATTGAATGGTGTATGTGCACCTTTGCCACCATAGGTGGTTTCGACAAATACTGCATCGAAGTAATCATCCTTTTCACTTGATTTCTCAAGCTTAGGAATGACTACATTTCCAAACGGACGTGATTCTCTTGATCGAAAATCAGCCTGAGCATCTTTTGGTAGTAGATTACCAATATCACCACTAAAAAGTAGAGTCTTGTTTTGTTTACTACCAACAGGAATCTTGATGATTACCGATGCAGAGCCAGCGATGTGACCTGCATTCACAAGCCGGATTATAATTCCAGAGCCATCAAGAATCTTGGTGGTCTCTTCATACTCAATCGGCTTGATTCTACTTATTGCGGCAGTAACGTGATCTTCGGTAAATAATGGAACTGTAGGTTCATCTTTTTTTAGATGTTCAATAATATCCTGATGACAGGTTATACCAAGTGTTTTGAGCTGATTCTGCTTTTTCTTGAGTTCGGTCTTATCAACCTGTACTCCTGATTGAGCAAGCCTGCAGCCTTTTCCATTTCGAACTACTCCACCTTTTGTATTGGCGTCGACAAACTCACGTGCATCCTTGAGATCTTTAAGTTTCATTCTATAAAGGCGCTCTTCTTTTTCGAATTGCGTCTTCATGATGTTGGCGCTGTCATTCAAGGAAAGTAATGAAACCTTCTTTGTAAGCTCGGTCGCATAAATCTTGCCTTTGAAGGCCTTTTTCTGTTCTGTGTTGAACAGCATAGGTAATCTGCCGACATGGTCGTTATGTCCATGTGTCAGAATCACTGCATCGATTTCACTTGGAATGAAGTCCAATTCCTTGTTGAATTCAAGGCCGAGACCTTGGAAAGCACCAAGATCAACGAGAATGGTTGCGAACGTACCATCAGTAAATTCTATGAATATTTCATTACATGAACCAGTTAAACTTCTCTCTGTATCACCGATACCACCATGGAACATTACCTTGATTGTTTTAGCGAATTTTTTTTTCATGGCATTCCTCCTTAGAAATGTGATTTATTTTTGTTTTTATTAAAAAATAACAGATATATATGTTAACGAACTAGTTTAGTTATAATGAAAATTATATAATTTGCAAGTAATTTTTCAACTAATTAGCAATAAAAAATAATGTCTTATATAAGGCATTATTGTAATATTAAATTTATGAAAACTTAAAAAAGTTTATCAATTATTTTAATGGAAATTTTTATTTATTTATTTTAAAATATTATTTCATTTTTTTAACAGATTTTTTAACCTTTCTTAAAATAGCTAAGACTTCACTATTTTTTGGGAAATCATTTTTAAGTCATTGAGCTAATAAAAGAGCATCATTATAATCTTTTTTTGAAAGTAAATCATCGATTTTAGTTGAAACTATTAATACTTCTCTTTTAATTTTTTCTGATTCATCATTATTTCTTTTATTCTCAACATAACCTTTTCTTAATATTTCTTTTTCACCTATCAAGACAGACACATCTGTAATATCTTCTCTTAATTCAATTTCTAATTCTCTAGGCATTTCTTCAAGAGTTGGAATTCAAGTAGATTCTTGTAATTCTAAATCTTTTTCTACTGATTTTATAATTTCATCTTGTGTTAAATAATCTATTCATAAAATATCTCTTCATGAATTTCTTATTTCATCAGTAACTGTATATCATTCTTGAATAAGAATGTGAAAAAGAATAGTCAAAACTTCCTTTTTATCTTTATAAAGATTAAGGTTATATTCATTAATTCTTGATAAAATTAATTTATTTGATTGTTCCTTGTTTTTTATAATCTTAATATCTTTATCTTCTGGATTACCATGAATAAGATATGAAATTTTTCTTTTTATGTCTTCACTTTCAACTAATGTATTGAATCAATTTGTATCCTTTCTTATTTTTCATGCTCTTTCCCTCATTTCAAATATTCACATATCGATATAAAAGTAAAAATATAACTATTAACTTATAATGAAAATAAGTACTGTGTCAAGGATAATTTAAAAGAAAATTAACTAATTTTATAAGTAAAAACAAATGTATAAAATAAATTTGACTAGAATGCTTTTTTCTATACAATGCAACCACTTTTGAATAACTATTCGCTTTATTCAAGCAATTTTTATTCGTTTTTTACTTTTATTATAAGACATTAGATGCCAAATACTTCGTCAGCTAAGAAAGCTTTGAAACAAAGCCTTACAAACAAATCTAGAAATAAACATTTTTCAGCTCTTTACAAAGAATCAGTAAAAAATCTTGAAAAATCAGTTAAAGCTTGAGATAATACAGAATCACTTACTCTTTTAAGTAAAGTTTATTCTTCTATTGATAAATTAGTTAAAAAGAATATAATTCATTCCAATAACGGATCTAGAAGAAAATCTAAATTCGCTAGACTTGCAAAAACTTTAATGCTTAAAGCGTAATTAATGGCGAAAGACAACAAAAGAATTAATAGAGAAATTAGAGCCTTTAGGGTAAAAGTTATAGGTCCTACTTCAGAACAACTTTGAGTTATTTCAATAGATAAAGCTATAGAGATTGCAGAAGAAGCATGAATGGATTTAGTTGAAATTTGAGAACAAGATTGAATAGTTTTATGTAAAATACTTGATTATGGAAAATTCTTATTCAAGCAACAAAAAAATGTTTCAAAATCAAAAGTAAATTCAAAAAAAACTGAATTAAAAACAATTAGACTTACTTATAGAATTGGAGATCACGATTTGGAAATAAGAAGAAATCAAGCAATAAAATTCGCAAAAGATGCACATCCAATTAAAATAGAACTAAGATTAAAATGAAGAGAAAATCAATATGCAGTTCAAGCTCAAGAAAAAATAACATCATTTGTTAATTCTCTTGAAGAACTATATAAACTTGATTGAAAAATTACTAAGTCATGAAATACATTCTATGTATTAATGCATCCAAAAAAATAATTACTATTAATTAAAACCACATTATGAAAGCAAAAACTCACTCTTGAGCTAAAAAAAGAGTAAAAATTACTGGTACAGGTAAATATATACTTGCAAAATCTTGTAAAAGACATTTACTTAGTGATAAATCAAAAAAAGCAAAAGGAAGAAACAAGTATTGAGTTGTAGCTAGTTCTGCAAATACTCGTTCACTTAGACAAAGTTTACCAAACTGATTATAAACTTAGGTTGCCCCATTTAAGTTTAGATTGCTAATAAAATAATTAACCAAATAACTATGACAAGAGTAACAAGAGGTCTAGGGACCAAAAAAAGACACAAAAACCTACTTGCAAGAGTAAAAGGTTTTAGAATGATGAATGGTAATGTTTTTTCTAGAGCAAAAAATGCACTAGCAAAAGCTTGAACTAATGCATTCATTGGTAGAAAACTTAAAAAAAGAGATTTTAGAAGTCTTTGGACTATAAGAATTAATATTGCAGCTAGACAACATGAATTATCTTATTCAAAATTCATTAATCTTCTTAATATTAAAAAAGTTAAGTTAGATAGAAAAGCTTTATCTAATATAGCTATTGCATATCCAGAAGTATTCAAAAATATTGTGGATTTCGTTAAATAATTAAAAAATACATATTATAAAAAAAATAGATTTAATTAAATCTATTTTTTTTATTTATCTTTATTAAATAGAAGTCTTATAATTAAATATGAAAGAATCAATATTTGAGCAAAATTCTCTCAAACAATTATGAAAAAAAATCTATATGCTTCTCATAAATTAAAAATTTTATTAATAACTCCAAAAATCAAAAATGCAACTAACAAAAATTGAAATAAAATTGTTCATGCAAGTGCAATGAAAACATATTTTTTTAAATTAAAAGCATATTTATTATCGTTTTTATTTTTTTTTATAAAATTATTTTCATCTGCTTTTAATAAAATCTCATCAATACAAGATTTTTCTCAATTATTACAGCAATTAAATTGTTTGAATTTAATAATTTCATCAGATTCAGACAAATTTCTAATTGTTTCATTTAATATGTTTTTTGTTTCTATGAATTGTTCTTTTGATAAAACATAGCTTTGGTTTTTATTCATATTCTTGCTCTATTCGTTTTTGAATTAAAAGTGGAGTAACACCAAAAATCTTGGACAAATCATTAATATCTAATAAATCTCTGTAGGCGTCCAATATAAACTTAGGAACTAAAAGATTGCGTGCAAAACATATAGCTTGCCTTGCTATAAGGTCATCTCATTCAAGTGATCACATTTTTTTCATTGCTATAGAATATTTTTCAGGAAATTTTTCCATAGATTCTTTATTTAATAAATAATTACCAAGAATATAGGAAATAACAAATATTTTATTAGAATTATCATCTGATTTATTAAGATATATAATTCTTGATTTAAAATCAAAATATCAAGCTAATTCATCTATTGATAAAGGAAAATCAAATTCATTAACATCTATTCATTCTCCTTTGCATATATTGACAACATTGATAGGTGGAAGAAAATAATTATAATCTCTTAACATGTCTAAAGCTGCAAATCTTATATGTTTAAGGTCTTCAGGTATTTTGTCCATAATTTTACTATATTTATACTAAAGACATTATACTATATAAGGAGATTTTAATCAAAAAATTTACTATTTTTCGGGTGAAAATAAAAATCTTACTATAACGTAAGATAATCAAATTATTTGTGCAAAGTTTTCTCAAACTATAAGGAAAAATAAATTATATACATCACTGAATGGAAAAATCGAATGTGTAACTCAGTAAATCAGGAATCATGTTAGGAAAAATTGAAAAAGAATTGTTCAGGCTAGACTTGCAAATATGTAGTATGACCACTTTTTTCTAAGTAAATAATATTCTTCCTTTCATTTTAGATCAACTTTTTTGAGAACTTTGTCTGCGTTAACTTTATTTTTAATTTCGAATCTTGTACTGCTTATTAATGTTTCTTTTTCTTTGAGTTTTTCATCTAAAAGATTCTTCAGTGTATCTTGAAGATTTTTTCTTATTTTCATGTAATCTACGTTTTCTCTTCGCATAATACATATTGATTAAAATATTCTCAAGTCAACCTCTCTTCAATAATTCTTTGTGAAGTTCAAAAAATTTTAGAAAGTTCTACAATAGAAAAATTATCTTTATATCTATCAAGAATAAAGCGTGGAACAAGGAGATTAAGGGCAAAATCATCTGCTTCTTTTTTCAAAAAATCTTTATCCTTAATATCAAAATCCTTCTTAAATACGAACAAATATTTTTCAGGACATTCATTTATGAATTTTTTATGTAAAATCCAATGTCCTAACTCACGAGCAGCTATAAAAGATTTGTCATAATCGTCATTATTCTCATTTATAAGAATTGTTTTCTGTTCTAGATCAAGCATTCAAGCTATATTATCAAATTCATCTGGAAAATGAAATTCATAGATATTCAATCATTCTCACTTCAGAATTTTGGAAATATTAATTGGTGCTTCAGTAATATTGTAAATTTGCAGTAAATTAAGTGCTGTTATTTTTGCAATTTTCAATGATTCTGGCATTTTTGTCATAGATAAGAAATCAAAATATAAAATCTAAATTATGATAGCAATATTTTATGATAATAAATAAACTATGTCAATCAAAAAAAAACTGATAATTAAATAAATAAAACTTTTCAAAAAAAAAAAAAACAGATACAATATGAAAGTAAAACTTATTGTTGCTATTTTTAGTTTATTTTTAACTTCATACTTATGAAAACCAAAAACTCCAAACTATTTGTCATTTCGATTCCGTCTTCGGGAGAGAATCTATTCACAAAAAAAACTCCTTCTCCTCTAAAAACCAAAAATCAACAACAAACCCCATTCTCAGCCTTCACCCTCGTAGAACTAATAGTAGTAATAGTAATTCTAGCTATATTATCTACTATAGCTTTTCTATCATTCAATTCATATAGTTCTTCTTCTAGAGATACAGTAAGAGTAACTGATATTAATTCTCTTAAAAAGAGTATGGAATTATTCTCAATTAAAGCATGAACTTATCCAACTCCTGATGATTGAAAAGATATAACTTATTCCTGAGGAACTATATGGACTCAATGAACACTATGAGATAAAGCTACTAAACTAATATCAACAATATCAAAGAAACCAACTGATCCATTAACATCAAAAGAATATACATATTCTCTTCTATCAAACAAAAGAGAATTCCAAATAGCTGCAGACTTCGAGAATCCTGTTTCATATAGAGATAATAATACAAACAATAATAGTAATTCTAAATATCTATCTGTCATTCCAGAAATTTCGAAGAAATTATCTGGAATCCAGGAAGTTGAGTGACTTAATATTCTGGATTCCCGTTTTCACGGGAATGACAATGGCTTTCTTGATTCTTTCCTTTCTCAATTATCTAATCCATATATACAACAAGTAAGAGCTTCTTCTACTTGAACAGTATGTTACATCAATGGTAACTTCAACTGACTAGTAGCTAAAGCTTCTACATGAGTTATTAATGTAATTCTAGCAGTACCTTCTCTAATAGTAGTAAATACAACTAACTCTGGTAATCTAGTATATGATGATACATTCTGAAATGGTAAACTTCAATGTAATTGAGCTAACTCTCCATGTAATATTAACTTTAATTCTAATATAGTATTCAGTTGATCTCCATCTACTCCTGCGGATATAACTACTATGATGACTAATCTTCAAGGAGCATACACTTGAAGTAATATCAAAACCATTTCAGCTATAAAGAATCTACTAGAAGCTAGTTGAACAACTCTAGATAATTTAGGTATTTGATTAGTTAAAAATAGTATTTGATGAAGTGTTATAAAAGAAGAAATTCAAATAATAAAAATTTGAACTGAATTAAACCCTTGAGTAACATGTCTTGATATTCTTAATAAATGATGAAGTACTTGAAGTTGAATATATTGGATAGACACAGACTGAACATGAATATGAAACCCTTCTTTTCAAGTATATTGTGATATGACAACTGATTGAGGAGGATGGACATTAGTTATGAGAGCAAAATGAGCTGATTGAGTAGATTATATATCTACATGGAATACTTCAAATGATGTTAATCTTCAATATTCTACCTGAGTAACTAATTTATTTAAATTTTCTGATTCAAAAATTAATTCAATAAGAAATTGATGAGTATATAAACTCAATTGAGAATGATGATTCAATACGATAAGATTTGTAAAATCAGGCTGTATTTATAATTCAAATATAACACCCTCATCATCATGAGATTGTTCAAAAACTTATAGTGACTTGTTATGGAATTGAATACAAGCATGAGACACTCAAGCTAATTGATGATGTACTCATCACCATTGAATATCAGATGCTATATGCTGAAGTTATAATTATTATTTTGTTACAAATCATACAATAGTATGAATAGCTTGGTGAGTACTAAATTGAACATGATTATCAATATATAGTAATCAGAATTGATGAGACTTTACAATGTGGGTTAGATAAATTTTTTTAATCTTTTCTAGAATAATCACCTACTTCTCTACCCTCTCTAGTAGCTAATTGACCGCAAGCTGCATCAATATCATCTCACATTGTATGGCGAATAGTTGAGGGAATTCACACGTCAAAAAGTATATTCTGGAATTCTTTAATTCTGCTTTTTGATGTAGACTTCATTTCTGAATCGCTATCCCCTTCTCATTCATTGTATGGTATAAAATTCACATG
The DNA here is from genome assembly GCA_028689205.1 of Candidatus Altimarinota bacterium. Taxonomy (GTDB): domain Bacteria; phylum Patescibacteriota; class Gracilibacteria; order BD1-5; family UBA2023; genus STC-113. The sequence continues at coordinate 123,403 of JAQTWP010000003.1, forward strand.
TGCAAGTTTTCATCTAAGTAATCATGCCAAATCTTTTGCATTTTCTAGAGAATCATTAACTCAAGCTATCATTATATATTCATAAAAAACTTTTTTATTGGTTTTTGCTACGTATTCGTCCAAAGTTGACATAAGCATAGTTAGAGGATACGTAATATTACATGGCATAATTGATTTTCTTAATTCATCTGTTGCAGCATGTAGACTTATTGCAAGTGAAGTTTGTGGGAAATCGTCTCAGAACTTTTTGATTCAAGGAACTATTCAACAAGTTGATATAGTGACTCTTCTATTAGAAAAATCTAACTTATTCTGACTGCAAACAATTTCTATTGATTTTTTTACATTTTCATAATTAAGAAATGGTTCTCACATTCACATATATACAATATTTCTAAGATTTTTTCATTCCTGATAAAGCATTTTAGATGCAAAAAGAATTTGTTCTACTATTTCATAGAATTCTAGATTACGTGTAAAACCTAATTTACCTGTTGCACAAAAAGTACATCACATAGGACAACCAACTTGACTAGATACACACAGAGTATTCCTTCAAGAAAGATGTCTCATTATAACAGCTTCAAGGAATTTACCATCTGTAGTTTCAAAAAGCAACTTAGTAGTTTGTCAATCATCTGATGTAATATTTGTTTTAAGTTTCAGACAAGAATAGAAAAAATTATTATTCAATATTGTTTTAGAAACTTTAGAAATTGTTGTAATTTCATCGTATTTCTTGATATAATTCTTATAGATTGCATTTTCTATTTGAGCATATCTGAAAGGTTTTTCTCAATTTTCTAGAAGAATCCTTTTTAGATTCTCTTCATCGTGGATTGAATACATTTTTTATAAAAAATTATTAAGTCAAAAGAATATATATTTTTTTATAATAATAGCAACAAAATATATATGAAAACTGCACATAAAAATCACTAAATACACACTATTTCTTCACCCAGAGCTATTGTATATATGAATAAAATATGTAATATAGCTTAGCCAAAGAAACCCTATTTAAAATTAAATAGGGTTTTACCTTTTTATTTGTCCTTGACTTTTACGAAAAAACATTATAACTAACAAAGTTATATTCATAAAAAAAATATGGGAGAGGTATTATCACAGTGAAAATCATCAGATATAAATGTTTCTGTAATTGGAGCTACAAAAACCGCAAAAGAACTTATATCAAAAATAAAAATATTATTAAGTGATGAAAAATTAGAGTTTGACCCTTTTATTTCAAGTATGCTTGATTGATATATAAATAAAGTATTCATAAGATCATACATACTCGATAGCATATGTAAACCAAGTAATGCGACACAAGAAACAATAAAAAAATGGAAAGAAAAAATTGCTCTTGTAATATATAATCCAATTTCTACACTTTTTTATGGAAATGAAACATATGTAAGAGCGACAGAATTATGAAGTCTTCAGGAATTACAATTAAAATCAAAAACATGACTTTTAAATAATGAACTATACGAATGACAAAATCTTGCTTCAAAAATAGATATAATGTCTAGGTTAGAAAAATGAATAATTGAAGATATTGTAGATACTCCATTATCAATGAAAAGTTGAGAAAAATTCAGGTGGTATGCTAGAAAAAAATCATTAAGAATGAATAATTGATCTAACGAAGATTTTGCAATTAAAATTTGAATTAATATATGAGAAACCGAAGGTTGAAATTCAATTGAAAATTGAACAAAAAAACCTCTTTCATATTTTGATTTTTATAAAGCTGTTGAAATGATAGAAAAAAGCTTGGAATCATTATTCAAATCTAATCCTCAAGTTCATGAAGAGTTAAAAATCTGAATAAAAAAAGATATAAATAAATTAAAAATGCTTTCTCAAATTGGGGATGAAGTAGTAGACTTTTGACCTCTGCCATTATATTTCCATTATAAACAGGAAACTTTTCTTAATAATATGTTCCTAAAAATATCATGATATGATAAAAAAACTTCAATGGAAATGTTAATGGATCCTAATGATCCAACCAATATATGAAGCAGATTATGAGATTCATTGTTTTGAACAGAAATACATGGCAATATAAGGACAACTTGAGGCTGCTGAACAGTGAACTTAACAAGGAAAAATCAAGATAATGTCGAATTAATACTTAATGCAACTAATTTATCTGATAAATGAGAGCAGCTTTGGATATGAATAATTAATTCACCGATATATCCTATTTTTACAAATGATGAAATACTAGAAGACATGGAAAATATTACAGATAATAACGATATGGTATTTGGTTCTAATAATTTTTTAGATATGTAACAAAAAAGAAAGAATTAAGTTAATTCTTTCTTTTTGTTAGGAAAATTTGGTTTATATATAAAACTGTCTTTTATAATTAAACCTATTTCTTTATTTATTCTTAGCAAATAAATAAAGAATTTGAGTTATTTGTCAGCGATTAAAAGTATTATTTGGATCGAATTTTCTTGTCTTAGATGAAGCTGTAAATACAGATGAAAATGTTTCTACATAAGGAGAATACCAGTCAGTTATCTTTATATCATCAAATCAAGTTTTTCAAGTATTTTTGATGAATTTTCAAGAAGCTTTAATTAGAATAGTAACGAACTCTGCTCTAGAAATACTATCATTAGGTCTGAATACTTTATTCCTTGATATCAATCATAAGTCCAAAGCCTTTTGTAGGTATGGTACTATGAAGTCGTTTTTTGGGATATCACTGAATGGAAGTAATTTGGATGAATCTAGTTTTAGATTATATAATTTGAAGATAAATATTAATGCCTCCTTACGTGACAATTGATTATTTGGACGAAATGTCTTATCTTCATATCAAGAAGTGATTTTATTTTCATATAAGTATTTTGTAGAACTATAAAGATTAGATTCTTTTGGTATGTCACCAAAAATCTGATCTTTACCCATTACCTTAGTTTTACTTGTATTGTCTGGAGTTACAACTGGAATAATTGGAATTTGTTCTGTTTTTATAATATCTTGAGTTTTAGAGACATCTGGAGTTACAACTGGAATTATTGGAGTTTGTTCTAATCATATAGAATCAGTCTCTTCTTTTGGAATATTATCACTTATTGAAGCTGTTAATTCTCTATTAGTTTCAGTAACTGGTGTGCTATCTGTAATTATATTATTTTCTTCTTGAGCTTTTACAGTATCCACAGCTGGTGCAGAGTTAAGTGAAGGATTAATATTAATGTTATCCTTTATAAAATCCATAGGATTAATTGTATATGCTATTGCATTTTCTTTTCATAATCAAGCATTAACTGCTCAGAAGAAATCAAGATTAACATCTGTGGCATCTTTGAAAGTATATGGCCAATAAGGATGAAATGAAGCGATTTTTCTATCAATTTGAAAATGCAAGTGAGGAGTTGTAGTAATTCAAGTAATTCAAACTTTACCAAGTACATCTCATTTTGAGATTTTGGATCATTGTTCTACGAAAATATCATTAAGATGTTCATATCATGAATATACAGTTTCAATTCAATTTATAGTTTTTACATTATCATGTCTAATTACCACATATTTACCATCTCAGGTTTCTGTATTTTTTACTTTGATAACTACTCAATTCGCAATGGATAAAACCGGAGTTCCAATCGGAGCTCTAATATCAACTCACGGATGACTTCATGCATATTCATCATAATCAAGCTTATAATTGCCCATATAAACAACTGGATAAGTATATCTTGCAAGAAGTGAATCCTTATTCAATCAACTACTATCAGCAAGAATTGAAGTATCATATTTTGGTATTTCTATAAATTCATCAATACCAAAATTATCACTATCAAAATTCATTGATTTATTTGTATTTTTTGATTTTAACCAATTAGGAACATATGAAATAGGATATACAGTACCATTGAACTCATCTGAAGCAATATTCGAATATTCTAGAACAGAAGATTTTAGATATTTCACTCAAAATACTGATATTAAAAGAAATAAAAAAAGTATTAAATTAAAACTTAATAGCTTTAATAATATATCTTTTCTTCTTGTAATTATAGTGTCCATATATTTATATATTTGTTTGTACTAGATTTAGGATAACACATAATTAAGTTTAATGCAAAAAACTGTCGGTTAATTATATATAAAAAATCCGAACTAGTTAGCTCGGATTTTTAAGATTTAATTAATTATTTTGAATATCTTCTTCTTACTAGGAAAAATCAAATCAGTAGTGAAACTCCAAGTAGAAATGCTAATTGTGCAGGTCATGTCTGAACTTTAGTTACATTAGAATAATCATTTGATTCAATCTTTTTTTCTCAATCTGTACATGCAGCTTTAATTGCGAATTCATCATATTTTATTTTATCAGAAGAAAGATTAAGAGTGTATTTGTTAATTTTAACACTTTCTATTAATGTAAAATTACCATCTTCTCATTTTTTATAAACATTATAATCTGTTGCCTCTGGAAGAGCATCCCAAGATAGCTCAACTACATCTCAATTCTTAGTTGCTTTAAGTCAGCTTACATTTGATATCATGCAAGTTCAAGCAGAATTAAGACCAAAATCAACTTCTACAATTTCTGATTGAACTCATGAGATATCTTTTCCGTCCTTATCAACTGGATTTATTTGAAAATAATATTTACCTACAGTAGAATCTAATCAAGAAACATACCAAGAATAAGAAGTTCAAGTTGAAGATTTTATTTTTTCTTTTTCAAAAGTTATAGATTCTTTATTCTGAGTATCTCAAGCAGTCTTAAGTGTTTCAGATGAAGTACCGTATTTGAATTTGAATTTTGTATATTCTGGCTTATCTGGAGTTACATCAAAAGTAAAGTTAACTTTAGTGTCAGAAGTAATTGCTTTTATATTCATAAATATATTAGAATTGAAAGCTTTTATTGTAGCTGCAGATTTTTTTACAGTAGTCTTACCTAGACTGCTTTTAAGATTGATATCAATTGAATAATCTCATTCAATACTAGGAAGAGTAACTTTTCATTCATAAGTTCATGGTGAAGTAGTTGATTCTATAAGAGGTTGTACGACTTCTCAAAGTGTAGCTGTTACTTCTGAAAGACCCGAATCAGCTAATAAAGTTAAATTAATTTCACTTCATGATGGAGCTTCTGCTCACTCTATAACACTTAAACTTTTGAATAAAGGTCCACTGGTTTCTATATTAATAGAAATATCACTTGATTCTGCTATAATTTTATCAGTTCCATCAAGAGCTTTAACTTTTATAATATTAGTAGATTGGGTTAAATCTTTCATTTCTGTAGTGAATGCTCATTTATCATCTGTTTGAGTTTCTAAGTCTTTCATTTCTGTTCAATTCAAGAAAAATTTAACTTTTGAATTCTTCTTAGTTGTACCACTTACAGTTACTTTATTATCAGAAATTGTCATTCAATTATCTGGACTAATTATTGTAATATCTCAAGTACTATCTCATGCATTACCCTCTGTTCAGTCTGTAACAGTAACATCAACTGATCACTCTAATTGATCGTTTTCTATATCTAGAACAACAACCTTCATTTTTCAAGTCTTAGTAAAAGATAATCATTTTGAGAATGTTTTTGATCATAGGTCTTCTGCTTTGAATTGGAATCAGTCAGTAAAAGGTACTGTTGCCTTTGAATCATTATCAACAGCAATATAAATATCTCAAGCATAATCTTTTTTTGTATTCCCTGCACTATCTACAGCTGTTACAGTAAGATCAATTGCCTCACCTACTTTTGTTGAAGTTGGATTGGTAGTAACAGTGAAGTGGTCAACCTTAGATGAAGTTGAAGTTTTTGTAGTTGTTGTAGTGGCTCAGCTAGCTGCAAAAACTCATACAAATGAAGTTGATAAAAGTAATAAAACACTAGTCGTAGAAATAATTTTTTTCATAGTTGAATATATAATTAATATAAAAGGTGCAGTAACGTGCAGTATAGTAATAAAAAAGCTTATTTACGCAAACGAATAAGCTTTACAATTAATATATTTAATTCATAACTAAATATTTATTATTTTTATATCGGCACTATTAAGAAGAAAAGAAGGTGAATTCTGAGCGGAAATAAAAGTCTGAAATCTCTTGGAAAAATCAAGAACTGCTTTAATATGTTCATTATCCAATTCTGAGAAAATATCATCCAATAGAATAACTATATTTTCTGAATGTTTTTGCAAGTAAAAATCTATTTCTAAGAATTTTAATCATATTAGAATGCTTTTATTTTCTCATCTTGAAAGGAATTCAGAAGAGTTATAATATGTTTTTCAAAATTGAACTCTGAATTCGAAGTCATCCAAATGTGGTCAGATATATGTATGTCCAACTATAATATCTCTATCAATATTTTTTTCTATATAAGATTTAATTGAGCCTTCTATATCTGTAAAATCAACCTTAGTAATATACTCGAATTCTAGACTATATTTATTACCTAATATATCTTCAATTTTTGATATTCTTTCTTTTATAAAATCTAGGAATTTTTTTCTATGAATATAATAAGATGTGGCCTTAGAAATAAATGCATCATTCCGGAACTTCAAATCTCATTTTGAAGCTTTTCATTCGGATATATTTTTTAATAATTTATTTCTATTTCTGAGAATTTTTGAGTAATCTGATTTAATTTTTAGAAAACTTGGATCAAAAAGCATACATACTTCATCCAAAAAATCCCTTCTCATTGAAGGTCCAAGATACATTATATTAATCTCTGCAGGTGAAAAAAATACTGCTGTATGTTTTAGAGAATCAATATATCTTGGTTTTGTAACTTTTGTTTTATTATATATGTATGAAGTTTTGGAAGAAGCAGAATCAAAAGTGACTTTGAATTCTTTTGTCATTCAATCAGAATTATCAAGAACTCAATCAACAAAAAGATTCTCACCAAAAAAATTAACTAATCTATTTATTTTGAGTCCTCAATAAACATGAGAATTAAGCAAAAGATAAATCGACTCTAATATATTAGTCTTACCAGAACCGTTTTGCCCCACAATTAAATTAAAGAAATCGAACTCTAATTCGATTTCTTTATGATTTTTGAAGTTATAAAGGCTGAGATTATTTAACATTTGGATTTATATAATACAATCTTAATAGTTTTAGTATTTCTAACTTATCTAAAAATATTATGTTTTTATTTGTCATTTCGAATGAAAATGAGAAACCTTCATTATTTTAAAGAATATAAATTTCTAGTTATTTCTAAAAATGACAATTTTATTTTATATTTTATTACTTATTACATTATATTACCAATAGCAATAGAATGATTAATTATTTTTTTAGATGAACATTTGAGTAAATCTTCTCTGGAAGAAATTATTCATGGCTTAATTTCATCTTTTCTTAGTGGTAAAATATCAAGTATATTATTATCAACACTTCTTAATTCATCTTCAGGAACTTTCTCAAGAATATCAACATATTCAACTATTGAATTAAGGTTTTTTTGGAAACTTGCAACTTCATCAGAATTTAATTGCAATCTACTTAAATTTGCAATATGTTTCACTTGCTCTTGCGTTAATGACATTTTTAAATAAAATCAAATTATAAAACTTTTTTATTATAGTGAAATATGTTAAAAATCAACTCCGAATTGTTTTCTAAAATCAAAGATAAATTCGCTTCTGATAAAAACACATATGCAAAAATAAAGTTAGAGGAATCTAAGATTTTTTTTGCATTGATGGCATCTATGTATTTTTTCTTTTATTTGAGTACTATTGCCTGATATCAGATAGATATATTTTCTAAGCTACTTTCTTGAATATATCCAGTTTTTTTGTTTTCTATATTTATATTACTTTATGATATTATAGTATATTGAACAAGGATATATGAAAAAAAAGTAAATACTATTAAGCTACCACTAATAATTACTTTTACAATAATATACTTGATATTAATTGCAATATTTTTGGGTTTAAAACTAAATTAATTTAATATGAAAAAATTATTTATACTACTTTTTTGTTTAACTATAGTTAGTTCTTGTTGAACATCAACAAGCGACACTGCTACAAAAACATTTGAATGAACATGATTCAATATCAATATCCCCTCTTCATGGATAAATGTAGAATCAAAAGATATACCTAATCCACAAAATGGTAAAATAGAACTAGCTCTTACTTCATCAGAAATCAGTACGTGATTTGCTAATAATATGGTTATATTAAGTGAAGAACTAAAAGAAGTAACTGATTCAAAATGATATGCAATAACCAATTATTTAAGGACAACTTGAAGTGTGCTTGAATTCATAAAACTTAATGAAACTAATTTTAACTTCATAGATAAAGATGAAGGTAAGATGTATACTTTTGAAGCAAAATATAATACAGAAACTCCTAAAAGAAAATTCATACAAACTGCAAAGGTATGTGATAAAAAAGCCTATTTAATTACAATAGGAATTAGTCTAGATATTACAGATGTTTCCAAATATGAAAACCTTCTTAAATCTTTTGAATGTAAATAAATAATACCATTTAAAAAAATCTTAATAAAAAATGCATTCTCTAAATGCATTTTTTATTTTAATTTTTATAGCAAATATTATGTTTTATTGAAGTTATCATTTCATGCACAATACACTATTTCATTAAGTTTATTTTTATAAAATCCCTGACATTCTGATACCCATTTTGTCTTATGTGCAATATTACCAGTATTAAGTGGTAATTTATGTATAGCATTGCAAAAATCATATTTAATACATTTTGTAGTCATATATCGTTAATTAAAATTAATTATTAGCAAACAAAATATTCATACAATCTTGACTTACTCCTCAACATAAATCAATACACTCAGATATCTTAGTAATTCTTTCTGCTACAATAGTCGGTGATCAACAATTAAAATCATGAACTTTTTTAAATTCTAAAAATTCTTGTAAATTACCACAATCTGTAATAATATTTTGAGAACAAGTCATAAGTATATAGTTATATAATAAACATAACAAATTAATAACAGTATAATTAGTGATTATTGTAGGGTAGATTATAAAAAATTGCAAATTTTATTGCATTTTTTTGTTTTTATCTATAATAATGCCACTGATTAAATTGGCGCCATGGCAGATCGGTTATGTAGGAGCCTGCAAAGCTTCGTAGCCCGGTTCGACTCCGGGTGGTGCCTCCAAATGTATTAAATTATAAAAGGCAGAAATCAAGATAAATTACAATACAAAACAATTCAAATACTAATCATATAACATATATTATAATATTTCTCAATTTTTATACAAAAATTGAGAAAATGAGTTTTATAATTATATTATTCAGGTAAATTATATTCATTAATTATACTGTTTTTAATAATATGTTTTTAATAATATATATTGACTTTTTATATTAAATATGCTATAATTTCAAGAAATAAAATCAATTAATACTTAACTAATCCATATGGAAAATCAAGTCGAAAACCCTAATCTTGAGCAAAGTAATAAGCCAAGTCAACAAATAAATTCGTTAATAAGCTGAAGATCTCTTCATATCTATAATACACTTACAAGAAAAAAGGAAGAATTTAAAAGTATAGTACAATGAAAAGTCAATATGTATTCTTGCTGACCTACCGTTTATAGTGATGCCCACATATGAAATTTAAGATCATATATATTCCCAGATATATTAAAAAGAGTTTTGAGCAAAATTGGCTACACTATCACTCACATTATTAATATAACTGATGTTTGACATTTAACTGACGATGCTAGTGATTGAGCTGATAAAATGGAGTTAAGTGCACAAAAAAAATGAGAGACAGTATGGGATATTTCTAGAAGATATACAGAAAATTTTATGGATGATCTTAAATCTTTAAATATTCTTGCTCCAACTAAATTTACCAAAGCAACAGATTATATTGATGCACAAATAGAAATGGTTCACTGATTAGAAAAAAAAGGTTACGTATATAGAATTGAAGATTGAATTTATTTTGATACATCAAAATTTAAAGCATATGCAGATTTTGCAAAAATTGATATTGGAAATCTAAGAGAATGAGAAAGGGTTGATTTCTGAGAAAAAAGAAATAAGACTGATTTCGCCTTATGGAAAATGTCTCCTAAAGACTGAACAAAGCGTCAAATGGAATGGGATAGTCCATGGTGAGTCGGTTTTCCTGGTTGGCATATTGAATGTAGTGCAATGATTTGGAAAGAATTATGACCACAAATCGATATACATACTGGCTGAACTGATCATATTCCAGTTCATCATACGAATGAGATCGCTCAAGCCACATGTTTTCATGGTTCTACACCGGTCAATTATTGGCTACACTGAGAGTTTTTAGTGTTAGATAAAAATAAGAGGATTTGAAAATCAGAATGAAATAGTATTACTTTAAATACATTGGTTGAAAAAGGATTTGATCCAATTGCATATAGATTTTTAGTGTTAACTGCTCATTATAAGAGCTTCCTGACTTTTTCAGAAGAAAGTTTATCCCAAGCACAAATAAGCTTACAAAGATTAAAAAAAGATATCAAAAAAATCTATAATTCTACCGAAGAATTGAAAATTGAGGAAAATAATATATCACTATCTCAAGAAGCGCAAAATTATGTCCAATTAATAATGAATTGACTTTTAGATGATTTAAATACTCCAATGGCACTTGCAGCATTGAGAGAAATGCTCTCAGACGCAGAACTAACTAAAAATGAGAAAATACTAATTACAGGTTTCTTTGATGAGATATTTGGCTTAGAATTACTTAACTTTTCTTCTTTAGAAAAACAAAACAAGCCAATTCCAATAGATATACTAAAAAAAGCAGAGGAACGATGGGCTTATAAAATGAACAAAAATTTTGCAAAAGCAGATGAATTAAGAATTGAGATAGAAAAATTAGGTTATAGTATTTCTGACTATAAGGACCATTATGATATTTGTCCAATAGATTTGATTTAATTTAATTCATTTTACCTGAAACAAATGTTGAAAATAACCTTAGATTCAGCATCTTTGTTATATAATTTTGACTATTTATCAACAAAATGAGATGATATTTGGCCTTGTGTCAAAAAGGATTCGTACTGAGTGTGATTAAAAAACATATTAGGCATTTTAGATAGATTCAGAAAAATAAATGGTGTTTGCACTGACTCAATAAATGATTTAAGTTATATTAGAGAAATTTTTTCAGGTACAGTCCTATATTTTTGAGAAATATCTGAAACAACAATTAAAACATGTAAGATTTATGGTGCAATTCCTTCAATTTATTTGAATGAACAAATTGAATTATTATGAAATTTATTTACAGACGTATTTATTGAATTAAATTGCTGATTAAATAGATATTGAAGTAATATAGACACTATTTGAAGCCTGATATATAATTTAAAAAAGTCAAAAATTAGAATTTCTTGAATTTTTACGCATTTTTCAAAACAAAATAAACAAGATTTTCAGAAGAATTTAGGCTATTACAAATGCATATCAAATTTGGCTAAAAGACACTGAATCAGCAATATTTCCTGTTTGAGTACTGAAACTTCATGTAGATATTCATTATTCCCTCAAAATATAATCCGTCCTGGAATCTGACTATATTGATATTTTTCTAGTTCAGATAATCAAGATGAAAAATTAAAAAATATTTTAGAAATATCAAGTCATATTGCAAGTATTAGAAATATTTTAAAATGAGAAAATATATGATATTGATCTAAATATTTAGTTGATAGTAAATCAAAAATAGCAATTATTCCTGTTTGATATGCCGATTGAATCCCTAAAATATCAGAATTAATCTGATTTGTGGTAATTTGTTGAAATAAATGTAAAATCCTTTCTGTATCAATGAGTTGTATTTTTGTAGACATAACAAACACTGAGATTTTATTATCAGATAAAGTGGAAATACTTAGCAAAAACATTAGTTTATACCAATGGGCTTCTTGGTGTAACACTATTCCACAAGAAATTTTATCATGATTCTGTCGAGGAAAAGGAGTTTCAGTAAATATTATATAATTGGGATTTTAAAGTTAATAAGATCTGTTTCTGATGTATTTAAGATTATTATATATAGTTTCCTTGTCATTTAAATTGTATAACAATTGATAATATTCTCTCATGAACTCAGTATCTAATATTTTTTCATGGCTTAAATTTAATAAATAATCAGAAGTTTCATTATGGAAATTTATCCTGCTTGTCTTTATCTGTTTATCCCATAACTTCATAATATTTTTATCAATATCCTTATTTACAAGATTATTTAAAGTCATTTCCCACGATAAAAAGTACATAAGATATTTAATCGTCCAAGATAATATATTTGTTTCGGTCGGATGATGTACTGGGGCATTATGGTTTGATCTTACCGGCCAATTAGAGTATTCTATCTTTCTTAAAACGCTTTTTTTGATTTGTGATAATAATTTAGCTGATAGATCTGTATCAGCTATTCATTTTTCATGGATCAATTTGTTTGGATAATCTTTAAAACGCAGTACTGTTCATGCTCATCAGTGCAAATATGGCTTTCAACGAATGAAACGAACGTCTGCAGAAAAACCTTTACACATATCATGCCACTTTGAAATTCAATTTCTTTTATCAATCATATATGCGGAAATAGCCTTATTATTCTCTGATGATAATAATAAACCTATATTTAAAGCAAAAATTGAACTGTCAGAATTCATGAAATCTTCTAGTTCATCATCCCAGAAAGAAAAAAACACCTCAGAATATTCCCCCGGATTAGATAATAAGCAATTTTTTATAAAGTCATATCCGCAATTCAGGCTATTTGGCAATCACAGAAAAATATTTGCTGGTGATTCTATTAAATAGAAATTAGCATTATCGACCTTGTTTTTTTTATTAAGAATCATTGCATGTATCATGTCTCTGGTATCATCCGTGCTATTATTTACCACAAAAACTATATTAAAATTTATTCAGAAGGATTTTTTTATTTCTTTCAGTAAATAATCAAAAGAGTTTCATATATTAGAAGAAGAATTTCTACAAGGAAAAACTAAGTTTACTTGATACTTTGTATTAGTTCAAAATAATTTATTTTCAAAATAATACAAAGAAAAAGTAGTTCAAAGTATGTTGATTTCCGATAACCTCTTAAAATCAATAGTATTTGATATATTTTTCTTTCGTTTGTTTTTTGTTGTTTCTGATATTTCTTTTAGTAATTCTTGCTTTAAATTCTGATAATAATCTCTGATAGAATCATTTCAAGTTTTATTAAAAATCAGCTTTACACTTTGTCTTTTACTGCATTTTTTTATGGTCTTATCTATAAGCTCCGATATTATTACTTCTGGATTCATTTTTTTTCTATAAATTAATTTTTAATAATAGGTTTTTAAAAGTAAGATTTTACTATATTTTTTAATTTCAATATTTGTTTTTTCGGTTTCCAGTTGATTATTCTTTCGGTTTCAGTTATATCAGCAAGGAAATAATCAACCTCTCATAATCTTCAAGAACTATTTATAACATTGGATTTAGATCATACAATTTCAAGTATAAGTTTTACTAGCTCGTGTAAGGTTATTTTTTTTCCGCTTCATATATTAAATACCTGCTTTGAACTTTCTTGTTTTTCAATACATGCCATAAATGCATTAATTACATCAGAAATATGAACCAAATCAAGTATCTTATAATCTCAATAAATAGTTATAGGTTCATTATTTATTGATTTTTCAATGAGTATTGGCACAACTCTTCATTTGTCACCTTGTCAATATACATTTGAGAGACGTAATATGGTATAATCAAGATTGGAGTTATCAGAAGTCGATTTTATCATTTTTTCTCATAATACCTTTGATTCTCAATAAATATTTTCAGGTTTTAATCTATGATTAATATCTACAGGAAAATATTCAGCATTTCAATAAACTTCTCTTGATGAAGCAAAGATAATTTTTTTATTATTCCTTACACATGCATCTATAATATTCGAAAGTCAGTTTACATTATATTCGAATGTAAGACTTGGGTTAGATATAGATGTGATCACTTGTGAAATTCAGGCAAGATGAACAACAATATCGCATGTTTTAATAAGTCCATCGACTAATCATTTATCCGATATATCTCATTCGATACTTTTAAAATTAGATATATTAAGATTTTTTATAGTGTCTAAAAGTATTTTTGAATCCCATCTATAGCTATTATCAAATGATACAACTGAATATTTTTTCTTTAGCAGATGTTTTATAAGATGACGGCCTATGAATCAATTTCAGCCAGTTACAAATATTTTTTTAATATGCATGCTAACTTAATTATTCTAAAATAAAACAAAAGGAACGAACATTTCTTCCTCAGAAATCCCTCAATGTTCAAATAGAGAAGATGGTCATGTTGATGGAAAACCATCTCATTTTGCAATTGCAATTATTTCTCATATTCTTTCATTATCTTTCTCATTAGCATCAATAAGTCATAGTTCAATCCATTTATTTTTATCAAAAACCCATCAGGTGTCTTTTACTAACTCTTTTACCCATTTTAAAACCCTTTTTTCTTTTCAATCCTTTGGATAAAAAAATAAGGATCTTCCAGCTCAGCTAGTCATTATCTTTAAATCATTATTTCCCTTTGATCTCTCAAAAATATTTTCATCAACTTTTCATTGTTGTATTTGTCAATGATCAGAACAGAATATTATTTCATTATCATCATTTTTTATACTGTTCAACAATTTAAAAAATGGAATAAAAAAATCTTCCTTAAGTTCTTTTGTGTATCAATATTTATGAATATAAAAATCTAAATCCAAATATAACCAATGTAGTCAAGATTTGTCCAATATAGACTCATCAGATATATATTTCTTAAATCATTCAAATATCATCTTTAAATCCAAATAATTTTCAGCGGATATGTTGGGTAAGGAGTGTTTTGTTCATTTTGTTAATTTTTCATGAATAATAGTATATCCTCATTTTTTTCACATTCAATGTCTTCAATAATAAGTATGTTTTCATGACACTTTCTGAAAAATATTATCAAAATCAGTTCTAAACAATCAGTCTCTTGAAGGTATTGGTATTTTTTTAAGATCAGTTGAACAAATTTCATCGTTTAACCAAATAAAACTCTTATTATAGAGTTCATGAAAAAAAGAAACTCACACGATTCAATGTTGACTTGTTGATAATCAAGACATTATACTTATCCAAGCACATGAAGTTGTGCTGGGAAATACAGAAGTAAGGACTGATTTTTGTGATTTTTCTGGCAAAATATCTATTAATTCTTCTGAAAAATATTTAAAAGAAATCGAATCAATTGCAAAAATAAAAATCTGTTTTTTTCATGAATATAATTTTAAAACAAAATCATGTATTTCTTTAATGCTTTTGTCATAAATAGAAGAATAAGCTCAATCCAATCATTTTATCATGGAATATATCTTCATATCTTCATATTCTTTTAAAAGCTCTTTTTTATCACTAATTAACTTAATCATAATCCATTTTAATCTTTAAATATTTAACAATAGGCTTTTAATGAATCTAATTTTTTTAATGACAGATTAAGTTTTCTAACCATGTTTTTTCAAAATTTTTCATAAAATTGTATTCTATTATACGCTATAATTTTTGCAAGTAAATAAAAATTATCAAAATTACTTATTTCGAATTCTTCAAATAATTCTTTTGTCCAATTAATTAATCAATATGACTCAGTATGAAGAAAAAATGAAGCACTATCCCAATATTTACTTGAAGATGAAACATTCAGATTAGGATCAATAACATAAAATTTTCCATCATTTTTTTGATATAGTATATTGTTCGTTATATCATTATGAACATAGCATCAAAGTGAATTAAATTTTTGATTTAATGCCTCAGAAATCAAATTGTCGATTTCTTTTATTGTGAAGTAATTTTTACTAATAATTTTGTTGATTTGCCCTTCTATAAAATCAAGCTCATTATTGTACTCATAAGAAATTATATTTCATTCAAGCGATATCTTTCAAAATCAATCTGTATTAGTATTTTTTAACAAATAAAGAGATTTTTTAGAAAATAATATAAATTCGTTATATATGTTTTTAAACTCAGTTTTTTTTAGTAAATAAACATCATTTGTTCAAGAAATATATAGAATTTTCATTAATGATATTTTGCAATTATTTATTTCAATTTCAATCATTTCAATTATATCTGATCAATTAATTCAAATTTCTTTCATTTTTTCGACCATATAAATATACTCATATGGACTTCATATAATCGCTTTAATTAAAAAAAAACTATCTTTAACAAATACAACTAATGAATCAGAGATTATATATTTTTCAATTTTTATTGAAAAAATTTTTGTAATCTCGTCAAGAATCTCAGGTAAATATGAAGTTATTACCTTATTTCTGTATGAATGTATATTATTTTTCAAATATCCTTTTTATTAGCTTATAAATAATAAAACAAAAAAATTCATTCGGAATCTCATCTTTATCAATAAAATCTTTAATCTGATCAATAGACAAAATTTCTACTGATATTTTTCATTTTTCATCCGGTTTTAATTTTGATTTATCTGGTATTTTCTTAATATTGTGCGCAATGTATACATATCAATCTCAGATAAAAAAATCACTTGGATACTTTGTATGGAAGTATTGGAAATTATTTGAAGTATATCAGGTTTCTTCCTGAAATTCCCTTTTACAAGAATCTTCTATGGTTTCTCAATTTTCAATTTTTCATCAAGGAAGTCAATAAATATATTTATTTATTCAAGGCCTATATTCCTTAATTAATAAAATTTCTTGTTTATCAGTAATTCAAATTATCGATACAACGTTTCATCTAAAACACTTCTCAATATTATGAACAACTCAAAGTTCATCTTTTATATTATCTTGAAAAATTGTGAATATTTTTCATTTGTATACTTCTATCATATTATTATTTATTATTCAAAATATTATCCCATATTATCAGTCAGTGTATACAATTCGTTTTCCAGAATCTTCATGCCAAGGTTAATCTTATAGTATTATTCTCAGAATATACTATAAGACCATTTTCTTCCCATTTATCAAATAAATATCAAAACTTAATAAATAGGTCTTCATTATATAATGTTTTAAACCATCAACAATTGATTATACCAAAATCCATCTGTCAAATTAAATCATAAAGAATTTTTTTTTCTTCATTTATCTTTAAATATTTTACTATTGGGGATTTACTTCATTTAATGGCATTCACATAAAGATTCACATCTGGATTTATCGAATATTTAAATACTCAAATTCTTCATTGTGCTCATGCTCAGTATCATATAGTATCAGTTCTCATTATTTCACTTCAAGCCCTTGTTAATTCAGTGTAAAGATTTCTTTCACGACTAGTATTCGAATAGTGAGTGTTGTTTATATTTTTATATCAA
This sequence comes from Candidatus Altimarinota bacterium, assembly GCA_028689205.1. GTDB lineage: Bacteria > Patescibacteriota > Gracilibacteria > BD1-5 > UBA2023 > STC-113. The sequence goes on from JAQTWP010000003.1 coordinate 140,862, forward strand.
AGTTCAAATAAACTTTGATTAGCCATTTCAAACATTTCAATCCTTTTTGAAACAGTTAAAAATTCTAATTTATCTCAAAATTTCTTTTCAAGAAGGCTGGAATCAAGTTGATATATATCAAATCATTCTATTCACAATCATGCTCATATATTAATATCCTCTTTCAATATTTCAATATCCTGAAATGGCAGTCAATATATTAAATCAATAGATATATTAGCAAAGTTTCTCTTTCTTATGTCTTTTATCATATTAATCAATAATTCTTTTTCTGACAATCTTCAGACAAATTTTCTAACTTTTGTATTAAATGATTGTATTCAAAATGAAAAACGATTAATTCAAGCATTTTTAAGTGCACTAATTTTGTTTTCATTTAATAAGCTAATATTTGATTCAAAAGTTATTTCACAATCATTTGATAATATATGGGTTTTTTTGATTGCATCAAAAATTGCTGTGATATGTTTTTCTTCAAGAACCGTAGGAGTTCATCATCATAAATAAACCGCGTTTATAATTTTTTTTCTAATCTTAATTACTGGTTGATTAATTATTTCTTTAACAAGACTTTCTACATAAGAATTTAAAATATTTTCATTATTAAATTCAGTGAAAAAACGACAATACGTACATCTGGTTTTGCAAAAAGGTATATGTATATATATTGCGTTAAATTTAGATTCATCAAAACTAGAATTTATAATATTTTGGGTATTAAAATCTTTTATTTCAGTCTCAAATAAAAGAAATCTTGGATCTATACAACTTTTGTTTTTAAAGGCTTTGTAGAGTGGATTGTCCGATTTTTCTCAAAATATCCATTTGTATTCTTGTGGTATTATCATTACTTTTATTTTTTATATTATATTTCTTTAATTAGATGTTCTATTGGATTTATTTTATTTACATGGTAAGTTCTCATTCATAATAGTTTGGCAGGAAGTATATCTGAATTATATTGATCTCATACCGAAAGAATATTGCTTGGATTAATTTTAGTTAATTTGATTATTTCATTAAAAATCAAAGTTTTATCACGGGAAAAATCTTCAGCAGTAAAGATTTTTTCGAAAAAATCTTCTATCTGTAAATATGAAATTACCTTTTTTGACCAAATATAAGGAGCAGATGTTACTAAAAATAGCAATATTCACTTTTTTTTCATTATATTGAATAATTTTTTTATATTATTTTCACAAAAATAAATAAAATCTAGGTTCATTGTTCACCATGTATATTTAATAATTTCCTCTCTAGTCATATTAAATTGTTCTCAAAGTACCCTAGTCATTGAAGTTCAATATGTTTTTTCATTTTTAAGTAAAGCGTTATAATATTCATCTGCCTGAAAAGGATTTGCATTCATCTTTTCGATTATCAGTTTTTTATAAGAAAAAATGATATGCTTTCATATCGATGATTCCTTAAAGCAATCTCCATCCATAGGATATAATGTTCAATCCATGTCAAATATTATAACTTGTATAAAATGATCTGAGTTCGTTTTTTTCATTTTAGCATAAATTATTGTTATTACAATAATGTTTAAATTATAATAAGATTACTAACATAGTCAATTATAATCTGGTACAATCTTTCACGAAATGCAACTTTTAGAAAAATATATATACTCTAAAAGAATAGTTAATAAATTTCGTGATATGAAAAAATGAATAAAACAAATCTCAGAGTGAGAAATATATGAGATAAGAATATTATTGAAAGAATGATTTAGTATTCCAAAAGTAGCTGAAAAAGTTTGAAGAAATAAAACTACTATTTATAGATTATTAAGTAATAATTGAGTAAAATATAATGAAATTAAGTATAGATATATTTGATGAAAATGATGAGTTAAATCAAATATAAATGAACACTTTAGAATTGAATGAAAAAGAAAAATACAATTTATTCCTAGAAATATATTTCTTCAACGTGAAAAAAGAAAAATTAATGCTTCAAAGCGATATTGTAGAATTGAAATAGGATCAAAAATTGAATGATTTATCCTTGAAAAAATAAAAGAATATTATTCTCCAAAACAAATAAGCTGAAGATGGAGATTTGAAAATAATTCACCACTCTCAAAAGACTCAATCTACAGCTACATATATAATAACTATCCTGAGTTAATTTCAAAATATTTTCGTAGGAAATGAAAAAGATATCAAAATAAAAGAAAACAAAAATATCAAATTGATAATAGAAGAATGATTAATAAAAGACCTAAAATTATAGAAAAAAGAACTACTCTAGGTCATTGGGAATCTGATACTGTGGTAGGAAAGAAAAAAGCATTAAATAAAAAAGTTATTGTCACTAATGTTGATAGAAAAAGCTGATATCTAATTGCTAACATTGCTAATAATTCTACTGCAAAAAATGTATCTGAATGTATAATTAATGATTTTAATCATTTACCAAGATACAAAAAAAGAACTATTACTTTTGATAATTGAAGAGAATTTGCTTATCATCAAGATATTGAAAAATTAACAAAAATGACTACTTATTTTGCTCAGCCATATTCACCTTGGCAAAGATGAACAAATGAAAATACAAATTGATTATTAAGACAATTTTTACCTAAATGAACTGACTTTAGTTGTTTAACAAAAAAAGAGTTACAAGAATACGTAACTCTAATTAACAATAGACCTAGAGAAAGATTAGGATTTAAGACTCCTAATGAAGTTTTTCATAATTTGGGTTAATAATAGAATATCTAGATGAGAAATAATTTAAAAAATAAAGTTGCATTTGACTTTAGATTCTAACAAAAGATAATATATAACACTATAATCAAAATCAAAGTGTAATAAATTAAAAAATATTTATTAATTTTAAAAAAATAATATACTAAAAAAAACTGATACTCAATTATATTTATATAATAATATTAGAAGTAATGGTTCAAAAATGAAATTGATGGTCAGATGATTTTATCCTAGAAAAGGACTTAAATAATCATTTAAAAGGATTTTCATTTGATGAAGTCAAAGAGGATGCCATATTTTATCTTCCGATGTGCAAATATTTTTATTGAGATATCGGCAGATTTTCCAATAAACTCAGTTGTAATTCGGTCACTTGAGTATTCTGATTTGCCCCAAATACCCCCTTACATCTTTGACATTTAAGTGTAATACTCAGTCATATAAAATTATGAGTAAATACCCTTGTTTTTTCAGCAAATGATTATGAGGCTTGTTTTGTCAGAAATACTAAATCTAAAGATGAAATAACATGAAATTATAACTTAAGTTTTGAATTATCATCAATATTATGAAATCTATACAATATAAAATCTAATTGTGAAATTAGATCATTAAATAAAGATATAACAAAAATATTTAATGAAATAAATAATCTCATAACAAAAAAAGATATAATAAAAATATTTTGAGAAGATATTTGAGATGTAAAGTCAAAAGCCATGAATTGGCAAGCTGCTGCATACATTAATCAAACAATGTTAAATGAATATGTAATTTGAATAAGTGGTGTCGATGAGCTTATTCCAATGATATGGGTAGACTTCATAGCAAAAAAGATGAAGATGGAAAATTGGGGCGGGTTCTTTATTAAACAACAGATTCCATCGCTTAAAAAATGAAAAAAAATGTCCAAGTCCGGAATGTCAGATTTTAATATTAAACACAAAGATAATTGGGATATAGTAGTTGATAAATTAAAATTATTATTAAAAAAGGAAGAATGAGCTAACGCAATGAAAGAAATTTTCTATTTAATAAACGAAGAGGAACAAAAATTCAGTGATCAAAAATTTGTTGATGCATTTATAGGTTTTACAAAAAAAACAAATTTTTTCATTTTTGATAATTTTTAATTACCTTATTCAATCTAAAACAACTCTCAATATTTCTCCGCTACCCTATTATAGTTCTCTATAAAAGTTCGAACATTGATGGGCATTAAGACCTCCAAGTATATTAAACAATAACCTCCAGTTTATAAATAACTGGAGGTTTATTTTTAAAATAAGAGTTTCATAATATCAAAAAATATTAACACCCTAACGCAACAATTCATATTTTGCTTTTATTAATAAATTATGCTATCATTTTGAATAGTTATAGTAAATATTAGTAAACAAAAATAAATGGCTTTTAATGAGGGATTTTGAAGTTCAGGAATAGATAACTTTTGAAACAAAACAGAAAGAAAGGAAGTTACCCCTGAACAAGTTGATAACAGAAGACAAGACGCTGAGCAATCTTTAAGAATTACTCAGGATCATTATAAAGTTCAAAAAACAGATCAGATGATTTGCACAGACACTTATAATAATAATTTAGAAGATTTATTTTCTTGACTAATGAGTGCTAAAGAATTCTCTCTAAAATTAGATTTAGCCGCATTACAAACACAAAAACCTCAAGAAAATTTAAAACCTATAGAAATACAAAAACCAAAATCAGAAAAACTTAGCGAAAAAGAGAAGGTTTTGGAATATTGAGCCTTAGCAAATCTAGCATACGCAAAATATGAAAAAGTAGACATTGCTTGAGATAATAGTTTAAATAATCTGAAAGTTAAAGAAGTAAGTTTAGATATTGGATGAATTGATATTAAAAAGCTTTGAATAGATTCAAATTGAAGTTTTATAGCAGATGATACACATAAATTAACACCTGATGAAAAATTTATTTGCGATAACTTTGATAAAGTCGATGTTGTAGCTCAAGATATGACTAATAACGATGTAAATTTAACTGAAATTATTGATGTGGCTTTAGTAAGAAGTAATCAAGATTTGCAACGCATAGCAATGGAAAGATTAAAACCAATAGTTCTTGCGGAAGTAAAAACTACAACTTCCGATGCAGGAAGTTGATATTCATCAAAAGAAAGATTAGATGACGAGGAAGCTCAATTAATAAAAACTAAACAATTTATTAAGACAAACAGACCCAGATTAATGAAAACTCAATAAAACTGAAAGAAAGTAAGACATCTGAATATACAGTACAATTTGAAGCCCTTAAGGCTAAAGAAAAAGAATGATGAGAACTAAAAATATTAGCTATTCATCCCGAACAAGGAACAAAAGATAAAACTTGATTCCAATGTGTATTATTTGAAAAGAATTGAAAAAAAATTTTGTCTATTGCATGAACTCAATTATCAGATTTTTGAGACCTAAAATCCGATTTTGCTATATTATTTAGCAGATTACCTGAAGCACAGACAAAATCCATGATAGATTTCTTTAAAAGAAGTGCAAACCTATTATCGCCAAAGGATGAACTTGTTATAGTTTGACATAGTCTTTGATGAACTTTAAGTCAAGTAGCAAGCTCAATTTATGGGGATACATATAATCTAAGTGAAACTTATACTTTTAATTCTCCTGGAGCTAAAGAATTAAGTGTTTCTGACGATTTTAGTGATCCATATAGTAAAGACCTTCAAAATTTTACAAAAAACAGAAATCATGATAGTATATGAGAGAAAGTAGTTAATGTTAAATGATCTGAAGGTTCAAGTTTTATTTCAGAAAAATGAGTAGATATCTGAAGATATAGAATTGATGTAAAATCTTCATCCCATTCAATTAATGCTATATTAGAAGCTGCAAAAGAAGCTAAAGAGCTTAAAAGATACGATTTAAAAGATAAATCAGGTAAGGAAGAACTATAAAATATTTTAAAAAAATGATTATGTGAACAGAAAATTTACAAGAACAAAAAGATTTGATTACTCAAAAAGAAGAAAAGGTATATCAAATTTTGTTAGCAAAATGATTGGATAAAAAATATCCAAATTTTAAAGTAAATCAGGTTCAAGAAAATATTTTTGTTATTTCTAATGAAAAATGAGTACATTCATATTCTAATGAAAAATGAGAAGCTATTTTAAATATAGACTTTATCAAATTAATGCAATTTGTTAATACCTGAGAAGCTATTTTAGGATCATGATATTTTGAAAAGAAAGAATGAAATACTTCAAATTTATACAGAGTTTTATGATTAGATGAAAAAAATCAGCCTGTACTTGAAGAACATCCAATCAATCCCTTAAGTAAAGATTATTATGACGCTTGGAAAAATATAGATTTTAATGCGACTATACTTGATGTTGATTTATTAAAGAAGCAACCTGCTGAAAGATTTAATAAAGAAGAATTAAAACAAATAGAAAAAAATTTGTTTATAGACATTAAAACTTGAGCTGTAACTATTGATGATATAGAAGGATTATATTGATTTGATGAAAAAACTTGAATACAAGACGAAAAAATGAAGAAAATCTCTGAGGATACTTTTAAAAAAGCTATTAGTAAAGTAGTTGAAGAAAAACTTTTATTTCAATGTTCAGATGAAAGAATTGATGATGTAAAACATTGAATTACAGTTAAAAAATTAAAGTCTTATTACGCTAAATGATATATTTCTGTGGAAATTGCTGAAAATTTCAGACTAGCTATTGAAACCAAAGAAAAGAAACAAAAAAAAGAAAATAAGATTTGAGTTCTAACTTGAAAAAAACTTGATGAAATAAAATAAATTAAAATAGATTTTTACAGACAAGCCCCCATTCATACGAACGGGGGCTTTTATTTGTCAGAAAAAATGTTATCTATCACATTCAAAGTAGAATTTTGTATTAGATGAAGCCTCATTAATGAGACCATATCCGGTAAAACAATTCTTCTGAGAAGTTTGCTTTATAACTATCTCGAAAACCATGTCATTTCTAACGTGATATTCAAAAGTTTTATAGCCTGTTGAGATAAAGAGTGGTATAGGTATTGGAATACCGATGCTAATATAAGGCATTATACCAATCCAGTTCCAAGAATCCGATTTATAAACCAGTACTTCCTCAAAATCTGAAATTCTATTTACTTTTATTGGTTTACCTTGCGATTTAACTAATTCATCTTTGGATTTTAAATATTCATCCGTTTTAGAACTTGAATAAGAAACAAGGAAACCAGCTCCAACACATCCAGAAAGCAGTAATTGAACACAAATTAACAGAAAAAACGATTTTTTCATAACGTTCTCCTTTATATTTTTTATTTTTATTTTATTCACATTAATCTAATGTTAGATTAAGTCAATAACATTTTAGAATTTATTAATTATAATTTACAGGATTCAAAAATCTGAGGATTTTTTAAATTGGGGTTTATTTCTCAAAATTAGTTATATAATAAGGAATTAGCTTAGGTAGACCTTTAAATAGAATAAATCAAGAGGAGGTAAAAATATATTGCGGCCTTTAAGGAGAGTCCAATGTAAAAAATATCGAACATCCCTACTAATAATAACTTATTCAAAGAGATATTCAGGTAAAGAGTTTTAAGAATACATATATCCAGTGGTTTAGTATCTTGTTTTTAGGACAATTTTTCCAAGATCATTGATTTCGTCTTGTATAGTAAAAAAAACCTTTCCATTTTTTGACAATACATTCCAGGCAATGTTGCTCGTAATATCATCTATGACATCTGGATTAGTCTTATCAGTTACCAATTCAAAAGTTCTATCACTTGTCATAAGTACACTTTGAGCAAAATCTTGATGCACTATTAATAATTCGCCACGTCCATCAAGTGAAGCCTGAAAAATTTCTTGTAAGTCGGTCAACACATTACCCTGACCAACTTCCTCTCTTATTTCTCTAATAGCTTCAGCTCTACGACTGTATTGTAAAACTTTAACTATATCCCAACTTTGTTTTGATATATCATGAGTATCAGTATTGTTTTAGTCTATATTAGCATAACCTAGATAAATTGCTGGCTTATCGGCAACTTGCATTAAACGACTATAGTTGTTTTCGGTGCAAATTACAACAAAATGTAAACCTGTCTCGTTATACATTTTTACAACTGCCTTATCCACTTTATTAAAATACTCACGAACCATATTATCCACTATTTTACTATCGCTACGCACTTCATTATTTGCTACATAATTTGGATTTTCAGAAAATGGAAAGTCATCATTTGTGATTTCATTAATAATTTCATCATTAATTGTATCATAAAGCATTACTCCACTTTGTGAAAGCAGAAGAATAAAATACTCTTCACTTCTGTTATATGATTTAATCAAAGAACGGACGTTAAAAGTATTAGAAATTTGAACACTATTTTCATTTGTAGTCCAGGGAGACTTTATTATCTCTTTCGTGTTATTAGAAAGATAAATATGTAAGCTATCCAGATTATAGGTTTCATCTATTTCACTTTCAATAGTAGAAATTTTCTCTAGTAATGATGAGACATCTTTTTTATCAAATTCATTTAATAGCCTATCTTCTGATTCTTTTAAAAGATTTTTTAATAGAATTCTATCTTGGTTATAGTCAGGATATGTTCTGTGTGTATTGAGTGAAATTGTAACGCAAGGGAAACTCTTTTCCATTGCTAATACTTGTAATTTTTGCCTGATTGTCATTTTAATGAAATTAAAAAATAAAGCTTCCTACTCTTTTGAATTTTTGGATTACTCCTTTTCTAAATAGTTAGTCCTTATGTTTTAAGAATAGAGATACTTTCATTGGTAGTGGTGCAATAATTAGCTTAATTATATAGATTTTGGTCATAAATGCAAAAAATGCACTATATAAAAGTTCTATAATATATCCGACCACTTAGTAAGAAAATATGGTAAACTGTAATCATGTCAACAATTTATATTCTATTTAATGGTCTATGAAAAATGATACGCAAAAGTTAAAATATTTGCGGATGTAAAGAGTTCACTTGTTTTTTAATTAAATCAAATCTTTCAATAACATATTTTCTTCTTCTTCTGAAATATAACGCCACTTTCCAGATTCGATATCGAGTTTCAAACTACCGATACTGACCCTACTTAAGCTTAATACTTTTAAAGGAGTACCGAATTTTAAGTCTTTCATTGCTCCAAATAAACGACGGATATGTCTATTTTTTCCTTCATCAATTTGTACTCTTAATTTTGTTTTTGCTCCAATATTTCATATTTTTTCTACAACTAAAGCTTTGAGTAAACCCTGTGGACTTTCTACTCATTTCAGAGCGGTTGCAATATGTTCATTGGTTACATGACCTCTTACTTCTATTTCATATATTTTAATACAACTTCACGGTTTGGTTAATGCATTACCTATTTTACCATCTCTTGTGAATAATAAAAGTCCTTTGGATTCTAAATCAAGTCTTCCGATAGGCATCCAACCATCATCAAAAACCCAATCGGGCAAAAGATCATAAACAGTTTTTCGTCCAAGTTCATCACAGCGTGAAACTACATAACCTTTTGGCTTATTTAGTGCTAATAGATTTTTTGAATCGACTATTGTATTCATAGATTATATTCCTTGGTTATTTGTGATAATTTTTATCAAATAAAAAAGTTAATTTACATCATTTTGTGTATTTTTTACTTATAATTATTCATGATATTTTTTTCATTAGTTATGATAATTAAATTATTATTTTAATCAATTAAAACTCTGGATATTTACAAACCAAAGTTTTATGAATTCTGTAAAATTAACATTCTTTATAAATGCTATTAAAAGGCTGAAATCTTATAAAATTGATTTATTACTTAAACAACGTATAATCATTAAAATATAAACAAAATTTCATTAAATAAAATATTCCTAACTTTTAAGTTATGTGAAAAGAAAAATCTTCAAAAAAATTATTAAAAATAGCTTCAAAAGTACTAAAAGATGATAGATATTCAGATGAAACAAAAAGTTTAGCATGAAGCGTATTATCTCAATGAGATGAAAATAAGGACACATCAAAAAAAATATCCAAAATTGCATCTAGAACATTAAAAAAAGATACAGTTTCAGAAAATGCAAAAAGTTTAGCATGAAGCGCTTTAACTCAAAAAAAAGTAATTACTCTCTCATCCACTCTTCCAATGAAAGAAATAACAAAAGAAGAAATACTAGAAGAATCTCTAGAATCTCTAAATAAAAGTATTAATTCACTTGATAACAAAATACAAAAAGAAATCTCTTTCAAGAGGAGTTTTTTACTTTCAATAGTACGTGGAATAGGCTATACGCTAGGTGCAACTATCGTTGCGAGTATCATAGTATTTATTCTTGCATATGTCTTAAGTTTTACTCAATATATTCCAATTTTGCGCGACTATTTGAATCCAGATATAGTGAATTGAGTTTTTAGTACAAGTGAAGGTTCATGAAGTGAGAATTAAGAGATTTTCACAAGATAAACTTTGTAAAAAATACTATACATATTAAAAAATGTGAATTTTTTTATATTTTTTTTGGAGGAAAAACATAGGAAGCCAGGACTGATAATACTAGAAATCAGATAATTATTCAAAGCGATAACAGTATTGGGAAAGTATAATATCAAGAAATAAGCATTTTCATTCATACAAAGCTAAGAACTCAAGAAAGTCAGTATTTGAGGTATGTAAAATTTCACATCATTCACGACAATGCGAAATAAAGAGACCTGAGTCATAAAATTGCAAAAATATTACTTGTATAAACTATAAACATGTCATTTGATATTGCCAGGATGGCAGGAATAGAGTCGACAGCAAATATTAAATCGGTAAATTCTATCATCACAAGAGCTACAAATAATGGTGTTGCAAATTTTTTGGCATTTATAATCGTAAAGAATTTTCAATCATCTTTATGTTTTGAAATTGGAATTATTCTTTTCAGTAATTTAACTATAGCTTTTTCTTCTAAATCAATTTCTTCTTTGCTTTCAAAGAGCATTTTAACTCAAGTTATAATTAGAAATACTCCAAAGACATAAATAATCCAATGGAAATTTTCAATCATTTTTATTCAGGCAAATATAAACATAGCCCTCATAACCAAAGCTCAAATGATTCACCAAAAAAGAATCTTATGCTGATAAATCTTCTTAATTTGAAAATAACTAAAAATCATAATAAAGACAAAAAGATTATCTACACTAAGTGATTTTTCTATTACATATCATGTAAGAAATTCCAGAGCTTTTTCTGATCAAAATCAAAGATAGATAATACCATTAAAAACCATTGCCATAGAAATCCATACTCAACTCCAAATCATTGCTTCTTTAACTTTTATCTCATGAGCCTTTTTATTAAACACTCATAAATCAAGAACTAGCATAATAAATACAAAAACAAAAAATCATATCCAATAGTAAGTTTGTAATTCCATAATAAAATAATAAGTAAATAAAATAGTTTTATCCTATATTTTTTGTATCTTTTTGAAGATATTTTAAAATTATAATTTTTAAATAAATCAAAACTGAAACTAGTACTATTGAACCAATTGTAAAATAATACTTGTATTGTATGAATAATTCTTTATTTTCTCAGACAAAATATCCAAATATCATAAGAATTAAAACCCACAATCATGCTCAAATAGACGTGTATATGACAAACTTTTTAAAATTCATTTTAAAAACTCAGGCAGGAAGTGATATAATCTGCCTAATTCAAGGTATGAATCTTCATATTAGAGTTGTATTATCTCAATGTTTTTTAAAATAATTGAGACATAAATTATTGTTGCTTTCTCAGATTAATTTAGTAATGAGTTTACTTCAGCCATAATATCAAATTGCATAATTAATCATTGCTCAAGCAAGACTTCAAAATAATCAAGCCAAAAATCATAGAAAAAAATTAATTTTTCAGGTTGATGCAAAAAATCACGCTGGAATCATAATTACTTCTGAAGGAAATGGTATAAAACTGCTTTCTATAGTCATTAGTATAAATATCCAAAAATATGGCATTTGTAATATTAAGTCGTGTGCATTTACTGCAAGGTTATTAAAAAAATCCATTGGTATTTTTTATTAAAAAAGCCATTGTATTTATCTTTTAAAATTTACAAATTTAAAAATGTAAATACAATGCGTTTAAGTGATAATATTGGCTAATATAAATTATTAAATATGAGAATAGGTTCAAACTTTGACACTAATATATTCAAAGAAAAATGCGATTATCATAAAGAAAAATATTGAGATAATTATTATGTGACAAGACATCATATAATGTATATTTTAAAAAAAATATTTATCCCCTTTCTATTTATATTATTAATAATATCATACTTGTTAATATCTCATATTTCTTTAAATAATATAGTTGATATTGCGACATATTTTTATATTGGAGCCATTGTAGTATTAATATTTAATATATATTGGAAATATATGAAATATATGAATACATTTTTTCTTTTTAGTCCCGAAGAGATTATAGTAATTAGGCAGAAATCAATGTTCAAAAGAGACGTTAAGGTTATACATACATAAAAAATTAGAGCTCTTTATGTTACAAACAAAAGCGTAATATGATCACTGCTTCATTATTGAAGTCTGGAAATAACTTTTGATAATAATCTTTCAGTTGAAATTAATTATCTTAAAGGTATACAAAGTCTTCAAACTAAGATTAGGGAAATAATATTCAAAAAAAATAATAATTAAATCTAACTTTAAAAAACTTAAGTAGATAATATTAATTAAAATAACCAAAATTATCAAATAACAACTATGTCCGAAACAATTCTACCGCTTCCCAATTATATAAAGATAATATCTAAAGTTCTTGAACTTAAAGATTTTCAAGTACAAGTAGTGCTTGATTTCAAAGAAGAAGGAGCTACTGTTCCCTTTATAGCTAGATACCGCAAAGAACGTACTGGTAATCTTGATGAGAATGATATTCGCGCAATAATGGAACTACAAACAAAAGAAGAGAATCTTCATAAAGCTAAGCAAACAGCTATTAATGGGATTGAAGAACTCGGAAAAATGACTCCAGAACTTATGGCAAATATTATAAATGCCAAAACTCTCAAGGAGGTTGAAGAAATATACAAACCTTACAAATCCAAGAAAAAAACTAAGGCAATGCTCGCTATTGAAAAAGGTTTTCAAGTTGTTGCCGATTCAATAAAACAAAATATTTTAGTAATTCCAGAAAATCTTTTAAAAGAATTCAATAGAGAAGAAATTATAGATTGAGCGATTGAAATTATAGGCGCAGAAATCTCAGCCAATACCAATCTCAGACATGAACTCATTGAAAAATTTCAGACATTATGAAGTGTTTCAGCAAGTAAAAAGAGTGAGAAAATGCTTGAAAAATTAAATCAAAAAGATACAGAACAAATTCCAAAATTCGCACTTTATTTTGAATTCAATTCAAGAATTAATCGCATTAAACCATATCAGATTCTTGCTCTTAACCGCTGAGAAAATCTGGGAATTCTGAACATAAAACTAGATAAAGATGAATTTATTTTTGAATCAATTAAGGAATTGTATTCTAATATATTGAACTTAAATAAAGTTTTCATAGCTGAATTAGAAATAGGTTTCAAGACTGGTTATGAAGCACTTTTTAGCTCTGTAGAAAACGAAATCAGATGAGATTTATCAGAAATCGGAGAAGATGATTCTATTTTATCTTTTCAAAAAAATCTTCAAGCACTTCTTATGACCAAACCAGAATATGGTAAAATAATCTTAGCAGTTGATCCTTGATACAGAGCGGGTTGTAAAATATGTGTAATCGATACTATAGGTAATCCGATATTATTCGATAAAGTATATTTACATGAAGAAGATAATTTTAAACTAAAAATAAAAGATATTATAAAAAAATATAAAATTGATACAGTTGTAGTAGGAAACGGAACAGGTTGTGATGAATCTTGTACTTTAATTAGTGAATTATTTACTTGAGAGATGATTGTAGTGAATGAATCCTGAGCATCGGTATATAGTGCAAGTCCAGTGGCTCAAGAAGAATTCCCAGATCTTGATTCTCTTGATCGTTGAACAGTTTCTATTTGAAGACGTTATATTGATCCACTATCAGAACTTGTAAAAGTACCAGTTGGAAGTATATGAGTATGAATGTATCAACATGATATAGCTGAGAAAAAATTGAATGAAAAACTTGGATATGTAGTAGAAGATGTAGTAAATGAAGTTGGAATTAATGTAAATAATGCGTCTGTATATGTACTTAATCACATTTCTGGAATTGACAAAAGAGAAGCAAAGAAAATATATAATCACAGACCATATAAATCTCGTGCAACTCTACAAAAAGTTCTTTCAGAAAAAGCTTACAAATTGGCTATTTGATTTCTTAGGGTTCCAGAAAGTAAAGAAGTATTAGACAATACCGATATTCATCCTGATCAATACGAAATTGCAAGATATATTAAAGATAATTGAATTAATTCTACGAATTTTGAGTCTCACAAATCTAGACTTATAGAACTTTATACAGATGCAAACTTAGATACTCTGGATTTCATTCTGGAAGCCTATAAAAACGCATGAATTGAAAAAAGAGTGAATTCAACACATACAAAAGCAAAGAAAAAGATTATAATGGAAGATATAAAAGAGTGAGATGTTTTTGATTGAGTAGTACGCAATGTTGTTGCATTCTGAGCTTTTGTAGATATTGGACTTAAGAACGATTGATTAGTTCATGTTTCTCAGCTTGCAGATAAATTCGTAAGTAATCCTCTAGATATAGTGAATGTCGGTGATAGGGTAAAGGTTAAGTTAATTTGAATAGATAAAACAAGTGGGAAAATCCAATTAAGTATGAAGGATATTTAGAATATTAACATTCTATATCCATATTACCATTAAAACCCAAATTAACTCTTTCATCATCAAGATATTCAATTCATTTATTTACAAATTCATATAATTTTGCAGGTCTATAAGAATCAGTTTTATTATATTCTCAAGTAAAGCTTACAATTTCTAATTTTTCAACTTTTTTTCTAAAATTTCTTTTATCGAATTTTTCTCAGTACATAATTTCATATTTTTTTTGCATTTGTGGAATTGAGAATTTATGCGGCATTACATACTGTCAGATTGTTGTATATTCAAGCCTAAAGTTAAGTTTATTTTTTGCGAATTTAATTATCTTTTGATGATTTAATCCAATACTGATATTATCAATATTATCATATTCAACAAAACTTACCTTAGTTAGGTCAACTTCTCTTAATATTTTTTCTATGCTTACCAGAGAAAAATAAGTAACAGTAACAAAATGAACATCTGGTAATATTTTACATGGATTTCAGAAAACATATAATTGTTCTCTATAGAATTTACTTAATCAAATTTTCCTAGATACGATATCATCAATATTGTCGGCCAAACTATATCCTTTCATGACTAATCATCCCGGAAGTATTAATTCTCAATTCTGTGATTCTTTATTTGGAGTCATAATTACACATAATTTATCTTTAGATATAGTAAAGATAACTGCATTAATAACTAGAATTGGCGTCTCCTGCTTAAAATCAATTCTAAGTTTACTTCTTTCTTTAATTATTTCTTCTAATGGCATTTTTAATGTACATAATATATAAACATATATCATACTAATCATTTTGATAAATAATTCAATAGTAAATTTAAAAAAACATCCATTTAATCAGTAGCTTATTATTAAAATAAAAATATAGTAAGTGTAAGTTATACATTATTTGCATTTTATAAAAAAAAATATATAATATAAGTCCAAATTCAGAAATGAAAATATATTTGCTTAGAGGTAATTTATTAATTAATACTATCTTAATATAGTAAACCAAAGACTAGGCAATAATATGCTCATACAATGAATAATAGAAACAAATAAATTAAAAATAGAGCATTAGAAATACATTATTTGAAAATAATAACTCTATAAAAAACTCTATCAAAAAAACAAAATTGAATAAAATTAGTGTACAACAAACATTACATGTTCACTTAAATTCTATTCGAATAGAAGTTAAACTTTGTTTAAGATTAACATTAATAATTTGTTCTAAAAAAAATTAAGAAAACACTATTTAGATATAAATATAAATTCAATTGAATTTGAAAAAATATATTTACTAAATATTGAAACTTCATTTTTTAGAGACATGATATTATACCAATAATATTAGATCTCTTACAAATTAATTCTATTCGAATAGAGATAAGTGATATATTCAAATTTAGTAACATACGCAAGTAAAAAATTATATCTAAACATTAATATATTTAGATGAATTTAAAGGTGTATTTAGCTTATTTGAAGATTATGATTTTAGTAAAAATTTATATGTTTAATATTTTTATTATGAAAAAACTTAACAAAGAAACTATAATTTGATTCATGAATATGTATTTATTAGCATTTTTTTTATTGCTAACATTATGAATACAATAGTAGAATCCTAAGTAAAATTAATTAATAGTATTATGATAACTCAAAATAATTTATTTTTATCAAAAAGATGTTATCTTAATTATTAATATACCATGATTATGAAACAAAATATAATTAAAAAAAACATAACTCTTGAATTATCTAGAGACGAGATAAAGTCAATTATTGACAGAATGGCAAACTATGAATTCAATCAATTACTTTTGATTGAACTAATAAAATATGAATTCATTGTGAATTCTCCATATAAAGATCATTTTTTATGATTATCTATACATGAGCAAACTTTTTTTGTTAAATCAATAATATTTATCATTAAACAGAACTCATATTTACCAAGCAACAAAAAAGAAGAGATTGAAATATATAGCTTTAAATATAATTCTTCTTGAGAAGATTCAAAAAATAAGGAAAATAATAAATTAAACTGAATTAACAATACTTCTCATGAATTAAATCTAAATATATGGAATAAAATATGCACTTACAAAAATATAGATATAAGCGGAATATTCAGTTTTAAATTCAATTATATATGAAAATATATATATGATTCTAGTTTTAAAAATTCTAGAAAATATTTCTTTGAAGGTAAAATAAAATACAAACATTTATCTAATGTATTCAATAAGAACAAAGAGATTAAGAATATATTAATTAATAATTATGTATAATAATTAATTTATAACTAATCTCCTATTTTTTATGTTTAATGATTTGTTTATAAAAATAATTTTTATAATAATTGATGCACTAGTTTTGATATTAATATGAATATTATTTAGCTATATTGCCAAAAAACTTCATATAAAAAATCTAGAAAAAGTTAATAATTCATGTCATGAAATTCTCGATAAAATCCTAAAACAATCAAAAAAAATTGTCTTCATTCATTTAGTAGTACTTTTTACGCTATCAAGTGTAGTAATATTTATAATATTCTAATTATGATTCATGAAAACAGTAATATACTCTTGTTTAAGCGACATAAAATAAGACTAGTTTATATTTATTGAAAATTTTTGATATTATTCCATATATTTTTGATAATGATTCTTGTGATAATAAATTATAAAGACGGTATTAAATTATATGATAATTCGATTTTATATTGGTCAATTATTTTTATCCTAATACTAACTATCAATACTGTTGTAGCAATACTTATTATAGACTTGGTAGCATATTATAATTCAATAATTATTATTTCTGGAGATAATATTATCATAATACAAAATACCCTATTTATAAGGGAAGATATTGAAATTATAAATATTTCTCAACTAACAAAGGTAAATATAGAACGCCATTGAATATTATCAAATATATTATGATATTGAAATCTTATATTAGAACAACAAAGGACTGAAGCGCGTCCATTATTCTATATACCAGAACCTTATAGAGTTATTAACTATATAAAATCTAAAATGTGAAATAATCTAAAAACCAATACTGGCAATGATATATTTTAATTAATTATCATTAAAGCTCGGCTTATTTTTTCTTATGAGATGAACTATAATTACCGAATAATTCTTTTTCAAGATCAAATTTAGTTGGAATTTGAGAATCATCTTCTTTCGGAGAATTATCTGGAATAGTTAGATCAGTATTTATATTATTCAATAAGCTATTATCAAAATCTATTTTTGGCTTAATCTTCTTAGGTGTTTTGATTAGTTTTAAGAATTTTTCAGCAACGAAATATCATCATTTAATTTCAAAAAATCTCATTCAAGAAGACGTTGTTTTCACTTTTCAAGTTAATTCAATTCCTTCTTTAATTTTTCAGGTAAGAGTAACTTTTTCATTATTTTCAAGAGATCAAATGACATTTCATAGTGCATTTCTTTTATTTAGTCTTGTTCTTACATTTACAATTCTTACCTGATTTACTAGTTTTTTATCAAAGGAATCTTTTGAATTATCAAAGCTTATAATGGATTTATTTACAGACTCAGATTTTTTAGTTTCAAGTTTTATTTTTTTATCTAATTTTTTAGTTTCAAGCTTGGTGTCTTGGTGTATTTTTTGTTTTTTATCAAGCAAAAGACTTGTAGTTTCTACTGGATATACCCTAGGAACAAATAGTGCATCTTCAAAATTAGATTTAGTGTTTTTTATGATATCAATTTTTCAATTTTTATTTTTTATTACCTCGTAAGTGCTTCATCATATTAATGCCAATCAAGTTCAAGTAAGTATTTTTCAGTTGTTTTTTAATAACCATTCTTTAAGTAAGTCAGCATTTTTAAAAGAAAATCATTCTGAGTTTGTTCAGATTGCGAATTTTTTTCTATATTCTCTTAGTATATTATTTGCTATTCTTAAATCTTCTTCCTGAAGAGAAGTATTTTTTCAGGCCAACTTTCTATTTGCAATGATTTTCTCAAGATTTGAAGTATTAGATACCAATTGTTTTTCTACCTTTTGTATTGTTTCAAAATCTGAACTATCAAGTTTTGGCCTTTTAACTTTTTTGATTACAGAAGATCTTTTAGCTGCTATTTTACTTACCCTGACAAGTCTTTTAATTCATATTTTACTCAAAGCTGCAAACCATAATGGAGCTACGAATTTGATAGCTTTTCATATAAAAAGTGGAGATACTATCAATGCATCTGTTCATAATCATTTGGTTAATTCCCATGATTTTTCTAAAAGAGTTAAATCATTGTCGGTGGTGGCAAGAAGTGATATTCATAATGATTCTCAGAATTTCAAGGTATCAGCAAAAGCAACTCAAACCCACATTGTTGCACTTATGGAATTTATAAGCACTAATTTTGCAAGATTATCTTTACCAATTTTATTTCTAAGAATTATTATAGATTCATCTCTGCTAGCTTCGATATATCTTGATATATCTCAGATTTTAGAAAAATTCTTATAATCCCTTATATTTTCTTGTCTTAATTCTTCTTTTAATGCTCTATGTTTTTTGAGTGCAATTCCCTTTGCCTGTTCTTTAAGATTATAGAATTTATCAGCAATATCAGTTCTATCTCATTCAAAATTATGCAATAATAACTTCATATTATCAACAAAATAATTGAATTCTTCAGGTCTCATTTCATCTCTATATCTTTCAATATAAGAAATAGTTCTTGACTTTAGCTTATCATTTTCAAAATTAGGAAAAAGTGTCTTATCATAAAAATTATTTAAAGCCACATTAGTATATTGTGTTCATCCTTGTCATATGGATATTTTAGATATTTCAGAACTAACTTTGTGTTCATTGTATTTACTAGTTTCTCACATATTTGTTAAGTAAATGTAATATTTACCTTAATTTTATCATATTCATTATAAAAAAACAAATATTCGTTTATTAAAGTAAATTAACTAGTAATTCATTATTTCTAAATCTTAATTATAAAAAAAAAGTCCACCATACTGGTGGACTTAATAGTTACATAAACATTTTTTAATTAATTCAATTAATGGCTTCTAGTTTAGGAATGTTTTGAAACAAGAGTTCAAGGTCTACGATACTAATGAGTTTATCGTTAGTACCATAAATTCCTTGAATACACATAGAACTATCGTTCTGAGCTGTTGCCATAATTGGTGGAGGCTGAATATCTGAAGAATGAATCCTAAGAACCTCAGACACACAGTCTACAATAAATCCTGTAATACTACTATGAATATCCATCACAATGATTCTTGTTTGGCTACTGTTATCTGCTTCCTGCAAGCCGAATTTTTTTCTCATACTGACAATTGGTATAACTTTACCACGAAGATTGATTATTCCTTCAACATAATCTGGGGTGTTCGGGATTTTTGTAATTACTGGCATACGGATAATCTCGCGAACTTTGAGGACTTCAATCCCATACTCTTCTCCAGAACAACCGAATGTTGTGAACTGCACAATCCCATCAATCTTTTTTTCATCTGTTGGCTGCGAAATTTTAGTGTCCATTGTTTACTCTCCTTTTTTAGTGAATTTATTGGCTTTTAGATTTTATCAATTTCCAGAACAATTCTGGAAAATATTCTTTAAGTATTGTTAAATAAAATACTGATCTTGCACCAGGTTTACCGAATTTAATATTAAAAATATTACTCTCCTCCTTGTTTTCATAATAAAAACCATTATCTCTTGCTTCGTTTTGAGCCAGAACTGGACAATTTGATTTAATCGCAATCTGAATTAACTCGAATTTATTAAGTGCAAATTGTGAATTAATTATTAATTCGTGAGCAGAAAAAATCTTTTTCATATCCAGCCTCCTTTTTATTTTAATTGAATTTAAAAAATATTTATGTAAATGAACTTTCTCCTTTTTTATCTTTTTTTATTTTGAAAAAATTAATATCTTTTTAGGAAAAAAACACTAAATGTCAAAAGATAAAATTATCTTATTAAGATATAAACGTTTTATTTATATTTATACAAATAAAAAGCCCCTCGCACTGAGGGGCTTTTTCTGTTTTTTTGGTTATGAACGTAAAATTCTACGTTCATAATCCTACTGGTTATACCAGTATTTTTCCTTTTAATAGGAATTATGTTTTTATTTTATTTAGTATTTCCACCTTTCATAACTACTCCTTATTCTTGTTGTTGTCCAGCAATTAACAGCCGGCAGTTTTTTTGAATAATTTTGTAACTTTTGAATCGCTATCATATTTTACACGAACTTCATCACCATTGCTAATTCTTTTATCCTTCATCTTGTCAACTGTAAGTGAATCAGTTACTTTCACAGTGAATTTTCCTGTTTTTCCTTTGAGTTCAACGGTTGCTGTTGGACCATTGAGACTAATATTCTCAATTATTCCAACATCTTTTATTTCACCGGCAAATGCCACAGAAGTTGCAAGAATAACGGTTGCGAGTGCCAAGAGTATAATTTTTTTCATTATGTAATTCTCCTTTTTGTTTTGGGTTGACGATTGTTTCTCAAATGGCCAATTTTAATTTTTATATTTTTGTTTTTCACCTCCATTCTTATTCGATACCGAATAAATTATACTTTGAATTGTGAAACAAGTCTTTGTAAATCCCTGCTTGCTTCTGCCATAGATATAGCTGCTACATTGGTATTGTTAGCTCCACTTGCAGCTTCGGCAATTGTATGAGT
>JAQTWP010000009.1 GCA_028689205.1 Candidatus Altimarinota bacterium
GTTTCTATATTAGGGAATTTAGAGAAATATAAGTAAGCGAAAATATTGAGGTTATCGCTTCTATTATAGGTTTTATTAAGATAATCTGACTTAATATTAGTTTCTCAGAAAGTTTCTTTTAATTTAGAGAAATAGAATTCCACTCAACTTTTCACTGATTTCTCAAGTTCTTTTTGCAATTCTAACTCTCAGAAATCAAGATTAGCATTCGCATATTTAAGTCATTTTAGATATTTTATAATTCGCTTATTCCTTTTGGATTCAAAACTCTGCAAAGCGTCATAGAAAAGATTAGGTAAATTTTTGTTTTGTTTTAATAGTTCTATAAGTCTTTTAGTAGAATTTTCTTCATTCGAAATTAATCAATAATTAAGATTATCAACAATAGTATTGATTTCATCAATCGGATCTAGGTAATTATTATCTAGTAATTTTAACTTGTCTTCTTGGCTGAACAGTGGATTTAGAATAAGTTTTTTATATTCCGGTAGAATAGCTTTTTTGATCTCAAAGTTATCAAGAATCTCTGTACAAATATCTCTAACTCAATACTTGTGCTCTGCGAAACAAAGTCCATTATTATATCTGCAAAAATCCCCTTCTCCAAAAACTTCGAATTTCATATCTGGGAATTCTGTAACAATTTCTTCAATTTCTCTAATAGTCACTTCACGAGAAAGAATAATTTTATTGATTTTGTAATTCTCAATCATAAACCTTATAGCTTCTTTATTATAGACAGCCATAATAGTTGAGATATTTATTTTTTTCACATAACCGATGCTTTTGAGATATTCAAGCATTCCGATATTCCCAACTATAATTCAATCAATATAATCCCCGACTTCCTCAAGCATTTGTAGTACCAAAGGGAAAGTTAAATGAGAATAATACCAAGCATTGAAGTTAAGAAAAAGCTCAAGAGTTTCGCCTTCCTCATTCTGATATTTATGGATTTCTTCCGATATTTGAGATAGAGTTTCTAGATCTGTAATTTGCTCATGTTCTGAGAATCTCCCATTCGGACTAACTTCAAAACCATATTTTTCATACCAATATGGAGGATTATATCAAGTGAAAAACTCACTCGCACCTCCGTCAATTAGCTCTTTTATATAAGTACTAACCTCCTTTTTATCTCTTCATTTTGACTTGAATCCAAGTCCTACAATTCTTTTTAACATATATTAATAAAATTGATAATGAAAGTATTTTAATTATTATTGGGATATTAACAAATTTTTGGGAAAAGAAGTTTCTAATATTTATTAATAGATTAATATATTGTATTTTTTAATTAAAAATTTATAGTTGATTTAATTAGTTTTTAACTTTTTTAAAATATGGAAAATAATAATTTATCAGTTTTTGAATGAAAGAAAATTAGAAAAATATATGATGAAAAAAGAGAGAAATGGTATTTTTCTGTTATAGATATTATTTGAGTTTTGACAGAACAAGACGATTATAAAAAAGCTCAATCTTACTGGACAACTTTGAAAAATCGCTTAAAGAAGGAATGAAGTGAGATTGTCACAAACTGTGACAAACTGAAATTAATGGCTTCAGATTGAAAAAAATATAATACAGATGTATCTGATACCGAAACAATTCTAAGACTTATCCAAACTATTCCAAGTAAAAAAGCAGAGCCAATCAAATTGTGGTTAGCTAAAGTTGGTTATGAAAGAATGCAAGAAATAACAGATCCAGAAAAATCAATTGATAGAGCAAGAGATAATTGGAAGAAAAGTTGAAGAAGCGATAAATGGATAACTCAAAGAATGTCATGACAAGAAACCAGAAATAAATTAACTGATTATTGGTCAGAAAATGAAATTCAAAAGTGAGAAGAATTCGCAATTCTTACAAATATAATTCACTCAGAATGGACTTGATTATCAGTAAAAGGTCATAAAGATTTGAAGAATATTAAATCTCAGAATCTTAGGGATCACATGACAGAAGCGGAATTAATATTCACAAGTCTTGCAGAATTATCAACTAGACAAATTGCGGAAAGTATCAAGGCAAAATGACTTGAACAAAATAAAATTCCAGCCAAGAAATGATGACAAATAGCGAAAAATGCCAGAAAAGAACTTGAAGCTAAAACCTGAAAAAGTGTAATAAGTGGAGAGAATTTTCTGAAACCAAAGAAAGAGAATAAAAAGTTGAAGTAGTTAAATTTTTAGAGAAATAAAAAATTATGGAAAACTTACTAGATTCTAAAATATCAAAATTTTTCATACTTACAATTTATCTTTTGATATCATCATTTATTTTTGTTGTACTTTTTGGACTGCTTTTTTCAGTTGAAACTTTCAAAACATTGATATTTGTAATATGATTTCTCGGCTTACTTATAATGCCAATAATCTACATAATTAGATGAAAAGTTAATACTAAATTCGAAATAATTATATTAAGTCTAGTTATTTTTTCTTTGCTTCAATGATTCCAATTAAATTATGCTAATGATGGGAATTATAAATTAAGGTGTTTAGATGATTGTACTCGTTATAATTATAACCCCCTCAATGTAATCCAAGAAAAAGAATTTCTGAATACTGGGTTTAAGCTCGCTTGGTTCCTATCAATCCCTCAAGAACAACTATCTAAATTCAAAGATATAGAATTAAAATATGAAAAAAGTGTTTTAATTGATCTACCAAGTCAAATTCCAAACGCAACAATCAATCAAAAAGAGCAGAAATATATAATATATAAACCAACTAAAGCCAAGAAAGATAAACTCCTAATTGTACTTCACGGAAATGCTTGATGATTCCAATTATATCAGAAATTCTTCAAACAATTCGCAGATAAGTACAATGTCCAGGTCGCAACTCCAGCTTTTTGATGGTGAAACTGGTACGAAATATGATGAACAGAATTAATCTACAATACATACAATGACCTACTCGCAAAGCAAGAAATAACCAAAGATACAGAAGTAATTATAATCTGACTATCCGCTTGATGATGGTGACTTACAAGAGCAGTTTATTACGATAACCAAGGCATTTTTGATAAAGTTGTCTATATCTCGGCAGTTATGGAGAACTGAATTATGGAATCTCCAGAGTTCATTAAAAATTCTAAAAATAAAAAGTTCTATGTAATCCAATGAAAGGTAGATGATAGAGTTTTCTATAAGTCATTTCTAGAATGTCAGCAATATCTACAAAATCCCAAAACACTGATATTCGACGACGGAGACCATTTCATAATGTTAAATAAAGAGAAAGAAGTGGTGAGTTTTATGGAGAAAGTAATCGAGAAATAGGCGATATAAATGATAAATTTTAATTAAATATAATATAAAACTTGATGTATATTTATAATCTTCTAAAGTCAACTATTCTTCTTGTTAAGTTTATATTTTACCAGAAATTATTTGCTTTTTAATGAAATATCACTATAATGTAATCATATTTAATTACATTTCGATGAAATTATGAATATTGCAAAAATTCTGACATCTTCTAAAACAATATTTACATTAAAAGACTTAGAACTTATCTTATGACTTGATAATCAGGCTGTAAGGAATTATCTGTATCAACAAAAGGGCAATAAAGTACTCAAAAATATATACAGTTGAATATGGTGAATAGAATGAAAGGAATATAACAAATTAGAACTTGCATGTAAACTAAGACTCAAATCCTATGTATCTTTTGAAACCGCTTTACAGAAACATTGAGTGATATTCCAAGATTATTCCAGTATTGTCACAATTGCTTCTGATAATACAATTTCTAAGAATATCGATGACATAGATTATCAATACAAAAAAGTTAAGGACAGTATTTTGCTTGATCCAATAGGAATAGATCATTATTGAACTTATACTATTGCTAGTAAAGAAAGGGCTATTTGTGATATAATTTATCTTAAATCTGGTTTTAGTTTTGATAATCTAAAAAGTGTAGACTTCGAAAAATTAGAAGAAATATCAAAGATTTATAATAAAAGAACTATTTTAGAAATTAAACAATTAAAGAACTATGCTTAGAAAAGAACAACATAGAAAGTATATGTTTGATGTATTAAAAGAAATTTATAATTCTCATTTTTCAAAGAATTTAGCTTTTAAATGAGGCACTTTATGTTATTTCCTTTATTGACTTGATAGGTTTTCTACTGATTTGGATTTTGATATAGTATGAGAATTAAATGAAGAAGAATTATTTAATGAGATTAATAAAATATTATCTAAAAAATGAGTTATAAAAGAGTCTTATAATAAGAGATTTACTATATTTTTCTTGTTCAGTTATTGAGATACTGATATGAATATAAAATTGGAAATAAACAAAAGAATTCTGCAAAAAAATAAATACATTGTACAGAATTTTTTCTGAACTGATATATTGGTAATGGAAAAATCTACTATTTTTGCTAACAAACTTGTTGCTCTGACTGATAGGAAAAAAATAGTAAATAGGGATTTATATGATATTTATTTCTTCTATAAAAATAATTTCTTAGTTAATGAATTTATTATTTTCGAAAGAACTTGAAAAACTTACAAGGAATATTTAGTTTTTTTACTTGATTTCATTAAAAATATGAATTCAAATAATCTACTTGATTGACTCGGTGAAGTTCTAGATAATAAACAAAAAGCATTTGTAAAAGAAAAACTTATAAAAGAACTTATCGGAATTATAGAATTTAATTTAGCTTTTTAGATAAAGAAAAAACAGTCCTACTTACGTAAGACTGTTTTTTCTTTTATTCATTTTGGCAAGGACAGTAGGAATTGCACCTACGCCTACTGGCTTCGGAGGCCGGTCACTCTTCTAATTAAGCTATGTCCTTATATATTTGCTCGAGCATTGTATAATAAAATTCCTTATTCAACTTTCATACATAGAATTCAAATTTGACCTATAGCTCAGTTTGAAGTAAATCCCCATCTTGACCGTGAATCAGCCATAGAAACCCTAAGAATTGTTGTAAAATTAGGAACTCAATATCCTCATGAAATTACTTTATATCAAGTATTACATGTAAAGAAAATGGTATCAGCAGCTCAGCTAGCTCATATATCAGTTCAGTCACAGGCATATACTCTTCAAAGAGTAGGATTGACTTTTGAACAAGTAGCATAAGCTACTTTAGTATTTGTGGTTCAAGTATTATATACTTTTTTGACTCTAGAATCTAAATCCAAATCCACTGTAAGAAGATTACTATATGAAGCTTCATTAGTAGTAGTTCTTGTATTCAAATTCCTCACATTAGCAATTAACTGATTATATCAAGATGAAGTTAATATTGAACCAGAAGAACTATCTGGGACATCTACATATGTTGTGAATTGATATGCATATATTCAAGTGAATAACATAATTAAAAATCAAGCTCAAAATATAATTCATTCTTTGAATTTTTGTAAGTAGATTTTCATAAAAATAAAATCGATTATAAAAAAATTTTGTATCATTTTGGCAAGGAGTGTGGGAATTGCACCTACGTCTACTGGCTTCGGAGGCCGGTCACTCTTCTAATTAAGCTAACTCCTTATATGTTTGCTTGAGCATTGTATAATAAAAACTTTTTTTATCAAAAATTTTTCATATATTTAATTCATCTATTATGTATAAATAATTTTTAACTATAGAATATGAAACTAATTAGCTTCAACGTAAATGGGATTAGATCAAATGTAACAAAATGATTCCTTAATTATCTCACAGAAGAAAATCCTGATATAATCGGGCTTCAGGAAGTGAAAGCCACAGAAGATGAGCTTCCAATCAAAATAGATCTTTTATCCCTAGGATATAATGTCTTCTGGAACAGTGCTTCTAAGAAATGATATAGTTGAACTGCTGTATTCACAAAAGTTAAACCACTGAATGTAGCTTATGGACTTGGACTTCCAGAACATGATGAGGAAGGAAGGATTATTACTCTTGAATTCGATAATTTTTACTTCATAACTGTCTATACTCCGAATTCCAAAAGAGAGCTAGAAAGGCTTGAATATCGCCAACTTTGGGATTCACTTTTTCTTGATTATATGAAAAGATTAGAGATAAATAAACCAGTAATTGTATGTGGAGATCTCAACGTTGCACATAAAGAAATTGACCTTACTAATCCGAAAACCAATAGATGAAATGCAGGATTCACAGATGAAGAAAGATCTGGATTTCAAAAATTCTTAGATTCAGGATTTATTGATACTTTTAGATATTTTTATCCTGATAAAACAGAGGAATATAGTTGGTGGAGTAATTTCGCTAATTCCAGAGAACGTAACATAGGGTGGCGCATAGATTATTTTCTGATTTCTGGAATTCTTAAAGATAAATTAAATAAAGCTTTTATCAAACAGCAAGTGAAAGGTTCTGACCATTGTCCAGTGGGAATTGAGATTGAATTGTAAAGATGTCATTTCGAATGCGCCCGAAGGAAGTACTCTTGGGGTGAATATGAGAAATCTTCATTAGCTACTAAATACCAATTGTCATTTCTATACGCCAGAAAGAATTATCTTTGAGATAAAAAAGGAATTTACAAAATATAAATGAGAGTTTAATATTATTGAATATAAGGGAGATTCCTGGTCAAGCCAGGAATGACAAATAATATTATTAATTATTTATCTTTAAAATACATTCTATGAATTTCACTACCTCAAAGCTTAGGGATTGATATTCAAGGTAGATCTCATACAGAATTTTTAAATAAATCTGTGATAATTTCTGAAATTGTAAGCATACTTGAACCTCATTTTTGCAGAGCCTGAATATAATTCCTGGCTTCTTCTTTGGTTTTTGCAATATCGTGTAGACTAAAAATATAGACTATTCTTTCTTGATGATTAGTACATTCTGAGTATTTCATTAAATCAAAAGGTTCTTGTTTTGATAGAATTCTATCAAGGATTTCTTTTTTTGATTTTACAATATTTTCTGTTCTTTCTTTATTGAATGATATTATAAGTGGCTTAACCCTATTTTTTTTAAGGGTTCTTAGTGTATTTTTATCATCATCTCATCTAAGAATCCAACCAAATACCCTAGTCATTCTAGTATGCATTGTACTGTCATTCGTATTAACTCATAATCCCTCTAACCTCAGAACAATATCTTTTATTGCCAATTGATCACTATAATAGAGTTTCATAATATATACTATTGGGTCAACTGGATTATTATAATATCTAGAAAGTCATTCTCATAATAATCTCATTTCTCTTTTAAGCTTATTATATTTGATATTAGATGGTTGAATTTTATAAAAATCACTTAATTCTCAGATGTTTTTAACGGCACTTTTATTATTATTTTCAATAATTTGCTCGAAAAATCTCATTTTAGGAAAAGAAAATTTTCTTACAATAATATCTTCTCAGCTATGATTATGTAAAAGTGCTACCATATATTTATTTTTAATTTCATTAATAGTAACACTTTTTATCTTTTTGGTCAAAAAAATCAAGTTAATTTTCTTGCATTTGGAATTAAAATAAATAAAATGTGACTAAATTAGTCATATTTAAATTTATGTTAAAAATAAGTAACATTTCTGTAGAAATAGATTCCAAAAAAATAGTTGATAATATAAGCATGTCCTTTAATCTTGGGCAAACTTATTTTTTGCTCGGTAAGAATTGATCGGGTAAATCTTCACTTGCTTTTACTATTGCTGGTCATCCAAAATACAAGATTAGTTCTTGAGAAATCACTGTGGAATGAGAGAATATTATACAACTATCCCCAGATAAGAGGAATAAACTTGGGATTTTTCTTTCTTTTCAAAATGTTCCAGAAATCAAATGAATACGTCTAAGTGAATATCTTCGTACTATTTACAATGCCTCTTTGCAAACCAAAAACCCTGACACAAAGCCAGTCAGTCCTTTTTTATTCAAAAGATTTATAGGACAATTTTTGACTGAATTAAGTATCCCTGAGAATTTCCTAGATCGTGATTTGAATGTCGGATTCAGCGGTTGAGAAAAAAGAAAAATAGAACTTCTACAAATTAAATTGCTTAATCCAAAATATATAATTCTGGACGAAATAGATTCAGGACTTGATATTGATGCTTTCAAAATTGTCGCTTCCAATCTAGCAAAAATCAAGAATGAAAATAATACTCTGATTTTTATAACTCATAATTTCAATTTACTTGATTATATAGAGGTTGATTGAGTTTTCGTTCTTGAAAAAGGAGAATTAATTGATTCCTGAGACCAGAAACTTGTAGAAAAAATCAAAAAATTCGGTTATTGTTCATACTGCAATGAACACGAAGATAACTGTGATTTAGAAACTAAATGCACATAGAAGATTAAAAATACTTTCCATTGTCATTGTGAGCGCTAGCGTGACAATCCCTTTAGGTCAAAAGGTATTTGAAATAAAATTTGTAAAATATATTCTTATAATGTCATTCCTGGCTCCGACCAGGAATCTACAAATTATTAAAACAAAAATATGTCATTTCGACCCCGCAGACGGGAGAGAAATCTACAATAGCTAAAAATTATGTTAAATAAATTTTAAAAAGAGAGAATTATTTTGGTAGATCCCCGGGTCAAGCCCGAGGATGACATAAATATAAGAATGACAAAAAAAGAAACTACAAAATATATAAAAAGATAATTACTAATCTAAATAAAAAGATAATTACTAATCTAAATAAAAAGATAATATAAGGTAGATTCCTGCCTGCGCAGGAATGACAGATATTTTATTAAAAACCTTAAATGAACCTAGATTCAAGTGATGACATAATTTATGAAAATCTAAAACCAGGTCTTTCTGAAGAAGTTGTAAGGCAAATTTCTACTTCTAATAATGATCCCTTATGGATGTTGGATATTAGATTAAAAGCTCTAGAAGTTTTTAATTCTAAGAGCATGCCTTCTTGGTGACCAGATTTATCAAGACTAAAACTGGATGAGATTTTCTTTTTTGCAAAACCAAAAGATACTTCTAGAAATGCTGCCTCTTGGGAAGATGTACCAGAAAGTATAAAAGAGACTTTTGATAAACTCTGAATTCCAGAAACTGAGAAAAAAATGCTCGCATGAGTTGGAGCTCAGTATGATAGCGAAGTTGTATATCATTCTCTCAAAAAAGAACTCACAGATGTATGAGTAATATTCGAAGATATGAGTATTGCCTGCCAAAATCATGAAGAGCTTTTGAAGAAATATTTCATGAAAGCTGTACCAATTACTGACCACAAGTTCGCTAGCTTACATGCTGCAGTTTGGAGTTGAGGTACTTTTCTCTATATCCCAAAATGATTAAAAATTGAAGAACCGTTGCAAGCATATTTCCGCATGAATGTTAAAGCATGAGGACAATTCGAACATACAATTATAGCATTAGAGGACGAAGCAGAAGCTCATTATATAGAATGATGTAGTGCCCCGAAATACTGAACTCTGTCACTTCATGCTTGATGTGTGGAACTTTATGTAGGTTCCAAATCCAAACTTCGCTATTCCTCAGTAGAGAATTGGAGTGCAGATACTTATAATCTGAATACAAAAAGAGCTATAGTGGAAGAAAGTGGACATATAGATTGGGTTGGAGGTAATATGTGAGCTGGGATTACAATGCTTTATCCTTGTTCTGTGCTTAAATGAAATAATAGTTCCGCAAATCACCTGTGAATCGCTTTTGCCAATAACTGACAAATAATTGATGCTGGAGCAAAAGTTATACATATCTGAGAAAATACAACTTCAAAAGTTGTTTCAAAATCAATAAGCAAATGATGATGAAAATCAATATACAGATGATATCTTGAGATTAAAAAATCCGCTCATAATTCTACAGCAAGTATAGAATGTGATGGACTTATAATTGATACGGATTCATCAAGTGATACAATTCCATATATTAGTGTAGAAGATCCTAGTAGTACAGTTGCCCATGAAGCTAGCGCAGGCAAGATAAATGAAGAACACCTTTTTTACTTACAGAGTCGTGGAATAGGAAGAAAAGAAGCAGAAACAATGGTTGTTAATTGATTCCTGAGTCCGATAATTAAAGAACTTCCACTTGAATATGCTGCAGAAATGAATGTGATAATTGGAATGGAATTAGAGAAATAAAAAGAGTCCTAAGACTCTTAATTATAAGATTAACTACCATAGGCAGTTTCTCTTGAGATTTTGTACCCGGTAAATATCGATGATAAATACATAGGAACACTGTAATTCGGACATATAAATATGAAAAAAGAGGAAACTACAATCACACTTACAAGTATTGAATAAAATATTTTTTCTGGCATATCCTGAGTTCTCCTTTATGTAGAATTTGTATTTATTTTTTAAAAACTTTAATTTTATTTTAACTTTTGTCAAATATGATTAAGACTTCTGATAATTATCTGAAAAGCTGAATATATAATATCTCTGATTTGAACTCTGAGATTATTATAATTTGAGAAAATGAAAACGTTGTTATTGTAGATTTTGAGAATATATCTTGAATTAAAAAACTTGAATTACTAGAAAATTCAAACTTAGAATTTTATTCTATATATGAATTATCTTGAGATTATTGAGTAGAAATTATTACCAAGTGAAATAATACTAATTCAATAATCAATATCCTTAATTTATCAAAAGAAACACAAATAAATCTAAGTGCAATTGCGAATCTAGAATCAAATAATTCAACTTCAGATATTCATATAATTAGCTTATGCGGCAAAAATTGAAAAATAAAAATCAATTCTTGAATTAATATTACAAGTAATACAATAAATTGCAGCTGAAATATTCTCCAAGAAAATGTTTTTTTATGAGAAATAGGTAAGATAATATGAATTCCTGCGCTTAATATAGAGACTAATGAAGCAAAAGCTAATCACGCTTTAAAAATTGAAAAAGTTAATGAAAAAGATTTATTTTATCTTGAATCACGTTGAATTGACAGAAAAAGTGCTACAAGTCTTATTTTAGACAGTAAAATAAATGAATTGTTTACTGGTAAAATACCTAATTATTGAGAACATATAAATAATTCAATAGAAAGGTTTTTAAAATAAATTTTCTATAAATAGTAATTTTATCTATAATCAGATAGTTTTGTGTTAAATAAATAATAAAATATATGAATAATATAAAAAATGATTTTCCTATTTTTGCTAACAATCCTTGACTTGTATTCCTTGATAATGCTGCTAGTACACAGAAACCAAGTTATGTTATAAATTGAATTAAGCATTTTTTAGAACATGATTATGCTAATATTCATCGCTGAGCATATTCTCTATCCGAAAAATCTGAAGAATTATATGAAAAATCAAAGGAAAAAGTCAAAGAGTTTATAGGTGCAAAATATATTTCAGAAATTAATTACACCTATAATTCGACTTATGCAGTTAATTTGCTTGCATTAAGTCTTAAAAGATCTTGAATACTCAAAAAATGAGACAAAATTCTTCTATCAATTGCCGAACACCATGCGAATATTGTACCTTGGTTAATCTTAAAAGAAGAAATCTGAATAGAAATAGACTATATTGGAATAAAACCAGATTTTTCTTTAGATTTTGATGATTTGGAAAGAAAATTAACTCCTGAGGTTAAGTTAGTTTCTCTAACTTACGCTTCTAATGTAACTTGAGAGATTTTTGATCTTGAAAAAGCAGGCAAGATAATTAAAGATTATCAATGTCATTCCGGACTTGATCCGGAATCTATTAAATTAGAAATGAAAATTCAAAAAAATCCTCCACTCTTCGTAGTTGACGCTAGCCAAGCTGTACCAAACTTCAAAGTTGATGTAGAAAAACTGAATTGTGATTTTTTGTTTTTTACAGGTCACAAAGTAATGGCAGAAACTTGAATTGGAGTACTTTATGGTAAAAAAGAGCTTCTAAAAAAATTTCAAAGCTGACTAGGATGAGGTTGAGCTATTAATTGGGTAAAAGAACAAGAATATTCTCCATCTGGACTTCCTTCTCGTTTCGAACCTGGTACTCCGAATATTATCTGAGCTGTAAGTTTACTTAAAGCTTTTGAATACATAGAAAGTATTGGATGATATGAAGTGATTGAGAAAAATGAAAAAGAATTGGTAGTATATTTCTTAGGAAAACTAGAAAAATACTTATATTCCGCTGTCATTGCGAGTGATAACGAAGCAATCCAGAAAACTTCACCAATGGATTGCCACGATTTATGTTCCTTTATGGGTTGCGATGACGAATTAAATATTAAATCTACCAAATCTAGAATCAAATTAATTGGTTCTAATAAGCCAGATAATAGACTTGGTATTTTTTCTTTAGAAATTCTCTGAATTCATTCTAGCGACCTGGCAGATATGTTTGCCAATGAGAATATATGTATTAGAGCATGACTTCATTGTGCAGAACCTCTAGCTAATAACCAAGGATTCAGTGCAAGTCTTAGAATAAGTCTTTATCTTTATAATGATAAAAGTGATATTGATAGGTTTTTTGAAGTTTTAGATAATATTTTTGATAAATAATATGTCACACTCAGAATTAATAGCAGAATATGCGAGAAATCCTCCGAATAACTATAGAATGGATAATTATATTGTGTCTCATAATGAAGAAAGTAGAGTTTGTGGTGATACTATTGAAGTTTTCCTAAAAATTAAAGAGAATATTATAGAAGATTATTCTTTTATATGAAATACCTCAATTATAACTACCGCTAGTGCATCAATATTCTGAGAATCCATTATTTGAATGGATATAAAAGATATATTGGATTTTAGTTTAGATTATATTCAAGATCTTATTTGAGAAGTGTCTCCACGTCGTAGACATGCAGCAACACTAGGATTACTTGCTACAAGAAACGCAATTCATGGATATCTTAATGATTGAATTACAGATGATTTTAGTGATGTTTTAGAATAATTATCTAAAACACATAACCATTTTTTAGATTATATATGCCATTTCGAAGCGTTAGCGAGAAATCTTCAATATTTTATTAAAATTATCTAAAGATAGAAGAAAGATTGCCATTCTAATTTATATTCAATATAAAATTATTGAATTATAGAATAATAATTCTTATTAGTAAGTTTATTTCTTAAAAATAGCTTCTTAAAAGGATTTCTCATTATTATTAAAATAATTAAAAGGTAAAATATTCCATAAATTACAAAACTCAACAAAACCAAAAATCCCTAATTTTTACTTTAAATTAGGGATTTTTTTATATTATTTAACGAAAAATTGAACAAAAAATTAGTACATCAGACCAAAAAACCAAAAATTTCCAATAATGTTAATAAAAATGTATAGTTTATACTTTTAATAAGCCATTATTAAAAAAACACTATATGTAAAAAATGCTTTAAAACACAATATATAGTATGTTTTGAATGAAAACTCATCTATGAATATACAAAAATAAGCAAAAAACTTATATAATATTATTAATTAATTGCTTTATTAAAGGGAGAATTGTGTATTATTTATTTATACAATATGCTATATTCCAGACATAATTAGACAGAAATATCATTTTATTTGTCTACTTTTTTTTGTATATAAGTTTTTAGCTTACATAAAGCTATATATTATATTAATAATAATATTATGACATAAATTAATAATTGTACAAGCTACTCTGTTTGCTAGAATAACGGTTTATATGTTATTATATGTGTGTAAGTTTGATATGTGAATCCGAACCAAATAAAGATTCTGGACCACAATCAAATATGATAATTAACATATGCTCAGCAAACAGGGACAAGCTTAACTCACTTGCAACCCGAATAAAAATAAGACAAAATCAAATAAAAATAAAAAACTCTATATAAAACAAAAATAAAATATAGACACAACCTATGAGATGACGGAGGGTGGTAAATTCACATTAAACAAAATAATTAATGCGAGTTTTAGCACACTTCGATCATCTCTCAAATAAAAATATACAAAAAGGCCGTGGTGAAAATGCCTTTTCAAATAACTTCCCAAAGCTGGGCTCCTCGATAGCAATATCGAGTTAGTTTCCTTGAGTCAGGGAACAAATCGCTACTTTGACAGTTCTCCATAAGGCAAATGCCTTGAGATACTCCTTAGAGCACCAATATTATAAAAGCTCCAATCCCACCAGGGTTGGGCTTTTTTCTTATTTATTTTAAAAAAAGCTTAATCCATATATCAATAATTATAATCCTAAAAATCAGAATATCAGAAATACAATTTGGAAAAAAACGTTCTTAGAGTAAAATAAATCAATTATCCATAATAAAATTCTATGAAAAAATTATTAATAATTCTAATAAGTATTTCCATTTTTACTTTAAACATATCACTAACTAATGCTTTTTCTCTTCCTCAGGTTACTTTTGATAATTACGCCGTCAAAAACCAGTATATCAAGTTTGAAAACCTAATAGAAGCAAAGTTATGAACAATAATTGCTAATTTTTCAACTGAAAATAAAAGTAGTCTTAATACAAGACTTAACACACTTAAAGATTTGTTCATAAAGCTAGATAGACAAGTAACTCTTAGAAATAGAAAAGAAGGATCATACATAATCACTGATTTAAAAAAAGAAATAGTATCTATGATATATTTTGTAAAAAATGCAAAAAATATTCAAAAAATAAATACTACAAATAATTCTATAGTTAATAAAAATCAAGTTAAATTAAACGAGTTCGCATCAAATTCTGTTTATTGAGATTTAATGTATTATGCTGATTATTTTGAATGACGTAACACTTCTAATGGTAATATATTTTCTCAAGCATATTTCTCAGCCGCTAAATGTAACGTAGACCTTAATAAATTCATCCAAGTTTGGTCAGGCAATAAAAGCCTTATAGTTAAAGTTAATGACAGGCCGAATTGTGAAAGATTCCCAAATCTGATAGATATGACCACAACTGCATTTGATTATTTTTCTGCTAGATATATTTGAAAAGCTGAATGAGAATATATTGAACTATGAACTTCTCTGAAAGATTATTATAAAATGTACTTCCCAACTGATATATATAATGATGAGTGAATTGTATTACAAAACAAAACTCCTAATTCATATCTTCTGAATGAAACTATTAATATTAATTGAGAATTAACTCTTCCATGAAGAGAAATATCTCTGAAAATTATTTCTCCGACAGGCAAAAATATAGTACTTACAAAACAAGTTGATAAATATTTTTCTTTTTCTTATCCACTAGAAGAATTATGAGAATATAGCGTAAGTTTTGTTTGATCTTCTAATACTTTCAAAATATATACTCTGGATGATAGTTTATTCTCTGGGAAAAAATTCATTACTCAAGATATAACCAAAATAAGTTCACCAACTATAACAAAAGAACCTCTATGAAAAGAATTAAATGCTTATAGAATAGTTCTTAAATGAAATAATTATAATGTGGCTGTAATAACAATTGGATGAAAAACATATTATTATTCATGAATTGGAGATATTATAATACCAGAAAATATATTAAATAACACAAATGAAGTTAATATCAGAATTAACTCATCAAAAACCATAACTAATTTTTCACACGATTTCTACACTGAGCCAGTTGCAATTTTTGACTGAAACGTTATAATGTCAAAATAATTTATGTAATTTTGTGACGATTTGTATTTGAGTTCGTATATCAAGGTAAGAGACCAAAATAAAAACAAATAGGTTTCTATTTAATAATTATTTCTTAATCTTATTTTTTATGAAAAAATTACTCCCCTTTTTATCATTAGTAGTATTACTAATGGCCTCATCCCAAACTTATGCCATAGACATTTGAGAATCAAAAATTGGTTGCTGACTTGTATGATGATGCGCAAGTTGAGTTTCAACAACTTTAGCCTCTACTACAGATGAGCAATTATTGAATTTAGATAATTCATGAACAACTCAAGAATTAAGTGCTAATTTTGAACTAAAAAAGTTCTCTAGTTGTGAAAATTTTGAGAATGTAGTGAAAAAATATATTCAAGATTATTCTAGACTATATCCGAATAGATGATTCTGATATGATATTATGTTACAAGATGATATGGCTCTACCTAATGGTGCGGTAGAAAAATCTATTTCAGATTCTGCTGTATGAAATTCGTCTTCTGTAACTCCAGAAGCACAAGCAGCCAACTTTAGTGAAACTAATATTCAAGTGACTTGAGTTGATGAAAGTGAAATTATTAAAACAGACGGTAAAAATATTTATTTTTATAATGAACTGACTCATTCTATATATATTGCCAAAGCATTCCCTGCAAAAGATTTACAAATCCTAAAAGTTATTAAAGTTCCTGCTTCTTTTAATTCACCAGAACTATATATTAATTGAACAAAATTAATAATAATAGCAAATAAATACTTCCAATGAAATTACAGTTATTATTGGTTTGCTAGACAACAAAAAACAGTATTTGTAAGTTATGATATAAGTGACCTGAATAATCTAAAAGTTGAGAAATATTATCAAGTCGACTGAACCGTAACTAAGTCAAGAAGAATAGGTAAATATGTTTATATATTATCTCAAAGTAATTTTTCTTTCCCATATAATACATATGCTCCTATGATTAAAAGTTGAGTATCTTCGCTTGATACTCAAAAATTAAATGCAGACTTTGATGCTAAAAAAATTCTTCCAAAAAAGGCTGAATTAAGGCTTACTAATAATGTTTCTGAGCAAAATGTGAATATTCATGGTTCTCCTGCTCCTTATAATCTTAGTCAATGATATACTTCACAGTGTAGCGATATTGAATACGTCATGCCAGATGAAGCAACTTTAGCAAAATTCAATTTTACTCCAAGCTATACTACTCTATCTATAATCAATACAGAAGATCCTTCAGAAACTGTGAAAACTAAGCTTCTATTTGGGGACGTTAATGAAGTTTATATGAGCCTTGATAATCTTTATATAACTTCTAATTTGTATACTTCTTATAATTTCACATGTCCTGTAATTCAATGTATAAAAGCTCCTTGTCCTCAATTACCTTGTTCTATGCCGTATTATAATGCTTGAGAAAACACTCTAATCCACAAAATTGCTCTTAATGGAAACCAAGCTACATATAAAGCTTCTACTATAATTCCTGGTTCCCCTCTTAATCAATATTCAATGGATCAAGCAAGTGATTGAACTTTTAGAATTATAACAACTTCTTATTCGCCTAGTCATTCTACAAATGTATTCGTACTTGATAAAAACTTAAAAGTCTCAGGAAAACTTACTTGACTTGCAAAAGATGAAAACTTCCAAAGTTCTAGATTTATCTGAAATAAACTCTATCTTGTAACTTTCCAACAAATAGATCCATTATTCGTAATTGATTTATCAGACAATACTAATCCGAAAGTTCTTTGAGAACTTAAAATTCCAGGTTATTCGACTTATCTACATCCATATGACGAAACTCACTTAATCTGACTCGGATATGCAACTCAAGATAGTTGACATGGATGAATAATGAACGGTTGACTAAAGATTGATTTGTACGATGTATCTGATATTAAAAATCCTAAACAACAATATACACTTACAATCTGAGCT
Organism: Candidatus Altimarinota bacterium; assembly: GCA_028689205.1. Lineage (GTDB taxonomy): Bacteria > Patescibacteriota > Gracilibacteria > BD1-5 > UBA2023 > STC-113. The sequence continues at coordinate 17,541 of JAQTWP010000009.1, forward strand.
CAAGGTTCAACTTCTGATACTCTATCTAATCCAAGATTATTCACTTGGAACGCAAAAGAAAAATTATTATTCATGCCAGCAACACTATATAAGAGTGCTAATGATGCAAATAATCCTTACCGCCATAGTGACGCTTTCCAATGATCAATGGCAATTAAGATAGATAAAGATAGTTGAATAAAAGAAATTGCAGAAGTAACTCATATTAATACACCTAATCTAGAAAAAGCAAGATTAGAAGAATGTGCAAAATATACTTCTGTAGAACCACCAAAGTGTGAGAAACTAATTAATGGCAAAGAATATTGTCCACCAGTTAGTACGTATGTTCCAACATATTGTTACGCTTCTAGCTCAGCTTGAGAATACTTCGCTAACCAAATCTGGAATTACAACAATGAATTCGTAATAAGGAATCTATATCTAGATAATCTATGGTATACAATTAGCAATACCAAAATCCAAGTTAATGATATTGCAGATTCTTTCAAGAAGATAGATGAAGTTAGTATGAAATAGTGTTTAAGAAATATTCTATGTCATTCCTGGCCACGACAGGAATCTGACTACTAAAACTCCCGATTAATTTTCGGGAGTTTTTGTTTGTTATAAAGGGGATTTTATATTTCTTAGCTTAGGATTCATAACATGGGTATAAATCTGAGTTGTGCAATATATTTAAAAACTCTTTTTTAGGATTTTTATAAAAGGGGGTAAAGAAATAAGGTAAAAATTCTTTGAATTTTTGAATAAAATAATTATATTAAATTTATGAATTTTATTTTTTATAAAAAAAATATGAGTAATAATACTAATAAAGAACTTGAAAAAAACACTTTCAGAAATTAATTTAATGTTAAAAGATAAAAACATATCTGATTCTGAAAAAGAAAGATTAGAAATCTATAAATCACAAATAACTTGAGCTTTATTCAGCAATTGGTTTCCAAAATGATTTTTTAGAAAATTTATTATGATAATTATTTTCTTTATTTGATTATATTGAGTAATAAATATTTCAATGAATTTTATATTTATTTGGTTGATTTTAATATTATTTTCACCAAGAGCTATTTGAGAAATTATTCATTTTTTTAAAAAAGACTAATTTACATATTTACTTAAATCTCTATGAAACCACAACTTCAAGTCCTATGAACTGATATAAATCTTTTAAAATTCAAGGAAGAAGATTATATTTGTATAACTGATATGCTAAAACAAAAAGATGGTGATTTTTTTGTTTCTGATTGGCTTAGAAATAGAAATACTCTTGAATTTTTATCTATTTGGGAAGAAGTAAATAATCCAGATTTTAATTATGGCGAATCTGCCACAATTAAAAGTAAGTCATGATTAAATAGTTTTAAAGTAAGTATCAAAGAATGGACTGAGAAAACAAAAGCTATTTGAATTTTTGCTAAAACTGGTCGTTATTGATGAACTTATGCTCACAAAGATATTGCTTTTGAATTTTGAATGTGGATTAGTCCAAAATTCAAAATTTACCTTATAAAAGAATTTCAAAGATTAAAACAAGAAGAATTAAAAATTCTTGATTGGAGTGCTAAAAGATTTCTGACAAAAGTAAATTACAAAATCCATACTGATGCTATAAAAGAAAATCTTATTCCAAAAGAACTTTCAAAAAATGATATAAACTTTGTTTATGCTGATGAAGCTGATATTTTAAACAAGGCTTTATTTTGAAAAACTGCAAAAGAATGGAGAGAACAAAATCCTTGAAAAAAATGAAATATTAGAGATGAAGCTACAATTGAACAACTTATAATTTTAGCAAATATTGAAAGTATGAATGCTGAATTTATAAAAATGTGAGTAAAACAAGCGGAAAGATTAGAAACTCTAAATAAAGCAGCAATAACACAAATGAAATCACTTTTAAGTCTTGATATACCTAAAAAATTACCGAATAATTTAAAGTGTAGCTAAGTTACTTGTACTTTCTCCAAAAGCACTTTTACCCCCTTTTATAAAAATAAGGAATAATGACAATTTAATAAAAAAAGAGTTTTTAAATACACTCTTCGCTATCGCTACGAGCCACATTGCATTTTGCTCCCTATGGTCGCAAGGTCTGACAACAGCTTCTATGAGGTTCACTCGTGCCCTCGCTCTCCCATATCCCACAATACTGCGGGACATCTCATAGAAGCAAACGTTAGACAACATCTACTTTTTGTTTTAGATAATATCATCCTGAATACTAAAAATCAGCGAAACCAAAAAACAACCCCTTCAAATTTGAAGGGGTTGTTTAATTTTAGTATTATTTTTGAAGTTCTTTTGTTTTAAGTTGACGAGCAGTGAATTTATCACCTGCACCTGTCTTAAGAATTTTTCTTTCACCAGTATAAAATGGATGACATTTAGAACATGTTTCCACACGTATATCTCATTTTACTGTACTTCAAGTATTGAATGTATTCCCACAAGAACAAGTTACTGTAACTTCTTCTGAAAAAGCTGGGTGTATTGTTTTTTTCATAATTAATTTGATTAGGTTTTAGTCCCCTAAATGGGTTAGAATTTAGTATTTAACAGATTAGAAGTAAAATCTAGTCTACTGAATTTATTCTAAAAACTATAATGGTGCCGAGAGAGAGACTCGAACTCTCACGCCTTGCAGCACTGGCTTCTAAGACCAGGGTGTCTACCAATTCCACCATCCCGGCAAATATAGAATTGAAAATTGAGAACTAAGCAGGTAGTACTAGTTCTTTAATTTATTCTCATTCTTAACTTATAGTTTCTTATTTCTTAACTCTCAGTTCTTCTAATGGTGGGCCGAGAAAGATTCGAACTTTCGAAGGCGAAGCCAGCGGATTTACAGTCCGCCCCATTTGACCACTCTGGTATCGACCCGTAGAAAAAAATGGAGCCACTTGTCGGAATTGAACCGACGACCATCCGCTTACAAGGCGGGCGCTCTACCAGCTGAGCTAAAGTGGCTTGAATAAATAATTTATTCCCTTTCAGAACAATAATAAGTTCTGTAAGTGCGGACATTTTATAAAAACAATCGCATTTGTCAAAAAATTTTTTAATATTATTTGACAAAAAAATCAAGATGCATATTATCGGCCTCCCAAAAACAAAAACATAATAACAAAAGGAGGAAATGACTTATGCAAAAAATGCTTCAAATTGGTGCTTCTGATTGTAATGAATTGAGAGAAAGTATTATTCATGGACCGATAATGATATTAGAAATTCTTAATATCATTAATTCTACTAATGACAAACAAACTGGTAAGCTTAATGTTATTAGTTTTGTGAATTCAAGTCCAAGAGAACTCAAAGACGATACAAAAACTATTCTTGTATCAAGAGGATTCACTGTAGAAGAAATACCTAAGCTGGCCTAATTAAAATCAACTATCTTTGGAGAGAATTAATGTTTGATACAAAAATTGTATTTTTACCGACAAAAGATCAGAAAAATTCGGAAGTTATGGAAATGTCAGAAATATTTGAACTTATGATGAGGAACATATTCAATCCTGATTGTAAGGAAATTGTTTCGGAATTCATAAACAGTGATTGTAGAGAATTAAGTGAAGTGGGAGTTTGGTTTCTTGAATTCAAGAACTTTACATCAAAAGAAATTCCAAAAATGGAAACTACAGCTCCGTTAAATGAAAATTGCTACGCATAAGTCAACAAAAAGCGACCCTAGGGTCGCTTTTTTAGTTTAATAGTACAATTTTAGGTTTAATTGTAATTATACATAAACCACAGTTGGTATAACCATTGGTTCTCTTTCAATTTTATATTGAAGATAAGATTCTACATCTTTTTTAACTATTTTTATAAGTTCTTTTTCTTCAATATCTGGAATGTCTTTTACAGTATTTTCGAATGAAGTACGAGCTTTTTTGATAATCATTCTATGAACTTCTCTTACTTCATCAAGATAAGCTAGTCCACGTGTTTCTATTTTAAGAGGTCCAAGTAGTGCTTTTGATTTTTCATCTGCCTTAAATACTATAACAACAACTCAGGCTTTCATCATTTGACCACGAGCATCAATAATATGACTTGTAGCAACTCCAATTCATTGACCATCAACTATAATATCTTCGAGCTTAAGTTTGTACTTATTTTTACGAATTACTCTATCAGCATCAATATCAATTATAGAACCATTATCAGTAAGAAATACATTCTTATCTGGTATTCATAAACTCATAGCAGTTTTTTTGTGAGCTACTCTCATGAATAATTCTCAATGAGCTGGCATGAAGAATTTTGGTTTTACTAGATTTATCATTATTTTTTGTTCTTCACGAGAAGCATGTCCACTTGTATGTATATCCATTCAATCTTTGGTATATAGACTTGCGCCAAGCTTGATAAGTTCATTCATAAGATTAACAACTCATCTTTCATTACCTGGAATTGGATTAGAAGAAAGAATTACATTATCTCCTGGACGGATTTTGATAATAGGATGTTCTCAATATGCCATTCTATAAAGTCCTGAGAATTCTTCTCATTGACTTCAAGTAGTTAGGATAATAGTTTTGTTATCTGGTACAGAATCAATTGCATTAGTAAGACGACGAATAGTATTAGGATTACATTTGATATATCCTAGTTCTCTACCAATTCTTACATTCTCAACCATACTTCTTCCATTAAGGAAAACGGTTCTTCCTGTTTTTTCTGCTGATTCAATAATTTGATGAATACGACCTATAAGACTTGCAAAAGTTGCAATTACTATACGTCCTTGTGATTCAGAAATTATTTTATGTAATTCTACTCAAATATCAGCTTCTGTTTGTGTGAATCATTCTTTAAGTGAATTAGTAGAATCACTCATAAGTAAATCAATTCATCTAGCACCGATTTCTGCAATCTTAGAAAGATCAGCAGGTTTATCAATAGATGGAGTAAAGTCGAATTTGAAATCTCAAGTATAAACCATTCTTGCGTTTGGAGTTTCTATATAAATTCAGCAAGCATCTGGGATATTATGATTTTCTCTAAAGAATTCTACTTTAAATAATCCAATATTAAAAATACCATCATCCTCAGGATGCATAACGAATAGTTTTGCTTTATCAAGGATTTGGGCGTCTTCTAATTGTTTTTTAATTAATCAAATTGTAAGTTTTGCTCAGTAAATTGGTGGAAATCCTAGAGTTGGAAGAATATGTTTTAGTCCTCCAATATGATCAAGATGTCCATGAGTTATTACTATACCTTTAATTTTATCTTTTAATGGAATCAAAAAAGAAATATCTGGAAGACAATATTTTGCTCCTAACATTGTGCTTTCTGGGAATTGAAGACCTCAATCAATAAGTATAATTTCTCAATTATATTGCATAACTGAAAGGTTTTTACCTACTTCATTATGACCACCAACAGTAATAATTCTAGTATGACCTTTTTCTAAAGGTGGAAGAGTTTGTGGTTTTAAGTTAGGGAAAATATGAGGAACTTCAAAAGAAGTATTGAAATTACTAATTTTTTCATTTTCTCAATTATTCTTGTTTTGATTCGGATTAAAGTTAGCAATACGTGGAGAAGCTGTATTATTAGTAACTATTGCTGGAGTAGCAGTCGGAGAAGCTGTATTATTAGTATTAATAGGTTTTTTAGTGAACTCATAATTATCCTCTATTGTAGCTGAAAAATCAGGAGTTTCTGCTCTTTTATCTTGTGATGCGGCAGATCATTCTTCTCATATAAGATCTGATTCTAATTCATCAAAAAAATCGTTTGACATATTGTGTGTAATAAAAATATAAAATGTGTAAGTACCCTTGAAGGGTATAAAGTTAGAAAGTTATTAAGAATAATTTATTTTATCTTAAAATGATTTCTTGGTTTTTGCTAATAAAAAAGTTAAAAAAAGAAAATCTTATAAATTGAGAGTTTTTCTTAAAAAGAATTTCCTTAGTTGAAATTTTTACTAATTAGCAATTTTTAACCTAAAAAAAGAGTTTTTTGGCTATACAAATGTTAATTAGTTTGAGAATTTGGCTGAGAACTATTTTTTTTAACTTTGATTATTATAGTTATTATTTTACGTAATACAAATATTTTTTTAAATTAACACCAATTTTGGTAGTGTCCCAATTATAGGTAAGAATTGTATTATTTCCAAAACCTGTGTTTTGGAATTCATTATTAATAAATATATATTTAGAGAAAAAATTATACTTTCTTGCAATATTAATATTACCTAATGTCCTTTTTTTGAATTCATCATTATGGAATATATAAAAAGTAAAACTCTCGGCAAAATCTTCATATTTATTAGTAAGAGAATATCAACTTACAAAATCTGCAAGTTTTGAATTATTTTTCTTAACATTATAAGATAGCCAGCTTATATTATAAAAATTCTCACTTGGATCATAATCTCACAAATTAGGCAAATAATGCAAATCAACTATATGTCATAATTCATGCACAAATACTTTCATACTTTCTCTTAAGTCTTTGATTTTTCAAGATAAAATAAGTTTACTACCTAACACTTGTCATCTTGGATCTATTCTCGTTGAATCAACTGTCAAATCCAACGGAGTAACCTTGTCTTTGAATATTTTTGAATCAATATTTAATTTAATAGACTTTAATAATTGGTCATCAATTTTTAGATTATCTGGTTTTAATTGGATAGATAAAGATGGTTTTGCTGGAATTATTTTTCCTCATAAACTATAATTGTCTACTGAAGAATTATTAGTATTAGTTTTTATTTCTAATGAAGCACTATTAAGATTAGGTGATTCTCATTCTGGAGAATTAACTTTTTGGAATGTAAAAAATAAAAAGAAGAAAAATGAAAAATAAACAAAAAACTTAATAATATCCAATTTATTATTTATCAAAAATCATAGAGATATTCCTTTTATAGAGTTTATTTTATTTAAATTAATTTTCATTTTAATTTTAACTTATTTTGGTTAAATTCTAATTATTTATTTGTATATATCATAGTGAGCTTGTCTAAAGTGTTTTTTTGTTTATCTCTATGTCATAGTTCTCCCGCAAACGGGATCACTATGACAATTATTTCCTATTTTAATTTTATGCTAGATTCCCGCTTTCGCGAGAATGACAGAAATTTAAGATTTTCAATTTAACCAGATATTCCGTATATAAGATTAATTATTGCATTGATTAATTGTTGAGAAATTATTGCGACTAAGAATCATATTAGAGACCATTTAATAGCGTCTTTTGCTTTTTTGATTTTACCATCATCTCAGTATGCAGTTGTAAATAATACTCATGCATAAACAATTCACCCTATCGCTAAGATACTTGCAAGTATTACTAGGTTGGTGGTTATAAATAGAAGTTTGGCCTTAAAATCTTTGATTTCATATCATCAATTAGATGATTTGGTCACACTTATCCATTTGCTTTTATATACACTAGTTTTATTTGCTGATCATAGAACATTGTCAGGCTGACAACCATTCAGCATATCAGTAAGTTCTCAGTTTGTATCAGTTCAACAACTGCTTCATGTGGATGCGAATATAGTTCAAATATTCAAAGATGAAATTAAAACTATTAACAATATTATTACTTTTTTCATTCTTTTTTTTTAAAAGCTAAATCCTGTTGCAATTTTAACAAGAATAAACGCCAGAGGTATTATTGCAAGTCCAACTCAAGCGTACACAAGTCATTTAAGTCATTTTGTGAATTTTTCTTGTTTTCATTCAGCGGTTGCAAGCTCGAATCAAATATAAATAAATACTCCCACAGCAACTATAAATACAATTCACATAACATAATTCATGGCAGTTCTAATGAAATTGTCTTTCAAATCAACTCATGATCAACCTCAAATTCCAAGTTTTCATCATCAATCTCAAACTCTCATATCTTGTTGAGTGACAGTTTCCCAAGCAGAAACTAATTCTATAGAATAAGCAAAGAAGATACTTATTAATATAGTAAGGCTTAGGAATATTTTTTTAAAATTTTTCATAATTATTTTATTAAATACCAATACTATTAACAATTCATACAAGTGCATATGCCATTCAGGCAACAACAACTCAAACTATTGAATAAACTATGAGATTTCTAGCTTTTTTAATTTTTGCATCTTCTCAGAAAGAGACAATATACATTATTCATCATATTGTCAGAGAAAAAACTGCCAAAAGTCCTACATATTTAATTGTCTCTGCTATTCATTTGGATAAAAAAGTATGAGGTTTAACTGAAGTCTTAGTAAAAGGAAGTCCAAAATCTGAATCTGGAGATGCAATATCAGCAAAAGCTTGTGTATAAGCTATAAAATTAGCTATAATTATCGTAAAATATGTTCTAAATTTTATATTCATCATAATATCCAAGTAGTTAATTGTATAATTGAATAACTTAGAAGTGAAACTACAACTGCAATAATATTAAAAGTTATTATAGTCTTCCCTTGTCCAACTTTTGATGAATCTCATCATGCAAGTATTATCTTGATTCCTCAAATAACAATGAATAATACAGCTAAAGAAGGAATTATTATAAGAAGAAGATAGACTATATTTTTCAATAAATTACTAATATTAGTAGCAGGTCATTCTGTCCATTTATTTTTAGAAGGAGAAAGCTTATTAACATCTAATTTGAAAGCTGCAGAACCAATATTATCGGGACTGTTTTTGTAGGCTTCCTGCCTTGCAGCTTCTGCTTTTCATTCTGCAATTGCAGCTGCTCTTCATTCTGAAGTTTCTTGTGTATAGTAAGCAGCTTCTGCTGCATCTAATTTAGTCTTCGCAGCTGCTATTTCATCATCATAATCAGCAGCCGTTTTTGTATTTAATGGATTATCATAATCCATTTTTTGTTTTTCTTTAACCAAAGAATCATAATTTGATTGTGCAGTTGTAACATCATTTAAAGCTTTAGTTTCTGCTGCCTGTATATATCAATTGTTTGTTTTTCATTCTGCAATTTTAGCGGCAGCTGATTCAGTTGTAACTGAACTAGTAGTAGAATCCAAAGCAAAAACATCTGATTCAATGAACCCAAAAAATGAAAATCAGACTAGTAGATATAGTAATATTTTCTTTAACATATATATGTTTAAATTTAAATCTATTTCATTGTACAGTATTTAACACAAAAAATCAAAAGAATTGAAAATTTTATAAAAAAAATATAATACATATGAATCTTGGTTTATTTTATATAAATAAGGTTCGAATACAAATTATTGTAATATCTAATCAATAGTTATGAAAGTATTTTTTTCTATATTATTCAATGCACTAATACTTTATGCATTAGTTTTTTTTATGCCGTTTCAAGATGTTCTTGAAGTTGGAGTAAAAGTTACTTGAGGATTGAAGCTATATTTTATATGATGAGTAATTCTTGGTCTTCTTAATTATACAATAAAACCAATCCTAAAAATCCTAGGTCTTCCTTTTATAATTATTACATTTGGCTTATTTATACTTGTAATAAATTGAGTTATTCTTTTTTTACTAGAAAAAATAATCGCTTGATTAAGCATTCCTTGAGTAACTTTCTCAATTCATGGAATTTTGAATTTTATAATTGCAGTTGCAATTTTTACTATTTTTAATACAATCTACAACACTTTTTTTAAAAAATAAATCACTAAAAAATTTAATAACAATTAATAAATATAATATATGAATTCAATCTTAGATATTTTAAAAATTATAGAAATAGTATTTGGTGTTCTTCTATCAATTGTAATACTAGTTCAACCTAAAAAAAGCAGTCTTAATCTAACAACTTTTGGTAATGAAGGAGGTTGAAAATTCGAAAGAAGATGACCAGAAAAAACTCTTCATAATCTCACAATCTGACTTAGTGCATTATTCATAATAACTAGTCTTGCATATTTTTTTGTTGCATAAAATAAATAAAAAGAACTCAATTTCATTTTTAAAATTTAATTATGTCCATATTTAAACAAGTAAAAAAATATTTACTTTTACTTTCAATATTCTTTAGTATTACTATTACAGCTCATCTTGTTTACGTTTATCTTTATGATGGTGCTACCAAATTCCCTGTTGTATGATGAACGCTTAGTGTTGGATTCGTATGAGACGTTCCTAGTATTAATCCTTTTGAATTTTCGCAAAATCCTTCAAATGATTATATTTTGAAGTTTTTGTACAAATCACTTCTAAGATATGATATTACAACTCGTAGAATGGAATGAGATCTTGCGAATTGTGATTTGTGAAAAGATTTTTCAAAGATTAAATGTTTTATCAATTCCGATAACTTATGGAGCGATTGAACACCAATTACAAAAGAAGATGTACTTAGTACATATAAAGCAATCAAAGAAACTGATATAAATAAACCCCTTAAACAAATACTAAGTTCAATAGATATTACCGATAAAGGTGATTACATTGAATTTTCTTCTACTAATGCTGATGTTTTACTTCTGGATGCTTTTGCTATTCCAATTGTCAAAAAATCTCAGCTTGATATGATATTATGATGAGAATCCAATGATACTAATGTAATAACTTCTGGTCCTTATATTTTTGGACAAAAGGAATTTGATTCAAAATACAATATCAAAAAAGTTACTATATTCAGAAGAGAAACCTGAACAAAAGATATTTACATATCAAAATATATATTCAAATTCTTCTGAGATTCTAATTCATTATTAAAGAATGAAGATTCACTTAATATAATTTTTGAAGATTCTAACACTAAGAAACTTTTTGTTTCTCCAAGATTTTTAAGTTATAATTATAATCTTCCTCAGTACGTTTGATTGTTTTTGAATACTGAAAAAATGATAAATACTGATTTAAGAAAATTCTTAGTATTTCAGCTTGATAATGCTAATTATACAGAACTATACTGAAAAAATCTATGACAAGTTGTTTATAATCCATTTTTTACGAAAGAGAAAATAACTCCAGAATTAACTAACAAAAACATTGTATCAATTCTTAATTCTCTATGATTTTTCAAAAAAGAAGTTCTTTCTTCTAATTTAGAAAAAAAATATGAGGAAATGCTCAAGCCTCAAAAAACATCAGTTTGAATACCTTCTAGTTCTTATTTTACAACTCCTTCAAATAAGAAAATAAGCTTTATATCAAATCTAACTGAACTTCTTATCTCTTGAAATGTGCCAGCTTGAGTTGAATGAGTTTATATTGATGACTACAAATTAAGTTCTTTTATTCCATGAAATACCAAATTCTATTTTAGAGCAAAAAAGGAATTCGGAACTCTTAAGCCTTGAATAAATAATTATTCCCTTAGTTTTGAGATTGCTTGAAAAAAAGTTAAAAAAGAAACTATTACAGTATATGCTTATGAAAAACAAGCTGACCTTGATAATAAAAAACAAGAAATTCTTGATTCTTTATCAAAAAGCAAAGAATTAACCCAAGTAGAAAAAGATAAAATATCTCAGGAAAAGAAAGATGAATTAGCTAAATTAAGTGCTTTGGATTCAATTTATTACTATGATAAAAATCTGGATAAATTCAATCTCAGTCTTGAATATTCTAATAGTTGACCGTTATTTGTATCTATTGCAGAAAAGATAAAAAATGAATTAATGCTCCTTTGAATATCAGTAAATATAAAACCAGCTGATCAAGCTAGAATGGAAGAAATAATCAACAAATGAACAAAGAGCTATGATATGTTATTAACTTGAGTTAATAATTGATTATATTATTATAATATTTCTCCTTTTTTCCACTCATGACAAGCTAAACAATGATTTAATTTTTCAAAATTGAAGAATGTGCCTTTGGATTTATTACTAGAAAAATTAAAATCTTCAACTCTTACAGAATGAAAACTTGCAGATATAGAAAAAGAATCTCTAGAAGTAATCGGAAGAGAAGCGGTTGTCAAAACTTTCTATAGTCCATATTCTGTGTTCTATATTGATAAAAACATTAAGAATGTAGAAAATACTTCTATGCTTCCATATGCTTATTATTCATATGAAACAATTAAAAATTCATATATAAAAGAGGATGCTGTAATTGATTTTACTAAGAAAAATGCTTGAAACTTTTTTGTTTGGATTAAAAAATATTTTTAGTTTATGAAATCAAACATTGTATTACCTTCATTTGATATAGCAAATCACGCCAGCGTAATTAAAAAATTTAATTTTATACCTTCCTTATTTTCAACTATTTATTTAAGTGTAATTGTTCTTTATCAAGTTGCATATAGTTATATAATTCTTTTCCAGAAAAAAGATGAGTTTTTCTGACTTGTAATTAATTTTTTTCATCAATGATATTTTATAGAAGTTGTAATCTGAATAATAATATGATTTTTATTATATTTGTTATTACAGCCAGTTGCAGAAGCATGAGTTATAACTTTAATAGAAAGCTATTCAAAGAAAGATGAATGAAAATATAGAGTATCTCAAGGATTTTCACAATGAATACTTAATTTTTTACCACTTTTTGAATACCATAATTTTATGTGACTTTTTAGATTATTATCTATAGTTACATTTTATTTTTTGCTTCTAAGAGTATTCGGTCAAGATTATGCCATTATTATTAGTATAATATTATTTCTATATCTTCTTTTTGCCATTCTTGTTAATCTTCTTTTTGCATATACAAAATTCTTCATTATTTTTGAAAAGAAACACGTTTTCGAGGCAATAAGCCTTTCAACTCAAATGACTTTAACCAACCTAGATATTACAGGTAAATTATACTACACACTTTTTTTGGTTTATGCTAGAGTTTTTATAACAATAATTATTTTCACTATTTTCCCTATAATATTTTCTGCCTTATTTTCTTATATAACTTCCCAGATTTTATTTGTGATTTGAGCATGAATATTATGAATTTTCTTCTTGGTTTTCTTAATTATTATCTCTCACCTTAATTCAGTATTAGAAATATTCGTAGAAGCCCTTTGGTATAATGCATATATGGAAAATATGAAAACATTTGATTTTAAGAAAGAAAAAGACAAAAAATAAAATAAATTTTACAAATTAATATTATTATCTATAATAAAGCAATCCTGTGAGACAACTTTCCTCCTTTACGTTGTCTTCAGGTGTTTTTTTTGTCAAAAATATTAAGAATCAAAAAAAGTCTATTTCTAGACTTTTTTTGATTTATTGAATTATCTTCTGAAACTTCTTTGTCTATCTGATCAGGTATTATTCCTTGGAGATGAGAAATTCCTTTGTTGAGTAGGTTTTTTGGGTGCTGGCTTTGAATCTAGTGCTAATCTTACGGCGAATGGGTGATTTTCTTCAACATCAAGCTTCCTTCAAATCAGTTTCTGTATATCTTGCAAATACCCAACTTCTTCTTGGTCACAGAATGAAAGTGCTGTACCATTAAGTCAAGCTCTTCAAGTACGTCCAATTCTATGAACATATGTTTCTGATTCGTTCGGAAGTTCGTAATTAATTACATGAGAAAGATTATCAACATCAATTCCACGAGCAGCAATATCAGTAGCAATTAATACTCTTGTTTGTCCAGATTTGAAGTTATTAAGCGCTCTTTGACGAGCATTTTGAGATTTGTTTCCATGAATTGCTTCAGCTACTACTCACACTTTTTCAAGATCTTTTACAACTCTATCTGCTCAATGTTTCGTACGAGTAAAAACTAGTACAGATGCAATTTCTTTATTTTTTAGAAGATGTGCTAGAAGAAGTTTTTTATCATTTTTCTTCACCAAATATATTGCCTGTTTTACTGTATCGGCAGTTGATGAAACTGGAGCAACTACTATTTTTATAGGATTAACCAGAATTGAATCTGCAAGAGATGCGATTTCTTTTGGCATTGTAGCAGAAAAAAACAAAGTTTGTTTTTTGGCAGGAAGTTTTGCTAGGACTTTTTTTACATCATTAATGAATCACATATTAAGCATTCTATCTGCTTCATCCAATATAAAAATCTCAACGTATTTTAGATTAACGTATCATTGACTCATAAGATCAAGTAATCTTCCTGGAGTTGCAACTAGAATATCAATTCCTTTCCTAAGTTTATCAACTTGGGAGAATTGTGAAACTCAACCAAATATTACAGCGTGACGTAAGTTGAGATTGTTACCGTATGCAGTGAAACTTTCTTCAATCTGAATAGCAAGTTCACGAGTTGGAGTTAGAATAAGTGATTTGATTGTACGAGGAGTATTACTTAATTCTCTTTCGCGAGATAGAAGTTGAAGAGTAGGTATTGCAAAAGCTGCAGTCTTACCTGTACCAGTTTGAGCAGAACCCAGAACATCTCTTCATTCAAGTATATGAGGTATTGCTTTTTCTTGAATGGGAGTTGGACTTTTGTATCATTCCCTTTCAAGGGCTTTCAAAATAGGACTAATTAAATTTAGATCTGTAAATAACATTAATGTGGTATATGAAAAAATATATTCTTTTATAAAAGAAGTGCATTATATTGAAAAAAGACGTTTTGTCACAAAATAATTCATATTTTCCTAATATAAAAAAAGAAAAAACTCTTCCAGTATAACCTAGAAGAGTTTAATATTAAACAATAACTTAACAATTTTATGCTATCATAGCAAAATCTTTATTCTCGCTCATAAATAAATATTGTCTTCCTTTGAATAAAAGAAATCCTTCATTCCTAAGAATAGTCATTTGTCTTGTAACTGTTTCTCGGCTCAAATTACAAAAATCAGCAAGTTCTTGATG
>JAQTWP010000004.1:0-128563 GCA_028689205.1 Candidatus Altimarinota bacterium
TTATTTCTTCTAATGCTTCTTTCAGACCAAACGCTCTAGTTACTAGAGGTGAATTATTCGTTATGGCTGCTAATACAGCTGGACTAGAAATCGCTTCTGATGACTTAGATCTTGATGATCTATTCGGAGATGATACTTCTACTTCTACTGGTACTACTTCTACTGGTACTACTGGTGATACTGGTACTGTTGTTAAAGCTGGTGATTTAGCTATAACTCTTTCTCCTTCTTCTCCTTCTTCTGTTGATCTTCCTGCTTCTGCAGAAGGTGTAGCAGTTGCTGCTTTTGATTTAACTGCTGGTTCTGCTGATATTTCAGTTAACGCTATTAAATTAACAAGAAAGGGTTTAGGAGCTAGCAATGCTGTTAGTGATGTTGCATTATTTGCAAATGGAACTAGAGTTTCAAAAGCTAAATCTTTTAATTCTTCTGATGATACTGCTGATGTAGTATTATCACCTTCTTTAGTTATTAAAGCTGGTTCAACTGTTACTCTTATTGCAAAAGTAACAACTAATGCTACTGCTGGTACATTCGCTGTTGAATTAACTGATGTTACTTCTTCTGCTCTTAATATAATAGGTACAAAAGTAATCGGAAGTTCTTTTGAAGTTAAAGCTTCAGTTCCTGCTACTGTTGTTACTATTACTGATGATAGCTCAGTTACTACTCCAAAACTTGGAACCATTCAAGCTGAATTATTAAAATTCAAAGTTGTAGTTGGAAGTCTTAATCATGAAGATATAAGTTTATCTGAAATCACTTTGAAAGAAGATGGTGGGATTGACGAAACTTCTGAATTAGCTAATGTTGCTCTTTACTATAATGGTACAAAAGTAGCTGACGCTGTTTCTAACGGAACTAAATATTTTACTTTCAAATTCAACGCTCCTATTGTTGTTGCAGAAGGTAAAACTGAAAAATTCGTTGTAAAAGGTGATGTTGTAGGTGGTGCTGGAGAAACAATCAATTTCGTTCTTGATAATGAACTTGATATTTCTGCTACTGCTTCAAAATATGGTTATGTTAATATAACTGATAGTCTTGTTGGTACTGCTTTGACAGTTCAAGCTGGTGAAATTACTCTTATTCAAATAGATCCAACTAATACAGAAATTAGACAAGACAAAAATGATATTGTTCTTGGTACTATTAAATTAGTTTCTAATGCTGGTAAATCTCTTGAATTAGAAAAATTCAAAGTTACTATCCAAAATACAGATACTACTGCTCCTGTTAATGTTGCTACTTTACTTGAAAACGTTGAATTATATGACGTTACTTCTGGTACAGTTTACGACTTAAATGCTTCTGCTGGTACTACTGAAATATCATATACAGAAGAAGTTAATATTGCTATGCCTACTACTGGAGAATTAACTCTTGCTATAAGAGCTGATACTCTAGATACTGCTACTATTAACTGAGCTAGATTAGTTGCTTCTGTTGCTTATGATACTACTTCTACTTCTACTGCTGGTACTTTTGCCATCAAAGAAACTGGAGATGATAAATATGTAACTGATGTTACTCCTTCTGCAATTACTTTCAAAACTGTTAATGGTACTACTTCTTCTCTTTCTATCAATACTGTAGCTATGTCTTCGACAAAAACTGCTGTAATTGGTTCTAAAGGTGTTGAAGTATTAACATTCGAACTAAAATCTGATAATGATTCTTCTGATTTAACTGTTAATGAATTAAAAGTTAAAGGTATTGTTGTAGATAATGCTTCTAATACTCCAGTTGCTGCTGTTGCTCAAATTTCTACTGTTACTCCTGCTAATGTAGAAGTTGGTGATACATTTACTGCTACTATTAATGGTGTTGCTGTGAGTTTTGTTGCTACAGTTGCTACAGTTGCTAATGTAACTGCTGGTTTAACTGCTGCTATCAATCTTTCAGCTCAAGCTGCTAATGTAACTGCTACAGATTCTACTACTCATGTTACAATTACTTCAGATATTGCTGGTACAGCATTTACAATTGCTGCTTCAGTAACTGATTTAGCTACAATTTCTGCTACTAATACTGCAGCTACTCCTACTGCTAATGTTGTAGTTGTTGCTGCTGAAAATGCTGGTGGTGATACTCTTGTATCTAATGAAAGAGTTAATGCTTTATATTTATATAATGGTACTACTCTAGTAGATCAAGTTTCTGGTTCATCTATTGGTAACGATGGTGTTGGTACTTTTGATGGATTCAATGTTACTATTGCAAAAAACTCATCTGTTAGATTCACTGTTACTGCTGACTTACTAGATGCTGCTGTAAATGCTAAAGATACTCTAAGATTTAATCTTGCTGGTTATTCAGTTGAAGATGAAGATGCTGATGATATATTCTCTTCTTCTCCAGTTGATGCTGACGGAATTTTAGCTGATACTGATGTTCAATCTGCTAGAATCGTTACTATCCAAGGTGCTGGTACTCTTGCTACTGCTGTAGATAATACAGATAGCGAAACTTCTAAAGATAAGAATATCTTAGGTGGTGCTACTTCTCCATTTGTTGCAAGTTATGAATTAACTGCTACTAATGAAGCTGTACTAGTTAAAGACTTTACTATCTCTGAAACAAGTCTTCAAACTCTTGCTTCTGCAGTTTCTGAAATTATAGTTTATGCTAATGACAAAACTACTGAATTAGCTAGAAAAACTATTACTTCTGATACTATTACTTTTGATAATGTAAACTTCACAGTTGAAGAAGGTTCTGAAAATATTTATATTAAGGTTGTTGCTTCTAAACAAGGTAAAGACCAAGCTGGACTTCAAACTGCTGATCTTAAATTAACATTTGATGTAACTGATGCTGAAGGTGCTTCTTCTAACAAAGTTGTTGCTGATACTGCAGTTACTGCTGCTTCTAACTTATTCTCAGTTGTTCCTACAAAAGTTTCAAATGTTTCATTCGTAAATACTTACAATGGAGTAAATGTTGCTTCTACTTTGACTGCTGGTGATAATAACGTTGCAATTATTGCTGTTACTACTGATACTTCTTCTAATACTGACTATACTGATGGTTCATCATTAAAAACTCTATTAGAACAAGTTAAACTTACAGTTGACTTCGCTGAAGCAACTATTGGTACTATGTCTATTGAAAAAATAGGTTGAGTAGATGCTGCCGTATCAGTTGCAGCTCCTGCTACTGGTGCTGAAGCTACATTAAATACTTCATCTTTTGCTACATCTGATGATGAAATAGATAACGGTACTACTTCTTATTATTTAGTAAAAGCTAAAACTGTTGCTCTTACTGGTCTTTCTGATCATGATTCTTATATAAAAGTTTCATTCCCTACTTTAAATGATTCTGAAGTTAAATATGCATCAGATTCAGTTGGTGGAAATAATACTTCTATAACAGATCTTAGACTTGGAATCACTACTTTAGATGGTAACAAAGTTACTGACTAATTAGTTATTTCTAATTAAAAATATTCAATTATTTTCAAGAACCCTTTCGCAAGAGAGGGTTCTTTTTTTGTTTGCAAAAAAGATATAAATGATTATAAATAAATACACATTTTATATCCAAATAATCAAATATATGAATAAATTAGTTAACAAGAAGATTATTGCAATTATTATTTCATTAGTTGTGATTTTATGACTTTTGTGATTTTATTTTAAGGATAATCTAGATTCAATTATAAGCCCAAAGACTAATTCTTGAGCTGTAGATGAATTAATAACTAGTAATTATAGTAAGGATTTCCATAATCTTGATTTGAGAAGTAAGAAATTATGAGATATGCCTAATTTGTGTGATATGGTAGAAGGAACTCATTATGTAGATGATATTTGGGCTATAGATCTAGCTGATAATGGAATAGAAGATATTAGTGAGGATTTATCTTGTTTTAAGAATTTATCAGAGCTTTATTTATCTTTTAATAAAATTCAAGAAATAAAAAATCTTGATGAACTTAGCTTCTTGAAGAAGCTTGATTTAGGTAATAATGAAATAAAAGAGATATCTTGATTAGATAAATTAGTTAGTCTTGTAGATCTACATCTTGGTTATAACCAAATCCAAACCACTTCATGACTCGAAAATCTTATTAATCTTACATCATTACAATTACAAAGTAATAAACTGGAAGATATTTCTAACTTGTCCAACTTGTCCAAATTAGAAACTCTAAAAATGGAATTCAATAAACTAGATAATACTGATATTAAAGTAATTGCTAATCTTAAAAACTTAAAGATAATTACTGTCTGAGAGAATACAAAGATAGACAAAAAAACTATAGATAAACTAAATGAGATTAGTAGACAAAATATGAAATAACTACGCCCCGCAGGGCAAAAAACTCCCCCAAGTCCGGAAGGACGAGGGGGAGTTTTTTTGTGTGTAGAATCGAGGTATCGACGAGGAGACCGGTCTCCTATATTTCCCAATTTGCCTGAACTTGATTTTAATATGAAACTAGATATAATAGAGACCGGTCTCGAAGATATTTTTTTGATTTTTGGAGAGTTTTTCTTATAATATGGGTAGTTTAGTTATTAACTATTGGATTATGTGAACAAAACAATATTATACTAGAGCAGAAATTGATAAAATAATGTTTGATTATATTCTTAAAACTTCGGAGGATTTAAGAAAAGAAATTAAATCTAACAATAAAAATGAATTGAATAATAATTTAACTCATGTTTAATATTATTTATAGTTCGAATTCTTTAAAATCATTAATATCATTTATAGATTCTTATAAAAGTAGTTATATAAGATTAATTAAAGATTCATGATTGGATGTTGAAGATCTTCTAATCAAAAATTATATTGATTTATGAAATAATTTATATAAGAATGTAGTTGATAAAATAGAGGATGCTATATCTAAGGAAATTATTTTATGAAGAAATTTAAATGAAAAATATATAATTTTAACTGTTAATAATTTTAGAATTTTTATATATTATTGAGAAGATTTAAATAAAAAAGAAAGAATTATTGAAAAAATAGAATTTTTTAGAAAATAAAAAAACTCCCCCTCGTCCTTGCGGACTTGGGGGAGTTTTTTGTGTTTTTAACGTACGATGAGACCGGTCTCCTATTCTTTTATTAATTAAAATATGAGCAATACAAGATTTGAATTTATAGAAAATACATATTATCACATTTATAATAGATGATTTCAAAAACAAATTATATTCAAAGATAAATATGATTTCGAAAGATTTTATAAATATATAATAAAAGAACAAAAAGACTTTTTAAATATTAAAATTGTTTCTTATTGTTTCTTACCTAATCATTTCCACTTTATTGTACATAACATAGAGACCGGTCTCTCTCTATCAGATTTTATGAGAAAAATTCAAGGTTCATATGCAATGTATTTCAAAGCAAAACACAAAACTGAGACCGGTCTCAGAATGCCAGTATTTGAATGAAGATTCAAGGCTAAGATTATTGAAAATGAAGAATATCTCGCTAAATGTCTAACATATGTTAATTATAATGCTGTCAAACATAATATTGTAGAAAATATAGAAGATTACCAATGGACTAGTTATAATCAGTTGGTTAATAAAGACAAAATTAATGAGTATAAGGATTTAATATTAGATGAATTAGAATTTTAAATAAGTGAACTAGAAGAGACCGGTCTCGAACAATTCGCGTACCGGTACCCTTGCTGAGTTAATACCCAATACTTAACTTTTATGTTAAACTTGATAGTTAGGTACCGGTACCTACTAGTTAATGATAACTATTTTTTTTGATTTTTCACTGGATTTCCTTATAATATGGTTAGTTTAGTTATTAACTTATCGGATTATGGCACAAGTATTAGATAAAACATCAAAAATAGTATTGTTAAAACTTTCAGTTCAAGAATATAAAAAGATAAATGAATCTTGAATTTTTGATGATGATAAAAATGAACAATTACTCAAACTTGCAGAGGATACGGAAGTAAATGGAGTCGAATTTAGAAATTCAAAAGAAATGTTTAAATTTCTTAATAAATAAAAAATGTCTCTATATATATTAAAACTCTCCTCTCGCTTTAAGAGTGATTACAAGAGATTTAAAAATAATAAACGTTTTATTAAAGAATTTGAAAAAGTAATAGATTTACTTGAAAATTGAAAAAAACTAGAAAAAAAATATCATGATCATAATTTAGAAGGGAAATTATCCAACCTCAGAGAATGTCATATATTTCCTGATATTCTTCTTATATATAAGTTATCAGATAAAGAGTTAATCTTACAATTATTAAGAGTTGGTTCTCATAGTGAAATATTTTAACCTTTCCCGCAAAACAAAAAACTCCCCCGAGTCCGTAAGGATGAGGAGGAGTTTTTTTGTGTGTTGAATTGAGGTACTGGCGAGGAGACCGGTCTCCCATATCTCCCAATTTGCCTGAACTTGATTTTGATATGAGACTGGATATAATGGAGACCGGTCTCCTATTCTTTTATTAATTAAAATATGAGCAATACAAGATTTGAATTTATAGAAAATACATATTATCACATTTATAATAGATGATTTCAAAAACAAATTATATTCAAAGATAAATATGATTTCGAAAGATTTTATAAATATATAATAAAAGAACAAAAAGACTTTTTAAATATTAAAATTGTTTCTTATTGTTTCTTACCTAATCATTTCCACTTTATTGTACATAACATAGAGACCGGTCTCTCTCTATCAGATTTTATGAGAAAAATTCAAGGTTCATATGCAATGTATTTCAAAGCAAAACACAAAACTGAGACCGGTCTCAGAATGCCAGTATTTGAATGAAGATTCAAGGCTAAGATTATTGAAAATGAAGAATATCTCGCTAAATGTCTAACTTATGTTAATTATAATGCAATTAAGCACAATATAGTGAAAAATATAGAAGATTACCAATTTACAAGCTATCATCAATTAACAAATAAAGAAAAAATCAATGAGTATAAGGATTTGATATTAGATGAACTAGAATTTTAAATAAGAGAACAATACGAGATAGGTCTTAATTTATAGAGACTGATCTTGTATTAATCAATAATTCCACTTCAGATAAGCTCTTCTCATTTGTATAGTGCGATAGTTTGACCAGATGCAATTGCTCTTTGATTAGACGTAAAATTTGCGATTATTTTAGCATTTCCGACAGTTGACAAGCTAACTTCTTGATCGGCTTGTCTGTAGCGAATTTTGGCATTTCATGATATTGGAAGCGAATATTCTTCTCCAATCCAATGCCAATTAGATGCCGTGAGTGAATTAGAGTATAATTCAAGTTCTTCTTCGGTTCATACGGTTACTTCATTTTTTATAACATCTTTTCTGATTACGAAAAGTGCAGGTCATCATCCAATCTGAATTCATTTCCTCTGACCTATTGTGAAAAAATATGCTCAGTTATGTTCGCCAAGTATTTGTCCAGAAGTGTCTATAATATTTCACTTCTTAATTGGTATTTTTTTCTCTAGGAATTTGTGCATATCTACTTTACCAACGAAACATATTCATTGGCTATCCTTGCGTTTAGCATTAGGTAATCATATTTCTTCCGCTATTTTGCGTACTTCAGGTTTTTCTATATTTCATATCGGGAATAGGGATTTGGAAAGTTGATATTGATTAAGTCAGGCTAGGAAATATGATTGATCTTTGTTTGGATCAATTCATTTCAGAAGGTGATAAGTATTGTTTTCTAACACCGGTGTTTTTCATTTAACGCTGATGTTTGCTGATGTCTCAATTCTAGCATAATGTCCGGTTGCAATATAATCAAAGCCAAGTTTCATTGCATGTTCTAGGAATAATTTGAACTTGATTTCTGAATTACATAATATATCTGGATTAGGTGTAATTCATTTTTTGTAACCTTCATATATGTATTCTACAACCTTAGTATTATATTCTTCACGGAAATCGAATATAATAAATTCTTTTATTCCTAGGAATTCCGCAACTTTTATAGCTTCATCTCTATCTTCGCGTGTTGGACAATTTTCTTCTTCTGATGTATAATTTTTCATGAATCCAGCTACAACTTCATAACCCTCTTTTTGTAAAAGATAAGCACTTACTGCACTATCGACTCCTCATGAAAGTCCTACTAATACTCTTTTTTTCATTTTTTTCATTAAATTATTTGTCACCAATTGTCTACTCTTAATATATGTGGATTATTGGTTTTTATTTGTAAATTCCATGGTCTTGGGAATAGATAACTTTTGATATTAAACTCTGCCAATTCTAGACAATTATGTACATTATCTTCAATTATTAATTTAATTCATAACTTCTTACATATCATAGATTTTGGTATACTACTTCAATGATATACTCAGGTAAAATGCACTTCTTTGAAGCTATTTTTAGGAAAATATTTATCAAGCCATTCCAATGTGTAATCTTGTAACGATTCCCATCTAGCAGTAATAAGAACAATATCATATCATAAATTTTTAATTTTATTTATTCATTCTATACTTCATTCTATAGGTATTATTTCATTTCAATATGATGAATTAAAAAAATTATTCCAATACTCATGTATTTTATTTTCAGAAATATTTCTTGATGCGAATTCTTCTAATAAAGAAAGTCTGTAGTTTGTTAAATTTTCATACTCAATATTAATATTATGTATTTCTCAAAAATATTTAAGAAGTGATGGAATAGTGCTACTTATTACATCATCTACATCTATCGCAATTATTTTATTTTCTTGTGAGTGGATCATTTTATTTTTCTTCAATAAATTCTTCTTCTGAGTTTTCTTCAATTTTAGAAATGAAATATTCTTCAAGAGGTATTTTCAGATTTTTAACTGCATCTTCGGCGATAATATTTCATTTGTGTATTATGGCGAATCTATCACAGATTGATTCTACATCAGATAATATATGTGTATTAAAAAACACGGTAGTTCAATTCTTCTTTAGTTCTAGAATCAAATCTTTTACCATTTTACGTCCTAGTGGATCAAGTCAACTCATTGGCTCATCTAGGAATACGATTTTTGGATTATTAATAATTGCTTGAGCAAGTCCAATTCTTTGCAACATTCATTTGGAATATTTTGCAAGAAGTTTATTTCATGATCATTTAAGTCCAACTCTATTTAGTAATTCTTCAATTTTATAACTAATTTCTTCTTTTGGAATATCAAAGAAAGATGCATTGAATTCCAGGAATTCGTACCCGGTAAGGTATTTATATAGATAAGTGTTTTCTGGCATAAATCCTATTTGAGATTTTATATCATTGCCAAACTCGACATTACCAAGAATCTCAATGTGTCAATTGTCGGGATTAATTAATCTCAAAATACATTTCATTGTAGTTGTTTTACCTGCTCAGTTTGGTCATAGAAAGCCAAATACTTCACCTTCTTTAATTTCTAGATTCACATCAAATAGTACTTGTTTTTTGTCTAAAAACTTGTCTAGATTGGTAATTTTTAATATAGTCTCTTTCTTCATAATTAATTATTTAAATAACCCTTTGATTATAGAGAAGATGACCTTTTTTGCAAGCATATTCTATATTTTTTCTTGAACTTAATTCCTAAGACTATATTTTTTCTTTTAAATAAAAGAAGTTTAGAATTAACTCTGTCCTTCTTTTTGACTTTTTACCATTTTTCTATACAATCTGCAGACTTTATAATAAAAAAAATATGATAGGAAGAGTTACAATTGTTGGTAGACCGAATGTAGGTAAATCAAGTCTATTTAATGCGATTGCATGCCACAAAATTGCGATAGTAAGTGATATAGAAAATACTACAAGAGATATTTTAGAATTCCAAGTAAATGATGAGGAGAATAGTCTTAGTTATATTGTTGCTGATTCTGGATGATTAACTCAAGGTACTAATGACCAAATTCTTGTTGATATAAGAAGAAGAGCAGAAGAATCAATTGAAAAATCAGATATTATAGTATTCGTTCTTGAGGTTGATAAAATATCAGACCTTGATTCAGAAATTACAAAAATCCTAAGAAAATCATGAAAAAAGATTATAGTTGTAGGTAATAAAGCTGATAATCAAGCCAAAATCAATGATTGATACGGTTTATATAAACTAGGTTTTGAAGATGTGGTTTTTGCAAGTGTTTCTCATCGTAAGGGAATTATTGAATTAAAAGATTTAATTGCCCAAAATCTAAAGAAACAATGATTTGAAAATATTGAAGAAAATTATGATGATTCTTTTATCAAACTAGCAATTATAGGTAGACCGAATGTTGGTAAATCTAGTATAATAAACGCTATTACATGAGAAGATCGTGTAATGGTAAGAGATATGCCAGGAACAACTAGAGATAGTGTAGATACTGTTTTTGAATTCCAAGACAGGAAATTTGTATTAATTGATACCGCATGAATTAGGCGTTCCGGTAAAATAGGTAATCAAAATATTGAAGATTGGAGTGTAATAAGAAGTGAAAGAGCAATAGAAAGAGCAGATGTTGTAGCTATAGTTATTGATTGATTTGATTGAATTACAGCTTGAGACCAACATATTGTAGCTAAGGCACTTGAAGAGAAAAAATGAATAGTTATAGTTATTAATAAATGGGATAAAGTTTTAACTAAACCAGGAATTGATAAAGATAAAATAATGGACGAATACATGGGGTATATGAAAATGAAATTCGAATTCCTTCCTTTTGTAGCACCAATTTTCACTTCTGCAGTAACTGGTAAAAGATTAGATGAAATATTAGAATCAGCTGTAAAAATAAAAGATGAAAGACAAAAAAGGGTTAAAACCTGAGTTTTTAATAATTTCTTAGAACAAATTATCTACAAACATCCACCAACTTGAAATAAGAAATCTCATAATCCAAAAATATATTATTGATCACAAGTTGATATTAATCCTCCAAAATTCCTTATATCAGTTAATAGACCAGAGATTTTCCATTTTTCATACAAAAGATATATTGAAAATAAAATCAGAGAATTTTTCGGTTTTCGGTGAACAACAATTGAAATAGAAATGAAATGAAGACAAAGTTTATTCAAGAAATGAAGAGTTGCTAAAATTAAAACTCTTCCTGGAACTAAAGATTTGGAAGTTTTTGATAGTTTGAAAATGTTACCAAAAAATAGTCCTAAATAGTATCTTTACTTTTAAAAATTTTCTATAAAATAGTCTTAACTAAAATTAATTCAATTATATGTTAAATATAGCTTTAAATACTTTTCGTGAATTAAAAAGAAACAAAATTCTTTACATGATTTTATTCTTCGGAATACTTTTAATTGTTTTTAGTATAGCTCTAGCCTCATTATCACTCGGGCAAACCGAAAAAATTATACTAGACTTCGGACTAGCTATGATTGAAGTTTTTGGACTTGTGTCTGTAATATTTATTGGAAGCCAATTGATTTTTAATGAAATTAATTGAAAAACCATTTATCTAATACTATCAAAACCTATATCAAGATTCGAATTTATCTTATGAAAATTCCTAGGTTTTGCCCTTATTCTTGCCTTTATTGTATTTTTTCAGACTGTCATTTTCTTGGCTATTGTTTTTTATACTAAGACAAGTTTTGATTTACTTATAATATTTTCAATTATTTTTATATATCTGAAATTGCTTATTCTATTTGCAATTATTTTATTTTTCTCAACTTTTGTTTCGTCAATATTAGCCATTGTTTTGACTATAATTGTCTACATTATTTCTCATGGAATAACATCAATAATTGATATGGCTGCCCGCTCTAATAATTATTTGATGCTTCAGTTAGGGAAGATTTTATATGTTACTTTTCCTAATTTTGAAGCTCTAAATATCAAAAATCTTATTCTTTCTCCAGTAAAAATTGAACCTACTTATCTAATTTTTAACTCAGCATATTGACTAGTTTATCTGGCTATAATTCTTGGTTTGACTATTGTAATTTTCAACAGAAAAACATTTGAAAATTAAAACCTCCAATAATATAATTTACAACTATTAACTTCGTCTAAATTAATGGAAACTATTGAATTTTTTTATATTAAGTTTTTTTTTAGTCCGAGTGAAGCTCTTATTCCTAGATTAGAGACTGAAAATCTTGTAAGAGAAGCTATTAAAATAATTAAAGATAGGCATATAGAGACTTTAATTGATGTTGGAACATGAACTTGAATAATCCCTATTTCTATAGAAAAAAATACCACTACACTTAAAAATATATATTGAATTGATTTAAGTGAAAGTGCATTGAAAATTGCTCAAATAAATAAAGATTCTAATACCTCAAAAATTGAACTTATAAAGTCTAACTTACTTGAAGAATTTTTGTCTTGAACTACTAAGCTTAATTGAAAAAATATCATTATAACAGCCAATTTGCCTTATATTAAGGATAATGATTGGGAAAATATGTGAGAGGATGTTAAAGAAGAGCCTATTATGGCACTTTTTTGATGACCTAATACAGGATTTGAGTTGTATGAAAAGTTTTTCAACCAAGTTATTGAATTAAAAAAAATGTATTCAAATAAAGAATTCTCATTAATTTGTGAATTCTGATATGATCAATCAGATCTAGCTCATAGTTTTTTTGTTGACAAAGAAATTGAATTTAAGCTTTTTTCTGATTTGTCTTGAGTTATGAGGTTTATTTATGTACAATTATAAGATTATGACATTCAAACTAGACATTAGTTGACATACTACCTCTCAAATGATGAGTGCTCTTGTTTATAAAAAAATTCATGACCTTTTATTAAATAAATCAAGATTTGAATTATTTGAATTCATTTGTTCTATCAAAATAATATCAGGGAAACTTATAATAAAAACTCAAAAACCAATAATAAATTCTGAATTAAAAATGTATGAGGAAGAAATTTTAAAAATTTTTGAAAATGTTTTAAAGAATTTTTCTTCACCCGTTCAAGACTTAAAAATAATTTTTAGATAATATGCTAAAATTAAAAAATTATTTAATTTTATTATTACTACTTACTTTTACTTTTTTAACTTGATGCACCAATGAATATTGGGAATATCATGATAAAATAGTAGACCAAGCTGAGCAAGAAGTACGTGCTAATTCTACTAGCAAAAGCTTTAATCTTAATAATATTGAATATAGGGATTTAGATATTCTAAGTTCGCCAGACAAGACAATAATAGACAAAATAATATGAAGAATCAATTGAGCTAAATCTAGAATTTATTTGGAAACCTATATTTTCACAGAAAAAAGAATTCTAAAAGCTATTCTGGATGCTAAACTAAGATGAATCGATATTAAGATAATTCTAGAAAAAAATGTTTTCTGAGCTGGTAATATTAATAAAAAAACTTTCGAAGCACTACAAAATGCTTGAGTAGAAGTAGTGTATGCTAATCCAACTAATTATAATTTCACGCATGCTAAATTTTTCTTAATTGACTCTGAATATATTATTTCTACATGAAATATGAGTTATTCTACTTTTACTATTAATAAGGAATTCTTCGCTTTTTGAAAAAATATTAATGACTTAAATATATTGGAGGATATTTTTTTGAATGATTTTGTAGGTAAAAAATATATAATATGCAATCAAACTTTGACAATATCGCCAATTTGTCCTAGGAATCAAATAGAGCAAACTCTTAATTCTGCAAAAAATGAAATATTAATATATGAACAAAGTATAGATGATATTAATATACAAAATCTTTTGATAAAAAAAGCAAAATCATGAGTGAGTGTGAAAATTCTTATTTGAGATATGAACAAAATTAAAAATAACAAGGAAGTTATTAAACTTTTCTCTGCTAATTGAATTAATATAAAATCACCAAAAAAGCCATATATTCACGCAAAAGCATTTTTAGTTGATCAAAAAATAGTATATATATGAAGCATTAATTTCACATATAATTCAATACAAAATAATAGAGAAATTGGCATTATTTTCATAAATGAGGCCATTTCTCTATATTTCAAAAATGAATTTGAGAGATTATTTGCAAATACGCAATAATAAAGGAATTGAGATTTATTAATTTAAGTGTATACTTGTATAGAATTATTAATAATTGAATATTTGTGAAAAAAATTATATTTATTTTATTGGTTTTTTGTATTTCAATTATTTGAATTTATTGAACATTACAATTGCAAAAAGCCCAAGAAATCGCAAAAACTAAAAATGACTTAGAGGGATTTCTTAATTATGAAACATGAGTTTATTCATATAGTGATACAAAAAAAGATTTCTTATCAAAAAATTCAAAATCTAATTTTAATTATTACTTATTAAGTTCTGTAGATTGAATTTATTTTCAATCACAAGATAAAAATTCTATAAAAATTCAAAAAATATGAGACACAACAAATATTAATATTTGAGAGGGAGTATATATTTTTGTCTTAAATGATATTTTTGAAAAATATAAAATCAATTGAGAGGATTTCGCAGTGAGTCAGCTTTGAAAATGAATTTTCTATATAAGTAATATAGAAAATGATTACAAAATATATTCTTTTAATTCAATTCTTGATGTTTCTCTTATTAAAAGAAAAAAAGAAATAACAAGTTTTGAATTATTTCCGTCATTACTTTTCAAATATAAACCAGAATACAATGATGCAATTGTTTGATGAGATATAATCAGAGTTTCAACAATTAATTCTATTATTTTTTCGAATTCAAAAAACTCTTATTTTTTTAAAAATCTTGAAGTTAAAGACTCTAACTATGATGTTTGAGGATTTATTACAAAATCACTTTCAGATATTTCTGATAGATATAAAGAGAATCAAAATATATATAAAGAAGTTCTTAGTTTGAATGTTGAAGAAATTTCAGGTCTTGATTATATTAATAAATACAGTTCTCTGCTAGATAATAATACAAAAAAAGATGTATATTTTAAAAATCAGATTTTAATATATTTTTTGAATATTTTAAAATCTGGCGATAATAATGTTAGTTTACAAGAGAATAAACAGAATCTTGCAAATGCAATGGATGAAATAAAAAATTATTCTGATGTAGCGTATAATGATTGAATAGATTTATTAAAAAACTATTATTATTTATCGTATTATTCAAATGGACTAAATAATAGCTCAACTTCATTATGAGTTATCAGTAAAAATAGTATTAATAAAACTCTAAAAGATATTTTCAAAGATGAAATTGCCTGAAAAGAATATTTTTCTGAATTATCAGAAGCCTTCTTTGCTTATAATTTCACATGATTCACTAAGACTCAACTGGATGAATATATTAATAATTATTTAGTTGAATTAAAGAATAATAATGTTTTAAAAGAAAAAGATTATCTCAATTTTTCATTCTTTCTAACAAAATATTCTTCAGATAATAGTAAAATTTCAAAGAATTCTCTAGGTATTGTTATTCAGCTTATTGATATATTTAATTCTTATTATTCTACCTTAAAAAATATAACATTAGAGGATAAAAAAACAAAATCAACAGCATTATCTATTCAATTTTTAAATCTTACTAATATTGTTAATAATGTTATAATTAATATTTCAAAAACCTATTTTGAAAATAAAGATTGAAATAATGTTTTACAAGAAAAATACACTAAAATTATTTGAGATCAAATTGATGCGAATATTTGAGACAATATAACCGATACAATTGGTGTTTTGTATAGGAATTGAATAAGTGACTTAGCTAGCAAAAAAGATAGTTTTTATATTGAAAAATGAGAATCAAATCTATCGGTTGAAGATTGATATTCTCAATTACAAAAAAAATATACTCAATTGGGTAATATTTATAGTAAAATATTAGTTAATTATAATACATATGTCTCAAAATTTAAATTAGATAAAACAGAAAGAGATATACAGTCAGAAAAATTAGTCAATACCTATATTCTAACTACAGATGATGCGAAAGAATATTTACAAAAATTCAATTGAATAGATTTTTGAACTTTGAAAATACTAAATATCCCAACAATGAATTCTGATAAATATTATTTAATTGAGGTATATATTTATCAAAGAAAATTCAAGTTCAAACTTTTTCCAGAACCAAAATATAATCACAGTATTAGTAGTGTTGAATATGAGGACCAAGAAGGTAAAATAATTAAAGACAATGATAATGTCATACCACTAGACCAAAAAGAAAAATATTTTCAAGATAAATTATCATCCGAAGAGGATCCGATAAAAAGAGAAAAATATGATTTTAAAAATTTCTTTTATAATACATATTTGGTAATTGTAGACAATACAAATGATAATGTCTATGATAATTGACAAACTACTCAGCCAGAAAAAAATGAGTCTAGTACAATTAGTATATTCAAGCAAAACCAATTATTGGATTGAGACTTTACATATGTTAATAGTTTTATAAAAATCCCCTTTAATTCAATAAATGTAACTATTGAAAATTGAAAATATGTAATATTAATTAATAAGGTTAATAAGACTTTTAGTGCAGAAAGTAGTAGTTTTAATAGTGAATTAAGTATGTCATATATATTTAATGAGCATAGTTTTCAAAATGTTAGCATAAAATTATTGCAAGATGATCCAACTAATTGATATGAAATAGATTGAAAAAGTATAAGCATTGCACCAGAAAAGATTTCACATAAGGAATTTACCAAAAAACTAAAAAACCTTTGATATTATTTAAATGCAATTAGACAAAACTATAAACCTACTGACAATAATTTG
The DNA here is from genome assembly GCA_028689205.1 of Candidatus Altimarinota bacterium. GTDB lineage: Bacteria > Patescibacteriota > Gracilibacteria > BD1-5 > UBA2023 > STC-113. The sequence continues at coordinate 16,675 of JAQTWP010000004.1, forward strand.
AAAATAGATTTGAATTTATCCAAAGTTTTTATAGACTCTAGAGGCATTAATGTAGAAATAACTAATTAAAAATGAAAACTGAAAAAAATAAAGTTGGTGGTAAAACCAAAAAAATTGTAGTATGGGTAGTTGTTATAACTATTATACTATCTTTTCTAGCTCCTGTTGTAGTGTTTTTTCTTGACTCTACATGAAATATTTAATCTTAATTTAAGATATAAAATGAATTTAGTTACAAATCTTAAAAGATATATTAGCTTTGAGAATGTTTTTGTACTTTTATTAATATTGCTTCCTTTCCATGTTATTATAAGTGTTTTTTTGCAATATAAATTATGAATTCCATGAGCTTGATTGTACAAGGAACTTCTACTTTTTATATTATGAATTTTATTAATTTATAAATTCTACAGCTTAAATAAAAAACCAAGCTTTGATAAACTTGATTATTTAATTTTTTGATACTTCATTTATCTAATTCTAATTTCAATAATCAAATTCTATTCAGTAAAAGCAATTGTTTATTGATGAAGATATGATTTTGAATTTTTATTGATTTTTTTAATTGTTAGACATTGAAGTTTTTTATTAAAAGAAAAACTTTCTCATTATATTAAAGTATTTTTAATAAGTGCTTGAATTGCTATTTTATCTTGAATTATAGTGCGTTTTATTATCTGAGAATGAGTGCTTGTCTATTTTGGATTCTCTTCGCATATAAGCTCTTGGAGTATTACAGAATGACCTCCAATATATCATGGAGTTGAATGAGCTAATGTTAGAAGATTTCAATGAATTTTTGATTGACCTAATCAGGCAGCTTTTCTGCTCATTGTTTTTTCTGGATTACTATTTCATTATATGAAAAACAAAAAAGATAAATTATTTTATCTTTATAGTATATTGTTCGTATGTTTTTGACTAGTATTCTTCACTTATACCAGAAGTGCTCTTATTTGAATTATCTTGAGCTTAGGTTTCATATTTGTCCTTAATTTCAAATTGTTTTTAACAAAATATCGCAAAGAAAGTATAACTGCGCTTGTATTTATTGCAATTCTAGGTTCAGTTTTTTATATAAGATATTGAGGTAATATGTGAGAAATAGTATGAAGAGCAAGTTCAACTAAATGACATTATGAAAGAATGATAATTTGATTTAATCAATTCCTTGGAGAGCCTCTATGAAGAGGTCTTTCATCAAGCTGACCTTGATATAGATTAACTCGCGATACTGTTAATGTAGATGAAAAAAACTTCATTCCAGAAAGTTGGTACATCCAACAACTTGTAGAATGATGAATTATTGGATTCATTCTATTCGTAAGTATAATGTGAATTATAGCATTAACAATATATAATATTAGTATTCCAGTATTTTTTTCTTTTATAGCTGTACTTGTTATGAATTTACTACTTCATACATTCGAGGCGTCATATATTTCAATGTTATTATTTATGATTCTTTGATTGTTTTTGAAGAAAAAATATACATATAACACAAAAAAATAATGAAAGTAGCAATAGTGCATGAAATGCTTGTAAAGCTTGGTTGAGCTGAGAATGTCGTATTAGATATATTAGAAATGTTCCCGGAGGCTGATCTTTTCACTCTAATATATGATGAAGAAAAAGTTGGTAGAGTTTTTCCAATATCAAGAATAAAGCAAATTCCTTCTATAACACAAAGGATTTATAAATGGACACATAGACAGAGACTTTGTCTACCATTTTTGTCTAGAGCTGTCGAAAGTCTTGATTTAAGTGAATATGATTTAGTTATAGCATCTTCAAGCTGATTCGCTCATGGTTGTATCACAAAACCAGAAACATTATTCATGGTATATTATCACTCTCCAGCTAGATATTTATGGGATTGGACTAATGAATACAAAAGAGATATTTGATTCGGATCTTGAATAAAAAAGGTATTACTTAATAAATTCATGCTAAAAGCAAGATTATGGGATTATCTAGCATGACAAAGACACGATGTTGCAATAGCAGCGTCCAAACAAGTTGTAAGTAGAATATCCAAATACTATAGAAGAGAATCAGAAGTAATATATCCTGCAGTTTGGGTTGAAGATTTTGAAATCTGAGAAAAAGTATTAAAAGACAGGGAATATTATGTAATTACATCAGCACTTACAGAATTCAAAAAAGTAGAGTTATCAATAAAAGCTTTTAATACTCTTTGATATCAATTAAAAATTATCTGAGCAGGAAATCAACTTGATTATCTTAAAAGCATAGCAGAACCTAATATAGAATTTCTAGGACATAAAAATCATAATGAAATAAGGGATATTTATCTAGATGCTAGAGGTTTTATAATGAGTGGTAGGGATGACTTCGGAATTGCACCTATAGAAGCTATGGCAGCTTGAATTCCTGTTTTTGCACTTAGAGAAGGTTGACTTGTAGAAACAAATGTAGAATGATTAAGTTGAGAATTTTTTGATAAAGCTGACTGATCTGATTTTATAGGTAAATTCAACTTATTCCATAATAATATATCTGAAAATAAATATGACAGAATAAAGATAAGAAATCATGCAATGAAGTTTAATAAAGCAAGATTCATTACTGAGCTAAAAGAAACAATTGAAAAATATATATAATCTTGAATAAAATTTTTTTAGAGCTAAATCTAAGCCAAAACTTTCTACAAAAGATAAAAGTCCCTCGGAATTCCGAGGGACTTTGCTTATGAATTTTCTAAATCTGCTAATATATCTTCTTTAATTTTCTTCTTCTTTTCTATTTTTTCTACTTGAATTTTTATTCATGCTTTTTTAGTTTTATCTTGTTCTTGATGATGTCCACAATATGGACAAATTTTCCAATCAGCTCTTAGTGGTTTATTGCATTTAGTGCAATCTTTAGTTAGTTTGAATTCACAATATGGACAGAATTTGAATTCACTATTGACTTCTTTGGAACATTTTGGACAGCTGTATTTTTCTACTTCTTCTTCCTCTTCTTGTTCTAAAATGGCCTCCTCATTAAATTCATCTTCCTCATAATATTTTTCAAATATAGTTGATCTTGGACGCATTAATAAATAAATTGGAAGTCAGAATATAGGAGTCAAAAAAATTACTATAAGTATAGAAAAACTCTGTAGGAATATATTAGTTGTCCTATTGGTAATATCTTTTACAATCCATATAACAAAAGCTCACCAAAGTATAAAAAAATAAATAACCACGAATTTAATTACAGAATCTATAGTAATATTACTTGCGATAAAATTATATAAATTAATTAATGAGCTCATTAAATTATTCAATATATTCATAATAAAAATTTAATTAATAAAATGATTCTTTCCATTTTTTTATGATTTTTGGGTCTCAACTTAGTAGTTCCTCTGGTACTTTTTTTCACATGAATTCCCTAGGTCTAGTGTATTGTGGATATTCTTTTTTTCTATTAATACCTTTGCTAAATGATTCTTCTTCAAGTGACTCAGAACTTATAACTCAATTAATTAATCTTGTTATTCAATCAATTAGTACCATTGCTGCTAATTCTCAACTTGTCAGAACATATTCTCAAATAGATACTTCTTTAACTTTATAGATGTCTATAATTCTTTCGTCTATTCACTCATAATGACCGCAAATCAATATACAGTCTTTTGCTCATTTTGCAAATTTTTCAAGATGTTGTTGTTTGAGTATTTTTCATCTTGGAGAAAGATAATATATATCTAGTTTTCAATACTTACTTTGTATATCTTCAATTGCTTTTGATAGTGGAAGTGGCGAAATAATTGCTCATGGTAATCATCAAAAAGGTTTATCATCAACTCTTCTTGTTCTGATTTCAGAGTAATCAGCCAAATCATAAAATAAAACCCCCATTTGCGAATTATCTTTAGCTCTTTTTAAAATGCTAGTATTAAGATAACTATCAAATGAGGATGGGAATATTGTTATAATATGGAATTTCATTATTTAACTATTGCTTTAACTTCAACATCAAAAATAAGAGTTTTACCTGCTAATTCATGTGGATTTGTAGTTTCAACTTCTGTATTCTCTCAGTCAATTTTTACAATTTTAATTTCTTGTCAATTAGGAAGACTTCCTACAAGTCATTCAATTATTTTTTTACCGAAAAATGGACTTTGTTTATTAAGGATATTAACTGTAATGTTTTCTGGAGTAATATTTTTGATAGTAATTGTATTTCATTGATATTCAGATGTAGCTCCAACTACAATTTCTTTACCAAAGAAAGGATTTTCAGCATTTTTAATTTCTAGAGTTACTTCAGAATCAGTAATTGCAGTAACTTTTCAACTAATTCAACTTTCTTCTATTTCTTGTCATACTTTTATATCTTTTCATTTTTCACCAAGAGCTTCTAGAGGAACTGTTTTAGAAACAACATCCTTAAAACTATCAGCAGGAACATCTTGTTCTATATTATCTTCTAGATATTTCGATGGAATAGTTTGACTAATTGTAGCTTCTCAATAAGCATCAACAGGAGCAATGGTAAGAGTTTTTTTCTCTCATACCTTCATACCAACAACTCAAGCATCAAATCATTTTATCATTTGACCAGCTCATACTGTGAATTCTAGAGGTTCATATTTTCTTCCAGAATCAGGAGAATAATTTTTTACCTTTTTAGCGAATTCTTCAATTGAAGAATCAAATACAGTTCAATCTTCTAATTTTCATACATAATCAACTTTAATTTTATCTCAAGATTTTATTCAGTCACTAGAAACTGAAGTTGAAGTATTTTTTAAATTAGAAATTCAAGGAGCAGTTTGTTTTTGAGAAAAAAGCAAAATAGCTATTACAATAGCAACTAATACAACTCAAAGTACAATTAGTATATTTTTTTGATTATTGTGTTCAGAATTTTGAGGAGTTGTAGTTTCTATAATTTGTTCAACTTGTTCAGTACTTTCTATAGGAGTTTCTATTTTTTTAGTATCTTTTACAGTTTTAGTAGTAGTAATTTTTTTAGCAGGAACAGCTTTTTTAGCAGGAACAGCTTTTTTCTTTGTAGGCATAGTATTTTATTTAAAATTTAAAACCCGTTTATTGTAAGTGAATTTTATTTTTTTTCAAATCTAAAATTACTTTTTCTAATGCCAATTTTAATCCAACTTCATTATCTCCTATTAAATTACCAATTTTGGCTTTCGTTTCAATATTAACTAGTTCGTTGTAGAGCTTTAGAATATATTTATAATTAGCTGATTTACTAAGTGTTTTTTTAAAAACAAATGGATGAAGTTTTAGAAGTTCAATTATCTGAGAATCAGAAATTCATGAAGTCTTCAAATAAAGTGTATATAAAAATTTCCTAATACTTGTCATAATAGCTGCAAAAGTTGGTTCAATTTTGGAATTTTCCAAAACGTTTTCCAGATTAATTAGAGCTTTATTATAATTAAGTTCGAATATTGAATCTGTAAAAGAGAATATATTGGATTCAATCTCTGGAGTTACATATTTTTCAATATCTTCCTTGCTTATTCTCTCGTGATTTTTGAATAATATCAATTTTTCAATTTCTCATTCTATTTCCTGGAGCTTAGAATTTTTGAATTCCATAAGTCTATCAAGTGCATCATTGTCTATTCAAAGTAATCTTTCTCTGATGTGTTTCTTTAAGTCATTTTCGCTTGGATTTGTGAATTCTTTTACGGTAGATATTTCCAGTAATTTCTTATATAGTAGCTTCCTTTTGTCTGGATTTTCTTGTACGAATATTACAAAATTACTATCTGGAATATTATCAATTACATTTAATATTTTTTCATCTAATTTGGTATCTTTGGTATTTTCTGTATCTTTTGAAGATCATGCTAGGGGAATTTCATCAAGTATTATAAGTCTATTTTCTGACAAAAACGGCATAGTAGTTAGCTCACTTTCAATATTGACTTTGTCTATATTTTCAAGTGTTACTTTTGAAATATTGAATTCTCAATGTTTACTTTCAAAAACCTGAATCCATCTATCAAGTTCTTTTTTGAGAAAAATTCTATTTTCTCAAGTAAAAAATATTATATTATTTCTTTTCATTCCTTGATTATAAACAAAAATCTATAACTTCAAAATTAAAAATTCCTGTAAATTTAAGTACAGGAATTTTTAATTTTGAAGTAGTATTATTGGACAGATGTACTTCCAGATAAATTATTTTCCTCTAGAGAGGGAATATTTTCTATAGTCATTTCTGGAGAATTGATTCATTCTGATATAATCCCAGATTCTGAGGATATATTGTTTTCTGGAGACATACTTCAAGACATTTCTTCGGGAGTTGAATTAACTGAGTCAGTAGTAGTATTTTCTAAAATCATATCTCATGTTCCATTTTCTATCATAGGATTTTGCTCAGTAGACCCAGTATTTTCAATAAGAATTAATTTTGTTTTTCTGACGTTTTTCTTTTTATTAACTTGGATAGAATAATCAACTCATTCTTTGAATTCAGCTGTTTTTACTTCTACTTTTGGTACTTCATTTACTTCTACTTTTGGTACTTCGTGGACATTCGATTTTATATCATTTCATCATAATCATAATAATCCAAATGTAGCTCATGCAATTACAAAAACACCTACAAAAGAAAAAATAAACGATTTTTTCTTAAAAATACTTATTCATCAAGCTTTTCTTTCTCATGAAAGATCTTTTTTTAATTTGTCTATAACTTCGATTTTGTCTATTGGAGTTTCTAATACTTCAGTTTTTTCACTTGATTGATCAATTAAAAGAGATTCAGAATTAGTTTCTACACTTGCAACTTCTTCAACAACTTCTGAATTTATTACTTCTTTATTTTCTTCAATATTAGTGTCTAATACTGCTGCACTTACAATTACTTCCTCATTTACAATTTCTTCTTCTGAGTCAATTTCATTAACAGTAGCTATATTTTCTATTATTTGTTCTGTGGATACTACTGAATTAGTATTTTCAATTATTGCAGATTCTTGAATACTTCATAGATTTATAATATCAGTAGCTTCACCATTTGGAGTATCTATAATAATTTCTTTGCTTTCAGAAAAAACATCAATAACATTAAAATTCTTAAAAAATTCTTTATTTTCCTCAACAGGAATTTCCTCAACAGGACTTGTATTATTTACATCATATGATTCAGCACTTATTGTTACTCAATCACTAGCTTGAGAGCTTGACTCATCAGAAATTATCTCTGAAGTTTCTATTCATGGTATAGAAATACCAATATTCTGAGAATTTAATTCTTCTTTTTGTACATTTTCTACTAAAGGAGTTTCAATAGTTGAATCTATAATAGAATCTTCTTGAAATACAGAATCTCATCCAATAAGAGAACTTAGACTCAAAGTAAAACTAGAACTTGGCTTAGTTTCGGCTACTTGTTCTACTTTTACTTCTGTTTGTTCAATTGGAGCAGCATCTTGTTTTGTTAGTGTTTCTTCTTGAGTTAAAGGTGTATCATTAATTTTTAATCAAGATAAGTTTAGTCAAGCCATATATTATTTTTTTAAAGTTAAATCTATTTAAGAATAACATATAAAAAACTATTCGTCAAAAATTAGATAATAGTTTTTATAACAAAATAAATATATAATCAGAAAGTATCTATTTTAAAGGGAAATAGATGATAAAAAATCTAAGTCATTTGACCGGATTTTTGTTTCAACTTTTATTTTATGAACTGTTACAAGGACAAAATCTCAAGTTTTGTCAAATAGATCCAAAAATTCTCTAATTTTTGCAACTCATGTATTTTTATCGAATTCGAAAACATAACTTTGTCATATTTTCTTAAGAGAAGTTACAGAGTATTTTGAAAGAATAATTCTGACCCTGAGTATTTTGAATAAATTCTCTAGTTCCTCAGGAACTTTATCATTTCATTCTATGAATGTTTTGTGAGTAAAATCTAGATCTTCAAGAGTCTCAATAGATTCAATATTTCTGAAAAAATGAAGTTTATCAGATTCAGAAGCAAAAAAATCATCACTTATATAATATGAAATTCCAAGCTCAATAGAACAATTAATTCAAGGTAATTTCACTCAAGTTTTCAGTTCTTCGATTTTATCTTCTAGAAGTTTCAAATATAGACTAAGTCAAGTATCTTTTGATTTACCTGATTGTTTGATTCAGAGAATATCCCCAGCTCATCTTATTTCTAAGTCTCTCATTGCTATCTCAAATCCAGCACCGAGGTGAGTATTATTTACTATAGTTATAAGTCTTTTTTTGGCATCATCTGCAAGATTTTCTTTTCTATATACAAGATAACAATTACCTTCAGTATTTCATCTTCCGACTCTTCATCTTAACTGATGAAGTTGAGATAATCAGAAAGTATCAGCATCATTTATAATTATAGTATTCGCATTTATAAAATTCACTCAATTTTCAATAACTGTGGTAGAAAGAAGAATATTGTATTTGCCATTTTTAAAATCTATAATTCTATCTTCGACTTCTATTCAATTCATCTGTCAATTAACGATTACTATCTTTGCAACTTTCCCAATGAGTTTCTCTAGATAGTGTTTAATAGCATCTATTGTTGCAATTCTATTATGAATAAAAAGAACTTGTCCACTTCTGTCGAACTCTTTTTTAATAGACTCTGTAATTACTTCGTCATTCCACTTAGAAACTATAGTTCTAATTGGTTGTTTCTTTGGTGGTGGAGTTCCAATTATAGAGATATCTTTTATTCAGTTAAGTGCGAAATTAAGGCTTCTAGGAATTGGAGTTGCGCTCAGTGATAATATATCTAAAGGGAAATTAGAGACCGGTCTCAGGTTGAGACCGGTCTCAATAGCAGATTTTCCAAATTTCATTAAATTAAGTTTTTCCTTGTCAATTACTCAGAATCTATGTTCTTCGTCAATTATAATTAATCCTAAATTCTTAAAATTAACATCAGGAGAAAGAAGTCTATGAGTTCCGATTATGCAATCAATTTCACCTGCGGCTAATTTTTTGAGAATTACACTTTCTTCTTTTTTGGTTGTAACTCTTGTTAGGATTTCTATTCTTACTCAGAAATCAGCGAATCTTTTCCTCAGTGAATCATAATGTTCGAATGCAAGAATTACAAGTGGAGATATAAGCGCAGATTGTTTACCATTGAGAAAAGATCTATAAATAGCGTTCATTGCAACTTCTGTCTTCCCGAATCAGACATCTCAGACAAGAAGTCTGTCTAGTGGTTTTGTATTTTCCATATCGCTTAGAATCTCATTTATGGAATTAGTTTGATCCATAGTATGTTTGTACTGGAAAGATTCTTTAAAAATAGCTTCTTTTTCTGGAAAACTTGTAAAAGCAAATCAAGTTAGGATATTTCTTTTAGCATAAATCTCAAGTAATTCGTGGGCAATTTTCTCAACTTCAACTTCTGTATTTTTCATGACTTTTTGCCATTCTGGAGAATTGAGTCTTGTAAGAGTTGGATTATCGTTTCCTATATATTTACTAATCCTATGAAGCTCGCTAATTGGCACGAATAATTTATCATTTTCCTTATATTCTATCTCAATATATTCTCTTTTTATCCCAGATAAATCCTTGAGAATTATCCCTATGAATTTACCAATTCAGTGGTCAATGTGGACAATATAATCGCCAGGTCTGATTTCTAGAAGTAAGTCTAGGCTTTTAGCTAAGCTTTTACGAGACCTTTTTCTTACAAATATATCAGACAGAACATCATCACAAATGTAGATTTTAGCCCTCACCCCCAGCCCCTCTCCACCCGTGGAGAGGGGAGTTTTTTGTCATTCTATAATTTTGTCATTCCCACGGAAGTGGGAATCCAGAAAAGTTTTTTGACTAACTATAGTGTCTCAATTAGTAACTCATATTTCCTGGATTCCCTTTTTCAAGGGAATGACAGGATTGAATTTATTATTAATTATAAAACTCTCAAGATATCTCATAGAAGGTGGAATTTCTATAATCTCAATATTTCAAGCAATATTGTTATATTCTAAAAAATTCGTAATTGTTTTCTCATTTTTAGTATAAATTTTTATTGTATTTTTACCTTTTAGAGTTTCAATCAAATCTTGAATTGTAGCAACTGAGAAGGAATTAATTCCAAGGTCTACATTATTTGTTGATGGAGTTTCTGATAGAATTACTGGATTAAGATTTTTAATTAATTCATTCATTCAATAATAAAAATCCAATCAAATCAAAAAGGTTTTCAAATATTTTAGGTTTTTGGAGAATTGGTCTAGATTGTCAAGTATAGTTTTTTTGTTTTCCTGCGGGATAAAGTTAGTATTGGTTATATAAAAATTGTCTAGTTTTTTGACATTATGGACATTATCTGTGTCAACTTCAAGTATTTCGTCTACTTCATCTCAGAAAAAGCTTATTTTAGCTCAGTATATTCATATTTTTGGTCTGATATTTAATATATCTCATTCACGATTATAGCTACCTGGACCAGCAAGGTGAGCAGAATATTTGAATCAATAATCAATAAGATTTTTAATTAAATCTTCAGGATTATAAAGTGTACCTCTTTTAAGAATTATTGTATTTTTCTCAAGCTCATATTCAGAAACTGCTCACAAGTTAAATAAATCCCTAGTACAGAAATAAATTCACTTTGGAGAATTAATTAATTCCAGATAATCGCTCTGAGTTTCAACTTTCGTGAAATTACCAAAACTAAGAAAATTCCAAATCTTCGCAAAAATATCCAAATCCTCAATTTTATCAAAGATAATCAGATTTTTTTCTCCAAGATTTTCCTTCACAAGAAAACTCCTTGAAAACATATTTCAAGAGTTAATATACGATGTGTTTGGTTTTAGAATTGTCATAAGTTAATTTTAGTTATTATTTTTTCCTCACCCCCGACCCCTCTCCACTCGTGGAGAGGGGGAGAAATAAGGAAGAATTTTGGAATATTTGTAATTCCTTTTTTCTGTCATTGCGAGGAGTGACAGCGACGTGGCAATCTCTTTTTATTTCACTTTTGAATCTAAAAATTATTTAATTCACTTCTAAAGTAAATGTCATTCCTGCGAAGGCAGGAATCTACCTTTTATTAAGTTTATGTATTTTTATAATTACCCTTTTGTCATTTCGAGCTTGTCGAGAAATCTATTAAAATCAAATCATTCATATTTATATACTTTTGTAACCAAAAGTAACAAAAGTTTTAAGGGAGTGATGAAGTTTCTATAATGTTCTTTAATTATTCCTTGTTAGTTATACTTGGAACCACATCACCCCCTTAATAACCCCATTATAACGGACTTTCGGAATTGGTTCAATTAAGATTTTCTATTAATTTAAAAAGTTATTTCAAGAATTTTTTTTATTTCAACCAAAATATCATGATCAGTTTTTCATAGTTTATTTAAATAATTATTGTAAAACAGACTTCTAATTTTATGAAATTTTAATAAATCCTCAATCAATAGTGTAAAATGTTCATCTGTATCTTTAGAATAATAACTATAATCATAAATTCAGTTTCATAAACAAGAATTTATTAAATTAAATATTTCTAAAAAACTTTCATTTATTTTATCTAAGTCATTATAAGTAAACTTTGCTGGTTTTAAAGTATTTAAGTTATGTCATCTGTTGTCTCTAGATTTTTTAAGGTGAGTTGTTTTATTTTCAATCTCTATAATTTTTTCATTTATTTGATTAAAAAAACAATTATTTAATAATTTTACTCATCATTCCTCATTGATAATTTCTTCAATTGAAAGAAAATGTAATTGATTTTGTTGTAAATTTTGACATTTTTCATCAAACTTTAATTTAATATTTTTATTAATCGTAATTCTATTTTTATCCAAAAAATCAAGCAATGTTATCAAGCTTATAGTTTTATTTTTATATTTTGGGTTTTGTTTTTCAAATATTTTTGCCAATTCAAATATTGCTAAATCCAATATTAAATCAAGAGTTGCAAATACTGAGTTATATTTATTAATGATTACAAGATTATTTTTTGCCTTTTCTTCTCATAATATATTTGGTGCTCTTGATTTAATATTTATCATGAACAAATTATAACAACTTAAAAATTTACTATAATTCTGATTAATAGTATCTAAATATTTTTTAATTTCATTTTCTATATTACTCATATTTAGTCTTTTTTAAAAAGCGCTTACTTTACTATTTTAAATTATCTAAACTATTATTGAATTCTACTACATCTAAAGGTTTAATTATTAATCGACTTTGCAGTTGTTTACCTGTAAATAAATCTTTTACTGACATAATAGCACCATTTCTTGATTGTATGGAATATAAACAAGAATTATACTTACTACTATAAAATATTTCCTTTAAAATATTATTTAATTTTATTTCTTTTAATTCAACTTTATCTTTATATTTAGCACATTCTTGTTTCTTCTTAAATAAATCATCTTCTTTCTCTTTCTTCATTTCACTAACTTGTTTTTCCAAGCTCTCAATTTTTTCTTTATTCTCATCTTTCCAATCAATACTACAACTAGAAATTAATAACATTGGAATTATAAGTCCTAGAACTGTATACTTTTTCATATAACCAAATTATTAAAATATAAATTATTTACTTTAATTTTTTTAAATTATTCTTCCCAGAAATTACACTTTTTCAAGTCTTTCTTTCTATCTCTTTCCTTGCATTTCAGGCAACTTCTCATCATTTTTTCGCTACTTTTTTATTTTGTTCAAGTCATTTCGGATTCTCTGTTTTGGTTATTTCTGTTGTTGTTGCTTCGGCAAGCATATTTAGGATTAACTCAAGATTAGACATGTTGTCTCTAGGATTTTCTTTCTTAAGTCACTTGATATTTTTGTATTCTTTTGTTGTTATTCAAGCCCAAGCTCTTGTAATCTCATCAGTCAAGATTCAATATTCTCTGTCTAATACTCAAGTTTTCTTCCACTCGTCAGTAAGTTGTTTCCTTATTTCTATGGTTTTTAATCTTTGATTAATCCAATCTTCACTATATCATTTGGCAAGATAATTATTAAGAGCTCTGTTTATTCATAGTTCTGGGTCTTCTGATTCTTCGATTCGTTCATATCAAACACGAGCTAACCAGTTTTTGAAGGGTTCTGCATTTGGTGATGGGATTGATTGGATTATACGAAAAATGCTTTCAGTATCTGCAACATCTGTAAGTCTCATTTTTCAATCTGAAGCTGTTAATTTCAACTGGTGACATTTTGTCACCACTTCACTTCAATCTTCCTTCAGTCTTTGTTTTAATTTGTTCCAGTATTTTCTAGAATCCTTACTATCAGATAAAGTACCGACTACATCTACAACAGAGAAATACCACTTTTCGTTTATTTTGTCCCAGATTCTTCTTATTTGTTTTCATTCAAATAATGTAAGTTTTGATTTTGGCATAAAATTTAATTAAAAACTATATATACAAAGTATATAAATATTTATCTAATTGCAAATAATTATTCTCTTCATTTTATCCATTTTTACCCTCCGCTTACGAAAAGGGAGGGTATGATTTTTTTGATTTCTTTTATGGTTGATAGTTTTTGGAGAATTATATCTTCATTATTTCTTCTTCTTTATGCTTAAGCATTTTCTCAACTTTATCCATTTCTTCATCTACTATTTTTTGTAAATCCTTTTCGTATCATTTCATAATATCTTCGCTTATTTCTTTTTTATCTTCTGCATTTTTTATCTTCTTCAAATAATCTTGGCGGATATTGCGGATTGCGATTTTACCTTCTTCTGATAATTTTTTCGCGAATTTAACTAGATCTCTTCTTCTTTCTTCTGTAAGAAGTGGGATTTTAATCATGATAGTTTCACCATTATTCTGTGGATTAAGACCAAGTCATGCATCAGATATTCCTTTATCTATTTCTCTTATAAGACTTCTGTCCCAAGGTTGGATAGAAAGAGTCTGAGAATCCATTACAGATACAGACGCCACATTCTTAAGTTGTTGTACTCATCCATACACATTTATATGAACTCATTCAATAAGCGAAGGATTAGCTCTTCCAACTTGTAATTTGGCGAATTCATAATGTAGATGTTCTTCAGCTTTTGCAAGGTCAGGTTTTAAGTTAGTTAACATAGGTGTTTAATAAGTAATAAATGTGTTTAAAACATAATGTAAAAATCAAAAAAATCAATGCGTAATTTAATAGTAATTTTTTTGTCCTATAAATGGCTAAGCTTTCACTATTATTAGTTTGATATTTATTGGTATTGTATATAAAAGCGACTTTTTGACAAAGATTTTTTAACAATTTTTTGACAAAGCCCTATAAAATACTAAAATCAGCTCCGATAACCAATTACTATTTTATTTATTAATATTTTTGAATTATGAAGGTAAAAGTAAGTCTTATATTAACTTCTTTATTAGTACTTAGCTTTGCTCAAGCTTTTGCTGCAGAAGTTACTGATTTAGGTGAAGAAACTGCTACAACTACTTCTGAAAGTGCTGACACTACCGTAACTCCAGCTGACACAACTTCTTTATGAGAAGAATCAATTCCTTCCGATGTTTGAACAACTACTGATTCATGAACAGAAGAATGACTTAATGCTGCATCAGGAAAAGATGTTGTAATGTCACCAAAAGGGTCAATCGGAAATTATAGTGAAGTTGCATGTGATAAAGATTTTTTCTTATCTAATGCTTGTAATCAATGTTTTGAATGAGGTAAAAAAATGGTAGGTGAAAAAATAGCAGGTCTTACTGATAGCTGGACTAATCCAAATGCTACAGAACAAATTATCTATAGTGATGAACAAAAAATGCCAGAATTAATTAATCTTGGTTGAGCTAATACTACTTGGGTTAATAATCCTTTAGAAGCTGAAAAATTCTGGAAATATAATGATGAAATAGTTTGGACTGATTCTGCTACTGGTCCTAATAAACAAGAATTCTTATTAGAATGAGGTAAGACAGTTAATTTTTTAGAAGCTGATCTATGAGCTTCATACGCACTTCAATCTTCTGATAAAAAAGAATGAGATGCAGTTGGACTTCTAAAATTCTATGTTAATTATCACGATACTGATGCAACTGCAAAAGAAACAGAAGCT
The DNA here is from genome assembly GCA_028689205.1 of Candidatus Altimarinota bacterium. Classification (GTDB taxonomy): domain Bacteria; phylum Patescibacteriota; class Gracilibacteria; order BD1-5; family UBA2023; genus STC-113. The sequence goes on from JAQTWP010000004.1 coordinate 31,753, forward strand.
TTAATGCATACAGAATGTGTAGCATACTATGCTTGAACTCCAACTGCTGCGCCAATAGTTCCTGTTACTCCACCAGAAGCAATAAAAGTAAAAACTGGTCCAGAATCATTTGTTTTAATAATTATGGCATTAATTCTTAGTCTAGGTCTTCTAAAATTCAGAAAAAAAGTATAATAATAAGTTAAATTTAAAAAGAGAGTTCTTGGACTCTCTTTTTTTGTGTCCGTTTTTTGCTTTTAAAAAAAATATGTGATAAGATGAAGACATATATTTTAATATTTACTAATTATGTCAGAAACAAAAACAAATTTAGATGCAGTTTCTATGCTTAATGAAGCTGAGAATAATGAAAAAGATATCAAATTAAAAGAACATCTTGAAGAAATTAGATATAAATTATCTGGTAATTCAATTAATCCACCATCAAAAGAATATATTATATCAGCCTTTAATTTTTTAAAGACTATAAAAGAAAGAAAAACTTCACTAGAAAATGCTAAGGGTCAAATAAATGAAGATTCACAATTAAAATTATCACGCCTAAGAGATGAGCTTGATATTTATGCTACAATCCAAAAAAATTTTGGTGAATTGGGTGATTTAAGAATCAAAGCTAGAGATGAGGATCATGGTGATGATTTTGATATTAAAAATTATTTAATAACAAAAAGAAATCCCAATTGAAGTTTCGAATTCAATATCAAATCAATCAAAAGAATAAGAGATGAGAATTTTACTGAAGAAGATATAGGTACAAGTAATACTTTTACAGATATAAAAGATATGGATAAATATCTTGTTTCTGCTAAAAAACCAATTATAAAGATTGAGGAAGCTAAGAAAGAGGAAGCTAAAAAAGAAGAAAAGAAAAAACCTGATAAAAAGGAAACATCCAAATGATTTGAAGATGAAAAAACTTTTGTAGCTAAATTATTATGAATAAATGATTTAAGTGATATTAATTTAATTAGTGCCTTTAAAACAATTAGATCTGTTAATTGAAATATTTGAGATACTTATAGTTCATGGAAAAGTGCTTGATATATTGCTGATTGATTTTTCTGACCTTCAGAATTCGAACAGTTAAATGATTTATTAAGAATGAGTAAAGATCCTAAAAACAGTAAAACATTTAGCGATATTGCTTATTTTATAGAACAATGAAAAACAATTAATGATTATAAGGTAAATATAGAACAAACAAAAAAATTAAACAAAGACAATGTGTTTGTTTACTTGTCAGATAGATCTTATAATAATGTTAATTTAATATCATGATGAAAAGATTACAAGGCAAATAAAAGTGATTGAATTATAACAGAAGCATTTTTATTAAATACATTTAATAATGAGAAAGATTATAAATTAAATAATATAGTCAAAATCATAAAAATGGGTTGATATAACCTTGAATTACCTTCTTTATCATCTAAAGAAGAATTAGTAGAATTATTTAAGAATAACAGTGTATTAAAAGAATATTTTCTTAAATGAATAGACTCTTTATGAACTTGAATAAAAGCATTTTTAAAAAATTGACAAAAGGGATATGAAGATAATTTAGATTCAGAAAAGGCATGATTAGAAAAAGTATGATTGGCTGTTTGACAAAAAATAGATGATTATTTAACTACAAAAAATGAAAATGATCCAAAACTAACCGAAAATGAAAGAGGATATATAAAATACCTAAAAGAAAATAAGCCAGCAATAGTTGAAAGATTAAAATTTGATTTCATTTGAGCATACGCATCATTTTTAAGTTCTAAAAAAGGGTGATGAATCTGAACCTCAATGTGATTCGAAAGTAGTAATGAATTTTTGAAACATCTTAATGTGGACTTTACTATTTCAATCATAAATTGAGTTCCACTTCCTACAATAGGATTACGTTATTCGAATGAAGTTGCAATTAATGAAAAATGAGATTGGTTAATTAATGGTTCTGTTTGAACTATATTGGTTTTCCCATATGGAACTTTATGAATAAGAAAAATTACAAATATTGATGATTTTAAAAATATTTCAAATGTACCTCCATATACAGAAAGTGTTATTGCTTGATTATATGCATGAACTTGAAGAAACTTTTCTTTAGCTTGAGCTTGATTTTATGTTTGAGCAAGTAAAGATTATTCTGAATGAATTAATATTGGAGAAAAAAATATAGAAAATTGATTATCATCATTACTTGATTGATTGAAAAAAGTCAGTGATCTTGAAATAAAGAAAAAAGAAATTCTAAGTAAAATAGATTCCGAAGAATTAAATCCAAAAAACAAAGCTGCACTTAAAATTATGACAGAAAATAATCTTAATAAATTTATTGCTGAGTTAAAACCTCAATTAGAAGCTAAATGATTTGATGATTCAAAAAATAAAGATTTAATTATTGACGGAATAAAAGAATTTTACAAAAACAAATTCAGAGAAACTTCAGGAATGGTAGCTGGACAAGAACAAGATGCATACAGGTTATTATGATTTATACCAACTTTCTGATATAGATATTCTTGATTTGTAATTGGTGCAAATATTTTAGGATTTTTATCAGGTTGAGTAATTTGAACTCCAGTTTTTGCATGAATTGAATGACAAAAAGTTAATTTAGAATATAAGGAAAATGAAAAAGATAGATTATTAGCAAGCTTGAAAGAATGACATAAAATTAATCTTTCTTGAAATGTAAATGAAATTACTCAAAAACTGTCTGATTCATTATCTAAAAAAGTTGAATATATAAATTGAGTAATAGTAATTTATTGAATTGAAGATTTAAAACTTCATATTCAAAGCTGAGCAAATGTACAAATTAAAGACAATAATCTTTATGTCTGAGACTTATGAGAAAATGAAATTTTTTACCAAACATTAGACATACAAGATTGAACAACAGATAAAAAATTATTTATTTGAAAGAGTAAAAATATTCCTGAAATAAATAAAGAAGAAATGAAAAAGCTAGAAACAAATACAGTAAAACCATTTGTTTTAGAAACTCAGATAAACTCAAATGTGGATTTAAATAATAAAGTACCAGAAAATATTAGATTATTTATAGAAAATAATGGTTTCAAATTCCATACTTTACTACAAAATTGAAATTCAAAGACATTTAAAGAATTTGCAATTTTTACTGCATGTCTTGATGAATGAAATTTAGAATGAGCTAAGAAATCTTTAATTGAATTCTTAAATGAAATGGCAAAACATAGGGAATTCTGAATAAGTAAAAATGAATTAGCAGATTTAAAGAATACGATAAATACTTCTACTAACACCTCAGGTATATATTCAAAATTCAAACAATATTTCGCAGCGGATGCTTATTCAATTGAAAAAGTTTGAAAAGATGATGAAACCAAAGAACATCTTAATGAGAGAGTTAACGAAAAAAGAGAAAGATTAATAAATGAAATTAAAAAAGCACTTTGATATGAGGTTAATTGAGAATGAGACATTGTTTCATATAAATGAAGGAATTATGACCTTAGAACACATTCATCTAAATTCAGATTAATACAATTAAGAGATGCCTTTGAAAGAGATTGAAAACCAGAATTGTGAAAAAAAGCAAAGATTCTTGAAGATCTAAATATGAATAATAAAAATCTTTACGTAGAAAAATATCCATGAGCTTGAAGATCTAGAAAAAAAGCTTTTGAGAGTTTTTTAACTAAAACACAATTAAGCTCTGTGAATCAAAAAAATATACAAGAATGATATGAAAAACTTCAATGAAATGATAACTGATGGACACCAGAAAATAAAGAAGTATGAAATAGTGAACCTGTAGCTAAAACTGATAACACGTTTGCATTAATGTGGGATTCAAAAATAGCAACAGGATGAAAGAAAGCAATGCATGCCTGAAGTTATTTCTCAGCAATGCCTCCTGGATATGTAGAATTTGCAGATTGAAAAACTACTGAAATACAAGCATCTAATGATATAATCTGAATATTTCAGGAAAAAAGCTATTACAAACAAATGTTCGACGAATTTAAGAATCATTTTGAATCTCAATGAGTAAAATTAAATGAAACAAATTTTAATAAATTATTACTAAATTGAAGCACTGAAATAAATTGAAAAAAAATAGTCCTATCAAGAAAATTTATAGTTTTCTGATATTGAATATGTAATAATCCTTCTATTTGATTGGTTTTGGGTGATTTAATTATCTGAGAAAATAAACCATTTGTTGTGAAATATTCAGAATGAAAAGCTGTAATTACAAATAAACCTGTCATAACAGACAAAAAAGTAGCTCTTTGAGCAGCGACTAGCGTATGAGGTGATTCTGGAGTCAAAAAAGATTCCATAAGTACCCTTCCTTGAGAAAGAGAAGTAGATACAAATTTACCTAGTTGATGAAATAGAACGCCAACTACACAAACTTGATGAGGCAGAGGCTAAAATAAAACAATACTTTTTTAAAAAAATATCATGATAAAAAAAATAAATTTAAAAATTATTATTCCAATATTTTTAATTATAATGTTTGTAATTTGATTTTTATATTTTATTGCTTATAATAATAAGCCAGAGAATAATTATACTAGAGATTTTTATTTAAAAAATTGATGATATGGGCAACCAAATACCCAATCATGAATTTGAAGATAATTTTAAAAATATGAAAAAAAGTATTTACATATTATTTGCATTATTATCAATAGTATTTTGATTTAATTTTGCATTTGCAAATTTCGATAGATGTGATCAGAATTTTTATTGAACTGTAAGATATGAGAAGTGATATCATTTTTTTGATGAATTTTCTAATAATTCTTGAAAAAACGTATATTTAAATGATTTTGTTGTAGATTTTTCAAATCCGCAATATCTTGATTCAGGATCACCGTTTAAATGGAATCAATCAGTTTATAATAATAGTTTTACAGTTCAGAATTGAGTAACTCAAGAATTATTGGCAACTGATTCTTTAAAAAATAATCCTATAATAGGGCGGAAAATAGTCCAAAAACCTATAAATAGGTCTGTCTGACCTAATTTTGACTTTTGAATTAGATATAATATTAAATATGATTTTTCTAATAATTATCCAAATACTTCTGATGATTTAAATCATTATGAATGTAAATATTATATAGTTACTTGGTGTTGAGATTGAGTCCTCGATTCTTCAGAATGAGAGCAATGTGACTTCAACGACACAACTCATACTTGATGGTGAGCAGGTTGATGTAATGCAAGTTGTCAACCAATAAATACAGTACAGGTCACACCAAAATGTTCAACATTGACTGCAAGTCCAACTTCAGGGAATATTCCTTTAACAGTTAATTTTACTTGAGTTTGAACTGATTTATGAACAAATACAAATTATGCTATCGTAATTAAAGACAGCAGTTGAACTGTGGTTAATACTATAAACAATTCAACTTGAAGTTTCGTCTTTACAAATGCCTGAAATTATAATGCACAATTATTTATTTCTACAGTCGTATCATGACAACCATATACTTTATTGACTGATATTGCCTGTACTAAATGAATAAGTGCTACAACTCCTCCTCCACCAGGCTGAGGTTGAGGCGGAAGTTCTTGTACTGCTTGACCTATTACTTGAACTCAATCATCAGTAATAAATTGAAGTACTCCTGGATTGTGTCTAGTTTGAGCGACAGTATGAAACTTTTCTTCAAGTATAACCTGAAGAACTACAACTTATACTTGGACTTGTAATTGATATTCTGGATGAAATTGTAGTGCTAATTATACATCTTGAGGTGGTGGCTGAGGTTGAGGAGGTTGAGGCGGTGGCTGAGGTTGATTATCAACAACTTGTTGAGATTGAGTTGTTCAAAGACCAAATGGTGCCTGACAATATGAAGAATGTGATAATCCATGATCTTCTTGGTGTATAAACTGTACTCTTAGGAATACTATAACTAATCCAGGAGAAAGACCTTGAAGAATTACAATAACTAATCCAGGTGAAATCTGATGATATTTTAATATATCAAACTACAAAGTAATAGTTGGTAATTCTACTCCAATATTTTGATTAAATGACGATATAAGATTTGAGAGTTCAGAGAATATTTATCTTAATTGAAAAACAGTTTGAATTAATAATAATTATCCAGGAATAATTAGCTGAGCAGATAAATCATATACACTTGGGAATGTATGATTATGAAGTATTCAGTTTCTTGATCATTATGTTCGTGATGGATCATGAAATATTATAGATGCAATATATAGAACAATTAATTATCCTTCGTCTATTACATTATTTACTTGACCAGAATTACAAGAATTCAAAGGGAAAACAAGTTGATTATGAATTAGTCCTTATAAGGATACGTGATCTTATCCAGAAAATATATATTGTCTTTATCCTAATAATTCGTTATGTCCAAGTTTCTATGTTAATGTCCAATTCTTCGAAGAAGCATTATGAGTTAGAGTATCCAAAAATATAGTTGGATGAGTAGCTTGAGGAAATGCTTACGTTAATAATGCTGTTTGATTCGATACTAATTATATCGCTTGATTATTCATTCCGACGCTTGCAAATGGTAATTTCGTAAATGCCTCTACTAATGCTTCTGATACTCCGTGACAGAATTTATCAAGTCTTATTACTACAGCAAAAGTTGTATGAAATCAAGATGTTAATGATATAATTGAAAACAAGAATACATCAGAAAAATCTTCACTTAATTCTCTTGATACATCACTTCTTGTTATACCATCTATTTGAGTGACTTCTGAGATAGATAATATGTCTAAATTCACATTATTAGATAAGCTGTGAGATAATGAAAATATCCTAGTGAAAAAATCTTGAGATGTTCATATAAAAGCAAATTCTTCTTCTTCTCTTAAATTAACTTGAATAAAAACCGTAGTTATAGAAAACTGAAATCTTATAATTGATAGAGATATTGAATATCTATGATCAGATTCTAGTTGGGCATTCATTATAAAAAATGGTAAATTACTTATAAATAAAAATGTAAGTAAAATATCATGAGCCTACATTGTTTTTTGAAATATTGAATCTAGCAATTGAACAACAGTAAATCAATTAATAGTGGATTGAAGTTTGATGTGAAATAGTAGTAATCTTTCTACGAATAGGACATATGTAAGATGAACAATTAATTCTTCAGTACTTACCCCATGAGTTATAATTAATTATTCGAATAGAGTATTCAGGAATCCTCCACCAATGCTTACTTACTTCATTAATCAGTATAATCAAAAGAAAGTATCAAAATAAAAAAATCCCTCTCAAATTAGATTTGAGAGGGATTTTTTATGATTATAATTTATTTTGCATCAACGTAACTTAGAATCTTTTGTTCTAGAACGCTTGTTTCTTGGATTCCTACGAATTGATCAACCACTTTTCCATCTTTGAATATTATCATAGTAGGAATACTCATTATTCTGAATCATTGAGCAGTTAGTGGTTCTTCATCAACATTCATTTTCATTATTTTAGCTTTATCTCAGATTTTTGCTACTAATTCATCTAGACGAGGAATCATAACTTGACATGGACCACACCATACTGCCCAAAAATCTACGAAAGTAACTCAAGTTGCAATATCTGCTGCAAAATTAGCATCAGTTGCATGTAAAACCTTATTAATATCTTTTGGTTCGATAGTCATAATTATTATTTATTAATTAATTAAAATATTTTTTTAAAGTAAACATATTGTATTTCTTAGTTTTAAAATTACAAATTTTTATTTACCTACCGATTGGTAGGTAAATATTATTCATTTATTCTATTTAGTCAAATTAATTATTCTAGAATAATTAATTATTGCTTATAAACTACAAAAAAATTTTACTTATGTACACAAAGTAATATTATTAACTTAAATACTTTTTAATTAAAACTTATGAAAATTGCAATAATCTGAGCGTCCAAAGATAGAAGTAAATATTGAAATATTATACTTAGAGACTTACATAAAAAATGACACGAAGTATTTCCTGTCAATCCAAAAGAAGAAGAAATTGAGTGAATTAAATGCTATATTTCATTAAATGAACTACCTTCAACTATTGAGGTTTTGAATTTTGTAACTCCACCAAAAGCAACTCTTACTATACTTAAAGAAGCTAACTCTTTATGATTGAAGAATGTTCGGTGTCAGCCATGAGCTTCAGATGATGAGGTGAAGAAATATTTGGAAGATAATAATTTTGAATATATTGTTGATTCTTGCATTATGATAGGTCCGAATCTATAAATTAAATATATCAAAATAGCAGATAATCTAACTTTTATTAGAGTGGAAATATTTTATTGTTATTTTACATAATTTTCTCTTTCATTTTTATTAAAAGTTCATATATTTGCACTACTTAATAATACAAAAAATGAAAAACCTAAAACAAAAATTACTTTCTTGATTTATAAAAATATTAAACTTTATTTTTATTGGCATAACTATTGCACTTTTGATAATTGCGATTTTTAGGCCTGACCTTGTAAAAGACTTTTTAGCTTGGCTCAAAATAGTTATTGCTTGATTATGAAATTGGAATTTTTTAATTGCTTTTTTAAGCTCTATTATAGAATCTTTTCCTGTTATATGAATATTAGTACCATGAATGCAAGTTATGCTAATGGTTTGATGAGTACTTTGAGAACACTCTCTTTTACAGGTTATAATTGTTGCAATTATCTGAGCAATAATAGGTAATTATATTGGTTATATTCTTTGAGTGAAATATTGAGATAAATTCTTCAAGAATTATTGAGAATGGTTTTGATTAGGTAAAACAGAATTAAAAATACTTAAAAACCAAATCCAAAAAAACTGAGCAATATTCATAATATTTGGTAAATTCCATAATTTTACTAGAGCTTTTGTACCTTTTATAGCTTGATCAATGTGAATGAAGCAAAAACATTTTTGGTTTTATAATATTGTTGGTTCAATAATCTGGGCTACTACAATTATCTCTATTTGAGTATTCTTTATTAATAATTATGATAAGATTATAGACAATATTGAATATATTATGCTTTGAATATTCTTAGTTACGGCTATTTATATTGCAATATTCAAAAGAAAGGAATTTACACAATATATAAAAGATAAGAATGCAGAACTTGATGAAAAATTATCAGAAAAAAATAATAAATAACTATTTAATATGTTTAATTTAGATTTACCAATTCTTACAAAAGCCCTTTTTTTATTCGGAGTTTCAATTATTACTACTTCAATAATAGTTTTTTTGTTTTCTAGCTTATTCAGAAAAATAAACTTATTGGACCACCCAGAAAGATATCCTCATGAAGGAAAAAGAAAACCAATTCCATATTGAATGTGAATTATACTTTATATTAATTTTTTGATTTTATGTCTTAGTTTCTTAGATGTTTGATATAAAAAACTATTAATAATTCTTGTTCTTGGAGGCATAATTACTCTTATAAGTTTCATAGATGATCTTGAGACAATTGATATTATCAAAGTTAAAGTGCCACCGATATTCAGATTATTAGTACAGATTGGAATCTGAGCAATTATCTGAATTACAAGCATCAAAATAGGATATATAAGTAATATTTTTGCTTGAGCATGAGTAATTAATCTTGAGAGCTATTTCTTACAATGGTGAGCTTATACTATTTATTTAATACCACTTGCTTTTACCATTGTTTGGTATGTAATAGTTTTTAATTCCATTAATTGGTCTGATGTTATTCCTGGTCTTACTTCCTGATTGGTAGAAATTTCATTTTTAATTCTTTTGGTACTTACAATTAAGCTTTATCTGACTGATATTTCAGAAGTAGCAAAAGAAAATTCTGAATTCGTACTACTTCTTCTATCAATCTTAATTCCTTCAATTATCGTTTATTGGTTTTTTGATGTAAAGAAAAAATTCCTAATTGGAGATAGTTGAACTATGTTTCTTGCTTTTATGATTGCGACCCTTGCAATAATATCTTGATGAAAAATAGCAACTGCTGCAACAGTGCTTTGAATGTATATAATTGATTCGTTTTATGTAATTCTTATGAGATTATATAATAAGAAAAATCCTCTAAAATGAGATACAATTCATCATTTGCACTTCAGACTTGGTAAGCTTTGATTCTCACAGAATTTTATCCGTAATCTCGTTTATTCTCTATCATTTCTATTCGGTATTTGAGCGATATTTCTTGATAAAGTAGGTAAATTAATAATATTTTTTATTTTAATGATTATAGTTTTTTTAATTACAAAAATCCTTTCACTAAAAAAATAATATTATGAATCTAAAAACCAAAAACCAAAAACCAAAAACCAATTTCTGATTTACTTTTGTAGAAGTCATGATTAGTATATCTATAATGGCATTGTTTTCAGTTGTATGAATTAGTTCTTTTGAAAAATTTTTCAAAAGTTCTCAAATGCTTAATATAAAATCAAAAATTCTAAACATAATAACTCTCGAAAATAATAAATTAGTATCCTGAGATATTTCTTCTTATAAGATAATTTTTATGACTTGATCAAGAGCTATTCTTATAAATGAAAATTACTACAAAAATCCACAAATAATAAAATTAGATAATTTTGATTTCGTTAATTTATCAGGCTCGCTTAGTACAAATAATACTTCGACTGGCGAATGGATTGTATGAGTGAGCGCAGATGGCATGCTGATAGTTAATCAATATTTGAATTGAAGTTGAGCCTTATTAGGTCTTGATTTTAGTTCTAATAATGATTTTGAAAAATTAGAAATAAGTTCAACTATTGATAAAATTAAAACAAATAAAATAATACTAGAGAGAATTGATTTTTCTTGAAATGAAACTGATAATGTTCAAGAAACTTTAATATATTCATTAAGTTGAAGCGAGTTATATAATAAGGCATCTATAGAAAATATAATGGGCAATAAGAAAGTTCTGGTTTCAACTTGAGCTAATCCAGAGCAAGAATACAACTGAAATATTGATTTGAATATTTCAAGATGAAACCAGGATTTAACCTTTAAATTAGAAAAATAATGATAAAAATTTGATTTTTTGGAACTCCACATTTTGCAAAAAAAGTCTTAGAAGATTTATATAATTCTTCTAAGTTTGAAATTGCTTTTGTAGTGACTTGAATTGATAAACCAGTAGGTAGATCACAAGCTCTAACTCCAACTCCAGTCAAGGAATTCGCTTTATCAAAAGATTTAAAAATTATTCAACCTCAGAAAATAAGATGAAATGATGAATTTTTGAATGAAATAAAAACCTATCAAGTTGATTATCTTGTTGTAGTAGCATATGGTAAAATCTTGCCAAATGAAGTTCTAGAAGTTCCTAAGAAAATATGTATAAATGTTCATGGTTCAATCTTACCATTATATAGATGAGCTTCACCAATTCAGAGTTCTCTTATTGCCTGAGATTCAGTTACCTGATTAACGATAATGAAAATGTCAGAGTGAATGGATGAATGAGACATTATTGATGTGCTTAGTATTGGAATTGATAAATTCGATACCTCAGAAACCCTGTTTACAAAATTCGAAGAAGTTAGCGGTGATTTTTTAACTAAAACTCTAATAGCTTTTGATGAATGAAAAAAACCTCTCCAGCCTCAAAACAGCGAAGATGCTACTTATTGCAAAAAAATTACAAAAGAAGATGGGCTTTTGGATTTTACAAAATCTGCTCCAACTCTTTTTCATCTTTGGAAATGATTAACTCCTTGGCCAGGGATTTTTACTTCTTATGAAGACAAAAAATTAATTATTACAAAGTGTGATTATCTAAAAGAAGAAATAGAATGAAAAACCTGAGAAGTTATAAAATGAGAGTTTTGAATCTGAATTAAATGCTGAGAATGAATTTTAATATTAAAAGAAGTGAAATTAGAATGAAAATGAAAACAGAATATATCTGACTTTGTTAATGGAAGAAAGAATTTTATTTGAACTGTTTTATAATATAAAAAAATCAAAAGCCCGCTTACTGCGGGCTTTTTAAAAATAGATTGTAAAAAAAAGTTTAAGCGGGGATTACTTCGTATGCTTGAAGTTCCTCGAATTTCTCAAGAAAGACTTTCATGGTAACTTCTGTTTCCTCAAGCCCAAGATAGAAGAGTCTTGTAATTGTACTTATGAGGTCTTCGAGCTGAAGTAAAAGATTCTTGAGTTTCCTATCTTCTGCAAGGGCCTTATATGTACCAATTACTTCGCACACTTTTTGCTCTGCTTCACTGTATAGGAAATAAGTCTCATCCTTGACGAATTTCAGAACACTACCGGTAAGTCCATATACATTCTCTTTTTCTTCGATTCCGTAGGATTCATCAGTACTTAGTTGAGAACCGCCCTCTTTCAAAATCGCAATTGTTTGATGTTTCATGACATTTCCTCCTCTTTTGTAGAATATATTTCCAAAACTAAATATTACAATCTTATTCCTCCTTTCGAATTATTTATATTTGTTGTTTTCTTTATATAGATATAAATATTTTTGTCAAAAAAATTAATTATATAAAAAACAGACTCGAGGAGTCTGTTATAATTTTATAGTTTTTATTTCACTTAATAGAAATCTATAAACTATTAAGTGTAAACTTCAATTTATTATAATTAGTCCTTACTAGAGTTGCACTTTCTAGAGATAAATCCTTGTACATAGAGTTTCAAGTTGTTTCGAATTTTTTATAATATAAGAATTGGTTATTTAGGTTTTCAGCTAGATAATCTAGATCATTTATGATGTCGTATATTTCATAATAATCTATTTTTCATTCGCTATATTTTGATTTTGTAAGTGATTTGATTCCGCTTATGAATTTTAGAGCATCGCTGTATTTGGAATTATAAGTAGCACTTTTGAAACTGTAACTATTAATTTTTATGGCATCTAGTTTATCGAATTCTACGTCATTTCATAGTACATTGTCTTTAAAAAAATCAGATTTTGATTCATTATTATTTGTACTAATTCAATTCAAATTAAGTAAATTATAATAATTCTCTTCATTAGTTCTACTTGAAGTGTAGTTACTATAATTATTCTGATAATTGTAATTCTGATAATTGTTGTAGTTATAAGAGGTATTATAATTGTAATTATAGTTGGAGTTATAATTATTATCTCAGAAACAATAGGTTACATATTGTCCATTATAAGGGTAATTATAATAACAATCAGCGTATGTGTTTTGAATTGCAAAAATATAAAATAAAAATATACTTGCAATGATAGCTTTTTTCATAGGACATAAATTTATTGATAATAGTTTAATTTATAGTGTCTTAAGTAATTTTGTCAAGTATTTTTTAATTTTATTTTAAAAGTGAAAAAAAATATATTTTCCTGAGTTGTATTATTACTGTTTTTTGTAGTAATCCTTCTTATTTCTTGAATTATTGGATGATTGCAATTTATTGTTTCAATTTGTAGTTATTGATTAATTTTTTATATTTTCCATATACTTTGGTCCAAGATTACCAAAAAACCAATCAAGAATTATAAAGATTTTGCGCTATATTTCATTAATAGAATTAGTATTCTTTTAGTATCTTTCATTTCATTATTTGGTTCTTTTATATATTACGAAAATTATCTAGAGCCAGCATTATTACCAGAATTCACTCTTAGTAATTGACAAAAAACAGTAGTATTCCAATGAATGGCTCATATTGGAAGTGAGAATTTTTACACTAAAATAAAAAATAATATCATAGAGAATAAAAAAGCTTGATTTGTGCTTTTTTATGAATGAGTGAAGCTTGGTAAAAAAGAGAATATGGACAAATTCGATAGACTTATATGATTTGAATTCAATAAAAAAACTTATTCTAATTTATCTAAGATGTATTGATTAAGTGCTCAGAATAACCAAGATTTCCTTAATTTGGTTAATTCTAAGGATTATAATACAGATGTTTCTATGGATACTATTATTGCTAAGTATGAAAAAAAGCATTGAACAATTACAAAAGATAAAGTATATAATAAAATTTCTCAAACTCCTCTAAAAATGGATGATATAATTAATCAAACAGTTAATTTGATGACGCCGAAGGAACTTGAGGTACTTATTCAAGTTAATAGAGCAATAATGAATTTTATAATAAAGAATGAAAATGTCCGTGATATGCTTTTGGAGTCTTCTGGACAAGGTAATTTGTTTGATATTATTTTAGATGACAGGAATGCTATTATAGTGGACGCAATTAATACTTCAAAAGAAAATAAAATCCATATTCTATATGGTCTGATGCATTTTAATTGAGTTTGGAAAGCTCTTCAAGAATGAGATTCTAACTGGAAAGTGGTTAATATTAGATATTTCAAACCCATAGATTAATTATTTGATTTTCTGGTGCTTTTCCATACAATTTGCAAACAAATTCAAATAAAATTGTAGAATTTTATATATATTAATAAATAAATAATGAGTAAAAAAAATAAAATTGATTTAATAAGCAAATTAAAACAAATCCAAAAACTAGATAATAAGAAAAAATCAAACAAGAAAAAATCAAATCCATTTATAGTACTTTTTTTGGTTGCGATAGTTATTTCAGTTCTATATAGTTTCTTGAATACTTGACCTAAAGAAGAAATTAATTCAAAAGCCTGAATTTATCAAGTTGTTTCTAATTATTCTTCATGAAAATATAAAAGCATTTCCATAGAATGAAACACTCTTTATGCAACACGTATAGAAACAAAACAAACTCAAGTATGAAATAAATCAGTTGAAACAAAACTTATAGATAAGGTTATTCTTCCTCCTAATGATAGTCTTGCTGATCTTGGTTTTAATCAAAAAAATAATAAAACACCAATTAAAGTAGAAGATGATACTATGAGTAAATTCTGGTCAGATTTTGCTCCTACAATTTTTTCTCTAGTATTATTTGTAATTATCGCTGTTGTATTATTTGGTAAAATGTCAGGATGAGCTAATGGTCCAATGGCATTTATCAAATCAAGAGCTAAACTTTATAATCCTTGAGAAAAAGACAAAATCACTTTCAAAGATGTAGCTTGAGCCGAAGAAGAAAAAGATGAATTAATTGAAGTTGTAGATTTCTTAAAGAATCCCAAAAAATATAAAGATTTATGAGCAAAAATTCCTCGCTGAGTACTTATGGTATGACCTCCAGGTACAGGTAAAACTCTACTCGCTAGAGCTGTGGCAGGAGAAAGTGGAGTTCCTTTTTTCTCAATTTCTGGTTCTGAATTCGTAGAGATGTTTGTCTGAGTTGGTGCTGCAAGAGTTAGAGATTTGTTCAAAGAAGCAAAAGAAAAAGCTCCTTCAATAATATTTATTGATGAAATTGATGCAATCGGTAAAAAACGTTCTCCTTGAATTGGAGGATGACATGATGAAAGAGAACAAACTCTTAATCAAATCCTTACAGAAATGGATTGATTCGATAATGATACGAATGTAATAATCATGGCAGCAACTAATAGAGCTGATGTACTTGATAAGGCACTTCTTCGCCCAGGTCGTTTTGATCGTAAAATCACAATTAATCTTCCTAATCTTGAAGATAGAATTAAAATCCTAGAAGTTCACGCAGCGAATAAACCAATAGACAAAAAAATTGATCTTCGTAAAATTGCATCTGCAACTGTAGGTTTTTCTTGAGCTGATCTTGCTAATCTTCTTAATGAAGCTGCAATTCTAGCAGGTAAGCTTATAGCTAAGTCAATTACTGAAAAAATGATTCAACAATCTATAGAGAAAATTCTAATGTGAACAACTAAGAAATCTCTTAAAATGACTGAATATGAAAAGAAATTAACTGCATATCATGAAGTTGGTCATGCAATAGTTGGTAAAATGCTACCAAATCCTGATCCAGTTCATAAAATCTCTATCTTGTCTCGTGGATGAGCTCTTTGAGTAACTTGGTTCCTACCAGAAAAAGATAAAATTCTTGTTTCAAAAGCTAAGTATGTTGATGAAATTGCAACTCTATATGGATGAAGAGTTTCTGAAGAAATATTTTTCTGAAAAGATAATATTACAACTTGAGCTTCTAATGATATCCAAAGAGCAACAGAAATTGCCAGAGCAATGGTTATGAGATTTGGTTTTGATGAAGAGCTTGGAGCTGAGAATTTTGTAGAGGATCAAATGGCTGGTAATTTCTTAGAATCTCAATGAAAGAATAAAATTATAAGTGAAAAAACTCAAGAAAAAATTGATGAAAAAGTAAGAGATATTCTTAGAAAGGCTTATTCTGTAGCTAAAGATATAGTGTTTAATAATAAAGATTTACATGAAAAAATCTCAGCTATATTGGTAGAAAAAGAAGAAATTCTTAGAGAGGAATTCGATGAATTTTTCACTGAAATTAAATGAGTTCCAGAAAAAAACATTTAGAAATTGTAATATATTTGACAATTAATGATATTTAGTTATATAATTAGTTATCAATTAATATTTATCAAAAAATGAAAAATTCAAATGATATTGATTTTTTGTCTTGAAAAGCAAAAATATCAAATATAAATAAAGGCATAGAGCCTATAATAACTAGGAGAAAAACTAAGAAGAAAATATTTTCAATTATTCCTTTTTGTGATGATGGTTTGGAAGCTTTTTCATCTCAGCCAAATATGTTCGTAGAATCTGAACACGATGAAAATAGTCAAATAATTCCTGACAGAGCCATGTATTGATTAGATGCTCAGAATCCTTCTTACAAAATCATTCAAATAATGTGAAATACACAAGCTAAGTTAATAGCAGAATCTAATAAAGATCACTGAAGAACTTATAATAAAACCCCGATTTCTGAATTAACAGATATACCGGATTGGCTAAGGAATGATTTAACTTTAGGTGAACTTATTAACACTTGAATTGGAGGATTGATTTTTTATATTCATTATTCAAAAGAAACCATTAAGGAAATGAAACTAAAATTCGATAAGTGATTTGTTTATTTTGATTGACTCAAGTATATTTTCAAGAAAATATCTTGTACAAAAAAAGTTGGAGATGAAATATTTGAAATGAATGAGGAGGAATATAAGGAAATGTGAAAACTTGAAATGCAAAGTTTTTTAAAAACATAAAAAATGAAAAAAATAGCTGTTTTCCATGATCATTTCATGTATAGATGATGATGAGAACGTCTAATTACTTTACTTGCAAAAGCTCTTAATGCTGACCTAATATCAGGTTTTTTTGATGAATGAAGTTTGGATCCTAGAGAAGTTTGATTTAGCTGAAATATAATAGAAATTACAAAACCAGGATTTACTTTTTTTGATAAAAGAAGTTACCAAGTTGAGAAACAAAAAGATAGGAGTTTCCTTAAATGAACAAGTTTTATTCTTATGAAATGATTGCGTCATCTTGCTCTCAAGATAGCTATTTTATTCCAGACAAAAATACTTAGAGAATATGATATTGTAATCTTTAGTTGAGATTGAATCTGAGCAGTTAAGAATTGCAAAAAAGATGCAAAAAAAATATACTATTGCCATACTCCACCAAGATATTTATATGACCAAAAAGAAGTTTATCTTACTAAGGTTCCTTTAATTCTAAAACCAGCTTACTTACTAGCTTGTTATTTTTTTGAAAAACTTTATAGAAGAGATTTTGCCAAAATGGATATTATCCTTACTAATTCAAAAAATGTCCAAGCTAGAATCAAACATTTTCTTTGAAGAGATTCACAAATAGTTTATCCGCCAGTTGATATTTCTTTTTTCAAACCACTAGAAACTAAGTCAGATTATTATTTTAGTTGGGCACGTCTTACACAGATAAAAAGAGTTGATAGAATAGTTGAAGCTTTTATACAAATGCCAGATAAAAAACTAATTATTTCTCACGGAAGTAATGATCCAGAAAAACTAAATATAGCAAAAATGATTGCCGGACACGACAATATAAAAATGGTGGAATCCCCGAATGATACTGAACTTAGACGTCTTATAAGTGAATCTATCGCGACAATATTTATTCCTGTAGATGAAGATTTTTGAATGACACCAGTAGAATCAATGGCATGCTGAGTACCTGTAATTTGAGTGAATGACGGTTGAGTAAAAGAGATAGTTATAAACTGAGAAACTTGAATATTAATTAGCTCAGAAGCAAGAATAGAAGATATTAAAAAAGCGGTTATAGAGATGGATTTAGCTAAGAGTCTAAGTTTAAAAGATAATTGTATAAAAAGAGCAAAGGTTTTCTCACTTGAAACATTTGAGGAAAAAATTAAAAATGTAGTTAACTAAAAAATATTGAAGAGAATTCCAAGAAATTCCTTATATTAGAGAGGTCTTATTAAGATATAACTTTATTGAAGAAGAACTGATAGATGAATTTATAAGCAGAATTCTTAGAATAAGAGAATTATTGATAAAAATGTATCTAGATAATTCAAATTACGGATCTCAGATTTAAAAAAATAGAAGATGAAGTGATAGAATCCGAAATAAAGGATTATTTTGAAAATTGGTATATAACCAAAGAATTAACCAAGAAATTATATGATATTTTAAAACTAAACGAAGACAAAAGGAATAATAAGGAAATAAAAAAACACTCCTATCATTTTCACTTATCTTAATATCAAAGCAAATTAATTAAGTAACTTATTAAGCTTACTAAATAAAACATAATATTCGTAGCTGTTTTTATTGATTGCAGGGTAGAGTTTATGGTATTCATTTCAGAAATACACACCTTTATCATCTATTGAATATCCGAATCACTCCCATTTAAAGATATTATTAAAGCTATCTTTTGATTTTACTGCTCATATATCAATTAAAATCTTTCAATCTTTATTACAGAAATATTTTAGCTCTCAATTTGACCATACTGAAAAAATATCACTGGATACTCAAACCACATTAATAGAAGGCAAATTTGAAAACATTTTTTTCAGATCATTGATGATAGAATCATATTTAACTTGAGTTTTTTTGAGCTCAGAATTCAAAATTAAAATTATTTCATCCAATATTTTTATAGATAGTTGATTATTTTCTGTTTCCAATGGGGGTGAATAATTTTTAAAATTGGCAATTAAGTTTTCAAAAAATTCTTTACGTTTAATCGCTTCATCTAAGGCATCATTTCAAAATCTGTCTTTCAACCTTAAGTCTGCCCCCTTGCCAATAAATTCCCTAAGAAGAGCTATTCAATCTGAAGTATTTCTATATATTTTTTTAGATTTTTTTGATCAATCTGGATTTTTTCTATCATCTTCAACCCCAATCGGATTACTTATAAATTTAGCATTTTCTATATAATCAGTAAGAATGTATGGTACATGTTCAAAATCTATTTTTGCTCCGCTATCTAAAAGTATTTTTGCCATTCTTTCATCTCACGATCAAACAGCTCTGGACATTGGAGTCCATTTGTAATACTTTTCATGGCTTATCTCATTAATATCAGCACCTAAAGCTATAAGTTTTTTCATGATTTTTGGTTCATGATGGTTCAAACATGAGATCAAAAGTGTATTATTATTTTCGTTTATATCATCAATTTTCATTCATTTACTGATTAAATAATCGAAAATCTCCTCGTTTCAAAATGTAATTACATAATGCAAATATGATCCCCAGTTTGATTTAAGACTTAAGTCAGATCAAGCGTCTACAAGCATCTTAACAATTTCAAGATTTTTCGAATATATGGCTCAATTTAAGGGGTATTCTCAATATTTTCAGCTACCTATGTTTAATTCAGGTTTCAGCTCTAAAAGCTTTCTTATTAATTCAATATCACCTTTACTGCACAATTCTTTAAATATAAGATCTCAGTCACTAGTACGGGCATTAATTCTTCATTTGCCTTTTTGGAAATATTTAATTGTTGCTCATTCTCCTAAAATTGACTCAAAAAGATAAAGCTCATAACTATTTATTGTTTCAACACTGTCTTTTGTGTTTTTAACCAACTTTTTAACATTATCTTTCTTTATGTCGGTTGTGTTTGCTTTGGAATTTACCCCATCCTTTATTTCAATACCTTCTGCTTTAATATCAGCATTAGCAAGAAATCAAGAAAGTACAATTATTGGCAAAAACTTTTTCATTTCTTAAAAAGATAAGGAGATAATTTTTGTTTTATTTATACCTAAAAAGATGTAATAATCAAATATTTCTATTAAGAGATGTTTAATAGTTTATATTCAACTCGTGGACTGGCCGAGATTCACCCTTCCGCTTCGCTTCCGAGCATAAACTTTGAATTCAATCAATCATACATATTTCAAAAATTAAAATACTCCCAAGCTAACGCTTAGGAGTATTTTTTAATTTTCAAATTGGTGGACTGGCCGAGATTCGAACTCGGGACCATCGCCTTAAAAGGGCGTTGCTCTACCTACTGAGCTACCAATCCATATTGGTTTTTCGGAACTAAATTCAGTTCCAATTAATTTACAGTGGGCGTATTTTATAAATAAATAACATTTTGTCTAATTTTTTTTTAAAAAAGTATTTTTTAGGTGATATTTTCTTGGTGTTTTTATTTGCAAACTATATAAAATATGATAAGATGTGGAAGATGCTAAAAACAGAGCTTAAGGCATATAAATAAAAGATAAATTACAAATAAAATAACGTTAATGTTTCAAGAAACTTCATATACCAAAATTCAACGCTATATTTCAAAATTATTGATTTTCTCAATATTTTTTTTGAACACCTTCCAAATCCCTCTTTTAGAGCAAACTAAAGCTGAATCTGCAAGCAATACTCAGATTGTTTCAATTATAGTTAATGAGAAAGTATATTGATCAATTAGTTCCAAATTAAAAAGATACGCTGCTGATATACAAGCAAAATTAAATAATACAAAAGCACTAATATATAAAGTACCTGACGATATTACTCCTCAAAAAATAGCTGCTCTTAATGAAAAACTTTTCTATGAATGAGATTCTGTGTGATGAGTTTCAAATAAGAATTCAAGACTTGTAGGTACTATTTTGGTTTGAGATATACCTTTACCGGTAATACATAATAACGAAAAAACCTTTTTAAGTATTTATCCGTACATTGATTTTAATCAAAAAAACTTCATTTATAATTATAAAACTTGATTCTATGAAGTATCAAGCGAAAATATGAATGATACTAATCCAGATATTTGGCACTCAGTAATTGCTCCTAATACCTGAGACGATAACAAAGATAGAATTAAACTAAATGAATTCTTCGATAAAGATCATGATTATTATGAGAATCAGTGAATATATTCATCTTCTCAAACAGAACAAGAGCCTTATGTTTTTTATTATGATGGAAAAAGAGATGCAGAATCATCTTCTTATTCTCTTTGGAAATGATATGAATTATATATTCAAAATATTGAAGATTTAGCGTACAATCGCTACAATAAATATCTAGCCAAAAAACTTTCAGATTTATTCTATGGTAACACTCAAGATGAAACATCTAATCTTTTTAAAGATGCATGAGCTGCAAATCCAGATTTACTTGCTTATGTTAATTCTAATTTAAGTAATTCATCACCAGATACTAGTAGTGTTCCTGATGTAATGACCAAACAAATTATCACAGCCGTTACCAAACAATTTTTCCAGGTTTTCAATGAAAAATATATATGAGATATTCTTAAATTTGCCTATAATACATGAAGATATTGAAATACTAATTCGACTAGAGTTGATACAGTTATTTCAACAATTTCCAAAAAAGATAATCTTATGAAAAGATTATTAAAAGATACTAATACTTCTATGGAATGAATAGTTGATAATATTCTCAAAAAATGATTAGCTCGTAATATTGCATTGCCAATAAAAGTCGAAGAATCCAAACATCATATCTATGAAATTGATAATTGAGAAGGGTCTTGGTCATGTGATTGAAGAGATTTAGCGGCTTATGATCAATTCGGAAGTAGTTGAGTTTGAACACTTGAGAATTTTTATTATTGAAAAATAGGTTCGAGTTTAATTAAAACTAATGAATGTAGTATTTATAGATGATCATCAAGAACATCAGATAACAAATCTTTATTGGTTGAATCAACAAGGGTTCAGAATCTTAGTGAAGCAAGAACAACTGAAGATACTACACTATTGCAAAATTCTCCTAGTGCCGCAAAATGTTTTCCAGCTTGAACTCCACAAACTATGTCTTTTTGGGGAGGATACTCTATATTTAATATTGATCAAGCTGCACTTGCATCTTGAGATACTAATTGAAATTTATTACCTCTAAAAGCTACTGATTATAGAAGAGCAACAAAACCAATATTTGATATTGTTTGATGATCACAAATCGGATATGATAAAACTTCTGACAATCAAATAATAAAAAAAGATGTTGCCTGAAATGATATTAAGACTGTTTCTCCAAAGGATTGTCTTGATTTTAATTGGTTATATACAGGTCCTGATAACCTTGCAAACGAAAAATCAAGCTGTATTAGTAATTATTCGAATCATGAATCAAAATACGCTTTCGAACCCTACTCTTGAAATACTTTTGAAGAACTATTCAAAAATATAGACAGTTGAAAAATATATTTCAATGATGGTAAATGATCTACTTATCAAAATAGATATATTTTCCTTGATTGACAAAAAGTAAAAGAAAAAGTAGAAAACGCAGATCAATGTCTTACTAATTCTCAATACATTACGTACTCTAAATATTATTTCAAAAAAATATACTGAGTTGTAGAACATAAATCGCCAACAGATGAAGAATATGGTGCTCAATTAAAGAATATGACTACTCCATCATTGCCAGTTGACCGCAATAGATATGTTGATTTTGTGAGTGCGAAATGAAATCAAAAAAACTTTGAATATCCTAATTTGTTCAGAATTATAATCTCCAATCCTAAGGAATTAACGTACGAATGAGCAAAATCCAAACTAAAAACATATCTTGATAAAAAATCTCAAGAACTAAATGCAATAATAAATTCAGAAAATCCATCTGGATTAAGTTGATCTGATTTAGAGATTTATAATAAACTTAAAACCGGAGGTAGCTATCCAACTGCAATTAATTTCTTTGAAACACTATCTAATAATCCAAAAATTATAGATGAAGTTATAAAAAATGTCTTGTGGCAAAATCTTAATTCTATTGAATTAAAATATCAATATGTATTCGAACATAATCTTGATATTGATTGAAATTCTCCTTCAGTTGACGCTTGACATAGAAGTGACTATGAAGTTGTTTATCTTGGTTGAAAATGAGATTCGAACAATATGTTTATCAAACTTGATCCAGAAAAATCAAAAGAAGATAAATGAGCTGCACTAGATATTAAAAATAAATTCTTGGCTTTTAAGTCTGCTCTAGATGCATCCAAAATATCAAAAGATTCAACAGCTAATCCAAAAACGGAGTTCAAATGTTGACCTCCTGATGGAGTGCCAATTTTTGAATGGATGTCAGCAATAATGTGCCGGTTAAAGACTCTTGTGCCACCAGTTTCTGTACAAGCTTGAAAATGTAGTAGTAATTCTTCTAGTTCAAGCGATTTATGACAAACTAATTTTGGTTGAGAATTAGAAACAATCACTAATCCTATTTACCTTGAGGACAAAGATCAAAATCAAATACCTGATTGAGCTGAATTAATAGATTATAATAAAGGTTGAGATATTGAGATTATATCAGATAGGTGAATGTACGGTTATAACAAATCAATCAGAATTAAAGCTAATTTGCTTAATTATGGTAAATTAATTGCAGTTGATAGCTCTTCAAAAGTTAATTTTGATGTTGAAGAAATAATTGCATATAGTTGAAGTCAATATAATACTGTTTATAACAAAACTTGAAATCAAGAATCTATTAGGAATAGGAATAATATTAATGCATATATTAATTTTGCACCAATATCTATAAAAGCTAATAAATGAGTTGCAGATTATGCTTTCTCTTCAAAATCATCTGACGTTGATGTAATTATTAGAGCTTCAATATCAACAAAAGATAAAAATGGTAAAATTGCAGTTTCTAATGAATCAGAAGATTTTGTAGTTAGAATTAGATGAATAAGTATATCTATTTCGTCAAAAGTTTATTTCAAGAACAATAGTACCTCATCAACTTCTAGCATTGACGCTTGAGAAGTAAATAAAATTGAATTCAGCTTAAAGACAATAGATAAAAATAATAAGCCTTTTGAGAATAATTTTACACCATTTAAGTTGGATTTGATTAATTCTATTACTTGAGAAAAAATCTTAAGTTGAGTTACAGTTGAATCTTCATCTTATTCTTATAATTGAGAAATATTAAAAAAAACATGAAATTATAAATTTAATTTCACAGACGTAGAATGAATAGAATGAACTCAGAATTTGACTGTTAATCCGGGGAAAATTTGAGAAATCAGATTAACATCTTCTTCAACACAATTCGTCAAATGAAGTGAAGTTGATGTTTTTGCAGAATTATTCGATAATAATAATAACCGTGCAACTTGAGAATTATTCAATGTAAAATGAGAAATAAGCGGGAATTGAGTTTTTGAAGATGGTAATTCAAAATCCATTACAAGATGACTTCTAGAATGATATTCTAATTTTAGAGTTAAATCTGATTGAAACCCTTGAACTATAACAATAAAATTCAGTGTTGAAAATACTAATATTTCAAAAGAAATAAAGCTAGAATCTATTGAATCTGCAAAAATCAAACTAAATATTGAAAATAGTAATAATATTATAGCAGGATGAAATAAACATAAAATTTCTATAAGTGTTATTGAAAATAATGAAAATAATAAATTGCTTGATAAGTTTAATTGAGTGGCTTATTTTGATTTCCCTGAACTTAACTGAGTTATCGTTAATAATTTTGTAAAAATAAAAAATGGTAAATCAGAAGAAGATGTTTATTTATTTCCAGGAATAGTTGCATCAAAAAATATAAAAATTAATGCGTCAGTTCCTTGAGTAGATAAAATAGAATGAAATATAATATCTGTTCTTCCAGATAAGCCAATGTATGTTGGGCTTGTTAATTCTAATCCAAAATTAGAAGCAAAAGCTTGAGAAAAAACAACTATAAAAGCAGCATTGTATGATAGATATTGAAATATAACTTACAACGATTCTAGTCATTCTATAAAATTCCAAATTCCTGAAGAATATCAAAAATACGCAGAATTATCTTGAGGTAAATATATTCAAAGTGAAGTTGCAACTTCTTGAATTGCAAAAATTGATGTTTTTGCTACAGATATTCCAGGTTCAGCTTATATTATTGCAGAAGCCACTTCACCATTAGAAAATAATTCTTTTGTAGTAAAAGATGAGGCTTGATGAGAAATCACAATTAAGTGAATGTCTCAGAATGTAACAACACTTGATTCTTATTATTTATTTAATAAATCCAAATTAGATAATATAGATTATAACTGATTATATTCAGTTCTTCAAGGTGCAGATTATTGAAATCTTACTCATCCTGGATATCTTGCTTGAGAAATACTATTCAATAAATGAGGAAGATCTTTGGCAGTTTCCAGTGTTCTTAATAATCCATATTTTAGAGAAATTGCATTCTGATTTACTCCAGGTGGTAAATTCATAGCAAATAGCGAATGATCAAAAGATCAAAGTTTTTCTCTAGAACCAGAAATAAGCACAACAACTCAGTGAACTGCGATTAATTTATATGACTCAGTTTATAAAGATTTAATTGCTAGAGCTTGGCTTAATTTTGATAATAATGCAGAACTTATAGACTGTTCAACTAATGATGATATTAATCTTTCAAAATGTAGCATCCCACAAAACAAAACTTTTATAGTATTAAAATGAATTGGATTAGTAACAACTCAAAAAGAATGAGATAGCATTTCAATAATGCTTAATAATTTCAAGGTTTTCACAATCGACAATAAATGAAAAATAATAAAAGACCCAGGAGTTAGTCTAGAATTGGATTCGAACGCCATATGAAATATGCTATGAGTGAAAATAGTAATGAACAAAGAAAATATTTGATATTTTTGATTAAAATTCAATACTAATTCAGTTACAGTAAAGGATTCTGAAGAGTTCCCTAATATACTTGCAAGCAATAAAAATCAAATTGTAATTGAACATATTTCTCCAGATTATTATTTTGATAATAGTTACCTATGAGTTTCATCTCATTGAGCTAGATGAATAATGTTTTATAAGCTTGATAATAGCAATGAAAGTATAGATAAAGATTTGGTTACAAGATGAGAAAAAACTTGATTAGAGAATTATACTGAAGAAGCCTGAATTGGTTGGTGAGGTAAAAATAAAATGCTTCTTGAATTTGCTGGATGAAATAATATTTGAGATTCAACTAAATTTTATCAGACTTATTCAATGATAAATCTCGGTGATCCTGTAATTAAACTAAATACACAGAAGGCAAAAGACTCAGACTTTGATAAATCAATTGGAAAAAGAATTCTAGAAGAAAAAAGCTCTCCAATAGAAAATTATAAAAAGCTTGATTTCAATGGAGATAACGTTGATGATTTGGTTGCTTTTTATGAAAATTGAAACATAGAGCTTCTTGCAAATTATGAGTGAAATCTAAAAAATATGTGAAACTTAGCATACATAAGTGATGCTTGAAAATGAAGGAAATGAGTATGAGATTTTAGCTGAGATAATTATGATGATATAATATTTGCAGACAGCAAATGAAAAATATGATTTCTTCAAAATGTTTTAGCAAAATTTTCAAGAATTAATCCAATTATTCTTGATGTTAATACAAAAAAAGAAACCCAAATAAATTGAGCAATCCAACAAATGGAGGTATTTGATATGGATAATGATGGGAAATCTGATATTGTTATAGTGGACGATAGTTGAGAATTATCAATTCTATATTGAAGTTCAGATAAATCAGATAAAAAACAAATTTTCTATAAAAAAATATTAGATGATTCACTATGAATGACTTTGAGTTCCAAAGATACCAAAAGCTGATGAGCAATATTTTTTGACTGAATTCCTCAAATCCTAGCCTCTAATGATCAAGGTAAATACTTATTAGATGCTCAAAAATTAGCCCTGTCAGATTGAAATGATACAGAAACGACTCTAAAAGCACAACTAGATAAGCTTATTTATTATCAAGAAAAGTATAGTGAATCATGAACTTGAACAGTTACGCAAGCCCAAAGGGAAGAAGTTATTAATGCAACAGTTGGAACTGATGAAAACTGAAATCCAAACTGAGCAGTTGCAGCGGAAATTATTCAAGCCCAAAAAGATTTGCTTGTACTTAATTGAAGTTGAATGACTAATATAAGTGCAATTAATACTCAAGCAATAGAAAAAACAAAGACATTCATTAGATCTCAATTTGCAGAAGCTTATAAAGTTTCTGTAGATAAAACCTATACTGATATTAATTGAAAATTCCTACAATCAGGAGATTTAGTAGAAGTAACTCTAAAAATTGCAAATAACTCTTGAAAAAAATTAACTAATCTTGTTTATTTTGATTCAAACCAGAATTTTTTACAATCAGATGATAATGCAGTATATACTTTAACTACAAAAGATTGAACAACAAATAGTCCTTTAAAGAAAAAAGATGATACTGAATTTGATTTAATTTTTGATAATTTTGATATTAATTCTGGGGACACTGCAATTATTAAATATAAATTAAAAATGCCAAATGTCTCTTTTGGTAAAATTACAGTATGAGCCCTAAAAAGTGATGATAAATATTGAGATGTAGCTCTTAGTCCAAGTAATCAATGTTGAGCTAATCAACTTATGTGGTACAGTAGTTCTGTAAGAACTTATAATAAATGATTACAACAATTCGAAGATAAATCCAAAATGCCTGATGTAATTGAAAAAAATAAAATTGATGAAAATAATAATTGAACACCTGATTATATAGATGAGCTGCAAAAAGATCAATCCAAAATGAGAGATTATGCCAATGAACAGTTGTCAGATTTGAATAAAGATTCTAATCATAATTGAATTCCTGATAAAGATGAAGATAACGGAGGAAGCATATTCGATTACGATGGTTCGAATTGAGAAATATCCGTTTGATGATTGAATTCTTTTAATTTTGATGAAATTGATTCTCAAATAGATGATGTTGTTAATTGACTTGGATGTTGATTCGGTTGATGAGCTTGTATATCAATGCCTCTTAACTGGGCACCACTAGCTCCATGAAGCTCTCCAACTATTTTTGGAATGCCAGTATCTTCTAGTTTGATGGCACCTTCTTCAGGTTTACCAATTTTCTCATTATTAACATGATTACCGACACCATTCTGATGTTTGCCAGTTGTTTGGCCTCTTTCTCCTATTAAATTTGAGCCACCTCTTTGTTGATGAGCATTAACTCCTTCTTCACCTCCATGACCTCCTTTTTCTATAACTCCAAAAATCCCATTAGGAGCATGATGAATGTTATGAACAGATTCAGTAACTAATTTCCTTAGAATATACGTTACTCCGACAATTACATGAGCGGTTTGAACTGCAATATGTTTTTGATGACCAGCTTGAACTATGGGTAAATTACCACCAAAATGAGTTTCACCGCTTGTTCCTGGATGAAATTGTATAATTGCTGCGAAACCACTTGTTGGATGTAGTGATGATTGATCAGATTGAAATGTAAGTTCCCAATGAATTATAAATACTTCTTCTGCAAATAATGGAAATTCTAATAAGTTTTTTAATGCAAGTTCATGTACAAGTCCTCAGGATGTAAAAGGTAGCTTATCTCCTTGAATAACTGCGGATATCATTTCATATATGAAATGAGACACCTCTAAAGCAAAAACAATATTAAATGATCCAGCAGTTCAACATTGATGAATTGATCCTGATAATGGACCTATGATATGAATGAGTACACCATGGTGAACAGACTGAGAATCTCTAGATATTAATATTGATCCAAATGCTCTAGCTAATTTGGATGTTTCAAATATAGTAAAAATCAATTATAGCAGAGTTTCAGCTTTTCCTGATTTTATTATGGATTGGGTAACTCGTCAATTAGAAGAAATTCTTAATAAACTTACAACTCTACCAACTATATATATAATTCTCCCAGATTTTTCTTGAATTGCCGATTCTTCGTGGACAGACTTTGGTAAAAAAATCACGGATACTTATGATAAAATTAAGAAAGAAGACGAAAAAGAAGCTACTAAAAATAAAATTGCTGAACAAGAACAATTAAATAAATTGAAAACTGATACTTCAAAATCTTGGCAATCTGCAACAAACGAATGAAAAGAATTATTAAAAAATTTATCACCGATTCCAAAAGAATGAATTTCTTGAGTAAAGGCAGCTTATGAATTGATAGGTAATTTACCCCTTATTTCTATCCAAAACGAAACCATAGATATTAATATTCCATGGATAGCGTCAGAAGATATTGATAAATGGATTATTGATGCCAAGTGAAAAAAAGAACAATACCAAACAACAATTAGTAATACTCATCAAAAATGGAAAGATTTAGCTCATGATCCATCTACAGCTGTATGATTCAAATTATTATTAGATGCTGATAAGCTTGTTAATTCAATTGATGCAAATATTAATACTCTTGAGGAATATAAGGCATTTCCAACCAAATTACGTAAATATATACAATGGAAAGAACATTTTATAAGTCAAATTCTATGTAATATAGAAATAATTAATAAGGTGACTTGAGAACGGATATACACTAATGGTAAAAGATTCAAGGCTTGGGTAGAAATGATTGTTTTACTTAAAGCAATTCTAAAATCTTGGCAAGCAATTGTTGATATTTTCATTGATTTTAATGCAAGCTGTAGTGTTTGTCATAATGAAAGATATAATCTTGTATATTGGATAGTAAAATTAGTTTCTTCGCTTATCCCAAAACTTTCTATTATCCAATTCCCAAAATGGCCGGATATTATTATTGATTTGCACAATATTAGAGCAGGATTAAATATAATTATGCCAGAGTTTAATTTTAAGGTTGTTCCAATGGTTCTTCCTCAACTTCCTAAGTTATACTTACCAGATACACCAAAAATAGAAATAGCATGAAAAATTTCTCTTCCAGAAATACCAACCCTACCAAGTCTTCCAGATTTACCAGATTTACCAGATCTACCAAGTCTTCCAGATGTAAAACTTCCAGATTTACCACCACCACCAAAGATTCCTAATATTTTTTGAGTAATTTCTGCAGCGATTTCACTTCTGAAATTAATCGCAAAAGTTCTTTGTTTACGGAGACAAATAGGTAACTTGCTTCCTCCAGAATGGAAAGCTTGAGATTCAATAGCATGGATGACAGAAAGGAATTGAACTCTTCCTATGGATAAATTATTCATTGATTTCCCAGAATTCTCAATGTCTTTTGTAGATGCAATTAAGGTTACAAGTTATGTTAATCTAGAGTTCGATGTTGAATTCATTGTAGAAATGGCAAAATCAACTCTTGAACCTTTTAATCAATTCTCAAATGATATGAGTAATATGTCAGGTTGATTCAAGATTCCTAATGTAGATCTTAAGAGTTTGGCTCCATCTGATGTTAATATTAATGTTGATGTCAAAGTTGATAAGGATTGAACTAATATAGAGTGATATAATTGAGTTAATTCAAACAAGAATTTACTTAGCTATATTTGAGCTTTGACTGGCTTTACTATCTGATGAATATTCCAGGTTGTTAAATGAATTCAAGAAAATACAAAAGAATATGAGCTAGCAGATTTTAAAAAATCTCTAAAAAAAGATATACAGAAAATAGCTATATCAACTAATCCAAAAGAACAAAAAATTTATGATATTATGAGTAGGGCAATTACTTTTGATGCTTCTTCTGAAAATAGCTTTATAGAATGACTTGCAAAAAACAATAAAGATAAGTTCAGCGCATTAAAAAATATACTTAATCAATCTCAAAAAGAGAATGATAAACTAAATGTTGAACTATCTAAAATAGAGAATTGACAAAAAAGCATAAAAGATTTTTCTCCTATTAAAATGAATAATTATTGATGATTAAAAATAATAGGAAATTACAGTAATAAAAATGATTTAACTACAAAATTAAATGAAAAAAACAGCTATATATTTAATTCCCTAGATAATCTTTCAAATAACGAAAAAGATAAAGATAGTGAAGAATTAAAAAATGGTTGAGATGAAATATTAGACCAAGTTAAATTATGAATTAAATCATTAAAAGCCGAAGCCTTGGAATGAATCACTCCAGAATCTTGAAATAATGTAGTGGATAAAAATTTGGCAACTTCATCAACTACGAGTTCAGCGAGCTCTAGTCTTGATTATTCTTTTAATTATGAAGGAATCTATATAATAAATAGCTCTTGAAAACAATCAAGATTATTCGATTATCTAGATGAAGTTAACAAAGATTCAAATGTAGTAGAACTTGATTTTGATAAAGATTGAGATACTGATGTTATTTATAAAATGTGAGAAGCTCTTTATCTAAAAGAAAATCTAACTAAAAAACCAAGTATTAATCATATTTCATCTGTTGATGGTATGAGAGATATTTGAGATATTAATGATTATCTAGGAATTGATAATGAGAACGATAATATTCCTTTAGCTCCTAATTTCTTCGAAGAAGTTATTGCCTCTTCGAATTCAATTAATTTCAAATTTTCTCCTGCGAATCCCGATAAGCAAAATTCATTCAGACTTGAATATTATGATTATATTGATAGATTTGATAGAACTAATAACAAAAAAACAAATAATATTTCTGTCAATCCATATTCACAACTTAATTTTGTTGATATGGTAACAACAATGAGTGATGAATATATAATAGACACACCTAAAGGACTTATCCAAAAAAATAACTTTGCTACTCTTGATTCCGGGTTATGAGATAATGTGGATATAACTTGAGTTGATTATGGAATTGCAGAAGAGTGAAAATCTTTAATTGTACAAGAATGAAAAACAATATATGTATGAGAGGCCTGAGCTAGGATTGAATACAAATTCAATTGAGATACCACTTACAAGACTATATCTCTGGACAAAAAAACAAATATTGAATTCTTAGAAACTGCCAATGTTAATATTGTTTCATGAAGTCTTATTCTTGTATATTGAACCAAAAAAGAATACACTTGAGATATTAATACCCTTAGATGAATGCCTATTCTACCAGGGACAATCTTTAATTTCAAAAACAATAATCAAAAAGCGGTTATAAAATATGTCTGATGATGAGAATTAATAATAGATAACGGTTCTAGTTATAGAATGATAAATATTTGAGAAAAATCCGATAGTTACAGTGTATGATTTAATGTTCCTAATAGTTTTTATTATTGAAAATTATATGAATTCTCCAATAACAAAAGATCAACCATTACAGATCTTGCTCTTATGTCACCACAGTCAGAATCAGATTCTGAGTCGCCTTTGGTATCTTTGAATGATTGAATAAAAATTCCTGTTTATCAAAAACAAACAATTAACTTCAAAAAATATATAAATGATGTATCTTGAATAAAAGAAATATATATCGATTTTGATATTAACAAAGATACTTCTTGAGATTGAATTGTAGATAATGATAAAGATAGTCTTGATTCAGATTCTCCATATTACAACTTAGTTCATAAATGAAGCACTATTTATGATTTGGTGGTTTGACCTTTTGATAGTATATTCAATAAAAAGGTTATGTTGTATGTAGTTGATGAAAATAATAATGTATCAAAAAATCCTGTTGATTTTGAAGTTTATGCTCCAATTCCGACTATAGTTTCTACTGATTCTTGAATTATCAAATGATTAATTAATGAAGAACTAAACTGAGAACCAATTGATATTTTCAGATATAGGAATTGAATCCTTGATTTAATTAAACCAAAAGTTGGTTCAGTTACAAAAACAAATGAGCTTTGACAATTCGGTATAGAAGTAGAATCTACTTCATCTTGAATTGTTATCAAAAAAACAAGAGCAGAAAATGAATTAGAAGCTTGATTCAAAGAAACTATCATTGCCAATGTTAATGAAACAACTTGAAAAATAGATCTAAAAGATACTGATAATTATTCTCTGAAAGTCATTGGTGCCTCAAATGATAAAAAAACTACAATTCAATTAGTTAGTAAATCAAAATGAAACATTATATATGAACAAAGTTTTAATTTATCTGCTAATCAAGTAATACAAAGTGTTGACTCTTTTGATAATCTTAGCAAATGAATGTATTTCAAATCTAATAAAGAGGGTTATAAATTAATCAATAATTCTTCAAAAGTTCCTAGCTTAAGCGCCTGAGCATTTATAATTGATTCAGAATTTAAGGCAATTGCATGAATATGACAAGATTGAAACATATATGTTGTTAATGATAAATACAAGCTCACATATGAAAATAATTGAGATAATGTTGTAATTAATATTGTTGATTCCACTTCAAATATAGTATGAAAACTGCTATTTAAAGTAAATTTAGAATTCATTATTAAGTAAGTAAATTAAAAAATTTATGTATATTTTTATAGATACAATTTCTCCGGCTGCAACTCTGATAATTTTTGATAATAAAAAAATTATTTCAAAAAAAACCTTTGATATATTATGAAAGGAATACGATAAATTCTTAGATACTTTACTAGGGTTTCTTGAAGAAAATAATATATCAGTTGATGAGCTAAATTGAATTGCAGTTATTAATTGACCGGGTTGATTCACTTGAACTAGAATTATTTCACTTACTGTTAATGCTCTTAGTTTTACCAAAAATATTAAAATAGATTCTTTTAGTTATTTTGATTTTCTGGAAAAATCTTGAGAATTTTATCCAATGCTTATAAAAGCTAATAAAGGAGAATATTTAATTAAAAATTCTCAAGAACTTGAACCTCAATTAATTCTGACGAATGATATAGAATCTTGAAAATATACTTGAATTTGAAATATATTAGATTTTGAGAATAAGCAAATATCTATAGAATGAAGCAGAAATTATGAAAAATTCATAGCTAATTATTCCTTTAATTGAGAATTAAAAAGGATGGAACCATACTATATAAAAAAACCAAATATTTCTTAATAAATACTTTATGTCATCAAATATACAAGATTTGAAAATTAAAAACCTACAACCATGAGAAGAAGTAAAAATTGTTCTTCAAAGACACTGGTTTGCTCTTATTTGAACCTTTTGATATTTATTTTTCTTAGCTCTATCAGTCTTGATAATGATTTATTTTGGTAGTAGTATTCCTTTAATATGACCAATAATTAATATTGTATTAGTTGTATATATAAGTGTTTTTTTGCTTTTCATTTATATTAATTGGATGAGATATGAACTTGATCTTTATATAGTAACAACGAAAAGAATTATATGATTAGAAGAAGTATCTTTCCTTAATAGACATTTATCAGAATGTGCACTTGAGAGAGTACAAGAAGTTAATGCAAAAACCACAGGATTTTTTTCCAATATGCTTAATTTCTGAGAAGTTACAATTCATACAGCTTCAGAAACTTCAGATTTTAATATGGTATATATGCCTGACGCTTTTGAGAATGCAAGAAGTATTTCTAATCTAATAGCAGAATACAAAACACCAAAAGTTATAGATACTGGTCTTTAGAATAATTAAATGTCATTCCTGTGGACGTAAGAATCTACAAAGTATATAAAATAAAATTCAAATTCAGATATCGGAATATTGAATTCCGAATAATGTAAGTAATAATTTATAAAATAATAAACCTTAACTTTAAAGTATTATGTACGATTTAGCTATAATATGAGCATGAAGTGCTGGATTACCAGCTGGAATTTATGCTTCAAGATACAAAATAAAAAACATTATAATAGGAGAAATGCTTGGTTGAGCACTTACCCAATCTCATCTTGTAGAGAATTATCCTGGATTTGAACATATTTCTGGTAAGGAACTTATGGACAAATTCTTAGTCCATGCTCGTGAGTCTGGTTCAGAAGTTCTGAATGATAGGGTTTCAAGGCTAGAAAAAACTGATAAGGGTTTTGAACTTAGTACAAGTTCATGAAAAGAAATTTTTGCTAAAAAAATTCTAATAGCTATCGGGAATAAATATAGATGTCTAGGTTTAGAAGAAGAAGCTGGGTTTATCTGAAGATGAGTTTCTTATTGTGCAACTTGTGATGGAATGTTTTTCAAATGAAGAGAAGTTGCAATAGTTGGATGATGAAATACAGCTCTTACAGAAGCTTTATACTTATCAGAAATTTGTTCTAAGGTTCATGTAATTCACAGAAAACCAGATTTTAGAGCTGAGAAAGTCCTTATAGATACAGCTTCCAAACATGAAAATATTATTTTCCACATGAATGAAAAAGTAGAGAAAATTGGAGGATGATTTTATCTGGAAAATATACTATTAAGTTCTTGAAAAGAATTAAAAGTAGATGGACTTTTTGTTGCTATAGGTAATGAGCCTGATACTTCACTTTTTACTAGAATTGGAATAGAATTAGATGAAGAATGATATATTGTAGTTGATAAACGCCAACAAACTTCAATTCCTTGAATTTATGCTGCCGGAGATATAACTACTAATTCCAACAAATTCAAACAAACTCTTATCAGTGCCGCAGAATGAGCTCTCGCAGCTTCTAGTATTCATGAAGACTTAATTAAAGAGTAAATAGTAACTAGCTTAACCCACTCGTAATTCCCCTTTTTTTCTGTAATTCTGCTTTTTCCTGTCATTCCCGAGAAATCGGGATTCCAGAACAAATTACAAAAACCAATATTTTGTCATTCCGAGTAAAACGAGGAATCCCTTTAAATCAAGATGTTTGAAATGAAATCTTGTAGGAAAATAAGAACCTAAAATTAAACTAGGGAACTATAATTTCAGAAGTGCCTTAAAATGGGATTTATCTACTGCAAACGGTATCGAAATGACAAGCCAAAAAAATCTTCCAACAACCCTTATTACTTTTAATACCTAACTTCATACCCATGATAACTATAAACAAACAATATTCTATTCCCTTTATTAAAGAGGAACAAAAGGGGATTAAAATTCTAAAAACTAAAAACTACAAACCAAAAACCACCTCAGCCTTCACACTCGTAGAACTAATCGTCGTAATAGTAATTCTAGCAATACTATCTACTATAGCATTTCTATCATTTTCATCTCAATCTTCTTCAGCTAGAGATTCTGCCCGCCAGGCAGATATATCCAATATATCCAAATGATTACAAGTATTCAAAGCAATGTCAGCTACCTATCCAACTCCAGATTCTCCAGTAACTATAACAGCATGAACATGATATTCAATAATACAATGAACAATATGAAAAAAATATTCTAGGTATTCTCAAGATGAGTGAAGCAAAAGATAATCTAGATAGCAATTACTATTCATACTCAATTAATCCATCTAAAACATTCTTCACTGTATGAACTTTCCTAGAAAATAATCAAACAGCTTTCAATAACCAAATTAATAATAATTTAATAATAACTCCAACCTACGCCACAGATTATTCTAAAAGATTCCTAATAACAAAATGAGATAGTATCTGAATACTTACAGAATCATGAACTACTTGAATAATCCCTATAGAACAATCAACTACTAACTGAACATGACTAGTAAATCTATTAACTACAACCAAGGATCTAACTCTTAATATCTCCAAAACTAACACGGTAGTATGATCATGACTTATACTATGAGCAATTCAAACCCTACAGAACCAGAACTACTCATACTCTGCTCCAACTACCTGTCCTACTTGATTTATATCAGTTCCTTGAAATCCAGATTTCAATCAGCCTGGATTTTGTGTTGCTAAGTATGAGATGAAAGCCAATGGATGGAATCCATGATATTACAGCTGATGAACAAATATTGATTGAGATTATTGTGATATTACATCAATTTGTTGAGATTCATCTTGAACTCCTAATCTAAATAAAAATTGAATTATAGAACAATCAGATTTTCCATTAGATAGAAAGATAAAATCCTCTCCAGAGTGACTTCCTATAGTATATATAACTCAAGAAAGTGCTATACAAGCCTGTAAAAACATCTGAGCTCATCTAATAACGAATAATGAATGGATGACTATAGCTAGAAATATAGAATCTCAACCATCTAATTGGTCATCTAATATAGTTGGAAGCTGATATCTATATTCATGACATAATGACAATGTACCAGCTAATGCACTTGTTGCAACTAATATTGATACAGATTCTTGTTATCTGACTAATGGTGTGAATACAATCTGCCCAGTAATTCCTCTTGCTTTATCATCTACTGCTTGAAGTCAAAAAAGAACCTCAATTCTCTCTAATAACAATATAATCTGGGATCTTGCTTGAAATGTCTGGGAACATGTTAATTGAATAAATACTATTAATTGAACTAATTATAATACTCTCAAATGAAATGGTTGTAATTCTTGAATTGATTGATGGAATAGTTTTACATATAACGCCTCTACTGATGCTTTACCTCAATGTAACTTCACTAACTGATATACTTATAATAATAATTGACCTAAAACTCTTAATCTTAATGCCTCCAAGGGTATATGAAGAATTTGGACTTACAGTTCTGCAAATACTTCAACAGATAGAATTTTTCTCCGTGGTGGTACTTGGACAGATACTTCATATACAGGAATTTTTACTCTTAAAATAACTCGGGATTCTAGTAATTCATATTTCGGTGTAGGATTTCGCTGTGCGAAATAATCTTTTCATCTTAAAAATCTTCCTATTCCTAATAACAATAAAATCTTTTATTGTTATTTTGTATAAATTTTTTATAATAGGAATATTTAATCAATATTATTATGCAAAAAATTCTTATTATAGAAGATGATGAATGAATTCTTAATTCATTGGAATTATACTTTAAACAAAGTGAATTCGAGGTTATGCTGTGTGATAATTGACTTGACGCTATGGATAAATTCAAGCAGTTCGAGCCTGATTTAATTATCTTGGATATTAATCTTCCAGGTAAAGATGGAATTACAATTGCCTGAGAAATAAGAGAAACTAGTAGTACTCCAATAATTATTCTTTCAGCTCGTTGAAGGGAAGAAGATAAAGTTATGGCTCTTGATCTTTGAGCTGATGATTATGTTAGTAAGCCTTTTTCTCCAAGAGAATTGCTTGCTAGAGTTAAGTCAGTCCTTAAGAGAATCTGAGTAAACTCTAGTAGTGACACCCAGAAATATTTAATATTCAAAACCATAGAGCTAGATATTCATAATTTTGAATTGAAAGTTTCTGGAAACCCAATTAAAGCAACAAAGACTGAATTTCTGCTTCTTAAATATATGATTGATAATAAAGATGAAGTTATTCTAAGAGAAAAAGTTATGAAAGAAATAATGGGATATGATAATTATCTATATGACAGAACAATAGATACACATGTGAAGAATCTTCGTAAAAAATTAGGAGATTCAATTAGTATAGAAACCATAAGAGGTATTTGATATAAAATAAGTTAAATAAAATGAAGTTCTCATATAAATTCCTTGTTTCAACATTTCTGATATTATTCATAGTAATAAGCGCCAATATTTTTGCGCTTAAGTTTTATGCTGGAAAATACTTCGTAGAATATGTGGACGCTATAAAAAAAGAAACAAATAAAGTTGAAATCTCTTTTATAGATACAATTTTACAAAATAAAAACATTGATCCAGAAATAATCGAAGAATACAAATCTATATCTGAAGATCTGGATTGACTAATTAGTTCTTTAGAAAAATTCTCTAAAAATCCAAAACCAAGTAATGTTTCTCTTCTAGAATCATTGCAAAAAAGTTGAGTTTCATCATCAACAATAGAGAATATAATTGGAGCCAATGCACTACAATCATTTTTTTCTAATATATCTAATTTTATATCTCTCGATACTACTAAGCCAGAGTGAATTTTTGTATTTAAGACACTCAAATCAATGTCTTATTTTAATTTACTTTTAATTACCGTAATTCTTATTCTTTATTATTTTTGGATTAATTATTCATTCAAACCAATTTCATCAATTATTGATAATCTTTCTAATATTATATATAAAAAAGAATATAAAAGTCTTATTTATAATAAAAAAGATGAGTTTTTCCCTTTGATAGAAACAATTAATTCGCTTAATAAATCTCTTAGTTTACAAGAAAAAATTAGGTCTGATTTTCTATCAGATTTATCCCATGAAATAAAAACTCCAATTACCGCAGTAAAATGTTACCTGGAATGAATAGAGGATTGAATAATAATCCCTGATGACAAAAATATGAGTTTACTATATAATGAAATAGAAAGACTTATAAAAATCACTAATTCAATAATGGAATTTGAAAAAGAAGAAAGCCAAAAAATGACTGATATTTTTGCTTCTAGGTTTGATTTTTCTTCTTTGGTAGAATTTATTTCTTGAGAATATCTTCCAATTTTATCAAAAAACCATCAACAAATAGTGTCTTATTCTTCTTCTTGATACTTTATAAATGCCGATAGTGATAAAATTTCTCAACTTCTTCATAATATTTTTTCCAATTATATAAAATATGCCGGGAAAAATTCAACACTTGTAATTAAAACTATAAACAAAGATAGGAAACATATTATATCTTTTGCAGACAATGGGAAATGAGTTGATGCTCAGGAATTACCATTTTTAAAAGAAAAATTCTATAAAGCAGAGAAATCACGCAATAAATCAGTTGGAAGTTGAATTGGTATAGGTTTATCAGTTATAGAAAAGATAGTCAAACTTCATAATGGAGAGTTTTATATTAATTCCCAGGCAAAAAAATGATTCGAAATTATTATAGAATTGCCTAGATAATATTTAGCTTCACATTTTTTTCACATCCGTAGTTTGATATTTAACTATTTTGTACTATACATAAAACATATTATTAATTATTAAAGAATGAAAATCATTTTACATATATTAGTTCCATTTGCTTTATTATTGAGTTATTCTTATGTCTGAGCCGCTTCTTCAGTAGATAGTGTATCTAATATACAGAATACTAATATTCCAACGCTTGAACTAAAAACAGGTGATAAAGTAGAGCTATCAAAGGGTTATTCTCAAATAGAAGAAGAAAAAGCCGAACAAAAAAATGATACAGAAAATAAAAAAGAGAAAGCAAAACTTATAAAAGATGTAAGTGCAATAGTTGTTGATTGATACAAAACTAAGCTTACTAAAATATTCTCTTCACTTGAAACAAGCGTAAAAGACGAAGGAAAAGAAGATAAAATTAAAATATATTATAATCTTCTATCTAATGTTAATTCGAAGATAGAGCTTATAGATTCCAAAAAAGTCAGCTTATCGGATAATAAAAAAGAAGTATTCAGAGGTGTATTAGTATTCATAAAAGACTACGCACAAGACAAAATTAAAGATTTTGCCAAAGAAAAGTAAAATTAATTTTGACAATCAGGCATTTATTTATAAAATGCTCGAGCTAAAAAAGAATTTGAAGAGCTATGTTGCTTACAATAAGTCAACCTCTAAGCTTTACATAAGAATCTGAAACGTTTAAATTTTTACGAATTATACATATATAATTCGTAGTAGTAGTTAATAATCCTAATTTTTTAATAAAATGGCCTGAATAATAGGGAAAAAATTAGAAATGACGCGTATTATAAAAGGAGACAAGCTTGTCCCTGTTACGCTAATCAAAATTCCAGAACTAATAGTTGCTCAAGTTAAAACAATTGAAAATGATTGATACGAAGCAGTTGTTCTACAGATAGTAGGTAGTGATACTTTAAGAGAAGTACCTTTATCATGAGTACTAAAAGACGTAAAAAAAGATGATATTGTTAACCTAGACATCTTAGATTGAATCTTAGAAGTTAAAGTTATGTGAATATCTAAATGAAAGGGTTTTGCTGGTGCAATGAAAAGACATAATTTTCATTGAGGTCCTGGTAGAGTTGGTTCAAAATTCCATAGAGCCCTAGGTTCTATCGGTAATAGAAAACCAAGAAGAACAAAACCTGGTCAAAAAATGCACGGACACATGTGATTAGACCAAGTTACCCTAAAACATGTTCCATTAGAACTTGTAAATAAGAATATTAATGTTATAGCAGTAAAAGGTCCAGTTCCATGAGCTAGGAATTCCCTTATTGTTTTAAATTTCTAATTAGTAAAATAGACAATGGAAGCGATATTATTCAACTCAACTGGTGTAGAATCAGGAAAAATAAAATTAAATGAAGAAATCTTTAGCAAAGAAGCTAACGATGGACTTATTCATAGACTTTTAATGTTACAAAGATCTAACTCTAGAAATCCAATTGCTCATACTAAAACTAGATGAGAAAGAAGATGATCTACTAGAAAGGTTTATAAACAAAAAGGTACTTGAAATGCTAGAGTTTGAGGAGCTAGATCTCCAATAAGGAAATGAGGATGAGTTGCTTTTGGTCCTAGATCAAATAGAAACTTCACAATCAGCATGAATAGAAAAGAAAGAAGATTGGCATTATTTACACTTCTTTCAGTAAAAGCTAGAAATAACCAAGTGAAAATTATAGAATCTGTTTCTATGGATGATTCAAAAACTAAGAATATGTTGACTATAGCAAATAATATGCAAATAGTAACAGCATTATTCGCTATGTTACCAGATGATAGAAATCTTTTCTTAGCTACTAGAAATCTAAAAAACATTAAACCAATCGGAGTAAATTACTTAAATCCAGCGGATTTATTAAAATACAAAGATTTAGTTTTTACAAAAGAATCTCTTGATTTTTTAGGACAAATTTACTCATAAATCAATTTAGAAGATGGAACTTTTTAAAATTATAAAAAAACCTGTAATTACAGAAAAAACTCAAGCTTTAGAGCTTAATGGAGTTTATACTATGCAAGTTAACAAGCTTTGTACTAAAGTTGATATTAGAAAAGCATTTGAAACACTTTATGGTGTAACTGTAAAAAGTGTAAATATTACAAAGACAAGAGAAAAATTCAGAAATACTAGAAAATGAGTTGCTCTTAAAAAAAGATCAACTACTAAAGCATTAATTGCTTTGAAAGATTGACAGAGAGTTGCAGACCTTATGAAACTAAGCATTAAGGATTAATTACTAATTTAATAAAAGTCTTATATGGCAATTAAGAAATACAATCCTACCACACCTTCTAGACGTGAAATGACTGGTCATACTTTTGAAGAGTTGACTACTAATGAACCGTTTAAAGCGCTAACCTACAAAATTAGGTCTAATGCAGGTAGAAATAACACTTGAAGAATTACTGTAAGACATCAAGGTGGATGACATAAACAATTATATAGAAAAGTTGATTTCTTTTTTACTGACAAACTTAATATACCAGCAAAAGTTGAAACTGTTGAATATGATCCATATAGATCAGCTTACATTGCTCTAATTTGTTATAAAGATTGAGAAAGAAGATATATTGTTGCTCA
This sequence comes from Candidatus Altimarinota bacterium, assembly GCA_028689205.1. Lineage (GTDB taxonomy): Bacteria > Patescibacteriota > Gracilibacteria > BD1-5 > UBA2023 > STC-113. Next base: position 74,220 of record JAQTWP010000004.1, read on the forward strand.
TAAAGATATAAAAGTTTGAGATGAAGTAGTTACTGCTACAAATGCAAAACCTATTTCTTGAAATAGATCAGAAGTTTGAAATATTCCAGTTGGACTTACTGTTTTCAATGTAGAAATGATTGTTGGTAAAGGTGCAAGTGCTGTTAGATCAGCTTGAGCTAGTGCTACTATCCTTTCACAAGAAGGTGAATATACACAAATTAAAATGCCTTCTGGAGAAATCAGATTAGTTCACAAAAAATGTTACGCTACTATATGAGTTGTTTCTAATACTTTCCATAACCAAATAGTTATTGGTAAAGCATGAAGATCTAGATGGATGGGTAAGAGACCTACTGTTCTTGGTAAATCAATGAATCCAGTAGATCATCCACATTGAGGTTGAGAATGACATTCATCAATTGGTATGCCATATCCTAAGACTCCATGGGGTAAACCTGCTCTATGAGTTAAGACAAGAAAGAGAAAAGATACTTCTAGATGGATTCTAAGAACTAGAAAAGGTAAACTAATGAAAAAATAATTATTTTTATTACAACTAAAGCTATACAACTATGACAAGAAGTCTAAAAAAGTGACCTTATATATATGATAGATTAGTATCAAAGGTTACAAAAATGAGTGAATCTGGTAAAAAATGAGTAATCAAAACTTGGGCGAGAGACTGTACTGTTCTTCCAGAATTCGTAGGTCAAACATTCTGAGTTCATAATGGTAAAGCTCATATTCCAGTATTTGTTACTGAAAATATGATTGGTCACAAATTATGAGAATTCTCTATAACTAGAAGATTCATCTGACACGCTTGAAAAAAATAATATTAAATTTAATTCTAAAATAACTTAGACAGCATGAAGGCTTACGCAAAGAACATAAGAATCTCACCAAAAAAACTAAGCGTTGTTGCTAGTATTGTGAGAAATATGGGAGTACAAAAAGCTCTAGATATACTAAAATTTATGCCAAATAAATGATCTTGACTACTTTATAAAGTTATTGCAAGTGCTGTGGCAAATGCAAAAACAAACGACAATCAAGATTCTGCTAATTTAGTTTTGAATTCTATTATAGTAAACAAATGAGTTGTATACAAAAGATGAAATCCAATTTCTAGAGGTCGTAGTCATGCAATCTTAAAAAGAACAACTAATATTTTAGTTGAACTGAAAGTAAAATAATCTTTATTTTTAATTATTACCAATAATTATGGGACACAAAGTTAGCCCTTTAGCATTTAGAATCTGATATATCAAAACTTGGAAAACAAGTGCTTATTTTGACGAAAAAGAATACCCGAAAAAAGTTGCCTCTGATGTAGAGATTAGAATATTTGTGAAAAGATTTCTTCAAGGAATTCCTGTTTGAAATATTTTCGTTAATTACACTAGTCAAAGTACAAATATTGTAATTTATACTTCAAAAGTTGCATTAGTTTTAGGTAAAAATTGAGAAAGTACTGAAAAACTTGAAGCTGATCTAGTGAAACAATTCAATATGAAATTCGCTATTGATGTAAAAGAAATTAAAAAACCAGAACTTAATGCTGCAATAGTTGCAGATATGATTGCTAGACAAGTAGAAAAGAAATTACCTTACAGAAGAGTTGTAAAAAATGCAATTGCTAAAACAATGGAAAAAGGATGATTATGAATCAAAGTTATTTGTTCAGGACGTCTTAATTGAGTTGAAATTGCAAGAACTGAAACATATAAAGAATGAAATATTCCTACTCAAACTATAAGAGCTGATATTGATTATACTACTGAAAGAGCTAATACAATATATTGAGTAATCGGAATTAAGGTTTGGATATACAAATGAGATATATTGAAAAACAAGAAATAAACTTGACATTAAGATTAATTAATTATACTATCTAAGCTAAAAATACAATGTTACAACCTAAGAAAACTAAATACAGAAAAGCTCATAGATGAGTTTTAAAATGAATCGCAGTTCGTGGTTCTTCTGTTTCATTTGGTGATTATGCAATGAAGACTGTAGAACAAGGATTTATTACTTCAAGGCAAATTGAAGCTTCTCGTAGAGCGATAGTACGTTTCTTGAAACGTGGATGAAAGCTTTGGATTAGAATATTTCCAGATAAACCATATACTAAAAAACCATTAGAAGTTCCGATGGGTTGAGGTAAAGGTAGTGTTGAAATGTACGTAGCTCCTGTAAAACCAGGTAGAATACTTTTTGAAATATCATGAGTATCTGCCGAAGTTGCAAGAGAAGCTTTTCGTCTTGCTTCACACAAACTTCCAATCAAAACTAAAATTTTAGCTGATATAATTTAAAAAAAATGACAGGACTTAAAGATAATAGAGCACTTGCTCAATTAGATATAGATGCTTTACAAAAAGAATTAAGAAAAGCTCAAATTGAATACTACGTTCTTCGTATGAAACACGTAGCTAATGAATTAAAACAAACACACTTGCTTAAAGCTCACAAATCTTACATAGCAAGATTAAATACTTATTTAATTTTAAATTAATTATTTTTTTACTTACAAAAAGATGAGAACAATAACTTGAACAGTTGCAAGTACAAAAATGGATAAAACTGTTGTAGTAAGAGTTGATAGTTATAAAATTCAACCAAAATACAAAAAGAAGTATAAAATTTCTAAAAACTTTTATGCTCATGATGAAAACAATATTTGCAAGGAATGAGAGACTGTTACAATAAAAGAATCAAAACCTCTTAGTAAATTAAAAAGATGGGAATTAGTTTAATACTCTTTCTATAATTAAAACAATAACTTATTAAAAAGTAATTATGATACAAACTGAATCAAGAATGATTGTTGCTGATAATAGCTGAGCTAAAATAGTTTCTGTTATTAAAGTACTTGGTGGATCTAAAAGAAGATATGCATATGTTGGAGATGTTGTTATTGTTTCTGTAAAAAAAGCTCTTCCACAATGAAATATTAAGAAAAAATCAGTAGTTAGAGCTGTTGTTGTTAGAACTATGTATCCAATCAGAAGAGAAGATTGAAGTTACGTAAAATCTGATGATAATGCTTGTGTTATAATCAATGATAACTGAGAACCAAAATCTACTCGTGTATTCGGTCCAGTATTCAGAGAATTAAAAGCAAAAGGATATCAAAAGATTATAAGTCTTGCTCCAGAGGTTTTATAATAACTCAATAAGACAATTAAAAATTAAAAATAATTTAAAAAATTATGAAAGTACATACTTGAGATAAAGTAAAAATTACTACTTGAAAAGATAAATGAAAAGAAGGAAAAATTCTTTCTGTTGATACAAAAAATAAACGTGTATTAGTTGAAGGAGTTAATATTGTTTCTCGTAGTGTTAAAAAACAAGGAGCTAATCCTGGTCAAATTGTAAAATTAGAAAAAACAATAGATGTATCTAATGTCATGATTATAGACTCTACTTGAAAACCATCTCGTATAGGTTATAAAATTGAAAACGGTAAGAAAGAAAGAATTGCTAAAAAGTCAGGTAAAAAAATATAAAGATTAATTAAATATTAATTATTACAATATGTCATTCAAAGATAATTATAAGAAAAACATACTTCCGAAACTTCAAAAAGATTTAGGAATAAAAAATGTTATGGATATTCCTAAAATAGAAAAAATCGTTCTCAATATGGGTATCGGTACCTATGTTAAAAATTGAGGAAAAGATATAAACATTTTGAAAAACGATCTAGCACTTATTGCATGACAAGCTCCAGTAGTGAAAAATGCAAAAAAAGCTATATCTAACTTTAAACTTCGTGAAGGAATGCCAGTTGGTATTATGGTTACTCTTAGATGAGATAGAATGTTCTATTTCCTAGATAAATTCATTAATATTATTGGTCCTAGAATCAGAGATTTCAGATGATTTTCAAATAAATCTTTTGATAAAGAATGAAATTACAATTGTTGAATAAAAGAACATACAATTTTTCCTGAAGTACCTCAGCAAGATATTGTTAAACCGTATTGAATGCAAATTACTCTTAAAATGAAATGAAATAATTTAGAGCACAATAAAGCATTACTACTCGCACTTGGATATCCATTCCAAAAATAATTTATTAATTTTTTAGAAAACTATATGGCAAGAAAAGCACTAGAAGTTAAATGCAAAAGAAATACTGAGAAAGCAACTCGTTTGTTTTTATCTTGAAAAAAGATAAAATTTGCAACTAAATTATATCACAGATGTTCTATTTGTTGAAGAGTAAGATGATATTATGGTAAATTCGATATGTGCCGTATATGTATTAGAGAAAGAGCAAATAGCGGTGAACTTATCGGAGTAAGAAAATCAAGCTGGTAAAATTGATAAACAATATTTAATTATAAACTTTAAAAAAGTAATTATGATAAACGATCCAATAGCAGATTTGTTAACACGTATTAGAAACGGTTACTTAGCTCGTCTAGCTAAAATTAGTGTTCCATATTCAAAAATCAAAAACGAAATACTTAGAATTCTTAAGAAGAATAAATATATTGTTTCTTTCGAAATCGAAGATTTGGGTAATGGTAAAAAAGATATTGTTATTGAATTAAATGACATACGTCTTACAAAATATGTACCTACATTCAAAAGAATTTCTAAACCTGGTCAAAGAATCTATATCAAACAAACTGATATAAAAAAATCTAGAAACGGTCTTGGTATTTACCTTGTTTCTACTCCAAAATGAGTAGTTACTGGTTATGAAGCAAGAGCTCTTAATGTTTGAGGAGAATTACTTTGCGAAGTTTATTAATATTAAATATTTAATTTTAAAAAGAATATGTCACGTATCTGAAAAGCACAAATCTTAATACCAGCATGAGTTACAATTGAAACTCAAAATGGAATTGTTACTGTTAAATGACCAAAAGGTCAATTAACTCAAGATATAAGAGATTTTGTTACAATTAAACAAGAAGAAAATCAATTAAACGTATCTATTGCTGATGAAAATGATTGATTTCAAAAATGAGTTTGGGGTCTAACTAGAACATTAATTTCTAATATGGTAATTTGAGTAACTGTTGGTTACCAAAAATCACTAGAAATTGTTTGAGTTTGATACAAATTCGAAGTAGTAAGTCCAACTAAATTAATTCTATCTGTAGGTTTTTCTCATAAAGTTGAATTAATCTCTCCAGAGTGAGTTACTGTTGAAGCTGATCCTACTTTAAAAAACACTATCTTAATCAAAGGTATAAACAAACAACAAGTTGGTTACTTCGCTGCAAAAACAAGAGCAATTAAAAAACCAGAACCATATAAAGGTAAAGGTATTAAATATGTTGGTGAATATGTAAGAAGAAAAGCAGGTAAGACTTGAGGTAAAAAATAATATAAATAACTAGCCACTAATAATTATACTATGTTAAAAAAATTTGTCGCAAGAGCAACTAGACATAATCGTATCAGAGCAAAAATCACTGGTACTGCATTAAGACCTAGACTTTGTGTTTATAGAAGTAATACTAATATCTATACTCAATTAATAGATGACGTTGCAGCTAAAACTATTTGTTCAGCTTCTGATTTAAAAATCAAATCTTGAACTAAAGTTGAAAAAGCTACTACTGTTTGACAAGAAGTTGCTCAAAAAGCAATTGACCTTGGTATTAAAGAAATAGTTTTTGATAGAGGTGGTTTTACGTATATTGGTCGTGTTAAAGCTCTAGCTGAAGCAGCTAGAAGCAAATGACTTAAATTTTAATTTTTTTTAATTTCAACTGTTTTTATGACAAAAGAAGCTCCAAAAAAATGAGGATTCAGAGATGCTGCTCCTAAAGAATTCAAAGAAGAACTTTTACAAATAGACCGTGTTACTCGTGTAACTGCCTGAGGTCGCCAATTAAGATTCAGAGCTTCTGTTGTTATTGGTGATGGTAAAGGTAGAGTTTGACTTGGAATTGGTAAGGCTTGAGAAGTAGTTGTTGCTATTGAAAAAGCTGTAAGAGACGCTAAGAAAAATATTATCAAATTTGCTATTATTGATGGTACTATTGCTCACAATATTACTGCTGATTATAAAGCTGCATCAGTTATGTTACATCCAGCTTCTCCAGGTACTTGAATAATTGCCTGAGGTGCAGTTCGTAAAATAATATCAGTTTCTGGTCTTAGAGATATTCTTGCAAAAAGATATTGAAGTACTAATGCTATTACTAATGCAAGAGCAACTTTAAAAGCACTTTCATTAATCAAAACTAACTCAGAATTTTCAAAAAAATCTATTGAAGAAGAAGTAGCTGTAACTGAAACTAAAACAGAAGTTAAAACTCCAGTAGTTGAAACTAAAGTTAAAGAAGTAGCTATAGAAAAAACTCCAGTAGTTGAAATTGAAACTAAAGAAACTACAAAACCTGTTGCAACTAAAAAAGTTTCAGCAAAAAAACCTACTACAAAGAAATAGGAATTATTTTTTACTATAAATATAATATATGACTACTCATACAGATATTAAACCAAATGTTGGTTCAACAAAAACTTCAAAAAGATTAGGACGTGGAAACGGATCTGGTAAATGAACATTTTGTTGAAAAGGTTGTAAAGGTCAAAATGCTAGAAAATGATCAAAATTCAGTCAAGCTTTTGAATGAGGACAATCTCCTTTATTCATTAGAATGCCAAAAATGAGAGGTTTTACTGCATTAAATCAAGTAAAATATACAGCAGTTAATATTTCTACTTTAGCAAAAATTGCTGAAACAGGTACAACTGATATAACTAAACTTGTTCTTATTGTTAAAGGTATTATCAAAAAGGAATCTGATCCAGTTAAAGTATTATGAGAATGAGAAATTAGCGTAGCAGTTACTGTAGAAGCTGACAAAGTTTCTGTAGAAGCTCTTAAGAAAATTGAAAAAGCAGGTTGAAAAATAGATATCAAAAAACTTGAACCTAAAAAAGCAAAGATTAAATAATAATCATAAATCTAAAATACCTTTCAGAAATGAGAGGTTTTTTTATTTAGTATATTATTTATATTTTTTTTGATTTTATAAATATTAGTATATACTTACATTAGAAAATAAAATCTCACTACATAAACTTTGTTATTTTAACATATAATTTTACTTATATGAATAATACTAAGCAAATAAATTATTTTCATAATTTTATTTATTCAGCATCAAATAAGAGTGTAGCATTCACACTTGTTGAATTAATAGTCGTGATAGTAATATTAGCTATACTTTCAACTATAGCTTTTCTTTCTTTTCTTTATCAATCAAGTATTGCAAGAGATTCTAAACGCATGTCTGATATATCAAGTATAGTAAAATGATTACAAATATTCTCAGCTACATCTTGAAGATATCCCATTCCAGATTCTAATATTAATATATATTCATGAATCACTTTAATTTGATTTCAATGAAACGCATGAGAAGGTGTACTTAATACAATTAGTTTATCATCTTGATGATGAAAAGATCCATTGGATGATACCTTTTATACTTATAATACCAATTTTACTAAAAATAAAGCACAACTAGTTTGATTTTTAGAAAATCAATTAACACAATGATTTTACAATAATATTCAAGATATAGATAAGGCATATGCACAAAGTTATATAGATAGGTTTCCTTATGAAAAATGAGACACATTGTGAATTATTCTAGCCCAATCTTGAACAACAAACACTAATTTTATTCCTATTCAAGATCAATTAGTTCCTTGAGAAAACTTTGATACACAATCATTAGCACAAAATACTTGAAAAATAACTGTAATTAATAACACTGACCCAACGAATTTTCCAAACGTAGCAAACACAATATTTAGCGGATATATTTATTGAACTTGAGTAACCACTGCAGTATTAGTTCCTACAGAAAATGATTTGATAACTTGAATATATTACAGTGTATGACAAAATCTTAATGACCATAAATCTTGATCTCCGACAGTTACGATTGTTTGAAAATTAGCTACATTTTCTATAGCTCAAACAGAGAATAATATGTGAATATGAGACCAAGTTGATTATGGTACTGATAATAAAATATGTTATATATCTAAAAAACTATCTTCAACCAAATGGGATTGTATTTCAGCAACATGAGATATTCCAGTTCAGGTTACTAATGTATCTGTTAATTCTATTACTCATGCGTTTGATTCTTTGAATAATGCAATAGTATGAGCAAGTAACTCAGAACATTTGAATACCACAAATCTTACAACGGCATGATGATGAAATGGACTTGTGCTTAATTTACCTTGTTATTATGATAATTGACCAGATATTTCAAATGTTATTGTTAATTGATATACAACCAATCCAACTAATTATATTAATATTTATACACCAAATGACTTGATAAATGAAGTTAATTCAAGTCAAAGGCATAATTGAGTATGGAATGATTGAAAATTCAGAATGAGTATAACTTCAACTTGGCAAAGTATGATTACAATAGCTCAGAGTTATACTGTAACTGATTGATTGCAAATTGATTGAGTAAATACATATCAAAGTTACTGAATCAAGGCTTTAGACCCTGCGTCTCCTTCGGTCTCAAATATAAGCATTAAGAATAACATAGTAAAGAATTTTGGATCAAGCGCAATATCTGGAGAACCAGCATCTGATGTTGAATATGCTATATGAATTGAATATCCAACTAATACAATTGTATATAATAATATTGTATATGATTGAATATGAGTTTGAATATTTGCAGAAAATTATTGATTTGGAACTTCAATTGCTAATAATACGGTTTATTGAACACGCATCTGATTAATGAAAAACTGAATGGATATACCAGCAATATCTATAAATAATATTGCTATAAATAATTGAATTGATTATTCTGGTGAATTTATATACTCTTCCAATAATATTTCTTCTGATTCTACATCTCCAGGAACTAATTCAAAAACTTTAACCAATCCAGTCTTTATTGATCAGACTAATAAAGATTTTCACTTATCTCCAAGTGATACAACAGCAATTAATTTTTGATATGACCTTTCAGAGTATTTTAAAACTGATATAGATTGAGAATTACGTCCAATTTGAACTTGGGATATTTGAGCTGATGAAAAATAGAAATCTAAATTCTACTTTCCTCACAAAAATTAACAAAAAACTTCACTTAAAATTCCTTCAAAAAACTCTATTTATAATATATTAATTTTAACTACAAAAAAGCCGTAAAAAAGCCAAAAAATCATTTGCAAAAAATGCTAAAAAACGTATATTTTAAGGGTAAAATTTTATTCATAACATATACGTTTTTTTATGTCAGAAAATGAAAATCTAGAAGATACTGAAATGTTCCCTGAGGAAGTTTCTGAAACTCCAGAAACACCTAATCTAAACCAAGCTATCGCTTATTCTTGAGATAAAGATAAATCAATTGTTGATGAAATGGAGACGTGTTATATTGATTATGCCATGTCTGTTATTGTTTCTCGTGCACTTCCTGATATACGTGATTGACTAAAGCCAGTTCACAGAAGAATATTATATGCTATGCACGAAGGTTGATTAAGGGCAACTGGTAAACACCGTAAATCAGCGCGCGTTGTCTGAGATGTTCTTGGTAAGTACCATCCACATGGTGATAGTTCTGTTTATGAAGCTATGGTAAGAATGGCTCAATACTTCTCTCTTAGATATATGCTTGTAGACGGGCAAGGTAACTTCGGTTCTATGGATTGAGATGGTGCAGCTGCAATGCGTTATACTGAGGTAAAAATGACTAAAATTACAGAATATCTACTTGCTGATATTGATAAAGATACAGTAGATTGGAGAGATAATTATGATGCAAGTACTAAGGAACCATCTGTACTTCCTACGCGCGTTCCTAATCTTCTTCTAAACTGAGTAATGGGTATTGCTGTTGGTATGGCTACTAATATTCCTCCGCATAATTTGAGAGAATTAATGGACGCTATATTATTCATCATAAGACATCCAAATCCATCAGAAATAACTATTGAGAATCTTGTTGATTTTGTTAAATGACCAGATTTCCCTACTGGGTGAATCATCTATAATAAAAAAGATATAATAAATGCTTATGCTACTGGTAGATGAAGCGTTATTCTTAGATGAAAAGCTAATATAGATGAATTAAAAAACTGAAAAAGAGTAATTATTATAACAGAAGTTCCTTATCAACTTAATAAATCTACTTTTGTAACTAAAATTGCTGATCTTGTAAGAGATAAGATTATAGTATGAATTAGTGATATTAGAGATGAATCTAATAAGGAATTAGTAAGAGTTGTTATTGAGTTAAAAAAAGATGCTTTTCCTAAAAAAATTCTGAATCAATTATATAAATTAACTCCGCTTCAGACAAGTTTTTCATTCAATATGATTGCTCTTCATGAAAGAGGAATGCAACCAAAGCTATTCAATCTTCTAGAAATTCTTGAAGAATTCATAGAACATAGAAGAGAAGTTGTAACTCGTAGAACTCAATTCGAATTAAAAGTTGCAGAAGCAAGAGCCCATATTCTTGAAGGTTTAAAAATCGCACTAGATAATATCGATGCTGTAATTGCTACAATTAAAGCTTCAAAATCAAGAGAAGAAGCACATTTTAATTTACAAGAAAAATTCAGTCTTTCAGAAAGACAAGCGCAAGCTATCTTAGAGATGCAATTACAAAGATTATCTGGACTAGAAAGACAAAAAATTGAAGATGAATTAGCAGAAAAATTACTTCTTATTGCTGATCTTAAAGATATTCTATCAAATACAGAAAGAGTAAATAGTATTATTTCTACTGAACTTGAAGAAATAAGAGATAAATTCTGAGATGAAAGAAAAACTCTTGTTAATGAATGAGCAATTGGAGAATTCAATCCAAAAGATACTATTCCTAATGAAGATATTGTAATTTCACTTTCTAAAAATTCTTATATAAAGAGAATGAAATCTTCACTTTTCCGTACACAGAGAAGATGATGAAAATGAGTTAATGTTGCTGTTAAAGATGAAGATGAAGTAAAACTTCTTCTTTCTACCAAAAACCATAATGATTTACTTTTTTTCACTAATACTTGAAGAGTATTCTCATTCCCTGCTTATGAAATACCAGAAACAACTCGTATTGCAAAATGACAACCAATAATTAATCTTCTTTCTCTCCAAAAAGATGAAGAAATTACATCTATTCTTGATATGAATCAAATGAATTGAAAACATTTGATATTAATAACAAAAAAAGCTGTAGTAAAAAGAATAGATATCGACGAAGTGAAAAATATTAGATCATCTGGTTTAATTGTAATGAAACCACGTGACTGAGATGAACTTGGTTGGGTAAAAGTTACTAACGGTGATGATAATATTCTGATTGTTTCCAAAAAATGAAAAGCTATTCAATTCAATGAAAAAGACGTTAGAGTAATGTGAAGAACAGCTGCTGGAGTAAGATGAATGAGAATCTGAAAAGATGATTTAGTAATTGAATCTGATGTAGTATCTGAGTGAGATAAATATGTATTCACGGTTACAGAAAACTGACTTGGTAAAATAACTGATATTGAAGGATATAGAGAACAATGAAGATGATGAAGTTGAGTGAAAGTATGAGCAATGACTGCGAAAACTGGCGATATAATCTGAGTAAGTCTTCTTTCAGAAGAAGATAAAGAAAACTGAGAAGTATTACTTATTTCTAAGTCTGGTCAAACAATAAGGATAACTCTAAAAACCATTAGAGCAACATCCAGAGTTACTCAATGAGTAATCCTGACCAAAATTAAATGAAAAAATGATGTTCTAATTAGCGCAACTGTTATGAAAAAATGAGAAGAAGAAGAAGTTGCTTGAGAATGAACTTGAGAAGAGTGAGAAGAATGACAAATTAGTCTAGGTATTGAAAAATAAAATTTAAAAGCCTCCGTTTCATTTAGAGCGGAGGCTTTTAAAATTAAAATTATTGTATTATTTGAAAATTCAATATAGTTTTAATAATTATAAATTAATTTATATATTATGTTCTCAAAAAAACCAATTATGGAGTTAGAAGAAAGCAAAAATTTTATTATAAAACTTGGTATTATAACAATATTTTTGGTTGCATTATTTTTCTTTTATCAAATTGCGAATATAGTAGTAATACTTATTTTTGCACTTTTTCTTAATATTTTATTCGCTCCATTCCTGAATAAACTTAATAAATGGAAAATAGCAGATTGGCTTTGAATAATGCTAATTTACCTTACAATTTTTGCTTTTATTTTGGTTGTTTTTTTTACCATTGTGCCAATTTTTATCAAGCAAACAGGAATTTTAATAGATAATATTATTAATTGGATAAATACAATAAAAGCTGTTTATGAGCTTAAATGAGTTGATGGGTTTGGTTTACCTAAGTTCATGTTATGACTGATTTCTCATATTGATTTCAATTCACTTTTTGATTCTATTAAGAATAATATATCCGAAATTTCTAAGTTTGTAGGGAATAATTTCAAAAACTTTCTGACTAACTGAGCTGGATTTATTTTTTCTATAACAAGCGCTTTTATTAATTTTATTCTAGTTTTTATTTTTACTTTTTTTATAGCATTAGAAAGAAAACAAATAAGAAGTTTTTTCTATAAAATAATACCAGAAAATATTTCAAAATTCATATTTTCAAAAGAAGATAAAATTGTAGATAGTCTCTATAATTGGCTAAAAGGTCAAATGATACTTGGCGCAAGTATTTTTACAATAACTATTGTTGGACTTCTTTTTTTAAGGGTGTTTTGAATTAAAATTGAGGAATATTTTACTCTAGCTTTAATAGCATGAATGATGGAATTCGTACCTTATATTGGACCGTTCATTGCTCTTTTACCAGCTCTCGCAATAGCTGCTTGATTATGAATAAAATCAGTAATAATAATAACTATTCTATATATTATAATACAACAAGTGGAGAATAATGTACTTGTTCCTCTTGTAATGAGTAAATCACTTTCACTTTCTCCTTTTTCTGTATTAATTGCAATGACTATTGGAGCGAGTTTATTCGGAATAATTGGTATTATAGTGGCAATTCCAATAGTATCAATTATACAAATTTTCCTATTACCATATTTAGAAAAAAAGAAAAATATAAAATAAAAAATTTGACAATTATTAAAAATCAAATATAAAGAAAAGCACTTAAAAACACCCATGAACAAATTAATTACAACTACATCTTATTTCTTCTTTTATTTCTTTAGCAAGGCTGAAGGATATTTTTGGTGTATGTAATCTAACTAACTTCCAATAATCCTTCGGCCAAAACTGGTGCGAAGGATTTTTTTATTTTTAACTTTTATGCTATTATGACACAATCTAATTCATTAACTTCTCAATCAAGAGAATTAAATACTAAATGAACTTTATCTTGAATAGAAACGCTTCATGAAACTGTATCAACAAATGTATCTAGTATTTTCAGTAATTCCAATATTTCTGCTTTAGTTGAATCTAAATGTCCTGGCGCAACAATTCTTGATATAAAAAGAAATACTTCAGGTCATGGATGATCACTTGGAGTAACTATAATAGAAATGGAACTTCCTAATTGAACTAAGGCTGAAATGGAACTAAAATAATTATTCATTATATTATCATAAATTATGGAATTAAATAATCTTAGAAAAGATATAGACTTAATAGATAATGAAATTTTATTGCTACTTAAAAAAAGATTTGATGTAGTAGAAAAAATCTCAATTTATAAAAAAGAAAACAAAATAGAAGTTGTTCAGTATTGAAGATGGCAAGAATTATTAAGTCTAAGGAAAAATAAAGCGTCAACGCTTTGTATTAATGAAAATATGATTGAAGAGATTTGGGAACTAATTCACAAATATGCAATAAGCAAAGAAAAAGAAATTATTAATAATTAAATTTACTAAACTATTATTATAACATTTATTAAAATATTATGACTGCATTAAGGGTAACATCAGAAGATATAACAAGCTTAACTGACGATAAGAGAATCGAATCAGTCGATGAAATAATATCACCTAGAGAACTTATAGATATATATCCTGTAGATGAAAAAACTTCAGGATTTATAGAATTAAGCAGAAAATCCATATCAAATATAATTAATTTGAATGATTCTAGACTTCTTATAATTACATGACCTTGTTCAATTCATAATTCAGATGAAGCAATAGAATATGCTGAAAAACTCCTAAAAATCAAAGAAAATAATCCTCATCTTTTTCTTGTAATGAGAACTTACTTCGAAAAACCTAGAACAACTGTTGGTTGGAAATGACTTATAAATGATCCAGATCGTGATGATAGTTGTGATATTGAAAAATGACTAGAAATTGCTAGAGATTTATTATTAAAAATTAATCAAATGTGAATTCCTACTGCTGTAGAATTTCTTGATACTATAACTCCTCAATATATAGCTGACCTTGTTAGTTGGTGAGCAATATGAGCAAGAACAACTGAAAGTCAAGAACATAGAAAATTAGTTTCGGGTTTATCAATGCCAATATGATTCAAAAATTGAACATCTTGAGATATTCAGATTGCAATAGATGCAATAAAATCATCTGTATGAAAACATACTTTTTTATCAGTTGCAAAAGATTGAAAGGTTGCAAAAATTACAACAACATGAAACAGTGATTCTCATATAATTCTAAGATGAGGTTCAACTTGACCTAATTACAGTGAATCACACATAGAAGAAATAGATGAAAAATTGCAAAAAAATTGAATTGAGTCAGGAATTATAGTTGATTTTTCTCATGCAAACAGTTCAAAAGATTATAGAAATCAAACAAAAGTATGTAGTGATGTTGCTGAACAAATAAAAAAATGAAATGATAAAATAGTTTGAGTGATGATAGAATGAAATCTTAATGCCTGAAACCAAAAATTATCAGATAATCTGTTGCCTTGAATAAGTATAACAGATGCCTGTGTAGATTGGAGAACAAATAATAGTATGTTCAGCGAGCTTAATATAGCAACGTGAATAAGGAATTCTTGAAAGTAATTTGATAAAAACAAAAAAATAAACCGAGCTCGCTCGGTTTATTTTTTGGGATTTTTTTAAAAATTATAAATCAGAAAAATGCCAAATCCCATATAATTTTGAATAATTGCGATGAGTAATAATTAATACTTTATTATTCTTCTTGAATAAATATCCAGATCCCATTTGGTCAGAGAATATATAGCCTTTTCCTTTCATTAACTCTATAATATCAACTTTTCAATTTTCATTTTTTGAGAGGAATGTGTTTTTATTATAAGATAATTTTACTAATTTTTCATCAGTAAAACTCAGTCTTAATATACCTGATAAAATTGAAATAGGATTACCTTCTTGAAAAATAGTTTTACTAAAAAATAATACTATCGATAATAATAGAGTTGCTATAATTAGAAATAGTTTTCTTAACATATAATGATTTTAAAAACTAAATCCCGTCTCTCAAATCATCTACATTCCCAGCTCCGAGAAGTATAATTATGCTTGAGTTGGGATTTTTTTCGTCATATTTTTTTATAAATTCTAGAGTATTGTCTAGTCAGTTTCAGTATATTGTTTGAGGATTATTTTCTTGTAAAATTTTCACAAACTTTTCTGCTGGCATTTTAGCAACATCTTCACCTGTATCTCTTGAGAAATATATATTGGGAATTATCAGGGTATCAGCTGAGGTAAAACAATTTTTAAATCAAGTAATTAACTCAATTGTTCTAGAATATTGATGTGGCTGGAAAACTACTAAAAGTTTTTTGTCTGAGTATTTTCATTTAATAGCATCCAGTGTGAGTTTGATTTCTGTAGGATGATGACCGTAATCGCTTATAAGTATATTTCAGTTTTCAGTTGTTTTAATTATTTCATTCCTTCTCCAGACTCATTTGTAAGATTCAAGTTTACTAATTATATAGTCATCAGTTAGGCCAAGGATTTTCGCACAAGTATATGCAAGTTTTGCATCAAAAGCTATATGTTCACCTGGAATTTGGAGTTCAAAATCTTTAAAAAATACTTTTTCTCAAATTTCATTTAAAAAATATTTATCATAAACCCAGATTTGTTTTGGTTTTCCATCAGAGACCGGTCTCGCTGTTGTTAGACCGGTCTCAATAAGTTTCTGAGAATTAGGACAATTCCCATTAAGAATCATAAATCAGTTTGTCTGGTTTTGTAAGGATTCAAAAGCACTTATATAATCTGGTAAATCCTTAAAATAATCAAGATGGTCCAAGTCAATATTGGTAATTATTGAAATATACGGTCTATATTGAAGGAAAGATCTTCTATATTCACATGCTTCAATAGCAAAATAAGGAGAATCTTCGTAATGGAAATTGGAATTACCGAATTGTGGAACTTGAGTTCCGACAATTGTTGATCATCAAATAGTTGAATCCTGCAGAATAATTCCAAGAAGAGAAGTTGTTGTAGATTTACCATGAGAACCAGCAACTGCTATACATTTCTTGGAGTTGACGATTTCTGCCAGAGATTCTGGATAAGATAGGATTCTAATATTATCTTGCTCAGCTTTATGATATTCCGTATTAGTCGTAACTAGATTATCGAAGTCATCTTTTCTAAATATTGCCTCAGTATAAATAACTAGATTAGTATTAGAAGGAATGTTTTTTTCATCGTCTCCGATAATTATATTCATTCATTCATTTTTTAGTTGTTCAATAAGAGGTGAATTACTGTCGCTTGATCAACTTATAGAATATCAAAGATTATTGTAATATCTTGCTACAGCAGAAATCCCAATTCAACCTATTCATATGAAATGTATATTGTCTACCCCAAGGATACTTGTTTCAGTGCGCATTTTATTTTGTTTCTATTAAATATATTTTATTTTTGAATCATCATCTTTTTGTAGCTTTTTCTTGTCTGATTTTTTCTAATCAATCTTTTGATATTCATCACTTTTCTCATAAAGCATAAACTACTTCTAGAATATCTGCGAGTTCCTCAGAATCATTTTCTGATTCAAGGAATTCATTAACTTCTTCTAATAGTTTTTTCTTTAATTCTAGGGTATATTCTTCACTATCAAGAATTCTAGTAACAGCAATTTCTCATCTTGATTCTATGATTTCTGGAATTAAATCTCTTACGAGTTTGTTGTGGAACATATTTTTATATCTTAAATTCTCAAGCTTCATATATTACCATTTCACTTCAATTGGCCAATGTAGCTGTAACTTTGCGGTTTGTCGTGGACATTATATCAGTATGGATTGCAGATTCATTGAATCCCATTTTTAACCAAGTTTCTTTTGTTTGAGTTGTCATATCTCAAGTAAAAGTATCATGATATGAAGCTCCTACTGCAATATGGGTATTACCGAATTCTCACCCCACATTCTCATCATAAAGAGTTTCTCACATAAACTTAGTAATTCTAGAAAACCTTCTATCAGTAAGTGAGAACTCTCAGATTTTATCTGCATTTTCTGCGCTAATCATTTCTTTTAATAATTCTTCTCCAGTGGTGGCACTAGAATTAATTACAACTCAATCTTTGAATTCTAATTCAATTCATTCAATTAAGTTACCATATTGATAAAGTGGTTGATTGAATTTTATTTTTCCATTGGTTCATCTCCAATCTGGAGAAGTGAATATCTCAAAAGAAGGAATATTTCTTCCGCCTCAACCAAGCCATTGTTTTTTTTCTCAGATAGTAATATGAAGGTCAATATCTTCTCATTCTACGTGAACTTTCTCAATATTGAGATTATTTAATTTAGTTCTAATATCTTCCATACTTTCAAAAACTTCTTTCCATTTTGCAATAGGGTCTTTTTCGTCCAGGAAGCAAGCTTTTATTATTTCTCACCAGTATTCTTCCAAGGTCATTCAAACGTCAGCTGCCATTGCTTCAGTTCCATATAATCCTATTGTCCATGTAAGTTCTCAAGCGTTTTCTTTTTCGGTTCTTGCATCCATATAAAACTTAGCTCATTTTTGACGACCTATGAGCTTCTTAGAATCTATTCATTTAAGTTCATATTTATCATCAGTCGATTCAATTCTAAGTACGTGAGTACAAGTTTTTACAAGTTCTAAGAAATAGTCTTTTGGCCAGAATGCCGCTTGTTCTTCAGAAGCATTTTCGAAGAAAACTCTTTGTCATCATTCTGGAATGAAGTTGGTAATATAGTGTCAACCAGATTCTAGAATTGATTTTTGCAATTCGAAAAGTAAAGGTTTTGCACTTTCTGCAACTTGAAGATAAACAATATCCCCAGGTTTAATTCCTTCTCATGACCAAAGAGCGAATTTAATTAGCACATCAGCATATTTCTTAAGGATTTCTTGACTTGGTTGGTACATAGTAAATTTAGTTATTGAATAATAATTTGATTATAGCTACTTAATTAATAAAAGACAAAATCTTTTAAAAAATTTTTATTAATTTCATTTTCTAATTGCTTTCTGTTGTTTTAATTTCCTTATAAGTCTATCAAAATTACGAGGATTAATTTGTTTTCTACTATATTCTATGAATTTATAATAAAATATTTCAATAAAAAAATCTCTCTTTTCTTTCTGATATCATATAAAAATTATATCAAGTCATATATTAGCTAGAATATCTTCTCTTTTTCATGGTGAATGTATATTTTCTATTATATCTTTTCAAACCATGTAATCTCATAATGGTTTTTTCTTTCTCAGATTTTCTGAAATATATTTTCTTAGATTTCAATCTCTATTTAGTTTTTTTCTATATGGAGTTTCATATTTAAGAATTAATAATTCTATTGAAACTATAATTTCTTGGATTATTTTTTCAGAGAATAAAAACCTTACCATATTCATATTATGGTTTATTTTATCCTTAGTAGAACTTTTTAAAGAGTTAATATTAGCAGTTCTACATTTGGATATTGGTTTTGTATTTAGCTCCAAATTTTCTAACATTGTTATTTCAGATTATTTATAGCTTCTCTGAATTTATTGGCTCTATCAAGATAATCTTTGAATAAACCAAAACTTGCACATCAAGGAGAAAGAAGTATTATATCTCATGACTTAGAATTAGTCCAAGCTTTTTTTACAGCTTCTTCCATAGATTCTGATAAGACGTATTTAATTCAGGCTTTTTCGAATTTTTCTGCAATAATTTCTCTGGTTTTTCATATTAGAGCTCAGTATTTTACTTTATTAGCAAGATTATTCTCTAGTCATTCAAAGCTATCTCATTTGTCACTTCATCCTGCTATTAGAATTATATTTCAAGAGAAAGCAGTTAGAGCAGCTTTTAGACTTTGTGAAGAAGTAGATTTGGAATCATCAATGAATTTTACTCAGGACTTTTCGGTCACGAATTCTATTCTATGAGATAATCAATATATATTCTTTAGATAAGTTTTAGTTTTTTTAGAACATATTTTCATTTCACTCGTTACAAGAGTTGCAGAAAGCAGATTAAGCGCGTTGAAATTTCAACTAAAATTAGTTTCTTCTAGACTGTATTTTTTCTTTCACGAAATTATAATATAGGGCATCTCAACTCTATCTTTAAGATTTTTATCTTTTGATTCTCAAAAAACCCTATAATTAGTTAATTCCAATTTTAATCAGCTTTTCTTTATTTTATCAAAAACCTGCGAATGAATTATAGCCTTTTTTGTAGTATTTTTGAATATATTAAGTTTGGCATTCAGATAATCTTGCATATCAGAATGCCAATTAAGATGATCATCTTCGAAGTTAGTGAATATAGAATAATCAGTTTTAAAAGTTTTTACATTATAAGCCATAAAACTAGAAGCCTCTAGAATTATATAACCTGATTTTAGTTTCTTTTGTTGGATTTGAAGTAATGTATCAGAAAAAGGTTCATCAAAGTTCCCACTTAGAAATACTTTATTTTCTCAAAACTCTTGCTTGAGAATAGAATAAAGCATCCATGTTGTCGTGGATTTACCATCTGTTCAAGTTACAGTAATTATCTTGAATCATTTTGGAAGGAAGCTATAAATAAAGTCTAGCTCTCATAATATTTTCCCAGTTGAATAAATTTTATTAGTAGGAGGAACGCCAGGTGATGGGATTATTTGAGAATATCCACTGAAGTCTTCAATATTATCAGAATCATCTTTGATTTCTGCTTCTATTTTGTTATAATCACAAAACGCCTTGAGAGCACTTCCAACTTTTCATTTTCAATATATTAATAGCATATTTTTTGTAAAAAAATGGTATGTGTGCTATTATAAGAGAAAGTGAATATTATTCAATTAAAGTTAAAAATTAAAATTAGTATTATGAATAAAGCTGTAAGTACGCAAAATGCATATTATGAGAAGCTTAATAAGCCAGATGCAGTAGTATATAATGATTATCTTACTCTACTTGAAAAATGACTTCTTCTTAATCTTAAATTATCTGATCTTGATAATCTTGAGATTTCTTATATGAATTGAAATAATGAAGAAACTATTTCTAATTCTCATATAAAAAAAGAATTATTTAAAAGTTTGAATGTTGTGGAAAAGAATTTTGAAACAGAGAAAGAAGCTCAAAGAAAATTACTTGAGAAAGTATATTCAATACTTAGAAACATAATGAATCATCCAGCCTATCCTAATAGTGATATAAATACAGTAACCGAAGAAACTCTTAAGGCATCATTTAAAGAATTACACATAAAAACCAAAGTAGATAATAAACTTGTAGCAATTTTTGTAGAACTGAACAAAATATCAAAAGTATTAACAAGACTTGATATGATGTCTATAGAATGAAAAAATGAGGATGACTTAAGAGAAGAATTAGAAAAAATTATTTATAATGAATTATGAATAGATAAAAAAAGTCCAAATGCAAAAACTATTGCTCTTGAAAATATAAATAAATTATATTCAAGATCTATATTTAAGATGAGAAACAATTTCTGACTAAAAATTCCTAAAGAATACAAAACAAAATGAAAAGAAGTTTTTCAATATGACAAAGAGTGGAAAAGTATAGATGAATTCATAGATTTTATGCTTACAACTTCATATAAAAACAAACAAGGGAAACAAGTAGAATGATATACTAGACTTGTAAACTGTGCTATAACAAAAACAATGGTTGCCTACAATGAAATAATGGAAAATAAAGATATGGTTGATTCATTATATAATGTAGTAAAAGATATAATAAATAAATTAGAAAAAATTCCATGAGCATGACATTCTTTTAAAAAAAATTGAGATATAATTTATTATTTTAATTCTAGAGATTGAAGCGAAGAGCATTTTAAGTGTAGAATTGCATATAGAACAAAAGCAAGTGCAAAAATTCTCCAAAAACTTTTATATAATAGAAAATATACTAGTTTTGATTTCTTGAAAGATTTAATTGGATTTAGAATAGAAGTATATGATGCTGTAAATTGAAAAGCAGCAGTGGAATTTCTTGTAAAACATTTATTTGAAGGAAATGTTATGTGTGATAATAAATGATTTTTTGAAAAAGAAATTATGGATGAAATTGTAAAATCTCAATGAATAGAGCAAAGATGAAAAGGTCAAAAAAATACAACCTCAAATGATTTTGTGAATTTATCTCTATATTGAAATGTAAAATGATTAAAAAAGGTAGAATGACTTGATAAAATTCCGCCTGTCGAAATTCAACTTGTATATACTTGAAATCAAAATGAATCATGAATGAATAAGCATGAAATATATGATTCAAAGAAACTAATGTCTGTAGTATCAAGGTTATTTTGATATATAACACTTGAACATATCAAAGTTATAATTCACGAAGTTTGACTTAAATCATTAGAAGAAGAAAAACATATTCTAGAACATCTTTTCTTAAATAGTAATGAAAATTGAAAAGTTAATAAATCTTATATTTATAAATTAGATACTCAAGATGAAGAAATAAAATCAGCCTGAAAAAAAAATAACTTTAATAATTATATATTTATATCCAAAGATGTATTCAGTGAACAATTCAATGATTTATATTGAAAAGAAATAAAGGTAAGTGAAATATGAAAAGATGAATTTGCCGAACTATTCAAAATATACAGTAGTATTAAAATATAAAAATTAATAACAAAAAACCCAGATCCTAGAATCTGGGTTTTTTGTAGATATGTTTTTAATTATCTTTTAAGTCCGATAAAGGCACAAATATTTTTATTGAATTTTGGAGCGAATGCTACAATTAACACTCTAGAAATCCACATTGCAGAGAATAGAGAAACTACGATACCAATTCAAAGCATTAATCCGAAACCTTTAATAAGATTAACTCAGATAAGATAAAGTATTACAGCGGAAACAAGAGATGTAATATGAGCATCCCATATTGCTGACCATGATTTATCGAATCCAATATTAATAGATTTTTCTGCCTCCGTATTAGCTCTAAGTTCTTCTTTTGATCTTTCAAATATTAGAATGTTAGCGTCAATTGCAAGTCATACAGATAGTATCAAACCCGCTATTGAAGAAAGAGTAAATACTACTCAAGCAAGTTTTACTAAAGCAAGAGTTATTAGTATATAACAAATAAGTGCGAATCAAGCAAGAAGTCAGCTGAATCTATATACTAAAACTAAGAATATTAGAATAAATAAAAATCCAATCATTCAAGCATTTATTATAACTTTTAGTGAATCTCATCAGATTTTTGCATCAATGGCTCTTTCTGAAGTAAGATATATTGGAGCTGGAACTATTCAAGTTGTGATATCGTTTGCAAGTTTTTTAGCACTTTCAATTGTATAATTACCAGTAATAACTGCTTTTCAATCTGGAATTGCAGTATTAACAGTTGGCGCAGTAAGTAATTCTCATCCTACGAATATTGCTAATTGTTGACCAATCATTCTTTTTGTAAGTTCTGCGAATATTTTTGCTCACTCACTACTAAAAGTTAATTCAACTTGAGGTTCGCCAATTGTATTCATTGTTCAATTAGCTTTTATTAGATATCTTTCATCTAATATTTGTCCAGCTACAGTTTTTGCTGAAGTCCATTCACTAGGTTTTTGACTAACAAATATTACTTCATAATTATAAACCACTTCAGTGTATTTTTCTTTTTTCTTAGTTGCTGCAACTCACGTTCCAGTACTAACTTCTTTTTCTTTCTCTACTTTTTTAACAGAATTTATTTTTACAATTGAATAACCTTTCTCAGCTTCTCACATTTGAAGTTTTCCATCAGCTCAAAGAGTATAAGCTCATCCTTTTGATGTTTCTAAAACATCAGAAATATATGGAGAAGTAACATTTTCCATTCAAGTGAATGTTACTTCTTGAGGAATAGAATCTTTTGTTCCAGTACCACTCAAAAATACCACGTTTTCGTATCTATCTTTATACTTATTTCAAATAGTATTAAAATCATATTCTTTAGAATCCAAATCTTTTTTAGCATCATCTATAATTTGTTTTCTTTCAGTTTTGTCTGCATCTGTAACTTCGGTTTTCTTTTCTTTGAATTCAAGTCTTACAACTTTACCAATATTTTCTTTGGCTTTTGCAATGAATTCATCATTTTTTGCAGTTTTTTGTGCTTCAGTTAAATTCTGTCAATCAAAATTAGAAGTTGGAATTTGAACTATTATATGAGATTCATTTCCATATTTTGAAGTAAGAATTGTAGGTTCCGCAGTACCAAGAGAATTAACTCTTTTTTCAATAATAGATTTTAGTCATTCAACTATAGTGCTTTCAGTATAATTTCATTTTTTCTTCGCTTCTTCAAGATCAATTTTGTAGTCAAGTTCTACTCAACCATGAAGGTCAAGTCATAATTTATAGTCAGGTCAGATTTTTGGTGCATTTATACCAAAGTTTGTCCATGGGAAAACAATATAAAAAGTAATAGCAAACAGTGCTAATATAAAAACAATTTTTAGAGGTAGGTTTTTCATATAATTTTGTAAATAATAAAAGTGTATTAAACGGTGCACAGTATATAAAAAAAAGATTTCTTGGCAAGAAATCTTTTTAAATTGACTAGTTTTTATATTTTGAAACTCATTTCTTTAACAATACTGTTTTTTTCTTTTATAAATTTCATTTTACTAAATATTCAGAAAGTTAGATAATCAAAAATGATATAGATTTCATAAATAATAGGGATTTTATAGAATGGATTCGAATCTATATTAGCTATTCCAAGGAAAATTGGGAATAAAAGAATAGTGGCATAATGAGAATATATATTTCATTCTAAGTAAATAATAAGCGCAAGAATAATAGTAATTATAATTCATTGTATAATTGCAAGCGTATATTTTGATTTTTTATCAAAAAAATATTTTGGCAAATATATTAGATTAATTCAAGGAATATATATTAACTTATTACTAAAAGGTATTGAAGTTGAGGCAAGATGAGTATTAGCTAGATTATAGAATTTTTCATCTTTTTCTATGATTTTATCATAAATCAATTGGAATGATATTTCTTCTTTTTTACCAAATATTACTTTTATTGATTCAATAAAATAAATTGCTCAAGCTCTAATTAATGCGTATGATGTTTCAAGTCCTGGAATAACTTCAAGGAATGAAGAAAATATTATTTTCTGGTGTAGAAACATCATAACTCAAGCTGTAACTGCTAGTCAAATATACAGAAGCATCGCCATTCCAAGTAATTCTGGATGATTGAATATTATAAAAAATACCATTATAATAGAAAATATTCAAGATATTTTTGCTCAGAATTTATTAATTGCAGATTTATGTTTTGAGGCAATTATTAATCATATAAAAGGTATATATGAAGCAATATATATCATTTTTTGAGCTTCTGATAATTCATTTTCAAGAAGTTCTGTTTCTAGTTTTAGATAATCTTTTCTTATTTTTATTTCTTCAACCTCAATTCATTGATGAGCTTTATAAGCTCATCTTATAAGTAAAAATGTAAAAATAAAGAATATAGAAGTTTGAATAATTTCGTGAATACTTATATTAATTATTGGGATGTAGATATACAAAAAACTTTCAATGAAGTATTTATATATGCTAATTATAGCAAGAAATGAAAAATGTATTTTAGTAGCATTTTTTGCATGATTTCTTATGAAATAGTTATTAAAATTAGGATTATTGCGAGCAAGCAAAAATAGTTCTCAAAGAACTGGTGCATATCATATTGCCGCATTTGTATATATTTTCTTATTCATAAAAACCTTTTTATCTAATATGAAGCTATAATAACATAAGTTTTTAATAAAATAAAATTTATTTGGTTGACAAATTAATAATTGTCCATCAAATATTGAGTGTTTATTATAGAACTTTTATTAAAAGTAAAAAAGTTGTTATTTATTTTTTATCATTATAATTTTTTCTAAAATTAATATTTTAAAGTTATGTCACAAGAAAAAAAAGCAGTAATAATAGCTAGTATTACGGCAATTATACTTATTATTATAAAAGGAACTGCATGAATTCTTACATGAAGTATGGCAATTATAACTTCAGCAATAGATTCTGCTATGGATTTTTTTGTTTCACTAATGAATTTTCTTGCAATTCGTAAATCGGAAGAACCACATGACGAAGATCATAATTATTGACATTGAAAGATTGAATGATTTTGAGCAATTTTTGAAGGATTAGTAATTTTTTTATCTTGAATTGCTGTTATTTATTTTTCTATCCAAAAAATTATAAACCATGAATATATTCACGGTAACTATGAATCTATATTGGTTATGATTATATCAATTTTAATTACTTTTGCTCTTGTAATATATCTTTCAAAAATATCAAAATTAACTTGAAGTTTAGTTCTTAAGGCAGATAGTCTACATTATAAAAGTGATTTATATACTAATTTATGAATTATAATATCACTTATAATTCTAAAAGTATTCAATTTACCTATTATTGATCCAATTATTTCAATAATAATTGCGTTGTATATTATGTATTGAAGCCTAGAAATTCTACAAGAATGATATAAGATGCTTATGGATCATGCAATTGATGAAGAATACGTGGAATTTATAAAAAATACTATTAATTCATTTAAAGAAATTTCGAGTTATCATTTTCTTAAAACTCGTCAATCTGGTAAAAACAATTTTATAGAATTTCATATAGTTTTTTGAGATCCTAATATATTATTAAAACTTGCACATATAATTGGTGATAAAATTGAATTAAAAATAATGGAACAAATACCTAACGCGCATATTATTATTCATCTTGATTATTTTGATGATAGCAGTGAAATTAATAACCCAAAAGTCCTAGTGAATAATAAATAGAACTTATAAAAATTTTCAAAAAACTTGATTTTTTTCATTTTCTGATATAATGGCCCAACCCCAAAAAATAAAAATTTTCAAAAAACAAAAACAAAAGGAGAAATAAAAAATGAAAAGAACATTATCAATACTCATAATATTGATATTTATGTTCTCAACTTCGAGAGCACAAGCTTATTTCAGACTTCAAGAAGTGGATAAAAAAAACCATTATTCATTACTTCTTGATCGAGATTTGAAAATAGTTTCAAATTTTGAAGGATTTACCAGAAAAACAAATAAACATAAGGAGGTTAAAAATAAATACAAGGTTAGTTTGTTAGGAAAAAACCAGGGGTTGGAAATAAAGTATTTTAAAAACCTTACGATAATTAACACTTTAATTATCGGAAAAGATTTGAGAGATTCACTGGAGAGAATTCAACTTGAGAATTTTTTCATAAGTCAAGAAGTAAGACGTCCATCTTTCTATGCAGATCTAATTATAGAAAAGCTTGACACTTGGCATGAAAGAAAAATTTTCGCGTCAATTCTTGTTCCCGAAACCCATGGCAAGAGCAATCAAACAAGTACTATGGGGGCAAAAGGACCATGGCAAATTATGCCAGAATGGGGTAGGATGTTTAAAGTAAAAAATTTGCAGGATCCAGAACAAAATCTAGATACAGCAATTAAAGTTCTCAATATTCATATTGCCGATGGAAATGGGAAACTTTGGGGTCACAAAGGGGGAATATGGCACTATAATCATTCAATGAAATATGTTAAAATGGTACAAAATCTTTATAATAAGATAGATGCCAAAACATATTTCCATCATCCAGTAAGTTAATCCAAGAAACTAGTTAATATTACGTGTTCTTGTATAATTTACTGTTTACATATAAAAAGCCCGGCGCAGTTCCGGGCTTTTTTCTGATTTATTTTATCAAATTTTCTTCATATAATTTTTGAAGTAAATCTTTAATTTTTTGATAAATTAACAATTGCTCTGTTTCTTGATAAAAAAACCATCAATATCAATCGCATTCTTCATCTTGAATTTTAATTTCTCAAGAATAATTTCATAAAAATCTATAAAAATAATTATTTATATTTCATCATTCTTCTTCGATAAATAATCTTGTAATTTCAAAATCTAATCAAACTTCTTCCTTTACTTCTCTAGCTACTGTTTCTATGTTATTCTCTCATATTTCCTGTTTTCATCAAGGAAATGACCAATAATTTGGCAAGTCTTTTTTATTGAATTTTCTTTTTATTAAAAGAACTCTTTTAAATTCATCTATTAGAATTCAAGAACATATAATTACTTTATTCATATTTTATAACATTATTTTAATAATTTACTTTATAGATTTCCTAAAAATATTTCTCCAAACCATTTTGACTAGTGTAGAAAATAGTTCTTTGAAAGACTTTGGTTTTGTGAAGTTCTGGAATTTACCTGATTTTATACTAGTGAATATTTCTGAGATTTCTAACTTTTCACTTTCAATAATACTATAATCAGTATCTATAAAATCTAAGAAATGCGCATCAGATGTTGATATTATAGGTTTATTATATTTCTTAGCAAGACTTGAGGATTTATTGTTGGCATTCCGATATTTGCCGTAGAACCAAGAATGTTCTAGGGCGTCGAATATATCAATATTCTTTTCTAATAAGTTTAGACTTATCGAATTGAGTTTATCAAAAGCTGGATGTGGAGCAATGATTAGACAATCTTGATGATTAGCCTTATATTCTCTTAACTCTTTGAAATTAGTTATTTTTTCAACTTCTTCAGTACAATTGAGTATTATAATATGTATTTGATTTAACCAGGTTTTACATATAGCAAGTTCTATACTCGGGATAAGTAGAATTCATTTTGCTTTTGCATAATCTGTATATTCTTGTTTATGTACGAATTTTTCATGAGGAGTAAAAGCAAGGACTTTGAATAATTTTTGTTCTACATAATCAATAAGTTCAAATATTGTGTAATCAATGATTTTACCATCCATAGTATCTTCTCGGGAATGTAGATGTAAGCTAGATTTTAGTTGCATTTTAACTCCTTAACCATATATTCTCCCTCTAATTTATAGCCATGTTTCTCATAATATTTCCTTACTCCGACTCATGCTATTACTGCGATTTTTGTGATTTGAGGATAATTAGTTCTTACTATTTCTTCAGCTTTTTCCATAAGTCTTTTACCGAAACCTAAATGTTGACCTGTTCCGTCAGCTTTTTCTCCAATTTTCAGTTGATCTCAATATGTATGAACTTCTCTTATAATTGCACTGTCTTGCAATTCTTCTATGAAATGTTTTTTGCCGCTAAATATCTGAGACGGGATCCTAAGTCTAAGATGAGAAAAAAGAGTTCTGTCTTCTGGATCAATAAACTGCAGATAATACTCTTTTCATTCACTTGCTTCAAACTCTACAATATCAATAGTGGCATTTGTCGGAATATTATTCTTAAGTCTTATTTCGCGAGCACTAATATCTTTTGCCTTGATTCAATTAAGTTTCATTTTCTCTTCTACAATTTGTCTAAGATTGGCAAGATGTGATCAAGCTAGTATTTCTGTAGCAGGAATATCACGATACATTCTATTGAGTCTGACATATTCTGGGATAAGAGCTTTCATTTTTACCATTAACTCAATTAATTCCTCATCAGAATATGGTTTGAATTTACCGGCTTTCCAGATATTTGTCAGCTCAGAATTATCAGTTACTACCATTGGATATATTTTAAGCTCATCAGGGCGAAAACTTGGATTTTCAAAAATATTTCTAAGACTTTCTAAATCCAATTCAGGATTAGAACCATATAGGTTTGGCATAATATGAGCAACAACTTTTAGTCCGGCATCTTTTAGAAGTTTTGTTGCCTCTATACTTTCTTTATTGGTATGTCATCTTTTATTAAGAATATTGATAGCGTCAATTGTTGTCTGGTAACCTATCTCAACTCTTGTTACTCATAATTTTCTTAGAGATTTAATTTCTTCAATATCAATATAGTCAGGACGAGTTTCAATGGCAATTCAGATAACCCTAGATAATGCAGATTCATTTCTTTTTTTTGCTTCTTCAAGACTTGGGGATTTTACTATTTCATAAGTTTTTTCTATTTCGAATGATGCGAATTTTTCATGTCAAATATCAGTCGCAACTATATGTTTTCTTAATTCTTCATAACTTGAATGTGCATCATAAAGGTCTTTTATATAGTTTTCTCTATATTCCATAGGATAATTACTCCATGTTCAACCAATAATTCTATCATCACATTTGTCTATATTATGTCCAGTTATGTCAAGGGAACGAAGACGATTATGAATTTGCTTTATTGGATCAAAATCATTGAGCATTGCTCTCATTACTGCAGGTTCATTCGGGATATAGCTTTTTGGTAAATCTTCAAAATTCGGACAATAAATACAAGTTCAGCTGCAAGTCCAAGGTTTGGTCAGAATTGATACAACTGCAACTCAGCTCAGGCTTCTTATAGCTCTTTTCCTTAAAAGCTTTAGAATTCTAATTTCTTCATTTGTACTTCAAGAGATTACCATTTCTCTATATTTTCTGAGCAAAGAAATATCATTAATTCATTTGGAATTACGAAATTCCTTATAAACATCATTTTTTAGTTTATGAAAATCATTCTTGGTAATTACCTCAGGAGACGCAATTAATTTTTCTAGTATTTTTTCAATTATTTCTTCTTCTTGTGACATATTTTATTTTTTAATTTTTTTTGAAAGTTGACATCATTTCTTTTAATTTTTCTCTATCTATTTCACTATCCTTGAGAATACACATTCCAAGTTCTAGATTAATATATTTACCAAGAGATTCTAATAAGTCAGCATTATAAACCTTTTTCATAAGGATTGCGATATCTACAATAATATCACTATCAGCATCCAATACTTCTTCGAATCTTCTGAAATTAGGAATATATAAATCTATAAGTTCTTCATAATTAAGATTAGTCATATTGTTTTTTAATTAAATTTTGTAAATCGTTTGTTCTTTTTAGCTGGTTGTAAATATCAGCATTTTTTTGTATATCTTGGTTTTCTAAGAATTGCTTATGATTTTTTTCTTCATTTCCTCTTTTTCTTAGAATTGCCTCATTTACTATATTATCAATATTATTAAGAGCATTCATTATATTTGTTTTTCGTTTTTCTAGAGACTCATTTCTAATTTTTAATAATTGGTCTAGATAAAAAGGCCAACTATCAATTATTTCAATTTTTCTCTCGTTCGTAAGACAACTAAAAATAGTACCTATATCATATTTTTCTGCCATTATAAGACCTGATTCTTCAAGTAATTGTCTGAATTTGAAATTATCTGCCTGTATCATATTATATATTTCAAAATGCTTCTTCAATATCAAAACTTTTTTCTTTACTTGCTAATAATGTCAATGAATTTTTGTTAAATTCTTTTCAATGTGATGTCATTTCATTAGAAAGGGATTGAACGCTTTTATCTAGTGATTTCACTTGTTCAGAATCCATATGTTCGAATAAGCTTTTATCGAATTTTAACAGTCATTCACTTCATTTTAGTAGAGAATAATCTCAATAACCTTTTTGTAGAGCGTCTACATTTTTTCAGATAGTTTTTTTAGCTATCTCATCTTGTGAATTAATACCTTCAATTGGTTTATTCGATAAACCTAAATCTTTTTCAATCATAAATATATGTTAAGAAATAATTTTTTCTTCCAATAATTCAAGAGCTTGAGAGAAAATATCTTCTTTAAGTTCTTGAAGCTCATTTTTGGTGAATTTGGATAAAACCCAGTCAGACACATCATACTTACTATCAAGTCAAACCCCAATTTTAATTCTTTTGAATTCATCACTTCATAGACTGCTAGTTATTGATTTGATACCATTATGTCAACCAGCACTTCATTTAACTCTGAATTTCATTTTACCAAAATCCATACTAATATCGTCATAAATAACTATAATATCTTCTTTAAAATCTAGTTTATAAAAGTTAATAACTGAAATTAGGCTTTCTCAACTAAGATTCATATAAGTCATTGGTTTAACTAGAATACATTTCTCTCACTTATAATTTCATTCTGATATAATTGCCTTGAACTTTGAATCCTTAAAATCCTCAAAATTCCAAATTTCTTTAAGATAATCCAAAAATAAAAACCCGATATTATGTCGAGTGGAATTATATTCTAATCAAGGATTTCAGAGTCAAACTATTATTTTCATATATGTTTATTTCCTTTATTTTAGATAAAAACCCAAATTATACAAATTAATTAGGAATGATAAATTTGACAAAACGTTTATTTGTTCTATATTCTTATTTAACTTATAATTTTTAGTTGTATTTATGAATAGAATTAAGCAAAAACCTGAAGAAGAAAATGTAATGATTGGATATATGGATGATCCAAAAAAATTAATAGTTTCAGAAGATAAAGATAAAAAATGATATTCTCAAGAATTGTGAACTATAAAAATATGAACATATGGGAAAAGATTATCTGATCTTTTAAATAATGAAGAAATTTTCTTGGAATATGAAAATAAAACTTGAGAATTAATTACTATTAATAAAAATGCTATTTTATTTATAATTCTTGATTGAAAAAAATCTGCTGAAGAAATAAAATATGAATCATCTCAATTAAGAATTGAGTTGAAAAGATGAATTGAATTTAGTTGAATGATTAATATTTGATGAAAAACAGGTTTTAGACAATCTCTTGAAAAAAGATGGTTTATACCCGTAGATGTTAAACAGGGTTGAGTTTTTAGAACTGCAATTATCAATAGAAATAATATAATGAGAATTATAGAACATAAATCTTAATTTTATTACTTATCTACATTCTCTCAAGTATTTTATTATTCTCCGTTTTCAATTTTAGTCCGATATATTTTCATTTAAGTTCTGGATATAACTTCATAATATCATCTCAAGTAAGTAATTTCACATTTTTTAATTTGGTTTGGAATTCTGAGTACATTGACTGCAAACGAGGTCAACATTCTTTATTTGGAGGATTTTTACCAAGATTATCGACTATACATAGCGTTATAAGATCTTCGAAATATGGATGTGACATTAATTCATAGCTTTTATTTTTTTTCATATTCTCAATATTCCCAATTCTAATATGGTTTTTGATTAGCCATTTGATTTTACTTTGAGATTTTTTACTGAATGGAAGTTGTTTGACTACATAATCTGTGAATATCTTAAGTCCAATTTCTTCATGTCAGAAATAATGAATATTACCGAGATCATCAAAACTATATGTCGAATATTTACCTATATCATGCAAAATAGTTGTCCAATAAATATCAGAATCATTGCATTTTAGATGATTAAGTTCTTGTAAAGACATAAGTGTATGAATCCAGACATTTCACTCCTTGTGCATTATTTTTCATCCAGGACTGAGAGAAAGATTATCAATCTGAGGTAAGAACTCACGAAAAAATCAATATTTTTTTAGATCTTCAAGAGAACTGATATTAGTTTTATCTACAAGCATTTTATCGAATTCCTGTTTGATTCTATCAAGAGAAATATTGTGCAGCTCAGGAATTCTACTTGTTATAAATTGTTTGTAAGAGCTTTCCGCAGGACTAAGTCCGTATTTGTTCTTGAGTCTTATATAACGAAGAAGCCTCAGAATATCTTCATCAAGTCTTTTGCCAGGATTTCATACGAATCTAATTAATCATTTCTCTAGGTCAGAAATACCTCAGACTGGATCAGTGTAAGTTTTTTCTAAAGGATTATAATATATTGCATTGAAAGTAAAATCTCTTCTTTTGGCATCTTTTTCAAGTGATGTAGTATATATAACTTCTTTTGGTTTGCGATGATTAATTGATCAAATATCTTTTCTAAAAGATGTAATTTCATACAATTCTCATCACTCTCTAACTATTAATGTACCATATTTCGCTCAGATTTCTCATACAACTTTCAGGACTTTTCTGATTTCTTCTGGACGAGCAGGAGTAGTGAGATCAACATCAGATCAAAAATTTTTCTTCAGAATAGTATGGACATTATAAGAGCCAACGACATAGATTTTATGTCATATTGAAGCGAGTTTTTCGGCTATGATTTCAACATTTTTCATAAGCAATTATTTATAATCCAATTTTAGTCTTTAATAGTGAAATATCAAATCCAATTTTAAAACATAAGTAAGCTAAAATTTCTTTTTTTTAAAAAAATATATAAAAAGCAAAAGAGCCACATTTGTGGCTCTTTATTGTCAAATCGCTGGCGAATTGGTCTTTATTTCTATACACCCTTCTCGCATTTATCTCACTCACGCTCATCATGGAAATATTTCCTTCCTCTTTTTGTGACTATTTAGTCAAGGAAAACTTCAGTTATGACTTTGCAATCTTTTCAGCATCTTCTTTGAGACTTTTGGCATACATATTAATACCCATAATTATTGCTTCTATCAGGCCATAAAACCCAAAGCAGACAAGTGCAAGACATAAATAATCATATAATGACATATTAATATCTGTGGACCAAATAAAGATTAATGCAGGAACGTATATCCAAAGTGATTTTAATGCTTGTTTTGCAATACACTTTACCATCACTAGGATGGTAAGAAAATAGTATTTTACCATTTTAATTCTCCTTCAACACTTATCCAAAAGTGCTTTTTTTATTTTTGTAGGTTCCTTGTGGAACAGTGAGGCGACTTGACTAAGTTTTTATATTCAGAAAGTAACCAAAGTCAAAGTTATATTTATTTAAGTATCAGTTCAAGTTAAAATCTTTAATTTTCTTCTGATATTTTTTGCAATTATTTAATCAAATCCAGAATCATTTCTGGAACTCAGAAACTATCATCATTACTTTCTATAACTATATCGAAGTTGTCCATGAATTTATCTTTTGATGACATTTTTTTCTCCGAAATGAATCATATTTTCAGTGCATTTTTACGGAGATTTTCATCAATCATTTTCACATCACCTAGGCTATCGCCTAGTAATATTATATCTTTTTTTCAGCTTACCAATTCCTTAATATGAGCCGGCATATCGTGTTCATCTTTGTTCTCGGAATGTATTATTACATCTTTGTTTATTCAAATACAGAATCATTCTTCATCGAATTTCAGCTCATTGGAAACCACATGTACATTAAAAAAATTAACTTCCCAAAAAGTCAGGAATTCATTGATTGTATTAGTAAGTCATGCAGAAAGTATTATAAAAGGAATATTCTTAATAACAGAAAGTTCTAGGAATTCTTCCATTCAATATCTAAAATCAAAAAAAGAATTATCTTGTATAATAATATCTATAACGCTAATATTTAATTTATACTTAATAAAAAGTTCAAGATGTTTCTGCCACCATTCTCTCATTAGCTTATCCTTTTTTTCAAAAGTTAGAGTTGCGTCAATCTCATAAGGATAATAAAAATCAAAATATGAATCTCTCTCTTTGCAATATTCTCCTGACATCAAACCAGATTTACTGAAAAGTGACCAAGAAGTATGACCGTTATCTTGAGTTATAGTACTATCAAAATCAGCAACAATCTGCAGATTTTCAAGTCTAAAATTCGTAATTTTCTCTTCTACGGTTTTTCTATCTTTAATATGTATTTCTGGATCTGAAAATAGTGTTTGCATTTGGTGGTATTATTATTTTAGTAAATTATTTATACTTATTTGTCATTCCGTTTTCGTCATTCTGAGCGCCCGCAGGAAGTGCTCTTGGATTACGAAATGAAGTGTAGCCGAAGAATCTATTAAAATCAAATCCTCCTCATTGTCATTGCGAGCGTCAGCGTGGCAATCTCTTTTTATATAACATTTGACACTTGGGTTATTTATTTAATTTCAAGTGTAATTGTCATTCCTTGCTACGACAAGGAATCTGTTAAATTAATTCCTTCAATTATTTTTATTATACTTTTGTAACTAAAAGTACCAAAAGTTTTAAAATAGTAAATTATATTTTCTAAATCCTTATAATTCAATTTAAAATAGCAATGATAAGTAATATAAAAATTACAATCATACTAATAATTCAGATATAATATTGTATAGGATTATCATCTTTTGAATAATATTTTCATTTTCATTTATATCATTTGAATCTGATAGCATTATAAAATCATACCAAACCTGATATTATAAAAATAGGAATTAAAATATATATTCATCATTCTTTTTTGAAAATAATTGAAATAAGTATTATTATAAGCAATATATAATACATTTTATCATAAATCTTGAGATTACTTTTATCTTTTCATTTATCTGATGAAATCCAGGGGTTAAAATCATTATCAATATTGGATATTTTCTGTCAGCATGAGCATACAAAATTATATTTAGCATCATATTCCTTAAGGTGATGTTCTTTATTACAATTGGGACAAATCAATTTAATCATACTTATTTTCAATTTTTATATAACAAATATCATTAGAATATTAATAGTCTTGGTTATAAAATATTCAGTATCTGAAGTTATTTTTTTATCTATTTTCAATTTTTTCAATTCTTAATTTAAGTTCTTCATTCTCTTTTTTCATTTCTTCAAGCTCTTTTTGTTGTTCTTTAATTGCATTAATTATTACAAAATTAAGTGCACTTTCATTGAAATTAAGTAATTCTGTATCTGTTTTATCTTCTGGATTAAGTTTAGCTTTGTAAGTACTAACTGTATATGGGGCAATTTTTTGAATATCTTGAGCAATAATACCTACATATTTTTTATCGGTAGGCAATCAAGCTTTTCCATTATAATTAAACCAAACAGGATTAATATCATTAATTACATTAAGTCCGTCATTAAAATCAGATATATTAGTCTTAAGTCTTCTGTCAGAAGCAATTGTCCAAGTGGAAGTACCTGGTTTAGCTGCTGAATCTGTAGATAACTGAAGTTGATAAGATGGGAGAGTTGTTCCTATTCAAACCTTTCCAGCAGATGTTATTGTCATTCT
The DNA here is from genome assembly GCA_028689205.1 of Candidatus Altimarinota bacterium. Lineage (GTDB taxonomy): Bacteria > Patescibacteriota > Gracilibacteria > BD1-5 > UBA2023 > STC-113. The sequence continues at coordinate 110,479 of JAQTWP010000004.1, forward strand.
TTCAATTCCTGCATTTCCAAAAGTATTAGTCAGAAACATTAAACTTTCAGATCAATTTTTTCCATTTCATGCAATTACTATTGGGAATATATTTGTATTTTCATCTCCCCAATGTATACTTCTATTGGCTCAATCTGGATCTTGAAAACTCATTCATCATCATCTAATAGAAAGTTTTCTGAGAGGTTTATTAGTGCCTATTCATAGATTGTAGGTATTATCATCAGTTCATAGTTTATAATAAAGATTCGTTCAGCTTACAGAAAGAGCTCTTGAATTAAGATCTTCTAGATTGGTAATCATAGTATTCCATGAGCCGGATTCAAGTTTATCTCCTGTATTAACAGGGGTAAGTGCGGTATATGTTGCATATCACATAGTAAGTACTCATAAAGTTGAGAAGAATACTATAGCTGAGTATATTGGTTTTTTGATAGCTTTCATAAACAGAATAATTTAAGTAATAAATATTGTGAAGCAATTATATTGGAAATAATCAAAATAATCAAGATATTTTATATACTAAAAACCCGAAGCAAATTATTGCCTCGGGTTTTTTAAATTATTGATTTCAAATTATATCATTACTTTTGCGAGCTATAATATTTTTAAAGGCTTCTACAGTATCCGGATCTACAATAGACATTCTATATTCTACCTTTTCTGCTGGCTTAGCTCATATTGCTTTTTTCAAAGGTTTTACATTGCTTTTTCAAGATTTTTTTAAAGGTCCACATCACAATCTGTTCATAATTCAAAAAATTTTAAGTTTACTTATTATTCCATTCCTAATTCTTCTTTAATTTCTGGTCTTATATCAATATGAAGTTCTTCTAATTGTTCTGATTCAATATAACTTGGTGCGCACATCATTGTATCTTCTGCTTTACCTGACTTAGGGAATGCGTAGATTGCGCGGATATTTTCTTCATTTGTAAGTATCATCATAATTCTGTCGAATCCGAATGCGAATCATCCATGTGGAGGTACTCCATATTGGAATGCATTGTATATTGCACCGAATTTTCTTTTTACATCTTCTTCTGATTTACCTACCATTTCCATTGCTTTTGTAAGAGCTTTCAAGTTATGATTACGGATAGACCCAGAAAGAATTTCATAACCATTACAGCTCATATCATATTGCATACCATATATTTCTTCTACATTTGGATTATCGAACGCTGTAACTCAACCGTGAGGCATAGAGAAAGGATTATGTTCAAAATCTATTTTACCAGTTTCTTTATCTAATTCGAACATTGGGAAATCAGTTACCCAAGCAAAAGTAACTGCATTTTTATCTGCAAGATTGAATTTGTCTCTTAGTGCAAGTCTTACTACATTCATTGATTTTACTACAGCTTTGAAACTTCCAGCTCAAAAGAATATCATATCACCTGACTTTGGAGAGAATCTAGTTTCTAGTGCTTTGATTTCTGATTCTGAGAAGTATTTAAGAATTGGACTTCTAGGCCCTTCTTCATCATATATAATATATGCTAATCATTTAGCTCATCCTCATCTTGCAACTTCTGTAACTTCATCAATATCTTTACGGCTCATATTTACTCCGTCCATTTTCATTGCTTTTACACACCCACCATTATCTACAGCATCCTTAAATACTGAGAATTCTGATTTATTGAAATCAGCTGTGAAGTCTTCGAAGTGCATATCAAAACGTAGGTCTGGTTTATCAGAACCGTAGAATGTTTGAGATTCTTTATGTGTCAATTGGATGAATCTGTTTCCAGTCTTCCAATCTCTACCAATAACACTCTTTACTCATGCTGGGATTTCTGGAGTGTAGATATGTTTTTCTGGAACTATCCCAGGAATAAGATCATTTACGAATCATTCTGCAACCTTGAATATATCATCTTGCTCTACGAAACTCATTTCAACATCTATTTGGTAGAATTCACAACTATGTCTGTCTGCTCTTGGATCTTCATCACGGAAACATGGAGCGATTTGGTAATATTTATCAATTCAACCAATCATAAGTAATTGTTTGTATTGTTGAGGAGATTGTGGAAGTGCATAGAATTGACCTGGTTGAAGACGACTTGGAATTACATAATCACGTGCTCACTCTGGGCTTGATACAGTGAATATTGGAGTTTGAACTTCCAAAAATCCATTATCAGAGAACCAATTATGAGTGAATCTATTCATTTTCGCTCTGAAAATTATATTATCTTGAACACTTTTTCTTCTAAGATCTAGATATCTATGTTTAAGTCTTACTTCTTCATTTGCTTCAACGTGATCATTGATTTCAAAAGGAGGAGTTTTTGATTCCATTAGTAGTTCTGCTTTTGTGATTTTGATTTCTATATCTCAAGTTGGAAGATTGGAATTAGTTTGTCATTCCATTCTTGGTTTCACTATTCAAGTTAATTTGACTACATATTCTCCTCTGAACTTATCTGCTAATTCCCAAGCTTCTTTGTTGTCTGCTGGATCAAAAACAGTTTGAGTTATACCATATCTATCACGAAGATCGATGAAAATTACTCATCCGTGGTCGCGCCTGTTTGCAACCCAACCTGATAAAGTGATTTCTTGTCCGATGTTGGCTTTTGTAAGCTCACCACATGTATGTGTTCTATGCATAATACTATTATTAAAAGTTATAAAGTTTATTTTTTAATATTTAAGTTTTTTATTTATAAAAATTAAAAAATACTTCAAGTGAAGATACGTGAAATATATCTATATCAAGCAAAAAATCAATTTTATATTTGAAAAAATCACAAAAAATTATATATTTCGTAAGTATCATTTATTAAAATCTATGTTAAATTCAACATTTTTAACTTTAATCGCCTATTTTATATCATTTATTGTAATAGGATTTTTTCTTTATAAAAAACCTACTTATAGGCAAAATGTATCATATATTCTATGAAACATTTCTTTGCTTTATAAGAATTATATACATTGGAGTTTTTCAAAACTTGTAATATACATTTATTGATGGCTTCTTGCAATTGTTGCTTCTATGCCATTTCTAGCTATTATGATATATTTATTGTACCAAACTTCTTGAATTATCAAGCCAGAATGGATTAGTACTTATTTTACGAATGGTAGTATTGATTATTGAATTGTAACTGCATTATTGCAACATCCTTTTTTAATTGGATTCGCTATTTTGATACTTATTATGCTATTTGTAGTATTTATTTCATCTTTTATGTATGCATATATTTTGCAACAAAAAATTTATATGGCATACCTTGAATGAAAAAAACTACCTTATATTTCCAAAAATTTTTTCAATTGGAGATTAATGCTAAAATATTTATGAGTTATTTTTTGGATTGCTGCCTACCTTCTAATTCCTCTTGGGCTAGCAGTTTTATATATACTAATTCTATTTTTATTATCTAAAATAGAAGCGTTAAAGCCTTTTATTTATTGAGAGAATCTAGTAGTTTGAATATTCCAAATGATAGTTTTTGCTTCATTCTTTATATATTTTATTTATATGGCATTAAGATTGTCTTTTTCTTATATTTGTCTTCTTTATTCTACTGATTCGAAAAGAAAGGCACATAGCTATATTAAAGAAAGTCTCGCAATTACTAAATGAAAAATATTGAAACTAATTGGACTTGGAATACCATTTTTACTTGTTTCAATAATATTGGATAGTTTATTCTGATACTTAGAAAGTTTGAGCTCATATATGCCGTATGCTATGAATATTGTTGATTTTTTTGTTTTATCTGGAATGAGCTTGATGATATATTTATCTTTTTATAGAATTCTTATCTGAAAAACAATTAATACAGCTGAAAATCTAGAAACTATAATAGAGAACGAAACAGTAACTGAACAAAAAGATATTGATATTCTACCAAAAGAATTACCAAAAAACCCTATTAAAAAACCAAAAACCAAGACTATAAAAACTAAAAAATAATTAAAAGTAGCTAAAAAATCCTTCCAAATTTGGAAGGATTTTTTTGTTCAATATTTATAATTTATTCAATTGATCTATCTTTATCTGAGTCATATCTTTTAGTTCTTCTAATTGGAATTTTAGAGTTTCATTAGATATTCTTAATATATAATCATCAATCTTTTCAATTAATTTATTATAAAAGATAATATTTTTACCATCAAGTTTTTTTGTAACTGTTTCTCTTTGTTTATCTGTTAAGAATCTCTTTGTTTCAATATCAGAATTTGTTCAAGTTGAAGTTTCGTATAAGGTTTGTTCTGGTTTATTAGTTATAGAGCCACTTTCAGAATTATCTGCATTAACTCAACTTATAAAAAATATATTAGTAGTGATAATTCATAATATAAATTTCTTTTTATTATTCATTGCATTAAAAATTAAATAATAAATAACGCACGATAAATTTTATCAAACAAAAAAATTTTGTAAATACTAATTTTGTAAAAATAGTAAAAACTTACTTAGCTCTATAACTCAAAGCTTCTGCCAAATGTGGAAGTTTTATTTTTTCGCTTCATTCAATATCCGCTATAGTGCGGGCAAGCTTCAGAAGTCTGAAATAAGCTCTGGTAGATAGGTCAAGTTTTTGGACTGCATTTTTAATGAAAGTATCTTCTTCATTTCAGAGTTCACAATATGCCTCTATTTCTTTATTATTCATTTCAGCATTGAAAGTTTTGGAACTTCAGGTAAATCTTTTTAATTGATTAATTCTTGCTTTTTCAACTTTCTCTAGAAGTTCTTCGCTGGTTGTTTTTTTAAGTTGAGAAGTTTCAAAATCTTCTACTTTTACTCTGGGAACTTTTATAAAAATATCAATTCTATCAAGAATTGGTCCTGATAATTTCTTTCTATATTTTTCTATTATATTAGAAGAGCAAATACAAGTTTTTTCTTTGTCACCAAGATATCCACAAGGACAGGGATTGAAAGCTCCAATAAGCATAAATTTGGCGGGATATCTGTAACTCGCATTAATACGGTTAATTGTGATTTCTCAGTCCTCGATTGGTTGACGGAGAGTTTCAATTAGTTTGGAATCGAATTCTAAGAATTCATCAAGGAATAATACTCATTTGTGAGCAAGACTTATTTCACCTGGTCTAGAATCTCTTCCTCATCAGACTATGCTAACCATACTTGCGGTATGGTGAATTTTACGAAAAGGTCTTTCAAAAACTAGGGGATTTTCTTTACTCAGGAGTCATGCGACAGAATAAATTTTACTAACTTCAATAACTTCGTCTATTTCCATTTTTGGCATTATTCCAGCGAACGCCTTTGCAAGCATTGTTTTACCGGATCATGGAGGTCATTCCATTAATATATTATGTCAACCGGCAGATGCAATAAGAAGAGCTCTTTTTGCTTGTTCTTGACCAATAATCTGACCAAAATCTATTTTTTCAATATTAATTCTTTCTTCAATATATTTTGATACATCAATATTTTTTAAGAATTCAGGATTTTCATCTCAGCAAAGTATTTTAAAAATTCAGTTAAGGTTTGATACTGGAATAATTTTAATTCATGGAATTAAGCTTACTTCAAGACTATTTTCTTCTGGAACGAATATATATTCAAAATTCTTTTCTTTTGCAAAAATAACAGAAGGCAGAATTGAACTTATTGGACGAAGCTTTCCATCAAGCGCTAATTCTCCAAGAAAAATAGATTTATCCAAAAATTCATTCAGATAAGTAAGTGAATTTCCAAGTATTCATATAGCTATTGCAAGGTCAAAACTTGGTCATTTTTTCCTAATATCAGCTGGCGCAAGATTCACTGTAATTCTTGTTCCAGGGAATTGATACCCAGAATTTTTGATAGCAGTTCTTACTCTTTCTTTACTTTCTTGAATTGCAGTATCTGCAAGTCATACGATATTAAACATTGGCATTCAGTTGGCAACATCAACCTCAACTTCAATTAAAGTTCATTCAAGTCAATTGATAGAAACTGAATTAATTTTTGTAAGCATAAATCTATAAAAGATAAATTTACTAAGACAACTTTTGTAATATATCAACTTTTGCTATATTGTAAACACAAAAAAATAATACTTTTTTGTACTTTTTTGGTTTTTATGGTACAATCAAATTAAGTATTTTATAGAACTTTTTTTATGTTAGAATTTTTTATTCCAATTACTCATGCAATCGCTTGAATTAACTGATTACCAATAACCAAACCTTGAGCTGATGTGCCAGATGCTTCTGCGAGTTCATCTTTTGGAACTATAATTGGAGATTGGCTCGGAACGCTATGATATGTTTTTGCTTTTGTGATTATATGTCGGCTTGTACTTTTGCTTATAAGATTGCTTTATGAAATAAAAACCGCCAAAAGATTAGTTTACTTCAAGGTTACTTTGCCTAGAGCCGATTCTAAGCTTGATAAAGAAAAAGAAACAAAAAAAGATTTCAAAGAAAAAACAGGTATTATGTCTATGTTTTTTAAAGCTGTCCATAAAATCAATGATCTGAGCTTCGTGGATGCAATATTGAATGCTATTTTCGACCATGCTAAAATTTCACTTGAAATAGTCTATAATGACTGACAAGTACATTTTTATATCTCAACATACAAAGAATGTGCAGCTCTTGTTTGACAACAAATTACTTCTAATTATCCAGATGCTGAGGTTAAGATTATTGATAAAAAAGAATATATTGATATTAAACCTGAGGGATATGCTCTTAAAGCAATGAGTTCTGGTAAGGCGGTTGATAATATTTTCCCAATTAAAACTTACAAATATTTCGAAGATGATCCATTATCAAGTATGACAAACGCCTTTTGATCACTCAAAAAAGATGATAAGGCAGTATATCAGATTGTCATAAAGCCTATGTGAAAAAGTTGGAGTAATAAAGCAAAAAAAGCAGCAAATCTTGTTGCAAAATGACAATATAAAAGATGAATCCAATCAAATATATTCGTAGAAACTATTAAAAAAATATTTGCACCATTTTTAAATGTTCTTTATTTTTTATTAAAAAGATTCATTGAAAATTCTCCAACTCCAGAGTGATCCGGAGCGCCTTGAGCAAGTTCTTGAGATTCATATAAAATATTCAATCAAGCAGAACAAGAATCTCAAAAAGCTGTTTGAGAATCAGCATGACAACCAGGTTATCAAGCATCAATTAGATTTTTGGTTGCAAGTAAGACTGTAGAAAGTGCTAAACAATGACTAGACAATCTTATGTCTACAACTTCTATATATAGAGATGAATACAATAATCAGCTTGATGAACCACGTATGGTTGAGGATTTATTTGGTTTTATTTTAACGCCAATAAGGTACATTGCATATAAGTATAAGTTAGTAGGATTATTACAGAAAAAAAGTATATTTTCAGTTGATGAACTATCTACTCTTTATCATTTCCCTGATATTAATTATAACAAATCTCCGGTTATAAAATGGTTAGAATACAAAATGATAGCACCTCCATCTAATCTTAAAACGCCAAAAATACCTACAATCTTGACTGATTACAAACGTGATAGCGAAGGTAATATCTTTACAAAAGATTGAAGTCTTCTTAAAGTAGATGAAAACAAGAATCTTCTAAGAGATGAAAACAAGAATTTATTTTTAATAGATTGAACTTTCGTAGAAATTCATAAAGATTGAGAAAACAAATGAAAATCAGTTGATGAAGGTAAAACTCCAATTCAAGAAGATAAACAAAGATATTTATGAGGATTCCCATTATTCAAAGATGGTATACTTATGTGATGGAATGAATATAGGAATACAAAATCTCCAATATATTTTATGCGTAAAGATAGAGGTCGTCACCATTATATAATCTGAAAATCATGAGGTTGAAAATCAGTTCTTATCTGATACTTGGCTCGTCAAGATTTATGGAATTGAGATTGATTATGTATTATTGATCCGCATTGAGATTTAGTAGAAGATGTAATAGCTTTCACCCCAAAAGAAAGAGCAAAAGATGTTATAGTATTTGATCCTTCAGATTATGAAAGGCCAATGTGACTTAATATGCTTGAAGTAATCTCGACTGATCCTAATGCTCGTGCAATAGAAAAAGATAGAGCAGCACTGGATGCAACTTCTATATTTATTAAGATATTTAATGAAGAAGTATTCTGACCACGTATTCAACATTATTTCCGTAATGGTTGTCTTACTCTTATGGATGATGAAGATGAATGAGGAACTCTAATTGATGTGCCTAGACTTTTCGTTGATGATGCATTCATGAAATACAAAACTTCAAAAGTAAGAAATCCTGTAGTAAAAGCTTTCTGGGATAATGAATATGCCAATACTTGAGATAGAGAAAAACAAGAAATGATTCCATATTTCTCATCCAAATTCGGTCCTTTTATAACCAATACCACAATCCGTAATATTATCGGTCAGCCAAAATCAGCTTTTAATCTACGCCGTGTAATGGATGACCAAAAAGTTCTTATGGTAAATCTTTCTAAGTGATTAATATGAGATCTAAACGCGCAACTTCTTGGTTTGATATTCGTATCCAAAATCAATATTGCTGCAATGAGCAGAGCTGATACACCAGAAGATCAAAGAAAAGATTTTTATCTATATGTTGATGAGTTCCAGAATTTTGCAACTGATACTTTCTGAGAAATATTATCAGAAGCGCGTAAGTATCATCTTGCTCTAATTATGGCTCACCAGTTCATTGCACAAATATGATGAAGTAAAAGTAAAGATGGTAAACCCACAATTAAAGATGCAGTATTCGGTAATGCCTGAACAATAATGAGTTTCAAGGTTGGTGCAGAAGATGCAGAATATCTAGAAAAAGAATATGCACCTCTTCTGAGTCAACAAGATATAATCGGTATTGCAAATTTTACAACTTATTGTAAACTGAACATTGATAATGCGACAACTCGTCCATTTGATTTGAAGACTTTCTGGGATAATAATCTCAAAAATACAGAAGTTTCTAAGATTATCAAAGAATATTCCCGTAAAATGTATGGGCGCAAGAAAGAATATGTAGATATGGAAATTGAAGCTCGTCTTGGTATAGTAAGAAATGAAGATTGAGGAATACAATAGCTAATTTAGTTGTCATTTCGAAAGAAATGAGAAATCTTCCTTCTTTTTGTAAAACTAAATAAATTTAATCTAAAGTAAAAATTTTTTGGATTGATTTAAATGAAAAATCTTAATTATTAACAAATAACGAAGATTTCTCACTGATGTTCGAAATGACAAACCATTTTATAATTAATTACATATTATGAAAAAATTATTATCATTAATTTTTCTTATATTAATAGGAACTGGATTATTCTTCTCTCATACATTTGCGGCTACAAATGATATAATACTAACTAATACAAATCCTGAAACTATAGAAGGTACCAATGTACCTAATTTTATGATGAAAATAACTATTACAACAGCATCGAATATACAAGATGGCACTGTATTAGAAATCAAATTGCCTAGTTATTTACCTGATATAGCAGCTACACAAGAACTTAATAATAATGACGGTTTATTGGATTATAATACCAATAGTCTTGGAGCTGGTGCAGTTATGTCAAAAACTTCAAACCCAAGAACTTTAAGAATTACCATTAATAATTCCTCTGTAGCCAAAAACGGGAATCAACCATTTATAGATGGTGATGATATTATTATTAATTTTACTTCTGGATTTGATGGGGTTGGCTCAATGTCAACTGCTATCGGTTCAGCAGCTCCAGTATTTACTATTTCTGGTACAGTATGAGGTGTTGCAATTCAAAGTACAACTCCAATTACTGTAAGAAAAATATCGGCTGAAGTTAGTACTCCTGCGAATGAAAATAATCTTAAAAGAGATACTAAAACCTGAGTTTCAAGAGCTAGTTATGCTAATGATGCAAAATCATGGTTTTCTTCTGATTTTTTCTGATGAAGTAAAACTTGAGAAGCATGAGTAGAGTGACTTACTACTACCATCGCAAGAGATCTTAAAAATGTTTTTATTGCAATTGCTATTTTTTATATGTTCGTACTAGTTCTTAGATTGTTTTTTGGACAATGAAGTGAAGATGATCTCAAAAAATGGAGATTGGGTGTATTGTGGACTACAATGTGAGTTGTATTAATGCAGATTTCTTTTGTAGCCTTTACTTCCGTATATGACAAGGCGGTTTGAGCCTGAATGGCAAAAGATTTAACAGAATCAGTCTTGCTTCCTATTATTTCTCTGCTAGAAGTTGTTACATCATTTCTATTTATTGCTATGGCCATTATGGCTTTCTATAGAATTATTACAAGCTGATGAAATGATGATTGATACAAAAAATGAATTAATACTGTTATAAATGCAGTTATTTGATTTTTACTTATAAAAATATCAGCAGCATTGGTAAAAAGTATTTATTGATGAGAGGCTACATGTACTTGAACAATATGAGCACAGACTTGTTCTGTATCAACTAATCCCAACTTAACAGAAACAACTAAAATAATCGCCTCATTAATACAATACTTAACTTGATTTATTTCAATTATAACATTGCTTCTTATAGTTTATGCATGATTTATGATTCTTACTAGTTCTTGAGATGATGCAAAAGTTAAGAAATGAAAATCTGTAATTAAATATATTGTAATGTGAATGATATTAATAGCATCGAGTGTACTTATATTCCACCTTATAACTTGAAAAGATTTTTCTTGAATAATCTGAAAATATAAATAATAAATCAAATAAAAAATTCCTGATAATTCAGGAATTTTTTTATATACTTTAGATTATAGTCTTACATTATCTTTTAAGAATTTTGGATTATTCGCATATTTTAGTCATTCTTCCAGGGTTATATCTCATTCATTAATATATTGTAATAAATCTTGTTCAAGTATTTGCATTCACTCTTTTCCAGATATTTGCATCATTGAAGGAAGTTGATGAAGTTCATTTTCTCTTATTAGATTTGATACAGCAGTATTTTTTATAAGTATCTCTTTTACCATTCTAATTCATGATCAATCTGATTTTCTAAGTAAACGTTGAGAAAAAACTCATGCAAGAGTATCAGCTAGTTGTAATCTTACTTGGTTTTGTTGTCCAGCTGGGAATGAATCTATAATACGCGAAACAGTTTGAGTTGCAGATTTTGTATGTAGCGTAGAGAATACAAGATGACCAGTTTCTGCTAATGTAAGTGCCATTTCAATTTCTTCGGTACTACGCATTTCTCAGAATAATATTACTTGAGGATTCTGGCGCATTGCTCAAATAAGAGCAGTTCTATAGTCTGGAACATCTTTTCCGATTTCTTTTTGTTCAACAATTGACATTTTATGTGGGTGCATATATTCAATTGGATCTTCAATTGTAATAATATGTTTAGCATATTTTTCATTTATTTCATTTATCATTGCAGCTAGTGTGGTAGATTTACCTGATCAAGTTGGTCAAGTAATAAGAACTAGTCATTGTCCAAGTTTTGTTATCTCCCTATATATAAGAGGTAAATCCAAATCCTGAAGAGAAGGAATTTTATCTGATAATAAACGAAGCACAATCATAATTGATTGCATTTGAAAAGATACATTTCATCTAAAACGAGATCATTGAAAACTAAACGCAAAGTCTAGATTATGAGTTTGATGTAATTGATCCCATTGTTCTTGAGTTACAAGAGATTTTGCAAAATCAGAAGTATCTTTGGGAGTCAACTTTTCTATTCATTCATTGATAAGAATTAATTCTCAAGAAACTTTTATTCAGGGATAAGTTCCAACAGTATAATAGAAGTCTGATCATTTATTGTCTATCATTACTCTTAGCATACTATCACGCATTGAGAAATTAGGGGTTATTACATTTTCTACCATATTATCATTATTAATTATTAAAAGTTTTTTAGTATATTAATTATTCATTACTTCAGTTCTGTCATTTCGAGCTTGTCGAGAAATCTCTTTTTATATAATTTTTAGACACATAGGTTATTTATATAAATTTTTAAGAATTAAGAGACTATTAATTCTATCTCCAAATAACTTGCTAAAAGGGATTTCTCGTTATTACTCGAAATGACAGATTATTTTACAATCTCTACATTTTCTTCGCAACTTTGGCAAGGTTGAAGAAAGGTAACATTATCGCAATTATTATTGTTCATACCAATGCTCAGACGAATACTATAATAAAAGGTTCAAGCATTGTCATCAAATTAGAAATATATCTTTTCAGATCTTTTCAATAATTTATTCATACCTTTTCCATTGATTTACCAATTGATCATGTTTCCTCTCATATACTTATCATATGTACAAGATCCTCAGGAAAATAAGCATTAGAAAATATTATTTCTCTATTACTTACATTAAGTCACATTGCATTTGATAATTTCACTCAAGTTTCCATTTCGTTCTTCACTCTTATTATATCTTTTTTGTAGTATATATTACCAACTACATTTGCAGTTGTTTCTAGCGCCTCTAGTACCAATACTCATGAATCAAGAAGTAGACTGAATGAGTGAATAAATAATAATACATTTCATTGTTTAACTATATAACCAAAAACCGGAAGATTAAGACTAATTTTACCAAGTGCAAGTTTTCAAATATGAGTACTTTTAAAAATTATAAAAGCAATAGCAAATCAGATTGTACCAAATATTAATAATATATAGTTATTCATTATAAAATTCGAAATATTTATCATGAATTGAGTTAATGCTGGCATCGCAACTCAAGTTTTTTGGAATGCTCAAGTAATTTTTGGTAATATGAATGTCATCATGAATATTACCATTATTAGAGTAATTAATATCAATATTACTGGATAAATCAGAGCTCATTTAATTTTAGCCTTTAATTCTATTGTTTCAAGTAATCTTTTATCAAGCTCCGTAAGAACTCTAGGAAGCGTTCATGTTTTTTCTCATACTTCAATAAGTGCGATAATCAAAGGATCAAAATATTTTGAATGTTGCTTAAGCGTGTCAGAGATAGCTAATCAATGATCAAGATTTATTCTTATATCATCTATTATTTGTTTTAATTTTGGATTCTTTATTTGCTTTGCAAGTATTGAGAATGCTGTTTTAAGATCAATTCAACTTGTCAAAAAACTTCCCAGTTTACTTACGACGAACCATATTTCTTTTTCTGCAATTCATCAAATTACTATAGCTCAAAATTCACTCTTTATTTTAAAAGATGGTTTTTTACCAGTTTTAAGAGCATGACGAGAATTACTAAGAATCTCCATAAATAGAGTGGTATCGAAGTTTCAGTTTATGTCTAAGAATTTTCTTTGTCCGAACATATTAAATTTTTCAGTTTTTAAAAATTACGTCCATAGCTTCCTTAATTATTATTTCATATTCTCATTTTTTGTATAATTCAGTCAAAGTGTCATATTTTTTTTGAAGTTTTTCTTCCATTTTTTTGACAATTACTTTTTGTTCGTTCGCAATAGCTTTTTCTAGATAATATTTCATTTTACTATGTACGTATCATTCCTTATAACAAACTAATACCTCCTGTTTTAATTTGATGTATTCTCATATTTTAGCTAATCTATCAAGTCTTTCTAATCTTATTTTAAGTTCTCTATCTTGTTTTTCTTTTTTTAATTCCTCCATAATATCTTCTTTTGTTCTTTTTTTGAAGCTTATATCTTTTATTGATTTTTTTGAATTAGTTTCTTTTAGAATAGCTTCAAGTTCATTTTTATTAGCTATTAAGTCTTTACTGAAATTCCTAGTATAAATAAAAAATGACACATCATCATCGAATTCATTAATTCATTTGAATTCCTCTACATCAGCCAATATCGCATTATATATTTTCTCTGGATCCAAGAATTTTTTTGCTTGTTTTTCAAATGATTTTTCTACACCATTTATTCCAAACATTGTTCATTCTACGTTTTTTATTTCTACTATTCAGTCTGTATAACCAAATATTGTGTCTCAATTTCCAAGGGGAATATCTCTCATTTTAACTGAAGAAAGATTCGCAATATTACGAACTCAAAGGGCAAGTCATCCGGGAATAATTTTTTCTACTATTCCTTGTTCTCTTCTATAAATGAATAATGGAGGATGTCAGGCTCCAACCATTTTTAATACTGATCTGGCATAATCCCATTCAAAAAATATTCAAGTAACAAATGATTTTCCTTTTATTTTTCCTTTCAAAGAATTATTAACATCAAATACAAGTTCACTTAATTTTTTGTATGTTTTTGAGGCCTCTATAAAAACTTTTGATAATACTGCTACTGTAATTCATGCTTGTTGACCATGCCCAGTTGCATCTCAGAAATAAAATACAACTTTGTTTCAAAGAGTTTTAAAGTGTCAGAATGTATCTCAGATAATTTTATCTTTACCAAAGATTTTACCAAAAAAATCGAATCAATAAGTTTCGAAATCCTTTAAATCCTTTATTAATCAAGTACTAAGTATATTGAAAGTCTCCTCATTAGTTATAATGCTCATATCTAATTGAGATATACTGTCTATACTTCATGATTTTGCAATAAGTTTTTCAAGACTTCCAATAGTCTTCATTTTTTTTACATATTCATCTCTTTGTTCTGCTTTTCTTTTTGATTCTTTTCTTTTAAGTTTTAGTTCATCCCAAAAAGTAATTTTTCTTGCTTTATCTTCAAGATATTTCATATCAACTCACATATCACCAAGAAGCTTATCCATTTTTTCTTGTCTTAACTTGCTTTTTTCTAATCTATTCCTATCGGCATCATGTAATTTTTGGACTTTTTGTAACAATTTAAGCGCGTCCTTATTTCATTGGAATTCAAAAATGAATTTTTTTGCCCAAGATAAAGCCTTGGCATAGTCTTTTTTTGATATAAAATCCTTTATTTCATCGCTTTTGAATTTGAATTTTTCTTTTTCAGCTTGGAATTTTAGTTTATCATCCCTTGTTGTCTTTATTTTTTCTACTTCCTTTAATCTTTTATTTAAAATAATAAGTCTTTTATTCAAAATTTCTAGAGCGGCATTGATTATTTTCTTTTTTGCTTTTGCTTCATTTGAAACACTTTCAATATTCGAAACCTCCATCATATATAATTTTTTGAGAGTCTCTTCATAATAATTAATACCCGATTTGTGTTTAAGTATTAACTCTCTGATAGCCATTATCGCGTTTTTGTAATCTTGCGCTTTCTCATAAGTTTTAATGAAAAAAAGAGCATCATCAAAATCATCAATCATTTCTGAATCTTGTTGTTTCTTTTTGAATATTTCAAAAATTCTGAAAAACATTCTCCTTTTTTATTAAAATTATATTAATTTAAGTGTTTCTTCTATTGTGGTTTTACCAGTTGCAGATTTTATTATAGCGTCTTGCATAATAGTAATCATTCCAAGTTCTTTAGCTTTTTTTTCTATTTCGTTTGCAGATGATTTATTAAGTATCAAAGTGTCAAGTCTTTCATCAACTGTCAATACTTCATGAATACCAATTCTTCATTTATATCAGGTGTTTCCGCATTCTGGACATCAATCTCATTTAAAAAAAGTTATATCCTCAGCTTTTTCTGGTATTACTCAATTAAGGTAAGAATCAATTTTATTCGTTATAGATGGTTCTTTGATTTTATATGGTTTTTTACATTTCTGACACACTTTCTTTATAAGTCTTTGAGAAATTACAAGCTTAAGTGCAGAGGCTATTAAGAAAGGCTCTATTCACATATTAATAAGACGTTGGATTGTAGCTGATGCCGAATTAGTATGTATTGTTGATAATACTAGATGTCAAGTAAGAGCAGCTTCAATTGCAAGAGTTGCCGTTTCTTTATCACGTATTTCTCAAACCATAATAATATCTGGATCCTGACGAACTAGAGTCCTTAGTCCTGAGGCAAAGTCAAAACCAATATCTGGTCTTACATGAGTTTGATTAATATATTGTATATTATATTCTACTGGATCTTCAAGTGTAGATATATTGTAATCTAGTGGATTAAAATGTTTCAGTGTACTGAATAGTGTAGTTGACTTACCTGAACCCGTAGGTCAAGCAATAAGTATCATTCAATATTTACTTTTTAGAGTTTCTTTAATTTTTATTAGGTTTACGTCCAAGAATTCTAGTTTATCCATATTAAGAAGAGAAGCATCTTGACGAAGAATTCTCATTACTATCTTTTCTCAATCAATTATAGGAAGTAGACTGACACGAATATCTATAGGTTCTCATGTTCCAGGCATAGAAAATCCAATTTTACCATCCTGAGGTCTATATTTTTCATCTATTCTAAGATTTGCAAGTATTTTCATTCTAGCAAGAAGCTTAGAATATTCATCTTGTGATATTTTATCTACATACATGAAGTCTCAGCTTTCTCTGAATCTTATTGATACAAAATTCTTACTAGGCTCTATATGTATATCTGAAGCTCATACATTAACTGCAAAATCAATTAGATCAGTCGTATAAGCAACGATATCTCATATATCATTTCTAGTATCCATTTTTTCAAATACCTGCTTATCTTTTGTCTTTTGTTCGAACATATTTATTTAGTTAAAGTATTTATTTTTATTGTATTGAAGCCACCTTTTTTGACCTATCCTCAGTACAATATCATAAAATATTAAAATTTGCAATATATAGTAATATTATATTAAGTATTTTCCCTTGCTTTTTCTATATTTTATTTTGTGGTTTTTATTTAATAAAAATATATTAGCTATATAATCAAGATATATGTATATATTAGCAATAAAATCAGGTAAGGACTTTGCTTTTTAATTATTTTATGTATGATAAAAAAGCAAAAAACAAATTTGTTAATGATAATATTTGACAATAATTAAGTTTTGTGTTTTAATATTTTTGCTTGGCACATTCGAATATGAAATGTAGCCGACAATATATTTATTTTTTTAATTTTTTACATATTATGAATATGAAAAAATACACTCAAGCTTCAACTAAAGGTTTTACACTTGTTGAGCTTATAGTAGTAATCGTTATTCTTGCGATACTAAGTACAATAGCATTCTTATCTTTTTCTTCTCAATCAGCTTCTGCTAGAGACAGTAAAAGAAAAACTGACCTAAGTAATATCGCATCAAAAATGAATATTTCTGCTGCACAAGGCGTAGCAATTACTAATATGATAACTGCAAATCATAATCAAGAGTTAACTTCAGGTAATTTGGCTGGTACTGTTGCTAATAATACAACAATTACTGCTTGAACTCTGAACTTCGCTACCCTTGGTATAAATGGTGCTGACTTTGCTGATCCATTAGGTGATGCATATGTTGCTGCTTCAACTAAATATGCTGGTTGAGTATTCCAATTAGCTTCTAAAATTGAGAACGATGAAAGTGGTAATCCTATTTCATCAGGTGCAGTTCTAGTTGGTAATTATTCTGCAAGAGAAATTGATTCAACTACTGGTACTGGAACTTCAACATTAACTGGTACTATAATTCTTAATGACGCTTTAGTTGGTCAATTTAAGACTAAAGATACAATTTTATTTAATTCTAACACAGGTACTATATCTTCTGTTTCTGCTGATCAAAAAACTATTAAAGTAACTGGTACATCAATTGGAATAGGTGATGGTTTAGATATACAATTGGTAGGTGCTGCTGGTACATCAGAAGTATCTTCTCTAATTATGAGTGCTGATGGTACTAATCCAGTTGATACTACACATTCTCCTTACTAAGCTTAACTTAAGTATTATCTATACTTAAGTTATAATTATATAAAAATTCCCCTTCAGAAATGGAGGGGAATTATTTAATCCTCCGTCCTTCGGACATCTCCTTTGACAATCCTCCGTCCTTCGGACACCTCCTTTGATAAAGGAGGCAACTTTACTCCCCCTTTGTATAAAGGGGGCTGGGGGGATTAAAACTCGCTGAACTTCAGTATTTGATAATCCTCCGTCACTTCGTGATATTTCCTTTGACAATCCTCCGTCCTTCGGACACCTCCTTTAATAAAGGAGGCAACTTTACTCCCCCTTTGTATAAAGGGGGCTGGGGGGATTAAAACTCGCTGAACTTCAGTATTTGATAATCCTCCGTCACTTCGTGATATTTCCTTTGACAATCCTCCGTCCTTCG
>JAQTWP010000004.1:128663-129438 GCA_028689205.1 Candidatus Altimarinota bacterium
GACACCTCCTTTAATAAAGGAGGCAGTTCCATTTTTACTCCCCCTTTATGCAAAGGGGGTTGGGGGGATTAAAACTCGCTGAACTTCAGTGTTTGATAATCTTCTATCACTTCGTGATAATCTTTGACAATCCTCCGTCCTTCGGACACCTCCTTTAATAAAGGAGGCAGTTCCATTTTTACTCCCCCTTTGTATAAAGGAGGCAAAAAACTCCCCCTTTCAGCAAAGGGGGGTGGGGGGATTAAAACTCGCTGAACTTCAGTATTTGATAATCCTCCGTCACTTCGTGATATTTCCTTTGATAATCCTCCGTCCTTCGGACACCTCCTTTAATAAAGGAGGCAGAAAACTCCCCCTTTCAGCAAAGGGGGGTTGGGGGGATTTTTTTGGTTTCATTTCCTGTATAATACTTATTTACATAATAGGATAAGAAGAAATAATATAATTAAAAAAAATCCCAAGATTAATTAATCTTGGGATTTTTTGTTTTTGAATTATGCGATTATTCAGTCTTTTAGTTTGTACATATTTCTTCAAACTCTTTGTACATATTTCCTATTTTGTAGGTTCATATATACTGTAGAATTCTTAACTTTTCTGGTTTTAAGTACTTTACCAATTATGTCATCAGTACTTAGAGGATTCTTAGATTTTGCTAGGATATCAACTATTACGTCAATTACAGTTCCTGGTTTATAACCCCAATCTTTAAGTACATATATTCATCTTCCGATAAGTACGAATTCATTGTTTCTTATAAGTTCATTGTGGATTG
>JAQTWP010000012.1 GCA_028689205.1 Candidatus Altimarinota bacterium
GGTTTATATTTTTTGTTTTAAATCCTTTTCAGAAGGTTTAGTATAAAAAATTATAAATACAAGTATAAAATAATAAAAGAATATAAATAAGCTTTTATAAATTCATAAATCATAATTTATGATACTGAATTGAGAATTTCATAGATAGGATGCAATATTTAGAATAAAACTCAGGAATAAATAAGTGAGGTATCAAATAAAAATTCCAAGTTTAGTATATATTAAATAAGTAATTATTGATATAAAGCCAAATAACATTGATATTGGAATTAAAGGAAGAACGAGTAAATTGGATATAGGGGCAATTACTGATATTTTTTCAAAATTCACGAGCATAATGGGAAGAGTGAAAATAAATACTGATAAAGTTGTCGCTATTGATTCTTTTATCTGGAATTTTTTTGGTAAAAAATAGAAAAGCCTACTTAGTTTTTCTTGAAATATAATAAGTCATAAAAGAGCCAGAAAAGTTAAATGAAAACTAATATCATAATTAATTATTAAGGGGTTTAATACTACAAAAACCGACGCAATTGCAATAAGTAGAGTATAAATATTCAATTTCCTTCAATTAAGCATTACTATGTATCCAATTATTCACATTATTCCAGCTCTGAGTGCCGGAGTGTTATCTCCAATTAAAAGAATAAAAAATATTACAGAAAATATAACTAAAATATGTTTTATATATCAAGATAATCACTTAAAAATTAAAGCAATAAAAATAATTAATATTGTGATATTATATCAACTCACAGCTACAATATGAGTTAATCAAGAATTATTGAATCAAGTTTTGAGCTCGGTTGAATAGTTTCATCTGACTCAAAGAAATATCCCAGAAAGCAACTTGGCTGAATTTCAAGGATAGATATTATTTATTGTTTTGAGTATATTCAGCTTGAAATCGTAGATAAATTTTGAGAATTTATTCAAAGAATTTCATGTTTTGGAGAATTGATAAAGATAAAGTTGTCAGTATATATCTTTTAATTGTAGGAATTTATCATATTCAAACTCATTAAAATTAGATATTTTGTTTATTTTTGAGCTGAACTCTAAGATGTCTCATTTATTAAAAATTATTTTAGTGTTCGTCGTTATAAGTAAATTAAGTTTGGACTTGAGAGTCTCAGAATTAATTTTTTGGATTCTGATTATATATGAATTTGAAGTATCAGACTCTTTATAATTTTCTAATATTTCACCTGTAATAAGTACTTTTTTACTTAAATAATCAGTTTTTCAATTAAGTAAAGAATAATTAGCTGTAACTTTATTCTGAGCGTTAATTGATATAAAAAATCAAAATAGTAGTCATAATAATATAAAAATTATCAACCTCCAGAATTTGTAATACCAGAATACATAATTAACTGAAATAATTATAATTAACAGGAATATATACAAAAATAGCTGTTTATATAAATTAGTTATAAAAACAGCACCAAGAAGTGAAATTAAAAAGAGATAATAATAAACTAGGATTCAGACTCTTTTTTGTAAATTTTTGAAAGTCATAAAGATGCAAAAATTATTAATCCTATAGCACCAAGTTGGGTAATGTTTAATATCACGTAAGAACTGAATATATCTGGATTTCAATTAAAGAATTCAAATATAAGTAACAAGCTAGAAAAGATAATCATTCAGATATAACCGATAAATCACTCAATTTTAATGAAAATTCTAGTGATATATAATCAAGTGAACAGTATGAAACTGAATATGGAATAAAGTATTGCCAAAGGGAATACAGCTCATGAATAAGGACTTTTACTAAAGGTGTTAGTATAGGTTACTCATATTCATAGATCAGTTGGCTTTCCTATAATCTGTCATCATAAAAACGTTCCAATATATCAAATAATAGCGGCAAATAAAAATGCAAGAACGGCAGCGTCAATGTATTTTTCACTTTTTAATTTGAATTTTTTTATTTTGAAATATAGAACCAAAAAAAATCAGATAATTCATCAAATCAAAGAAAAATTATAATCTGTCATCACAAAAAAGTTCTTATATCATTCATTCAGGATGTATTTGAAGTCTCTCCATTCAGATATTACATAGAATAATCTGGATAGAATAAAAATTGTTATAAAGTAAAAAAAGATATTATTTAAAAAGAAATTAGTATTAATTCAAAACTTAAGAGAAAGCTTATAAAGCATCCAAAAAAATAAAACAAAAGATATTGATAAAGCTAATCCGAAGCTATATACAGTTATTCAAAAAATTTCAAACTGAGGATACATAAATATTAGTTAGTGGTAAAAATGTCATTTCGAGCGATAGGGAGAAATCCCTTTTTAATTCACTTTTTGACTCTTAAGTTTATTTATTTTTGTATATTATATGGTTAATCTAAATTTTTTTATAGTTTTTCTGGTTGTTCTAAATTTTTCATAGATAGAAATTAATATTAAAAATTACTTGTTATAGTTATTTTCTATTAGTTTTATATCATAGGTAATAGCTAAAAGGGATTTCTCTACCGCAAACGGTATCGAAATGACACAGAATCTATCTAGCATATTCTGTAATTTTCTTTTCTCTGATTAGAGTGATTTTCACTTCACCTGGGTAAGATAAATTGTTTTCTATAGAAAGAGCTATTTCTCTTGCTTTTTTCTCCGCTTCAAGATCACTGATTTTATCACAATCAACGAATACTCTAACTTCTCTTCATGCGCTTAGTGCATATGCTTTTGTAACTCCTGGGAATCCAGCAGCTAAGTTTTCCATTTCTTGAATTCTTTTAATATATTGCTCAACTGATGCTCTTCTAGCTCAAGGCCTAACAGCGCTTATTGCATCAGCAATTTGTATGATTTGAGTTTCTATACAAGTGTGAGCAACTCAATCATGATGTCATTCTATGATATTTATAATATTTTCATTCATATTATATTTTCTTGCTATACGACCTCCAATTTCTGGATGTGTTCATTCTATATCATGATCAAGTGCCTTACCAATATCGTGTAGAAGTCATCATTTAAGAGCAAGAGAGCTATCAGCTCATAATTCTTTTGCAAGAGCTTCTGCAATATATGCAACTTCTTTTGCATGAGTAAGTATGTTCTGACCGTAACTTGTACGGAATCTAAGTTTACCAATAAGACTAAGTATTTCATTCGGAAGACCGCTTATTCACATTTCATTGACAGTTTTTTCACCGAATTCGAATATTAATTTTTCAGCATCAATTTTGTTTTGAGCTACTATTTCTTCAATTCTTGCCGGTTGAATTCTCTTATCTTCAATTAATTGTTCTAGAGATTTTTTAGCGATATATCTTCTGAATAAATCAAAACTAGATATGAATACAGTATCTGGAGTATCATCAATAATAAGCGAAACTCATGTTTCTCTTTCAAATGCTATAATATTTCTTCATTCTTTCCCTATTAGTTTTCACTTTACATCATCATTTTCTAGGCGAAGTGTTGTTTGTGTAGTTTCTGATATAACCTCTCCAGTATATTGTTGGATTGATTTAATAAGTATTTCACGAGATAACTCTTTTTCTTTTAATTTAATTTCACCTTTTTTCTTTTCAATAATTGCGATTAAATCTTTTTCATATAATTCTTCAGTTTGTTTTATTATTAGCTCGCGTGCTTCTTCTACTGACAACTTCGCTATATCTGATAATTTGGTTCTTAGCTCTTCTTTTGTTGCAGCTAATTCTTCTTTTTGTTGTTCTAATTCCTCAGATTTTGATCTTAGATCATTTTGCTTTTGTTCAATTTCTTCTAGTTTTTTATCTAGCTTATCCTCTTTTTCAATAATTTTTTCTTCTACTTTTTCAAGTTTTTGTTTTCTTTGTTCTAGTTCTTCTTTTTCCGAATTAATACGATTTTGTATTTTTTCTGAATCAGCTTTTATGAATTCTGCAGTTCTTTCAGAATCAATTTTTAAAGTTTGAGCAACTCTTTCTGCATCAGATTTGATTCTTTCTGCATCTTGTACTGCGTCAGACTTAATTCTTTCTAGTTCTTTAAGTTTCCCGGCTTCTAATCAAGTTTTTTGTTTAGAAACAAGAATATAAGTTATAATAGCTGAGATTGCTCATCAAGCCAATAACGAAAGTATTGTATTTAGCATATTTTTTATTTTAAGGGTTATTTAAAAAGGTTTTTAGTAATTTCGGTATCTTTTCATAACAAAAATAATGTCTCAAAAAAACTCAAAAAAATATCGTATAATATAGGCTTAAAATAGGGAAAAGTAAGTATTTGATTTTTTTAAATTAATTTCTTATTTTTGATGAATCCAGTGTAACCGGATATGCTCATATTAAGGAAAATGTGTAAAAGTCAATTTTTATTAAGGTTGCAATACTTCTAGTTTACTCTATAATGCCAAAATTAACATTAATTTAAACACTATATGCAAAAATATTCATGCATAAACTGCAGATGTGTATATAATCCATATTTGTGAGACGAAGAACAAGATATTGAAGCGTGAACAGATTTTTCTCTTATTGACATAGATCGGCTTTGCCCTGTTTGTTCTTGAGATAAAGATGATTTTATGGAAATGGACGAAAATATTAATATTCCTTGAAAATTAGAAGATTTGTTACCACAAGAAGAGCAACATACTCCTTTTTACTCTGAAAAAGACTGAAAACTTATCGTAAAAATATGAACAGAAGATGAAGTGTTTGTCCAAGATGATGTCCATTTTGTCGAATATATATGAATTTATGATGAATTCTGAGAAGAAATTGATATAAAAGACTTCCCTAATATAGATGAGGAAATTGAATTCGAGCTTCCTAGTGAGGATTATGAAGTGAGAATGAGCTGTACTCAGCATTGAGTTTGGAAGGGGATAAAAATTGATAATTAATTTTAAATATTACATGAAAAAAGAAAAAAATTTAACCTTGGGAATAATAATTTTCATACTTTATTCAAGTGTAATTTATTTTGTATTGTTTACATTCTTATTATGAATAGCTATTGATTTTATTAGTAATACTTATTGATTTTTTACTATTTGAAGGTTTCTTTCTTTAGTTGGCATTATTTTCTTATTCCCATTTCAATACATAGTTTTTATGTTTTATTTTTATGTAAAAATATCTTTAAATGAATTAAAAATTAAAATTAAAGATAAACCAATTTACTACAGAGTGCTTATAGTTTTACCTATAGTTATAGATATATTTCTTTACTATAAATTTGATATTAGTTCAAAATTTAATATTTCGTTATTTAAGTTGTATATTGCTAATATAAGTGCATTAGGATTTAGTTATCTATATATCTTAATAATGTATAAAATAATTAATAAAGAATCACCAGAGCTTTTTGAATAAATTTAACTTTAATAAAGAGAATTTGCTTTAAAGCAGATTTTTTATAAACTTTTAAAAAACTAACCTAAAATAATGGAACAAATTATAACAAAAAAAGTCTGATATGTGGCACTTATTGGTAGACCAAATAGTTGAAAATCTACATTTATCAATGCACTTATTGATGAGAAAGTATCAATAGTATCTTCTAGGCCTCAGACGACTCAGAAATGTATCAAATGAATATATAATGATGAAGATTCACAGATAATTATTTTTGATACTCCAGGAGTTAATGAATGAAAGGAAGAATTTTTCGTTCATTTGAAATGAAGAGTTATAGATTCTCTCAAAAACGCTGACGTTGTTGTAAGATTCATAGATTCTTCTAGAGAACTTGGTTCCGAGGAAGATATTATCTCATGAATTCTTGATATTTCTAATAAACCATTAATTACTGTTTATACCAAGAGTGATATCCAGAAAATAAAAGTCCCAGCTAATTCACTTCAGATTTCATCTCAAGATAAATCATGATTTGATGAACTTCTAGTTGCAATCAAAAGTCATCTTACGGTTTGACCACTTTTCTATGATGAAGATTATTACACTGATCAAGATTATGAAACTAGAATATCTGAAATAATAAGAGAAAAAATATTTCTTAATTTCCAAGAAGAAGTCCCCCATAGTGTTTTTGTCGAAGTTGGCGAAATTGAAGACAAAGATAAAATTCTCAGAATACAAGCCTATATTTATGCCAGTTC
>JAQTWP010000005.1 GCA_028689205.1 Candidatus Altimarinota bacterium
GAAGATTCCTGCTTTCGCAGGAATGACAGATATATTGTTGTCATTTGGATCCCGCAGACGGGAGAGAAATCCCTTTAAGTCGATATATATGAAACAAATATAATAGAAAATTACTAAACTTTAAGTTCTAATATAAATGTTCTCAGTGTCATAAGTGAATCAAAAAGGGATTTCTCTTTGTCACTCGAAATGACAAAAAAAGTCAAAATAACAAAAGAAAAGTCGAAATGACTATAAAGTTTATTTATTCCAAAAACGCTGTCAGGCTTGTTAAAATTGCCGCGAACAAGAAAATAATTACAGTTAGCCAGCGGTTATTTGAATTTTTATGAATTACAGGAAGTAAATCGGAAGCTCAAATATAAAGCAAGCTTCATCATGCAATTGCTAATAATGAATAGCTATAATCTCAAATATTAGTATTTTTTAATACATAAAATGTTAGAATTATTCAAACAGGTGCTGATAATCAAAATAAAATTAACATAATATATTGAACTTTTTTCGTAAACCTTGAATGAGACAGTAATCATGCGATAGAAAAGGAAACTGGTATTTGGTGAATTAGAATTGATATGAAGAAAGAATATCAGATTTTTTCTCAGATATTAAGTCATGCTCCAATTCCGAGTCAATCAAAAAAAGTATGAATACAAATTGCTACAAGTGAGATAATTGAAAGATTATGATAATGACAATCGTGCTCTACGCAAGAATGAACCATTAAAATGTTTTCTATAAGGTATGTGAATAAAAATCAGCCTATAAAAAATAGTGCATTATTTTTTGAGTTCATTATCACATCAGGAAAAACATGTACCAAACTTGTTGCAATCATAACTCATGCACCAATTGCAATAATCATACTAAGTACTTGTTTTGAAAGAATTTTATATCTAAGTAAGAAAATTCAAGATATACTTATTAGAAATAATACTAAATTTATAAAAATCATTTTATTCGACGATTATTTTGTACAGAATTTATTTTATTATACTATTTTTTAGAACCATTTTGTCAAATCATACATTTTTTGAATTTTTTCTTTGACGAATTTTGATTTTTTCATATAATCCCTCTGTTTTTATCGGAAAAATACCTATTTATTGAATTACTTATTTTCTATGTTCAAATTTTTAAAAGAGTCTAAAAAAGAATTCCAACACGTTGTTCGGCCAACCAATAAAGAAACTAAAAAATATTTTAGTATAGTTTCTATTTCAATTATTGTTTTAACTTTATTCTTATATATTGTTTGAACAGTTTTTAGTTGAGGTTTATTTGCTTTGAAAGATGCTATTAATCCACCAAAAATCCAACAAACTAATACAAGTAGTAATACACCTACAGATTTAAAACTTTGAACTTGATCTGTTTGAACTACAGATTTATCTGGATCTACTTCTGTTACTCCAACTGTCGCTACTTGAGCTGCAAAATAATTTTATTTAAATATTAAAATATAAAACATGTTTTCTAGTATAACACAAAACGATTGAGAGTGGTATGTAATTAGAGTTATATCAGGAACTGAAGAGAATGTAAGACAATCTCTTTTGCAAAGAAGAGAAGCATTTAATCTAGAGAATTTTTTATTAGAAATTTTCGTTCCAACTCACGACAGCGTAACTGTAAAAACTAACTGAGAAAAAGTAAAGAAAAAGAAAAATATTTTCCCAGGTTATATACTTGTTAAAATGATTGTTACTAATGAAAGTTGGTATATTGTTAGAAATACTCCAAATGTAACTTGATTCTTATGAGCAGGTACTGTACCAGTTCCAGTTAGATGAGAAGAATTAGAACAATTAAAATGAGTTCTTTCTCAAAAAAGTGAAGAATACAAAACAAACTTCAAACTTGGTGATTTCATTGTTGTTTCTACTTGACCTTTTGAATGAAGTGATTGAAAAATTATTGAAATTAATCAAGAAAAATGAGTACTTAAAGTTAATGTAAATATTCTTGGTCGCGATACACCTTTAGAACTTGATTTTGCTAATGCTAAAGCAAAAAAATAGTATTAATAAATTTTTTTAATGAAATATACTTCTTATGTACTTTCTGTAATCTGAATAGTTCTTCTTCTTAATATCTTTCTTTCTTATTCTTCTGGTACTTATAGAACTTTTCTTAAGGATACAAAATCAAAAATGATGTGAGTCACAAATGAAGAGGTTATTGTTAAAATGAATAAGGATCAAATTGAGATTAATACAAAAATACTTAATTCAATTGATAAACTAAATGATAATCTTGATAAGATTGGAAAAAAAGAAATAACTAGAGAAATAACTATTAATAGTTGATCTACGTCATCTTGAAATACAATTTCTTGAAATGAATTACTTGATTTACCTGGAACACTTGTTGGTAAATTAATGCCAAAAATCAATCCCAAAAAAATTGAGAACGAATGAGTTTTTTGAATTAAAAATGAAAAATTCTATGAAGCAATAAAATATGCAACGTACTATGATGAAAAGAAAAAAATAAAAATTTTCGTTTTTGATAAGTCGTATCCTGATATGTTAAGTAATTTCAAACTTACGAATCTTTATAAAATAAATGAAGCAGACACGTTCTTTGGTTATACTTTTTTCCTTAATCCATTGAAAAAAGACTTGAGTAACAGATTTGTAACTTTATTTGAATGAAATGCTGTTTGATTTGAAGTTGAAAAAACGAACTATGAAATACTTAAAAAAAGCTTACTAAACTAATTTAATTACTAATATTCTATACTATGATATCTAAGAAAATATTACTTACAAAAGAATGATTGCTTGAATTACAACAAGAATTATTTTATTTAAAAGATACAAAAAGAGTTGAAGTTGCAGATAAATTAAAAGAAGCAATTTCATATTGAGATTTATCAGAAAATTCTGAATATGAAGATGCTCGTAATGAACAAGCTCAACTTGAACTTAGAGTGCAAGATATTGAAGATATCTTAAAGAATTATGAATTAGTTGATAATAAAGAAGGAGGGAAAAAAGAGAAAAGAGTTAATATCTGAAGTTCAGTAGTAATTAAGCATACTTCAGATGCTCATAAATGAGAAAAAGAAACTTATAAAATAGTTGGTACTACAGAATCTGATATTTATGAAAATAAAATTTCTAATGAATCTCCAATGGGTAAAGCAATTCTATGAAGTAGTGTTGGACAAATTGTATCTGTTAAATCTCCAGCTTGAGTTTTTGAATATGAAATTTTAGAAATTAAATAATTATTAAATGAATTGATTATTTTATAATAATATTCTACTCGTTCCTGTTTTTACATGGATTTTTTCTGTGATTCTAAAATGAATTTATCTTAAATCAATTAATAAGTTCTCTATCAGTAATTCGCTATGATCATGATGAATGCCTTCTGTTCATTCTGCTTTGGTTACTAGTATTACAACTGCTATATGAGTTAAATATTGAGTTTTCTGACCTAATAGTGATTTATTTGCAGCAAGTGTAGTATTTTCAATGATTATAATATATGATGCAATTAATGTAAGATTTGAAGCTTGATTACATGCCAAAACTCTTAATGAACTTACAGGTAAACAATACAATTTCAATGAATCTATCTGACATTTGCCAAAAGAAGCTTTCGTATGAAGTCTAATTTGAATTTTTTCAGCATATATTCTTATGATGATATAATTAAAATTAATTCAAATTTAAAAACAGTATAGTAGTTCTATGCTGTTTTTTTATAAAGTTTTTATTTTAAGAGTAATACTATCCCCAGAACTCTAATTCTAAAAAACTCAATGATTGAACTTTTTGTAAGCACTAAAAAAGAGCTTACATTCAGGGAGAACGAGCTCTTTTTTATCTTAAAATCTTTGTTTTTCGCTTTTGGTAGTCCCACGGGGAATTGTTCTTCCTCGCTTGCTATCGCGCGCTGCCAGAGACGGGACGGGGCCGGAAGACAAAACGTTGTCTTCCTAAATTTGTTTCACAAATTTTCCCCTCTATTCAATTCCCCGTGGTAAAATTATCTATGAAATCAAAAAGCCACCCGTTTTCACAGGTGGATTTTTTAGATTTCATTGGTAGTCCCACGGGGAATTGAACCCCGGTTTCAGCCTTGAGAAGGCCACGTCCTAACCACTAGACGATGGGACCGAATATTATATTTTGTTATTCACTTAATAGTTTTTCAGAGATTTTAATATAAAAATCATCTAGGTATCATTTATTAGAAAAAGCCATTATTCTTTGGTATTTTTCTCTTGTAATTCATGGAACTTGAAGTAAAAACATTGAGAGTGAATCTTGTCATCTTCATGGAAGTGAACATAGTTTATCATTCTTTGATGTTGGTCTGTAAGTTCATTTTCAATTTAAATCCAGTATATTCCCAATTGCTATAATAAATTCATTTGTTTTACTTTCTATTCAAGTTTCTTTAATAAAAAAATCATGAACATCTCATATTGATTCGAAGGCTCTTGGATCTTCTGGTGAATCTAGAGAAGTTAGTTTTTCGAATTCTTCAAGACATGTAATTATTTTAAAATTACTCAAATCCATTTATTTAAAAAAAAATAAAATAGAGCCTGAAAATTAATCAAGCCCTATAATAGAAAATTATTTTTGTAAATCAGTTGTAATACCCATAGATCTTGCAGAACCGGCAACTATATTAAGAGCCATATCCATATCATTTGCATTAAGATCAACCATTTTAAGATCAGCAATTTTTTTCATTTGATCAATAGTTAGGTGACCAACTTTTTCTTTATGAGGAACTTTAGAACCACTTTCTAATTTTAATTCTTGTTTTATTAAGAATGTCATTGGTGGTTGTTTAGTATAGAAATCAAAAGTTCTGTCATCATAAATGTTGATTACAGTTGGAAGAACAGTACCTAGTCTATCTCTAGTTGCATCATTGAATTGTTTACAGAATTCAGCAATTTGGATACCTGTAGGTCATAGAGCAGTACCGACTGGAGGAGCTGGAGTGATTTGACCTGCCTTAAGTTGTAATTTTACAACCTTGGCTGGTTTTCTTTTTGGAGCCATTTTTTAAATAAATTATAAATATATGATACGGAAATATGGAGAAATATAACCGATATTTGTTTCGAAGCGCGTTTATTATATTTATTTTTCGAGAAAATCAATATTATTTTATATATAAACATTCTTCAATTATAAAATTCTATAACTAGTATTTGACAAATTAAAAGTATTGAATATATATTTACTACCCGATATAAAAATATCACTGTTCAGAATGGAGGTTGTTATGAAAAAAATATTCTTATCAATAATGATTAATGTCGTTATTTTGTTGCCTTTTTTGTTTATTTTTATTTCAGGAAATCATTTTTTTGTTTATAATTATTTCGGTAATTATACAATCTTATTAACAGCTTTTTCTTATATTGTTTTTATTATTTTTAGTGTATATTATTATTATGGTTATTCTGTAATAGAATTTAATAGTTGCAGAATTTTCTGGGATAACTCTTACTTTTTTTTACTATTATTATGTTCTTTTTTATTTACTAATAATATGATTAAACTAAGAAACATAGATGAATTTATTACTTTTTTTCTACTTATATGCAGTTATTCACTTATTTTTTCTTTTTCCTCTAGTATTTGTATTGCTCATATGATTTTAATTAATCCAAATAAAAAATATATAAAATTCTTTAATAAGGTATTGTGGTTTTTATAAGGGGAAATTAGAAATGGAGGAATAATGAAAAACCTCTCACGATGTGAGAGGTTTTTTCTTTTAATTTTCATAAAAAATTTTTATCAATGGGTTTTTTAACTATAATGATTAAGTTAGATAATAATTAGAGTAATAATGGCTATAAAATCATCAAAAAATGAAGATAAAATAGAAAGAGTAATTGCTACTTGAGAAAAAATTGAAGATACACAGAATGAAGTAAAACTACGTCCAAAATTAATTGAGGAATATGTTTGACAAGAAGCTATTAAATCTCATCTTTCAATAGCTATAAAATCAGCACAAATACGCAAAGAACCTCTTGAACATGTTCTTCTTTATTGACCTCCAGGTCTTGGTAAAACTACTCTTTCTCTTATTATAGCTCATGAAATGAATGTTAATCTAAAACATACTTCTGGCCCAGCAATAGAAAAACAAGCTGATATTGTTTCAATACTTACCTCTATTCAAGAATGAGATATATTGTTTATTGATGAAATTCATCGTCTAAAACCTCAGATTGAAGAAATTCTATATTGAGCAATGGAAGATTTTTCTATTGATATTATGATTGGAACTGGTACTGGGGCAACTTCTATTAAAATGGATATTCCAAAATTCACTCTTGTTTGAGCTACAACTAAGTTATCTATGCTTTCAAGTCCACTACGCGATAGATTTGGTAATATTATGAAGCTTGATTTTTATAATGATGCAGAACTTGCAATAATTGTTAAAAGATCTTTCGGAATTCTTAATTGCACTATATCTAACTGAGATATTTATGATATAGTAGCAAAAAAAAGTAGATGAACACCAAGAATAGCTAATAGATTCGTGAAAATTGTTAGAGATTATGTAACTGTAGGAAGTGATATAGAATCAAGACTTTGAATTGATAATATTTTCGTTTCCCTTTGAGTAGATGATAGGTGACTAGATATTCTTGATAGGAAAATTCTAGGAAGCCTTGCAGATAATTTCTGAGGTCGTCCTGTTTGACTTAATACTCTTGCTTCAATGGTTTGAGAAGAAGAAGATACAATTGAAGATGTTATCGAACCTTATCTTCTTAAAATTTGATTTATAGAACGTACAGCAAGAGGTAGACAAATTACTGAGGCAGGGAAGTCCCATTTGGATAAATCAAGGAAACTTTAATTTAATACTTAATTTTTTATATATGAACGGATATTTATGAGTTGAGCCAATGGCTACTACAACTAATACTTTTATGACAAAGGTCTATAACTGGATGTCAGTTGCACTTCTTATTTCTTGAGGACTTGCATATTATATAGGTACGAATATTGCGATATTAAAAATGATTATGCCTTATTTTATACCGCTTATTATTTTGGAATTAGTAGTTGTTATGATTCTTTCTTGGGCTATAAATAGAATATGATTCATTGTTGCTATAATACTTTTTATAATATATTCTGCACTTAATTGAATAACTCTTTCTGTAATTTTTCAGGTTTATACTTGAGCCATGATAGCGAACACTTTTATAATTACAGCTTGAACTTTTCTTTTTATGAGCGCTTATTGATATTATACAAAAGCAGATTTAACTGGTTTCTGAACCTTCCTTATAATGTGATTATTCTGACTTATTCTTGCCTCTATAGTTAATTTTTTCTTGAAAAGTAATATGTTTGACTATATATTATCTTGGGCTTGAGTATTAATATTCACAGGACTTATTGCATATGATACTCAAAAAATTAAACAAATATGAGAATGAGTTTGAACTAGTTCTTCAGATTGAATTAATAAACGTGCAATTATATGAGCATTAGCTCTGTATCTTGATTTTATTAACTTATTCTTGTTTATACTTAGATTATTTAATAGAAGAGATTAATTTGAATTTAAAATTCATAAACCAAAAAAATCAGGAAACCTATTTCCTGATTTTTTTATTCTTTTAAGATATAAACTATTATTCAAATCTTAGAGCATCTATTGGTTTCAATCTTGCTGCTTTTCTAGCTGGTAGAATACCAAATACTATTCAAATCATAACTACACTTCAGAATGCCATAAATATTGAATTGGTCGTTATTACTGAGGTTAGTAGACTTTTGATAGCATTAACTATAACGAAACTCAGCGCAACTCATATTCATCATGCGACTACACTTATAAGTAAAGCTTCAATAAGAAACTGCATTAATATGTCCGTCTTAGTAGCTCATATTGCTTTACGAATACCGATTTCTCTAGTTCTTTCTGTAACAGAAACAAGCATTATATTCATTACTCATATTCATCCGACCAATAATGAAATCATAGCAATTCAAGCTAGAAACATAGTCATTGTACCAGTTACTGCAGTTATTGAAGAAAGCATTTCAGACATTGAACTTACAGAAAAAGGAGCATCAGCTGAGTCTTTGGTTTTTGTATATTTAAGAAGCTCACTGGTAATGTATGTTTGATAAAAATCTGTTTTTGTTGAATCATCAACTTCAATATCAATTGATGAATAATAATGAGTTCCTATAATTTTATTCATTACAGTACTAATGGGTAAGAATATTCTTCTATTAGCCTGTGAATTATCCTGAAGTGTTCAGACAACTGTATAAATCCCATCTTCAAGTTTAATTTCTTTCCCTATTGGATCAATTGTTCCTGAACCAAATGCATCTGTAGTTATAGTATATCATACAACGGCAACTTTTTTATTAGCTTTAATATCTTCGTCAGTAATGAATCTTCAATTAGAAAGCTCTATTCATTTAATATCTTTATAAAGACTTTCTACTCAAACAATACTTGAATTCGTATTATAAGTTCAATAAATAAATTGTTTAGAAGTTGTTACAGTTGGAGAGACTTTTTTTACTCATGGAATACTTGCTACAAAATTAATAAATCCATCATCTAAAAGGTCACTTGATGATCATCATCATTGGACTCAGCCAACTTTTGAAGTATTAGATCAACCAGGACTAACTGTTATTAGATTGGCACCCATGCTATTGAATCTATCAGTAATTGAGGAGGATGTCCCTTCTCATATTGCCAGCATTGTTATTATAGAAAAAACTCAGATAATAATACCTAGCATACTTAGTGCTGACCTAAGTTTATTACTCCATAGAGCGGCTATCGCAGATGTGAAATATTCAGTTAATGCCATAATTTAGTTTTTAGTTAAAAGTTTGAATTTGTCATTCCTAACATCGTTTCTTGTTATTCTCGTCAAAATTGGAATTCAGAATTAATTATATCCTCAATTTTTGTCATTCCGCACTTCAAGGTGAATTGAATTTTATTCAAGAGAGTGACAACCTGGGTTGTGATGCGGAATCCAGGATAATTACATCCTCCTTATAATAATTCATCATACAAATCTTTCCATTCTGGATTATTGCTTTCAATTAATTCCAACTTCCAATTTCTATTCCATTTTTTAAGTCTTTTTTCTCTTTCAATTGCATCTCTTATATCACTAAATACTTCAAAATGAACTAAGTTACATATTCAATATTTACTACTAAATCATTTGTATATTCAATTTTTATGTTCATAAACTCTTTTTAATAAATCAGAAGTAACTCCAATATATAGTGTTCAATTCTTAGAGCTTGCAAGAATGTAAGTATAGTATTGATTCATAAAAGATATTTCAAATATTATTCTTGTTCAGCTTGCCTGGGTTCCCGTTTTCACGGGAATGACAGAGGTTGTGATTATTTCAATAGATTTCTCCACTTCGGTCGAAATGACAGGAAAAGATGTCGAAATGACAGGAAAAAATGTCGAAATGACAGATTAGAAATTTTTCTCTAAAGACTAAAGATTATTAACTATAAATGTCTATACTATCATACCATCTTTTATGAATATGTGTTTTTTAGCGAATTTATCTACTTCTGCAGAATGTGTAATAATAAGAATTGTTTTTCATTCTTCATTAAGTTTTGCAATTATTTCCATTACATCACTTCATGTTTTACTATCAAGTGCTCATGTTGGTTCATCTCAAAGTATTAAAAGAGGATCTGTAACAATTGCTCTTGCAATAGCTACTCTCTGTTGTTGTCATCCAGACATTTCACTTGGAAGCGAGTTGATTTTATCTTTTAATCAAACTTTAGTTAATGCTTCAATTGCCAATTGTTTTCTTAATTTGGCTGGAACTCATTGATAAACAAGAGGTAACATAACTTGTCTTAGAGCCGTAGTCTTTGATAATAGGTTATAACTCTGAAAAATAAAACCAATATTCCTTCTTCTAAGTAAAGCTTGTTCATCATCAGTTGATTTGGAAATATCAACTCAATTAAAGAAATAATTCCCAGTTGTTGGATTATCAAGCATTCATATTATATTCATAAGCGTAGACTTACCACTTCCAGACTCTCACATTATTGATGCAAATTCTCATTTATTTAATACGAAATCTACTCACTTGAGTACTTCTAATTCTTCATCTCAAACATTGTAAATTTTTTTAATTCATGTCATTCTAATAACATTTTCGGTCATTATTTTTTTATTATAAATTATAAGTAAGATTTATTTTATAGCTCAAGTTCATGTTCATCTTAATCATCAAATCATTGTGCTTCAAGAAAAAACAGATGGGTATTTTGCTTCAAGTTCTTTCATTATTTCATCAGACTTTGCTGTATCTCAAAGTCTTCTAGCTTCCATAGAATCAGTTAATTTTTGTCTATCTTCTTCTGTTAATTGAGGGAATCTAGAATTAATACTTCAGCTTCATATTCTAGATCAAGAGCCAGATCTCTGTCAATTAGGTCTTTCTGATCAACTTCAGAATCTTTGTAAATTACCACTTCACATTTTATCTCATGAGCGACTTTTAAGTCTTATTATATCATTAGGTGCTCATCAGTTTTTGGCTCCTCATATTCATTTTGTTCATCTTTGTGATTGAGATGTAAAAGGATTTGTACAGGAAACGAGAATTATACTTGTTGTTAATACTGATATTAAAATAATTTTTTTCATAAAAAATAAGTTAAAATATAAAATAAATTTTTAAATTAATTAAAAGTAATTCTACATACCTGGAGGTGGTCATCATTGATCTCATGATGAAGATGAAGATTGTTTTGTAGAACTACTAGAAGAGTTAGATTTCCTATTTCATCCAGGAGAAAATAAACTTGTTGTTGATGTTTTTACTGTTGAAGTTATTTTTTTGATAATTATATCTCATTTACTAAGTCATTCTGTGATTTCTATATTAGCATCATCTGTAATTCAAATTGCAACTTCTTTTTTTATTTCTTGTCAATTTTCTTTAACTATAACATAACTTACTCCAGAAGTAGTTTCTATATATGAAGTAGGTATAATTATGATATCATTTTTACCTTCTACAATAATTGAGACTTTTGCTGTCATAGAACTATAAATTTCTGCATCTCATTTATCAAGTGTAATTTTAATTGTATATGATGTTACACCAGAAATCTTGCTTGGAGTAGAATCTTTTTCACTTATGTTTCATATAAATTCTTTATCTAAATATGAATCAAAAACAATTTTTGCTTTCTGTCATATACTAATTTTTACTATATCAAGTTGATCAAGAGTTGCAGATATTTCTATTAAATTAGGATTTTCTATATAAATATACTTTTGTTCATCTGCAGTAAGATTATCTCAAACTTGAAAATCTATTTTTCTAATTGTTCAATCAAAAGGAGCAGTAAGTTCATACTTCTCAAGTCATTCACGAGCATTTTCAAGTGATAAACTTGCTTTTGTAACTGAATTTCTTGCTTGAGATAATTCAACAGATGTGGCTCAGGATTTTATAACTTTAAGGCTTTCTCTTGCATATTCAAGTGAATTCTCAGCACTTGCAATATCAAGGTTTTTTTGTTTAATTTGAGATTCATAATTATTAGCACTATAATCTCTATCAGAATATAGCTTATCAAGATCACTATTTAATTGTACTGTTGTTGTATTTTTTAATTTAGATAAACTAAGTTCTGCATCAATTATTGATTGTTTTTTTGAATTAACTGTATTGGTACTTTGTGCTTTTTTTAATTCTGGATCAGTAAGTTTTAGAATATTAGCAATTGTTGATTTTAGAGTAGAATAATTGGATTGAGAAGAATTGGTAATTGAAGAAAAAACCGAAGATTTACTATCTATGTCACTTTGGCTAAAATTAGAAGATATAATACTTGCATTCATCATTTCTTGACCATCTTTACCAAGATTAGTCATTTTATCATAACTAAGTAATAGTTTATTAAGAAAATCAATCATTTCTTGAGAAGTTTGACTACTGGAATTAAGTCATTCATAGGAAGTTTTTGTAATTAAAAACTGTGAATTAGCATCTCTCCAATCATTTTCTGCTTTTACTTTCAAAGAAGAATCTTTTGCTCCAAGATATACTTCATACGAATCATTTTTACTTTTATTACTATCACTAATTCAAAGTATTACATCTGAATCATATAGTGAATTTTCCATATCTATAATTTGTTTTTTGGCATTTGTATATGCATCACTTATGGTTTTATTGAGATCAACATCATAATCTGTAAGTCACTTTTCTTCTTGAACAAGAAGTGTAGCTAATTCATTTTTTGAATTAATAAGTGATGATTCTTTATTAGCAATATCTTGCGCATTGTTCTCTATAGCTAATTTTTTTTGTACTATTTGGCTATCATAATCTTTCATCTTATTTGCCTTATCTGCCACTAGATTATTAAGGTCATTTTGAAGTGAAGGAATTTTATTTTCTGCAATGGTAACATTATTTTCTGAATTAAGAATATCTTTGTATTCTGGTCAATTAAGTAAATCTGCTAGTTTTATTTGAGCATCACTAAGAGATAATTCAGCTTGCTTGATAGTATTATTTATATCAACCTTGTCTAATTCTGCAATAAGTTGTCATTTTTTAACACTACTTCAATCTTTGAAATATAACTTAGTAACCGTACCTATTTGATTGAATTTTAGAGTTTGTTCATCTACAAGAGCTGCATTACCTGTAACTTTTATAGAATTTTCTATGCTTCAAGTTGATACTGTATATTCTTTATTTACAGTAATAGTTTTGCTGGTTGTACTAAAATAATAACTATAGATTGAATATCATATTCAAACAATAATTATATACATAATGATTTTTTTAATAGAGAAAAACTTTTTCATACAACTTATTTTTTAAATATTAATAATGCTTAGTATATTAGTCAATGTAAAGTCAATGTAAAATATAAAATATTAGTATTTTATATAGCAAAAAAGTCAGGAGCTAAATCCTGACCTTAAATTATTTTATTATATTTAATACTAAATTTTTTCATATAGAAGTTCTTTCCAGTGCAAAATTTCATTTATTTATATCCTCTTTGCTTAAAGAGTTTTCTATACTACATCAAACTGCTATTTGAGAAATAATTCTCAAAATTCAATTATCATTAATGTTTCATAACATATTTATATTTATTTATTTGTTAAATTACTCGTATAAAAAATAAAAACCTTCCTTATTTTTCAAAAGAAGGTTTTTATTAGAGAATAATAATTATTTGCTTCATTTCTCTCATCTATCTCATTTCTCTCATTTCTCTCATCTATCTCATCAATTTTTCATCATTCATTTATTAGTACTCATAAATGTATCAAGAGTTGTTTGTTCAGCTTCAGTTAGTGCAGTTCAAGCTTTTTTCTTTTCAAGAATTGGTTTGATTTCTGCCATCTTAGCTTCCATTTCAACTTTTTGAGCTTCCATTTTAACTCTTTCCTCTTTCTGAGCAGCTCTTTCTACTTTAATAGCTTCAAGAGTTACTTTTTCAGAATCTGTTAATGTTTCTCAATTAATTAGTTTATCAATCACATTTTCTTTTGCATCTCTTTCTACTTTCTGAGCTTCTTTTTTAGCGTCAAGAAAAGTTTTTTTCTCCGCATCAGTCATTGATTCTAATTGAGTTTTCTCAGTTTCAGTTAATTGTGCTCAAGGTCATTTCATTCAAACAAATCACATTCATTCACCTTTTTCGAACTCTCTATTTTCTGCTCATGTTCAAGAAAATCATTTATGTCATCCGAATTTTTGTGATAGGGAATTACCAATTTTATTAGTAAGTCAAGATCCTGTTTGGCTATCAGCATATGCGAATGCTCAAGATGCCAAAGCTGTTGCTATTACTGCAACTGTTATTATTTTTGTTTTCATAGGTAATTATTTATATATTAAAGTAAAAAAGTATTAGTATTTTCTATAAGTTATATCTCTTTCTTCTTATATTATTATTAATTAAGGTCGGGAAAGATTTTTCTTATAGAATTATGTTAAGGCCTTGTAACCGAAGTTACGCAAGCATTATATATATCGTATGTAAAACTTCTGTAAAAATCTTATAAAAAATAAAGACTGCTATTTTTTTCTTTTAAATAGCAGTCTTTAATAGATATTATCATCAATATTATTATTGTAATAATGAATCTATATTTATATTTTCATCAGTTGTATCTGAATTGAGTAATTCATTTATCATAATTTTTAATTCTTCATAAGTTTCAATATAGATATCTTTTCTAGAGTTAGTTGAATTTTCCATTTTTGTAATCAAAGCATCAACTTTACCTGAAAGTATTTGAAGTTTACTTTCATTCATATTTTTTAGTTTTGTTTCTATATTTGTATAAGAAGTTCATTTTATTCTCTTAAAATCATCTTTTGTTTTTTTATTTGTAATATTATTAAGACTTCAAGTTCAATTTATTCTCTTAAAATCATCTTTTGTTTTTTTATTTGTAATATTATTAAGACTTCAAGTTCAATTTAATTCTTTTCTTTCTTTATTTATTTCTCATGATCACATTTGTGGTTTATTTGCTTCGAATTGATCTAGAGTAGATTGTTCGTCTGAAGTTAAAGTAACTCATGTTTTCTTTTTTTCTAAAATAGTTTTAATTTCATCCATTTTAGCTTTTTGCTCATCAGTCATTCCAGAGCCAAATTCTCATTTTGGTGGGATTTGTTTTCATGAGTCAGAATTCATTTCTCAAGTTCAGAATTTTTCTTTTCATCAATCTTTATTGAAGCAAGATTTCATATTTTCTAATGTAGTTTGTTCACTAGTTGTAAGAATTGTTCATGCTTCTTTTTTATCAAGTATAGTTTTAATTACTTCTTTATTTACTGACTTACAATTTACTGAAGAATCTGCATATGTTGTAGAAAGGAATCAGATTGTTGTAATTCCTGCTATTGTAAGAGTTGTTATAATTTTTGTTTTCATATTTATTAAAAAGTTAAAAATAAATGATATTAATTATTTTCAAATTATCAGAAATAATTTGAAGTATGAATTTTGATTTATTAAAAATTTAAAATCTTTTTCTTCGACTATTATCGAATTTCTATAAAAGATAACTTTAAATAAATCTAATTCCTTAGTTAAAATTAAAAATAACCGTCAATATTGTTAAATTCAATTTTGTACGGTTATTATATATATCGTATGTAAGGGAAATGTAAAAAATTTAAAACTTTATTAAAAATTTGGTTTCTGCTCATTTGTGGCTTGTAACCTCAATTTTCCAGTTATAAATATCAGCTATTTTTTTAACTATTGATAATCCTATACCAGAAGAATTCTCTTCTCTTCATTCACTTTCTTGATAGAATCTATCAAATATTTTTGAAATATTTTCACCATTGATTCATTTTCAGGTATCTTTTATTTCTAAAGAATTCTTGTCTATGGTAATTATTATCTTACCAAGGGGTTTATTATATTTGATAGCATTAGTGAAAAAATTGGTGAAAAATATATTAAAATATTCCTGATTAATTTCTAATTCTAATACTGTATTTTCAATTATTTCAATTTTCAAATGTTTCTCCTCTATAGCTTCCTCAAAAGTTTTTACTATATTTTTAATTGAAATATTAAGGTTTACTTTTGATTTTTCTGTATCTCATTTCAAAGTAGAGAGACTTATAAGTGCCTGAATAAGATTATTCATTTTATCTAATTCTATGATGCTTTCTTGCGAGGCTTCGTCATAGTTCTTCTTTAATTTTGCAAGTTGCAGATAACTCTTGATAACAGAAATTGGAGTTTTGAGCTCGTGACCAGCATTGTGTATGAATTGTTCCATATTAGATATATTTTCTTCTACTGGCTTGAGCGTTCTTGATACGAATTTCAGACTTATATAATAAATAAGAATAGACAGAAGAATTGCAAAGAATAAATATTCACTAAGATCAATTAAAATATTATTAAGACTAACTCTTGATTCAACGAATAAAAGAATTGATAGCTTATTATTAATTCTTTTATTCGTAAAAAAATACTCTTGAGAGTTGTATATAAATGAACTATTTTTACTTTGTGCAATAGTATTTAGTATACTTTCATATAATTCATCATCTATTATTGGTGAAAATACAATTTCTCCCGAGATATTGTTATAAATGAAAAAATTCTGTATTCTGATTTTTCTGGATTTATTATTCAAATCTGGTCAATTTTCTCAAAAAGGAATTTGCGGTCTAGTTATATTTCAGAATATATCATTTCAGTTAAGAATAGCATTTTCAAAATTAGGATTTTCCTTAATTGATTTACTTAACATTTCTCCTTGAACATCTAATCTTCATATTTCACTTCTTTGATAATCAATATATTTAAAAACCAAAAAAGACATTTCTAGAAATATAACTATAAAAAATATAGAAATAGTAAACAGAAAAGCTATTTTTTTCTTTTCTTTTGAAAGATTATTAGAAGTGTTTATTTGCATATTATTTAATTAAGTAACCGAATCATTTTCTTGTTTCTATAATTTCTGCTCAGATTTTTTTCCTTAGAGTTCCAATATGAACATCAACTGTTCTTGAGAGCATATGAGAATCAAAATCTCACCATACATTTTCGAATAATGTTTTCCTGTCTATTGGAGTTCATTTGTTCTGAGCAAGGAATTTCAGTAAATCGAATTCTATAGTTGATAATTGTATTTCTTCTCCACCTTTTGTAACTAATCTTTTATTTGGATTAATTTCGATATTACCAATAATAATATTAGAATTTTTATTAGAAAAATTCCTTCTATTAAGTGCTTCAATTCTTGATATAAGTTCTTCAAAATCAAAAGGTTTACCAAGATAATCATCAGCTCATAAATTAAGTCCAGTTACTACATCAGTTGTAGTATTCCTTGAAGTCAATATTAGAATCGGAGTATTAATTTCCTTTTCTCTAAGTTCTTTGCAAATCGTTAATCAATCTTTACCTGGAAGATTAATATCAAGAATTATTACATCATAATGATTATCAAGAATTACTTGCATTCACATAATTCAATCAAATGCAACATCTGCTTTTATTGATTTTAGACCAAAATATTCTTTTATATTCTTGGCCAAAGCTCTGTTATCTTCTACTATTAATACTTTCATAATTATTAAGT
Organism: Candidatus Altimarinota bacterium; assembly: GCA_028689205.1. GTDB lineage: Bacteria > Patescibacteriota > Gracilibacteria > BD1-5 > UBA2023 > STC-113. Next base: position 17,158 of record JAQTWP010000005.1, read on the forward strand.
TAATTGCGAGGATTGTATTTTATTTATGTAAAGATTATGTAAAGGTTATGTAATTTTTTTTAATTTTAATAATTCATTATTTGACTATTTTCTTTTTGTAAAAGCGTATATATGCGAAATATAGTATAAAAAAATGACTAAAAGTCAATTCATACAAGTGAAGATAGGGTATAGTGTAAGTTATTATTTAAATGAATTATTTGTATAGTAAGGGTATTTTGATATAATAAATTTTATTTAAAATAAGTTCAATAATTCAATTAGAATTTACTATTTAATTCAATAAAATGCAAAATTCTCCAAATAATTTTTATGAAACAGAAGAAAATATAAATGAAAAACTTAAATTAAAATTAGAAAAAATCAAAACTTTTTTTCTAAATGCAAAGAATACATATTGAATTGATTTTGTTCTTTCTAGGGAATTAGATAATATAGATTTTGAAAAAGTAAAAATAATACTTATTTGAGATAATCCATGAGAAAAGGAATTAAAGAATAATGAATTTTTCTCTTCTGAATGAACCGCCTGAAAAATGGCGAGAGATTTATTTAATTGAGTTTATTCTCAAGAATCATTTACTAAGGAAGTACTTGTTCTTAATAAGACGCTTTTTCATACAAATCGTACTCATCAATTAAAAGATAGTAAGTGAGTAGTGCTTCTAAAAGAATCCCAGATTCTAATGGCAGATTTCCTTTTTGATTTTTTGAAAGAAAAAAAAGTTCCAGTAATTGTAGTATGATTCGCTCAAATGGAATGATTTTTCAAACCTTTTTTTGATATTTTCAAAAAGAAATGAGAAGAATTGAAATTGCTCGATTCAATATTCGTAAGCCCTCACTTCAGTATGTCAAAGATATTCTGTAAACATAAAAATGAGCATTGGAATGAACTTATAGATTTATTTCTTCTAAAATACCCATACTTAGAAACAGATAAATGAAACATATCATCAAAAGCATTCTATGCTTCTTGAAATAGAGAAATCTTCAAAGATTTCTTAGAAATGGTTGTCTTGAAACAAGGATTAATGGATTATTAGTTTGTATAAAGTAAATAAAAAAATCCCACCTTGCGATGGAATTTCTTTAAATCTTAATTGGCAGCCCCACTGTGAATCGAACACAGCTCGCAGGATTTGGAATCCTGAATTCTAACCGATGAACTATGGGGCTATAAATCAAAACTTCTTTTGGAGAAGTTTTGATAAATTGGTTAATTATCTATTTTATAGATTCCTGGTCGTAGCCAGGAATGACAGGAAGAATTATATAGAAAATCTCTTGAAAGATACTATTGAATTTTCACCAATAAAATCTTTAACTTTTAAGTCTGGATTAACTACGAATTGTTGAGTAAGTAGAGCATTTTCTTCTCTGAACTTAGTCATTTTACCATCAATAATTTTTAACATTATTTCTGCTGGTTTACCAGTGTTTTTTGGATCTTGTTGCATTATTTCTAATTGAATAGATTTTTCTTTTGCAACAATTTCATCACTAATATCAGTTGGGCTTAGTACATCTGGGTTAGTTGCAGTAACGTGCATTGCAACTTGTTTTAGTTTTTCTGAATCAGTTCAAGCTTTTGCAACAATTACTGCTGCAACTTTGTTATTAGAATGAACATATGATTCAATTACTTCTCACTCGAATTTAGTAAGAGCAAGAATTCTCATATTTTCACCAACTTTTAATTGGTATTCAGCTGATTTTAGAACTTCTGCTTGAGCAATTGCTTCTTCCTCGGAATTAGTTTTTCTTAATTCAATGAATTTAGTTAGCATTTCATCAAAAGTTTCATTTCTAGAAACGAAATCCGTTTCACAACTTACGGCAACTACATAAGTAGCATTACCTTCAGTAACTATTTTGATTTTACCTTCTAGAGTTTCATTATCAGCTCTTTTTGCTGCTTTTGAAATTCATTTTTTTCTTAGTATGTCAATTGCTAAGTCAATATCACCGTTTGATTCAGTAAGTGCATTTTTGCAATCTACCATACCAACTCAAGTAATATCTCTAAGTTCTTTAACTTGTTGTGCTGTTATCATATTTTATTAAAGTTATTTAAATAAAATTTAAAGTGTTTTATATTATACTGGATTCCCATTTTCATGGGAATGACAGTTTTGAAATTATTTTCTTTCTTTCATTTTATCTCAAACCCATATTATGAGTGATTTTAGGAAAGTTAATTCATATATTTCTCAAAGGTAAGCTTTGTATCAAACAAAAACTCAGAATCAAGTGTATACAATTAAGAATAATCAACCAAGTCAGACGAATCTGAGTGATCAAGTTATAAGAAGTAGTATTCAAGATAAGAAATTCATTAGTAAGAATATTACATATAATATTCATCACTGTTTCATGTGGAATTTAAGGAATTCTGTATCTTTTTGCATAAAAAATGGAGCAAGAAAAAGAAAATGTGCGTAGCATACTGCTGCAAGAATTCTATCTTCTTTTGATGGTTTCCCATCTTCTTCTCATTCTTCTAGGAAAAATTTATCTTTATCGAAATCCATAGTATTAACTTAATTTATTAAAATTTAAGCTTGTTTTGGAGTGTCTGTTCTTGGGAATTCTCTTTTGATTGGATTAGGGTTTCTTGGTGTGAATTTTTTACCTTCTTCAGCTTCAAAAGGTTTTGCAATTTTTTTGCGAGTTAATATTGGTCTAATGTAATCAAAAATGAATTTGATTGCTTTGATAGAATTAACATTACAAGGAACGAAGTTAGTACAAGAATCTATATCACCTGTAGAACCTAGAAGTGCATATGATGGGATTTTTAATTTTGCACTTTCTGTAAGAGCAAGTCATTCATAATGACCATCAATTACGAAAACTGCATCTGGAGCTTTTCTTAATTCTTTAAGTCCTTCGTAAGCTTTTCTTAATTTTTCTAATTCTTTAATTTTGATTGCTTTTTCTTTTTTACTTAACATATCAAGAACTCAAGTTTCTAGATCTTTTTCTAATTTGTTGTAAGTTGTAATTCTCTTTTTAAGAGTAGAGAAGTTAGTTAGAAGTCCTGGAACCCATTTATCATTAACATAATGATGTCCAGTTGAGATAGCTAATTCTTTTACAAGACCACGAGCTTGAAGTTTAGTACCTACTATTAGAATTTCTTTTCAAGTTTCTGAAAGTTTAGTAAGAGTTTCTTTTAATTCTTCTAATTTCTTTTCAGTTTTATAAAGGTCAAAAACGTGAATACCGTTTTGAACTCCATATATATAATCTCTCATTTTAGGAGACCAATATTGACGTTTGTTTGATATATGCACAGCATTATCAAGCATATCTTTTATAAGTGTATCAGACATAAGTAATTGTTTTAAAAAAATAATCCTTGGCATTTTTGTATTTGAAGTATAGTTTAGGTCTTATAAGCCCAGGAATATACTTTATTTATAAATACAAAAACGTGACTTGTTTTCATTTTCCGAAAAAAGTCACGTGTATTATATTGATATTTTATTTATTGCAAGCTTTTTTTGGAGTAAAAATTTTATCAAGATTCGAGGTATAATATCAAGAATTTAATAAGAATAAAAAGCTTTCAAAAACCTCATCTTTATTTCTTCATTTTAGTAGTTTTTCATATTCAATTTTTTGGTTATCGGACATTTCTATATTCTCATTATAAACTTTGAGAGCTTGTCATCATAGATTGGTTGCTATACAAGATAGTTTATTAGAATTATTAATTTCAATATTAAAAATAACGTTAATTAATCAATCATTAATATTAATACGGGTTACTGCATAATGTCAGTCTTGCCTTACATTAGTTACGCTATATTCTGAGTTTCATGTCAAAGGATTAATTATATCAAAGTGATCAGGATGTTCAATAAATCCTAGAGTTGCTAGACTTCAATCATCTTTATCAAATACATTTTTAACTCACTCTTCTTTAAGGCATAAAGATACATCTCATAATTTATCAAATATATAAGGAAGAGTATCGCTCATATGAATAATATGTTCGAGATTATTAATGTCAGCGTTAGACCCAATTCCTGAAGAATTTTGAGTATATCAAGATAGCTCATTCATTATTTTTTCTAATTCATCGTGTGATTTTGCTATTGTAACATCAGTACTTTTTGCTTGTGTTGTAATATTTTTTGGATTAATTTTTGGCTTAATTACTAATTCTAATTCACCATCTTCATCATCAAAGAAATTATCAAAAACTATTCTCCTTTCTTTTTTTTCTGTTTTCTGTTTTGTATTTCAGTCAATCCAATCTAGAAAATTCTCTCAATCTGCAGAAATACAAGTTTTTGGTTCTGGCGAAATCCTATTTTCAACTCTCTCTACTATATTTGAATTAATCCTAGATATGTCTGGTATTCATTGAGTAGGTTTGTAATTTTTTGGCCAACCTGGTTTTTCTGCTCAGTCAAAGTTCTCAAGTCATAAATCTTCAGGTTTCAAAATTATTCCTGAATTGTTATCTGAAAAAGGTTTATTTCACATAAATAAGTAATTATCTTTTATTAGATGGATTGTATCATAAGTATGACAAAAAATGCAAATTTTTAACACTTTTGCATTTGCTTTTTGAAGCAAAATATATAAAATCTCGCCAATATTATTTTTAAATATAAATATACAATATGTACGAAAAATACGAAATAGTTATGTGATTAGAGACTCATATAAGAATAAAATCTCAAACAAAAATGTTCTGTAGTTGTAAAAATTCATTAGAATTAGCATGAGAACCAAATGAAAGTACTTGTCCTGTTTGTATGTGATTCCCAGGAATGCTTCCTGTATTAAATGAAGAAGTTGTTAATCTTGCTGTGAGAGCCGGTCATGCTATGAAATGTATTATCAATGAAAAGTCAGAATTTGACAGGAAATCTTACTTTTATCCTGATTCTCCTTCTGGTTATCAGATTACTCAACTTTATCATCCGATAGTTGAGCACTGAGAAGTTAGAACTTTTGTTAACTGAGAATTAGTGACTTTTAGGATTAATAGAATGCATATTGAGAATGATGCTGGTAAACTTGTGCATGCCTGAACTAAAACTCTTTGTGATTATAATAGAGCAGGGGGTCCACTTATGGAAATTGTTACTGAGCCGGATTTTCGTTCAAAAGAAGAAGTAATTGCATATCTTGAAGAATTACAAAAAATTATTAGATTCTCTTGAGCTTCTAATGCTGATATGGATAAATGACAACTTAGATGTGATGTGAATATTTCACTTAGATTACATGGAGAAAATGTTCTAAATAACAGAGTAGAAATTAAGAATATGAACTCATTTGCTGCGATATGAAGAGCAATTGATACAGAATTCAAACGTCAAGTTAAATTATATGAAAAATGAGAGAAAGTTGAACAAGAAACAAGGTGATGGAATGATGAGAAATGAATTTCTAATTCTTTAAGAAGCAAAGAAGATGCTATGGATTATAGATATTTCCCCGAGCCAGATTTACCACCCTTAGTTCTTACAAAAGAATATATAGAAGCAAGAAAAATAAATGAACTTCCACTAGATAGAAGACTTAAATATCTTAATGAATATAAGATTGGTGAAGATGAAGCAAGAATTCTTTCGAATGAAAGAGATATTTCTGATTACTTCGAAAATCTAGTTAAATTAACTAATGATCCAAAAAAATCTTGTTCATATGTAACTTCAATTTTAATTAAATCAATATTAGATTATAATAATTCTTCTGCAACTTGAGATAATCTTAATTTTTGAAATATCCCATTTGATATATCTGAAATGTCAGAAATTATAATTCTTACAAATAAAGATGAACTTTCTTCTACAAATGCAAAAATTGTAGTTGAAGAATTATTCAAAAGATGAAATTCTTGAAAAACAAGTGAAATAGTTGATGAATTCTGATTAAGACAAACTAATGATACTTGAGCTCTAGAACAAGTTGTAAAAAATGTGATAGAAAATAATCCTACTCAATTGGCAGAATATAAGGCATGAAAAGTTAATCTTTTTGGGTACTTTGTTGGTCAAGCTATGAAGGAAAGTAAATGACAAGGTAATCCAAAAATTTTCACTGAATTACTTAAGAAATATTTAGATTAAATTCAATTATAAATCTTATGGAATTCTGATATATAAAACAAAAAGTTATGGAAACTTGGAAGTCATATTTTCTAAAATTCGATATAGAAAATGATGATTATTATCCAATGGTAAAATTATCAGAAGAAGTATGAGAATTATCAGAAGCATTCTTGAATTATAAATGAAAATCAAGACCTGCTAAATCCAAACTAAAATCTAAAGACTTATTAAAAGAAGAATTAGCGGATGAATTATCAGACGTTATTTGAACAGTTATACTTATGGCTGATGAACTCGGAATTGATCTAGAAAAAACAATTGAGAGAAAATGGTTTGATAAGAATAAGTAATTTATTTTTTCTATATAACTTTTTATATCTTTCAAGAACTATTATTTTGCAATAAAAAGCATTATGCTATATACTAATTCGGATGTTTATAAATTATCTATTTAATAAATGAAAGCTTTATACGTTATTTTTTTTGTACCACTTACTTTAATTTTAGTTACTTCCTGTACAGTCCAAAGCGAAGATACTTGAAATAATGATTCGACAATAACAGAGCAAACTAGTATGGATAGTACTCAAAATATCTCAGTTTTTGTAGATTCTAAAGAACAAAAATGATTTGTTTCTTTGGATAACTGAACAAAGGTTGATATTAATAAACTTAAGGAAAGTCCAGATATTATTACTACTGTAGATTGAGAAGATGATTGTGTAAGTAGTATTGTCAATTATGAAGAATCAATTCAAGACTGAGTTATATTAAAACCACAAACTTTAGACGTTACACTAGATCTTACTAAGATTGGTCAATGAGATGATCTCGCCAAATTAACACAATCTAGAATAGAAACACTAAAAACTCTTGTAGATGGAGAATTATATGAATGAGTAAAAATGAATCCAGGAGATTCAATGATATTAAGATTCATATGAACAATTGATTATTGAATTAATTGAAAGAATCTTCCATTAAATGACAAAATAAGTATCAAATTATCAGAAAAAGTTGGTAAATCTGTTAAGATTTCGAATATTGAATGTGTAAAAAATAAAAGAAAAAAACTTATTTATCTAAAAATTAATAGTGAAAATATTTCAATTGATAATTGAGATGATATAGTAAAAAAGAATAAAAATTATAATATCAAGAATGAAGTTAATTCAACTCAAAAATTCGAAGTTGCAGATACTGATAGTTTGATAAATATTGTTACAAAAGAATTTGATATGAGATCAGAAAATGATAAATATGCTAAATGATCATATATTCTCGAATTCCTAGACCAATCAGATATACTAGATTCCAAAGTTTGAAATGTTAATACTTTTATTTTTACTGATGCTAATTTTCAACTTCATCCTAATTTTTTGAAGAATTATGCTAATCCATATAATATAAAACTTGATGAAGTATGAGATTTTTCACCCGATGTATACAATGCTCATCCTCAATCCTTTTCTAGTTTTTATAGATATCTTGCGACTGACCCGTATATAACTAGTATTAAACAAAAATGTGCTAAAAATAATTCTCTATATTTAATTGGAACTAAAAGCTGAACTAATAAATACTTTAATAATATTTTAGAGATTTTTTATACTAAACTACTTCCAAATTGTAAAATAATATTTAATTAACAAAAACAAAAAATGATTGCAGAAATATTTCAGGAATGAGAAAACTACTTCCAAACTTATCTAAATGACGTTCTAAAACTTAGAGCAAAAAATCTAGAAAAATGACAACCTTTTAATACTGTTGACAAAGATATTCAAGATAGTGCTTATAATACGCTTATTTCTGATCATATTTCAGAATACAATCAGAAAAAACTATCAATTGAAAATGAAATTAAAAAAGTCGAACTTACGATTAATAAAATCAATATTCAATATAATCAAAAAATAAAAGCTCTTGGTTTGTGAGATTCTTCTAATGCAACTCAGATAGTTGATGTTAAAAAAATGCTTGAAACGAATAAAAGTAAAATTCTTTCTCTAGAAAGTGAATTAAGAGATTTATTTAATGATTTGAATAGTATTAAGAATAATTTTGATACTTGAATTAGACAAGCAACCAATCTACAACAAGAGATTTTTAATTCTCTTAAATTATATAGAAATAAATTAGATTTATTATTAACTTCTAATGATAAAGAATTAAAAGATTATATTGAAGAAAGAAAAAAAGTTCTTCATGATGAATGTAATATTTTTTCAAAATCTTTAATCTCAAAACTTGATGAATATAAGGAAGCCTTGATAAGTGATTTAGAAATATATAGACAAAACAAACAAAAGGAATTTGATGATGTTTATAATATAAATGCTTATCTTAAAACATGAGTTAAAATGGAAGAAAAAACATCTAAAATCAAAAGTATAAAAGACAAGATAGAAAATGTTAAAACTCATTTAGTAGATACTAATTCAAAAGTTTTTATAAAAAATATTTCATGGCTTTTACTACTTTTACTAGTTTCTCTTTATGATTATATTTTCTTGAATAAAATATTTGTTGATATATTCGATGTTCAAGGTTGAGATCCACAAGGCCTAAAAGATATGCTTTTTGGTGTAATTTCTTGGCTTAATCTTCTATCCGGTTGAGTTCTTCTTCTTCTTGTATTCCTATATACAATGTGATCAAAAGTATATGAAAAATGATCAAAAATTGAATGAGTATTCATTAAAATGTTGCTTATTTTTATAGTTCTTTGTTTAGTTGTATTCAGTGTTGTAGATATTAAGTTGTGATGAAATTGAGAAATAATATATAAATTCGTACAAACAGAATGAGTATTTATAGAATTCATTCTAAGATTGCTTATGCTTCCAGTTTTACTTGTTTGAGATTTTATTTTATTAAAGATGATTATCTGGGAAGATTTTTATTTATGAGATATAATTTTTAAAATATTTCTTTCGCCTTTTTATCTTATATATCTAACATTTCAACTTTTCGTAAGTACTTTTAATTATCTTACTTTGTGATTGTTAATTGAGAAAAAAAGAAAAAAAGTTCTTGAGTTAAATTTATTAAATGAGGAAAATATCAAAAAATCAATAAATCCGAACATTTTATTTGATATTAATCTTGCTTGAATTATTTTGAATGAAAAATCAATTGAGCCTATGGATTGACAGTATATTTCAACTGATTCATTAAGTAATACTCTACCAAGTATTTCAGAATGATTAAAGAATTCTTTCTCAGATTTAAGTAAAATAAATGATTTAGTCAAAACTATTCAAGTTGATATTAATGATAAAATTAGATGATATTCAGAGATAAGTGTTAAAGAAAAAGCTGACCAAAAAATAAAAATTGATCAACTTAAAACCGAACAAACTAATTTTTTACAAAGTTATATAGATTCAAGAAGTAAATTAATAGCTAATCTTCAAACTTCTAATGAATTACTTAATGAAATACAATCTTCTCTAAAAAAATGAATAACTAGCTGATATAAAAAATATATTCTATCAAACATATAAAATGGCAAAACATATTGAAGAACAAAGTCCCTGGGTTAATGAAGAGTCCAATATTGCTTCAGATTCCCTTTATGAAAGTAATATTGGTGAAATTGGTTATAATGATTATCAAATAGCTTCGAATAAAAAAACTATTAAAAATCCAATTTCATCTTCTCAACTTTGAGATCCAAGTACTACTACCAAAATTCCTTCAAGTTCTGTATGGAAAGAGTTTTTAAAATTCTTAGCTTTTTTGCTTCTGATAATTGGAATTGTTTTTTTTATTGCTTATTTATTTAATAAAAACGCACCAACTACTAATTACAGATGAATTATCAAAAAAACTGATATTAACAAACTTAATTCAAAAGATTATATTACCGAAGATATTGATGATGAATACTATGAAATAAATACAACTAATAAGGATATTATAAATAACAGCGCAGTTGAGAAGGATTCATTTTTTGAATTACAAGCTGCACCTATAAATAATCTTCCAACAAATAGTTGTTCTTGAGCGGATGATTGGGATAAAAAAGCATTATGAGATAATGAATTCGTAGATGATTATATTCAAAACAGTAAAAAAATTACAAAAGTAGCAATAATTGATACTTGAATTAATACGAATTTAATTGATTTTAAAGATAATATAGATACAAAAAATTCAATAAATATTGTAGAACCAAAAGAATCCATAGATGATAAAAATTGACATTGAACAAACATTGCTCTTATAATTCATAGATATGTAAGCACTACTAATTTTGTTATAATAAAAGCTAATTCAAAAGATAGTAAAAAAATATCATACATTGACACTATAAAATCTATTAATTATGCAATAAAACAAAAACCAGATGTTATTAATATAAGTTTTGGTTGAGATATTAAAAAAATTAAACCTCTTCAAAATTCTATATCTAGAGCCAATTCTATTTGAATTATTATTGTAGTTTCTTGATGAAATTCTAATTCCGATAAAATTAATCATTTCCCAACCGCATATTCTTGAGTGATAACTACATGAAGTTTTAATGATAAAAATTCAATTTCTGAATTTTCAAATAAAACTTCTGATTTTAATTTTCCTGGAGAATGTATATCTACAGCCAATAATGAATTTGTTAACGGAAACAGTTATTCTGCACCAATTCTTTCTGCTACTATATTAATGATTAAAATGTTTATTCCTGCAGGAACTTGAAATATTTATTATTCAGATTTAATGAAATCAAATAGTAATAATATAGGTTGATTATTAATTCTAAGTATTCCCAAATTATTGAATATTTCAGACGATAGTGATGAATATATCAAAAACTTAGAATGAATAAAAAAAGATATAAATAAAACGAGCTTATTTCTTGATGATTTTAAAGAAAGTATAACCATAGATTCATCTCTTGATTGATATGAAAAAGCTTTGAATACTTTCAAATCTCAATTCAATAAGACGCAAAACGATATATTAACAAAATTATCAAGATTAAAAAAGATTTTCAATAAAAAATGAATTACTCTAAAAAACGATGATTTAATTATTGCTGAAATTAATAATGATTTAGCAGTTGTTAGGGCGTTTTTAGAGTGAGATAAAGTAATTCTAGATATAACATGAGAAAAAAAGCTAGCGCAAACTCTGTGAGTAGATTCTTGTATTGAAAACACCAAAAATATTAAGTGTTGAGAGGGTAGTGGTTCAATATCTAATAAATGTATGAATAAATTCGCTTGATGAAAAAATCTTGTTTGTTGAGTACTAGTTCCTATTATCAAAGCTTGAACTCAACTTCCTGCGGTATGAAGTTGAAAATATGTAACAATTCTTAATGATCAAGTTAATTTACCAATTTCTATTATTGAATGAGAAAGCTTTATTTCAAGAGATAATAAACAAATTTGAAAAGTTATCCTAGAAAAATTACCAAGGAAATCTGCCTGAGAAGCTTGATGAAATGTTAATTTTATGATTGATTCAGCTTGAACTCTTTCTGTAAAAGTTATAGACATTAATGATAATAATAATGAAGTTCAATCAAGAATAGAAAAACTTCTAAGTACCGAAAGTTCTAATCAAATAAATTGAGATTTACTAAAAAATACAGAAAAAATAAATGAAATCCAGAATATTCTTGAATTATCCTTAATAAAACTTAATTAAATTATTCTTTTTAAAACAATCCGAAATATAATAATTTAATAATAAAAAATTACTTTGTAAATCAAAGTAATTTTTTTATACTAGAGGTATTAATTCAAACAAATTTTATTTAACTTTTAAATTTATATATGGCAATAATTAATTTTAGGTCAGCTTACGAAGCTATATTCAAATCATTCAATGTTTCTGCAGATACAGAATTAGTATCCAAACTAGAATCCGATTGAATTCAAAAAATGATAATAATTAAAAGATCATGGTTTTTCGGATTATTCATTTCTTGGATGTTCGTGTTAATGTTTATTATAATGATAGCGAATTCATATTTAATTTATGTTAATTTTGCTAATTTTACAGTTTCGTGAATACTTATATCTGTACTTATATTCAATATACTTTATCGGATATTTTCAGTTTTTTTATATTTTTCAAAATTCAAAAAAATATATTGAGTAAGAAGTGTGATAGTAGATACAAAAGTAATCAAAGAACATTTAAATGATTGAGATTTAGCTTTTTCAAAATTTTTTAATCAAACTATTTTTAATTATTTTATACTTGTTTTAATTACGTTATTTACCGCTTATGAAATAGTTTTTGTTTATTGATTTAACGAAGTAGGTTTTTTATGATGATTGAATATAATTTTGCTTATTGTACAAATGTTTTTATCTACAAAATTCAAAAAAAGAATGTTGGATCTTGAAATGGATTTTGCCGTAGTTATCCCTTGAAAGATTATACTATATAATCAAAGTAATCTTTCTAGAGATGTACAAACTATTAATTCTGAAAAAATTAAAACAATTACAAGTAAACATGCAAAACTTCTATGATCTATATTTGATTTTGGAGAAATTACAATACTTACTGAATGAGATGAAGCTAATATGTGAGAAATGACACTTCAGTATATTGCTTGTCCATCAGAAACTGTTTATGAAATAAATGAATTACTTAGGATGAGTGAAAATAAATGAGAATAAAAACTAATTAGTATTATAACTAACAAAAAAATTATGATTTGATACCAAATTGGTCTGATATTCAGATGAATATCAATATACCGCTGGAATAACTTTCCTAGAATTGAAACGATTTCTACCAATGATAATCTCGCATTTGTGCTTCATACTGTTATGGTTCTTGCTTCTATTCTTGAAGAAAAAGAATGAAAAAAGGTTGATTTAGGTTATATTTTCAAAAAAACTCTATTTGAATCTTTTGATACTTATATTCTCTCAGATATTAATTCTGATGTACAATATAGAATTAAAAAAAAGAACGCAGCAATGTTTACTCTTCTTCAAGAAAAAGTAAATAAATTCATGTCCAATCTCGAACTTCCAGAAAAAATAAAAGAAGATATCAAGTTCATAAAAGATAATAAATCAAATCCAAAATATGAATTAGAACATTCACTATTCCAATTCGCAAAATTATGGGTTGCTTATTATGAAGCTTACTTTAATGGTAAAATATATAATGATGTATATGAACCAATTCTATGTAATATGAAAGAAAGAATTAATAAAAAAGAAAATGCAATTTTTCTCAAATATTTGAATGTTGATAAGCAGGAAAATGAATTAGAAAAATATTTACTTAATATTCGTCGTTTACAATTCAATTTTAGATGGAATAGAATGAAAAGAAAATTCCCAGTTTCTGTTATGTCTCATTTATATATTTGTTTTTTCTTATCATATTTAATAGGTAATATTGAATGAAAAAGTGAAGAAGAAGTTCTAAAATTAATGAAAATATCATTATTCCATGATATTCCAGAGGCGATTACAGGTGATATTGTAACTCCTACCAAAAAAGCTGTTAAATGATTCGATGTTATACTTGCTGAAGTAGAAAAAGATATGCTTGAAGAATACTTACTTGTTTATATTAATAAATACAAATTCAAGAATGAATATACTCAATTAATGCTTGAGCCATTTGATTGAGAACTAGGTAAACTTGCAAAAGTAGCTGATATTTTTTCTGCTTTATTCGAAGCTAGAATAGAGAATAGTCCTGAATACAGCAAAACTTATCAAAATATCAAAAGATTCCTACATACAATACCTTATACTTCTATTAATTATATTCTCAAATTCTGAGTAGATTACTTCGATGATAATATTGAAGAAATGATTCATTTATAAAATTAAACTAGTTTTTTATAATCTTTAATTTGAATTATTAGATTTTTATATATAATCTTCGCGTTTTATTAATTTAACAAAATATTATGATACAAAAAACATTAATTCTACTAAAACCAGATGCAGTTCAAAAAAACTTAATTGGTCAAATTATTGGTAGATTCGAAACTAAAGGACTAAAAGTTATTGGACTTAAAATGATGAATCTAGATGATAAATTAATTAATGAACATTATGGGTTCTTAGCTGACAAACCTTTTTTCCCAAAAATCGTAAGCTATATGACTGCTGGTCCAGTTGTTGCACTTGCTATAGAATGAGAAGATTCTGTTGCAACTATAAGACAATTAGTTGGAGCAACTAATCCTATAGAAGCTACTCCAGGTTCTATAAGAGCTGATTATGCCAAAAATATCGATAATAATATTATACATGCTTCAGACAGTCCAGAAACTGCGGAAATTGAATTAAATAGATTCTTCAATGTTTCAACTGAACTTTTTGATTATACTAGAACTTTAGCTAATTAATTAGTTATCTTAATTTAAAATAATGAAAACAAGTTTTTGTGCATTACTTTTTGAAAAAGAAATAAGAAGAGTCGATATGTATGTATCGGCTCTTTTTAAAGATAAATCAAGAACGTATATCCAGCGCCTAATAGAAAAAGAGTGTATTATGATAAATAATAAAATAGCATCTAAAAACGATAAAGTTAGAAGATGAGATGAACTTTCTGTTACCTTCGAAACTGATAAAATGACTATTGAATCAGAAAATATCCCTCTTGAGATAATCTATGAAAATGAAGACTTCGCAATTGTGAACAAGGAAGCCTGAATTAATGTTCATCCTGTTCCATGATTCTGAGGTAATTCTTGAACTATGGTTAATGCACTTCTACATCATATGAAATGATTATCAGTTATAGGTTGAATAGAAAGACCTTGAATAGTACATAGACTTGATAAGGATACCTCGGGAGTTATTATTATAGCAAAAAGCGACAGAAGTATGCATTCGATACAAGTTCTTATGAATAAGAGACTTGTATCAAAAACTTATCTTGCAGTTGTTGTTGGTATTATAAAAGATAGGGAAGGGTATATAGAATCCTACATAGGTAGAGATCAAAATGATAGAAAGATTATGACAGTTGTTAATCCAACCAATCCTAAACTAGCTAAAACAAAGTTCAAGGTTCTATGATATATTGATAACGCGTATTCCCTAGTAGAGGTTGACTTGCTTACTTGAAGAACTCATCAGATAAGAGTCCATTTCTCTAGTATCGGTTATCCAATAATTGGTGACAAAACGTATGGTATTCCCAAGATTAATGAAGAAATATTCAATGAATATTGATTGTCTAGACAATTCCTACATGCTTATAAAATAGCTTTTGATTTATTTGGTAAGTCATATTCTTTTACTTGAGAGCTTAAGAAAGATTTGAAGTCAATATATAATAAAGTAAAGTTTATTTAAGAAAATACTGCAGTTCAGAGATAATAGAATTTTATATTTTTGTTTATCTGGAATATATTTTTGTTTAATCTTCAATCTAGATCATCTGTCTCTTTGAATTTATATTCATAAGAATTGTCAAAGGCAGAAATACTGACGTTCAAATTAACTAATCATTCACTTAATAAATTCATTCAAACTCAACAATTTATTCAATTTCAAGTCTTACTACTTACTCAGATTGTACATATATCCTGATAAATTTTATCCATAGAAGGCATGCTTGAATTTCAGATTATTCAGTTTCAGTTATCAGCCAGTGCAAAGTGTAGGATTATTTTATCTCTGACTAATCTTATATGAATTCATAGATATGCTTCATTTGTTGAATGATCCATGGAATTTTTCATCATTTCAGCTAATATTACCATAAACGTAGTCAAATAAGATTTATTTCTTTTTAAGGAAATAAACATATCTTCAAGTAATTTGAATATATGTTTTTTTATTGTTTGGTATTGCTTTCTTCTTGATTTATTAGTATTTTCTCAGTCATCTGTTCAAAAAATGTATGTAGGGAAAGAAAAATTTATTACTCATTCTAAATCTTCTTCTTGATTAAAAAAATATTCCGTTTCACCTAATTCTGTAACTCTTATTACTTTTCAACTTGGTCAAGATACATGATATTTTTTCAATTGTTCATTTACTCTATTATTTGTAGAACTTTGCACAAATAAATTTTGTCATCAATTTAAAAATGGTTTTAAATCATTTTTTATTCAATCTAAGACATTCAGAGGAATTATCTTTTCATTTCATTGGTTATCATTCATTATTTATACAATTTTAGATTATATCTTATAATCCTCACTTAAAACTTGTCCATCTTTTAGATATATTATCCTATCGGCATATTCTGCTACGTCAACCGCATGAGTAACCATAATAATTGTTTTTCATTCGTTTTTAAAATCAGTAATTATTTTCATAATTTCATTGGTTGTCGCACTATCTAGATTACCTGTAGGTTCATCTGCAAGGAGAATTTCAGGCTTATTTATTAGAGATCTTGCAATTGCAACTCTTTGTTGTTGTCAACCAGATAGTTCTCATGGACGAGAATATAGCTTATCTTCTAATCATACTTTTTTTAGAATATCTATAGATTCTTTGACTCTTTTTTCATTGCTAATTCATGCATATACGCTTGGTAATCATACATTTTCTATAGAATTAAGTTTGGGTAAAAGATAGAATTGTTGGAATATGAATCATATTTTTTTATTTCTTATAAAAGAAAGAGTTTCATCGTCTTTTATTTCTGATAAATCATCTCATTCAAGGTAATATTTCCCACTAGTTAAAGGATGTAGGAATCAAATTATATTAAGTAATGTTGATTTACCGCTTCCAGATTCTCACATTATTGCTACGAATTCATTTTGTTTTATTTTCAGATCAATTCATTTCAAAACTGGTATCTCAACTCAATTTTCAAGATAATATGATTTATGGAGATTATCCATTTCTATAATATTTTTTTCCTTTGGTTTCATGATTCTTTATTTAAAGATTTTTAATAAGTTATTTTAATTCAAACATTGATATTATTTTATCATCTTTTTTAAGAAGATGATAGATTTTTTTAACAGTTTCTCTATATTTTTCCTTTGAACAGGTACATTCTTCAATTTCTTCAATATCTAATTCATTCATATCATCTTCACATCATTGACATCTATTCATACTAATTTCATCTTCTGTGAATATTTGTCAACCAGGTACTTCGAATATATATGAATAATATCATGATGACTTATTTGGGGTAGTTTTTCAGACATTAAATCATTCAGATTTTGCTTTTTCTAAGAATATATTTTCTTCTAGTTCTAGTATGTTTTCTTCGTTTAGAGTTATTAAATTATATCTAGATAAGAATTTTATTCTAAACTCTTCTGTCATTGTTCAGAGCATTCAATTTCAATATAGACACTGTCAATTTTCTGCATCCCAATATCACGATGGCATTATAGTACAGTCCACTAATCATTTAACTATTTTCTTTAAACTTAGGATTTTATCTCACCAAAATATCTCATGACTATCGATGAATCAATTCAATCTTACTTTATTTCAAGAATTAGTTTTATATAGTCAACATTCATTTAACATATTTAATTTTTTATTTATTTATATATTTTATCTCAATGCATCTACTGGATCCATATTAGATGCGCGACGAGCAGGATATATTCCAAAAAATATTCAAGTAGTTAACGCAAATGCCAGTGCAAGAATTATTCAAGATAGTGAATTTACTATTTTATAGGGGCTGAATAAATTAAAAATTGTTATCATTCATCAACCGAGCATAATTCATATTAATCAGCCAAACATAGTAAGAATAACGCTTTCTATTAGAAATTGGTTAAGAATATCTTTTTGTCTTGCTCAAATAGATCTCAAAACTCAGATTTCTTTTTTTCTTTCTGCTACTCATGCAAACATAACATTCATAATTCATATTCATGATACTAGAAGCACAATTGTTCCAACTCAAACTAATAAATATTTGGTTATAGATGCAACTCAACGGGCTAGAACTAGTATTGTTCATTGATCCCTTACTGCAAAATCATCATCCATTCATTCTTTGATATTATGATTTTTCCTAAGTAATACTTTTAATTCTTCCATTGCGTCTGCTACAACATTTACACTTCGTGCCAGAAATATCATATTTTTTGGATCAGTTGCGTTTGATAGGAATTTATTAGTTGTTGCAATTGGCATTATAAGTGAATCATCAAAAGAGAATGGTCCAACTCATCACGAAGAAAGCATAGTTCAAATAATCTTAAATGTTTTACCACTTACTTGTATTGATTTTCATACTGGATTAACTCATTCACCGAATATATCATCAACAATTACTTTTCCTATAATTACTACTTTTTCTCATTTTATAGCTTCATTTGTACTGAAAAATCTTCACTCTTTTATTCCAAGTGGAAGAGCTATGGAAAAGTTCTCGTTTCATGATAATACATTATATTGTTTTTTCTTGTCTTTATAACTCACTGAAGCTCTACCAAAAAATAATTCTGTTCCAATAGAAATATGTTTTGAAGTTCTCATTATATATTTTATATCTCTTTCGCTCAATTTTGATTGTCAATTAGTTGCATTGACAGGAACAACAACTAAAGTCGTAACGTTTAAGAATTTGAATTGATCATCAATAGCTTTACTTACAGTATTTCCAATGGCCACAACCATAATTATAGTAAAAACTCCTATCACTATTCCAAGCATACTTAAACCAGATCTAAGTTTATTAGCTCTAAGAGATTTGAATGACAATGTCAGTATTTCTAGGAATAATAGCATACGAATTAAATAATTTATAAACCTTTATATCTATCCTTTTCTTTATCATAATCTTTTTTCATTTCTCATTGCAGATATGCAAGACATCTAAATACTTTTTCATTTACACTATATACCAAATCATTTTTTGATTTTTGTCATTCTTGGATAAAAATTGCAGAAGCTATATTATTACATGGCCTATTACCGTCTATCATAAGCTGATTAACTGTAATTATTACAGATTTTCTAATATATTCTACACTTAATATTCAATCAAGATTTCTAACCGCTACTTTTCTTTGGAACTCTGTTTTTTCTAATTCCTCATCTTTTCCTTCAAAAACTCTTTTTAATTTTCATAAAGCACTTAGAGTATTTAGAGCAAGTTGTCAGGTTTGATTGAATCTTAATATTACATTACTTTCTTTATTTTTCCAATTAAGAATCTCGACAGCTATGTCATAGTTGCCCTTATATGTTGATACTCAAAATTGGTAGGGAAGTCATGTATCTGGATTATGTCATTTTGTTTCTAAATACATTTTATTTTAATTAATTACTTCATCACCTTCTTTTAATCAGCTTATTATTTCTATGTAGTCTCCGTCTTCTATTCATGTTTTAATCTCTAGTTTTTTTCAAGTTTTGAGATTCACGAATTTTTTATCGTTTTCATCTTTGATAAGCTCAATAGGTAGACTTAATATTTGTTTTTTTTCTTCTAAAACAAAATATATCTGAGTAGTATATCATTCTTTTATTTCGGGTATTATTTTATTGAATCTGATTTCGACTTTATATGTAACAATTCAATTTATGTCAGTTTCTGCTTTATCAGATATATAACTAACCTTTCCTTCTACTTCGATGTTTTCTAGTGAATTGAATTTGATATTAGTTTTTTGTCATAATGAAATATTACTTATATCTCATTCTTCAATTCTTGCTTCTACATAAACTGTTCATTTGTTTATAATTGTTACGAAAGCGTTTGTTGGATTTTGATTTATTTGAGTACCTATTTTAGTCTGAGTTAATTTTCATATTTTTCAATCTATTGGACTAAAAATAGTTGCATCAATTATTTTTTGCTTGGCTTCTTCTACTCATTTTTTGGTGCTTTCAATTGAAACCTTATATGGTTCTAATTCTCTTGGATCAAAGGAATCTGTTTTATAATCAAGGTTTGCTTGAGATATTCATATTTGTGAATTAGCAAGATTTATATTTGCTTGAAGCTTAGTTTTGGCTGTAGCTAATTGATTCTGGGAGTTCGTGATTTTTTGAAGAGCTGAATCAATAATGTTTTTGTTATTTATTATAACTTTATCATAATTGATTTTGGCGATTTCTAGTTTTAGCTCATAGGAATTAATTATATCATTTTGATTAGATACTTTGTTGTCAAAATTAGTCTGAGTATTTTTTATTGCTTGTTCATCTAGTATTATCTTAGAAATATTTGTTTTAGTAGAAAGTAAATCCTGGAGAATTCAATTAGTTTGAGAATCTAGGGTTGATTGATTATAAGTAGAGCTCACAATGGAATTTCTTAGTGTCTCTATAGTCTTTTCTCAAGCTAAAGATATGTTATCAAGCACTGATAAAAATAGTTCAACAGTATCGTTTTTAATGCTATTATCAATTTTCCATTCTGATTCAAAAGAATCAAGAGAATATTTTGCAATCCTAAAGCTATTTTCTGCTTCAATTTTAGTAGATGAATTTTTAGCTCATAAATAAACTTCGAAATGATCATTAAAACTTTTATTGAGATCAGTTACTCAGATAAGCATATCAATATTTTTTAGACTTGATTTTATTTGAGGTATTATACTATCAATATCCGTTTGAATCTTTTGTTTGGAATTGAATAAATTAAGATTCTCCTGAGTTATAATTGTACTAAGATTATTTTTTACATTTTCTAGGTCATTCTGAGCAGATTCAAAAGCCTTTTGCGAACTTAGATAATCAACTTGGGTAGATTTTTTTGCATTTTCTAAATCTCTTTGTGAAGATATAAGAGAATCTTCAAGAGTTTTTACTTCGATTTTTCATTGATTAATGTTTGCTTCAAGAGTTGTTTTGCTTGAATTAAGTTGAGCTCTAGAAATATTTAAATCTCAAATTTGTCACTTACTGGCAAGTTTTGCATTCAAATTAGAATTAGCTGTAGCCAGTACTATATTTGCCTTATCAAGATTAATTTTTAGATATTTGTCATCCAATGAAGCTATGTTTTCTCAGGCTTTTATACTATCTCACTCATTTTTATATAATTTCAATAATGTTCAAGATATTGGGAAATTAATATCGTATTGCTCTTTATAATAAACTTTTCAATCAGCACTTAGATTTGATGTAATGTCTTTTTTCGAAACTATATAAGTCTTTATTTCAATTTTATTAGTGGCCTTTATATAGTAATAATATATTCAAGAAATAATTATAATTGATATTATAAATACCATTATAATATTTTTTATATTTTTCTTCTTACTTCTTGAATTTATTTCATTTAATATTCACATAAAATTTATCTAATTTTAGAAGTAAATTAAATATCTTATAATGAAAAAAACGAAAAAATCAATAAGTTTTTTAATTTCAAGAAAAAGTATAATTATTTAAACCTGGTTGTTTATAAAAAATAGATTTTGTCTGACAATTTTTTGGTGTTGTATAATAATTGAATCTTATCTCATTAGTTTGGGCAACTTCCGTATTAAGATAGAACTTGAAGAATGTATAATTTGGATTGGAATCATCAACAGAAATGCTGTTTCAGTATGTTTTATTAAGAGTACTTCACTTAGGTGTGAGTATTCTTACAAATTGTCTATTTTCTCATGCTCACTGAATACCCATGAGCCTCTGTCTTTCTGCTTCATCAGTAATTTTTAGTTCATTGAAGACCTGTTTTATTGAATCTCTAGTTGTTTCATTGAAGCTATGTCTTGATATTAGACTAAAATCGTTACTGACTTGACATCAAGTAGTTATCACTGAATTAACATTGAAATCCCTATAAACATATCTGTCAGATTTGTTTCAAGATATTGATGTAAATACTGGATAAATCCAATTTCATTTATCTGTTTTCCAGTTTTCAATAATACCTAGGGAATCTATATATTTTTGGATTTTATCATCGCGAGAAGCAATAGGTATTTCTCCTGCAATTAAATTACTCAGGAATATTTCAAGATATCAAGTAAAATCTTTTTTTTCAAATAATTTCTTTTCAAAATTTGCACTGAATTTGAAAAGTATATCTTTTGGTGAAATTACTTTTTCGAATTTGTTTTCTACAAGAGTTGACATTATTAGAGAAAAATTCTTATCCGAAATATCTGTTCATATTCCATTCATACTAATTGGTCAATATTTTGCAAGTAATTCTTCTATAATTCATTGATTAATTGCAATTACAGTATCAATTGTTCATCAGCCAGCTTTTTCATAGAAAAAATTAATCTTATTAACGCTGTCTAGGAATATTGGTGAATAATTAGCGTCCCTTAATCAATGATTAGGAGAAATTATATTAAGTCATTCTGGCGGAACTTCTTTATATGGAGTTAAGTGCCAATCATAATAATAAATATCTTTTTTATCATAGGTTAAGATATTTCATTTATATAATTCAAGTGTAATAACGCTTCATGGAAAACCTCAATTTGCCCTTATTTCGTCCTTGTTTTGATTCAAGATAAAATATCTCATTGGTTTTGTATCTCATACCATAGTAAGTAACATTTCCTTGTTATTTATTGCAAAAGAAATGTATTTTTCATATTTGATAAGCAAATCTAGACTTGATTGGAATTTATTATCTAAAGATGGATTTCAAAGACTATCCACTTGAGAATAATAATAGATAACTTTTTTTAGATTTTCATCAATTTTAATTAAATTATTAGTTTCTTTTTTGAATAATTCACTGAATTTAATTCAACTTAAACTGCTCAGGGGACTATTTTTATCTCATATTACTTTAGATTTTTCAAATGAAAAATCTTCCCATATTAATGCTCAAATAACAGCCGTTTCAGATATTTTTTTACCTCATTTAATTATATTATTAGCTATTTTTATAGAGTTATTGCTATATAAAAAATTATTACCAATAATATTGGCTGGCATAAAAAGTAAATCAAGTTTCGTGAATTTTCACTTTATTTCTAAAGCTTTTTGTTTTAAGGCTTGCGAATCTCTAATGGTTTTCAGTCAGTAAATATCTTGATATCATTTTGTTACTTCTGATTGAATATAATTCTTATATCCAATTCACAGAAGTCATAGAGAAGTTATAATTATACTTGCTATAATTGTTCAAATTGCTCATCTAGATAATCATTTTTTTATAATTACTTTGTTTGAATTATAGAATTTCCTTATTCTTTGTTTTCTTTGAAGTGGTAGTCTATATATATCAGGATAAGTTGTTTTAGTAGGAATTATTTCTAGAAGCCTTATATCAACCATATTTCTTATAACATATCATAGAGGTTCTATAATACTTAATGGATCAAATAATATTCTTTGTCTTTTTCTGTTTATAATTGCTAAAAGTGGTATTTTATTATGTTTCTTCTTAATAATGTCTGAAAAATTTTCATTAGAAAGTTTCGATACTTTTAGTATTTTTTTTATTCTCAAATCAATTGAAGTTTTGAGTTCAAGATATATATCACTAAAAAGTTTAGTTTGATTTAATCTAAGAGCTTTGAGTTTGAATCTTGGAAAAAAAACCAATAAGTCTATTGGGTGGGCTTTTTCTCATAATTTTGGTCATGAAATGTCATTTATTTTGTCTTTTTCTAATTCCATATTTATTTGATTTATTGATTATATGGATTTTATCAAAAAATCTATTTATTTGGTTTGACAAAGTAAAAATTAGTTGCTTGCTTATTTTAGAATATTAAAGCTCTCTAATTAAAATACAGTTTTTAAGTCTCTTATTGATAAAAGGAAATCTAATAAATGTACTGGTGAAACTATTTTTCAAATTCTAAATGATGTTCAATCATTGTCATGTCAATATGTTCACCAATTAACGTCGATATAAGTCTCATCTTTTCTTCTAATTGTAAAAACGGCATTATAAGATCATCCAGGAGAAAGACTTGCAACCTTAAATAAAACATTATTTAATTCATTTCAATATCAATAAAGACTATTTACAACGTTTCATGAATTAAATAATTCTTGAAATTCATTAATTTCATAATTAGATGTTTGGACATATCTTTTGTTATAAAAATGATTTTTTCAATCAAAATAATATATTAAAAATGGTCATTTGTCTACAATTTTATCTCAGATTAATGTCATAAAATCTATATATTTGAATATTTTATCAAAATTTTCTTCTCAATTTAAGAAATGATCTAAAATCTGCTTGGTTTTTGGTGACGATAAAAATATTTTCTTAATTAGAGCTTTATATTCTGACCAATCATTTTGAAAATTAAATTTTAGTTCTGGAATATCTTCTAAAGTGTTTTTTAATATATAATTAGCAAAAAATCATAAATCTGTAACATCCTCAGCCACTCTTACTGATCAATTTATTCAAGGATGATTAATTGTATTGAATTTAAGATTCCTATCTGTTAGTTTTGTTTGAAAAGTTGCATCAACATATCATCATGTTTCTTTAATTTTTGACGTTCCCAATAATATTTTTTCTAAAGATTCTTCAGTATAAATTTCTTTATATAAAATTCATTTTTTTGCAAGACCTAGAACTTTTTGAAAGTCATTAATTCAAATTGCATTAAGATAGCCTTTATTAAGAAATATTGGTATTTGGTCGTGATTAAAAACTGAAACTATTGGTAAGTCTGATATATTATCATGATTAATTCTTTTAGGTAAATTAATTATTTTATCTATTCCGAAAGCTTTAATTTTAATTAAATTAAAAATTCTTTCATTTTTTTCAGCTAATTCTATTCAATTTTCTGTTTTTTCACTGTATCTTAAAATACTATCTAAAAGGAATTTAATATGCATTAATACGCTTTCACAATGAGAAATATTCCTAGATGATGTCATTGAATTGATTTCATCTAAAAAAATTTTTTTGTCATCAGTAATTAATTCAGTATTTCTTACCATATTATTTATTATTAAGAGTCATTTTTACTATTTCAAGAACACCAGAAAGGACTTTATAAAGGCCTTCATCATTAGTAGTATTTTTTCATGCTAAATCAAGTGTATCAGATAATATTGATTCAATACTAGCTTTTTCATCTTCATGAAAAAAACTTTTTTTGTCAATTACCATTTCTTCCAAAGATTGTAAAGATAGTTCAGGAGAATTCAGAATTTTATTTCTATACTCAATTTTTTTTATACTTTCTAATGAATCACTTTCTCATCAAGAATATATTGCTCTCATAATTTCCTCTTTTGATAATTCTCAATCAAGTATTCTTCTTATTTCTGCAAGTGATCTTTTTTTCTTAGGAGCCTGTAAACTTCTAGATACTCTTAAAACTTCTTCTAATGTTGTAGAATAATCAACTGCTTTCAAAAATCAATCTTCTATCATAGAAGTCATTCCGAATTCACGTGCAAGATCTTCAATTTCTTTTGCTGTACCATTACTTATAACTAATTTTTTCAAGGTTTCATTTACGCATAATAGTTCATAAATTCCTATTCTTCATTTATATCATGTATAATTACAATGATCACATCATATTCATTTTTTGAATTTTATTTTTTTATTTTTAAGTAATTCATCAAGATCTTCAATCATTACTCTGAAAAAATCCAGTACATCATCTTTTGGTTTATATTCTTCTTGACACTGAGGACATATTTTCCTTACAAGTCTTTGTGCGATTATAGAAACCAATGTAGAAGATAACATAAATGGTTTAACTCAGAGATCTCCAAGTCTAGTTATTGATGAAGTTGTATCATTTGCATGTAGGGTTGTAAAAAGAAGATGTCATGTAAGTCACGCACCCATTGCAATTGATGCAGATTCTGAATCTCTCATTTCTCAATACATTATTATGTCTGGATCTTGCCTTAGTATTGATTTTAGAGCTTGATTATAACCAATTCATTGTTTTTTTCATTCAGAAATTTTAATTTGAATAACTCAATCTATTATATATTCTGGAGGGTCTTCTGCAGTAACAATATTAACTCACTCTTTATTTAGGTAATTAATTGTAGAAAATAGTGTTGTAGTTTTTCAACTACCAGTTGGTCAAGATACTATAATAATTCATGAAGACATTGAAATAACTTTTTCATACTTCATCATTATATTTTTACTCATTCATAATTGTTGGAATGTCTGAACTTCATCATTTTGTACTAGAAGCCTAATTACCATTTTATCTCAATAAAGAGTTGGTATTATAGAAATTCTCAAATCTACATACTGATTTTTATCTTCATAAAAAACTCTAACTCTTTCATCATGTGTTGCAAAAGGTTTCCAAGCTTCAGAAAATTTAAAGTAATTTTTTACTGCACTTAATAACACACTTTTACTTTCTGCAGGAAATTCATTTAATTTTATAAGTACTCAATCTATTCTATATCTTACAGCCATTTTTTTTTCAAATGGTTCAATATGAATATCTGAAGCCCTTTGATCAATTCCAATTTTAATTATATTCACGAATGCATTTATGCTATCATTGCTTGAAAAACTTTTATTACTTATACGAAGCATAGGTACTCATTCTTCTGCTTCTTCTTCTATAATTTCTGATTTATTATGAATAGAATTCTCTAGTTCCTTTTTTGAGTTATGTGAATTTTTTATAAATGTATGAATTTCATTTTCAATTGAAAGTCAGAAAATAATTTTTATTTTTTTATTTATATAAGGTATTCTTTCTTCAGATTTTTTTCATTCATTTAATTTTTGGTTTTTGATTCTTTCGTATTTTTCAAATCTGTTTACCAATCAATTGCTTAACGAACTAAGATCTTCTCTTTTTGGATCTGATATTAAAATTGTATAAGTAATTTCTTTTAATACTTCATTTTCAATTTTTCAATAAGGCACAAAACTTAACTTAAATAATTCATCTTTTTCAAAACTAAAAAAAAGATTAATATCCATATATCAAATATCTGGCTTTATCCTTGTTAGTGAATGTTGTTTTGCTAATGCTCTTGTTAAAACTTCGGCATTTGTTACTTTCAAATTATTAATAAGAATGTCTCATATTTTTTTATATGATTTTCTTTGGTAGTGTAATACTTTATCTAAATTTTCTTGAGATATAAATCACTCTTTTATTAGAATTTCTCCAACTCTTTTATTAATGCTTCTTTGATAATCTATATTTTCTTTTAAAACATCTTTTGTAATAAATCTGCCACTTAATAATACTTCTCAAAATGCTCTATTTTCTCTATAATGGATTTTTAATGCATTATCAAGATTATCTTTTGATATTAGTCATTTTTCAACGAGTAAATCTCATAATTTTTTATAATTATTTTTTTGTATCTGCAAAGCTTTATCTAAATTATCCTGTGATAAAAGTCATTTTTCACAAAGTAGATATCAAATTGATTTATTATTTGTATTTTGAATTTCTTTCGCTTTTAAAAGATTATCTTGTGAAATATGTCATTCCATTACAAGTATTTCTCAAATCGGAACATCTATTCATAATTCATTAGCTACTCTGATGAATTTATTGGGGTCTATAAATTGTTGTTCTATTAGAATTTGAAGTATTGTTTTTTTAACTCATCTTGAAAAAAGCTCTGTTTGAAATGATAAAGCTTTTCACATACTAATCTCAGAAATTACTCATTTTTCAATAAGTAATTCTCAGATTCTCATTTTTCTGTTTACTTCTATGGACATTTATATATTACAAATTTGTATGATAGTATTTTACAATTTTTTTTTTGTTTTTATTATATAGAAATATAAAGAAAAACATTTATTTGTCAATAAGTTTAGATTACAAATTTATTTAATAAAAATTTTGCTTTAATATAAAATATATATTACTATATAATTACTTTAATTTAATAATTACTTAAGTATGACTTCAGAGCAAGCTTTTAGTGAGGTATTACAGAATGAGCATGGAAAATCCATGAATATTAACATACCTGCGAGTATGACTTTTTCTTGAATTTTAAGAGACCTTATTGGTTCATTGATTCAAAATGATACAAAATTCTCTGCTAAGTGGAAACATCGTATTCAACTTATGGCAGATGAAATAATTAATAATGCAATTGAACATTGATCAGCAGCTTGAGAAGTTGTAAAAATAAAAATTATTCTTTATAATAATTCTGATATTGAATTATTAGTAGAAGATTCCTGAACTGGTAAAAATAAATTCAAGGCAGAAGATTTATTAGAAAGAGCAAAAGAGTATAAAGAGTTAATGACAAAAGATCCACTTTCGAATAAAACAATTAGATGAAGATGACTTGCGATGATTGTTCTTAATTGGAGCGATAGCTTTACATATATAAATAATGATAAAGGTTGACTTACAGCTAATATGCTAAAAAAATTCACACCAGATTGTGAAGATCCAAAAAAAGATGAAAAAGAATCTTTTTTAAAAAATGAAATAAATGTTGAAGCTATGGTTTTTTAATTAATATAAATTTATAATATAATAAAGGTAAATATGAAAAGTGTTTTTACAATAAAATTAAGCTGAAAACTAGATCAAGTTTCAATTCTAGATTATAATAAAAGTGTAGTAGATCTTATTGATAGTAATACTGAACCTTTTGTAATTGTACTTGAAATGGCAGAGGTAGAATATATGAATTCTACAGCTATTTGATATATGGCAGAATGGTACAATATATTTACTCAAAAATGATGAGAAATTGCAATTGTATGAGCTCAAGAAAATATTGAAGATACTCTTGATATAGTTTGACTAGCAAGCCGTATTAAAATGTATTCTACAGTAGAATTATTTAAAGCAGATTTTTTAAAGATACATGAATAAATTAAAAATAAAAAATTATAAAAATGAAAATAAAATATAAATTACCAATTTTATATGCTCTAATATGAGTTATAGTTACACTTGGACTAGTAAATATTTTTTCCAATTCTGAAAAAACTATTATAACTAATATTGAAGATCGTTTTATCCAAACAATAAATAATAAATCATCTGAGATTGATAAATTCCTTTATGATCAGCTTGTTTGACTAAAGTCTCTTTCTCTAAATTCTACACTTCAACAATCTATTTCTGATTATCAAAAAAACAAGAATATTTCTTCTATAAATATAGAAAACATATTAAAAGATTTCCTTATAATTAATAAGACTTTTGATTATGCAGAGATAATTGATGCTAGCTGAACCGTATTGAATTGAAATGAAATATTATGAAAAGAAAATGTAGATAAGTCTTTTGTTGTAAGAGAATCTATAATTAAAAGAATATGAAAAAGTGATGCTGGAGAAAAATATTATCAAGACATTACAAGTGAAATTAAAAATAATTCAGTTGGATTATCATATATTATTGAGGATTTAGCTAGGGATTCAGATGGCAATACCTATCTTACTTATATAGTTCCGGTTTTGAAAAGTAATGAAAATAATGAAATTAAACTTATATGAATAATTAAAGCCAGATTATCAATTGAGAATATTTCTAATATTTTCGTTGATTTACCTAATTTAGGAAATTCACTTAAAGCCTATATATATAATCCAAAATGAGAAATTATATCTTCTTTAGATAGAAATAATTATCTTACAAAATTAAGTAATATAAATGCTTCACAAGATAATATAATTAAAAAAACTCTTGTTCAAGAAGAAGTTCTAGATTGAGATAGTGTTGTTGCAGTTTATAAAAATATGAAAGGATATAAATCTTTTTCTTGATTGTGATGGACTATAAAAATGACTCAATCAAAGAATGAATTATTCCAATCTCTTGCCTGATTAAAACAAACTTCAATATACGTTGTCGCATTTATTGTATTTTCTGTAATGTTTTTAGCTGCGATAATACAATGGCAATTTATTAATCCTCTTAATAGATTACTAGGGAAAATACGTAAATTCTCAACAGGAGATGATAATGTAGTAATTGATATTGAGAGCTCAGATGAAATATGAGTTCTAGCATGAGCCTTCAATGATATGATTTACAAAATAAGAGAAAAAACAAAAATACTTAATGAATATAAGAATGTTATTGATGCAACTAGTCTTGTGTCAAAAGTTGATCAAAGTTGAAATTTTATATATGTTAATGATATTTTTTGTAATAGTGCAGGATGTGAATTAAAAGAAATTATTGGGCAACCTCATCAAATAATAAGGCATCCAGATATTTGACCAGAAATATTTAAAGATATTGAGAAATCAATGAAAGCTAAAGAAATATGGAAATGAGTAATGAAAAACAGAAGAAAAGATGAAAGTGAATATTGGCTTCAATCTGTAATTGCACCAATTTTGGATATGAACAATAATATTGTTGAAATGATACTTATTGAAACAGATATTACAGAACTTGAAAAAACTAAACAACAACTAGAAGTTTCATATAATAAACTTCAAGAATCGACAGATGAATTAGTTACTAAAGAAAGAATTTCAAAAGAATTCGAACTTGCGACTAAGATCCAAGAAGATTTTATGCCTAGACCTTGAGAATTTGACATTGAATGAGTTGAAGTTCATTGTTGACTAACGTCTGCAACAGAAATCTGATGAGATTTATACGATATCGTAAAAAGCAAGGAAGATCCATCTAAAACAATTTTTTATATATGAGATGTTACAGGCCATTGACTTATAGCTTGAATTATGATGGCAATTTGTAATTCTCTAATATATAGCCTTGCTCAAAGTTGAAAAAATTCAATTAGAGATATTATTATAAAACTTAATAATACATTATTTCATAAACTACCAAGTAAAGTATTTATTACTCTTCTGCTTCTTCAATATGATTCAGCAACTAATAAATTATCTTACGCTTGAGCTTGACATGAAAGACTTCTGATATATCGTAAAAAGATAGATGAGATAGAAGAAATTAAAACTTGATGAAGTGCAATTTGAATGTTTGCAGATGCTACAAATGATGTAAAAGTCAATGAACTTAATCTTGAATCGTGAGATATTGTTCTTATGTATACTGACTGAATCCCAGAAGCTCGCAATCCAGATGAACAATTTTATTGAATGGAAAAATTCAAACAAAGTTTCAAAAGTAATGCACATAGGAATGTCCAGGCAATGTATGAATGAATACTTAAAGATCTTTATGATTTCATCAACTGAGCAGAAATTCTTGATGATATAACATTTTTTTTAATAAGGAAAAAATAATTATTCAAACATTACAGAACTTATTTTTTTAAAAAGCGGATTTGCATAAATCCGCTTTTTAATTACTATCAATTTATATAATTTAATAGATAATATATGACAGAAAATACAATAATTTGTCCAAAATGTTCAACAGTTATTAATTTGGATGAAATACAAGCAAAAAAATTCAATGAAGATCTCCAAAAAAATGAAGAAAAACTTAAAAAAGAATTCGAAAAAAGGGAAGAGGAAATCAAGAAAGAAATGTGGATAAAAGCAATTAAAGCAGCTGAAGACAAAAAAGAATTAGAAACTAAAGATCTTAATTCTCAACTTGATGAATATAAAAAGAAACAAGAGGAAGCTATGAAAAATGAGTTAGAGCTTCGTAAAAAAACTAGAGAATTAGAAGATAAAGCAAAAAATCAAGAAATTGAGAATATTAAAAAACTTGATGAAGAAAGAAAAAAACTTGAAGTAAAAATGTTAGAAGATTCTGCTAAAAAAGAAGAAGAAATGTTTCGTAAAATACAAGAAGATCAAGCTAAACTTCTTGCAGAAAAAGACAAACAAATGGATATTCTGCGCAAATCACTTGAAGAAGCTAATCGTAAAGCTATTCAGTGATCTCAACAAATACAGTGAGAAATTCAGGAAAACGAATTAAAAGAAATCCTAATTCGTAATTTCCCATCTGATACAATTGAAGATGTTCCAACAGGTATTAAATGAGCAGACCTTGTCCATACAGTGTATAATCAAAGATGACAAAAAGTTTGAATTATTCTTTGGGAATCAAAAAATACCAAAGCATGGTCAAATGAATGGATAAAGAAACTTAAAGATGATAGAATAATAGCAAAAGCTGATATTTGTATTATTGTAACTAGTACCTTGCCAGAATGAATAAAAAGTTTTTGACAAATAAATGAAGTTACAGTAACAGAATTTACACATTTTCTACCTGTTACTTTTATGCTTAGAGATAAGCTTATTTCTATTTTTAATACTTCAAATTTATTAGTTGGTAAAGATGAAAAAATGGAACATCTCTATAATTATCTTTCATCAAGTGAATTCAGATCAAAGATAGAAAACATTATAGAAGCATTCAAATCAATGAAGGATGATCTAGAAAGTGAAAAGCGTTCAATGGCAAGAATCTGGTCAAAAAGAGAAAAAGAATTAGAACGCATAATTAATAATACAAGTTTCTTGTACTGAGATATGCAATGAATAATGGGTAATACATTACAAAAAATAAATTACTTAGAACTTAATAGTTGAGAAGAAAATTAAATTATGAAAATTTGACATATACAATCAACCTCCTGAATTGGAAAAGAAATCTCTAGACAAATAGCTAATATGGAATTATTAATTCCTGAAGATTTAGATATTTTTGACTTAGTATTACAAAAGCAGTTTGATGAGTCTTCTTCTCAAGAAGAAGACAATATTCTTCCTGAAAATAAAAATCTTGACTGAATTGTACTATATACAGATTTTTGATCTGTGAATGATTTTGCAAATCATTTTAGAGAAAATCTTATATGAATTGTCTCTATGGTGAATATTGATAAAATTAAACCATTGAAGTTGTGAATTGTTTATACTTGAGAAAAATCAGAAGTTCAAGAGATTATTGATATTTTGAGAATTAATATAGATGAAATTTTATGACAAGGGAATAATATTTGAGTAGAATTATTAAATCCTTCGGAACTAAAATCTAAAAAAGTTACTATAAGTTGATATTGAGATATTATTGCAAGTAATTTAATTCACACAATTGAAGCTAGATGAATTGATATATGAGAAGATTTTTATTTACCAAAAAATGATAAGAATTGGCATTATAAAGAATATCAAAGTGCCAGATGAAATATAAAAAACTCCAATAAAATCCATTCTAAACCAAAAAAAGCAAGGAGATAATATCTTGCTTTAGTGCTTTTATTCCTATAATTCAAAAAACTATTTTTTAATTTAATTCCAATGTTTCAAAGCTTAATTTCTTTTGATGTTAATATGCTTAATCTTATAATGTGAACAGTGAATCAGAATAATTATTTTATGATTTCATTAATAAAAATATTTTCTGACTTTTGAGTTATTTTTGTTGCGTTGTCTTTGGTTTGATTATGGCTTTTTTGAGTGTATAGAAAAGATAATAAATATAAAAATATTTCATTAATGATTTTTTATACAATTGCTTTTAGTTTTATACTATATATTATCATTAATAAATGATTTCCGCTTAGACCCAGACCAGAAACTGTTTCATCAATCAGACCTCTTATTGATCATTTACCTGATAATAGCTTCCCATCAGGACATGCAATATTTGCTTGAGCTGCATTAGTTGGTTTTTTCTTTTTTTGGCCTAACCTAATATATTCTTCTATACTTATTATTGCATCTTTTTTGATGTTTTATTCAAGAATAGCGTCAGGAGTCCATTATCCATGAGATATTTTAGTAGGGTTTATTCTTTGAATTTTATTTTGATATATTTTTTATACAATCCAAAAAAATTTAAAATCACAAAAATTAATTAATAATATAAACAAAAAGATAATTAAATTATTTTCTTTCATAAAATTATAATATGACACAGTTATTTAACAGTATATTAGCTTTTTTCTGAGGCTTAGATTATGCTTCGATTACTTTTCTTATGGCATTGGAATCTAGTATTTTCCCAGTTCCTTCAGAAGCAGTAATGATACCAGCTTGATACTTAGTTAATAAATGAACTCTAAGTCTCACGTTTGTAATTTTGTCATGAACATTATGAAGTGTATTATGAGCCATAGTTAATTATTTTGTATTATGACAATTTTTAGGTAAACCTTTTTTATTGAAATATTGAAAATATATTCTTATAAAAGATGAAGATTATCATAGAACAGAAAAACTTTTTTTGAAAAATGATAAATTGTATACTTTTTTATGAAGATTAATTCCCGTAGTAAGACATTTAATATCGATTCCTGCTTGAATTTTTCAAATGAGATTTGATTATTTTGTCTTAATTACAGCACTAGGTGCTTGATTATGGTGTACAATTTTGACTTTTTTAGGTTATTATTTTTGAGAAGATATAGTTGTTATAATAGAAAAATATACCAAGACTATTTGAATTGTATCAATATTTATAGTTTGATTTTATTTGTATTATAAAGTTTTTAGGACAAAAAAATTATAAGATAAAACTATTGAATTTTTATAAGTTTGACACGAAAAATATATGTAGTACTATCTTGTTATTATTTATTTTAAAAATAATAAATTATGAATTTTCTTAAAAACAATAATAATTTTAAATTATCTGCATTTACCCTAGTTGAATTAATAGTGGTAATAGTTATTCTAGCTATATTATCCACTATAGCATTTCTATCATTTAATACCTATTCATCTTCTGCAAGAGATTCATTAAGAGTTACAAGTATTTCTGATATCCAAAAATGATTGGAGCTATACAATCTTAATGCATGAAATTTTCCCCAACCAGAAAATATAAGTTGAACTTGAGTAATTAATTGAATTACATTGAATTATGTCTGAGAGATATCAAATTTAATATCAAGAAAAATTAATATTTCATCTTCTCCAAAAGACCCACTTTCTAATAATGATTATATTTATTGAACAACTTTTGATTATAAGAATTATCAAATAGCAACAGTTTTAGAAAACTCTCAAACAAATAATAAAATAATAGAATTAACTTATGCGGATAACTGAAACAGGGCAAAAGTTAGTTGAAATTACAATTGACTTATTAAATTCAGCTCTTGAAGTATAAAATATATAATTAATCTTCCAGGTCTTATATTCAATAGTTGATGAACAATTGATATTATTAATCAAGAACCTTATTTCATAATTAATAATTATGATAATTTACCATATAAATTGACTTCTAATAGTATTATTAATAATAAAACTAAAATTGAAACAATTAAGGAATTAACTTGAAAAGATGTTATTCTAACTTGAGTTATAATTAATGAAACTCAAGATCAATTAGATTATTTATCTAATTTACTTTGATATGATAAAATCTTGGTTTGAAAGAAAATTTTTTGAGAAAAATATATTATGACCATAGTTAATCTAAAAAAATTATGAATTTATTATTGATATCCAAGTTCACTTAATAATGTTTCAAATTGATATCAACTTGATAAAGTTGTCAATGATCTTAATAAATTTGACACTATAATACTCTGAGAATGATTAGAAAAAATATGACATTCTGATCATATTAATACGCAGAATATTTTATCTTGATGAACAGATTGGTATGGTACGCGGCAATGATATAAATGAGAGCCGTATTGATATATATCATTAATGCAATCTACGTGATCAATTTTTACTTCAGTTGATGAATGGAAAGCTTTATGAATTAAATGAATATTTTTAGATGAAGCTTGATATGATTATCTAATTCCAACTATTAGCTCAATTGAAATAAATGCTAGAATTCATCAAAACGATGTTATAAATTATATTCATCAGAAATGATTAAAAATTATTATAAATTCATGGAATGTAGATGATGTTTTTTGAACTCTTAATTGAGAGGCTATATCTACTATTAATTCAAATGATTCATACTTAATGGAAAGCTTTGTTTATAATTGGAATGTAGCTTGATTCTATGATTATGATAATCAATTAATAAAAATAAATAGTGCAAAAAATTATAAAAATAATTTATGAATTAAGCTTTACTGTGTTTGATTATTACCTAATTTTATAGATATAACTCAAGATAGAATCAATACAATGTATTCTAAGTCTTTATCAAGTTGTGATTATATTCAAATTACAGAAAAAACTTTTTGAGCAACCAATCCTATTCTTAATTCTTATTATTAATATAACTTATGAATTTTAAAAGAGATTACATTTTTAAAACAAAACAAGCTCCTTTAAATTCACTTTTTTTAAAAAAGAATGAATTTAAAGGTTTTACAATAATTGAGCTTACTATTGTAATGGTTATTACTTCTATATTAACTACAATTTGATTTATTGTTTATTCTTGACATCTTTCTTCTGCAAGAGATGCTAATCGTAGTATGGATATGGAGAGTCTTATAGGTTGACTTAGAACATCTAAAATTCGTAATTTCACATACCCTAAATTAAATGATTATTTTTCAATTGCTAATATGTGAAGCTGATATGTAATGCAATGAAAACTAGATGATAAAATTGATATTGAATGAATTAATAATGTTCAATCAGACCCTTTACATGAAATTAAATATATATATTCTACAACGAGTAATTGAAGGAATTTTCAAATATGAATGACTTTAGAAAATTGATGAACTCCAATTGCTTTTGTTGATTGAGATTATAAAACTATTACAAAAAGAATGTTTCCTTCATTAATATTTGCATTAAATTGAAGTTGAATTCTTGATGTTCAGTCTTGAGTTGGTTCTTATACTTCCTATAGAGATTATTTCGTAGTTAATAAATGAACTTACAATCTTCCATATGATTTTAAAACAGGAAATCCAATTAAGACAGCATTAAATTTTGATAACATAGTTAATGAGGATTGAGTAATAATTACATGAGCTAATAGTTATAAAAGTTGTGATGAGATTTATAATGCAAATAAATCTATGTGACCCTGAGAATACCAATTAATGTCATCGCCCTATATAATGAGTGATACTATATGTTTTTATATATCACCACTTCTAGTATTTGATGAAAATACTAATCTTTCTACTCTTGATGACACTACTTTAAAAAATCTATTTTCTGAAACATTAACCTGAGTTGTTGAGAACACGCTAACAGATAAATGGGATATTAATTGATGTAGTTGAGGCTTAATGAATGTTAATACGTGAACCTTTTTATGATGAAATCAAACATTATCTAATATAGTGTTATCATCAAATACAATATATAAAGTTCCAGCAGGGAATTATAATTTAATATGAAACACACAATTAAATACCTGACATATATCTTTTGCAAGTTGAAGTAGTTGTATTTGATTAATTTGAGCTTGAGTTTGATCTACAATTTTCACTACTAATTTAACTTGAGGTTGAATATCTAATTACGATTGAGTTATTAATGCAAGATATACAAAAAATATAATTGTAAGCTGATTATCTCTTACTAATTCAAGAATAATTAATAGATATAATTATTGAATTATGGTAAGTAATTGAGCTAATAATCTTACTTTGAAAGATATTAATTCATCTAATTCTCAATCATGATGAATATCACTTGATTCATATAATGATCATAATTATATGTATAATATAAACTCTTTTAATAATGGTCAGAATTGAATTACAATTTCATATTATGCGAATTACAATAAATTAGATAATATAAAGAGTTATTCTAATTCCTGAGCATGATTATTGGTTTCTACAAGTGTCGGTAATAATTTATTTAATATAAATACTTATTCTAATTGAAATTATTGAATTAATTTAGATTCATCTTCTAATTTAAATACATTAGATAATATAAAAAGTTATCTTAATTGATGAAACGGTATTTGAATAACTTATAATTCAGACCAGAATACAATAAGTTGAGCACTTAGTTATTCTAATAATTTGAACTGAATACTTATTGATTCTAACTGATCATGAAATATCTTGAATAATGTTAATTCTTATTCAAATAGTCAAATATGAATCATCTTAGATTCTACTAAAAACACTAAGATTAATAATTCAATAATTTATTCAAATTGAAGTGATGGAATTAATATTTTCTCTTGAATATCAAATACATTAAGTTGAATAACAACTTATTCAAATTGAAATAATGGTGTTAATATATATTTTTGAATTACAAATACATTTAGTTGAATTATAAGTTATTCTAATGTTTCTAATTGACTTTATATGGATACTAGTAGTTGAAATATTATAAATAATACCACATCTAATTGAAATGGTAATGCTTGAATTTTACTTAATAAATCAACATATAATACATTAAGTTGATTAATTACTTATTCTAATAGTAATAACTGAATTAATTTTTATAATGTAAGTCAATATAATAATGCTAACAACATTACTTCTTATTTAAATACCTGAGCTTGAATTAATTTTGATAACGGATCTTTATCTAGTAACTATAATTCAATAAATAAATTCAATTCATATTCAAATACTAATTGAATTTATATTTGATCATCTTCTTATAATAATATATTTAATTGAAATATTTATAATAACATTCAAAGATGAATATTTATTTATTCTATATGAAATATTTTAAATAATTTGAATATATATAATAATAATACCTCAAATACTCTTTATTATGGTTCTATTGAAATCGATGCTTCTTCAAACGGTAATAAATATAATTCATTAAATAATTTGAATATTTATAATAACTCAAAAAATTGAATGGTTATAAATGCTAATAGCGACAGTAATTTATTTAGTAATTTATCAATATTTAATAATTCTTGAGCATGAGTGTATGTTTCATCTTGAGTTGGAACATGAACATTTAATAATTTAAATACCTATAATAATATTAGTTGAGTAGAAGATTACGCAAATGTACTTACTAATAAATATTATTGAACTTTTAAATATTTTTGAAATGATTGAAATTCTAATATTACATATCTTAAAGTATGAACTTTGTCTACATTATGATTCTTAGATTGAACAATAAATACAACATGAACAATGTCTTGTGATTACCATAATAATCCTAACAATGCTTTTTATTACTGAGCTAGCTGTATCAATAGATGATCTATTT
Organism: Candidatus Altimarinota bacterium; assembly: GCA_028689205.1. Classification (GTDB taxonomy): domain Bacteria; phylum Patescibacteriota; class Gracilibacteria; order BD1-5; family UBA2023; genus STC-113. Next base: position 56,034 of record JAQTWP010000005.1, read on the forward strand.
GAAGTCTTGTAGCACCAATTTTGAATTATACTTATTGAACTTTAACATCCAAACAACAAAGACCAGTTAAATGGAATTGAACAGCTTGGGAATTATATTGAACAGCTTGAGTTGATTATAATACATGAAGTTATATATGACAATGGTTGATAATTAAATAATATTTTTTATTTTTAACTTTTATTTTTATGATAACTAAATTATTTTCTTGGATTCTAGCTTGAGTCTTTATGCTAAGTCCTTTTGTAGCTAGTGCTGAATATGGTATTTATTATTGAACAAGTCAAAAATACGCAAGTAAAACAATCTGATTTAATACAATGATTATCCAGCCATATAATATTGGCTTGTACGAAAATTATACTGGAAAGAAAATCTGCTATCTTACGGTTGGAGAATTTGATTGAACGGCAGATGAATTAAAAACTCTATGATTAGATTCTTCAAAAGTTTGATTTAACGAGACTTGGAATAGTTTTATTATGGATATGAGTAGTATTAAACGGCAAGAATATTTAATTAAAGAAGAATTAAAGCTAAAAAATATGTGATGTAATTGATTATTCCTTGATACTATCTGGCAAGATTGACAGCAAGAATGATGAATACAAATAGTAAAAAAAATGAGAGAAAATTGGAAGGAAGCATACATTATTCCTAATAATGCACATTTTATAAGATATGACATTTTAGGTTATATTAATGCTTTTATGTTTGAGAATTTTTGGGAAACTAAAACCACAGTATGAAGTGAAGATGCTCTTTGGTTAGAAGAACAAATGCAAGAATATCAAAAATTAGTTAAATGAACTAATGTAAGATTAATGGCAATTAGTTATTGAAATCCATTTGTTACAAGAAATAAAGCTTGGGCGATTAAAGCATGACAATTATCTCTTAAATATTGATTCGAACAAATTTATACTAACACTTATCTGACTAATATTTATTGATACGTAAGTGTGTCAAATAGATCAATTAAGAAATTACCTTGAGTTAAATAATTCTTTATCTCAAAAACATAGCATCTCAAAAACTAAAAAATCTATAATTATTATTTTGGGCATATTCATAAATTTCTAGTAGTTTTTCTCTATCATAGAAGGCACTTATAAGCATAATTAAGCTTGATTCTGGTAAGTGGAAGTTAGTTATTATATTATTTATGAATTTGAAATTGTATCAAGGATAAATGAAAATATTGGTTTCTTTTTCTCAGGAATTAAGAATTCAATTCATATCTGTCATAGATTCTAATGTTCTTATTACTGTAGTTCCAACTGCAATAATATTTTTTCATTCTTGTTTATATTTATTCAGTTTATCTGCAGTTTCTTCGTTGATTTCAATATGTTCATAGTGAATTATATGTTCCTCAATGTTTTCTTTTTGTACTGGTTTGAATGTTCAGAGTCAAATATGAAGAAGCACTTTTTCTATTTTTACTCATTTTTTCACAAGTTTTTCTATTAATCCTTCTGTGAAATGAAGTCCTGCGGTCGGAGCAGCTGCACTTCATTCTTCTTTTGCAAAGATTGTATTATATTGGTCTAAAGTTTGTTCTCATTTAACAATATATGGTGGAAGTGGTATACTTCAGATTCTATCTATTTCATCTAGGAATTCTACTCATTCAAGATTAAATTCTATAATTCTTCAAGAATAAGTTATTTCTTTAATTATTCATTTTAAATTAGAATTTAGGAAAAATATTTCTCTCCCAATTTTTAACCTTTCTCATGGAAAAACTGCACATTCCCAAGTATTCTGTCATTTTTGGGATAGTAAAAATATCTCTACCTCTTTTTCTTTTCATTTATTAAGAATAATTAGTCAGTTAAGTCTTGCTTTAATTACCTTTGTTTCATTGAAAACCAGGACATCATTTTCTCATAGATAATCAACAATATCACAGAAATTCCTTTCTTCAAGGTTTCAAGTTTTTCTATCAATAATCATCAGTTTTGATGAATCTCTCGGAGAAGCAGGGAATTGAGCTATATTTTTTGGATCCAGATTATAGTGGAAGTCTGATGTTCTCATTTTAATTTAATTTAGTTTATCAACAAAATAAAATTGAATTTTCCCAAACATATATGGAATATAAAAGTTCAATTATAAAAAATAAAATTATTAAACCTTTAATTATTACTCATAGAATTTTAGTTTTACCTTCTTTTATAAGTCTAATTGTTCTTTTTGAATAGAGGAAAATTAAAACTCACCAAACTATAAAAAACACATAGGGAAATACATCGTATGATAAATTTTTATCATCACTACAAGCATAAACAAAATCGCTTAAACTGTGTATTAATCAGAGGAATGTGAATATTTTAAATTTTAGATTCATTGCTACTGGAATTATCATTTCTCCTAAATTACTTATTTTCTTTAATTATTCAAATTTTATATTTCTATTGATTTTTTGTATTAAACATTATATTGCTTATAATATTTTTTCTTTTTTTATGAATAAAAAAATTATAATTCTACTTTTCTCTATTTTTCTAGATATTCTTGGCTTTAGTTTCATACTTCCTATTGTTCCTTTTATAGTTAAATGATTCTGAGGTAACTCTTTTAGTGTTTGATTAATAGTCGCTTGAGCTGCAGCTTGAATGTTTATTTGATGAATTTTATTTTGAAAACTTTCAGATAAATATGGTAGAAAAAAAATACTTTCTATCACAATTCTTCTTAATATTCTTTGATACTTGGTATTTGCAGTTTCGTCTAATCTAAAGATATTTTTCATTGCAAGATTCCTTTGTGGATTAGGTTGATGATGAGTAAGTGTTGTACAGGCTTATATAAGTGATATTTCAAAAGAAAAAGAAAAAATTATAAATATGTGATATGTCTGAGCTAGTATTGGTTTATGATTTACTCTTTGACCAATTTTTGGATCTTTTATGAGTTCATTAGAACTAAAACATATGTGATTTATATCGGCTTTAATTCTTATTATCAGTTTTATTTTCGTATATTTATTTTTACCAGAAGAAAAACCAAAAGTACATAAAGAAACACATTTAAAAGGTACATCAAACAAGCTATTAATATTGTTTTTAATATATTTTATAACTACAATAACATTCTCTTGAATCCAAACAATTTTTACACTATATCTCAATAGCGAGTTTTTGTTTTCTTCAAAAAACGTAGGATATGTATTCTGATATATGTGAATTGTTTCAATTATATATCAGATTTTTGGTATAAAATACGCATACAAATATTTAAAAGAGTATTATATGATAATTTTTTGAATGTTATTTATGTGAGTTTGATTGGTTTTAATTTGATTCAATACTAATATTTTCCTTTTATATATACTATTGATACCTGTTGCAGTTTGATTAAGTAATATTAATTCTTCTGTTTTTTCACTAGTAACAAATGTCTCAAGTAAAAAAGATTTCTGAAAAAATCTTTGACTGAATACTGCTTTTTGAAGTGTGGCAGATATAATTTGACCTCTAGTTAGTTGAGCTTTGTACTTAATTTCGAATAATTTGCCATTTTATGTCTTTTGAATAATGTTACTTATAATAATGATTATTTTTAGCTTTAATAAATCAAAAATAATCTCTTAATATTTTACTAAAAAATATGAAAATTGCTGTTTTTACTGATACTTTCTTCCCAACTACTAACTGAATTGTTACAAGTGTTGTAACTTTTTGCAAGGAATTAGCAGATAATTGAAACAAAATTATTATAATAACACCTTATAATAAATGAATTGAAGAATTCAAATACAAGAATATTGAAGTATATACAGTCAAATGAATTCCAGCAATTTTTTATCCAGATTTTAAAATAACATTTTGATTTACTCCAACATTAATTAAAAAAATTAGAGATTTCAAACCAGAATTAATACATTTTCATACACAATTTATTATTTGATGGCAAGCTATAATAATGTGAAAACTTCTTAAAGTTCCTGTTGTAGGAACTTTCCATACATATATTGCAGATGAAAGTTATCTTAATGTAATATGACTTAATGCGAAAGTATTTTGAGATGTGGGATGGAAATATAATAATTTTTTTTATAAAAAAATTGATAAAGTCCTTGTTCCCAGTCTTAATGCAAAAAGAGAATTAATAAAACATTGAATTGATGTCAGTAATATCGAACTTCTTAGTAATCCTTTGCCTCAAATTGAAATTTCTGAAGAAAATAAAATTCATCTTCTAGATGATATAAAAACAGAAAATATTGTTCTTTATGTATGAAGATTATCAAAGGAGAAAAACGTTTCCATATCAATTGAGTCAATTTATGTAGTTTCAAAAGAAATTCCAGATGTTTTATTTATAATAGTAGGGGATTGACCAGAAAAAAAGAATCTAGAAAAGCTTGTAAAAAGCCATAATATTGAAAAAAATGTCTTGTTTTTATGAAAAATACCTAATAAGAATTTACTTAATTCAGATGTTTTTGAAAAATCAAAAATGTTTCTATCTTCTTCTCCGTCAGAGAATCAGCCAATGACGATTATAGAAGCAATGTATTTTGGTCTTCCTATAGTTTGAGTTGATGAAAAGTGAGTTTGAGAATTGATTGAAGGTAATTGATTCAAAGCGAAAAATGAGAACTTTTGAGAAATAGCAATATACATAATTAAGTTACTAAAAAAACCTGAATTAAGGAATAAAATGTCAGAAGAAAGCAAAAAAATGATAATAAACTTTGATTCAAAAATGCTAGCTAAAAAATTGGAAGGTATTTATAAAAAAATAATTAATAGTAAAAAATAATTAAATGAATAATCCTAAAGTATCTGTAATAATGGCAGTATATAATACTGAAAAATATCTTAAAGAAAGTATAGAAAGCATCCTTAATCAAAGCTTTTCTGACTTTGAATTCATAATTATCAATGATTGATCAACTGATACTAGTGCAGATATTATTGAATCATATTCTAGACTTGATTCAAGAATTATTTTTTTACAAAATGAAGTTAATTCATGAATTAGTAAAACTAGGAATAAGTGACTTAAGTCCGCAAAGTGAGAATATATTGCGAATTTTGATAGCGATGACCTCGCAGAAACTAATTGGCTCGAAACTCAGATATCTTTTCTAGAAAATAATAAAGAAATTTCCGTTTGCGGTTCTAATATTAACTTCATAAACAAAGAATCAAAACTTGTACAAAAATTAAAATATCCAGAAACAGATAAAGATATAAAAGATTCACTTTATTATGTTAATCCTTTTGTCCATAGCACGGTTGTTATTAGGAAATTATGTTTTGATGAAGTTTGATTTTATAATGAAATTATAAAAAATGCAGAAGATCTTGATTTGTGGTTCAGATTCTCCAACAAGTGATATATTCTACATAATACTCAAAAATATCTTGTAAATTATAGAATTCATTGAGCTAATACTATTATAGTTAAAAGAAAAGGCATGATAAAAAGCACTTTACTATTATTGAAATCCAATAATATTTTCAGTAAAATAAAGTTAAACCCTAACGCATTGAAATTCTTTATTGTTAGTTTTATTAAGTATAGTTATGTAATTTTTTTAATAAATTTGAAAAAATAAAAATAAAGAAATTAATTTAAGTAATTAGTCCTGAATTCTCTGGTAAATTATTCAGTTACTCAAATAATTTAATACAAAGATATATATATATTTCTAATATTTATTTTTTTTATTTGATTTTAAAAACTTTTTTTATACAATGCACTCACTTTTTTAAAAAACTTATTATTAAATTGTCTAAAATATGGAAAAATTAGCTTTGAACGCACTAAAGAGAACATTAGAAGGAAGAATAAAAGACTTGAGAGCAGATAAAAAAATACCAGCAGTAGTATATGGTCATAATTATGCACCAGTTACTGTTTCACTTGATTATTCAGAATTTTTAAAAACTTTCAGAATATCTGGTAAAACTCATATTATCAAATTATCTATTGACGGTAAACCTCAAGATGTAATCGTACATGCTCTTCAATTTCATCCAGTTTCTGGAGATTTCTTACATGTTGATTTTATGGTAATTAATGCAAAAGAAAAACTTCACGTAAAAATTCCTCTTAAATTAATTGGTAATGCACCAGCTACTCGTGAATGAGGAATGGTTGATCAATTAATCAGTGAAATAGATGTTAAATGTTTCCCAGCTGATCTTGTTGATCATTTTGAATTCGATATTTCGAATATGTCAGAATTAGGTCAAGTTGCTCAATTATCAGAAATGAACATTGATCCTAAAAAATACGATGTACAAATTGCTATTGATACTCCAATTGTTTCAATCTTTGAACAAAGAGGTGTTGTTATTGAAGAAGAAGCTGTTGCTCCAGCAGATGTACCTGCAACTAAAGAAACTAAAAAAGATAGCGAATAATATCTACCCCTTACGGGTTTTTAATACAAATTTAAATGTCCCGTTTATATAAGCGGGATTATTTTTTAACTAAAAAACTTATGAAAATTGTAATATATTGAGAAAACGAAAATTCTACTAAATTATATGATTTGACTCAAGAAGTTCTAGAATGAATATGATTAAACGATTTTGTTGTTTTAGAAAAAAATGTAACCGAAGAATATAAAAATAACTTATCAATAAAAAGTGATTACGCTTTTTGTATTGAAGAAGAAAGTATTGATTTCAAAGATATTATTTTTGAATGACAAATTCCTTCAAAAGAGGAAATTAATTCACTTTTAATTTCACTTATTGGTTGAGAAAGTTCTTGATGATGTCCTTCTGATTGATGTTCTTCATGTTGAGGAGGTTGTTAATATAATCAAATAAACGGTTTTTTTTAAATCGTTTATTTTTTTTTGACAATTAAAAAATATAATATATACTTACTCAAAGATTTTAAAGAACTATTTCTAAATTTTTCTAATATTTAATTTTTTCATATGAAAGACAATAAACAAACTCCTTATACATTAAAAAATCCTTCCTCAACTCTAAAATCTATATTTTGATTCACTCTCACAGAACTAATTATAACCATAGCAATTCTAGCAATCCTATCTACAATTGCTTTCCTTTCATTAATTAACTTCCAGTCTTCTGCTCGTGATTGAGTAAGAGTAAGTGATATTAGTATGCTTACCAAATCAATGGAAATGTCTAGGATTTGATTATGAAGCTTTCCTTTACCTGATAATGCTAAAGAAATTACTTTCAAATCATGAACAGTCTGGACACAATGAAATATTTCAGATTGAGTAATAAGACTTTTAAAAAACTTCAGTAAAAAACCATTAGATCCAAAATATGAAGTAGAATATTCATATTCTCTAACAACTAACAAACAAGAATATCAAATCTGAGCAATCTCAGAAAAGAATATAGTATATAACTACAGATCTCCCCTTATTGAAAAAGTTTATGCTTCAGATATTTCCTCAGATTGATTACAGGCATATACCAAATGAAATTATGATCAATTGTTTGTTTCTTCCAAAGTATGATGAGAATGTTATCTTGTCGCAACTCCATCTCTAATGCTTTCTAGTCTACCAACTTCACTTAAGCTTGAAGATGCATGAAGCAGTGATCTAGTATTCAAATGAGAATGAAATCTTCCTTTGTCATATGAAAATCTATCTACCAATAAATCTTTAACTTGATCTTTTGTATTCAAAGATTTTAATGATCCCAGTGTACTAATATATACATGATGTTTCTTACCAGAAACCCTAACATGAGTACTTGTATTTGCTTCTGATACAAAAAAAGCTTATGAATGAGTTACTTTAAGTAACGGCTGACTATCTGATGAAATATCAACAACAATAAATGCTGATAGTCTAGTTAGATTGGGTGTATGAATAGTTAATAATAATCTAAAAACCAAGTGACTTACATGAGATAAAATAATAATAGACTATTCAACTGCAATAATGCCAAATTTCACTTGTACAGCTCAACCCATTATGTCTCATGCCAATAGCTTCACTATTTGAAATCCTACTGATTTCAATCAAGAATGGGTATATTCAGATACTGAATGAAATTGTACATTCGCATGTGATTCTTGATATGCCTTTGATTCCAGCTCTAAAACCTGTGTAGAAGATGTATGTCAATGAAGTCTTTCTAATCTTAATTGAGAGTTAATTTCATGATCAACTCAATCAGTCACCAAGACATGGACATATTCAGCCTCGTCTACTCCTTGAGTTTGTTCCTACCAATGTTCAACTTGACACTCTTTTGACAGCTGACAGAATAAATGTTTACCTGATAATTGTATAGCTCAAACAGTAACAATTAATAGTCATTCATATGATATACCTGCACTAAATCATGACGTAATAACAAGCAAAACTTCATCTCAAGTTACAATAGATTGATGAAAGGTAACGTTTGATGATGATTTCAAATGTACTCTATGAATTATATTAGAAACTTGACTTGAGGCACAAAATCCTCCGGTATGTGATACTAATTATTCTGTAGAATGACTTACTTGTAAGGCTGATTCAAAACCTTTCAACTGTTCTGCCAAACCTGCAAATACCCTATGGAATACAGTATCCTCATATACTCAAACCTGGAATTGAAATGCTTGGCTTCCTACTAATACTTCTACAGTATATAATATTACTGAAAGCTCTAATACCTGTAATTATATATGTGATAACTGATTCCACAGCGAAAATTCTTGAGATAGCTGTATATCAGATATTAAAAGCTGTACAGTATCAAACTGAACTTGAAAACAAACACGGAATACTTTTACTAAAGTATGGTGATCTTGTAATGTAGTAACATGTAATTCAGGATATGTGGAACAATCCAATTCATGTGTAGCTGACGTATGTGGATGAATAGTACCCACCAATTGAACTTCTAATGCAACAAGTCAAACTGTAACAAAGAGCTGGGTATATAATCTCACTCCAGGACAATGTAGTTTCAAATGTGATACAAACTACACTTGGAATTGAAGTAATGCATGTATAGCTGATTCAAGAACATTCACTTGTCCCACAACCAGACCAGCTAATGCTGACTGGAATACCGTGCCTTCATATTCTCAAACATGGAACTGAGTTGCCTGGCTTCCAGCCAATTCAACAACAGAATACAATACAACGGCCAGTTCTACAAGCTGTAGATATAATTGTAGCCCATGATTCCACAGCGAAGATGGATGAACTAGTTGTATATCTAACATAAAGAGTTGTACAGTAGTTAATTGATTATGATCTCAAACATGGAATTCTTCTAACAGTTCTTGGAATACCTGTACTGTAAGTAGTTGTAATACTTGATATACAACAAGCTCTAACACTTGTATAGCATCCAACTGTACAGCTGGGAATCAAACTGTTAACTGACATACATATGCAATTACAGCCTTCAATCATTCTACAACTCAATCAAAATCAGTAACTATATGAATAACTAATTGAACTAGAACATATACTCAAGTATTCTCTTGTGATTATGGTAATGTATCTCCTAGTTGATCAGAATCTGATTCTCCTAACTGTACCCTTAATTACACATGGGATGGATGAAGTTGTGTTGCTTGAACTAAGACATATACATGTAATGCAACTATACCTGCTAATTCAATTATAAATACAGTTTCATCATATCTTCAAACCTGGAATTGAAGTGCTTGGTTGCCTGCTGATAGTTCTACATTATACAACACAACAGCAAGTACAACTTCATGTAATTACAAATGTAAACCATTGTTTCATACAGAAAACTTATGAACATCTTGTATTTCAGATACTAAGACTTGTACCATTACTAACTGAGCAGGATCTCAAACCTGGAATTGAAGTACTTGGGAAACTTGTACTGTAAGTAGTTGTAATTCAGGATATGTAAATCAATCCAATATTTGTGTAGCTGATGTATGTTGATGAACAGTTCCTGCTAATTGAACATCTAATGCAACAAGTCAAACAATAACTAAGAGTTGGGTATATAATTTAACTGCTAGTCAATGTACATTCAAATGTAATACCAATTATACATGGAATTGAACTAATGCATGTGTAGCTAATACTCAAACATACTCTTGTCCAGTGAGGCCTTCGTACACTGATTGGAATACAGTTTGATCATATACTCAGACATGGAATTGAAGTTCTTGGCTACCTGCCAACTCAACAACAACATATAATACAACTGCAAGTACTACAGCTTGTAATTACAAATGTAGTACTTGATATCATTATGAGTCCGGATGTATATCCAATACAAAAGCTTGTACTATTGCAAACTGAGCTTGAAGTCAAACTTGGTCTGCAACTCGGTGAACATGTACTGTTACGAGTTGTAACTCGTGATATGTTCAGAGTTCTAATACTTGTGTACCAGCAAGTTGTACTACTCCTTGGTGAGCTACTGTAGCTAATTGAGCATCTGTGACGGCATATTCAGCAACTTCAGCAACTTCTCCCACAACTTGTGCTTCTATTGCTCAACAAAGAACTTGTACCAATTGAGTATTGTCTAATACGTATAATAATAATATTTGTACGGATATTACTAATTGAGTTTGTAATACTACTACAACTTCTATTCCAACAACAGTGGCTCCTGCAACTAATCTATGTACTACTTGAACTCCTACCTCAGTTACATCTAACGTATGAACCTTCTCACGGACTTGTAATTGAATCAATTGAGCTAATCCAGTATGTAATAATACAAGGCAATATACTGTCACATTCAATGCTAACTGATGAACAGCTGCTAGTCCTGCAACTAAAGTTGTAGCTTACAATACTGCAGTATGAGCTCTATCAACAACTTCAAGAACTTGATATACATTTAATTGATGGTTCACTGCAACAACTTGATGAACAGCTATTACAACTACAACAGTTATAACTTGAGCTGTTACTTACTATGCACAATGGACAGCTATCAATTACACTGTAACATTCAACTCAAATCTATGAGTAGCTGCTAGTCCTGCAACTAAATCTGTTGCTTATAATACTGCAGTATGAACTCTATCAACAACTTCAAGAACTTGATATACATTTAACTGATGGTTTACTGCAACAACTTGATGAACAGCTATTACAACTACAACAGTTATAACTTGAGCTGTTACTTACTATGCACAGTGGACAGCTATCAATTACACTGTAACATTCGATGCTAACTGATGAACAATATCTAGTCCTGCAACTAAATCTGTTGCTTATAATACTGCAGTATGATCTCTATCAACAACTTCAAGAACTTGATATACATTTGCCTGATGGTTCACTGCAACAACTTGATGAACAGCTATTACAACTGCAACAGTTATAACTTGAGCTGTTACTTACTATGCACAGTGGACTGCTATCAATTACACAGTTACATTCAACTCAAATCTATGAACAACTGCTAGTCCTGCAACTAAAGTTGTAGCTTACAATACTGCAGTATGAGCTCTATCAACAACTTCAAGAACTTGATATACATTTGCCTGATGGTTCACTGCAACAACTTGATGAACTAAGATATTAACTACATCTGTTATAACTTGAGCTGTTACTTACTATGCTCAGTGGACAGCTAGTTATATATGGGTGGAAACTAGTGAAGTTCATTGGTATGGTGTAGATTGTTTTTGATATCCTAGTTATTATACACCAGGAACTAGCTGTAATTCTGATGCTTGAGTCGGCAGTTATTGTTACGATGCTGACCGGAATGGAGACTTTAAATGTATTAGTGCTAATTAAATTAGTATGTTCCAGTACTACTTGAGTTTGTAGTACATGAACAAAAACATTAGATAATAATATACTATGTTGAGCCACATCTAGAACCTGGTCATGTGCATGATCTAATTGATGAACTACTGCTAATTATAGTAAAGCTAATATTGCTTGTGCAGCTTGTATTTTACCAAATTATTTAACTGTATATGATGATTGTGTTGATATATACTCATTAGTCGCAGGAACATATTTACATTGACTGTCAGGGAATTATTCCTGAGAATGTGATTCTGGTACTTTCAAATGTAATAATTGAAATTGGTCATGTATTGGTAATGAATATACATGTTGAGTAGATGTTTATTAATATTTTTCTCATATAAAAAATTTCCTCAAACTAACTTTTTCAATACAATTTAAGTTTAATTTATCTTAAAAAAAACTTGACTTTTCCGCATTATCTATACAATAGTCAGGTTTGCACTAACTGAACGATTGTGTTCTTGTTGAAGTTAGGGCATGTTTTTTAGTTTATAACAGCGATGAAACGATGCCTAAGAAAAAGGATATTGAAGATTCTGTAGAGATAAACTCATCTAATAAAAGTACAATAGCTAAGGGTAATGAAAATCTCTGAGCTTTGTATGAAATTAAATGAAGATATTATTTTACAGATGATAAATCTATATTAGAAATTCCTGAACTTATTGAGGTTCAGCTTAATTCTTATAAAGATTTTTTGGATACTAGACTTAATAGAATATTCGACGAAGTCTTTCCAATAAGTGATTTTTCTTGAGAAAAAATTGATATATATTATAAATCAATGAATCTTGAAGAACCAAAATACTCTGTTACAGATTGTAAAAGAAAAAACTTAAATTATGAAGCACCTCTTAAGATTCGTCTTGAAATGCTTAATAAAGAAACTTGAGAAATAAAAGAACAAGATGTTTATATGGGAGGTATTCCTCTTATGACTGAAATGTGATCTTTCGTTATCAATGGTATAGAAAGAGTTATTGTTAATCAAATAATTCGTTCTACTTGAATGTTTTTCTCTCCTGATTCTAAAAATCCAGGTTCATTTGCTATGAAAGTAATTCCTCAAAAATGAAGTTGGTTCGAAGTTGAAGTTGATAAAAAATGAGTTATCAATGTAAAAATTGATAAAAAAAGAAAAATCCCAATCTCTACACTTCTAAGAGCTTTTGGTCTTGAGACTGATGCTGATATTATTTGAGCTTTCAAATGAAATAAAGATTTCGTTGCAAAATATATCGGACCTACAATTGATAAAGATAAAACAAAAACTCGTCTTGATGCGCTTCATGTAATTTATAAATTACTTAGACCAGGTGATCTTGGAACGGATGAACGTGTTCAAGATTTATTTAATACTACTTTTTTTGATATCAAAAAATTCGACCTAGGGGAAATTGCTCGTATCAAGACTAATAGGAAATTATGATTAGATGTAGAATATAAAGACGAAGGAAGATTCCTACAATTAAATGATTTAATTCAAGGTTTCAACTACTTACTAAGTCTTAATGAATGAAAAGAAGGTTTCTCTTGGGATGATATTGATCATCTAGAAAACAGAAGAGTTAGATCAGTAGGTGAATTAGTATATGATAAAATTAAAGTTGGTCTTGCAAGAATTGAAAAAATTGCAAAAGATCGTATGACAATAGTAGAACTTGAAGATGCTACTCCAGGAACTTTCATTAATTCTAGACCTTTAACGGCTGTTATGAAAGAATTCTTTGCTTCATCTCAATTATCTCAATTCATGGATCAATCTAATCCGGTTTCTGAGCTAGCTCACAAGCGTATTATTACTGCTTTATGACCTGGATGATTAACTCGTGAAAGAGCTTCATTCGAAGTTCGTGATGTACATCCAACTCAATATTGAAGAATCTGTCCAATCCATACTCCAGAAGGACCAAATATCTGACTTGTACTACATTTGGCTTCTTATGCTAAAGTTGATAAATTCGGTTTTATAACAACTCCTTTCCAAAAAGTAAGTCATTCTGTTCTAAACGATTGAGTTTCTTCAGTTAATAGAATTACACATGATACAATATTGGATTCCAAAGGTAAAGTTATTGTTGAAGAAAAAGTACTTATTACAGAAGAAATTGCAAAAAAATTAAAAGAATCTTTTGATTCTAAAGAAATAAGTGTTAGAGGTTATCCAATTTCAGAGTTTGAATACTTTGATGCTTATCAAGAAAGAGTTCTGACAATTGCAGAAGCAAATGTTGAACTTGATGAATACGGGAATTTTACAGAAACTCGTCTAGGTGCTCGTAAAAATTCTGAACCAGTTATTGCATATGAAAAAGAAGTTACATATAAAGATATATCTCCTAAGCAAATAATGTCCGAAACTACAACACTTATTCCTTTTCTAGAACATGATGATGCGACTCGTGCAGAAATGGGTACGAACATGATGAGACAAGCAGTTCCATTAATTAGAACAGAATCTCCAATTGTTGGTACTGGTACTGAAAGAGTTATCTGAGAATGAAGTGGTTATATTGTAAAAGCTGATGAGGATGGTGAAATAATCTGAGTTGATGCTAAGCATATTTCTGTTTTATATAAATCATGAAACAAAAAATTATATGAACTTCGTACATTCGAGAAATCTAATGATGATATGCATATACATCAAAAAGCACTTGTTTCTACTTGAGATAAAATCAAAGCTTGAGATATATTAGCTGATGGACAATCAATTGAAAATTGAGAATTAGCAATCGGAAAGAACTTACTAGTAGCATATATGCCATGGTGAGGTTATAACTTCGAAGATGCGATTATTCTTAGTTCTAGAGTTATGGAAAATGATCTATATACTTCAGTTCATATTTCAGAATATGTTCTTGATGTTCGTGAAACCAAACTTTGACCTGAGCAAACTACAGATGATATTCCAAATGTTTCTACTGCTAAATTAAGTAATCTTAATGAAGATGGTATTATTAGAATTGGTTCATCTGTTAAATGATGAGATATACTAGTAGGTAAAGTTACTCCAAAGTGAGAAATTGAACTTTCTCCAGAAGAAAGACTTCTTAGAGCAATATTCTGAGATAAATCAAAAGATGTTAAAGATTCTTCTCTAATCTTACCATCTGGTACAGGTTGAAAAGTTATCTGAATACATATTCTAAAAAGAGAACTTGGAGATAATCTTCCAACTTGAGTATTCAAACAAGTAAAAGTATTTATAGCTGAAACTCGTAAAATTGAAGTATGAGATAAAATGGCTTGAAGACATGGTAATAAAGGTATTGTATCAAGAATAGTTCCAGAAGAAGATATGCCATTTATGGCTGATGGTACTCATGTTGATATTATACTTAATCCGCTTTGAGTAATTTCTCGTATGAATATCGGTCAGATATTAGAAACACATCTTGGTTACGCTGCACAAAAACTATGAATCAAAGTTGCAACTCCAATTCTTAATTGAATTGAATTTGATATGATTTGAGATTTAATGGAAAAAGCATGACTTCCAAGAGATGGTAAACTTCAATTATTTGATGGTAAAACAGGAGAACCTTTCAAAGAAAAAACAATGGTTTGAGTTAAATATATGCTTAAACTTCACCATTTAGTTGAGGATAAAATCCATGCTAGATCAGTTTGACCTTATTCTATGGTTACACAACAACCGCTTTGAGGTAAAGCTCAAAATTGAGGACAGAGATTCTGAGAAATGGAGGTTTGGGCACTTGAAGGTTACTGAGCTGCAAATATCCTACAAGAAATGATTACAATCAAATCTGATGATATTACAGGACGTACTCAATCTTATGAAGCAATTGTTAAACAAAAGAGAATTAAGAGACCTAATATGCCAGAATCATTCAATGTACTTCTTCGCGAATTACAAGCACTTAATCTTAGTCTAGAATTATTAGATAAGGATGAACTTGATTTACAAGAAGAATTAATGTACCAGAGATTCCAAGAATTAGAAAAACTTGAATGACAATACGATATTGAAATGGATACTACTTCTTCTGAAATTATCAAAACAGATACTATATCTGAATGAAGAGAAGATATAGAAGAATAAAAGTTGAACTTAAGATTTTACTTTCAAATAATTAATATTTAATTTTTTCATTAATATGATTAAGGATAAAAACTTTGAAAACTTCCTAAATGACAAAATTACTGATTATTCACAAATCGGTAAGCATGCAGGAAAAATGGATATAACACAATGAAAAAATCTCGATAATCTGGTTTGAATTTCAGTTTGAATAGCTTCAAAAGAACAAGTAAGGGCTTTATCTTATGGTGAAGTACTTATTTCAGAAACTATCAATTATCGTACTCAACGCCCAGAGAGAGGTTGACTATTTTGTGAACAAATTTTTGGTCCACGCAAAAATTACGAATGTGCATGTGGAAAATATAAAAGAATAAGATATAAATGAGTAGTATGTGAAAGATGTTGAGTAGAAGTTACTACTAGTCAAGTTAGACGTCAAAGAGCATGACATATTGAGCTTGCTGCTCCAATTGCTCATATCTGGTATTTGAAATCAGTTCCTTCAAGAATTGGTTTACTTCTAGATATTTCTGTTAAAAAACTTGAACAAGTAATATATTTTGCTTCATATATTATTACTGATGTTTTTGAAGATAAAAAACAAGATGCACTTAGAGATCTAGATGCAATCTACAAATCTTCAAAAGTTGAATTACAAAAAAAGATACAACAAACTATTAACGATGCAAAATTAAAAGTTGAATCTAAAGAAATTAGTAAAAAAGATTTTACTACTCTAGAAAACGAGGCTTCTAAACAAATTGACGCTCTTGATGCTGAGTATGCAAAACTTAAACTTCTTCTTAAAGATTTAAAAGAATCTACTGTTATTGGTGAACTTGATTATAGAATTCTTTATGAAAAATTCCCACATGTATTCAAATGAGGAACTTGAGCGCTACATATTAAAAGACTTCTAGAAAGAATTGATCTAAAAAAATTCATTGCTGAAAATCAAAAAGAATTAAGATCATCTCCAAAATCAAAACAGAAGAAAATACTTCAAAAATTAAAACTTGCTTCTAATTTGTACAAATCAGGACAAAGACCAGAACATTTTATTCTTGAAGCAATCCAAATTCTTCCACCTGATCTTAGACCAATGATTCAACTTGATGGTTGAAGATATGCTTCTTCTGATTTGAATGATTTATATAGAAGAGTTATTAATAGAAATAACCGTCTTAGAAAACTTTCTGAACTATGAGCTCCAGAAGTTATCTTGAAGAATGAAAAAAGAATGCTTCAAGAAGCTGTTGATATGCTTATTAATTGAGATGTAAGGACTAATAGACCGGGGTTTACGAATGCTTCTAAGAAAAAACTTAAATCTCTTTCTGAAATTCTAAAAGGTAAACAAGGTCGTTTCCGTCAAAACTTGCTTGGTAAACGTGTTGATTATTCAGGACGTTCAGTAATTGTTGTAGGACCGAATCTTAAAATGAATGAATGTGGACTTCCAAAAATAATGGCACTTACTTTATTCAAACCTTTTGTTATAGGTAAACTTATCGAAAGAGAAATTGCATATAATGTAAAACATGCTGAAAAAGTAATTGAAGAAAAAGGTAAAGATGTTTGGGATGCTCTTGACGAAGTAATTGAAGGTAAACACGTATTGCTTAATCGTGCACCTACTCTACATAGACTTGGTATACAAGCTTTCAAACCTATTCTTATAGAATGAAAAGCTATTCAACTACATCCTCTTTGTTGTACTGCATTTAATGCGGATTTCGATTGAGATCAAATGGCAGTTCATTTACCATTAACTCAAGAAGCTCAAAACGAAGCTGAGGAAATAATGGTTACTTCTAAGAATATGCTTAATCCTTCTAACTGAGAACCAATTGTTGCACCAGGACTTGATATGATCCTTGGAACATATTATCTTACAAAAATTGTAGGTGATACTGTACAACAATCATTTATTGGAATGGATGATGCTACTTGTGCATATGATCAAGGGGCAATTACTCTTCATACTCCAATTAATGCAAGAATAAAGGGTGTAATAACAGAAACTACTTATGGTAGAATGTTATTTAATCAAATTATTCCTGAAGAATTAGGTTATATCAATGAAACTGTAACAAAATGAGTTGCTAAAAAAATATTAGCTAAAAGTTTTGATATATTTGGTTCAGAAGAAACAGCTTTCTTTTCAGATAGAATCAAAAATATAGGGTTCAAATATGCTACAATAAGTGGATTATCTATATCAAAAGATGATATGATAATTCCTACAAACAAAGATGAACTTATTAAAAAATGAGAAGAAAAAATTAAATGAATTCAAAAGAAATTTTGGACTTGATTTATGACTGAAAAAGAAAGATATGAACAATCTGTAAAAGTATGGATGGAGGTTAAGAATGTTATAGAAAAAGAAATGCCATCATATTTCCATCCTAGTAATCATATACATCATATGATTGTATCTGGAGCGAGAGGTAACTGGTGAAACGTAACTCAGTTATGTGGTATGAAGTGATTAGTTGCTTCGCCTACCGGTAAAATTATCGAACTTCCAATCAAGGCAAATTATAAGGAATGATTCTCAGTACTTGAATACTTTATCAATACACATTCATGACGTAAAGGTAAAGCGGATACAGCCCTTAAAACAGCTCAATCTGGTTACTTAACTCGTAGACTGGTGGACGCTGCTCAAAACATTATGGCTAGAGAATACGATTGTAATACTGTTGCTTATGAAGAAATCAATAGAGAAACTACAAAAGCAATATTCAAAGAATCTTTTGATGAAAAAATCTATGGTAAATTCCTTGCTCGCGATATTACTCTAAATGGTAAAGTTCTTGTTAAATCTGATAATATGATTGACAAAGATACTATTAAATTACTTCTAGATAATTGAATTAATACTGTTTCTATAAGATCAATTCGTACTTGTGAAACTGAATGATGAGTTTGTCAAAAATGTTATTGAATTGACCTAGGTTACAACAAATTAGTTGAAATAGGTACTCCAATTGGTATTATTGCTGCACAATCAATCTGAGAACCAGGTACTCAGCTTACGATGCGTACATTCCATTCGGGATGAGTTGCAAAAGAAGGTTGAGATATTACTGCCGGTCTTACTCGTGTTGAGGAATTATTCGAAGCAAGAGCTCCAAAATATGAAGCAACAATTGCTCCATTTGATTGAGTTGTTAAAACCATTAAGCTTTGAGAAAAAGAAATTACTCTTACATACGTTGCAAGTGAGCTAGAATCAAAAGAATATTATATTCCAGATTCTACTTATAAGATTATGGTGAAAAAATGAGATAAAGTTGATGAAAAACAATTACTCGCAAAATCTGCAGATGGTAAGAATAAAATCAATTCTCTAATTACTTGAAAAGTCGATAGAATTGATGCAAATGTAATTGTAATTAAAGATATTGAACCTCAAGTTGCTGTTTTCCCAATTGAATTCGGTAAAAATATCCTAGTTAGCGAATGAACTGTCTTAACTATCTGATCAAAGATTACTGAAGGACATATTAATATTCAAAAACTAATGGATCTTGCTGGTCCTCTTAGAACTCAATCATACATTGTTAATGATATTAAAGAAATTTATACATCACAATGACAAACAGTAAATTCTAAACATATTGAACTTATTGTTAGACAAATGTTTTCTAAGATTAAAATTACTAATGCTTGAGATTCTTCTTTCTTCCCTTGAGATATTGTTGATATTATCAAATTCAAGAAAGAAAACTCTATAATAGCTACTGCTTGAGGTAAACAAGCTATTGGTTCTCAATTATTACTTGGTCTTACTAAAATATCATTATTTACAGATTCATGGTTATCTGCTGCATCGTTCCAAGAAACTGTTCGTGTGCTGGTAGAAGCTTCTGTTTCTCGTAAAATTGATACTCTAGATTGATTAAAAGAAAATGTAATTATATGACGTCTAATTCCTGCTCTTAAATATTACAACAATAATAAAAATGTTGGTAACTTCTATCAAGATGAAGCTATGGAAGCTGCAGAATTGAATGAAGGTAAATGATATAGAGAAGAAAGGACTTATGAAGATTATGCTGCCCTTAATTAATTAACTAATTTAGTTTAGTTATTCAAAAAACCTATTGTAGTTATCTACAATAGGTTTTTTGTTTTGTTTATAAAATATTAGGGAAGTCTAGTTTAAATATTTTAGAGTTTATTGTTTTTCTAGAACAGTCCTTACATATAATCATTGAACCTGAAGACGAGCCCACTCAGTTTTTCTAAGGTATTTAAGACTTGATTCTTTACTTGGGAAATTCTTGAAACAATTAATTCTAACTAATTCACTTAATTCTTCAAATCAATATTCATTGATAAGGTAATCTAGAATCATTGATAGTGTAACTCAATGTAATACGTCATCTGATCTATTGGTTGGTTCCATATTTTAATTATTTTAAAAAGTATTGTAGTTATTATAATGAATAATATTTATTTTAGAATTTTATTTTGTTTATTCGAATTCATAAATCTAAAAAATAGAAATACTATTACAATTATAACTAATAATATTACAAAATATTCTAGTATTGTAACAATATTTTGCCATTCATTAGAAAGATAATATCAAGTTCAAACAAAAATAACTATATGAATTATTTCTCACGAAACATTATATATAAAATATTTTTTATGTCATATTTTGGATAATCAAGCAAGAATATTAACAGGTGCACTCAATCATGTAATTACAAAACGAGTTAATAGAATTGATTTTATTGAATTGTTTTTGAAATATATTTCTAGTTTTTCAAACTTTGGGGAATTTATTATTTTTGAAAATCCAATACGCATTAATATATTTTTTCAGTAAAAGAAAGATATTAAGTATCAAATAATATCTCAAGATAAACATCAAAAAAAACTTGTAATTAAAACAATATTAAAATCCAAATATCATTGTGCGGCAAATGCTCAAGCAGCTATAATCATAGCATTAGCAGGAAATGGGATTAAAAAAGATGATGCTAATGTAATTAAAAAAAGAACTGGATACGTGTAAATAAGCAGGTATGAAAGGAAAAAATCAAGCATTTTTAATTAATTAACGTGTAGGATTTAATTTAATATATTCAAGTACCAATTCTTTTACTTGATTCAGAAAAATAGTATTTTCTATTTTTGAATTACGAGCATATTTTCATAAAGGTATATTTGGATATTTTTTATCAACTATATAAAGTTTTGTTTTTAAATATTCTTCAGGTATTTTAAAAATTACATTAATATATTTGAATGTCATCCAACTTTCAATAAAATTAACATCATTTATTGAAGTTTTATGATTAAAATTAGATAATGGATTATGTATTATTCTGTCATTAATCTGAATTTTTTTGAATATAAATAATGAGAATAATACTATTAGAACAGATAGAATAAATATATATAAAATTTTTATATATTTATTACTAAAGAATTTTTTGATTTTTGATTTCATATTAAAACTATAATTAAATTCATAATACATATAAATATTATATTCGTAGTATATTCAAAATCTCAATATGACCAAAGAAAATAATTAACGCTTTATATTTTTGAATTTTTAACTTGAAAAAAAATAAATATCCATAAGATGAGTAGGTTTTTTTAATTTAAATATTATTTTATCTTTATGGACCATCAATTTTTAACTTCGATGCTTGCTATATTTAGTCTTCTTTCGATTTCTAGTCTTGTTTATATGATTGCAAAGAAAACTAAGCTTCCTTACACTATATTGCTTGTAATTGCATGATTTCTTCTTATTCCTTTAAGTAAAATATGATTTCTTCATTTTCTTGTAGAATTCAAACTTACTCCAGAAATGCTTTTCTTTGTATTTTTGCCAATTCTGATATTCGAATCGGGTTACAATATGTGATATCGCCAACTTATCAAAAACTGGAAATCGATAGGTTCTTTGGCTATTTTTTGACTTCTAATATCAACTTTTTTAATTGGTTACACCCTTAACTTAGTTTTTAGACTTATCTGACTTGATATACCATTAGAAGTTACAATGCTTTTTGGTGCTATTATTTCTTCTACTGATCCCGTTGCTGTACTATCACTTTTCAAACAATTCTGAGCTCCTAGAAGACTTGTTCTGATTTTTGAAGGAGAAAGTCTTTTTAATGATTGAACTGCTCTTGCTTTATTCCTTGTAATGCTTGCGGTTATAAAAAGCTGAGTAATTACTACATGAACTCTAGGAGTTTGATTTGCAACATTCCTATGTATGCTTTTTTGATGAATAATATTCTGAGGGGCTATGTGATTTGGATTTTCTAAGCTAATAGAAAAAGTTAAATGAAATGAAAATCTAGAAATTGCATTCACAATGATTGTAGCACATATGACCTTTATTTTATCAGAAATAATTAGTGAGTTCGTAAAAGTATGAAACTTCGAAATAAAAATATCATGAGTAATAGCTACGGCTTTAGCATCTATTGTAGTTGGGAACTATTGAAGATACAAAATTTCTCATAAAGTTGAAGAATATATGGAAAGCTTTTGGTGATTCGTGGCATTCGTAGCTAACTCTCTTGTTTTTATGCTTATGTGAACAATGTTTCTATCTCTTAATGTTAATTTAGCTGATTTTATTTTACCAATTATTATTACTATTCTTATTGTAATAATTGCAAGATGAATAAGTATTTACCTACCAATCAATATTCTTAATTATACAAAATTAGAAGAAAAGATTCCTCCTTCTTGGCAACACCTTCTTGCTTGGTGAAGTCTTAGATGAGCTCTCGCTCTTATGATGGTGCTTATGATTCCTGATGATTTTAAAGTAAATGCATGGACTCTTTGATATAGTGTTAAGGAATTCCTACTAGCTCTTACTATATGAAGTATTATGTTTACATTATTCGTTAAAGCTCCGACTATTGGATTTTTCGTTAATAAACTTAAAATAAATAAACTGAATGATGTAGAGCATTTCCAAAAACACGAATCAATGATTCTTATATATACAGAAATTCTTAAAAAAATTGAATCAATTTTATCTAAATGACATATTTCTAAAAGTGAATATGAAACACTTAATAAAAAATATAAAAAGAAATTAGACCATGAAATTGAAGAATTCAAAAAATTATTATCAAAAGTAGGGGAGTCAGAAAATCTAATTATTAAAGCCCTATCTCTTCATGCTTTATGAATTGAAAAACAATATCTGAAAGAGCTTTTTAGATATAATGAAATAGATGAATATATTTTCAAATATATGCTAGGTAAAATAAATAGACAAATAGAAAGGATAGAAGGAAATAAAACTCAAGTAAAAAAGGAAACTCTTACAGAAGATATTGATTTAATAGATAAAATCCTGAATTATTTCCATACAAAAGATGATAATATTACATATCAATACCTAAAAAATAGAACCAAATATATTGTTTCTAGTAAAGTGATTGTAGAGTTTGAAATTCTTAAAAATATTGAATGGGGTTTTTCAGTTGAAGTTTTTGATGAAGTAATAGAATTGTATTCAAAATTCAATGTACTGAGCAAACAAAAAATGGACGAAATATATTCAAAACATGAAAAAATGATTAACTTGCTTGATGTAAGACTAGTTAATAAATCTCTACTTAAACTTGAAGAAAAAACAGTAAAATCTCTATACGAAAAAGAATTCGTAACTCCTAAATTATATGTTGATATAATGGATTCTATAGAACATAAAATCGCTAGGGATGCTAAAGTGTTTGTTTAAATAAAATAATTTTAGTTATCTCTATTTAAATCTATAGTAATATATTATATTATATTATATTAAATATTTTTTTGAGTATTTCGCGTCCACTATTTACAGATGTTAATTCTCTATCACCACCTAATCATGGCGTAGCATTTAATTCTAAAATTATTCATCAAGTGTCAACTAACGGCATGGAAAAATCAGAAGTAAGGATATCTACTCAACACATTCAAAGTCAAGCTTTTTCTGTAGCTTTAATACATATTTTCTTAGTGCTTTCATGAAGAATATTTGTCACTTCTTCTATTGTCCCACCTGAACCAATGTTTGAATTTCATCTTAACTGTAATTTAATATTAACTGGAATTATACTTTCTAAGTTAAATCATTGTTTATCAATATAATCAATAAGTTCTGAGTCAGCTTTTATTGTTCATAGTGGTGCTGAATAATTCTGCTTTCTAAGAGGATTAGTAGAGTTTTCAATTTCTATAAGCTCTTTAATTGTTTTAATTCAATCTCCAGTAATAAATGGAGGAATTCTTCTTAGTGCTAGAATTACTTCTCACATAACTACAAGCACACGACATTCATCTCCAGTAATTTGTTCTTGAATAATCATTTTAGAATAAAATTCAAATGATAATTCTAATTTTTTCTTTAATTCAGGAATTGTAATAATATTCATACATACTCAATTCCCATGATCTTCATCTACAGGCTTTATTATTACTGGGAATTTGAAATTATTAATTTTTGACCAATCGAATTCTTCTAATTCATTTTCATAAATATACACTGTTTTTGCTATTGGCAGTCAATTTCTCTCTAGAATACTATAAGTTAATTCTTTATCATCTGCTATTTTTAAACCAAGCGAAGTGTTTATGCCAAAATCTGTACTTTTAAAAAGTATCTCTTTATCTTTTGATTTTACAAGGAAGAGATTCTTATCAGGAACAATTATTTCCACCTTAAGTCCAAGTAGTTCTGCTTCTTCTTTTAAGATTTGAGATGAAACTGACCAATAATTCATATGTTTTGACATAGTTTTTTAATTAATTATTAAAGTATTTTGTATTAAAAAAATTAATTAAATCAACAAAATAAGCATTATAAAAATCATTCGCCATTTTTTCATCATCAGCACAAAAATATACTCAGGGCGATGAATTAATTTCAAAGACATACCAACGATCTTCATCTAAAACATATCAAAAATCTATAGAAAGAATACTATTATCACTTAAATCCAAATCTTTCAAAACATTTTCACCTAGAGAAAAAAGTGCTTTTGGGATTTCTTGTTCATAAAGAAATCTTTTACTTCATCCGCTTCATACATTACTTTTTAGTCATCATTTAGCAGGCATTCTCATTGTTGTATGAGAATATTTTCATCAAATATAAACTAATCTAATATCATGATTATTTGAGGTTAATCAAGGTATTCATTTGCTAAAATCCTTAAATTCCTGAACAACATATAAACTTTCAAGTCATATATATTTATTAGCATTTTCAAGTAATTCTTGTTGGGTATAAAATTCAATTCCATGTCATCAGAAAGAACGAATAGGTTTTAATACTAATTTCTCCCCTAATTTATTGCGACTAGTTTCACTTTCAAAGAAATCTTTTAATAGAAGTGATATTGGTTGATATTTTTCTAAAAAAAGAAACATTTCGTATTTATCACTATCAATTCAAATAACTTTTGATGACGGAAAAATTGGTATTCAAGCTTTTTCAAAAATATTATAAGTATAAAAATGTCAATTATCTCATGAACGATTCCAAATTACATCTGGCCTATATTCTTCATGAAATGTTACAAAATTACCTTCTTTATCCATATCAACATAATCAAGAAAAACTCATTTTTCTTTATCAAATGAATGAATACTTACTCTTCTTAGTTCAATTCAGCTATCCCTAAACATACGTGTAAGTTTTTGGTGTGGAAAAATATATAAAGGAGGGATTACCAATGTGTTGATATAATTACTTAAAATTGCAACAGTTTTCATTGTTTAATATTATTAATAAAATTTATATTTTTTATTCTTCTTCTTCATTTAATTTTTTGAGAAGAGGGGAGAAACGTAGATATTCAAAAGCCTGAAGTCAGATATAACGACCAACTAAAATATTTAGAAAAACAACCAAAATAATTATATCAGGATAGGAAATTAGGAAATATTGAAGTGTTTTGAATTCGAATAATGAATAAATAATATATGTAATTATAATATATTGAAGTATTTCAATAATTCACGACTTCGAGATGAGATAAATATCTTCCTGGAAAATTTTATCTGCAACAATTATAGTAAAAAAGAATGGAAAAATTATAAGCGAATTATCAAAAATTGCATAATTAATATATGAAAGTTCAAAAAAATTATCAATTCAAAGGAAAAAGAGAAAAAGCATAATATATATACTTATCAGAAGAGATCTTTTTGCATGAAGTAGAAGATGGACTTTTTTACTAAAAAGATTAACACTGATAATTGATATAAAACCAATTATCATAAATATTGCAGCTGATGAAAAACCAACTGATGCAATTGTAACCGCCAAAAGAACAGGATAATAAATTCAAAATACATTGAAACCTATTACTTGCTTCATAAAATTAAGAATCAAGACAATGAATGTAATTGATAATAGTAGCGCTAGTAATTGATAAGAAAATCCAGCATATGCCAAAAATTCAATAAAACCACTTAGGCTATATACTGTTTTTCATTTTTCATATGACAGTTCTTGTCAAACATTTAAATTTTCATTTTCTCAGGTTGAGATGCGTGCAATTATTCAATAGAGTTGATTTTCTGTAATCAAAAATACTTTTGTAGCTCCGATTTGAGATAATGAAGACGCTAGAACTTTTGAGAGAAAAGATTTAGAAAAATTAGAAATAATATAAATTTTCTTTTTAGTAAAATCAATTTGTTTTAGCTTCTGAAGTTTGACTATATCAGAAAAAAATCATAAAATATCTGTACTTCATGCAATAAAATAATCGCTCTGATCTATTGAATCCCAGATTATTTGAGACTCTTTTGATTGTGAGAGAATGGTTTTATTTGAATAACTATTCAAAAGAATATTATTTTTTTCTAAAATATCTCAGATTCATGTTTTAAGTCAGGAAAGTTCTGTTCATATATATAGAAGTATATTTTTATATATCTTTATTTTTTTTTCGATAATTATTTCACATTGATTCACACTATCAGCTATATTTGCTTCTAGAACATATTCTCAAGCCATAGTAAAATAATGCAGATATTTTTCTCTATCATTTATACTTTCTATTATATCATTGTCTTTTTTGAGAGTATAAACTATACTTCAAGAAAAATCTTTACTTTCTGAATTAGATAATTGATATTCTTGTGTAGAATTAATTTTTGCTTGAAAAAGTCAAGAAATTTCATATCAGGATTTACATTGTGTAGGTTTTTCTATAATTATATCTCACGATTCTGCGTAAGCAAAAAACGGTAAAAATAATAATGTAATACTTACAATAAAACGGTACATATGTTAATAATTAAAAATTAAAGTTGTTCAAAAATTTTAAGATCAGAAATTTTTATTTTTCAAAATAATAATCTCTCAGGATCTCAGCCTGATTCAATCCATTTACTAATTCTATTATATCAATCTAGATATATTTTATCTTTTCTATAAGTAGTACCAGGAATTCATTCTACGCCAGAATGACTAATTCAACGTTTGAGTCTAACTGCATCGGAGAATATTGATTCCAATTTTTTACCAGGATAAAGAGAAATAAGAACTTCTACAGTACTTGCAAAAGAAAGAGTATCAACAATAGATAGAAGATAATATTTCATATACATTGCATTTTTTTTGTAACCTTCTGGAAGATTATTAAAAGAACGATAAATTGCGAGTCATTCTTCATCAGAAAGATAATATCAAGTACCGAATTGAAATAACAATAATCAAGTATCTAATCATGAAAGATACCTACGAAAATGAGTATCTATTTCATGTGACAGAATTGAATTAATTTCTTTTTCTCTTATTAATGCATTGTTTGAAATATGAATTTTTACCTCTTTTCAATATGATATTGACATACGAGATAGATTTCAACTTACAATATTAATTGGAATTTTTTTAATATTATGGGTTTCAAAATATTTATTTATAAGTAAAACTATTTCATCCAATGAAAGAATTTTTCATAGATATTTGTCACTATTATCATTGAATCTTTTTATTTCAAAAACTTTTTTTTTCGAAACTTCTAGAAGCTCATCATTAATATCTCAAAATAAAAGAGAATTATAAAGTTGAATTTTTTCATAATCTTCGTTTTTATATGCTTCAATAAGTCATAACTTTGATTGGTTTTCAGAAAGTTTTTCTAAATATAGATCAGCTATAATATGACCTGATTGTTTTAAATTATTAGCAGTATTTATTAATTCTCATAAAGTATTTCTTATTGAATCAATTCTTTCTTTGCTAGGAAAATGGTATTCAAAGACTGGGTTAAATCATATTGGATTTTGTATGAATCTATCAAGAAGAAAAAAATAATTATCTGGCTTAAGAAGAGAGGAAAGATTTAATTTTTTTCATACTCTATAAACATATTTATCAAAATTCAATATTTCTTTAATCCATTTTGGATTAGATTTATCAACTTCTTTTATTATATGTGATGAAGGATTTATGAGGTAATTCTGAATATCGTTCATTCATAGCATAATTGTATTATTGTGTATAGAACTTATATTGAATTTTTTAAGAAGCATTGATATGTTTGAATCTGTCAAAATATGTATATCAGAATTTCATACAGAATCTATTATATCTTGTGATACGAATGAATTATTATTACTCATATCAACAGTTACTATTATTTCCTTATCTCAAACCATTCATTTTTGTTCTAGATAAAGTGTTTTTTTACCCATTAAAGTTGATAGTGTTTCTGTATGAAATAGTGTCTTTGCTATTTCTACTCATTTTTCTGGAGTTAATATTTTAAGATCTTCTATTTTATTAAGTCTGAAAGCAAGAGGTACTAGATTTACATTTTGTATTTCTAGTCAAGCTCTTGCATTGATTTCTAATAATTTTGGTCAATTTTTGGTAATTACCCAATCTAGAGCGAGATAACCTAGTTTTGTATACATTTGAACTTGTGAAGAAAAAAGAAGAATATCGTCCCAATAGGGGATAATTCTATCTTTGAGTCAATCGTGTTCTAATGGGAAGATATGAGTAAATATTTCTTTATTTTGATATAAACTAATAATTTGTCCGTTTGCAATATTAAGACCTAATCCAATTCATCATTGAGAAAGGTTTGCTTTACTTTCTGATTTGATTGTAGGCATACGTATCATTGCGGTGATAGGTACATAATTATAAACTATAATCCTAATGTCCGCTAGTCAGTATTTACAAAAATGTGCAAAATCTATTCAAGGACCAAGAAGTTCTTCTATAATTACGGTATCAGAAGAACCATGAAGCGAAAATGACCCATGAATAATATCAGTCATATGCAACTTAACTTCATCCTCAGTCCATTCTTCATTATTGATAATGAATGTTTCTCATATTCTCTTTATAATCAAAATTCATCTTCATCTACTTCATTTATTTGGTTTAATTACGAAGTCTTCAGTTTTAATTGATTTCAAAGAAAAATCTTTTAGTTCTTGATGAGTTCATAAAATTGCATATGTTTCTGCGAAGGGGATTCATCTACTTTCTAGGAAACGTTTAGTTTTTAATTTACTATCTGCAAGTGATATTGATTCAGCTGAATTTTTAGCTCTTATGTATTTCAAATTCCTAGCATTCATTCATAATATGCCGTGGGAAAATAATTTCATTGTTTATAATAATTTTAAAAATATATTAACTTTGATTGTTATATTGATAACTTTTCAAAATTGATTATTCGTCACATAAGTTACTTATTACTTTTGTTTATTATATTAATTTTAGCTATATTTCCAACTCAAATATTGATTTAAAAAATAAGCCCTATTATTAGCTGAACTTAATATTTGACTTTCCTTTTGACATATAAATAAAAAACAGTATAGATTAACTATAAATAAAAATAAAAAATTAAGAAAGAGGAGGAAGTTCATTAATATAAAATTTCTAAATAAAGAAAAAATACTACTTAAGAATTCAATATATAATTCTGTTCACTTATTTTAATTAAATAAAATCAGGGAGGATTTATGAAAAAAATGTTTTCATTTATCATTGTATTTGCTCTTGTATTTTCTTTAAAAAATGTAAGCACAGCAACCGCAGAAGATCTTATTCAATCAAACACAGATACAGTAGAGGCATTAGAAACAATTGAAACTAATTTAAATCGAGTTATTGAGGATACAAAAGAAGTTTCAATTACAGAAGATGTAAAAAAAGAAAATAACGAAGAACCTCAAGTCGAAGTAGCTTCAATTAATTTTCAAATTGAGGGTCAAACTGAGGGTGTAAATCGAATAAATTATGAAGACGAAGAAGAAATAGAAATAGATGAGATTGCCGATCCTTTGTTTTATCTTAACTACGTTTTTTTTCATTTTAATGACAAGCTCCAGACCTGGGTTTTAGAACCAACATCAAAAGGTTATAAAAAAGTAACACCTGATATTGCACGAATTGGTATTAGCAATTTTTTTGTTAATCTTACAGCGCCAATAAATGTAGTAAATAACCTTCTTCAGTTGAATTTCACTCGCTCTGGAAAAGAACTTTTAAGATTTGTAATTAATACTACGGTGGGTGTTGCGGGATTTTATGATGCATCTACTAATTTGTTTGATATACAGAAACATAGCGCTAGTCTTGGACAGACTCTTGGATATTATGGAATAGGGCATGGTATTTATATTGTTTGGCCAATTATAGGTCCCTCATCAATTCGAGAAACTATTGGATTTGCCGGTGACTCTGTATTATCATACTCAAGTTATGTTCCTATTAATGTTGCTGGTAGTGCAATGGTTGTAGATAAAGTAAATGATACAAGCTTTAAGCTTGGTAATTATGATTTCATAGTCGGGAATGGACTTGATCCATATTCAGCTATGAAAGACGCATTTACTCAATACAATGTCAAGAAAGTTAAAAATGTAGGTAATTAATTTTTTTAGAATTTTATATTTAATAACACAAAAAAGCTCATAGAAATATGAGCTTTTTATTATTTTAATTAAAACAAACCTATTTTTTTTTCCTAGGTTTATGAGGACGTTTAGTTTGATGAGTTGCGTGCATTCATTTTCCAATAGAGCGATTAGGATTAGCTAATAAAAATGGTTTAGTTTTACGACTAAAATCAAAAATATTAGTTTTGGGTAATATGGATTCTATAACTTCATTTTTGTTTTCAGCTTGGTCTAGTTCATTTTTTTTATTTAATTCTTCCATATATTTAAGTTAAGATAATTTTAT
Source organism: Candidatus Altimarinota bacterium (assembly GCA_028689205.1). Classification (GTDB taxonomy): domain Bacteria; phylum Patescibacteriota; class Gracilibacteria; order BD1-5; family UBA2023; genus STC-113. The sequence continues at coordinate 87,039 of JAQTWP010000005.1, forward strand.
AAATATTTCTATTATTTTACTTTAGAAATCTGCTACTAATAACTTACTAGTTTTATGCAAAATAGCAATAATAAAAGTAGCTTAGATTACTAGTATCTAGTAATTATCAAGTTTTTTTATTATTTATATAAGTATTTAATATGAATAAAGGTTTCATTTTATGAAAAAATACTTATGTTATATATATAATTTTTAACTTCAGAAACTATGACAGAATTTATTTCTATAATTGTAGCTTATATTTATCCATGGTTCTTATCTCATGGGATCAAAATTATCGTTATTATTATATGAGCATATATAATAAACAAACTTGCTAAGAAATTTATAGAAAAATGAGTTAGGATTTTAGTTGTCGTAGATAAATTATCTTCGGAGGATTCTGAAACAAAAAGAGAAGACACTTTAATATATATTTTCATTGCTACATTCAAGATTATTCTTCTTATACTTACTGTATTAATGATTTTACAGGAATTATGATTAATGATTGAACCAATATTAGCTGCAGCAGGAATTATCGGTCTGGCGTTTGGTTTTGGTTGACAATATCTTATTCGTGATATTATTTCTGGACTTTTCATTATTCTAGAAAATCAATACAGAATAGGGGACGTTGTACAATTTGATAATGTTTGAGGATTAGTAGAAGAAATAAGTATGAGAATGACAACTTTAAGAGACCTTGACTGAACTGTTCATCATGTTCCTCATGGTGAAATTAAAACAGTGTCGAATCTATCGAAATATTTTGCTAGAGTAAACCTAAATATTGGAGTGGCTTATGATACAAATCTAGAACATGTCATAGAAACTATAAATACCACATGAATGGCATTGGCAGAAGATCCTATCTGGAAAGATTCTATAATAAAAGCACCTCTATTTCTCAGGGTAGATGACTTTGCTGATTCTTCTATAATTGTAAAAATACTTTGAGAAACAAAACCACTTAAGCAGTGGGAAGTCACTGGTGAGCTAAGAAAAAGATTAAAAATAGCCTTTGATAAAGAGGGGATAGAAATTCCATTTCCTCAGAGAGTAATAATTCAGAAATAATAAACAATCCCATGAACAATATATTTCTATTTTTCACTAAAATATAAATAAAGCTTGGTATCTTCATTTATACAATGGTTCTTAAAATTTTTTTCTTTAAAATTATTATTGAGATAATTTATCGCAAGCAGTTCTGCAATATCTAAAGTCTCCACAAACAAGTGTTGTAGTAGTAGCTTCGCATTTTTGTTTACATTCTTGCTCATTATCACTTATTGTATAGGGAGAATAATCGCCATTTTCTCATAAAATTGAGGGAATTTTAAATGTCTTATATGTAGTATTATTACTAAAATCATAGCTAACAGTTGCATCTCGACAAGCTTTGCGAACTGATATATTAGCATCACTAAGACAATCACAACAATCTTTTGCTTCTGGTCCATTTTCTGTATTTTCCAGACAAGTACTATAGGCAGAATAGGCTACATTACTTTTTTCTTCAGGTTTTACTATTTCTTTATTTTCAGAACAACCTGAAACTAAAAAAGTTAAAACAAAAATGAAAATAATTTGAACATTAAATTTTTTTCACATAAAATTTATTAATATTAAATAATCAAAAGATTGTATATATACAATGTAATAATTAAGTAAAAAATAGAATAAAATACTAAAATAAAATATTTTTGTTAAACCATTTTTGTATTTGCTAATTAGTACTAAAGAGAGAAACACTCATTTAGTGCAAATTTATTTTTATTTTATTAGTGGTGGAGCTTAGTCGAACGTATTAGAACTGAAATTGAGAATTATGAGGGGTATATTAATTTTGCTAAAATATCTTAAATTAACCATTGGTTAAAATTTTTCATTCTTCTTTTAGTATTGATGAAGTCTCAAAGCAGCACTTTTTTTTTCAGTTAAATATTAATAATATTCTCAATCCTTAATTCTGCTAATTAAGTTAAAAATAGCTTCAAATGAGGTAAATGCTTCTTTTGGGAAACTTGAAGTTGAGCTGCTAAATTTATTTTTTTTGCTATCAATCATTTTTAATAAAGATATTCACCCTGGTAATTTTATTGTGTTAACATATCATTCTAAATATTGATCTTTAAACAATAGTTCAATTGAAAGCATAGATTTTTCTTTGTATTCATCGCTAGCATAATCTTTTCTAAATTCAGGAACAGGAAGAAGAAAAACATAACCTTCCTTTTCACTATGTTTGACCAATCTTCCTAAAGCGTCGGAATCCTGTACGAGATTCCATTTAGTGTCTGAAATATCTAGAAGTCGATTAAATTCGCCATAAGCGCTATCATAGTCTAGCATTCCTATTAATTTTTTGTTTTGTATTGAACTAAGGAATCCATAATCTTTTTCTTTGAATCATCTTCAGATATGATGACAATCAAATCAATTTTCAATTTGAAATGGAACATCTCGTTTTTCTGGATAAAGTGCCCTCCATGCATTTTCAAGAATAATTATATCAGTCTCTCATTCTACAAAGAGAATAATATCTTTCTCCCATCTACTTGGTTTTTCGACTATTATTTTTATTGGATTATCTAAAAGTAGTTGTCTTTCCATTAATAAATTGGCAATAGAATTAGGTCATTGTTTATATATTAGGTGCGCCTCATCCATAATTTCATCAATTCAAAAACATTCTCTTAATTTCTTGAAATTAAAAGTGGAGGTTATTTTATAATCGAAGAGCATTAGCTTTTCTCTTATTATAAAATACATCTTTTTATTCTTAAGTGATTCATCAAGATTTTCTATATACAAAAAAAATACTTTCTTCAAATATTCACAATACATTTGAAAATTAGGACTTATTTTTCATGAAATAATGTCTGTTTGAAGTGAAAAGGAATGTACTAATAAATCTATCATTTTATTACATACATCAATTTTTCAAATTTGTGAAAATACATATGAAAAATTATATTGATTATTTCATCACCATCCTAACTCTGACTCTAATCGGCTTATTCAGTGAACTCAGGTTGAGGTAAATGGGTATTCTATTTTGAAAGAATCTGAACACTCAACTACACCATCTTTCAGCTGTCTTATCCTCCAGAGTATACTCGTTCTGTCATTGTATTTGGCAATTAGATGAGTATTAAGAGAATATAGGGTTTTAAGGTTAGTAGATTCTTTATCGTTATAATCTTCATTTTTGTTTAAAATGTCTGTAAAATAATTAAAAGGAAGATACAGCGTATTCCATAATTTTTTTATGAATGTCTTACCTTTAACATTTGAGATTATATCAAAATAATCTTCAACAGAATAAACTCTATATAGGTCTTGATTTTCAATTATATTTATACAAATATCTACAAGTTTTTGCTTTTGTTTTTTTGTAAAATGTGATTTATATTGGCAATAAAAAGGATATATATTTTGCGGATTATAAAATCTAAGTCATTTAGCATTATCATGGATATCTTCAGAGTATACTAACAAAAAGTAATCAATATCATCCTTATCTGGTGTTTTAATAAGCTTAAAAATATTTTCTAGTTTTGGATCTCAAAATAACAATGGATAATATAATATAAATATTTTTGAATATTTATAGATATCTATATTTAAGTATATTGAAATTTTAATAATCCAATTAAGAACTGAAATTTCACCAGATATTGTAAACGAGCCATCTCACTTAGATTCATAAGTTATCCTGCGTATTATATCTTGTGAATATTCCTTAAAAGAAAGTCAATTTAAACGTATGAGAACCTGATCCTTTACGGAATTTTCAATTTTTTGGATTTCTTCTTTTTTAAATAGTATGTCAAGATTCTTTCGATCTAAATAATCGATATAATCGTGGAGGAGTTTGGGGAAATATTTTCATTTTCATGGAGTAAGCATTGCAAATATCTCAGCTTTTTCTTTCCCTTTTTTTCTTAGTTTATGTCTTTTATTCTTAATTTCTTGTTCTTCTAGATGTTTATTCCTTTTTTTGATAAAAGCTCAAATTAGATCATTTGATTCAAATATATCAATTAATTCTTGTTTATTCTCTTTATCTGAATAAATAATTCGATCATATATATAATAAAGAATATTCTTGTTCTTGTCACTATAAAATAATATTGAAATTAATTCTCAAACTAAATCTTTATTAATATAATTAATTACATAGGATTCTAATCAGTAAATATATAGATTCTCAGTATCAATATTTTTTAATAGATCTATTATTGAATATTTATTTTTTAAAAAAATATAATCAGATAATATTTTGATAAATGGTATTTTTAAAAGATCTCTACAATGGTTTTCTAAGGCAAAAGATGTTTCAGTACATAAATATTCAAACATCTTTTTTCTTTGAGATGGCACAAAGTCTTCAGTGTCAATTTTTTTTATTAATATTTGAATTGTATCTTCATAGTATTCGCTATCTTTGATTAATGATGTATAGTTATGATAATAAATTAATCATTTTTTATAATTAATATCTTTAAATATTTCTAAAATAGATATGAAAGTTGACCTAAATTTTGAAGTATTTAATTTACATAAATATTTAAATCCTGCAGTTAAATCAGAAAAATGAATTTCATAATTATTATCTAATATTACTTTAGAAAAACAGTCTACAAATAACTGATTATTTCCATGTTTCATAAATACTTCAAGAAACTCACAATTTATGTCTGGATACAATTTTCATTTTGACTTTATACTATTATATAACTGTATAAAGTATTTCTTTTCTTTTTCTCAGACGATTTGTGAAATTGCATCTATGATTGAGCTGGTATATTCAGGTTTCTCAAGATTAATATGTTCATCTATTTGCTTTTTTAAAGCTGTTATTATTTTAGAGTCATTTAATAACAAATTATTATTTGCTAAATATTTAATCATTTTAAGTAATATGTGATATTGTCTATCAGTGTTTCATAAATCTAGAGAGTATTTTAGTAGATATTCATAAATAATTTGAATATTTTCTTCTGATTCTTGTTTAAATAATTCCAACAAAATAACATCATCAATCTCTTTAAACCAAGAAAGATTTTTAATTAATTCATCAAGCTTGACCTGAAATTTTGTCATGTGTTTTAGTAAAATACCCATATAAGGTCATATTATCGCATTTAAAAGCTATTTATTTTGTATTTTATCTTGAATACAATTTCATGTAAGATACAAATCATATCAATTATTTTTCAATAGTCCTTTATTTGTCTCAAAATACTGATAATCTTTATCATAACTTAATACTTCAATACATTTTCCATCCTTTTTAATATAATGTGCATTATCTTTAGTCAATTCTGTGCATGAGTTAAATCTTAATGGGAAGCTCACATCTTTATTTTCAAATACCATGGTATAAAAAGGGCTTTTATCTTTCAATTTTTCATCTAAGTATATATTTGTAAATATATACTTATCATTCATGTATTTGAGTTGATAAATTTTTCATTCATGAACAAAACAATTGTGAGTATCTATTGATTCTGGATAAGTATAGATAAATCATATTGAGTTCATGAAAGTTAATGTCAGAATCAGTATTAAAATCAGGGATTTATTTCAATCAAGCCATTTAGAAGCATCTTGTATTCAATGTTCAGATAGGAAATTATCATATAAACATCAAAATGGATATATGATTGAAACAATTGAGATAATGGATAGCACTCATAGTATTCAAATATACAAAGTTCAGGCCAGATTTCCACTAAATACTAGTTTATGTCAATCTACAAATTTCCACAATAATGCTATTCAAGCAAAAAGCGTAATTGAAAATATTATATGACATCACCATTTTGGTGTTATTTTTTTAAATATCTTAAATATTAAATCTAATAATTCATATCAAATAAATCAAGAAATAAATATTATCAATGTTATTGGCAATATTTTTACTCAATCATTAACTGATTGAGTCCAACTAAAAAATGAAAGTTCAGTATATGATAATGCATTATATTGGTATAAAACTCAATACAACACAGATAAAGCACTTATTAAAGTTGCTATTAATCAATATCTTTCTAGATTTTTTTTATTGAAATATGAATTGAAAAAATTTCTCATAATTATGAATAGACTTAAATTAGTGTTAATATTTCAAGTATTATAAGTATTTTTTCATTTATGCAACTAGCAAAAGTTCATCTTTAAGATAATTTACATTCAATAATATTATTTTGATATTTATACAATTACAATACAATTTAGATAATGAAAAAGTAACTATAATACTAATATATAAATTTATAAGATTATGATAAAGAATAATTCTCAAATATGAATATTTTTAAGCTCAATTAAGACAACTTTAATAATGGTGCTTGAAAATATAAAAATTGCTATTGTAGCGTTGCTTTGATTTGAAATTTTACATTTAGTTTATGATGCAGAAAAAATAAGTATATTCTGAAAAACAGCAAAGTTACCTTATATTGAGAAAATAGGTGACATTTTGGTTGCACTAAAGTCAAATTTTCTAAATAGTTGGTTTTTGATTTTAGTGTCTATACTAATTTTATTGTACATTGCAAAAAAAGTTCTCCTTTTACTTAAGCACCTTTTTATTAATTCCTTCAATTCGCGTAGATTTGATATTCTTTTTACTGTTATTACTGTAATTTTCGTAATTGTATGGGGTTATCCCCAAGTTGAATATTTTACATACTGAATTATTTTTTTAATCTTATTATCAATAAGCGTATCAATATGTAGTTTAGATACATCATGAAATCACGATTGATTCTTGCTTTCAGACAATCCGTATAACTGAATAGATTGAGATGATATTTTGAATTATAAGCTACTTGCTAAACAGTTCGCTAAAAACATATTTAATAATTGATCTAAAGATAGCTTAGTATTCTCAGTTGAATCTGACTGGTGAAATTGAAAAACAAGTTTTTTGAATCTAGTTATTGATAATGATGATATCAAAAATAATTGCATAGTATTTAATTTTGAAGCATGGCATTTTAACTGAGAGTCAGACCTATTAGAAAAATTTCTAAATGAACTTAAAAACACACTAAATAAGACCTATTATTTACCAAATATTTCATCACAATTTAATGACCTGATTTCAGTACTATGAGAAGAATGAATCAATAAAGTGTTTTGAATAAAAGCTAAATTAAGTTCTTCTAAAACCTTAGAAGATATTAAAAATTCAATAAATGAATCACTTAAAAATATAGATAAAAAATTAATTATCATTATTGATGATATTGATAGAATGCCGATAAATAAGGCAAAAATTTTATTCAGAATAATAGATTTATGTAGAAATTTTCATAATACCAGCTATATATTATGTTATGATAACGAAAATTTTAATTCAATTGATGAGGTACTGAAGGTATCTAAAGGTAAATTTAATTTTGAAGCTAGCAAATGAAATATTGAGCTAGAAGAAGAAATTGACAATAAAAATGTTAGAAGTTACCTTGAAAAAGTAGTAAATGTAAAATACTCTTTGGTCCCGGACATTAATGAAATTAAAAAATTCTTTTATAAAACTTTTACTGATTGAAGTGTTGAATTTTCAGAAAATTCAAAAGCTTGAATTAAAGATTGAATAGATAATCTTTTTAAACTTGGTAACTTTGAAATCTTCTGAAAACATCTAAAAAATATAAGAAAAATTAAGCGTTTATATAACTTTTTCTTAATAAGATATTACTGAAATAAAAATCTAATATTAAATATATTCGACACTAAGAATAACTGATTAAATTTTGAAAATTTTATTAAACTTTCAATTTTAAATCTCTTTCATGATAGATTATACTGTGATATTGTTAACGATATTCAGCTATTGTGATGAGAACAAACTTGGTACGCCTTAAATACTGAATGAATATCAAAATACAAACTTCAGTATGATTATAGCTCTAATAGATCTACTTATAAAACTCCTGAGTCTTTTAAAAAATATATTGAGACGCTAACTTTGGAGCAAAAGAATATTTTAATAAGTATATTCCCAATATATGATAAATATAATCCTGATAATAATTTAGATTTATTATGACTTTGAAATAGACTTTTAGAGCATATAAAGTTGATAGAATCGGTAAATAGTATTGATTATAATAAAGATATTTCAGACTATTTTGAACGAATAAAAAATACAAATGAAAATTTATCATCAATATTTTCTGATGCCTTAAGTAAGCATAAGGCTAGATGAGTAGCAAGCATATTAGAAACATTTGAAAAAAATGTATCAGAAGTATCAGTTGGGAAAACAGAAGAAATATTAAATTATATTATTGACGAATTTCATCAATATTCTATTAACTCGCTTGCTTCTTGCTGGGATAATATAGCAAGAATTTTAGATAGATTGGTTTCTCATGAAAACACTAAAGAAAATTGTATAGCAATAATTTGAAAATATATTTATTCTGAAAATGATTCAATCTGAATGCTTGATAAGTTTTGCGATGAAAACTGGTGAATAAAATGAATATACAATATGCTAGGTATTAGACTTTTAGCAGAAAGAACTTCAAGCTTATGGAACTTTCAAAGATGAATTGTATGAGAAAGATATGAATTAAATTTACCAAAAATTGTCTATTATGAAAAAATTAGCAGATATATTTATTGATTATTTAAGAGTAAATACATAGATAGTAATATCAATATTTTTAAATTAATAGATGAATTAAGTGAGGATGATTTACTTACTGATGAATGAGTCAATACTTTTTGAGTTGATACGAAAAATTGAATACAGTCATTTATTATATATCAACTAACTAATGATAGCGATTGAATATGACATTTTGATATAACAGATGATGGAGACATTAACAATCAAGGTCATTGAATTAAAACTGAATTAAATGATTACTATTTTAATATTTGTTTTAGATGAGAAAAATGAATTAAATATTTAATTGAGTATATTTTCTGATTTATATTCTTACCTACATTTAGTGATAAAAGCTGAATAGATAGCAATCATATTAAAATTAGACTACTGAAGACCGACTCTCAGGATTGAAATATATTAAATATATTTGAAGAGTGAAAATTAAAGACATTTATTGACTCAAATAGTGATTCTATAAGCAATTTTATTGAAATACACTGTGACGAAATATTTGAATGATTTAATTGAGTAAAATTTTCGTACTGATTCTGATGGGAGCTATTTAAAAAACGTTTTAATGAATGTAATTCAGGTGTACTGCATGAAATTATTGAACCTTCAAGTGACATGCCTGAACAAGAATAATAAAATATAAAATCCATGAAAAAAATAATTGAAAATAAATGACTATTAAAAAAAGCTTTGTTTGATTTTAATAAATTTGCAGAAGATAATAATCTATCATGAAAATATCTTTCATTTAAAAATGTGGAAGATTTTTACAACAAAAGTGAATATATAGAAATTGAAAACACTAGTCGTTCTTTAAAAAAAGAATTTAGGCATATTGAAAACAAAAGCTTAAAAGAATTATCAAAAAATATAGAATCATTGTATGTAAATATAAGATTTCAAGATATATATTATCTTTTGCCCCAAATATTTTGTAAGGTATATAACTTTTTATTGTCCGATAAAGAAAGTATAAATATAGATTATTATTATATACTTGATGATTTTATTAATTTCGTACCCAATTTTAAAAAGCCAGAAAAGTTTTCTGATTTAGAAAATAATTATGAATTTATCGAGGAAATTATATTTAAAGTTTTTGATAAAGTAGATAAAGATTTTAAAAATTTTGAATTCAATTTTAAATTTGAGTTGTGATTTAAAAATTTGGTTGCCCCAAAAGAGCTTTTTATAGATGATAAAATCAAAATTATATCAGATGACAATTGAATTACGTATATTGAATGAATATATAACAAATGATATATACAAGATAAGTTAACTACTGCATTTGATGATTTATTGTTAATACTAAATATTCTAGAATTAAATAAAATCTTTATTGTTAACGATACAAATAAATCAATTTCAAAAGAAAAAAATTACATGTCATTATCAAAGTTTGATAATGACAAATTTAAATTTTCTGGCTGATTTAATTCTTTATTCTTTTATGAATTTCATCTATTTAAAAATCACCTATCAAAGTTTTCTGAAGTTCAAATTTGAATTTTGAATTTAGATTATTTTTATCTTTTATCAAATAAAGTAAGATGAACTAATTTAATAACAGCGAGTAATTTTTTCTGAACTGATATATTTAGATTTGATAGTAAAGAGTATCTAAATTATTGGTCAGCTATTGAAGTTATGTTATGAAGTCCAGAAACTAATATTAAAAAAGAATTAATAAGTAAGTTTAATATATTCTTTCCGGATACAAATTATATCGAAAAGTTTTGGCAAATAAGGAATGAAATAGTACATAGATGAAGATTACATGTTGAAAGTGATGATTTAGGCGAAATCGAAAATATATCTAAAAAGTTATTCTTGAAATTAATAACTGCAAGCTAAAATTACCTTATATCCTTGAGTTACATAAATAGTTTTTACTTTTTCACAAAAACATATAAAATTATGTGTGCCAGATAAATACATGAGGTTTTTTGTTGCTTAAATGAGTAATAGTGGGTAATTATCCACCACTTTCATTTGAGCAATCTTATTGAGTGTATTTGTCTGGCGACAACGGATAATTACCCTCTTTTTATTTGTCAAAAATAGGCATTATTCGTCTTATATAACGTTAATTATATATATATATGAAGATATGTCCTTTTTGTGCAGAAGAAATACGTGATGATGCAAAAAAATGCAGATTTTGTTGAGAGTTTTTAGAAGATAAGAAAAATATAGCAGAAGAGGAATTACCCAGTGAATCGAATGTAATAGAGGATTTAAATAATGAAAATCAAAAAGAAGAATTATTAAGATCAGAGAGACTGAATGAATTAAAAAACAAATTCAAAGATAAGCTTGATATATACCCAACAAGGTTCAGACAAGAAATCGAAAGCGATGAAGTAAGATTATTAGGACTTAAAGATAAATCCATTGAACAGATAAAAGAGGAGGTTGATAAAAGAAAGAAGACAGAGATTATTTTCTGATTATGGATATGAGCTCTCGTATTAACTATCTTTACTCAGGGTTTGTGAATATTTTTTACCTGATCATTATTTTGGCTTATAGCGTTATGGCTTCACCCTAGAAAATGAGAGAAGGTATTTATTAATAGATTTTGAAACTTAAGAAATTATAAATCAAGGACTATCCTTTCCTTATTTCTTCTTTTCTTCTTTTTATCGGATATGTGAAATTTCATCTCTTACACATCCGAAAAGAAACCGACTATAAAAATACTATCACAACAGACAAACACGTCAACAGGGCTATTTAATCTATCATATTCAATCAATGTATGAAAATCTAAAAGCTATGATCTTAAGTTTTCTGTGGAATGAGCTGATAGCGTGCTTGTAAATTGAACAGAGTTGAATTGAAGCTGATGAATTTATTCAAAAAATATTTTACTTTCCTTAACTTCATATGATGTTGATATAAAAGCAATTAATTCAAGATATGAAACTACTGATCAAGTTACAATATTAAGGGACAAGACAGATGAAGAAATAAGTGCCGAACAAGAAGCAGAAAAAATCAATAAGGAAAAAGTTGCTCAAGAAGAAAAGCAAAGAATTGAAAAAGAAGCCCAGATAAAAAATGAAGAACAAGAAAGAAAAGAAAAGGAATTAGCTGAACAGAGAACTTATGAAAAAACTAAAGCTTGAAGAATCTGTAAAGCTAACCCTACATGGACTAGAGAAGATTGTGATCTTCTGGCAAATAATAAAATATGGATATGAATGAGTTATGATATGCTAGTGTACACTCACTGAAAACCTAATAGTGCAAACCCTTCAAATTATTGAGTTTGAACACAATGGCAATGGTGCTGGTATGATTATACTCCTTCTTGCTATTATGATACTAATGATGATGGTTTAGTTGAAAGTTATAATTAAAACTAATTTATATTTTGATCTTTATTTTTTGAAAAACTTATAATCTATATAAGATATAAATAATGAAACTAACAATATTTATATGAGAATTATTGAGTCCTTCAATCCTAATATAAGCTTAAATGAATCTGTAGAAAAAATTATCGTTAACTATATTTTATTAGATTTTGATATAAATAGTACGAGTAATAAAATTCCTTTGTTAATAAATAAGAAGGATTGAGATAGGGAAGATACAAAGCTTAATTTAGAAAAATGATTAGATTTACTAAAGAAATATAGGTATATAGATGATTTTACTTCATTAACATACTTAAGGGATTACTCTTATAAAGAGAAAGATGGACCTATGATTAAGTTGAATTCACAAATTGAGCACTTAGTAAATTGACATGAGAAAACAGTACCATATTTTGTCTATATATGAAATAAAGATAAATGGAACTTTTTAAAGAAGCTTAAGTTATGGAATGAGGTAGACTTATCTTTTTCGTTTAAGAAAATAGAACAGGTTATAAGATTGTTTGAGAGTGGCAATAAACATATACTAAAAGTTGTAAATAAACTATCTGTAGAGTATTCAGAATATTTTCCAAAAAGGGAATATTTGAATAATGATTCACTTCAAGATTTCCTTTATTATTTTGCTTACAAATTTCCTAAAGAATTTAAGTCATTAAGATTACATAATAAAAATGCCTTTGATAAAGATAATTATTCTAATTTAAGTATTAAGGAAGGTATTATTTATGATAATTTTTGAAATATTGTATTTAGGTTAACAAATACAGAACAAAATTTAATTTGAATTTTAACTGATTATAGAAAGCATTCGTGAATCAGTAAGGATAATTTTAAAAAATTAATGAATCAGACAACAGAAGCTTTTGAACAAGCATTAAAGGAATTGAGGAGAAAAATACGAGAATCATGAATAGAAAATGGTATAATTATTAGTTATGATAGGCATGAAAAAGTATACAATATTTTTGTGAAAGAGTAGATAATAAGTAGAAATTTTTTTATTAATTTTTTTATAATAATCTTTATTACATCAGAAAAAAATAGATTTTCATGGTAGGTAGAAGTAATTTATGCTTCTACCTATTTTTTTGCTATTAGTATAGTAAGAGTGCATATAGCTATGTGTGCTTTATATCAGCACTCGCGAGTGCATAATTTTAAAGATTATGCCACAACTTACAAAAAGACAAATTGATGAATTCAAGTTCATATACAAGAAATGTACATGAAAAGATCTTGATAATCAAGAAGCAATTCAATTTGCTATTAAATTGGTATGTGCGTTCAAACCAATTTTGCTACCAATGATAGGTCATCAAGGCTACTTAACTAGTTCTGATTTAGACTTACCTGAAAACAACTATTATATAAAATAACCAAATTTTAAACATGGAAAAAAATAAAAAAGAGACTTATAGTTTCATTAAATATTTATCGCTCTATTACTGGCACGAGGCGAAACGATTCTTTTCAACAGGCAATGCCTGAAGCAATCTTATGATGACTCAAAAGGAATTGAATGAGGCCAGAGCATCAAAAGAAATAAAAGACTATGATAACATTTGTTATAGAAAAGGTTGAGTGGAATGATGCTTAAATCTATTGAATGAAGATAGTATTTTAAAACCATCCGATAATCCTATTCTTGATGATGATATAAAATATCTAATAGATAATGTGGCATGATATAAGGAAAATAATATTGATTATCTTCATAGGGCAATCCTCTATAAATATCATAACATAAACGACGTACATGTTCCCTGCATAGTATTTGCAGGGAAATGAGGAAGTTGAAAGTGAACATTCATATCCCTTCTTTGAACTATTTTCTGAGAAGAGAATGTCATGTGCAATCTCGGACAAAGGGAACTTACCAGCAGCTTTGATGCATATAAATGAATGAAATTGGTCGTAGAATATGCTGAAGTTACCAGTAATAACACACAAGGCGACAAGAAGATTCTAAATAAGCTGAAGAATATTATAGGGGCTAGTAAGATCATTGTCAACGAAAAGTGAGTTGCGCAATACGAAATTGAAAATCTGGCTTGGTTTTTCATATCGTCCAACTCAAATAAGCCCCTTCAGCTCGATGATCGAGATAAAGGCAATAGAAGGTTTTCGATTATATTATCTGAACATAAGCTAGAAAACTGAAAGCGAATCAACAAGTCAGTTAGAGTCAAGGAAAAGGTAGAAAACTATTTGAGTTGGCTATATCAAACCTATCCAGATATTTTAGAATATAGTGAATTGGAAGCTCTAGAAAATCAAGATAAATTTGACCTCGAGCAAAGATCTCAAGAAGAGGCCAATTCATTCTGGGACTTTATTGAAGAGAGATATCCGAATTTCAAATGAAAGAAGACATTAGCAGAAGTAAACGAATTGATGACTATGTATTGCATTGAAAATAGTGTTGATGAAAGGGAATTCTTACGTTTTTTCTGGCACAATAGCAAATTCTCAAAAAAGAAAATCAGAATATGAGAAAAAACATATATGTGAGTTGAAATTTAATAAATCAGGGAACACGGGAACATCTATATATAGCAACAATCTCATGTTCCCACTGTTCCCATAATTTTTAATTTTTAAAATAGAAAATCATGAAAAAAGAAGAAAACCAAGAATCCAAGGAACTTTGTAGAGTTGATCCAGATTCTCTCCATACTTTCCTCAAGTGAGTAGTATCACAAGACTTACAGCCAAAAATAGCTGAATTCGTTAAAACATTGATAATTGAATATGACTGCCAGACTTCTTTAGAAAGAAGTCTGTGCGAAGTCATAGCTATCAGTCATGGAAGATTGATAAGCACATCTAAGCTGATGAATGAAGATTTTAATCTGCACTATCCATCAAAAGAAAAAATCCAATATCTAAGCATCCTATCAAAGGAACTAGACAGAGAGAACAGGAATTATCTTACTGCAATTAATACTCTCATTGAAATCAAAAGCCCGAAGATGACAATCAATGTAAATACCGAAAATGCTTTCTTAAGCCAAAATCAGCAGTTTAACAATAACCAATGAAAGAATGAAAACATTAAGGACTAATCTTTTAGGGAAAAAATCTTTGGATCAGTACACACGAATAACTGTGAAATCCCTATATAAAGAGATAGAAGAGAAACTTAGAGAGGAATTATTAAAGATAAGGCTCGAAGGTATTGAGATAGTATATAGCAAAAGCAACTATGGCTGATATAGGAAATGGTTTAAATGTCCTACATGCCTAAATAGGGTGTTTATTCTTTATAATATTAATGGTAATCTGAAATGTAGAAAATGTTTGGGCCTTTACTATAGAAGCCAAAACTTGAGTGGGAAAATCAAAAGAAAAGTGTAAAAATGAAAATAAACTTACATAATGAAAATATGTTAATAATCTTACTTTTAAAAAATAACAACAATGGATAATAATAAATTCTTCCTATATGCCAGAAAGTCAACTGAATGAGATGAAAGACAAGTTCAGTCACTTGATGATCAGCTAAGGATAATGAGACAGAAAGCTAAGGATAACAATTATATCGTTGTTTGAGAGTTTGTTGAAAGCAAATCAGCCAAAGATCCAGGAAGGGAATATTTCAATGAAATGATTGTAAAGATAGAGAAAGGTGAGGCCACTTGAATATTGGCTTGGAAACTGGATAGACTAGCAAGAAATCCTATTGATTCATGAAGGCTTCAATATATGTTGCAAACCAAATATATTAGCAAGATTGTTACTAATGATAAGATATATACGGAACTCGATAGTTGACTCCTTATGAGTGTTGAGAACGGTATGTCTAATCAATATATACTCGATCTTAAAAAAGCCGTAAGGAGATGATTAGATAGTAAATATGATAAATGAATCAGACCAACTTCTGTACCTATAGGTTATTTGAATGATAGGATTAATAGAACCATCATGCTTGACGAGGATAGATACATGCTAGTAAGGAAAATGTGGGAATTAATGCTTACCTGAAATTACTCAATCAGAAAAGTCATACGTATAGCTAATAATGAATGGTGACTTAGAACGGCTAAGAAAAGAAAACAATGATGATGAGAATTGGCAAGGTCATCTTGAGAAAGAGTATTTAGGAATATTTTCTATACTTGATTCTTTGAACATAATTGAGAGCTTAAACAATGAATACATACTCCTATAATAAGTATGGAGGAATATAATAGAGTTCAGTGATTATTATGAAGAGAGTGAGCGCCAAAGCCGAAGTATAGGGAATTTCCATATACAGGAATGATGAGATGTTGATGTTGTTGATGCCAGATTACTGCTGAGACAAAGAATAAGTATATAAAATCAACATGAGCTACAAATGAATATACCTATTATCACTGCACAAAAAGAAAAAAAGAAATAGTCTGTAATCAGGGGAGTATAAAAGTTGAAGCTTTGGAAGATCAGATTGTAAAGATACTTGAAAGTATAGAAATAGAAAGCGACTTTCAGAAATGGATATTTGCAACTATAAAGGAAAACTTCAATTCCGAATTTGAAACAAGAATCAAGATATTTGAGAATCTTAACTCTAGTATCACATCAGAAGAGAAGAAACTAAAGAACCTTACTAATATGTTATTAGAGGAGTTGATTAATAAGAATGAGTTTACTCTTAAAAAGAGAGAACTTCAAGAAAAGATAGATAATCTGAAAATCAGAAGGGATAAGATAGATTTGAAATGAATGAAGACTATGGAAACTACAGAAGGTATATTTAATTTAACTTTTTGATTGGTTGATTCATTTAATAATGGAACTCTTGAAAGAAAAAAAGAAGTACTTAGCTCATTAGGTAAGAACTTCATATTAAATGACTGATTATTGGCATTAGAGCTAGAACCTTGGTTTAAGGTGATTAAAGAAGAGGCTTCTGAAGCATGTAATGAACTATTAAGGTTAGAACCAACAAAAAAGACTGACCTAGAAGCAAATCTTGACCAGTCTTCGTTAAAAATGTTCAAATGGTGGACCGAGCGGGGCTCGAACCCGCGACCGTCGCCTTAAGAGGGCGCTGCTCTACCAACTGAGCTATCAATCCATATAAAATGCAAGAGGAGTTTATAGAAAAAAAATAAAAAATCAATTTTATATTAAAAATTTTTTACTATAATCTTTTAGTATTTTTTATATTTATATATATGAAGACTAGATTAATAATTGGAATTATACTTTTGATATCATTTATAGCTTGATATTTTTATTTTAAGGATTTGCTATTAGCTGTAACTTTTATACAGCCAAAATATATTAATGGAGCATCTATAGTGATTTCTTCAATAATTATTACCTATATAACTGCAAGAATAATCGATATAATTTTTCTCAAAGCTTTCAATAAATTTCTAAAACAAGATTCTCTTGGTAAAAAACTTCTTCCACTAGTACACAATATTATTATAATATTTGTACGGTGTTTATGAATTGTTACCACAATTAATTTGTTATGATTCAATATTACAACTATTCTTACATGAGCATGAATTGGTTGAATCGTATTAGCTTTAGCTTGAAAAGAAGTTGCATCTAATCTTTTTGGTAGTCTATCTTTAATATTCTCAAAAAAATTCAAACCAGGAGATATTATAAGAATAAAATGATTGGAATGAACTGTCGAAGAAATCACTTTGACCTATACTAGATTAACTGATACGAAATGAGTTATAGTATATGTTCCTAATAAAAACATTACAACCGAAAATATAGAGAATCTGTCACAATGAAAACATAGAAAACATGAAATAATTCTTCCGTTACCAATTAATATTCTATCAAAAGACATTAATGCAATAATCAAAAATCTGGAAAAATATTGAGATAAAAAAATAAAGGATAAAGTTTTTGAAAATTATAAGGTGTCATTTGATTCATTAACTTCAACTCAACAAAATATTTCTTTCAAATTCCAAACAGATCTTAAAAGTAATATCAATATAATTAAGAGGGAAGTGTATCTTGATTTTAAGGATTTATTAGATAAAGAGAAAATAGTTTTTTAAGTGTTAAGAATATTAAAAACTTATATTATTTAATAAATAGTAGATCCCCGTGTCAAGCACGAGGATGACAAAATGGATTATTGTTTGAAAAATAGTAAATTCTAGTGTCAGATACGAAGATGAAAATATGAATTAATTTTTAATCAATATCAAGAACTATTGAATCTAGAATATATTTGGGATTTACATTACTTGAATAAATACTACTTATTCAAGTAATTATTTTTTCATAAATATCTTGGCTATATTTAGGATTATGGTTAATTTTAGTTAATATATATTCCAGTATTGCAATATATTCATGTCTTTCAATTTTTTCTCAGAACAACATACTTATGAAGGATGTTTTGTTTCATAAAAAAAATTCATCAATAGCAATTTGTGTTTCGCTACTAATTTCGAATTGAATTGAATTGCTTCAAAAATCAAGGATTCTTGATTTGATAGTGTCAAGAAGATTTTCTTTTGCACTTGTGGTTAGTATAAAAATCAGTCTTGGTGGAATGTCTTCCAGAACTTTCAAAAGCGAATTAGAAGCTCAAATACTTAATTTATCAACTTCTCTAATTACGAAAATATTAAATTCAAAGGAAGATTTTATAGTGGATTTTTCTACAATTTCTCTTGCTTTTTCTACTTTAAATGTCTTGTCTTCTGTTTCGAAAAGAAAAAGATTAGGTATTATATTTTGTCTTATTTCCTCAATATCTGATAAATAACTATTATTTAGGTAATTAACTATTGAAGCTAATTTTTCTTCATTAAGTAATATAGGCTGAATACTTGTTCAGCTTACGAAATTATCAAGCAATATTTTTAATTCTTTTTGCATTTTTTAATTGATTTTGAATACAAAAATTGTATATTACAAAAGATTTTATTTAGTTTAGTGAATTTATCAAGTTATATGTCAAACAGGAATTTAGCCTTTTTAATACTTATATCATTTTGCGCTACAATATTATGAGCAATATATTATTTTTTTATTGCTAATGTTGGTAGTATTACTATAGATGTCTGAAATATAGAATGAGTCAAATTAAGCTTGAATTGAGAATTCAAGAATACAGAAAGCATTACATGTAATAATAAATGTTGATTCAGCAAAAAACCACCAATTAATTATACTTTGGTAGTTAGTAAAGAGACATATAAAACTCAAAATATAGACTTTAAATTAAACAGATCAGAAAACAAGAATATTAAACTTATTCTAGAAAAAGATGTTCAATCAGATGAAATAAAGCTGTCAAAAGATGAAAAATTAAAAGCTTTAAAATATAATAAATTAATTGCATCAAAAAATGAAGATTCTTGAGATAGCGCAAAAAGAATTATTATAGGGAATTACGCTTGAAAAATTTATTCATATTCTAATAAAGATAATCTGTTTTATATTTATGAATCAGATTGAGAAAGTGAAAATGAAATATATTCACAAAAAGAAATAAAACTTAAGAAAATATGAATTAACATTGTTGATTGAATTATTTTTTATAATTCACAATCAGATAAATATTTATTTAATATAAAACTTAAATCTAATTTTAGATTAGACATTACAGAAGATATAAACTTTATAAAAGTAACACCGCTTACTTCAAAATATATTGTCAATACAATGAATTGAATATATCTTTATGATATTTCCAATAATAGTTTCACAAAAAATACATTATTTGATGATTTTGTAGTTCTTAATTCAGGTAAGATTCTTGGTGTGATTTATCCAGCAAGTATTGAAAAACTTAGTATTTTGAACTTCAGTGATAACAAAAAAACAAAAATAATTCTACATGATATTTCTACAATTTCTCGTAAAGTTATATATGAAACAACATCAAGTATCAAATATATTTTCAATGAAGGTTGAGAAATAAAATATCTAGATATTGATATGAATTTATTTAGTCTAAAACAACTTGAAATAAATTAAAATGGCAACCAAAAAAGTATATCTAAATACTATAGCTCAATTAGCAGCTAAGTTTTCTACTGCGTTTATAAGTATATTTCTTATAAAGATTCTAACGAACTATCTTTCTCTTGATAATTATTGATTATATTCGAAGGTTTATAATTATCTTTCAATTTTTGCTGCACTTGCAGACCTTGGATTATTTACAATTACAATTAGAGAAATATCTAATCACAAAGACGACTCCAAAAAAGTTCAGAAAATAATAAGTAATATGATGACTGTGAGGTTGTGACTATGAATATTAGTATTTATTCTTGCTCTTTCAATCGCTTACTTTTTACCTTGATATAATTCATCTCTCGCACTTGCTGCAATTTTTATAGCTTGATTTTTCACTTTTTTTGGGTTAATAAATTCAGCTATCCTATCCTTACTTCAAGCTTATCTCAAAACTGAATATTCTTTTATTTCTACGACAACAGGTAAATTAGTTAATTTTTTATTCGTACTTTTTGTAGTCTTTATTTTATATCCAAAATCATATATAACTTGAAATCCTAATCTAGAATTCAAGTCATTTCTTTGGATAATGTGAGCTTGAGTAATAGGTAATGCTATTATGACTTGAATGATTTATAATTATGCTAGAAAAATTGAAAAAATAACTTTTTGATTCGATAGGGAAGTGATCAAAAAATTAATTCGGACTTCAATTCCATACGGTATGGCACTTTTTTTGAATATACTTTATTTTAAGGTTGATGTAATATTACTTTCACTTTTGGAGCCAAGAAATATTTCTGATACCAATATTGCACTGTATTCAGTTCCTATGAAAATAGTTGAAGTATGAATGATGTTTTGATGATTATTCCTTCAATCAATGCTTCCTCTTTTTAGTGAGAATATATACAAAAAGAAATTCGATGAATTAAAATTCCTAATACAAAAATCTTACAGATTACTTTTTATATTCTGAGTATGAATTGTCGCTTATTCTATGGTATGAGGTTATGAAATATTAAGACTTGTAGCAACACCTGATTATCTTGATCATACAAAATACATATATAATTCACTGGACGCTTATAGAGTTACAGTATTTATCTTTTTGTTTTATTTTATATCGTCTATTTTCACATATCTTCTTATTGCGAACAATGAACAGGGAAGACTCCTAAAAATTAATTTTTATATCACCATTCTTAATATAGTAGGGAATTTTATACTTATCCCAAAATTTTCATTCGTTGGCTCTGCGATAAGCACTCTTATTTCTCAGATAGTCTTACTTTGATTTACTTATAACGCCTCAAAACATATATGCAAATTCGATTTTTGATTCAGATTTAGTTTAGCAGTTTGAATGTTTGCAATACTTTGAAGTATAATTTCTTACCAATTAAGGACATATTTATACAGTCTTTGATTTAATTTTATATTAGTCCTAGTTATTACAATATTTGCTTTTTCAGTTATTTATTTTAGCTGAATATGATTTTCATTTTATAGAAACAAAGTAAAAGATACCTTACAGTTATAATTTTAAGATGAATAATTATAACTGAACTCTTTTAAATAAATTATTTCTAGCTTTACTTATTAAAAGGAATTGTTATATTGTCAATAGTTAAAACTTTAAAAAAATATTATGGACTCTATATCAGAAATATCATCAAGCAATACTAAAAAGCCAAATCTAGATTGACTAAATACCTGAGTAAAATCAATGGCGAAAGTTATATGATTAAAATCAAGAACTCAAGATATTCTAAATAAAAAAAATGAGGAATTATCCAATAAAATTACGTCTGATATAGATGACTTTAGTCAAAAAATTGAAGAATATTTTGAATATTGAATACTTACAATGCCAACACATAAATTCGATCAATTTATGGATGCCTGTACCTTTCTGTGAAATATTTTTACAG
Organism: Candidatus Altimarinota bacterium; assembly: GCA_028689205.1. GTDB lineage: Bacteria > Patescibacteriota > Gracilibacteria > BD1-5 > UBA2023 > STC-113. The sequence continues at coordinate 108,944 of JAQTWP010000005.1, forward strand.
AATTTTGACTAGAACCAGAATATTACTGAAAAATTTATGATGCTAATATTAATGCTCTTGATCTTGAAAGTAAATTCATAAAAACTTTATTATGATTACTTGCAAAAGGTCCTGATTCCCTCAATTACAAAAATATGAAATGATACATTAGAATACTTGCTAAGAAACATTCAAAAGATATTCCTGAATATAAATATCTTAAAGAAAATCTAGATGAAATTATTGAAGCAACTACAAGTCTCATAAGCGAAGGGAATTATTCACCAAATACGGACTTTCTTAAATATAGTTCTTTCTATAACCAGGAATTGCACGAAGAAAAATAGCCCTTGAAAATTATCAAAAATATATATACTAACGAAGTTTAATAATAAAAAATTAATATGGATAAAATACACGTTCTAGGACACAAAATTCCTGATACTGACGCAACAATTTCTTCAATTGTTTTTACTGAATACTTAAAAACTAAATGAGTACATGCAGAGGCTTATAAGCTTTGAGATTTGAATAATGAAACTAGATTCGTTCTTGATTATGCCTGAATTAATGAACCCAGTACAATAAAAACATTGGAACCAAAATCAAAAATAGCACTAGTGGACCATAATGAATATACACAAGCTATAGATAATTTAGCTGATTTGGAGATTCATTACTTAGTTGATCATCACAAAATTTGAAACCTTGCAACTAATTATCCTTTATTTATAAGAACAGAAAAACTTTGCTCTACTTCTTCAATAGTCTACAAAATGATGAGGGAAGATTGAATAATTCCTTCAAAAGAACATGCGACATTGATAATATCTGCAATTCTATCAGACAGTCTTCATTTCAGATCATCTACAACACAACAAGAAGATAAATTCATAGTTGAAGAACTTAATTTAATTGCAAGTATACCTAATATTGAAGAATATGCGCTTGCAATGTTTCAGGCAAAATCTGATTTATGAAATATTACCGTAGAAGAACTTATTAAAATTGATTACAAGGAATTTGATTTTAATGGTAAAAAAGCTTGAATTGGATCAGTTGAGACAACTAATCCTAATTATTCTCTTAATAGAAAAACTGAGATTCTTGAATGAATGCAAAAAATTAAAACAACTGATAATCTAGATATTATATTATTATCGATAGTTGATATTTTAAATGAAAAAAATACAACAATAGTTTATTGAGAAACAGAAGAATTAATTATTAAAAATGTTTTTTGAATAGATACAGTAGATAATCTAGCTGATTTATGAAACAGATTATCTCGTAAGAAAGATATTATACCCCAGTTAACTGAATATTTTTCAAAATAATATAATTACATATATTATAAGTATTAATACGCTATATATAAACAAAAAATAATAAATTCTTTTGATTTAATCTAAAATTAGGTTAAACTAAAGAAGTTAAAATATTTTTTTACATATAAAATATGTTTTACAATATAGAATATATCTATCAAAAAATAAGTATAAGTAAGTTTATCTTAAAAAATCACTAAAAACCGATACGGAATTTCCTTTTCGGTTTTTTTATTTATTTTATAAATAACTTTTCATTTATGAGAATTATAAAAAAATGAGTATTCACTCAAGCCTTCACAATGATAGAACTAATAATAGTAATAGTAATTCTTTCAATACTATCAACTATAGCAATGGTTTCATACATAGATCAAGAATCATATACAAGAGATGCCAAAAGATGAATGGATGCTCAACTACTAGTTAATCAACTTACAACAAGTATCAAAACAAATTGAATAGCTCCACAACCAGCTAAATCAATAATATTATATTCAAACACATGAACCAGTATATTTTGATATCAATGATATCTAGATTCATGAATAAAAGATTCAATATGAGTTAAATGAGGTTGAAGTGATCCTCTATGATTCGATTATACATATATGAAAGATGTCACAGGTAAAAAGTTCGAACTTCTAATATACTATGAAAACCAAGAAGCTTCTACAACTACAACAACATACAATAATCCTTTTTCTATAAACAAAACATTCGCCCTTCCTCAATATTCAATGTTCTTTCCTCATACATATTGAGACAAGATATGAATAGTATATCAAACAACTACCAAAATACCTCTACAGGAAGTATGACTATTCTCTTCAACATGATTTGATATAATGAGTTGATCTCTTCTTACAACTTATACTGTAACAAGCTCCTACGAAAACTGTCCAGCTTGATGGATATGAGTTCCGTGAAGTTCTGACTTTAAGACTAGCTCTTTCTGTGTTATGAAATATGAAGCGAAAGCTAACGGATGGAACCCATGATATTATGATTGAACTTCGAATATATCTTGAACTCATTGTTATAACTCATTAACATGTTGAGATTGAGATTGAGTAATAGAACAGACAGATTTTCCTTCAGATCGGAGTATAAAATCTTCATCTGATTGAATACCTATAACATATACTTCTCAGGATTGAGCAATCCAGGCATGTAAAAATATCTGAGCTCACTTAATTACAAACAATGAATGGATGACTATAGCTCGTAATCTAGAACAGAATCCGAGTAATTGGTCTACTTGACTTGTATGAAGTTGATATATATATAATTGACACGCTAATAATAATCCAGCATCTGCTCTAATTGCAAGTACAGATACTGATTGACTATATTGAATGACTTGATGATTCTCTGGTACTTCTGCTTCTAACAACAGAAGAACTCTATATCTAACTAACGGTAATATTATATGGGATTTTGCTTGAAATGTTCGGGAACATGTTAATAAGGCAAATACACTTGATTGAAGTAATTATAATTCATGACAAACTGCATTTTCTAATGCAACAACTATACTTTGTCCCTGGAGTTTAACTAGTTATAATTGTTTTGAATTTAAAACAGCTATAGATTCAACTAATTTAACAAAAACTATGATTATGCCATTAAATCAAAGTTTTGATAGTATTAATGGTATATGAATGTGATTATTATATACCTGAATTAGTTCTAATGTATTTGTTCGTTGAGGTGGTCGGTGAGAACTAGCAGGTACTTGAATTTATTGATTGGTGCTTAATTTTATTATAACAGATCCTGTAACTGTTCATAGAGTTTGATTTCGTTGTGCGAAATAATCTTTTAGATTAATATTAGTATATCTTTTACCGTTTATTAGTAAGGAATTTTACAGTTGTCCGCATAATCAATACAATAACCAAAATATAACTATAAAAATCAACTTTTTTTACTGCAAGAAACGGTAAATATTCTACTGACTTATTATTTGCCTTATACCAAATTTTTAATTTTTTTAAATTCTTATTATATTTACTTTTTATAGTCTCTGAGTATGAATTTAATTCATTTTTTACTTCATATATAACAGAACCAGAGTTATTATATAATTTGTTTGTTTCTAGATTTTCTCATTCTATATTTGCAAATGAAATATTTGTATTGAATAAAATAATTAATCATACCACGTAAAATATTATTTTTTTCATATTAATTTAAGTTACCTTTTATATAATAAATTAAGTCTTTTAGTACTTATATTTTTAATAAGTTGGCTTAGATATCTATGTATATTTGTTAAACATTAAAATTAGTCTATATAAAAAAGTATAAAAAACAAATTTTTTATACAGTATAATTAAATTATTATTTTTTTGCTGATAAATATTTTCTTATTATTAATTTTTAAAACATCATTGCATCTAAATTTTCCTTATATTTTCTTTTAAGGAATTTAGCTCAAGATTTATCAAGATTAATATTATTTAGTACAATTTCTTTGAGTTGCTCTAATTGATTAACTGTAATTGTTTGATTAGAATTATTTACTTTATTATATATAATTTCTAGATTTTTTAATTGTATTTGGTGTAACATAATCATATAATCTAGATTATTATAATTATGACTTTCCATAAAATATTTTTCACTTTCTATGATTTTAGTATAAGCAATTTTGAATTTTGATAGAGTACTTACGATTAAATCTGATTTTATTGTTGAATTTCTTTGTTTTGATTCAAGAATATTAAGTCATTCAATAAGTAACATATTATTGCTATCAAAAAACCTAATTCAGGTTGCTAATTTATCATCAAAATTTAAGTAGGTCATATATAATTACATTTTTATGTGTTTGACTATTTTATGAAATTAGTGAAAACATACAAACTATTTATGATACTTTTTATGAATTTCTTTTAATTGAGGATTGGTTACATGAGTATAAACCTGAGTTGTAGTAATATTCTTATGTCAAAGAAGTTCTTGAATTGCTCTAAGGTCTGCTCAATTCTCGAGAAGAGTAGTTGCGAAGGAATGTCTTAATGTATGTGCAGAAATATCTTTTAGAATTCAAGCTTTGAGTGAATATGCCTTAATCATATTTGTTATAAAAAATCTAGTTAATCTAGTGTCCGTATCTGATAAATTACTTTCATTTTCTTCACTGTAATTATGTCTTATAAAAAGTGAAGGGAAGTGATCGTTTCTTGCACTAAGATAAGATTCAATTAGACTTCTAGATATATCTGTAAGATAAACAACTCTTACTTTTCATCATTTTCATCTAACTGCGAATTCTTGGGTCTTAAGATTAACATCTCGAATATTAAGAGCAACTAATTCTGATATACGAAGGCCTGTAGAATAAATACATTCCATAATTGCAATATCTCTTATTCATTGAATTGAGCTTGTATCGACAATATCAAATAATCTTGCAACCTCACTTTTATTAAGGAATTCCACTTTTCTATCTTGTTGTTTGATTAAATCAATTAAAACAGAATCCAGAACTATAAATCATTGTTTTTTAAGATATTTAAAAAATGTACGAAGGGAAATCATATATGCATTGACTGTTTTGATATTAAGATTCTGTTCACTAATAGTAAATCTAAAATTATTGAGGATTTCCATATCAATATCTTCAATTTTCCAGTCAAAATATCATAAAAGTTCATTTAAATTAGTGCGTTTTTGCTTTATTAAAGGGGGTTCTGTAGGAAAAGACAGGAATAAAAATTTATAATCAATGTTCTTTGTCAATTCATTATCAAGATAACAAACAAACTTCCAAATATGAAAACTATATTGTTCAATAGTCTTTGGGCTTGCGTTCCTATTTATCTTCAGATAAATAATGAATTTTTGTAGTGCTTCTATCAGATTCATAGGCTTATTTGTTAGGAATTAAGAGGGAAG
>JAQTWP010000013.1 GCA_028689205.1 Candidatus Altimarinota bacterium
GGCAGAATGTTCTGCGTAAATTTCTCCATTAACAGCATTTAATAATAATTCATTTACTCTATTTTGTAAAAAAATTCTTTTGTTTTTTTTCATTATATTAATATTTACTTTTACAGATTTTGAACAAAAATCATAATATTGAGATTCTAAACATATATTTTGGTTAACTAAAGATGCTTTTATATACATCGAATTATTAAAATATATATTCAATCCGGTTCCTAAAATAATTCCAGAGTCTTTATCAATTAGAGCACTTTCGTACCAATTTCCATTTTCAAAATCCCAAGTTAAACCTTGTCTAAATTCATCTGGAGCAGAGGATACTTCAAATTCATTTTCATTTTTTATTTTAAATCCTAAATAATTTCCAAACTTATCAACACAATGAACATATTTTGGATCAAAATGAATTAATTTTGGAAAAGAAAAGTTATTTATAAAATTTTCTGCTTCAGAAATCTCTTGTAAAGTTAAATCCCTTCCTTGTGTTAATCTTAAAGAAGGTTCATAATAAAATTCTTCAGAAATAATAAAGCTTGGTTTAGGATGAGTATCTCTAAAAAAATCATCACCATTTATAACTGTTAAAACACCATTTACATATGTTAATACTTGCATTTTTATCCTTTTCTTTAAAAAACTTTTTTGTGCCAATCTGAATTTTTAAACCAATAATCATAAAGTTTTTCTTGAGTTCCATCTTTAATAAATATTTTTAAATAATTATTAAGAAAATTCATAAAATCAGGGTCTCCTTTTCTTATTGCTATGGCAATAGGCTCATATGAAATTGCTTTACCATCGTAAGATAATTTATCTTTTCCTTTTGTTAACATAAAAATATCATTACCTGGTTTATCATACATAAATCCATCTATTTTATTTGTCAGTGCATCCATATTCATTGCATCAACAGAGTCATATGTCATAATTTTTGCTTTTTTGAATAATTTTCTAGCTACAAGTTCACTAGTTTCTCCAAGTTTTGCTCCGATTATGGTTGTTGATTTATCTAAATCTTTAATTGTAGTCTCTTTGTGTTTTAATTGTTTTACAAAAGAAATTCCACTATCAAGATATGCATCAGTATAATTAACTTGAGTATTTCTTTCTGGAGTAATAGCCATACAAGAAACAATCATATCGAATTTACCTGTAATAAGGCTAGGAATAATACCATCCCAATCTGTTGGAATAAAAATAGGCTTTACGTTTATAGCTTTTGCCATATCTTTTACAAGATCTATATCAAATCCTATAATATTACCGTGTTTATCTTTCATTTCAAATGGAATACAACCTAATTCCATCCCAACTTTTAATTCTTTTGTTTGAACTATTTTTGTGAGAGTTGAATCTCCTGCATATGTGAGCGTAAACGCACCTAAAATACTTAATGTAGCTAAAGCGTAAAGTAATACTTTATTCATTAGATAATCCTTTCTTTTTTTGTTTATTTTTTAATCCATTCCATTTAATTTTTGAGTAATCACATCCATCAGGTCCAGTATCGTGAGCGAACCCAGAAACTACATATCCATTTGCTATAAAGCTATGCGTTCCAGAAGTAACTAAACTATAAACTTCATAATCGCTGTGATATATTTGATCTCTTAGAATTACTGCATTTTGTTTTTTCCATCCATCAATATGTGCGTGTTCTTCATTATTTATTAAAATAAAAGGTAATTTACTTAAAAGATGTTTATTGTATTCTAATCCATCTTCGTTTACTATTGTTCCTATATTATCTTCTCTAATATGTTGGTGAATATCATAAACTCCCCAGTATTCTTCTTTAGTTCTTCTTACCCAAAATGGATGTTCTCCACTAAAATTTAATGAGCCATCTTTAAAAGAGAACATTGTTCTATATTCTCCTAAATAAGTTTTATGTTCTGATAGTACTAATGTAGGATTATTATCCATTCCTATTACAAATTCTCCTTTTTTTACATCTTCTATTTTTTTCCAGGAGTAATCTGCCATTAATATTTTTGTACCTGAAGGAAAACAAGTACAAGAAGAGTTACAATACCAAGTCCAACTATATCCACCAATACTACCATTATTTCCAGATAATGGAGAATTTCCAGAAAAATTAATTATATTTCCATTTGGGTTATAAAATGCTTGACCACCTATTCCTCCTGAACCTGGAAGAGCGCAGGCAGTTTGATTCTTTGTACACCATCCACAACTTTTAATCGGAGTTCTCACTAATCTTGCTCCAAGTCCACCGTTTCCTCCATTACCACCAATTATAGTTCCATTGTTAATAATATTTATAGTTTTTCCGCTCATTCCATTAAAATAAAAAGCTGAATTTCCATTGCCACCATTGCCACCATTTCCTGTAAAATAAAAATTATAACCAGTTCCACTACCAGCTGTATATTGATTATAAGAATAGTTTCTTAAATCTCCATAATATGCAGAATAACAAGTTCTAGTTCCTACATTTCCAGCAACTTCAGTTGTTGAAGAATTATTTGCTCCAGCAACACCAGATGTACCACTAATAGTAACACCAGGATTGACAATTATATTAAAAGTAGAATATGCTGCAACATTCGCAGGTCCAATCAAGGCAGCGAAGTCAACATTTTGTGCATTTGCTGTAAACGTATAAGAAAATCCTGTATTATAAGAAAAAATTTCTCTCCAAGTTCCAGCAACTTTCTGATAAGCTTTTACAACATTTCTCCAAACTCCAGAAACTTTTACATATTTACGAGTAATTTCCCGCCAGACACCTGTAACTTTTGCATATGTTTTACCCATTATTATCCTTTCTTAACTATATTGATACCAGATATCTCCATCTATTCCTCCAGATGGTCCAGAAGTAGAAATTACGCCACCGCCAATTTGTCTCCAAGGTTGATATACTCCATTATTTACTCTTCTTATATACAAAGCATCTGACCAAAACTTCTGAGCTAATTGATATCCATATGTATTTGCATCTGCCCAGCTGTCTCCATATGCATTTATATACATCCACCAATCAGCATCAGGTGCTCCTGTCATAGCATTTCCATAGTAGAATCCTGATTTTTGTGTTAAGTCATTCATATTACTTGATGGAAGTGATTTTTTTGTAACTCCACCAATAATAAATTGAGATAAAGATTGTCCATTTAAAGTTGTTACGTTTAAAGCATTTGCGGTAGTTGTTCCTGTAAAAGTTGGAGAAGAAAAAAGAAATGTTTTTAAATTGTTTAATGTTAGTTTTTTTAAAGAAAAAGAAGATTCACTATCAGCAATTACTAATTCATCAAGGTTTACAGGACTTGTTTTGTCTGTTGAAGTGTGTATCGCAGCAGATATATTTGCTGCACTAGCAGAAGGTAAAGCTTCAGACCAAGAAGCAGCTTCTGATTTAGAAGAAAGAGCTAGAACCCCCCCCCTGCTAATAGCCAACCAAAAAATTTACGTCTTATCATTAAAATACTCTCTATTTACAAAATTCTGAATCTAAATTACAAGCTTTTTGTTTATAAACTTGAGCAACACTTTTATCTGGAGAAAACATAAAAACTTGTTGACATCCAGTAGCTTCTCCATCAATATCACAGGCTTTTTTAAAATAATCTAAAGCTTTAGTTTGATTACCTTGATTATTGTATTTAACACCATTAAACATATTGCTGGTTACATCACTTGCATAAATGAATGTACATAAACATATAAAGATAATAAATTTCATTAAATTGTTCTCCTAAATTAAAAACACTATTTTATCACAATATTTTTAAAATCAGCTTAAATAATGTATAAGCATTTGATAAAAATATCAAAAAAAGTTAAAATATGAATTAAAAAGGATTAAAAATGTTAAAAATTATAGCAACTTCAATCATTGCATCTTTTTTCTTACTAGGATGCTCTTCAAAAGCACCAGAACCAACAACTCAGGAAATTGTATATGAGTCATTTGAATATGCTTCTGTCCAATATTCAACAAAAGTTTTAATTGATGGAAAACATCAAACGTTGATGAAAGGTGAAACTCCACAAAAAGGAATTGTAGAACTTTACAGAACTGAAATTTTTTTGAAAAATAGTAGAACTACAAAATCTGTTTTTCTTAGTGAAAAATTAGAAGAAGGAACAGTTCTTGAATATATTTTGAAAAACGATATATTTACAAATTTGCAAATAGCTAAGAATAAATAGTAGGATCGATCCTACTATTTATAGCTTAACTTCAATCCCTCTGAGGTTTTTTCCCATCCTTTAATAACAATTTTTCCATCGTGAATATCACTATGACATTTTTTACAAACAGGAATTAAATTATATTTATGATTCTTATGAAAAGACTCTATAAATCCATTTTCATCTGCTAAATTTTGTTCGTTTATGTGATGAGTATCTATAGCCTTATTTCCACAAATAGCACAAGACGACATATAAACATCTGAATTGTAATTACTTAATTTTTTCTTATTTAATAACTCTAATTCTGAAGAATCAAACCGCTTTCTAATTTCATAAGCTTTATCAATAAATTCTTTAGGTAATTTTAATGATTTTGCAAATTCAAGACCATAAACAGAACTTCCAGAACCTGCTTGTAAAACTCGATTATAAATAAGAGTATCTTTATGTTCATCATAAAGAATACTTAAATGAACATTAGAAACTGTTTTTAATTCTGAAATTTCATCAATGTCATCAAGTTGATGTAAATGTGTTGCTAAAATAAAAGAACATTTCAGTTTATTTAAAAATAATATTGTACTAGCAACTATAGAAACACCAGAAACAGTTTCTGTGCCGTGAGATATCTCATCACCAAGAACAATACTTTTAGAAGAAGCACGATTAAAAATATTTTTTAATTCTAACATCTCGATAGCAAAAGTTGATAAACCTTTTACAAGATTATCGCTACCTGAGATTCTTGTGAAAATTGCATCATATAAAGAAAGTCTTAATGAAGTGGCTGGAACAAACATACCGGCTTGAGCTAATATTATAGAGATTCCAACACTTTTTGATAAAACAGTTTTACCTGCAGAATTAATTCCATAAAGAAGAAATCCATTTAAAGTATCATTTTCTTTATTATATAAGACTTCAGTATCTAATGATGATAAAGCCTTGTCTCCAAGAATTACATTATTTGGAATAAATAATCCATTCTCTTCAATAGTTTCAACAATTGGA
>JAQTWP010000006.1 GCA_028689205.1 Candidatus Altimarinota bacterium
GCTTGATTATGAGTTCCGAGACTTAGATCTGAAAAAAGATGAACTAATATTATAACAGAAACTTGAGAAGATGTAACACAAAATTTTTTGGAATGAGCACTCGAGGCTCTAGAAATAGCAAAAGACAAAAAATGTAAATTAGCTATATTAAAATCAAAATCCCCTTCTTGTGGCTGCTGACTTATTTATGATTGAACTTTTAGATGAATACTTACAGAATGAGATTGAATACTTACAAAACTTCTTAAAGATGCCTGAATTAAAGTAATTACAGAAAACTGAATTAATACTATTAATTTTAATTAGACTTTTTATATTTTAAAAAACCACTATGGACCCCCTATCGATATTTATATTTACAATTCTAATAATTCTTTCTGCATTTTTCTCAGGAACAGAAATTGCACTAATGAGCCTTTCTCAACACAAAATAATATCTCTTGTAAAAGAAAAAAAAGCTTGATCCAAATTCCTAAAAAAAATTAAGAAAGATAATGATAAGCTTCTTATAGCAATACTTATCTGAAACAATCTTGTGAATGTATGAGCATCTGCTCTTGCAACTACAACTTCAATACAATTAGCAGAAAAATTCGGCTTACCAGGAAGTTATTGAATATGAATTGCAACATGAATGGTAACTATGATTTTGCTTTTATTCTGAGAAATAACACCCAAAACAATATGTTCCAAATACAATGAACAAGTTTCTCTTTTTGTAGCTCCTTTTTATTTTATATTCACAAAAATATTATATCCTATAATCTTTATAATAGAAATATTCGTTAAGATGATTTGATATTTTTTTGGTAATAATAGTATACATATAAAAATGTCTTCCGAAGAACTTGAAGCGTTCATAGATATGTCTCATGAAAATTGAGCAGTAGAAGAAGAAGAACATAAAAAAATTAAATCTATTCTTGATTTATGAGACACTACTGCCGAATCTGTTATGACACCTCGTGTACAGATGGATGCTGTAAATGAACAAATAACTATTGACACTCTATGTGAATATCTACTTATGCACTCACATTCTAGAATTCCAATTTATAAAGAAACAATTGATAGAATTGACCATTTTATTACTTTCAAACAAGCTTTCAAATTAAAAGAAGCCGGAAGAGGTAACAAAAAACTATCAGAAATCCAACTTGATGAAATAATTAAAATTCCACTTACTCAGCCAATTGATATTGTATTCAAAACTTTACAAAAATCTCGTAAACATATGGCTCTAGTTTTAGATGAACACGGATGAGTTGAATGAATTATAACTCTAGAAGACATTGTAGAAGAGGTATTCGGAGATATAAAAGATGAAACAGATAAAGAGGAGGTTTATTTAAGCAAAATGAAAGACGGTAAAATTCTAGCAAATGGTAATGTAATAATTGATGATTTATTAGATGAGTTCAAAATCGGTGAAATTGTAGATATTGGTCTTGGAGAAGAATTCTGTTGAGAAAATCTCAGCTATATTATAACTTCCAAACTTGAAAGATTCCCTATTAATTGAGAGAAAATTCAATTAATTGGGAAAATCAAAACTCTTTCTCTCGAAGTCAAACAAATCAGCAATGGTAAAATATGACAGGTTGTAGTTGAGAAGATTATGAGGTAAAAAATAACAAAATCTCCCGAAAATTTTCGGGAGATTTTTTTGAATTAATTATTTCACCAACTTCACTATTGTCTCAATATGATGAGTATGAGGAAACATATCTACTGGAATCACGTCAGTTATTTTGTAAGTAGAATTCTTCACTATGAAGTCTAGGTCACGAGCAAGAGTTGCAGGATTACAACTAACATAAATTATAGTCTCAGAATCAAAAGCTATGATACTTGGAAGTGTATCTGGATGCATTCCATCGCGCGGTGGATCAATTACTAATAAGTCAACTTCTGAGACCGGTCTTATATTTTCAAGACCGGTCTCTTTTTTTATAAAGTTTTTCAGGAAGTCTTCAACTTTCGCGTTCACGAATTCTATATTATTAGCTTTATTTAATTTCGCATTTTTTTCTCAATCCAGACTCGCCTCTTTTACAAGCTCGACACTGTAGACTTTATTAAATCTGTCAGCAAGCATAATTCATATAGTCCCAGTTCCTGCATATAAATCCAGAGCTAAACCTCTTTTCTCAGTTCCAATAAGATTAAGAACTTCTGAATATAGCTTCTCTGCTCCAAGCGAATTAGTCTGGAAAAAGCTCTTTGGATTAATTTCGAATGATTTACCTAGTAGTTTTTCTGTGATAGTTTTTTGTCAGAAAACAAGTTCGAATTCTCAAGTTACAATATCAGCTTTACCATTGTTTTTCAGATAATATACTGATTTTATATTCGGATATTTTTTAGTAAGATTAGCAACAAAATCTGAGAATATTTTCTGGAATTCAATTGATTCAGAGCTATTCAGATAAGCATCATTCACACTAAAAATAAGCATTATTTCTCAAGTAAATTTTGCTTTACGTACTACGAAATGACGCCAGAAACCAATTTGAGATTTTGGATCATAAGTTGTAATTCAAGAATTCCTAGAAAAAGTATTAACTTCCTTAAAAATTGAGTTTGTTTCATCATCGGCTAGTACACAGAAACTACAATCGATAATCCTGTCGAATTCACCTTGTTTATGGAATCAGAATCTGAACTCATCATGAACTTCTTCTCTTGCACTTATATATTTTCACCAGCTAAATTCTACTTTATTCCTATATCCATAAATCTCAGGAGAAGCAATTATCGGGTGAAAAGTTGCATCAACAACATAATCTTTTAGATAATTAAAAGCTTCTTTTACTTGTTCTGTTTTAATTCTCAATTGGTCATCATGATTAATAGGAAGCCATTTACAACCTCCATAAACTTGGAAATGTGCAGGAAGCGGTTGTTCTAGTGGAGATTTCACAACCTCTTCTAACATCTGAGCCTCATAATAATTCTTGCGGTCTTTTAATATTCTAAGATTAATTACACTCCCAGGAATCACCCCTCCTCCAATAATAATCTTCTTCCCGTCCGGAGCTAGACCAAGACCTTTCCCTCAGAAAATTAATTTATCAACCTTTATATTCTCTACTATTTCGTGCTTTTTCATATTTATAATTTTTAATTAAGTTTCAGGATTATATGGAAAAGTCTGGAATTTGGAAATTTTTTGGATAGAATAGATTTAGAATCTAAAATATAAAATAGAAAATAGAAAATTACAAAAAGCTCCAGTTTGTCATTGCGAGGCGCCATGAGCGAAAGCGAGGAGGTACTCTTGGAGTGAACGATAGTGACGTGGCAATCCCTTTTTGCAAGTATTATGGAGATTAATTTGATATAATGAAAATTGCAAAAACCAGTATCGTCGCTACAACCAAGTATTCACCTACCACAACGGCGCAGAATCCTACTACACAGTCAGAGGGTTTCGAGGGATGTTTATGGTTTAGGTTTGGGATTTTAAGTTTTTTTAGATGATTGAATTATATTTATTGAAAAAGATTAAAATGTAATTATATTAACCAGAAGTTATAATAAAAACTTTTAACAAATTACTTTTTTTAATTTATAAACTAACTTATTATGAATTTATTAAAATCATTACTTACTCCAAAATGAAGAATATTTAGAAAAGAATATTTTTTTCAATTATACTCATTTCTGTAATACTGCTCGTATTAATAAAACTTCCGTATGAATTAATTATTCGATATACAACTATTTTTATGAACAGGGAATATCTTAGTATTTTTTGATATTATAGCTTGGTAATTTATATACTTTGTAGTTATATATTACTTATAAATTCAATTAAAAGATTTCATGATATAAATAAATCATGATGGAATTCATTATTCTTGATAATACCATATTTTGATATTTTGATTTTAATATGATTATTAATTATGCCTGGAACTATAGGAGATAATCAATATTGAATTGATTCAAAAATTGATTAATAATAATTGTAAATGCGCGATAACCGCTTTGTAGCCGAACATAGAGGTTGACCCCTGACTAAAGAACAACATAAGCTATTAATAAAATGGTCGATTGACTGTGTCAGACATATATTGTCACTTTATTGAGAAAATATAGATTTACGAATCTTGTATGCACTTGATGTGGCTGATAAGTGGGAGAAATGAAATGCGACTGTGGGTGACGCTAGAAATGCAGCTTTTGGTGTGATTGTACTTGCGAGAGAACTTACTAATCCTACTCAGATTGCGATTACCCGTGCAGCGGGGCATGCTGTAGCTACTGCTCATATGGCAGACCATGCTCCGGGATGAGCAGAATATGCTCTCAAGGCAATAATTTATGAAGGAAAATCTTTTGAAGAAGAGAGGAAATATCAGGATGAGATTTTGCCAGATGTAATAAGAGAACTTGTACTTTCTTCAAGAGGAATGAAAGCTAAATCTTGGAATACGAGTTTTACTAAAGCGAGAAAAGAAAGAGGAAAGTTGAAAAAATAATCATTTTACATAAAATATAGTAATCTTAAGTTTTAAAACCTTTTTAATTTATTTTTAACAAAAATTATTATGAACAATGCATATAATTGGTATTCACAACTTATAAAGCCAACTTGGTCTCCACCTTCTTGGATTTTTGGTCCTGTTTGGACTGTTCTATATATTATGATTGCCGTTTCTTTTGGTAAAGTTTTCCTAATGGTTATAAAAAAAGAAATTCCTTTTATAGTTGCTTTGCCTTTTATACTTAATCTTATCTTCAATTTTGCTTTCACTACTATCCAATTCTGACTCAAAAATAATCCATTGGCAGCTGTAGATATTTTACTTGTCCTAATTACTCTTATATGGGCAATGATTGCAATATATCCTCATATGAAATGGATTACTTATATTCAAATACCCTACTTAATTTGGGTTTCTTTTGCTACTGTTTTACAATTTACAATTACTTATTTGAATAGATAATTTATATGGAAATTACATCTAAATCGGAATTTTATCAAGAAATATCAACTCTATTATTGAATATTGAAAGTGTAGTTTCTTCTCCGGAGAATATACAATATGAAGCAAAAAAATATTGACTACTAAGTAAAAATGAATTCCATTCTACAATTATAGGCTCCGAAATTTGAGTAAAAATCCTTGCTCATATAGAACATTTATCTATAGAAGAAAAAGATAATATATTCGGTCAAATTAAAACTTTAAATAATTCTATAAATTGGGGAGTTACTTTGCAAAATGAATTTTATTTTATTCAGAAAACATATAACTATTTAGTTCCGGGTAGTAATTGAGAAACAATTCCAGAAATACGAAAATCAATTATACAAATAATAGAAATAAAAGAGTTAATTGAATTTTATAAGGAATTGAATACCTTATTAGATACAGATTTTGAAATTCCGTTCCCTCACATTACACTGTTTACAACAAGCAATAATGAAAATAACAAACTAAGATGAATATGAATATATTCAAAAGAACAATTCGAAGAATTAAATCCTAAAAGAATTAAATAATAATCTTATAAAAATATAAAATGAACTTCGCGTCTACCTCATACGAAAAAGAAACATTTCAGAATATTTCAGAAATACCGAAAGACTTAAGCAATAAGGATTTTACTGAATGTATATTCAAAAAATGCAATTTCAGTGAATGTGATTTTTCTAGCTCAACTTTTGCTGATTGTTCTTTTATTGAATGTAATTTGTCCAATATAAAAGTTGCAAATTGTAGTTTCCAAGAAGTTATATTCGAAAATAGCAAATTAGTCTGAGTTAATTTTTCTACAATAAGTAATCTTCTTCTTAGCTGGGAATTCAAGTCTTGTAAACTTGATTTATGTAATTTCAATAAGCTTGATATGAAAAATAGTAGCTTCCTAGAATGCACCATAAAAGAAACCGATTTTATTAATACTAATCTAACTGGCTCAAGTTTTGCAAGCTCAGATTTATCTGGAAGCAGATTCCAAGATACTATTTTAAATAAAACTGATTTTGTCTTAGCAACATCATACTATATTGATCCACTTCATAACAAATTAAAATGAGCCCGTTTTTCTAAGCCAGATGTCCTCGCTTTACTTACAGGTTTTGGAATAGTAATTGTATAATTAGAATTTTTATTAAATATTTCACAAGAAAAACCTACCAGAATTCTGGTAGATTTTTCTTCACATTTTCTTCACATTTTACTCATATACTTTTCACGTTGTATATATTGCAAAAATATAATTAAAGATATAATTACAGGTCACGAGAGTAATAGTTTATTTTTTAATAAATGTAACTATGTTCAAATGAAAAATTTATGTTTACAAGAGTGTAAACGGAAAAAAAGAAGAAATATCTAAGGAATTCGATACTGAAAAAGAGTTTGAAGATTTTTTAGATAAAAACCCTTCTTTAAAAATACCAGAAAAATTCGGTTTTGAAACTCTGAAATGGCCAAAGTCACTTTTTGATTTGAAGTGATTCTTAGAAGAGGCAGAAATACTGGGTGAGAAAAAATGGATTAAAGAAATCGAAAAAGACCTTAATGAAATATTTAAAAAAACAGATAAGCTACTTAAGTAATTCATAATATATAAAATTATGAAAACAATAGCAAAATCTTTCACATGAAAGAATATCTCATCCAAAATTAAATCATTCGTCACTAATCATATTACAGGAATCCATGTAAATAACGAAAAAAAACTCATAAGCGTAACCGTGGATAAAAAATATTCTCTTAATGAGATTCATGATTCTTGACTTATATGAAATTTTGAAGAATTATTCAAAAAAATGTATTCAGAAGATTATGAAATTCATTTCAGTGTAAAATCCACGAAAAAATGACATGACAGAGAAATGATGATTCCTCAAAAAATCAAAAGATAATATCTTGTCAATTCATATTATGAGAAATTTAAATAAAGACCTGCTTGAGTCTACATTAAAAGCAAAAGATGTTTTAAAAGATAAAAGAATATTGGAAGCCTTTAGGTATGTAGATAGAGTGGATTTTGTGCCTAGTGAAATGAAAGAATACGCATATTTTGATAAACCGATATCTATAGGTTTTTGACAAACAATTTCTCAACCTTTCACGGTTGGTTTTATGTTAAAATTACTTGAAATAGACTTATGAAATAGTGTTTTGGATATCTGAGCAGGTTCATGATGGACAACTGCCTTGCTTGCATATATAACTGGAGAAAACTGATTAGTTACATGAGTTGAAATAATTCCTGAGTTAGTTGATTTTGGTAATTCCAATCTTTCAAAATATAATTTCAAAAATGCAAAAATAATTCAAGCCGGAAAGAAACTCTGAATACCTGGAGAAACTTTTGATAAAATACTTGTTTCAGCCTCCGCAAAGACATTGCCTACTGATCTAATTCTTCAACTAAAACCTGGATGAATAATTGTAATTCCTATAAAAGAATCCGTGTGGAAAATCCAAAAAAATCTTGATGGAAGTATTTCGAAATCAGAATTCCCAGGTTTTATTTTCGTTCCTCTGATTAATTGATAAATCAAAAGCTTTTGTAATATCCAATAAAAAAGGTACAATACATAATATTTTTAATCTCACAAGTAATATAAATGACTTTTAAACCCACAATTATAAAAATAAAACCTAATCACAAACAGTCCGCCAATTCATATTTTTTCTCATATAAAAACAAAAACAATATGGTAGATGCTGGGTTTTTTGATTTTGAAAAAATTACAGAAACTCTTAATGATAAGTCCTGAGAAATTCATAATTTATTCATTACTCACTGACATTATGATCATATCGCATGAATGGAGAAAATCATAGAAGCTCATCCTAATATAACTATATATATCCATGAGGAAGAAAGAATATTCCTGGATAAAAGTGAATATAATTTATCTGGACATTTTGCAAAAAACTTCAGTCTGAATGCTAAATATATAAATAATATTAAAACATTTAAAACATGAGATATAATTGATTGAATTAAAATAATCCACACTCCAGGTCATACTGTGTGATGTTCTTGCTTTTATATTGAAGAGCATAATATTTGCCTTACTTGAGACACATTATTTGCCACTACTCATGGAAGGACAGATTTAGTTACATGAAATTCAGAAGCTATGAAAAAGAGTCTTGCTAATCTTTTTGAGCTACCCCCAGAGACAATGATTTATCCTGGACATGCAAGAAGTGAAAAATTATGTAATATAAAATTCGAATTTTAATAATAAAAAATCCAATTCACTAAGAATTGGATTTTTTATTATTAAAATTATTGTGAATTAAAATTCTGCTCAGCTATTATTAATTTCGAAGCTATCTTTACCGCTTACAAACATTGTTTCCGTAAGATTAACTGCAACTTTTTCTCATTCTTTTTTTGTATATATAATATTAGCTAGAGTGTATCCAGGAGTCAAATTTACAGGCGTTTGGAATTTGAAAGTAAGAGAAGTTATTCCTGGAGTATTACTTATTTTGATGATTTCTAGATTTTTATCTTCATCATTATAAATATTATTGATTTTAAAAATATTTATATCAGGATTTGTCACTATTGATAATCTCACTTCACTTACTTGTTTTAGCTCTGTTCCAATTTTAAGATCTAGAGTATCAGCTCAAGTTCATTGTAATTGAAGATAAATATCCGATTTTACAGCTTCTGTTGTTTTTGTAGTTGTAGCATTTTTAACTGATGTTTGAAGCTTATTACCAACTGGAGTTCAGAATAGAAATCCATTGATTACAAAAGCAAAAGCAAGTGATGATAAAACTATAAGTGTGTTTTTGCGAAATTTTTGTTTTTTGAATTCTTTTAAGTAATCTTTCATAATTAAAACTCTTAATTTGTAAATTTTTAAGTCTTCGTTATATTAACTATTGTAGTATTTTCGTCAAATTATAATTAAAAATGGCTTGAATTATAGGGGTAGATGAAGTTGGAAGATGATCATGGGCTTGACCAGTTGTGGCAGGTGCATGCTTTTTTGAAGCCAAAAACAAAAGAAATTTGGGTATCATTACAAGATTAAATGATTCAAAAAAACTTTCAAAAAAAATAAGAGAACTGCTATTTGACGAGCTTATTGAACTTGAAAAAACTTGAAAATGCATTCTATGAATTTGAATAAAATCAAATGAAATAGTGGACGCTATTGGTATTAAGAAAGCCAATAAATTAGCAATGGAAGATGCTATAAAACAAGTTCTATCAAAAATAAAAAATTCTCAAAAAATTGAACTAAAAATAGACTGAAACGATAATTATGTTTTTGATTGAATAGATTTGGTATCTACTTTTATAATTAAATGAGATTGTAAAATTGATGAAATCAAAGCGGCATCTATATTCGCAAAAGTTACCAGAGATAGAATGATGCAAGAATATAGCAAAGAATTCAGCTGATATTTATTCGAAAATAATGTATGATACGGAACCCAAAAACATATGCAGTGATTAAAAAAATTTGGAATATGTTCAATACATAGACTAAGTTATGCCCCAATCAAAAAAATCTTTGATTCTAAACCAAAAAAGATTAGAATAAAGAAAATTACTTTATAAAATATATATTATGAAAATACAAAAAATCATTGCTCTAGCTCTTTTGAGCTGTTATCCATTTTCAATAACTTTAGCGGAAACTGCTGTTCCTGTAACCCAGGAAACAATCATTAATTTACAGAATATTATTAAAGGTTTTTCAGATACAATCAAAAAACTTCAAGATGAAAATACCAAATTGCAAAACCAAATTGCAGAATTGAATAGCAAATTAGGAATACCTACAGTAATTATCCCAAAAACTACTGTAGTAACTTGAATTATATCGAATTCATGAAATATTATTAATTCATGAGCATTAACTGTAAGTTGAGTAACAAACATAACAAAAGCTTCTAATGTAGAAAAATACAATATTATTGTTGATAAAATTAATTCAACTTCAGCTAAAATATTCGAAGGAAATAGTCTTCCAGCTTATTCTTCTATTGGACTTTTTGAATTCATAGAACCATCGAATTTCTTTATTTCTATTGACGATGAAGCTAATCCTACATGAATTACCGCATTTAAAAAGAAAATATTATATTCTTATGACAAAGATTTTAATCTTACTGTAGTTTGAATTTTTGACTTGGATTATAAATCACAGTATTACATTACCAAGTTTGGTAAAAACCCATTTGCAAGAACAGTAAGAATTAGAGTGAAAAATCCAATATATAAATGAAAATTATTAGAAATAGATAACTCAACTCCAAAAACAACTAGCACTTCTACGGCTACAACTTCTAATACTGTCAATCAAACTCCAGTAGCAACACCTACATCAAGTGTTAATCTTTCTAGTGTAACTCTTGAATCAGTAAAAACCGCATATTCAAAAAATAAAATACTTGATGCACTTAAGTTAAGTACAGAATATATTAAGACTGATCCCAATAATATTGATGTTGCAAAAATCAGATACAGAAGTTTTTATATTCTTGGGAAATATGATGACTCTCTTGCAGAAATCCAAAAAATAGAAACTAATCTAGGAAATAACGTTGAAAAGACAATTCTATGTGACGCCAAGATAATCTCAAAACTTGCCAAGAAAACCGACCTACAACAAAAATATACTACTTTATGTGCTAATGCTAAGTAATTTAATTAACTTAAATTTTGGCAAAATAAGTTTGCATATCTAAAAAATGAAGGAAATTAACATATTAATTAATCCCTTATATCTTTATTCAAAACATAAAAAACCCATTTCTGCCGATTGGACATTCAGTAAGTGGGTTTTTTTATATCTTTTTCACCATACATTTGTTTTTGTACATCTAATTCTTTATATTGTTCTGATTCTTCTTTTGTGACAACAAAAATTACTTCTTCTCAGGGATTTTTTCGGTTTTGAGAAGATTTTGCGATTTTATCTTTATATGCGTTTGTGTTAATGTATGCAAAATATTCTTTTTTTGTTTTTAATAATATTTTCTTGTTTTCTATATTTTTTTCTGTCCCTGTAATAATGAGATCTTTTTGGATATCTATGTATTTAAAAGATATAATAAGATAAAGCTCATATACAATTAAGATACTTAAAAAGAATAATATATACTGAAAATGTTTCCTCATATTTATAAAAATTTTTACTTTCAAAAAAAACTAATACAATTAGAATAATGAAAAATTTATTTTAATCTAATTTATTTTAATAAAGATGCAAAAAATTTTAAATTTTATAAAAAACAATAAGGTCATGGGGTTTATTGTTTTTTTATTTATATCAATAATTTACATAATAGTTTCTAACTTCAGGGCTGATTATATTAATTATTCAATAATAGAATCATCTACAGAAAATCCATATCTACTAGTAACCAAATGAAGTGCAATTATAAAAAGAGATACTATAGTAAGTTTGAAAGAAAATGAAAAAAAAGTTTTGGAAATAAATGATAAGATTAGAACTTTTGATGAATCAAGCGCTACGGTATTTTGGCCAGATTGAAGTATTACTCGTATGTGATCAAAATCCGCAATTACAATATCCGAGATGAGTGCATCAAAAGATTTATCAAATATCAAAATAAAATTCAATATTGAACAATGAAAAACTTGGTCTAATATTGTAAAATTCATGACAAAGAATTCATATTTTACAGAAACTTATGATTTTGGGAATTATGCAGCAACAGTTAGATGAACTGTATTTGAAATTAATTTGGATGATAATTATATTCATGCAGTTAATCATGATGTGAGCTTAATTGATATAAAAAACGACGAATCATATAATGTACAACAATGATTGGGACGTAATTTATCTAGTCCAAAAGATACAACTCCAAGCGAAATATTCAATCAAGTATGGATAGCCGAAAATCTTAAATTAGATAATGAATTCTTAAAAGAATTATTAGAAAAATGGCAAAAGCAAGTAAACGAAGCAATTGCAAAACAAACAATTGGTACTAATATTGTAACTTATATAAAAATCAAACTTTGAAATAAGGATTATTTAATGGCAGATGTTTCTAAGTCAATAGTCGAATGAGGAGGTAATACACTTGAAAAAATTAAAAATATTATTCCTGAACTTTCTCCAGAAGACAAATTAATACTTAATGAAAAATTAAGTTCCACTTATCAAAATATTCATTCCCTACCCAATTCTGATGAATTAGCATTATACAAATCAAAACTTCGTGATCTTATAATCAATACTTCTCCTAATGATGTTAAAACAAAATTAACTAATGATTTTATAAAACTTGATATTTATGATTATATAGACGTTTCTAAAAATAAAGGTTCTAAGGTTGCTTGAGAGTTAAAATCATGAATTGTGAATTATCTAGATCAAATGCAAGATCCAAAAGAACTAGAAGCTTTATTCTCTTCTTTTTGAGAAAATATGCTGAATGTAATTAATTCGACTTTTTGAAAAGTAAATACTGACATGAAAGAAATTATAACAAATTTGAAAGAACAATTATCTACTAAGTAAAAATTAAAATGAACACTGATAAAAGTATTTTTGGAATGAAATTAAATAAGATTTTTTCACTGCAAAATAAATTCATCATAGCAACTTGAATAACATTTGTGGTATTGTTATCAATATACATTTCTAATAATGCCTTGTTTTGAAATTTCATTACGAAGCTTAATTATTCAATGCAAAATGCATTATTCACTACTTACTCTACCTGAGATACGAAAATAAACGCTAGCAGTGCAATAACTGTAATTGAGATTGATAATAGAACTCTGCAAGATCAAGACAAATGATGACTTGGTAGATGGCAGGATTTTAGAAGGAAATATTATGCACAGGTAATTGATAACCTAAAAGCTGACTGAGCAATTGTTGTATGATTTGATACATTGTTTTCAGAAAAATGAATTTGTTATAGTGAAGATGATGATATTTTAGCAAAAGCAATAAAAAAAGCTGGAAATATTATTTTAGCTTTTTCTAAACCAGAAAATCTTTACCCAATCAAGATATTCGAAAGTTCGGCTTTATGAATATGAGATGTTTATTCTAATACAAGTGAAATAAATCAGAATGTTTATAGTATTTTTCCTTTTTATATAAATTCTGAATCTCAAAAAATTGAATATACCCTATCTTTTGCTTTACTCAGAAAATATTATGAGTCAATTTATAAAAAAGACATGAGCTTATCTGTTAATCTCAAGAATTATTCTTATTTTAATCTAGGTGATTTGAAAATTCCATATTCAAGATCAGATGAAGGTTTTTCCAGATTAAATAAAAAAGTATATAGCGTTGATACTTTAATTAAAGATGTAAATATTAATTATCTTTCTCCTAATCCAGAAGATTTTCAAAAATTATCATTTATTGATGTTTATAATAAAAAATATAATCCAACTCTCATAAAAGATAAAATAATTCTTATTTGAGCAACAGCAACTACTCTTAATGATGAAAAAGCGACTCCGTTTTGAATAATATCTTGAGTATATACTCATGCTAATATGATTAATACCGTTCTTAATCAAAAATTCCTAAGATATTTCAATCAAAAAGATGAAGTAATATTTCTAATTCTTTTTATATATCTTATTACTCTGTTATGAGTTTATGATAAAAGGAAAATTTATTTTATCTGATCACTATTTTTCCTAATTATTTTATATATATTCTTTTATTGATTTTCATTCAAATATTTTAATATAATATTTTCTTTCCCTGTACAGTTTTTTGCATCAATTATACTATCATTCCTAATGGTAAGTCTATACAGGTATTTATATGAAGATAAATGAAAGAGACTTCTAGAAAGCACTCTTAGTCAATATTTGGCTGCAGACCTAGTTAAATCAGTACTTGATAATTATGAAAAAGTAAAACTTGGTTGACAGAGAAAAGAAAATACAATTTTTTTCTCAGATATAGCTTGATTTACTACAATCTCAGAAAAAATGGAGCCAGAAGAATTAGTTCATTTTTTGAGTCAATATTTGGAAAGTGTTTCAAATGATATAATTGATAATAATTGATTTATAAACAAATATGAGTGAGATGCTGTTATGGCATTGTGGTGAGCATTCTGACAAGAAAAAGAACAATCATTTCTTGCTTGTAAATGAGCTATTGAACAACAAAAAACAATTCAAAGACTTAATATTTCTTTCAAAGAAAAATTAGGTTTTGAAATAAGCGCAAGAATGTGAATTAATAAGTGAGATGTAATTATTGGTAATATAGGAAGCCTTTGAAGAAAAATTGAATTCACAGCTCTTGGTGATAATGTGAATCTTGCTTCTCGTCTTGAATGAATTAATAAATATTATGATACTCTTATTTGTGTATCAGAATCTGTACAAAAATCCGCTTGAGATTCATTTGTATTCAGATATCTTGATAAAATTAAAGTTAAATGAAAAAGGAATTCTGTAGATATTTATGAGCTTATTTGATTCAAGAATGAGGTTCCAAGTGAAAAACTTGAAATAATTAATAATTTTGAAAAGGCTATTAAATTATATTCAGAACAAAAATTCGGTGATGCTGAGAAAATATTTAAGGAGTTAGTTGAGTTGTGAGATAAGCCTTCTGCAATATTTATTAATAGATGTAGGGAATTCAAAATTCATTCTCCATGAGAAACTTGGGATTCATCTTGGGAATTTAACGAAAAATAAAAAAATATAATAAAAATTAAGCCTTATTTTAAAGCAAAAATACAAGTTTTTTAAAAAACTTGTATTTTTTATATTCAAATATTTGACATATATTAATCTATATGTTTTAATATATATGTCTACTGCTTAACAAGGTGAAACTATCTCACCACCACACATCAAAAACCACCAAACAAAAATAAAAATTTTGTAAAATAAAATTCTTCTGTGATGAGTATAAAAATACCTGTCCAGAAAAGGAGCTGGTAATCTCTTATCTAAAAATACCAAAGTGTGGTAGACACTTCCTACGAGATAGATGGTTTAACTTGTAGAACCGAAAATAAGTCCGGTACATAGGCAAATTTATTTTAAAAATGCCTTTATGTTCGGACTTTTTTCCTTTTTAAAAAAAAGGAATTTTATTAATTAATTGCAAATTGATTATTTTTTTTATAATCAATAAAGCTTAATAAAATTTCAATGAAAATACCAAAAATATTCATATATTCACTTTTACTAACTCTAGGAGTTTTTCCGAGCTTAATGAACTCCGCAGATATATATGTGAATGCCAGATGAAATGGTAAAATAATAAAATCTTTGAATAGAAATATTATAACAAGTAATTTGGATCTTAATTCTACAATATTTGTAATTCAATCAAAAGAAAAATATGTTAATCCCTCAATTTATTCAAGTTGTTCCAATAATCAAAAATTAGTAAATACAGAAATAGTAAGTGGTAAGTATTTATATTTCATATATTTTAGATTTTTAAATAGTTGTACTGATAGTTCTGTTTATATTAAAAATTGAGATGAATTCTATACAAATACAGAATTCAAAATAAATCAGCTCAGTTATGAAAAACTATTTGTAGATTTTAGTGATTTTTCAGATTCATGAATAGATAAAGAATTAAGTATTATAGATATAGAAACTCTTAAGCTCGAAGGTGAGCTAGGTGATTTACAAAATAAAACAGATACAAAATCCAAATTTGAAATTATCCAAAATTTATATAATAAAAGGTATGCTGATTTTAAGAATATATTGCTTTCTAATATTCAATCATCAAGGAAAACGCTAAAATATATTTCTCCCGTAAATTGAAAAGTAATTCCTACTAGGAAAGGTATTGTCCCTAATGCAGCTCGTCCTTATAGAGCAAAATATACAGATTGAATTCATCATTGATGGGATATTTTTGCATCTCACTATACTCCAGTCAGAGCTCTCGCAGATTGAGTGATAATTAGAATAAAAAACAGTTTTAGTTGGAGTGATTTTGATAAGATATTATGGAAAGATATTAGTAGTGACGATAGAATGACTAATCTTGATATATATAGATGAAATCAAATATGGTTAAAAACTGCCGATTGAAATGTTACTTTTTATTCACACCTAGAGAATATACCTACAAATATAGCCGAATGACAATTCATAAAAGCAAAAACTTTTTTATGACAAGTATGAAGAAGTTGAGTTCCAGATAAGGAATACAGTGATTTTCATCTCCATTTCGAAATCCAAGTTAATCCTCACACTAAGACTAATAATGACAATATGGATATTATGAGATGGGATTATTTCTGAGAATGAAAAAACTATGACACTCTTATATTAGAGCAAACTAAACTCTTCAGTTATTAATTTAATATTAAGTAAAATTAAAAAGACGTTAGTAAAATACTAACGTCTTTTTAATTAACTTTTTTAGAAAAAATCTCTAATAGTAATTATTTCAATTGCAGGAATTTCTTTTCCATCTTTTTGGATATCTGTAATTACTATAACTTTACTTTCACGAGTTAATTTTCATTTCTCGAGAAGCAAGCTAATTGAAGAAGTTACATTTTCCTTTGATGATTCTGACCAACTATTCAATAAAAATGGTTCAACTCAGAAAAGAATATTCATATGTTGTACAGAATGAAAATCTCCACTGAAAGAATATACAGGTTTTTTTGGTCTATAAGAAGCCGCAAGACGAGCTAATCTACCAGAACGCGTGAATATAAGAATAGCGTCAACATCAAGCTCATCAGCCATAAATACTGAGCTTTTAATAAGTAACTTTTTTTCTATATCTCTAGGAGTTAATCCGTTATTCTCAAAATCATGATGTTTATAATGAATTTGGTTTTCTGCAGCAACTATAACTTTTGTCATCATTTCCACACATTCAATTGGATATTTTCACATTGCAGTTTCACCTGATAACATAAGACAATCTGCCTTTTGCATTACGCTGTTAAATACATCAGATACTTCTGCTCTAGTTGGAAAAGGGCTTTCAATCATAGTTTCTAGAAGATGAGTTGCGATAATTACGAATTTACCAGTTTTCAGACATTTACTTACCATTTGTCTTTGGAAAATTGGAAGAGATTCAATCGGAACTTCTATTCACAAATCTCATCTAGCAACCATTATTCCATCAGCAACTTCAATTATTTCATCAAGATTTTCTACTCACTCTTCATTTTCAATTTTTGCAATAATTTTGATATGAAAAGCATTATTACTATCCAATAATTCTCTTAATTCAAGAACATTTACCTTACTTCTTACGAAACTTTGAGCAATAAAATCATATTTATTCTCAATTGCAAAAAATACATCTTCTTTATCTTTTTGAGTGATTCATGGTAATCTTATTCTTTTACCAGGAAGATTAATATGTCTTCTAGAGCCAATTAAACAAGGACTAAGCGCTTCAACTTCTAGATAATCTTTGTTTTTTGCTTTTACAAGAGCTTTCATAAGACCAGAATCTATTTCTATAATATCACCTATATTCAAGTCCTCAACCAAGTATTCATAATCGCAGAATAAAGATTTCCCATCTTCGGTATATTTAGCTTTATCTACAAATATTTTGAAAATATTTCATTTCTCGAATTGTATTTTAGTTTCTAAATCCCCTGTTCTTATTTCTGGTCATTTGGTATCAAGAAGTGCACTAAGACAAGTTTCTCTAGATTTATTTAACTTATCAATTCTAGATTTTACAAGTTTTGCATTTTCATAATTCGCATGAGAAAAATTGAATCTTATAATATTTACTCAAGATTCATATAATTTTTTGATAGATACTTCACTATCAGTAGAAGGTCAAATAGTTGCTATGATTTTAGTTTTTTTCATATTTTATGTAATTAATTTTATTGGAATTGGGAGTGTATAAATTTTTGGATAAAAGTAAAGTAAAAAAATTGCAACTACATCAATAATAAATATAATGCACTGGCTTTAATTTTAACTAATTATATTATGTCACCTTTAATAATTATACTTATAATAATTGCTCTAGCTGTATTTTTTGTAATAGCAAAATACAATGGAATAATCCAAATGAGAAATAACAGACAAAATGCCTTTGCTGATATAGATGTTCAATTACAACAAAGATTCGACCTTGTACCAAATCTTGTAGATACAGTAAAATGATATGCAACCCATGAACAAGCTATTTTTGATAAAATCATGGACGCTCGTAAAGCTTATTCTTGAGCTTGATCTGTTGATGATAAAATCGCTGCAAACGGAATGTTAACTTGAGCTTTATGAAGACTTTTTGCAGTTGTTGAAAGTAATCCAGAACTAAAAGCAAATCAGAATTTTATGCAATTACAAACAGAATTAGCAGATATTGAAAATAAACTTGCTGCTGTAAGAAGATTCTTCAATTCTTCTACAAATGAGTACAACACATATATTCAAGTTTTTCCTACTAATATAATCGCCACTATATTTAATTTCAAATCAGAAATTTTCTTCGAAGTTGAAAATAGAGAAGAAGTTGCTAAATCTCCAAAAGTTGGATTTTAATTTATTAATTATTCACAATTAAAAAAAATGGATCAAGTATTAGAAAAAGAAAAATCATTACCTTTTCTTACGTCAATTGAATCTATAGGTAATTTACTAAGAGATTATTACGATTTTAATAAAGGAGCAATTCAAGATGCTACAGATAATGAGCATTATAATGATATATCAAGAATAATTATAGAAAAATCTGGGTTATTTAATTGAATAAGTGATAATCTTATATTAGAGCCTCTTGAAGAAAAAAAAATTAAAATCAATTACTTATCGCCTTGAAGTTCTATTATAAAAGAATGATCATATAATTGTGATAGTATTTTTTTGTTACTATGTTGAGAATTAGATATATATAAAGAATGAGTAAAATTAACTACCATAAATCAAATGTGTGTTGTTTGAGAAATGGCTTATCTTAACCCAAAAATAAAAAGATCCGCTACTGTCAAAACTCCTAATTGAGCTTATATTTTAATGCTAACTAGGGATTTTATTGATAGTCTCTGAGAAAAACATTCTGAAATAATAAAGCAGAATTTATATAATTTTATAACAGAAAAATTAATTAAGACTAATGAAACCCTGGCAGCAGATAAGGATAATAACAATAATCAAGAGGATGATATTTTTATTTCTTCAATAAAAAATGCTGTTGCTAATATTTGTGTATTAGATTCTTTATAATAAAAATATGACAGCTATTTGAATTCAATCATCCATTTGGTCTAATAGACTCAAAACTATTATGCTTCTAATATTATTCCCTGTTTTAGTTTTCGGGGTGGTATTTTTAATTATGTTTTTTGTATTATATTCAACTCCTTGAGAAATAATACATTCAACAGATTTTTATTTGAATCAAAGTCTTATCCAATCAATACAGGTTTTTACATATTTGTTACCTATAATACTTATTTGGGCACTTATATCGTTTGCTTTTTATAGACAAATTATTTTTGCTTTTACAGATGCAGAACCAATAACTCGTATAGAAAATCCAGAAATATACAATATTGTAGAGAATCTTTGTATTTCTAGATGAATTCCAACTCCGAATATAGGTATTCTTGAAGATGATAGTCTTAATGCTTTTGCAGTTGGTTGGAATCCCAAAAAATCCTGGATAGTTTTTAGTAGATGAATTCTGAATAAGCTTAATAAACAAGAAATAGAAGCAGTTGCAGCTCACGAGCTTACTCATATTATGAATAAGGATTGACTTTTATTAGTAACAGTAATTGTATTTATTGGAGCAATTGCTGCAATCTGAGAAATAATGTTCAGATCAGCAAGAGTTATGTGATGATCAAAAGATTCTAACTGAAAATGAAATCAATTACAATTAATTCTAATTCTAGTCTGATTAGCTCTTCTTATTCTTGGTTATCTTGTACTTCCACTAGTCCAGCTTGCAGTTTCTAGGAAAAGAGAATATCTTGCTGATGCATGAAGTGTAGAACTTACAAAAGATAAATATGCAATGATTACAGCTCTACAGAATATAAGCTATGATTCAACTATTGAATCCATTAAAAAAGATTCAATTTCCGCTCTATGTATAGAAAACCCATTCCCAAGAACTGCCTGACTTTCTAATCGGTTCCACGAATTTTTCTCAACTCATCCAACCATAGAAAACAGAATTAAAATGTTAGAAAGGTATTAAAAATAATCTGATTAGTGAAGAAAAATAAACTTTAATCTAACAAAAAACTCGTCTTAATTTTTAAGATGAGTTTTTTATTATTAATTATTTTTTATCTATTAGGATCTGTACTTATTATCTTTTCTTCAAAGTAAGAAGCAAGTACATGGATTCATACATGTTCCGTTCATGCGAAGAATAAACCTTGTCCGACTGAAGCCTGAAGCAAGATATACTTTTCTTGCTCAGTTAATTTGAATACATTTTGTAGTACATCAATTGATGCTGGAGATTGTTTTAGGAGTAATTGAATTGAAGAATTCGTAACTATTGCTTTACCGTATTGAGAAGTAACAAAGTCCTCAACATCTTGCGTAATTGTAGTTATTCAAAGATTATATTTACGAGCACGTTTTACAAGTCAGAATACGAATTTGGCACTATCCTCATATTGCATGATATTCCAGGCCTCATCTATTACTAACATTCTTTTTTTATTGGAGCTTCTTACTGTATTCCAGATATATTTAAGTACAATATACATTGCAACTGGGCGAAGTGATTCGTCCAAATCACGAACCGAGAATACAACTAATCATTCTTGTAAATCGATATTGGTTTTTTCAGAAAATATTCAAGCGAATATTCAATAAACATATTTTTCTAATCTTTCTGTAACTCATTTACCTCAATCCATAGTTTCTAGAACAGAATAAAGATCTTTCATTATTGGTATTTCTTTACCTGTTATATCATCATCTTCAAATGTAATTCATTTAAGAGAATATGTAATAATTATTGCTTTTTCTAGAACTGAAGATTCACTAGGGGTAAGTTTACCAAGCATAAGATTCATTAATCACAGTAGATCAACTATTGCTCATCTAAGTAAATCTCATGGTCTAGTTTCTGTATCTTTAAGAGCTCTAGGTAGGTCAAAGGGATTAATTCTTTCTTGAGAATTAAGATTAATATTCAAATAACTTCATCCTACAGTATCTACAAGTGATTTATATTCATTTTCTGGATCAATTACTATTACATCAGTTCCAAGCATAAGACTACGAAGAACTTCAAGTTTTACGGCAAAAGATTTTCAACCTCACGACTTCGCAAAAACTACCATATTGGCATTTTCTGTCTTGAATCTATCAAATATAATTAGTGAATTGTTATGTGTATTAATTCAATACAAAATACCATCATCTTGAGATAAAGTATTGGAAGTAAAAGGGAAAGTAGTTGATAATCATTTAGTTGAGATATTTCTATAAACAGAAACCTCATCTTTTGCGAATGGTCAAGTACCAACGAAACCTTGCTCTGATCTTATAAAACATTGTTTTGTAAGTATATTCCTTCAGCTAAGTAGTGTTTCAAGAGTATTACCTGTTTTTTTAAGTTCTTCTTCTGACTCTGCATAAATCGTAATATATATTCATAAGTGGAAATATTTTTCTTGTCCACGTGTAAGACTTCACCTAAGTTCTTCAACATCTTGTAATTGTGCATCAAGAGCAGGATCACTAACTAGTCACTTATCCATATTAATTGATTGTTGTGCTCTAAGTTCAGTCAAACGTCTTTTCAGATACTTCATTATAAAAGCCGAATCAACTGGATATACATACATTGACATATCGAATTTTATATCCCAATTAATCAGTGGTCATAGCCAATTTCATTCTAAGAAATCTGGATAAGCATAAACGAAAAAGGTACGAGCATAAGTGTCCCCAATTTGGATTTTGGTTGAATCAACTTTCATCATAGAAGGTGCAATTGCATCTTTTAAAAAAGCAAGAGCTTCTTTATATTCTTTTTCTCATCTTCTGATTTCTTCAGCTTCTTCTTTTGTTATTTTTTTGTTAGTATCTTCAATCTCAATTTTCTTTTCTTCCTTAATATCATCTTTAATTACCTCTACAATATTATCTTCTTTTTTTTCAATAGTCTCATTTACCATATCAAAAATTGCCGAAGAACTTATGTTTTTTTCATAGTTTTCTGCATCTCAGGTATAATTTTTATTTATTAATTCTAGTAATTCAGTGGTTGCCATGTGATTTAATTTTTTATTTACTTCTTATATTATTCCTTAATTGTATAGAAAATAATTATTTAAAAAAATAAAAATGATTGATTATTCTCAAAAACTATTCATTATTAATTAATTCCAATACCATTCGGTAATATTTTCTTTTGGAATTATAGGGTTAGCATCCGTTTCAATACTTTGATTTCATTTATAATGAAGTACCACCAAAGTAATATCATCGAATTGTTTACAATTATAACCCATCCAGCGAGATAATTCTATTGTAATATTATTAAAAACTCATTGTGCAGTTTTAAAAGGAGATTTTTCTATTACATCAACCAGTTTATCAATTCAAAACATAAGTCAATCTTCTTTGTTTGTATTACGAGCTTCTGTAATTCCATCCGTATATAATATAACTATATCTCACTGTTCAATTGCAATTTGAGATTCTTTTACAATTTTGAAAATATTTTTTGTCATACCTAGAGCAACTCATCCGGACTTTATTTTGAAAGCTTTTTGTTGCTCTTTTTTATAAACCAAAAGATATTCATGTCATGCTCAAGTCATAAATAGTTTCTTTTCTATCTCATTCCACCTTACCATAAGTAATGTCATAAGCATATTAGAGGGCACACGAGGTTTAAGAATTTCATTAGTGTTAGCGATGATTTCGGCAGAATTTACAAGTAACTTAGAAAATCAAGAAATAAGAGCATTTACCATCATCATAACGAATCCGGACGCCACTCAATGACCGGTTACATCTCATAGATATATATAATAATTATCATTACTATTAATTACATCATAACTATCTCAACCAACTTCAGTCGCACTTTTTGTATTTGCAACTATATCAATAGAAGGAATTACTGGAAGATTTTTTGTAAGTGTGTTTTTTTGAATTTCTGAGGCTAATTGCACTTCAGATTTTAGTACTTTCCCGCTTTTTAATTCATCTTTAAAGTTTTTTAATATTTCCAAACTTTTATTGAAAAAGCTTATAACATACTTCATTGATGGATGAGCTGTATTCATTTCTAGTTTTCAAGAACCTGTTCATATAGTAAGGAAAAGTGAAATTTGTTTTTTTAATTCATTTACCGGAGTTAGAAAAGTTGAAGAAACGAAAAAATAAAATGAGATGAATTCTAAAGCAATAATAACAGGCCAAGCATAATCAAGGGACTGAACCATTTCTCAAAAGAAATAATAAATTGCAAAATTCACTCAAATAATAAAAAGTGTTGCTATTAGAACTATATTTTTTTGTAACCAACTATTCATAATTTAATCAATTTAATCTTTAATATGTGAATATAGTAACATATTTTTATTTTTTATGCAAAAATTTGATATTATTTTTTAATCTATATAAT
This sequence comes from Candidatus Altimarinota bacterium, assembly GCA_028689205.1. Lineage (GTDB taxonomy): Bacteria > Patescibacteriota > Gracilibacteria > BD1-5 > UBA2023 > STC-113. The sequence goes on from JAQTWP010000006.1 coordinate 23,567, forward strand.
TAGCCTGTAAGTTATTTTATGAAATACTTACAATGTATTATATTTGCGTTTTTTATTATTTTATATTAATTATTATGAATTCATTAAATAAGGTTCAAATTATCGGTAACGTTACTATGGAACCAGAAGTAAAACAAACTCCAAGCGGGCAATACGTTGCAAACTTGAATATAGCTACCAATAGAACATGGAAGGATGCTTCTTGAATGAAACAAGAACAAACAGAATTTCATCCAGTTGTAATTTGGTGAAAATTGGCAGAAATTGTCCAACAATATGTACAAAAGGGTAAAAAAATCTATATTGAATGAAGACTTCAAACAAGAAATTGGGAAGATCAAGCAGGTCAAAAAAGATATAAAACTGAAATAGTAGCTGATAATATAATTCTACTAGGAGCTCCAGGTGGTAAAAACGAAGATTTTGGTGATTCATACAGTTCTTCTGATTCAGAAGATATTTCTCCATCAAAAACTAAAAAATCAATCCCAAAACCAGAACAAGAAATCAATATCGAAGATATTCCTTTTTAATAAAAAGAATCCAATTTATTAAAAAACGCGAACCTTCAATAAGTTCGTGTTTTTTGTTTTTCAAATATTTTTTTAACCTTTACTTTTTAAAAAAATACATATAATAGTTCCAGTTTTAAAGAAACCGATGTCTAATCGGTTTATTTTTACTTTATTAATTTTCTAATTATATTTAAAATATGTCATATAGAAATATAGCGATTATAGCCCATGTAGATCATGGTAAAACAACTCTTGTTGATACTCTTCTAAAACAATCTGGTACTTTCAATGAACATGAAGATGCTGGTACTTGTATTATGGATAGTAATGATCAAGAAAAGGAAAGATGAATCACGATTTATGCAAAAAACACTGCGGTAAATTACAAAGGTGAGAAGATCAATATCGTAGATACTCCAGGTCATGCTGATTTTGGTTCAGAAGTTGAACGTGTACTTAGAATGGTTGATAGTGTAGTTCTTGTAGTTGATGCTTATGAAGGACCTATGCCTCAAACAAAATTCGTTCTAAAAAAAGCTCTTGAACTAGGAATAAAACCCCTAGTAGTAATTAATAAAATTGATAAACCAACTGCTCGCCCTAATGAAGTAATTGATATGCTTTTTGACCTTTTCGTACAACTTGGAGCAACTGATGAACAACTTGATTTCCCAATAGTTTTTGCTATTGCAAAACAATGAATTGCAATAAGAAACCTTTGAGATGAAAAAGTAGATATTTCTCCATTATTCGAAGCAATTATTGAACATGTAGAATTAGCAAAAAATGATACAGAAGTTCCATTTAAAATGCAAATAGCTAATCTTGGTTATGACAATTTTATGGGTCGTCTTGGTATCGGTAGAGTATATGAATGAAAAGTAAAAACTGGTCAAGCTGTTACTGTAATTGGTAATGATTGAGCTAGAAGAAATGCAAAAATTGGTAAAGTATTCACAACTCTAGGTTTACAAAGAGTATCTGTAGATAGTGCAGAAGCTTGAGATATAGTTACAATAAGTTGAATCGCTGATATTTATGTTGGTGAAACTATTTCTACTGATGCAAATACAGAATCTATGCCACCAATAACAATTGATGAACCTACTCTAAAAATGGAATTCCTAGTAAATGATTCTCCATTTGCAGGTAAAGAATGAAAACTTGTTACTTCAAGAAATATTAGAGATAGACTTGCTAAAGAATTAGAAATGAACGTTGGACTAAAAGTTGATCTAGAAGGAAGTGATGGTAATGTATTCATGGTTTCTGGAAGATGAGAACTTCATTTATCAGTTCTTATTGAAACTATGAGAAGAGAATGATTCGAATTACAAGTAGGTTGTCCTCATGTAATCTTTAAGGAAGAAGATGGAAAAAAACTAGAACCTATGGAAGCTGTTATTGTTATAGTACCAGAATCAAATGCTTGAACTATAATTGAAAAATTAGGTAAAAGAAAAGGTATTATGAAAGATATGAAGACTGAAAATGGAATCACTTCAATGGAATTCGAAGTTCCAACAAGATGACTTCTTTGATTCAGATCTGGATTCATTATTGATACAAAAGGTGAATGAATTATGTACTCATCTTTCTCTCATTATGAAGAATACAAAGGAACAATTGAAAAAAGAGATGTTGGTTCTATGATATCTGGATGTCCAGGTACTACTATGGCCTACAGTCTATGGAAATTAGAAGAAAGAGGACCAATCTTAGTTGATCCAGCTGTTAATATATATGAAGGAATGATTATTGGAGAACATCTTAAAGGATGAGATCTTACAGTTAATCCTACTAAAAATAAACAACTTACTAATATCCGTGCATCTGGTACTGATGAAGCAATTCGTCTTACTCCAATCCGCAAAATGACATTAGAAGATGCTCTAGATTATATCAAAGATGATGAATATGTAGAAGTAACTCCTATAAATATTCGTCTAAGAAAGAAATGGTTAACTGAAAACGATAGAAAAAAATATTCTAGAGGTTAATTAAAATAATTTTAAAAAAACGACTCAATATTAATTGAGTCGTTTTTTTAATTTATCGCTGAAGCTATTTTAACTCATTTAATTAATTCATCAATCTTACCAAGATATTCTGGATAATTAAGTTTTACTGTTAGAATTCTATATATTTCATCACTTACACTAAGAGTTAGAATTTCTGCATCTGGTTTTCCTTTATCAACAACATGTATCGGATTTATATTACAAGCTTTAGTCTCAGTATTTACAAAAAGTTCCATAAAAAAATAGGTTAATAAATAATAAAAAAGCCAACTAATTAAAGTTGGCTTGGGTTTTTTAGTGGTTTAATGTGGATTGCTTTTCTCATAATTTTTGATTATATCTTCTGAGAATTGTATTATATAAATTAAAAAATATAGTCAAGTAGTTTTTATATAAATTGATATAATGTATTTCTCTTTATTATTTCTTACTTTTTGCTTTACTTTTTGAGATTTTTCATATAATTTCACCATGCTCAAAAAGAGCAATTTTTAAAAAATACTTTTTATTACTTATAATTAAATATGTTACAAAAATATTTTAGTAAGATTTGGCATTCAGAATCACTTAAGAAAAAAATTATATTAACACTTGCTCTAATTGTACTTTTTGAATTCCTTTCTATAGTACCAGTTCCAGGAGTTAATATTGCTGCTCTTGAAGCATTTCAAAATAATTTGAAAATGAATTCATGATTAACTTTTTTTAGTTCTCTAATGTGAGGATGATTAAAAAGATTTTCTATTATTCTTATGGGTCTTAGCCCTTTCATTAATGCAGTTATTATTATCCAACTTCTTGCTGTTGTAATACCTAAACTTGAAGCTCTTAAAAAAGAATGAGAACAAGGACAGAAAAAAATTGATCTATATACTAGATGGCTTACTCTACCTTTAGCTTTTGCTCAAAGTTACGGTATGATTATTCTTTTAAATACTCTTTTTGGTCAAGGTTCTAACTTAATTAATGTTAATGATTTTTGGGGAACTATCCTTCCTGCAATGATAATAATTACGTCAGGAACATTATTCCTTATGTGGCTTGGTGAAATTATAACAGAATCTGGAATCGGTAACGGTACATCTATGATAATCCTAGCTTGAGTATTAGCTTGAGTTCCTACTCATGTCATGGATTATGTTAATTTTGGGAATTATTGACTTCTTGCTTGACTTACTGCTGCTACTCTTGGAATTATATTCATAATTATCAAATTCACTGAATGATACCGTAAAATTCCGTTAATATATACTAGAACTTGAAGAAGTGAAAAATCATATTTCCCAATAAGAGTTAATCAAGCATGAATGGTACCTATAATATTCGCAATCTCACTTGTTACTTTCCCTTCTTTAATAGGTCAAATTCTACAAAAAAGAGCATCTGGAAATGGTAGAGAAATTGGAGACTGGCTTGTTGCTAATCTTTCAATGAATAATCCAGGTTGGCTATATATTTGAATTTATTTCTTATTAGTACTTGGTTTTGCATTCTTTTATGTTTCTATAGTTTTCAATACTACAGAAATTGCAGAAAGCATCCAAAAAAGAGGTGGTTATATACCAGGGGTTAGACCAGGTCGCGAAACTGCAGAATATCTAGAAAAAACTTCTATGCATCTTAATTTATATGGCGGATGATTCCTTGCATTAATTGCAATATTCCCTTATTTAGCTTCAAAAATAAGTGATCTACTTGGACTTTGAGTATCATGAAAAATCGATTTCATCATTAGTTGAGCTTGACTTATAATTGTTGTTTGAGTATTCCTTGATCTTATACGTAAAATTGATACAGAATTAAAATCTTATGATTACAAAAGATTTTATTAATACAAATATTAAGAATTAAATAATTTCTGTCATTGCGAGTGTTAGCGTGGCAATCTATAACTCGTGTTATTCTGGATTGCATCGTTCCTCGTAATGACATTTTTTAAAAAAAGTATTAAATTTTAAACTATATAAATTATGAAGGCATTCGTTTTTGATACAGAAACGACAGGTTTTACAGTTAAGGACTGAACTCTCGAAGAACAACCTTATATTGTGCAATTTGCATGAATACTAGGAAATATCAGTAAGGAAAAATGATTCGAAGAAATTTCTAGAATTAATGTATTAGTGAGACCTAGAATTTCAATTCCTTTTAGTGCATCTCAAGTTCATGGTCTTTATGATAAAGATGTTGAGAATGCACCTTATATTGAAGATGTTATTGGTGATTTCTTGAAATATCTAAATACATCTGATGTCATAGTTGGACATAATGTAGAATTCGATGAATGAGTAGTTAGAAATGAATTAGCAAGACTCTGAAGAAGCTGAGATTATCAACCAATGAAAAGCATATGTACAATGAGATGAAGTACCGAATATTGCAAACTTCAATGAAGAGGATTTTCTTTTAAACCACCAAAATTAAATGAGCTATATAAACATTTATTCTGAGAAAGATTTGAATGAGCACATGACGCAATGGTGGACGTTGAAGCTACGCTAGCCGCATTTACAGAGTTAGTAAAAAGATGAGTAATAGTTCTGGAAGAGAATAGTTTAATGAGATTGTTTTAAATAAAACTTTTCAAAAAAAAAAAACGTGTACAATATGAAAGTAAAACCTAATATTTATTATTTAGTTTATTTTTAACTTTCTAATTTTATTCATATGCAAAACATAAAACAAAAACTATCTGTCATTTCATCCCCTTCTCCTATCATTTCGACCTTGTGGAGAAATCTATTCACTAAAAAAATACCTTCTCCTCTAAAAATCAAAAACTACCAATCAAAAACTATTTGATTCACTCTCGTAGAACTAATAGTGGTAATAGTAATTCTAGCTATACTTAGTACTATTGCTTTTCTTTCTTTTAATTCATATAGTTCTAGTTCTAGAGATTCTGCGAGATTGTCTGATTTATCTAGTATATCCAAATGATTATCTCTTTATAATGTCGTATCAGGTAAATATCCTAAACCAGATTCATATATAACCATTACAGCTTCTTGAACTCCTATTGGATATCAATGAAAAGCTGGAGCTAATGTAATTTCAAATATAAAATGATCTGCAAATTGATTCAGGGATCCTATAGATAATAATTCTTATTATACTTATTCTACAAATATAAATCAAAGTAAATATCAACTATTATGATTTCTAGAGGATTCTAATAATATTAGTTTAAGTTTTAATTCTCTTTTTTACTCTTGGAAAGATATATGAGGTGAATATGCTAATGCTCTAGATTATTCTAAGAGATTCTCTTTTACTAAATGAGATACTATTGGAATATTACTTAGTAGTTGAAGTCTTGATCCTGTAGAGAATCAAAAGAGTGATAGTTTTAGTGGGATTGATATAGTAAATACTACTGGAAGTTATACTGTACAACTAAATAATAAAATTAAATTAAGTTGAAGTTGAATAATTCAACTTCAACTTTCAATGGAACAATGAAAATATTATACATGGGAAACATGCAATAATTCAGAGGAGATACAAATCTGAACCCAGTGTTGGAAAAAATATGATCAAAATATTTGAACTTTTACTTGAATGTATATTTCATTATGATGAGTAATGAACATGGATATTTTTTTACAAAAATCCATACAATTAAAGTGATTTAAATGGTGCTATAGTGATAATAATAGTAACTGTACTGATAGTTGAACTTGAGCATTTTATACTTGGGATATGGCAATGAATTGAGAATTATCTTCTAATAATATTCCATCTTGAGTTAAATGAGTGTGTTGAACCTGATTTCATATTCCATCAGATAATGAGTTTAAGGTAACTGAGAAATATTTATGATGTACCGATTATAAAAATTATTGATATGTTTGTGATTGATTGGGATATAGCTGAAGTTTATCTACAAGTAAATATTGATGATTATTTAGTAAATTAAATTGATGAATGCAATATGATAGTAATTCATCTATTTTAAATTGATTATTCGGTAGATATTGGACTTCAACAATAACTCTAATAAAATGAAAAGAAGAATGATATATACAAAGAAGAACTTTTCGGAATTATATGTCTAATGTTACTAATAGTGACGTTTTTAAAATTTATTGATCAAATGTTAGATGTTTGAAGGATTAATACAATTTAATAAAATTAAAACAAGTTTAATTAAATACCTAACTTCATATTTATGAAAACCAAAAACAATCAACCAAAAACTACTATTTGATTCACTCTAGTTGAACTAATAGTAGTAATAGTAATTCTTGCTATACTTAGTACTATTGCTTTTCTTTCTTTTAATTCATATAGTTCTAGTTCTAGAGATACAGTAAGATTAACTGATGTAGCTAATAGTAAAAAAGCTTTAGAATTATATATTACTAAGGCTAGCAAATATCCTATTCCAGATGAAGTTGAATTATATGTTGGGAATACATGAAGTGTAATTAGTCAATGAGTACTCTGAGATAATGTAGCTAGGAATATCTGATTAAGTAAAGTAGTAATAGATCCTTTGACTCAAGGTAAATATACTTATTCTACATTTGGTAATTGATTATATTATCAGATAGCTTCTAGTTTGGAGAATAATGATTGATTGGTAGGATTTAATGATTTGGATAGGATGTATTGAAATGGTTTATTTGTAGATGATTTATTTGTACAAAGAGCTAATGCTGTAGATTCTAGTACTTCAACATCTTTTAAGACGACTAGGGTTGAATGAAATTATAAAATGGATCCTAGTTTACCTAGTTTGATTGTAGTTCCTAGTAGTGTTAATACTAATTCATGAATATTTGATCCTAGTGTTTGTTTTGTAGTTGATTGATGAGTTAATACTAGTAATAGTTGATTGGTAGTTAATACTGTTACTAGTAGTTCTTGAAGTTGTGCTAAGAAGAAAGATATGAATTTAAAAGATTTTGATAGTAGTTTGGTTGGGTATTGGGATATGGAAACGACTTTTAATAGTTGATGAAAAATTTGGATAAAAGATAATTCCTGATATTGAAATGATGTTTTTTGAAGTGGAATTACTATTAAATATGAAACTTGATGAATAATTAACAATGCAATTGAATTTAATTGAGAATGATTATCTCAAACATGATATTATGAATCTGAAAAAATGATGTGAAATATTTTCAATGATAGCCTAACAATGTCTGTTATATTTAGAAAAAACAATGCTTTTGAAACAAAATATCAAAAATTGATTTTAATTTGAACTTGATCAACAAAAAATAACTTTCTTGTATGAATTTCTCAATGAGATATTAATTATAATTTTTATTGAATAATTTGGCCAGAAAGCTATACTTGAGCATTATATACAAGAGTTTTTACTAAATATCCAAATCCAAACCAACGGAATTTAGCCTCGTTATCATATAATAAATGAGAATTAAAGTTTTTTTTAAACTGAAATTTAATCTGAAAATCCAATTATACAGCGAGTTGAACTTTTTTAGAAAAGAAAAATCTACCACTAAGGATTGGTTACTGATATAATATTGAATATTTTAAATGAATCATCGACGATGTCAAAATCTACAACCGCGCCTTATCTGACTCAGAAATATATCAGCAAGCAAAGATTGCTGGATTTTAAGTCTTAAAGGTTAGAATAAAAATATCTTACAAAAGCCCCCTTATTATTTTTTATATATAATTTCATACTTATGAAAACCCAAAACAATCAACCAAAAACTACTATTTGATTCACTCTAGTTGAACTAATAGTAGTAATAGTAATTCTTGCTATACTTAGTACTATTGCTTTTCTTTCTTTTAATTCATATAGTTCTAGTTCTAGAGATACAGTAAGAATAACTGATATAGCTAATATTTCTAAATGAATATTAGTGCAATATACAGTGTCTGGTAAATATCCAATACCAGACAATTATATAATTATTACAGCTAGTTGAACCTCCTTATGATATCAATGAAAAGTATGAACTAATGTAAAGAATATTATTAAAATTTCTGAACCATCAGTTGACCCTCTAGATAAAACTGAATATACATATTCTACTAATTTATGACAAGATAAATATCAACTACTTTGGTTTTTAGAAGATAACATAGCTTATATAAATAATCCATTATTAAATCAAGTATTTGCTTTTGATTACTCAAATAGAAAAGCAAATACAAAATGAGATACATTATGAATACTTCTATCGAGTTGAAGTTTGGAACCTGTGGAGAATTTAAAATCACTTACATTTACTTGAGTTGATCTTATAAATGAATGAACTTGAAAATATATTACAAAATTATCTAATACAGAAACTATAAATGATACTATTCTCTCAAAATATTCTTCTTGATTAGTATGATATTGGGATATGGAAAGTACAACAATTGATTGAAAACTTAAGGATTTAACTTGAAATTGAAATGATTTATCAATAAGTTGAGTGATTCAAATTTGAAATTGAGTTTGAAAATTTAATAAAGCAACTTCTTTTGATTGAACTTCCAAATATTTTTATAAAGATAGTTCAGATTTTAATTTTGATTGAAATTTTACAATTATTGCCTGGGCAAATACATTTACATGATGAAATATTGTTACCAAAACTACAAATTGGAAAGATTGATATGCATTGCAAAGAGTTTTTAACAATAAAAACTATTTTACATTTGTCACATGATCATGAACATGATTTGCACCTGCAAATTCACTGAATAATTCTATTTTAGATAATAATTGGCAGATGGTAAGTTGAATTCATAATAAAGATACTAATATTATCTATATAAACAATATAATGTATTGAACTAAAACTTGAGCTTTATCAATAACTACACCTTCGATAAATACATTTAATATTTGATCAGTATGAAATTGATTACATAATTTTAGCTGAATTATTGATGAGGTTCGCATATATAACCGTGCTCTCTCAGACACAGAAATTAGTGTATTATATAATAATACTAAGTAAATAACTTTTTACATTTAACTTTATATTTATGAAAACTAAAAACTATCAATTAAAAACTATTTGATTCACTCTCGTAGAACTAATAGTAGTAATAGTAATCCTAGCTATACTATCTACTATAGCATTCCTATCATTCAATTCATATAGTTCTTCTTCTAGAGATACTGTAAGGTTAACTGATATATCTAATAGTAGAACTGCTTTAGAATTATATATTACTAAAGCTAGTAAATATCCTATACCAGATGAAGCTGTATTATATACATGAAATACATGAAGTGTTATTAGTCAATGAGTACTATGAGATAATGTAGCTAGGAATATTTGATTAAGTAAAGCTATATTAGATCCATTAACTCAAAGTAATTATACTTATTCTACATTTGGTAATTGATTGTATTATCAGATAGCTTCTAGTTTAGAGAATGATAGTAGTATTAGTTATAATAATTGAGTAGTAGAATTTAATAAATGATTGTCTGAGAATTGAAATAATATAATTAATATTCCTGCTTTAGCAGGAATAACTAAACTTGAATTTTTTGATAGTATTTTAAATGATGCTTTTTTTCAAACAGTAAATGCTGTAGATTCTAGTACTTCATCATCTTTTAAGACAACTAAGGTTGAATGAAATTATAAAATAGATCCTAGTCTACCTAGTTTGATTGTAGTTCCTAGTAGTGTTAATAGTAATTCATGAATATTTGATCCTAATGTTTGTTTTGTAATGGATTCTTGAGTCAATACTACTAGTAGTTGATTGATAGTTAATACTGTAGATAGTAGTTCTTGAACATGTGCTAAGAAGAAAGATATGAGTTTAAAAGATTATGATAATAGTTTGGTTGGGTATTGGGATATGGAGACGACTTTTAATAGCTGATGAATAGATTATTTGAAAGATTTGAGTGGGAATGGGAAAATTTGAAGTTGATTTTTTTGAATATGAATCTGAGATAAAGAATGATTAATTTGAAAATCAACGGGTTTTAATTGAACAAATCAATATTTCAAAATTGATAATTTTTATTCATCATGAGAAATACTAAATGAGATAACAATTTCCGCTTTAGTAAAAGTAAATACATATAATCCTTCAGTGGCGACACCATTTATCAGTAACTGGCATACTTGGTCAATTTGAAATCAAAAAGGCTATTTATTAAGGTGATTTTCTCCTTCAACATCTAGATTTGAAAGCGATTTTTGTTATTATACAAATTATTATACAATGATTTGACCAAATTCAGCTTATAATGATTTTAATAATCAATATTCAAACAAATGGTTATTTTTAACTTCAGCTTATTCACAAAATTGAACTATAAAAATATATTTAAACGGTATGATTATTTGACAATCAAAAAATAATTTACCTTACAAAATATTTACTGATACTTACTTGTTTTTTTGACGAAGTATTATAAATTCATGATATTTAAATTGAATAATCGACGATGTCAAAATCTACAACCGTGCATTATCTGATTCAGAAATATCTCAACAAGCAAAGATTGCAGGGTTTTAATTACTTCCTCACCTCACAAACATCTACATACCCAGCTCAAACCACTTGAAGTTCATTAAGTTCATCCGGAGTAAAACTTTTACCATCAAAACCTGCATTGAGCAGGTTTTTTTCTTCCAGATTTTGGAGATACCATCTTTTTGCTCCGACAATATCTTCTCAAATTTCTTTTATAATTTGTTCATCGAAATATCATTTGGATATTGTTGTCCTGAATTCATAATCTAGGTTTCAATTAAGTAAAATATCTTTACTTTTTATGAATTTAGCAATATCTTCATCAACTCAGATAATTTTTTTATATTTTAAAAACGGATATTTGATATCCATGGCTACATAATCAAGTAGATTTTCAGCTATTAATCTTTCTAATAATTCTGGATTTTGTCAGTTAGTATCAAGTTTTACGAGAAATCATAACTCTTTTATTTTAACTATGAACTCATATAAATCCTTCTGAATTGTCGGCTCTCATCCAGTAATTACAACTCAATCAAGGAATCATACTCTGGTTTTCAAGAAATTAAAAAATGCAACTTCAGGAATAAGATCATTCATAAAATCAGCAACTTTTTCTGGAAGTACGAATTCATAGTTGTGACAATAATGGCAACGAAAATTGCAACCCAGAGTAAATACTATAGTTGCAACTTTGCCTGGGAAATCAAGTAGAGTAGTTTTTTTTATTCAAGAAATTAGCATAATATATTAGATCGTGAGACTTAGAATATGATTTAAATGTTGTTGTGTAATTGAGATTATTCTGATTGTAGGTTTTGAAATAGGTATTTCTCATAAAGCCAACAAAGCCCTACTTCAGTCTTCAGTTAAACATGGTATTCATAAATGATTTTTTATTGCAGTATTAACTATTCTATAAAGCTCCATATATTTAGGAATAGATATATCAACAATACCAATTCAATCAAGAGCGAAAACATTACTTGAATGACTGCTGGGTATAAAATTAGATTGTGCCATTTTTATTATAATTAAATAATAATTATAAAATTCCGAGACTTAAAAGCCTCGGAATTTATTATCAATGAATTACAGAAGGAAGACATCAAACACATAAATGTTTTTCTTCATCTTCTTTTTCAATTTTTACAAGTACTTTCTCATGAGAATTAACTCAACACATAAAACACACATTTTGTTTAGTAGTCATAAATGAATTAGTTAAAAAGTTGCAAGTTTACAAAGTATAAATCACTTGTCATCCTGAGCCTGTCGAAGGATAAAATCCATAAGATTTTAATATTTTTTATAACTCTTGCGAGTTAATAGTTCGACAAACTCACTATGACATTTACCTATTTTTTCTAAATCTCTAATATTCTTAGCTCTTAGCTCTTCTAATTAACAAGAAGTTACGCTATAATCTTCTACGAATTTTGAATTGCAAGTCTTACATTCTGTAAAATAAGTTCTTGAATAATATTCTGATTTTTTACCTTCATTGAATTGACTTACTGGACGATGGTAACCCATTACACGAGTATATACTTCACATTTTTGTCTTTTAGTAGCTGCTGGAACTGATGTTCTTGGGTCTACAGTAGATCCGTCACTTGATACTGATCACATAATTTAAAATAGTTTAAAAAAATAAATATAAGGTTTTTTACTTTTTATAAGTCAAAAGTAACAAAGACTTGAATTTTTCATTTCTGGAAGTTTTGTTTGTCATTTCGACTATAGGGAGAAATCTACATTAGCTTTAATCCATAATTTATTTTAGCTTTGGAAGATTTCTCGCTATCACTCGAAATGACAAACAAGAAATTTTTCTGTCATCCTGAACGCCCGTAGTAAGTACTCTTGGGTGCCTGTCGAAGTATAAAATCTATAAATTTTAATTTTATAACTCTCACGAGTTAATAGTTCGACATGCTCACTAAGACTTTTATGCTTGTTGTCTTAATTCTGCTAATTTTTCTGGATCTTCGGTATATTTTACTCTTGCATCTAGATCTAGTTTTTGACCATGGAATCACATTTCTGCATCACATTTTGGACAATAGTCGAACTCTCCTGCAATATATCCATGTTTTGGACATATAGAGAATGTTGGAGAAATTGTAATATAAGGCAATTGGTAGTTGGTAATAACTTTTTTCACTAGATTCTTACATGCTGTTGCATCTGATATTCTTTCTCACATATATAAATGAAGAACTGTACCTCAAGTATATTTACATTGCAAATCATTCTGATATTCTAGAGCTTCAAATGCATCATCTGTAAATCCTACTGGAAGTTGAGAAGAATTAGTATAATAAGGAGCTTCCTGCGTTCAAGCTTGGATTATATTTGGGATTTGTTTTTTATCTTCACGAGCGAATCTATAAGTTGTACCTTCTGCTGGAGTTGCTTCTAGATTATATAAATTCCCTGTTTCTTCTTGATATTTTTTTAGGATTTCTCTCATGAATTCCATTATTTCAATAGAAAGTTCTTTTCAATACTTTGTAGAAACATTTTCTTTTCAATCAGTGAAATTAAGAATTGCTTCGTTCATTCCATTAAGACCAATAGTTGAGAAATGATTTCTAAAAGATTTAAGATATCTGTAAGTATAAGGATAAAATCATCTATCTAACCATTTTGTAAGTTCTTCTCTTTTTAATTCTAATGAAGTTTTTGCAAGATTCATAAGATATTCGATTCTAGATTTGAAAGCTTCTTTGTCTCATTTGGTATTATAACCAATTCTTGCCATATTAATAGTAACTACTCAGATTGAACCAGTCATTTCAGCAGAACCAAAAAGTCAATTTCATCTCTTTAATAATTCTTTTAAATCTAATTGTAGACGGCAACACATTGAGCGTACTGCTCCAGGAGTATATGCATCAGCGTTTCTAACAGTTTCTGTATTCCCTTCTGCATTTTTTTCTCTTTTGAATTGTGAACCAATGAAATTTTGGAAATATGGAAGACCATATTTAGCGGTCATTTCGAAAAGTAGCTCAGTATTAGAAGAATCCCAATCAAAATCTTCAGTAATATTATAAGTAGGAATCGGGAAAGTAAATACTCTTCATTTAGCATCTCATTTTGTATAGATTTCAATTAATACTTTATTAATAAGATCCATTTCTTTTTGAAGCTCTGAGTAGTTTTTCTTATATAATCCTTTGTCATAACCTCCAAGATGTAAGGCTTTATCTTTTAAATCTTCTGGACAAACCCAATCAAGCGTAATATTCGTGAATGGAGTTTGAGTCCCCCAACGAGATGGAACATTTAATCAGAAAACAAAGTTTTGAAGATTTTGATATACATTTTTGTATACTTTATCAGTAATGAATTGTTCTTTTACTGCTTCTGAATCGAATTTCATTGCATATTTTTCAATATCATTTCTCACTTCTTCTTCATATTTGTGTACGAACGGAGCAAGATAAGTATCAAAAGATGAGAAAGCTTGAGCTCAAGCCCATTCATTTTGCAGAGTTCCAAGGAAATTAATCATTTGATTTACTGCAGCTTGAAGATTTCTAGGAGGAGAAGATTCTATTCTATTTGGAGCACCATTGAATCATTCTTCAAGAAGTTGACGAAGTGACCAACCGGCACAATATCCACAGAACATATCAAGATCATGAATATGATAATCTCAATTACGGTGATTATTACCAATTTCTGCAGGATAAACGTGAGATAACCAGTAATTTGCAGTAACTTTACCAGATACATTAAGAATAAGTCATCCTAAAGAATATCCAGAATTAGCATTAGCATTAACTCTCCAATCTGTTTGATCTAGATATTCATCCATTGTTTTACCTACTTCAACAACAACATCTCTATCATGACGAGCCTCTGTTCTTTTTTGACGATAAATAATATAGTTTTTTGCAACTGTATCATGTCAGTGTTTTATTAATATTTCTTCAACTTTATCTTGTATCATTTCTATATCTGGTACATTTTTACCAGCCACAACTTCTACTCTTTCGATTATTTTATCTGTAAGGTCTACAACCTCTGAAAAATCTTTTCATCCTGCAGCTTCGATAGCCTTTTTAAGTGCATATTCAATTTTTGATCTATCAAATGTTACAATAGCTCAGTTTCTTTTTCTTACTTTATAGATTGCCATTTTGTAAAATATAGGTTAGGAATTATAGTAAAGTACTTACTTCTTGGTGTGTAAATTTTAATATTCAATATAGTTTGCATATAAAAAAATTTTGGGTAATTAAGCCCAAAAATTCATATTTCTTCCGTATATTCAAATATTTTAAATAACTATATATTGTTTGTATTTGTTTATGTATATACTATATATAGTGTTTTTTTACTCAATTGCAAATCTTTTTTCAGAAAAGTGTCTAGTTTGTTTATTGGCCTTATAATTGATAGATTTTTATAGATTATAAGTACAGTATTAATTTTGACAATAGCGTTTCTTAAGTAGTTTTGTTTAATTATATATAATTTGTATTATTAGAATATAAAATAACTTAAATTATTAAAATATGTTCCAAATAATAATAGTTTCAGATTCCTTTAATCACTTCGAAAAACCAATCAGTGAATATATCAAAAGACTTGGGAAAGATATAAAAATAATAAAAATCAAACCAGAGAAAAATGGTGAAATTTCTACTATAATAAGAAAAGAGACAGAAAAAATAAAGGAAGTCTTAGAAAAAGAGAAAGGTTTTATAATCTGACTGGATTTTTTGTGAGATGAACTTTCAACTGAGGCTTTCAATGAATTTGCAAATAAAACAATCCAAAGACAATCAAAACTTACTTTCGTAATTGGAGGTTCATATTGATATGATAAAGAACTAATGGAACCTATCTTACATAAAAAGTTAAGTCTCAGTAAAATGACTTTTCCTCATTCTATGGCTTTTCTTATGTTAATAGAACAAATATACAGAATTAAAAGTATTGAGAAAAATACAGGATATCATCACTAGTTATGCAATTTGAGATAATACAAACTTTCTGTTATCTTAGATTTTTCATTATTATATTTAACAAATATAAATATAATACTCACCATTAATAAATTACAGCTTAAAAATGCAGATAAATCCTTTCAAAATTAAAGAATATAATACAGTTTCAATCCGTTCAAGGGTAAAATTCATTTGAAATTATTATGATGAATTAAAACTTACCGTAGAAGCTGTGGAAGAACTTATAGAGGCAGAGCTTGAAAAGCATTTCAAGGTTACATCTATAATATCATGAAGTCATAATCTCAAAATCAGAATAAATGATACTGAGAAATGAATAGTGAAACATATTAATTGTGCATTCAAGTATGATAATACTGATATACGCTATTGAAATACAAAAATTGATATTATTACAAGTGAATTATCAAAAAAGCCTCATCTTCATTTTGTCTGAAAATTCAATATTCTAGAAAGAGATAAAATTAAGCAAAAGGTTTTAGCAGATTTAATATCTTGATTAAAAGAAAAAAATTAATAAAAAAAGTTTTTTCTTTACAAAAATATCTATTCAAATAAAATACACCTCGTTAATTAATTAAATAAATTACAAAAAATGTGAAGAGGACCAGTTATAGAAAGGAAAAGAAATATTTCTAATGCTCTTAAATGAAAAGCATTCACAATACATGCTAAGCTTATTACACTTGCCGCACAAAAATGATGAGATCCAGATAAAAATCCTACTTTATTTGATGTAATAGAAAAAGCAAGAAAAGCAAATGTACCAACAGATAATATAGCTAGGGCAATAAGAAAATGAACATGAGAAGATAAATCTGGGTTACAAATCATGGAATTATATTATGAATGATTCGCAGTAGGATGAGTCGGAATAATTGCAAAATCACTGACAGATAACAAAAACCGCACGTCTTCAGCCATTCGTCATATTTTCTCAAAATACGGATGAAATCTATGAGAAACCTGATCTGTTTCATCTTTTGGATTCAAGTTTATGTGAGTGATTTACCTTGAATTAAAAGGAAAAAAGTTAGAAGAGCTGGAAGAAATAATTATTGAATCAGGTGCAGAAGACTATTTACTAGAAGATGAAGAAATATTAAAAATTCTTACACAAAAGCAAGACCTTGCTCAAGTTGCTAATTATTTAAAAAATAAAAATCTTTCTATTGAAAGTTTTTGACTTGAATATGTACCAAATAATTTTATTGAAATCACAGACTTTGACAAAGCATTAAAAATTATTAAACTGATTGAAGACCTTGAAGAAGATGAAGATATAGAAAAAGTTTGGTATAACTATAGTATTCCAGATGAACTTCAAGATCAGGTAATTGACGCACTAGAAAAAGCAAAATTTAGAACATAACATAAACAAAAATGACTGAACTTTCACCTATAAATTCTATTTTATTAGAATTAGCATCAAACCATCCATTAACTGTTTTTAATGAAGAAGATTTTCTGGAATTATTAGAGCACTCTCTTTCTTTGAATATATATGAGAAAAAAAGAGTAATTGATGCAATTCCTACTTTGAGCCAATTCCAAATAGATGAACTTATAAAAGTTTTTGAAGATGAAAGAGAAGAATTCAAAAAACTTATGTGAACCGAAGCAGAATCAATTAAAGAACTTGTAGTGAAATCACGCGAATGATGGAAACAACTTGGAGATATTTATATACAAGAAAAGAAACAAAATGAAAAAGTCTGAGAAGATCAAGCAAAAATTGATGATTTGAAAAATAGTCTTTGATTATAAGATAATAACCAAAAAAAAATCCGCTACTAGCGGATTTTTTTAATTTTCAAGAATTTGAGATGTATTGTTTGTAACTTTAGTTTTAACTGAATTTATTTGATTAACATTTTCAAATTCCTCTAACACTAATTTAGCCAGATGTTTATAAAAAATTAAAATATATTTTTCACAAATAAGAGAATCTTCTCCTGTATAAGTTTTAATAAAATCCCTAAATTCATTGATTAAATTAGAAAATTTACAATTTCATACTAGATATATCATAACATTAATTATTTCTTGTACATGAGAATATCATTTGATTTCCCCTTCGAAATATTGTCTATTTGTAATTCTTGCAGCCAAATATTCAATAGCCAGTCCATATTCCTTTTTTATATTATTTCAATCAAAATCAAATGAATACTGCACAGCCTGATTTCAGAAATATATAAGAAAAGCTTTTTCTATAAGTCTAAGAACATCTTTTTCTTTTATTCATAAATTAATTATTGAATTAATTTCTTCTTTTCATACTTGGACGAAAATTTCTGATCACTCTAGTGTCTCATTTATTATTTCATGTTTTTGTCAATCAAAACTATCACAAAGATAAAGTCTAATTAATGCAAGTCTTCTTATATTATCATATTGTGAATTTTTAATTTTATTGATAAGTACACTATTTTTTGGATAACCTAATAAAGACAATTCCAATAATTGACTTGAATCTTCCAAAATATTATCTGCTTTATTTAACATTTTTTTAGTTAATATTCGAATATTTTAAAAATAACTAGAGTATTTATTTAAGTCTTACTAAAGCCTAAAACAAATACTATTGCCATTTTTTGCTTTTTCATTATATTAATGATAAAATAAAAGCAATTAATTTTTCTTTTAAAAAAAATGACAAACAATATTCATGACATATATGTATTGAAAGCTTTTGAAAAACTAGTTTATTCAGATATGATAAAACTATTAAATGAACTAAAAGTTTTAGTTAAAGCTTACGATAAAAATGATGATTCATTTGATTTAGCTGATTTTCACCAACCTGTAAAAAAAGAAGTGATAATTGGAGAATTATCAGAAGAAAAGAATTATATTGAAGAAAAGAAGTTAGAAATTAAAAATTATTTGTATGATATAAAAGAACAAGAGGTTTTTGATCAATTAATTAAAAAAATTGATGAAGCTTATAATGGTCATGAAGAAAGAACTACTCTAAAAAAAATAGTTTCAATTATTAATGAAAGAATACAAAGTTTTGAAAATATAAACCAAGTAACACATACTACTCAATGAAATATTATTGAAATTCTTAATGAGTGAACGGAATGAGACGAAATATCACATGAATCGTGAGATATAAATGTAACAGATATAGAAATACCTAATAGAAAAAAAGATATATTAAAACAAATTTTCCAATATCTTAAAGGTTATAATAAAATTGAATTTGAGCAATTTCTAGAACATATTCAAAAAAATGGGGATATTGATTTTGAAATTGAACCCTGAGTTAATTTGTATTCGTTTGCAATTACGAATTGATATGACGATATAGTTAATTTGATTCAAGCATATAAAAAATAGCTAAAAATAATTTTTTGACTAATTATCCAATATATTGTATAGTATATTGGATTTTTTATTAATTTATATCATGGATAAGGAGAAAAGGCATCATAGTAGTATTGAATCTTTTGAAGAAACATACTCTCAAACAAGTATTGATGGGCTTTTTGTATGCCTTAATAATTTCATTGATAAATCAAATGAATTATCTAATTGCTGAATAAATAATGATGAGCAATTATTTTCTCATATAAAATATATAATTCAGATACTCTATATCAAACATAATATTCCCAAAAATAAAATCAAAGACCAAAAATATTTAAGTTTTCTTATAGAGAAATATTCTGATTTGAATAATGCATGGGACAGGGCCGATGATACATGATGACATTGAAAAGATAGGATTTTATATGAAATGCAGGAAACTGAAAAAAATCTTAATAAGTTTTGACTTGATAATGAGTGAAATCTACTTAAATCATTAGGAGATCTGCAGAAATCAGTAAAAGAAACTGTAAAAAATAGACTAGACAAATAAGAACTTATTTGAATCTTCTTTCAACAATTTTCCAATCTAGAACTTTCCAAAAATTATCTAAATATTTAGCTCTCTTATTCCTATAATCAATATAATAAGCATGTTCCCAAACATCACACACAAGAAGTGGAATTTGTGAATTTTCTGGATTACTTATAGGAGTTATCGCATTAGAAGTATTAATTATATCTAATTTTCATGAGTTTTTATCTTTTATAAGCCAAGTCCATCATGAGCCAAAATTAGAAATGGCCATTTTATTGAATTCAACTTTAAAATTATCTAGACTTCCCCATTTTTCAATTATATTTTCTAATAAAATAAGATTCGGCATTATTTCTGGTTTAGGAGAAAGCGCTTCAAAATAAAAGTTATGATTCCAAACTTGGGCAGCATTATTAAAAATTGGACCTGCTGAAGATTTTTGAATTATTTCTTCTAAAGATAAATTCTCAAATTCAGTTCAAACTATTAATTTGTTAATATTTTCTACATACATTGTATGATGTTTATTATAATGATAATCTATTGTCTCAGCAGATATAGCTGGTGCCAGAGATTTTGGATCAAAATTAAGTTTTGGTAATTCGATAATCATAAATTGAAAGTTAAATAATAAGACGCACATTATATCCTCCTAATATTATAAATCAAATTTTATGAAATATGTTTTACTTTTTTGCTTTTTTAAATATACTTCGCGGGTTATTTTTATATAGTTTATATATGTTTAAAAAAGTTTTAACTTTAATTTTTGCTAGCTTTATTTTGCTTTCTTGTACTGCAGAGAGAGATATTTTCAATGAAGAAACTGCTAAAAGTTTTAAGAATCAAAATATAGAAAGTCCTTTTTTTGGGAATCCTAATTCAAAAGTTCAACTTATGATTTTTTCTGATTTTCAATGTCCTGCATGTATTAATTTTGAAAAAACAATCGGTAATAAGTTATTAACTGAATATGCGCTAACCAATAAAATTTGATTAACATATAAGAATTTTCCACTTAATATACATGTAAATGCTCCCGAAGATGCACTAGCTTCAATGTGTGCTCATGAACAAAATAAATATAATGATTTTGCCGTTAAAATGTACGCTCTTGAGGAACAGAAAAACTGACTAAGACTTTCTACCGAAGATAGACAATGAGTTGCCAAAGCAGCTGGATTGGACGTAGCTAAATTCAATCAATGTGTATTAGAATGAAGATATGTAGATAAAGTAAAACAAGATATGGCTGAATGAGAAAAAATGTGATTACAATGAACACCATCAGTATATGCTAATTGAAAACTTATTGGTTTTAATAGTTCTGAAAGTTTTTATACAATATTGGATTGATTATTAAAATAATATACCTGTCGAGATTTGTTTATTATTAATTAATGACTTATGAAAAAATTACTTACAATTTGTATATTAAGTGTAATAGCTTTTATGAATGCAACTTATCTTACTGTCCAAAACTACAAAATAGAGCATTCTCCAGTTTGATCTGTATCTTCATTCTGCGATTTGAGCAATAGCCTTTCTTGTACTAATGTTCTATCAAGTCCTTATTCCAAAGTATTATGACTTCCTTTTACAGCTGTTGCTATGATTGTTTATCCAATAATATTTGCAATTGCTTTTCTTTGAATGCAAAAAATAATCAGAAAACCTTTTCATATATTATCTATTCTATGAGTTGGATGAATTATGTTTAATTGATATTTCATTTCACAAGAATTCCTTAATATTTGATCATACTGCCCACTTTGTATGGTTTGTACTGGTATAATTATTGTTATATTAATACTGTGAATTTTGGGAATACGAAGTGATTTTAATAAAATCTTGAAAAAATAAACAATTTATAAAAGTAAAAAGGCGACCCATGGGTCGCCTTTTATATATCCAAAATCTGCTCAATATCTCAACCTTGTAATAAAAGGTTTCTCCGGAAATGCGCCAGCTAGAAATAGCTGATGCTTAATTCCTGGATCAAAATCCATACTATCAAGAGTGCGGTTTGTTTTGCCATATTTATTGAAACTCTTTATAAGTTTCCTAACAGGCGTAGAAACTCCTACAAATACCCTTGTTGAAATAGTAACTTTTTCTTCGGACATAATTTTCTCCTTTTTCATCATTAGATTTGTGATGCATAAGTCATTTTAAGAAAAAATGTGTTTTGTCAATTATTTTTTATGCAATATAAATAGAATTAGTCAATAATATTGCAGTATTTTTTGGTGGTTAAAAATAATTTGACAATTTTTCTATAATTTTTAATATATTCACATATATTCAACCAACCCTTGCTATGGTTTCATTACTTGTTACGACATTAACAACTAATACTTCTATTAAGTAGGTCTTTTGAATTACAAAAATAATCAAAAACTCCTACTAAAATAGGAGTTTTTTAATAATTTAAAATGAAAAATATTATTTAACCAATAGAATTATGAGTCATGAAATATCTACTATACGCCACAGCTTATCTCACATATTAGCTCAAGCTGTAAAATCTATTTATCCAGAAGTTCAACTTGCAATATGACCAAGTATTGAAAATGGATTTTATTATGATTTTGATTTCTGAGATATTAAACTTGAAGAATGAGCTCTCAAAGAAATTGAGAAGAAAATGAAAAACATAATAAAACAAAACCAATTATTCGAAGAATATGTTTTACCAATTGATGATTCAATTGAGATAATCAAAAATTCATGAGAAATATACAAATTAGAAATGGCCGAAGATCTTAAAAAATCTTGAGAAACCGAGCTAACTTTTTATAGAAATAAAACTCAACAATGAGTTCCTACTTTCGTAGATATGTGTAGATGACCTCATGTAGACAAAACACTTGATATCGATGAAAATGCTTTCAAATTAGAACGTATTTCTTGAGCGTACTGGAAATGAGATGCAAATAATAAAATGCTTACTCGTATTTATTGATTTGCTTTTGAATCAAGAGAAAAGCTAGATGAATATCTGAAAAATCTTGAAGAAGCAAAAAAGAGAGATCATAAAATAATAGGTAAAAATCTTGATTTATTTAGTTTTCATCATGAAAGTCCTGGTTCTGCTTTTTGGCATCCAGCTGGACTTATAATTTGGAGAGAATTAGAGAATTTTTGGAGAGAATTCCATATCGCCAATTGATATACAGAAATCCAAACTCCTCAAATGGCCAAAAATGATTTATGGATTACTTCTGGTCATTGGGATCATTACAAAGAAGATATGTATCATTGGGAAGAAAGTGATGAAACTTTTTGTCTAAAACCAATGAGTTGTCCTTTTTGAGTGCTTATATATAACGAAAAACAATCTTCATATAAAGATTTACCAATAAGATTTAATGAAATTGGTAGAATATTCAGGAATGAAAAATCATGAGAATTAAATGGACTTTTCCGCGTAAGAACAATTACTCAAGATGATGCACATATTTATCTTAGAGAAGACCAAATTTTTAATGAAATTAAAGATCTTCTTAATATGGTAAAAGAGTTTTATGCAATTTTTAAATTTAAACCTAATTTCTTTCTTTCTACAAGACCAGATAGTTTCCTCGGAGAAATTGAGACTTGGAATAAAGCAGAAGATGACCTTAGAAGTGCCTTGAGTGAAAATAATATTGAATATGGTTTAAAAGAATGAGATTGAGCTTTTTATGGTCCAAAAATAGATATTCAAATTAAAGATGCTATCGGTAGGACTTGGCAATTAGCTACCATTCAGCTTGACTTCCAACTGCCTTGAAGATTCGGAATGGAATATGTTGATAAAGACTGAACTAAAAAAACTCCAGTCATGATTCATAGGGCAATTTTTGGAAGTTTTGAAAGATTAATATGAATATTAACAGAACATTTCTCTTGAATATATCCACTTTGGCTAGCTCCAAGACAAGTTGTAGTGGTACCTGTTAGTGATGCTTTTAATGATTACGGAAGAAAAGTATATGATGAATTAAAGCAATCTTGAATAAGAGTGAGTATTGATGATAGCAGTGATAGTCTTAATAAAAAAGTTAGAAATGCAGAAAAAATGCATATAAATTATATTCTAGTTGTTTGAGAAAAAGAAAAAGAATCAAATACTGTTTCAGTTAGAAATTACAAAACTAAAGATCAAAACGAAGAAGGTGTAAAAGCATTCTTATCAGATATAAAGGCTGAAATTAATAATAAGAAAATTTAATATATTAAAAAACCAGTTCGATTGAACTGGTTTTTTTGTAGCTTTTTATATAATAATTAATCATTAAATCTGAGAGTAAAAAATATTTTTCAAATAGTGACTCTGTAGTTTTTTTCAATATATTTTCTTGATAATCATAATCCGATATCTTCCTGAATTAGTTTTCAGCCAATTTTTTCAACGTTACAATTAATTAATCTTCAAGCCTCATCGGCTACAATTAAAGAATTTCAACTTGATTGCACTTGGAATTTATAGATATTTTGAGGTCAAAAATCTAGAGTTATAAGGTACATATTTCATTGTCAAATTCTTTCAACTTGTTTTGATTGTAAAGGTTGAATTCTTGTATCTTTTTCAGTTCTTGCAAATTTTCACTTTAAATGGAATGATAGTGTTTTTCAAGAATTCATCATTCATGCATCTTCCACATCAAGATTAGTTGAATAAGCTTTTTCTCTTGATTCACAAAAGGCACTAGACCTTTGATTTAATATTTTAGAATACAAACTACCTAGGTCTTGCTTTGTAGTAGGATTTTTTGTAATATTTTTTTGTCTTTCAAAATATGTCATTAACTGGTTAAAATTACCAGTATTCAGACAGTTAGTTAGATTTAATATATTTAATAAATTACCTTCGTTTCTGTAATGAAGATATTTTTTTACTTTATTTATAAAATCTTTTTCGATTTCCTTGTATTGTTCAGGATTATTCTGTATCTCTCCGTTTTCGAATTCTGATTCCATTGTGATTATTTTTTAATTATTAAATTATTTTCAATTCCTGCTTTTATTTCTCATATTGCCCTTTTTTCAGGTCACTCTGCTTTACTAAAAATATCAGGTAATTCAACATTTTTGATTTTTAATCTTTCTTCTTCATTTAATTCAAAAAAATAAGCTACTATTTCTTGCTTTTTAGAATTAAACTCTGAGAAAATTTCAAGTAACTTATTCAAATTAACAGTTCAAAAATTTTGTAATTTTTCTTTTTCCATTGTCTCTCTGGCTTCCAGAAATACTTTACGGTAAACTTCAATTGATGAACAAAAAATCTCAATGTTATCCTTTGTATTCTCAATGTTATCTTTTAGTTTTTTTGTCATCGAACTTTATTTATATGGATTAATAGAATTGTATCATATATAACTTTATTTTGCAAAAAATATGTTTTCTTTTAAACTGTTTTTACTAAAAATAATTAATAAAAAAATATGTTTATTGCAATAGAATGAGTTGACTGAGCATGAAAAGCAACTCAAACCAGACTACTTTTAGAAAATCTTGATAAAAAATGATTCAGTGCCGAAAGTATATCATTTCCTGCTTATTGAGAATGATCATGTAGGTTCGTTGAGAATTTTTTGAATTGAACATACGGACATCCATCAGAACTTGATTGATATATAGCTTCTAGTTTTTATGTACTTGATAGATTCGAACAATCTCCAAAACTCAAGAATATTATAGCTACAAAAGATTTCCTAGTAACTGACAGATATTCAATATCCAATTTTATACATAGATGAACCAAATTCCTTGAATCAAACGACACAGAATGATTACATAAGTTTTTTGATTGGATTTATGATTTTGAATTCAATAAAGCATGACTTCCAAAGCCTGACCTAATAATTTTTCTTTCTCTTTCAATGAAAAATATAAGATCACAAATAGAAAGGAAAAAAGAACAAGATAGACAATATGTATCTATAGATTGATGATTAGATTTGGCAGAACAAGATATCAAACATCAGGAATATTCTCTACTAGTATGAAAAGAATATCTACCAAAATATTTCCATAATTATATCGTGTTTGAATGTGAAAAAGAAAACTGAGAAATGATGACTCCAGAAGAAATAAATGAAAAATTGGTAGAAATTATTTTAAGTAAAAAATCTTAATATGCATAATTCACTAAAAACCAAAAACAAAACACTAAAAATTAATTTCTGATTCACTTTAGTTGAGCTCCTGATTGCAGTGACGCTTTCTGCACTTTTAATGACTTCTGTAATGATATTTACCTGAGCAAATATTAGGAATTCAAAAAAAAATGAAAAAATACTTTCGAATTCTAATAAAAATTACAGTTTTGAAACCAAATTATTAGAAGTAACTGGGAATATTGATACTAATTGAATATATAATTCTTGAAGTAGTTTTTGAAGTTATTCAAGTTGAATATTTTTATCAACAAAATGACCTAATCTACCTATTACATTTATTGGAATAAAAACATTCACAGGTTTTTGTGATTCTTTTTCATGATCAGCAAGTGCAACATGAACTATTAATAGGCTTGTAATTAAAGAAATGCTCTCAGAAAATAACTCTCATTCGTGAACTACCAATTATTATATCAATAGAGATAAAAATTCTATCTATACTTCTTGATCAATTCTTGCTGTTTGAACATGATTAAAATGAAATAGTCTTAGTAGTAGCTGAACCTGAACAGAACTTAATAATCCTTCGGCTATAATTGAGAATTCTGGTATTCTATATATTGCAGATTCATGAAATAATAGAATTCTATCATATGTAATATCAACTGGTGGAATATATGAAATTGCAAATAATAAAAACTGAATATCTAATCCTACGGATATATATTATTCCTGAGCTTTATATATAACCAATGCTTGAGCCTGAAATATTATAAAAATTACAGATTGAATGTGAACTTGAGATAAATTAGATACTTCATTTAAAGTCCCAAAAAACATTACTTTTGATAAAATTGAATTTATCTTCAATTGAATTGCAAATATATCTAGCCCAACATCTAGTTGAAGTTTTACTTTTAGTTGAATAAGCACGGGTACAGAAGATATTGTCAGTACTTGAACTACTCTAACTTACTTTTTTTCTTGAACAACAAGGACTATTAATTCTTGAACTACTTATTGAGTTACAATTAATTCAATATCTCCATATCCAACTTCTACTTGATCATATTCCGTAAAAGTTAATTTCCTATCTTGAGTAATAGTGCAGGATAGTCTTAATTTGCCATATTTTATCAAATGAGATTGAATTACCACCACAATGAAGTGAAATACTATAGAAGTACTTAGTTGATGAATTATCTACCCTAATAATATCACATCAATAACTGCGCGGGATTCAACGATTACTAATTACAATAGTTTGCTTAATAATTCATTCTGAATAAAAACAATTAGTGAACTTCCTATAAAAGATTTTAATTATAATGTAGATTGAAATATCTTAAGTATAAAAGTTAGCTACTACAAATATTATGATTGTCTGAATGAAAAACATATTATAAAAGAAAAAATCTATAAAAAGCTTTTGAAATAAATTAACAATAACTATTTACCTCCAAATATCTTCAAAGAAGAAAAAATCTCTTTAAGATTTTATAATAAAAAAAGACTAGTCTAAAAAATTTTAGACTAGTCTTTTTTTTGGTATTGATTATAAATTCGAAAAATCTGCGGGAAGTTCATCAGTTCAGGTGGAAGAATCTATATTCAAATCATCTTTAGAACCAAAGAATTTTGTAGAAATTTGCTTAATTTCAAGAAATATTGCATTAGGGGAAACATATTTTGACACATTAAGTCATAACATATCTCATATCTTAGGTGATATAAATATAGCAAGTATAATTATGATAAGACCAATTATAGAATATCTTATAGAATTAATTGCAGGTTTTGTTTTTTCTTCCTTTCATCCAGAAAGAATTAGCATTACTCATCACCATATAAAATAAAATACAGCGAGCATTCAAGAAAAAAGAACTACTAAGGCAATAGCAACTCTTATAATATCATCCAATTCATAAGCTTTTGATCCTTCAATTCATATTTCTCAAGCTGCAACTGCAGCGCTTGCTATTTCTATAAACATATTAATTAACTTTTTAGTTATAAATCGCTCTCACTATAGTTATCTAAGCAAAAAAGTAAAGAATTTTTTACCAAAAAAGTCCCGAAGGACTTTTTTTAATTTTTTATATTATTCTTCAACAACTTTTAGATTAACTCTAGCATTTGTTTTAGAACCGTATACTCTAAGAACAGTTCTGATGGCATCAATTGTTTTACCACCTTTACCAATTACTGTTCACATATCATTTTTATTGATTTTTAGTAAAAGTAAAGTTCCCATTTCATCTTCTTTGATTTCAACTTCAACATCTTGTGGAGTTTTTACTAAAGAAGTAACTATAAACTTCAAAAATTCTACAGCTTCCATTATTTAAAAGTAAAAAAATAAAAATTATTTATTGCGTTCCAAAATTCTTTTTAAGCTATCTGAGTATTGAGCTCAGTTGCTTATATATTTTTGTGCTTCATTAGTATCAAAACTAAGTTCTTTTGTTAAAGGATTATAAAATCCAAGAACCTTTTGATGTCAGTGTTGGGGAGCTCTTTTAGCCTCAGTAAGAACAATTCTGTAAAAAGCTAGGTTTTTTCTTCAAGCTCTAGAAAGTCTGATTTTTAACATGATTAAAGTAAAATTAGGAATTACAAGTTATAAAAGTTTGTATTTATTATGGTGCCCGGGGCGGGAATTGAACCCGCACTCCCGAAGGAACAGGATTTTAAGTCCTGCGTGTCTACCAATTTCACCACCCGGGCAAGAATAGTAGACTTTAATATCTAAAAAGAACTAAAGTCTAAAATTATTATAAAACTCATTTAGTTTTAAGTGTCTTAATTGCTTTAGCAGATAATCTCATTCTAAACATGAGACCAGTTGCTGGATCTTTAATATTTCTCCAAAATAAATTTGGTTGAAATGTTCTTTTTGTTCTTCTTACTGAATGAGATACATTATTTCATGTACTTGTTCTCTTACCAGTCAATTGACATACGCGTGCCATAAATATTTATAAGATTAGTAAATTAATTGTTTATAGTACTTTTAATTCAACACCAACTCAAGAAGGAATATTAATACCTTGTAAAAGCTCTAATGTTTTAGAAGTAGGTTCTTTAATATCGATAATTCTCTTATGTCTTCTGATTTCGAATTGTTCTCTTGCATCTTTATTTACAAAAGTTGATCTATTAACAGTAACTTTTTCTATTTTAGTTGGAAGTGGAATTGGTCCAACAACAATTGCTCAAGAATCTTTTGCAGTAAGAACAATTTTTTTAACAGCTTCATCTATAAGCTTATGTTCGAATGCTTTAACAACAATTCTTATGTTCCCAGTTTTTTTTGCAGACATTGTATAAAAATTATTAATTATGAATTACATATTATAAATTCATTTTTTGTAAGGAAGATTGCTCCTCCTTACAAATTGATTAATCTATAATGGAATAAAATTATTAAAACGAAAATAATTGTTTGAAAAATGAGTACCGGAGCGAAACGTAGTGAAAACTACGGTGAGCGAGGAAACGGAGTTTTGAAGACAAAGATTAAGTTTTAATGTTTTATTAAGCTGTTACTTTAGCAACTACTCAAGAACCTACAGTTCTACCACCTTCACGGATAGCGAATCTAAGACCTTGATCCATAGCTATTGGAGAACCTAATTCAATAACCATTTTAATGTTATCTCATGGCATAACCATTTCAACACCAGCAGGTAATTCAATTGTACCAGTTACATCAGTAGTACGGAAATAGAATTGAGGTTTGTAACCTTTGAAGAATGGAGTATGACGACCACCTTCATCTTTTGTAAGTACGTATACTTCAGCTTCGAATTTAGTATGTGGTTTGATTGATGCTGGTTTAGCAAGAACTTGTCCTCTTTCAATATCATCTCTTTCAATACCTCTTAGAAGTAGTCAAGCATTATCTCAAGCTTCACCTCTATCTAATTGTTTGTGGAACATTTCAACTCAAGTAACAGTAGTTTTTTTAGTATCTCTAATACCTACTACTTCAATTTCATCACCAATTTTAATAACTCATTGTTCAATTTTACCAGTAACTACTGTACCTCTACCTTTAATTGAGAATACATCTTCAACTGGCATAAGGAAAGGTTTGTCAAGTGGTCTATCAGGAACTGGAACGAATTTTTCAATTG
The DNA here is from genome assembly GCA_028689205.1 of Candidatus Altimarinota bacterium. GTDB lineage: Bacteria > Patescibacteriota > Gracilibacteria > BD1-5 > UBA2023 > STC-113. Next base: position 53,629 of record JAQTWP010000006.1, read on the forward strand.
CTTCAAATAGTTCAATAATAGTTTTAGCACCATATGCTTTGTCCATATCAGTTGGATTTTGTAGAGCTACTAATCAAGAACCTCTGATAACTGGAGTATCATCTCCTGGGAAATCATATTTTGAAAGTAATTCTCTAATTTCCATTTCAACTAAATCTAGCATTTCTTCATCATCTACCATATCACATTTATTCATGTAAACTACGATATATGGAACACCTACTTGTCTAGCTAAAAGAATATGTTCTCTAGTTTGAGCCATTGGACCATCAGTTGCAGCAACTACTAGAATTGCAGCATCCATTTGTGCAGCACCAGTAATCATGTTTTTAATATAATCAGCATGCCCTGGACAATCAACGTGAGCGTAATGTCTAGCTGCAGTTTCATATTCAATATGTGCAGTATTAATTGTTATACCACGTGCTTTTTCCTCTGGAGCAGCATCGATTTTGTCGAATGCAGTTACATCTCATCCAAACTTGCTAGCAAGAACGATAGAGATACCAGCTGTAGTAGTAGTTTTACCATGATCAACGTGACCAATGGTACCTATGTTTAAGTGTGGCTTTGAGCGATCAAAAGTTGCCATAATTATAAAAAATTATTAAATAAAAATTAAATAGTGTTTTTAAGCGATCCAATGATATGAAAAATGCAGAAAAATGCAAATAATTATTTTTGGATTTTACGCATCTTTTTAGTAATTCTATCACTAGCTCTACGTAGCTTTTTATGAGCTTTTGTTGTTAATCTAGGCATATTATATTTTGTTAATATTTATAGAATATTTCTTTAATTTTACCATAACAAATTTCCTAGCATTAATAAGCCATTTTGTTTGTCATTCTACTATTACTCTTTTTTCAAGTGCCTTGAAATGTTTAATAGTATTTTCGATTTTCCTTCCCGATTTTGCTCATTTTTTAGTTACAGCATAATTTAGGGCTCTAGGTCTTTTGTTACTTAATCACATATTCTATAAAAGTTAATATTGTAATGTACGGAGTAAATAAAGAAAGTTTATGTAAACTTTCTAATTAAACTTTTTACTTAAATTTGGTGGAGATTAAGGGGGTCGAACCCTTGACCTCCTGCGTGCAAGGCAGGCGCTCTAGCCAACTGAGCTAAATCCCCAAATTTACATTTTTTTAGTAAATTGAATAATTTTTTTGTACTAAATTTTGGCTAACACAATTTATGGCGGAACCAACGAGATTCGAACTCGCGACCTCCCGCGTGACAGGCGGGCGCTCTAACCAGCTGAGCTATGGTTCCACTTAAAAAATGGTGCGCACAATATATGTTTTTTTTTACAAATTGCAAATTTTTTTATAAGATTATTGAAGAAACCTTATTTTAATTTTGTACTTCAGGCTTTATTTATGAATTTTTGTGAAGATAAAAATCAACTAATTATTCAAACAAAAGACATTCATCATATTTCATAAAAGAAATAGCTTTTGTAATTAAGTAAGAATTTATCTATAAATTCGGGAAAATTCTTAATAAGGTATATATTAACGGTTTTTATTATATAAATAAATATAAGCAAACTTAGAACTGTTGAAAATATTGTATAAATTAACCCCTGTACACTAAAAGGACCATAAATGAATACATTATCACCTCCTACTAATTTGGTTACCTTAATTTCGTCTCTATAGAAGAATATAAAATTACCAATAGTATTATAGATAATAATAAAGACAGAAAAGATAAAAGAACAGATAATTACGTATATTCAAATTTTAATAGAATTAAATACTTGAATTACTCATTTTACTCTTTCATGTTGAGCCTTATATGCTATAATATTATTTTTGAATCCTGCCTCGTCATATATTACAACTCCCTTATATTTACTAATTACATCATTTAATTCATCATATTCTCCGATACCAATATTCTCAACCTTAATTGATGCTGGAAGAGGATTTTCTGAATCAGTCTCGACTAACTGAGTAAGATCAGGACTATATTTTTTCATTTCACTTAACGCCTCGTCAGAAGAGACATATATGACATTTATATTATCACTTATAGACTTCACTCATGATATAAGCTCCACCACCTCAGAGTTCTCACTACTATATCATTTATTGAATGTTATAGACATTGATAATCTAGAATTGATATCCCCTATTAATTCATCAGTAGTAAAATTCACAAGCAAAAGAATATTTATAAAAAATATTATAAGAGAAATAACGAGTACAGAAGAAAATGACAAAAAGGCATTTCTTTTGATATTTTTAATAGCGTATTTTAGAATTCTCATAAATATTTGGGAGTTAATCGAAAGTATTGTAGAAAATAATTGAGATATGGCAAATTTTTGATAAAAAAAATAAAATATGATATACTAGAAATATACTTTTATAAATTAATTAAAAAAATATGAACAAAATATCTGAAGGAATGAATTGTAATATTGCAACATTTAAAAATGGAGAAACTGTTTTATATATTAATCCTGATAAATGAAGTGTAGATATATCATATTCACATTGAAATTGACATAAATGAATATGCGATATAATGTCAACTACAAAATCTAAAAGTGAAAAGGAAATTGCAGAATGACTTAAAGTTTCAGGATATTATCTTCTATGAAGGACTGATAAAAAATGAAAAATACCAGAATATATAACTGATGCGATCGATATAACTACACATGAAATTGTTTTTGTCACATGAACAAAGAACGATGAAGTTTTCATAGAAACATTAATATTTGCAAAATTACCTGAACTAAATAAAGTAAACAAGAAAAAAGTATGATTTAAAGAAAAAATCAAAACATTGATTGAATAAAAGCGAAAGAATATAAAATAAAAATTCCACTTATGAACTTGACCCCATAATAGTGGAATTTTTTAGTTATTTCGTAGTATTATATAGGCATTTAATTAAATACAAAAAAACTGATGTTAAAAACACCAGTTTAAATTTATTTAATATTCAGAATTATTTTACGCTTACGTAAACATCTCTATAAACTCTTTTATCAAATCTAACTCTTCTTTTCTCTTGGAAAACAACAGTTCATTCAATTTTAGAGTAAAGAGTAAAATCTACACCTTGAGAAACATTTTCCCCTGGCCAGAATTTATTACCTTTTTGACGTATTATGATACCACCAGCTTTAACTGGTTGTTCACCGAATACTTTTACACCAAGTCTTTTTGCTTGGGAATCACGACCATTACTGGTACTTCATTGAGCTTTCTTATGAGCCATAGTTCTTATTATTAAGAGTTAATTGAGTTTTTTGTCATGGTGATCCCGTCTGCGGGAGAACTATTAAGTCAGAGACTTATAATTTATAACTCTTGCGAGTTAATCCTTCGACAGGTTCAGAAAGACATTAATGTTTTAGATTATTTTCTGTTTTGAGCAAATCTAGCGAATGCTTTATTAGCTTCAGCCATTTTGTATACTTCTAATTTTTTCTTGAAAGCGTTCCCTGTTTCTTGAGATGCTTCAATAATTTCTTGAGCTAGAAAACGTGAGAATTCTCAACCTTTTTTAGCGTTAGCAGAAGCAAGTATCCATCTTGTAGCAAGAGCTAATTGTCTTTTTGGTTTTACTTCTTGTGGAACTTGATAAATAGAACCTCAAACTCTTTTTGGTCTTACTTCGATTTTTGGCATAACATTTTCAAATGCTTTTTCAAAAACTTCTTCTGGATTTTTTTGTCCTTTAGCTTTCATTTCTTCGAAAGTATTAGAAATGATTTTTAATGCAAGAGATTTTTTACCATCTTTCATTATATAATTAACGAATTTTAGAATTCTTTCGTTTTTCATTCCTGTAATGACACTACCTTTTGTACTCATAATCTATGGAGATTTATATAAAATTAAACTATTTTTTTGCTTTTGGTTTTTTTGCACCGTATAGACTTCTTGATTGTCCTCTTTTATCTACTCATTGAGTATCTAGAACTCATCTTAAGATATGATATCTCACACCCGGTAAATCCTTTACACGTCCTCATCTAATCATAACAACTGAATGTTCTTGTAAGTTATGACCAATTCAAGGAATATATGCAATTATTTCTTCTCAATTTGTAAGTCTAACTTTTGCAACTTTACGTAACGCAGAATTAGGTTTTTTTGGAGTAGTTGTATATACTTTTGTACAAACTCATCTTTTTTGAGGACAAGCTAATTCAGTAGTAGTTCTCTTAATTGAGTTTTTAATAATCTGCAAAGCAGGAGATTTACTTTTTCTGCTTTTGTCAGCTCTTGGTTTTCTGATTAATTGGTTTATAGTAGTCATGATGACAAATTATAATTAATATCTAAAATTAAAATGATTAACGTTTTGACCATTGAGTAGCTTTTCTTGCTTTGTGTAGACCTGGTTTTTTTCTTTCAACCTTTCTAGCATCACGAGTAAGAAGACTTGATAGTTTCATTGTTTTTTTATAAGCAGCATCTACTCTTGATAGACCGCGAGCAAGTCAATGTCTAATTGCTTGAACTTGTGCGCTTTCTCCTGATCACTCAACTTTAACTTCAAAATAATATTTTCATTCACCACTAACTAATTTTAGTGGAGAAAGTAAAACTTGGAAAAGATCTGCACGTTTTACATAAGTTTGAAAATCTATTCAGTTAATCAATGATTTTCACTCTCATTCGTATAATTTTACTTGTGCAACTGCAGTCTTTCTTTTTCAGAGTGCATATATATATTTCTTTGAAGCCATAATTGAATAATTAGAATATTATTTTTATAAAGTTATTGTTTCTGGTTTTTGAGCAGCAAAATTATGAGTAGCTCAAGTTTCTAGTTTTAATCTCAAAAGTACATCCTCTCTATGCTTAGTCTTAGGTAACATACCTTTAATAGCAAGTTTTAAGATTTCTGTAGGTTTTGTTTTTCTCATGGTCTTTACAGAAGTTTCTTTAAGTCCACCCATAAATTGTGAATGAGTACGATATAATTTATCTTCTTCTTTATTTCAAGTCAAAGTAACTTTATCTGCATTAAGTACAACCATGTAAGCTCAGTTATCAACATGAGGAGCAAAGTCTACTCTATCTTTTCATCTTAAAATTACAGCAATTTTTGTAGCTAGTCTACCTAATGTTAGACCTTCTGCATCAATTTGATACCATTTTCTTTCAGTATTTGCAATTTGCTTTGGATTAATCGTTTTCATAATGTTTTTCTTAAAGCTTTAATTTTTTAAACTAATTGAATTTTTACAAGTTTTGCTCCATCTCATTCTCTATATTTAATTGGAGTTGTAGTAGTTAAACCACATTTTCTGTCTTTATATTTCGGAGCGATATTTTTAAAAAGTTCTATTGAAGATTCTTTTGTAAAAACATTTTTCTGAACTTCGCGAATAGCATTCATTTCGTCTTTTGAATTAACAATGTTAACTAAATGATCTACCATAATAGAAAGTGCTTTTGCTCTTTTTGGTGTAGTTATCATACTTTTGTGCATGAAAAAACTAGTGCAAAGATTGCGAATAGTAGCATTTCTATGGTCTCAATCTTTGTGATTGAATTTGAATAAATTATTAACTCTATGTCTCATAATTTCTTATAAATAATTTAAATATTATTAATCGTCACCTAGAAGTTTTAAACCTCTTTCTCTTAGTGAATCTCTTATTTCTGTCATTGCTTTTTTACCAAAACCTTTTATTGAAGAAAGTTTTGCTTCAGTACATTTTATTAAATGTTCAATTGAAAGTATATCTCAATTAACCAATGCATTAAGAGTTCTTGGAGAAAGTCACATAATCTCAATTGGAGTATAAGTTTCTTTTTCTAGCTCTGTCTTAATTTCAGCTTTTTCTCTTTCTAATAGTTTTTTAATATCTCCTATGAATTCTCATTCAATTTGTAATCATTCTTCGTTAAATAATCCGAAGTAAGATTTTAACATATTAGATGAAAACATTAGTACATCTTGAGGACTCATTATTCAGTTAGTTTTAACTATCATTTGAAGTTCATCAAGGTTTGTAATGTCAGCAACTCTATGAGGTAGTACTTCATATTGAACATTAAGTACTGGAGAAAAGTTAGCATCAATTACTAGAACTGCAACATCATCTTCTCTTTTCTTTAATTCTTCAATACTTAAGTAACCTGCTCATTTTTCAACTCTAATTTCAATACTTAATTCAAGACCATTTTTATCAATTTCTGTTATATACATTTCTGGATTAAGAATTTTTAGATTTGTTGGACAAGTGATATCTCAAGCAACAACAACTCCAGCTTTATTCTTTTTAAGAGAAATCCACTCAATTGAGTTATCAGATTTATCAACAACTAATCATTTAAGATTCAGCATTAAATCAAGTACACTATCTTTTATTCATGGGATAGTAGAATATTCATGTGATACTCATTTTACTTTAATACCTGTAACTCTCGCTCAAGGTATTGAAGAAAGCATAATTCTTCTTAAAGAATTTCATAGAGTAACCCCATAACCACTTGGTAATGGAGAAATATTGAATATTGCTTCATTAACAGATTTTTGTTCTTTAGTAATCTTCGGAACTCAAATGATGTTGTGAATAATGTGCATATTGCTAATATAAATTAAATATAAATCGAACCGGTAATTATTATTTAGAGTAAAATTCAATAATTTTTTGTATATCTATAACTTGGTCAAAATCTTCTTTTTCAGGAACTCTAGAAACAGTTATTGTAAGTTTATCTCAATTTACTTCTAACCATTTTGTGTTTGTAATTGATCCTGCTTTATTTTTAGTAGCAAATTCTTTGAATTCCTCAATTAAAGTTTTGTATAATGGAGAATCCTTCATTTTTTCTCTTAATTCAATTTTATCACCTACTTTAACTGCATATGAAGAAATGTTTACTTTTTTTCAATTCACATTGAAGTGAGCATGTCAAACAAATTGTCTAGCTTGCATTATTGTACGAGCAAAGTTAGATCTGAAAACTATGTTATCAAATCTCATTTCAAGAAGTCTAAGCATATTCTCTCATAGAATTCATTCCATTTTCATAGCTTTTTTATAGTATGAAACGAATTGTTTTTCAGTAAGACCGAACATTCTTTTAGCTGATTGTTTTTTCCTAAGTTGTAAACCAAAGTCAGAAATTTTTGCCATTCTAGATCAACCTAGAAGTTTTCTGTGGTTTTTACTTAAGTCATATTTTTCAGTTCAAAAAAGGTTAATACCTTCTCTTCTACATAATTTTAATTTTGGACCTGTATATCTCATACTAGAAAATTTTTAATTTTTAATTTTTAAATTCAAATTATAGTTTACGTACTTTCTTTTTTCTACAACCATTATGTGGAACTGGAGTTACATCTAAGATTGCATTTAAATCTAATCAAGCACTTATAACTCATCTAATTGCTTGTTCTCTTCATGCTCCTATTCATTTAACATAAACAGTAACCTTTTCCATTCAGTGCATAGTTTTTGCTTTTGTACAAGCACTTTCTGCAGTTATTTGAGCTGCATATGGTGTTGCTTCTCTAGCTCATTTGAATCAGCTACTTCAACCTGTTGCCCAAGTAAGAACTTTTCATTCTTTGTCAGATACAACAACGTGAGTATTATTAAAGTGAGCCATTATAGAAACTATACCTTCTTGTACATTTCTTCTGGTTTTTTTTGCTCTTTTAAGTGTTGGTTTTGCCATAAAAAGATTAGAATTTAATTATTTAAAGATTATTTTTTCTTGTTTGCAATTGAAACAGCTTTTCATTTTCTAGTTCTTGCATTTGTTTTAGTTCTTTGTCATCTAACTGGTAGTTTTTTCTTATGTCTAGTTCATCTATAACAATTGATTTCTTGAAGTCTCTTAATATTCTGAGCGACTTCTCTACGTAAATCTCATTCAATTTGATATAGTTTTAATTCTTCACGAATTTTATCTAGTTCTTCTTCATCAAGAGTTTCAATTTTTCTGTTTCTTTCAATTCATACTTTAACTAAAATATCGCTTGATAATGTTCTACCTACTCAGTAAATATAAGTAAGTGCTATTTCAACGTGTTTTCCATTAGGAAGTGTAACTCAAGAAATTCTTGCCATAAATCAATATAAAATAAAAATTAATAAAATTAAGAACAAAAAACAAAAATTGTATTATTTCAATTTTTCCTTTTATCCTTGTCTTTGTTTGTGCTTAGGATTATTACAAATTACGCGTACTACTCAATATCTTCTAATAATCATGCATTTATCACAGATTTTTTTAACAGATGGTCTTACCTTCATATTTATTGTAGTTTAATAAATTATTTTTTTCTAAATATTATACGTCATTTACTTAGGTCATACGGCGTAAGTTCAACTAGTACAGTATCTCATTCTATCAGATTAATGAAATTCTTTCTCATTTTTCCAGATATGTATGCTCTAATGATGATTCAACCTCCTCCAAAATCGTCTGGAAGCTTAACCTCAAATAGTGCTCAAGGAAGGGTCTTTACAATAACACCTTCTACTTCAATTTTATCTTCCTTTGACATGTATGTAATTTTTGTTTAGAAACATCTAAAATAAATTAGCTCGTGCATTGTATAAAAAAACGATTTTTATGCAAATTTATTTTAAAAAAAGTTTAGTATATAAAGTATTTAATTTTTAAAAAAAATTTACTTATGTTTATTCAGTGAGAAAAAAGCTGAACAAATAATTATTACAGAAAAATTATTTTAATTCATTTTTTAGCTTTCTATCATTAATGACTTCAGCAATCTTATCATAAATATCTTTTCTTTTTCTAGCCAATTCAGTAATTGAATAGTTCATCATAACTATAAGAACAGTTTCCTCTAAAGATTTCACTGATGCCATCCTTCTTTTGGGTATATTTTCTCAATCAAAGAAAGCCATTTCTCAAACGAATTCTCATTGTTCAATGTAACCCAAGGTCTGATCTCAGTCTGGTCTTTCTTTATGCACTCTTAATTTACCAGATTTAACAATATATAGTGCCGTAGCCTCATCTCATTCCTTAAATAGCACTTCTCATGCCTTAAGAAATCTCTCTTGGCAAAATAGAGCTAAATTATCTTTCTCCTGAAGAGAGAGATTATCAAAAAATGAAATTCAATCTAATATAGACATAAAAAACAAAATTAAAAGTTAAGCTTATTTCCTTACTACAACTTTATAAAAATCTAGTATATCTCATATTTCTAATTTAACATCTCATTTGAATGCAATTCAGAATTCTCATTCAATTATTTCATTAACATCAATAACTCAGCTTTTCAGTGAAACTAATTCTCCACTTCAAGCTTTTTTACTATCTCTAACTACTCTAATTTTAGCTTTACTTTCAACTTTTCAGCTAATAAGTTCACAACCTACTACCATTTTATCTTTTGAAGTAAAGAAAATTGCTTTCACTCTAGCTTCTCATAAATCAAGATCATCATGTTTGATATCAATCATTCATGTAATTATAGATTCAAGTTTTTCTAGAATATGATAAATTACTTTTTTGTTTATAACTTCAATTTTTGAATTTTGTAAAGTCTTTTTTGCGTTTCAAACAACTCAAACATTATATCAAACTAGAATAGCTTGCGAAGTTCAGGCCATAATTACATCAGATTCATTGATTTCTCAAACTCATGAATGTATAATTTGGATTTTAATTTCTGCAGTTCCAAGTTTACCAAGAGCATCTTTTAATGCTTCAAGACTTCAATTTGATTCAGATTTAACTACAACTTTTAATTGTTTTAAGTTTCAAGTTTTAATTCTATTAAGAAGAAGTGAAAGAGATGCTCATTCGAATTGATTAAGGCTTTTTGAAGATTTTGTTAATTCATATTCCTGTGCTTTTTGTTTAGCTGTTTCAACACCTGAAGTAACTTGTAGAATATCTCAACCTTCAACTACTCTACTTAATCAAGATATCATAACTGGCGTAGAAGGTCCGGCTTCATCAATATTTTTCCCACGGTAATCTTTTATGAATTTTAATCTTCCAGATGACGCTGCACAAACTACACAATCTCATTTTTTAATTGTTCAAGCATTTACAAGTACAGTTGCCAAAGGTCACAATCTTGAATCAAGATGTGATTCAATAACTGTCGCAATTGCAGGACGAGTTGGATCAGCTTTTAAGTCTTGCATTTCTGATACAAGAATAATCATTTCTAATAATGTATCAATTCCAAGTCAGGTATGAGCAGAAACAGGAACAACAACAACATCTCATCCCCAATCCTCTGGTTGTAATCATTGCTCAGACATTTGTCATTTGATCAAATCAACATTTGCTCAAGGCTTATCCATTTTATTTATAGCAATTATAATAGGCACTCAAGCTTCTTTTGCATGGTTTATTGATTCTATAGTTTGAGGTTTCATTCATTCATCAGCTGCTATTACTATTATTGCAATATCAGTTAATTTTGCTCATCTAGCACGCATTATTGAAAATGCTTCATGTCATGGAGTATCAAGGAAAGTTATTTTTTTACCATTTTTTTCTACTTGATATGCTCAGATTTTTTGTGTAATTCATCAAGCTTCACCAGATGCTACCTCAGTTTTACGGATGTAATCAAGAATAGATGTTTTACCATGGTCTACATGTCACATTATAGAAATAATAGGAGCTCTTGTAGACATTTTTGAAGTGTCATCATTTTTTAGAAGATCAATAAGATTTCATTCCATAACAGAAGTAATTGAAACATCTCAACTTTGTTCTTTTGCGACTTTTATATTAAAAACTTCTGCAATTATATAACAAGTATCAAAGTCTACTCTTGTATTAAGGGTCGCCATCATTCAGTTTTTCAAGAATTCTCAAATAACTTTTGCAGCAGGTATTCAGATTTTATCAGAAAATTCCTTTACAGTTAAAAAGTCAGGCAAATTAACCTCTTGTCAAGATTTATCAGAAAGAGTTTGTTTTAGTTCATCAATATTTTTTTCTTCTTTATTTCAAATGAATTGTTTTTTAGATCTTCTAAAACTTCCATCATCTTCATCAAAAAATCATCTTGTTTTAAGTGTTTTTTTAGATTTGAATTTTCCATAATCAGGACTATTTAGAGCTGTAAATGGTTTTTTATCTCAGAAGAAAGTCTTTTTTGGTCAAGTATTTTCACTTGTTGTTCCAGTTGGTTTTTTATCTCAGAAAGATTTTTTATTGGAAGAAAATCTCTCTAAAGACTCACTGTCAATACTTACGCTATCTGGAGCTTTTGGAGTAATTTCTCTTGCTGGCTCGAATTGTATAAGATTAGTAGGTTTTCTGAAAAAAGGTTTTTCTTCACTTTTGGTTTCTGGTCTAACATATGGAGTAGTCGGTCTTGGAGTTTGTTGATTAGGTCTGAATTCTCTTCTTGGTTCTGTTCTATTTGCAGGATTGAATTCTCTTCTTGGTTCTGTTCTGTCTGGAGATCTGAAATTGCTTTTAAATTCTTGTTTTTCGATTTTTGGAAGTTCTTTTCTTTCTTCAAAAGTAATAATGGTTGGTTGTTTTTTTATTTTAATTTTTGTTTCTTCTTGTATCTGATTGTCTATTTCTTCTTTTTTCTCTGAAACATCTAAAACAGCAGAATCTTCTTCTACTTTTTTGATTTTTAGTTTTAGCTTAAATGGGGATTTTTTTTCATCAGTATCCTCATTTTTTGCTTGTGGGATATTAGAATAGTAATCGTCTATGTTTGTATCTTTTGGAGTCATTTCTTATAAATAAAAAAGTATGTAAAAAGTTGCCTCGTTACGAAAAATTAAAATAATTCCGGAATATTATAGTGTTTTTTAAAAAAAGTCAAAGTAAAGCCGAAAAAGTAAGTGATTTGTGTAATATTAAAAATAAGGAAATAAGGATTTGTAGTATTAGATGTTCTTCTCTTTTTTGGTGAAATTTTATATTTCTTTATTTCTTTCTTTTAAAAGTTATTAAAAATGATGCAAGAATTGAAAATATTAAAATTCATATAATTACTAAATTTTCTTTTATAAGTGAAATAATATTTATTGAAAAATTATTTCCTGATAATCATTTAACTCCAGAGTCTGCTGAAAAATTGGTAGCATTTTCAAATTTTAATCAACTTCTAGATTGTGTTCAAAATTGAGCTGAATCTGAACTTATATTTATATCATCTTTCATTTCAGCTTTTTTATCAGATTTTGCACTAGGAATTTCTGTAGTATTTTCCATTTTTGTAGACATTATTTCTGGGGCTATTTCTTTTGAATTATCTTGGCTTTTAATTGGATCTGAATTGAGATAATTAGAATTTATTTTCACTTTTTCAGTAGTATTGAATTTATTTGTACTGCTAAAATTAATATTACTATAAATTCAAAGTGTAATACTGAATATAAAACAAAATGAAACTGCAAATCTAAACAAAGGAAAATTCATCATTAAGATTATTTTATGATACAGTCATTTTTTCTTATAAAGATTGTCATATTTAAGTAAAAGTTCTTCTTTTAGATCATTCTTGAAACCTTCAGTTATTTCAACTTTTTTATCTTTTTCTTCTTTTAGGACTTTAATAATATCTAGATAAATTTTTTCATTTTTGTCTAGAACTTTTCAAGCTTCAGCTTTTTCTAATATATGTCTTAGTTTCTCAAAATCGAGATTATTATTCATATTATCCAATCAAAAGAAAAATAAATAAAATTAATAGATTCACAGAGTTTTTAATAACTTCTATAGAGCGGGCAAATGACATTTTTACGCCTGATTCTCATATTCAGACAATTTTGGCAATTTCGACAAAAGACAATTCTTGGAATATTCTTAAAGTTATTATTTCCTGTGATCTTGTGGGTAATTTTTTAAGAACTTCTGCAACTTTTGATATATTGAATTCAATGTCTATATCTTGTCTATTATTATCTGTATGTATTAAAGTATTTTCATATTCTTCTATGGATTCATATTGCTCATCTTTGCGATAATAGTCAATCAAAGTGTTGGAAGTAATTGTATATAACCATGTCGAGATTTGTCATTTACTTTCATCATATTTGTCTAGATTCCTAAGCGCCTTAAAAAAAACTTGAGATACAAGATCTTCTGATATTTTACAATCATTTATTCTGTGAAAAATATAACTGTATAATTTAGGGAAAAACTCTTCATAGATGTCTGCAAAATCATTCTTTGAAATCAAACTTATTGAATTATTTATATGTAATTGATTATAATAATCTATGAGTGTTTTCCAAATTATATTAATTTTTGTCTATTATTCTGTAATTTCGATCCCGTATACGAGAGAGAAATCTTCGGTTTTTAAAAAATAGTAGGATTTAATTCTTCTGGATTCCCGATTTCTCGGGAATGACAATGAATATGTCATTTCGAATGAATATGAGAAATCTTCGGTTTTTAGAAAATTGGAGGATTTGATTTTATAGATTCCTTGTCGTAGCAAGGAATGACAGCGGAGTTGTTTATATTCTGGATTAAGAATTTCTCGGAATGACAGATTTTATTAGTTTTTCTTTTCTTCTGTTAAAACAATATTTTGTTTCTTACTTTTTCTGACTAATTTTATTATTAATAATACTGTTCCTAGTATTAAGCTTCATATTAATAGAATTACTACCATAATAGTATTATCTAAAACTAATCCGCTATCCAAATCTCACCTCACTCAAATATCAATCATAGATTCATCTGCTAATTCAAAATTCATTCCACTTGATTTACCTATTGATTTGCTTACTCAGAATGACATTCAATTGGAAACAGAATTTGGCGCATACATTGATTTTTCCATAGAATCAGTAGCTCCATTTATTCATCTGTAATCTTTTCATTCAACTTCATAAACTGGAACTTTTTTAGTTTCTATTTGTCCAGAAGCGTTGCGAATAGTATCATCAATTGCGATAAAAGATGTAAACTCTGACATTATACTATATTTAAGACCCAAAGCCGTAACTTCTTCTTCAAGTTTAGAATTAGGAACGAAATTATTATTTTTATATATTTCTGCTATTTTTTGCCTAGCCCAATATGCAGCAATGCTAGAATTTTCTTTCTCTTCGTTTTTAAAATTAACTTTAATAATCTCCTCATACTCTTCATTTCATCTTTTTGCTGTAATTTTGATATTTCTTTCTTTATCAAGAGAATCCAAGAATCCTCCTGCAGAATATTTACCATAAACATAAAGTGGTTGTCCTGCATATAGATCTGCAAATCTTTCTGGTAAAATATCTGTAGCATTAAGTCAATCCCAATCAATCTTAATATCAGTCAAAACTGGTGAAGCAAAATTATTATAGAATTCATCAACTTTTTCATCTACATTATCTTCTCCGAGCACATATGTTGCTTTTCAGTTTCCACTTTCTGCCATTTTATCAATTATATATCTATTCGGCGCTGCGTCGACTCAGAACATAAATAATCTATTATCCCCAAGTCAAGTTTTCACAGTTTCTAGAATTTGAGATTCATTTCCCACATCTCAGTCAGTCATTCCAAGAATTATTCTCATTCTATCAGAATTTTCACCATTATTTTTTAATGCTTCCATAAAGGGTTCTTGCATTATAGTTCAACCACCAGCCTCTAGATTATCAGTGTATTTTAATCATTCATCTTTAGTTGACTGATTAGCTATTTTTGATTCTGGAAAAAGAGTAAAAACTGAAGTATTGAAGTTATAAATATTAAAACTATCATTCGGACCAAGGTTTTCTATTGCTTTTTTCATAGCTTTTTTCACCGTTTCAATTGGTCTTCATTGCATAGAACCAGAAGTATCAAGTACAAAAACTATTTCTTTACTTCTGATTTCTGATTGTTTAGGTGATTTCTGAGGTTCTGCAATAAGAGCAAAGTATCAATCTTTTTCATTTGCAACTTTATGAGTTATAAAACCTAATTGTGGCTTGTCTGAAGCTACATTATATATAAAAGAAAAGTCTTTATTAGGAATTTCGTTTGCATTTTTTAATGTAATTTCTGCTTCTGCATCATTAATTTTTTTTATATCTACGCTGTGAGAGTTGCTTTTTAATCATTTAATATTAACTCCTGCTGCTATATGAAGTGTAACATCAATTGTAAGTCACTCTCTAGTTCAAGCAGGAATAGATGGACTTTCAATATTAGAGGTATCATCTACACTTGCCGGATTGTATCTAGGACCAACAACCATTGGGAATACGAAGTTATACTGTCCATTATTATATTTAAGAACTTCGAAGTATGATATTTTAATTTTAATACTATCTCCAGGCATAATATTAGCTACTTTTTGTGTAAAAATATTTGGTCTTTCTTGATTAAGAAGTGCTGCAGTTTGACCATTATTTTTTGCTTCTTGATATTTTCTTTCTGCTTCTTTACGAGTATCTATTTTACCTACAATTTTCTTATCACCAATTTGCATTTCCATACTATCAACACTGGCACCAGAGGGAAGAGGGAAGTTATAAATAGCTTCAATAGGCTTAGAATAGGGATTCTGGAATTCCTGAGTAACGTAAGTTCTTGATACAAATCCAGAAATTTCGGCGTTAACTGAAGTATGCTTAAGAGGAAGCGCAGCTATTTGTCCATTTTCTTCATGAGAAAATACATCTGGGTCTTTATCTCAACCAACTATAGTAACTAATTCCCCTTGTGTAATTTTAGAAAAAGGAATTTCTTTAGTAATATTTACTTCTGCAAACATAAAATTTGGAGCTCCAAATATCAGAAGTAAGATTATAGAAAGTATTTTTTTCATAAAAATATTATTAAAAAATATATAAGAAGACCATTTATTTTTGTTTTGACTTCTAAATGGTTATACGGTATATATGAAAAATAGTCACAAAAAAATAAAAGACTGTATTTCTACTGTCTTTTTGCTTCAAATCCTTTGTTAGTCTCAGAAGAGGTCTTATTAGTTCAAGAATTTCTCTTGCTTCTTTCAAAAGGATGAATCTTGTCTCTTTTTCTGTGGAACTGTTGGTTTTATATATTGAAAGTATCAGTCGTATAGTCTCATTCTTTATATTTTCTCAAATAGTATACTTATATTCTCTTGTAAAGATTGCTGTGAACTGGAAAATCTCAACCAAAAAGTCATAGGTAGTCTTGTAAACTTGAAGACTATCATAAAATGCCCTATTTTATTATGTTAATGTTTGGAAAATTGTTTCTTGAAAAAAGAAATGAAAGTTGATTGTATTTAGTACGAAATTCGGGAAATAGACGAATAGATAAATTAATCGGATGATTTATCCTTGAATAACAAAACTCCTAAACCATACTCACGAGAACCGTTGAAGAAATTCGGTGAACCATTACGACGTTTGAGATAACAATAATGAGCATCGTCCTCGTCAGAAGTATGAGAGCAAGACCAAAAGCCCTCTTCATCGCTTGTGTCGTCCCAACCTCAACCGGTTCCGCAATAACCTGAAAATGCTCTTCATAAAAGTTCGATAAGGGCATTATTTCGGTCTGGAGTTCATTCTGGAACTATCAAACTAAATATCCTTTTAAATTCTTTTGTTCTTATTTCTCAATCCTTATCTTTTTCATGTCATGGGATTCTAAATCACTCTTTCTTCATTTCTTCTAAATATTTCTTCAAAGCTCATGAATTTCTATTTTTGAAGTATACAGCCCTCATTTCTTTACCTTCAGTGTCTTTAACTGTTCTTTCAAATATCTCTTCATTATCTGGAGTTATTTCAGGGTAACCTAATTTAACTGTTGTTCAGTCTTTTAATTGCATTTCATCTTCTGAAATTACTGTCATGGAGTCAAGTGTTTCGATGAATTCTTTATCGTTTCTGCTTTCAGCTTCAGCCCTCCATTTTTCAATAGCTTTCACTACTCTATGTTCAGGAGATACCTTGTGTCTGTTTAATTTAACTTGTTCATTATTTGTATTTATTCATTTAATAGTTGCAATACTTATTTCAGCTCTTTCTACATTCTGTTCCTCTAGTGCTATTAAATCTCTATATTTAGAGATAGTAGCTTTTGATGTTTCTAATACTCCAATACTATTATGAAGAGCTTGATTATCTCATATAGCTTCTCAAATAGTTTTTATTGGATTAGCAATAATTTCAGCCGTAACTTCATCACGACCTTTCTGAATAAGTGAATTATCAGCATTAAATGGAGTATTCATAGATTAAAAGTTAAATATTAATAGTTTTAATAAATAGAGTTTATCATAAAATCAGGTAATTTGCAAAAAACAAACGAAAAATATCCGAAGTTTAATTATTATCGGAATGTTTTTTTGTTTTTATGAGGAATCAAGACAATATTTTAGGTCTGTGGTCTACAGAATTCCATTATTCATCTGATTTTAAGTCAAGTTTAACTTTCTATTTTTCATTTTTTAAGTAACCTTAGTTATTCTTAATTTAAAATTCTAAAAAAGAGCAGTATTTCTACTGCTCTTTTGTTTTAATTTAATTTATGGTGGGTAATGTTGGATTCGAACCAACGACCCTCTGCGTGTAAGGCAGATGCTCTAACCAACTGAGCTAATCACCCAAATAGAGCTGAGATCTGAGCTCATAGAGCTGAGAAATTGCTCAAACTTCAATTCTAGAATTCAAGACTCAAACTTCAAATTAATGAAGACTTAGTTCTAATTTCTAAATACTCAGTTCTGACAATGGTGGGTAATACTAGATTCGAACTAGCGACCTCTTGCATGTCGAGCAAGCGCTCTAACCAACTGAGCTAATCACCCTTGGAAGGGTAAAAATGGTGCCCGAGACAGGATTCGAACCTGTGACCTTCGCCTTAGAAGGGCGCTGCTCTATCCAGGCTGAGCTACTCGGGCATAAATGTTATGCCTCAGAATTTCTTTACCATGGTTATTTTTTCTATACATTATCTTGGCGCTTACCTACTCTTGCAACTACTGAGAGTAACTACCATCGGCACGACGCGGCTTAACTACTGTATTCGGAATGAGAACAGGTGTACCCCGCGCGTATTAAACACCAAGATAATACATAGAAATAATACTAGATTTTAGTTTATACTTCTATAAACATATCTTCTAACTTTACATGTATCCAATAAGAGAAAAATAAGATTGGTCGAAAGACTCCAACTTAAAATATATTCAAAAGGTTGTATAAATTACATTCGTGCTATTAGTACTTCTCGGCTGAAAACATTACTGTTCTTACACCTAAAGCCTATCAACCTCGTAGTCTCCGAGGGCACTTATCTAGTATAAATACTAGGAGAAATCTAATCTTTGAGTCGACTTCCCACTTAGATGCTTTCAGTGGTTATTACATCCGAACTTAGCTACTCGGCCATGCCAGTAGGCCTGACAACCGATACACCAGGGGTTCGTCCACTCCGGTCCTCTCGTACTAGGAGCAGATCTCATCAAATTTCTAAACGCTTACACCAGATAGGGGCCAAACTGTCTCACGACGTTCTGAACCCAGCTCGCGTACCGCTTTAAATGGCGAACAGCCATACCCTTGGGACCTTCTCCAGCCCCAGGATGCGACGAGCCGACATCGAGGTGCCAAACCGCATCGTCGATGTGAACTCTTGGATGCGATCAGCCTGTTATCCCTAGGGTAACTTTTATCCGTTGAGCGACACCACTTCCACGCGTAGGTGCCGGATCACTTTCACCGACTTTCGTCTCTGATCGACTTGTAGGTCTCTCAGTCAAGCTGGCTTGTGCGAATACACTATCTTCTCGATTTCCATCCGAGAATAGCCAACCTTTGTGCGCCTCCGTTACTCTTTAGGAGGCAACCGCCCCAGTTAAACTACCCACCAAACATTGTCCCCGATATAATCGGGTTAGAAATATATATAAGGAAGGGTGGTATCTCAAGGATGACTCCGCAAGAGCTAGCGCTCCTGCATCAAAGTCTCCCACCTATCCTGCACATCCACATACATATTTCAATATCAAGCTGTAGTAAAGCTCCATAGGGTCTTTCCGTCTTGGTGCAAGTAGTCGGCATTTTTACCGACATTGCAATTTCACCGGGATCATGCTTGAGACAGTGCTCAGACCGTTATGCCATTCGTGCGGGTCGGAACTTACCCGACAAGGAATTTCGCTACCTTAGGACCGTTATAGTTACGGCCGCCGTTCACCAGGACTTAGTTTCGGAGCTTGCACCCCTCCACGTGATCTTCTGGCACTGGGCAGGCATCACCCTCTATACGTCCACTTGCGTGTTTGCAGAGAGCTGTGTTTTTGGTAAACAGTCGCCCGAGCTCATTAGCTGCGGCCGCCGGAGTAAAGTACTCCGACGGCAGATCTTATCCCGAAGTTACGATCGCTATTTTGCTGAGTTCCTTAAGCATGATTATCCCGTTCATCTAGGTATACTCTACCTGTCCACGAGTGTTCGATTACGGTACGGTTACTTATATTCTCCTTAGAGGCTTTTCTTGGTACCCTAATATAGTAAGGCTCATTTCCAGTACGGCCGAAGCTTTCCTGAATTTGGATATTATACTCTTCCCTTAATGTAACCCGGATTTGCCTAAGTTACAGGCTTTGTATAATATAACACAATCCATTCAGTGTCCCTTATATCACGATACGTCCCCCCTTCGTTCAAACGAATATTTAGTAGTTAAGGAATATTAACCTTATATCCATCAGCTACGCCTTTCAGCTATGCCTTAGGACCGACTAACCCTACCACGACTGACGTTGGATAGGAAACCTTGGACGTTCGATGTGAAGAGTTTTCATCTTCATTACGTTACTTATACCAACATTTTCACTTCTCGTACCTCCAGCAAAGCTCACACTTCACCTTCATCAGCATAGAGAACGCTCCGCTACCATCCCTATAAATAGGAATTTCCGTCTTCGGTGTATTACTTTAGCCCCGTTGAATTTTCGGCGCAGGATCACTCGACCAGTGAGCTATTACGCACTCTTTAAAGGAATGGCTGCTTCTAAGCCAACCTCCTGGTTGTTTCAGTAATCCCACCTCCTTTTCCACTTAGTAATAACTTTGGGACCTTAGACAGGAATCTGGGCTGTTTCCCTTTTGACGATGGCACTTATCTGTCACCGTCTGACTCTTGAAGTAAAGACATAGAGTATTCGAAGTTTATCAGGATTTACTAAGTCTTGCGACCCGCTAGTCCTATCAGAGCCCTACCCCTCTATGTTAGCCTTCAAGGCTATACCTAAATATATTTCGCGGAGAACCAGCTATCTCTGGGTTCGATAAGCTTTTCACTCCAACCCACAACTCATCCAGTGGTCTTGCAGCACCAATTGGTTCGGCCCTCCATGAAGTTTTACCTTCACTTCAGCCTGGTCATGGGTAGCTCACCCAGTTTCGGGTCTAGTGCATGTGACTCATTCGCCCTATTCAGACTCGGTTTCCCTACGGCTCCGGATAGATTTCTTCCTTAACCTTGCCACATACAGCTAACTCGTTGGTCCGTTCTACAAAAAGTACGCCGTCACTCTTGCGAGCTCCGACTCTTTATCAGCATAAAGTTTCAAGATCTATTTCACTCCCCTCCCGGGGTTCTTTTCACCTTTCCCTCACGGTACTTGTTCGCTATCGATCTCGCACACTATTTAGTCTTGGAGAGTGGTCTCCCCTGATTCAATCCGGATTTCTCGTGTCCGAACCTACTTAAGATGTATACGCAAGTCTATATATTAATATTCAAATACGAGGCTTTCACTCTCTCTGGCCAACCTTCCCAGGTTGTTCTTCTTATTAAAATATATGCTTGTCTGTCTATGAGAAACAGTAGTATACTCTTGCAACCCTCTATACACAACGGTCTCATCCTTACATGTATAGAGTTTAGACTATTCCCATTTCGCTCGTCACTACTCAGGGAATCTCAATTGATTTCTTTTCCTTTGGTACATAAGATATTTCAGTTCCCAAAGTTGCCTCCTGATATACAGGTAATATGGATTTACCATATTGGGTTTCCCCATTCGGAAATCTCGGAGTATAACGTTTCTTGGCAACTCCTCCGAGCGTATCGCGCGCCTAGTGCGTCCTTCTTCGGATGTGCGAGTCAAGGTATCCACTTTATGCTTTAAATAAATTAATACATACTTTTTGAGTATATTTTAAATGTTGGTACTTGTATTATTAAACTTAATTATTAATACAAGATGATCTATTCGACCAATCTTATATTTCTCTTATTATTATTGGGATTTTATGTTATGTTAATGAACAATTTTAATTGGTCAAAAAATTAACCAATACACCAGAAGATGAAGAAACTAGAAAAAAAAGGGAATCTATAAAGGAGATAGTCCATCCGCAGGTTCTCCTACGGATACCTTGTTACGACTTTAGCCCAGTCAGCGCCTTTACCATGATTCCTAATATTTCTTCAGGAGCTTCCGATAGAGACACCTCCCATGCTATGACGGGCGGTGAGTACAAGACCCAGGAACATATTCACCGTGACATATCTGATTCACGATTACTAGCAATTCCAACTTCATGAGGTCGAGTTTCAGACCTCAATCCGGACTGAGATCGGCTTTATGAGATTGGCTCCGTGTTACCACATCGCTGCTCTTTGTACCGACCATTGTATCATGCGTGTAGCCCCAGGCATAAGGGCCATGCTGATTTGACGTCATCCACACCTTCCTCCCGATTAACTCGGGCAGTCTCATTAGACATAGTAACTAATGACATGGGTTGCGCTCGTTAACGGACTTAACCGAACACCTCAAGGCACGAGCTGACGACAACCATGCAGCACCTGTGTTAGAGTTCCCTTACGGGCACTCCCTGATTTCTCAAGGATTCTCTACATGTCAAGCCTGGGTAAGATTCTCCGTTTAATATCGAATTAAACCGCATGATCCACTGCTTGTGTGGGTCCCCGTCTATTCATTTGAGTTTTAGTCTTGCGACCGTACTCCTCAGGTGGATGATTTAACGCGTTAGCTACAGCACCGAGCACAAGGCCCGACACTTAATCATCATCGTTTAGGGCGTGGACTACAAGGGTATCTAATCCTTTTCGCTCCCCACGCTTTCGTCTCTCAGCGT
This sequence comes from Candidatus Altimarinota bacterium, assembly GCA_028689205.1. Lineage (GTDB taxonomy): Bacteria > Patescibacteriota > Gracilibacteria > BD1-5 > UBA2023 > STC-113. The sequence goes on from JAQTWP010000006.1 coordinate 75,647, forward strand.
CAATATAGTTCCAGTAATCTGCCTTCGCTTTTGGTGTTCTGGTAAGTATCTACGAATTGCACCTCTACTCTTACCATTCCGATTACCTCTCCCTAATTCTAGGTAAATAGTTTTTCATACAAACACGGAGTTGAGCTCCGGTCTTTCATATGAAACTTATAAACCCGCCTACAGACGCTTTACACCCAGTAATTCCGGATAACGCTTGGGACCTACGTATTACCGCGGCTGCTGGCACGTAGTTAGCCGTCCCTTATTCCTCTGGTACCGTCATTATCTTCCCAGAGAAAAGAAGTTTACAACAACAAAGCCTTCATCCTTCACGCGGTGTCGCTCCATCAGGCTTTCGCCCATTGTGGAAGATTCCTCACTGCTGCCTCCCGTAGGAGTATGGACCGTGTCTCAGTTCCATTGTGACTGGTCATCCTCTCAGACCAATTACCCGTCATAGCCTTGGTGAGCCATTACCTCACCAACTAGCTGATAGGAAGCATGCCCCTCCCCAAGCGATAAATCTTTATCCCGTAGGACACATCCGGTATTAATCTAGGTTTCCCTAGGCTATCCCTGACTTGGGGGTAGGTACAAACTTATTACTCACCCGTTTGCCGCTTTCATATTTAGTAGCAAGCTACCAAATAATCACGCTCGACTTGCATGTGTTAGGCGCACCGCTAGCGTTCATCCTGAGCCATGATCAAACTCTATTGAACGTAGTATTTTGTTTTATTATTTATGTTTCCCTTTTTGGAAAATCTAGCCTCTTTGCATCTTCTTGTGTATTGATTATTTTAATGAACGTTACCTCGGCTGAGGTGCTAACAGTTATATGAAAAAAGCTCTTTAAGTCAAAACTTTTTTATATTTTCTTTTTAGAATCTTCAGTAATGCTTATCTAGTACTGTTTGTTGAATAATACCTTGGAGTAATCCTATAAAGATATTGCTCAATAATTTTATTCAACAACTTAATAACTTATAATGGTGGGCCTGGTTGGAATTGAACCAACGACCAATTGGTTATGAGCCAACTGCTCTAACCACTGAGCTACAGGCCCATTATTATAGAATTTAGAAATTAAGAAATACTAGAAAGGAAAGTGGGAATCTATGTTTTCCCTTTTAAACTTTTCCGTATCTTTGTTTTTCTATATCTTATATACATATGTATATATTCTACATTTTGTGGAAGGAGTAAAAATGTTCTTCTATTATATAGTTGTACATAGAACAAATTATCGTCTTTCTGAATCTCTCTCTTATTGAATAAGATTAAGAATCACCAATACTCTTTTCTTATTTAATTGGCGGAAGGAGAGGGGGTTCACTCTTTCAGAGTATAAACTTCTCACCCATTGTAATTAAAAAATATTTCAAAAACAATTATTATTTCTTAATTTCCGTTTATTTTTTGGCGGAAGGAGAGGGGTTCGAACCCTCGCGGCGCCTCGCGGCACCCTACAGCTTTAGCAAAGCCGCCTCTTCAGCCACTTGAGTACCCTTCCAAAAGTAAGTCCAAGAGTATTAAGTAATATAGATTATCTAAAAAGAATTTAAAAGAGCAGAAAATGAACAAGAAAATTGTTCAGATTCTCTTGTTGTATAATTATTATTATTTTATGGTTGAGAGACAGAGCTTTACCCTGAGGGTATAAACTTCTCATCTCTTAATACCTTTTCTTAATGGTTTTATTCAAAAAACTCTTATGTAATTTCTTATGGCGGAGAGACAGAGATTCGAACTCTGGGTGAGTTGCCCCACGACAGTTTTCAAGACTGTTCCATTAAACCACTCTGGCATCTCTCCGTATTGCTATGTAAAGCTGATTGTCATAACTTCTAAAGTCAGCGAGGCGTATTGTATCAAAAATATATTTCTTGTCAAAAGTTTTTGGAGAAAAATAACCACTTCTCTTATACTATATATAGCAAGGTGAGTATAATGAAGAAAAACAGAATTTTTAATATAAAAAAGAGGTAGACTATAGTCTACCTCAATTATCATAACATATTAAGAAAAAGTTTTATGGTGCGCGTATTGTCCATGCATAACTTATATCATTTCCTTGGAATATCTTTTCTATCCCATCAGGACTAAGTCGCATGGTAAGTCTAGTATCACTTATTGCAGTATTAGTAATTCGAAGTTCAAGTAGATTATCTCCAGATTTTAGTTTTACTGGATAAGTAGTTGTACTACCTGGAAGATTTTCTATCTTGCCTATTACAACATTATTCACTACGAGATTAAAATACTCATCTTGAATAGAATTACTATCAATGATGGAAATTTGAACATCTCTTGTAGTTACATCAAGATTTTCAATCAGAGTCTTATTTGCAATTACAGCATCATAAGAAGCTGACGCATCTAGAATTGGTAATGGTTTGGCAAGTAGTTCTTTAATAGGGATACCATTTACTACTTTCCAACGCTCTCCCGCATAACGAAGTCCTCCTCCTACCTTGCTATTAATTGTAAGATACTCTTTGACCTCCTTCGGAGTCAGTAGAGGATCTGCAGAAAATAGAAGAGTGGCAACACCAGTCACGAGAGGAGCAGAAAAACTTGTCCCATATGATGGCTGGTCAAAATTACCTGGTACAAACGATCCCACTACAGAAGAAAAATCTGGAGGAGTCTGAGAAATACCATAATCGCTTTTTAATTCTCCTGTTTTGTAATAAGACTTACCATCACCAGCATAACGTATTGTCATATATCCTGACGGAGCAGAGATATCTACACCCTGACCAAAGTCAGAACTGTTATGAAGAACATTATCTGGTCCATTAGCAGCTACTACTATAACATTATTAAGAGGACTATATATCCATGACTTGGATAACTTATCATACCTATAATGCACAGCAGCATTGTCCCATGGTTCACTAACACCAGCATTACCAGCAGCAATCACGAATAGCACATCAGGATGAGAAGCAAAGAGATTACGATATAATTTTACGGACTCAAAATTCTTATTCTTATCGAATTGTAGAATTTTGCCTGTACCAGAATTATTATTCATAGCTTCATTGTAAGTATCATTTCCAAGACTGATACTCAGATTAACAGTTCTAGGTTTGGCAGGATGATTAAGAACATCTTCAATTCTTTTCTTTATAAGCTCAAAATTCCCTGATGTTCCTTGGTTATCTCTGAATACAGTCTTAGCTTGAATTATTCCTCTCACACCTAATCCATTACTTATAATGGATCCTGTTGAAGATCCGACTACAGCAGAACCATGAGTCACTTTTCGTTGATCTATAACACATTTTGCACCAATATAAGCTACATCTGAAGAAATATCCTCATGTCCGAGAGTAAGTCCTCCGTCAATTATACCAACTCCAATATCAGTCTTGAGACTAACCCCCTTAGAATACAGTTTATCCATACCAATGTAGGGTAGATGCCAACTGCGAGATCCATAGATGGTTTTCATATCTCCAAATTCAAGACTTTCAGATGAAGAAGATAGCTCGCCTAGCATACTCCAATTCAGTCTTGTTTCCTCATTATCATACTGAGGTAATATCATGGAAACATGTCTAGCAAGCCAAATAATTTCTTGATCCACGAGACTTTTCAGTGTTGCTTCTATCTCAGGAATCTTATCACTTGGTGCGTCTACCTCTATACCCCAAACGTCAGCACTTTCATTATTATCCTTTATCCTTATAGGGTAAGGGATATAGGTAGCTAACCAAGTTTTAAAGCTTTCTCTGTGAGTTACGGTTTCCCATAGAATTGGATCTTCCATGTTTTCCTTATCAAAACCAATATTCCATTGATTCTCAATATAACCGATTTTTTCAGAAAAAGAACCAGGAACTGCTTCGGGATCTGGTTTTACACGAGCTTTGTCATAACTCTCATCTGAGCCATATTTGGCTTCATCGAAAGGTATAATTTGGGCTGCATATTTTGGATCCTTGGTCCAGTCATAGAATGTTTCTTTTTCTGGAGTCACAGTGTTATTTCCATTGCATCCAAAAAGTGTGAACAGAGATAATACGAGCCAGGTTGCGATTAACATTTTTTTCATGGTATTCTCCTTTTTTAGAAAAATAATACTACGCTTAGTATGCCAGACAATTACATAAACACAAAACCTTTTCACCTCCTTTTTTAGTATTATATAAAAATAAATTATCTAATTATACTCTTAGTTGAGCATAAACAAACAATCTAATTCTACATTAGAATGAATATATTGAAAACTGGGGGGGGTGTCAAGAAATAATTCAAGGTTATTCATTAATTGTAAAAATCATTAATATATTAAAACTAATATTGAAATAAGTCTCAAAAATATATAATACTTATCAAATATATAAAGAATAAATAATGCGGAAAAAAATAATTTCAATAATTTTGGCTCTAATACTATGAATTGGAGGTTTTTTTGGATATATATACTTCTCTAAAAATTCAACTAAAAAAATTACAGAGAATACAAATACAGAAGTTGAAGCTCCTCAAATATATGAAGAGAAAGCTTTAACTAATGAAGAAAAAATATCTCAGCTAAAACGTAGGATGAATTTTAAATCTGTAATTCGCAAATGAGATTTTTATTCTATAAAGAATATGAAAGATACTGCCCTTCAATATTATCTTGATGCCTATGCCAAATTGCCCAATGACCATATAATTGAAAAAAAGATATGAGATACTTATTTTGAAATGAAAAACTTCGAAAAAGCTTACTTTTATTATACACAAATTCCATGATGAGAAATGGATGATAAAATGAAAGATAAGGTTTTTAAAACTCTTCTATATACCGGGAACAAAAACATGAGAGATGAATTCAATAAAGTTCAAGCTTCACAAGAAATAAAAGAATATTATGATAAAATCCTTGTTTGTTATACATGAATAGCTAATTGTCTACAAGAAATCAAATCATATTCTTGAACAACTGAAAAAATAAATGAAATAAGAAAAAATATGATTGATTATTCTAATGTACAGAATAGTGATCCTAATACTAAGTATGCAGCTCTCGCATGAGATTTTTTCAAAAATAAAGATTATCTGGCGGCCGCTACAATTAGTGAAGAGGCACTTTCTAAAAGGCCTGATTATTCATCTGTACTAAAAGTTGCAGGATTTAGCTGGTATGAACTTGGTAATTACAAAAAATCTAATGAATATCTGCAAAGATATTATCAACTTGAGCCAAAAGATGTTACGGTAACTTATATATTATGAATAATAAACTTTTATCTAGAAAACTATATTTCATCAAATCTATATTTCAATGCTGCTGTACTTAATTGATATTCCCCAAAAACCGAGTTACAAAAACGTCTTGCATATAATTACTACATAATCTGAGACAAAAAAAATATGCTTAAGGTTTTCAGATATATATTAGATGAAAAAGATACAACTCAAGATGATTATAGCGTTGCCCTATTCACTGCAATTGAAGAAAAAGAATATTCAAAAGCTATGCTTCGGGCTAATAAATGAATAAAGAGATTCCCAGAATCTGATATGCTTTATGCTTTTAGATGACGGATATATATGATAAGAGATGAACAAATTAATGCTCTCAACGATTTGAATCTTGCAGTATCTATGAATCCAAGAAATGCAGTTGCACTTTTCAATCTTTGAGTTATGTCTTTTGAAAAAAAAGATTATAATGTGGCAAAAGACTATTTCAAAAACACTATAATAGCTGACAAAAATGGGACATTCTGAGATAATTCTGAAAAGAAATTAAAAGAAGTTGAAAAAGCTATAAAAGAAGAAAAAGCAAATGCATTATCTAATTCATGATGATTAAATCCTATTAATTAAGTAAAAAGTTTAAGTAAGAATATTTTTTAATTTTAATTATATATATGTCAGAAGCTAAGAAATTTGACTGAGAGGAATCCAATAAAAAAAAGATAATTAATAATATAAAACCCGTTGAAAATGCCGGTATTTTCAAAGAAAAAGATAAGTTAGACCTTGAAAGCAGAATTGTAGATACTCTCAAAAAACTTAATGGGAAGCTGACAAAAAAAGAGATTATGGAGCTTTTCCATAGGGTTGAAGTTGGTAAATGACTTGATTGACTCAAAAAAGAACTCGAGAAAGAAGTGAAACTTGGCTGAAAAGAAATATCTGACGAGGTATTAAAAGCAATTCTTGATTTGATAAAAGAATCTACAGAACTTGCACATAAATGAATAGAAGAACTTAAACTTGAACTAAATAAGTTAAATATATCAAAAATCTATGATATAGATAAAAAAGTGTATTTCAGTAATAAATATCCTTGGATTAAAAAACTTGAAAACTCTGAGCTTGGTGAAAATATATTAAAAGACATAGCTGGAATTGGAGTATGAGTATCTGACAGCGCAGTTGCCATTTTCAAACTATTACTTGAATTAGTAAAAGATCTAATAATGTTGCCGAGGGATTTGATTAAGGGTGGGAAGAAATAGATTTTATTTTATTTTGACAATGTACCTTTATTAACTATCATCCATTTATAAATTAAACCCTTACTTATGATACTAAAAACAATTAATAATTCTTTCTTCTTTGGCTTTAAAAATAAAGTTTGAAGGATTGTTTATTGTTTTTAAAAAAAATTTAAATATAGCAAAAAGTCCTTCAAAAAAAGGGCTTTTTTATTTTTTAATCTTTATAATTATGTTAAATAAATCTAATAAGTGGATTGAACTTATAAAAGATAAAATCAATAAATCTGGCTTGAATTCTACTGAAAAAGCGTATTTTGAAAGAATACTGAGAGTTCTTAATATGCCAGACCTTACAAAATCGTCTTGAAATCCAGTAAATATGGTAGTAGATAGTTTAATAAATTCAGAATTTTACAAATGATTCGAACATGTATATTCTCCAGAAATCGTATCAGAATATGAAACATTTGATTTATTTTATTTCCCCCTAAATCATGTCGCCAGAAGACCAAGTGATAGTTATTTTTTAGACAAAAAAATCTGAGATACAAGAAATAGTATGTTGCTAAGACCTCATACAACTGTAATTTGGTTCCATTATCTCATTAATTGATGATGACTCCAAAAATTAAATGAAAATTGAGAAATAAAAATTCTTTCATCTTGAAAAACATATAGAGTAGATGAGTTAGATAAGACTCATCATGAATGTTTTCACCAGATTGATTGACTTAAAATCATAGAAAAATCCAAAGAAATTATAAATCAAGAAACTCTGAAAGATATTCTGAGAAACACTATAAAAATCCTTTTTGGAGAAAATATAGAATATAGATTCAATGTCGATAGCTTTCCTTATACGACTGATAGCCTGGAAGTTGAAGTAATGTTTAGATGAAAACGGCTCGAAGTACTAGGTGCTTGAGTTGTAAAATGAGATGTACTGGAAAAATTATGAGTTGATAGTAATAAGTATAATTGATGGGCATTTTGATTCTGAATAGAAAGACTCGCTATGGCACTTAAGCAAATTCCAGATATAAGGATATTCTGGAGTGAAGACCCTAGAATTACAAAACAATGGTGAAATTTAGAGTCATATAAAGAAGTAAGTAATTATCCTCCTGTATATAAGGATATTTCTATGATAGTTCCAAAGCAGAAGTTTCAGAAAGATTTGGAAGAAGAGAAAAAATCATGAGAACTAGAATTAACAAAAAAAACTGAATCTGATTTTTTTGCCATAACTTGAGCAATAAGAGATGTTTCTTGAAACCTTATTGAAGAGGTAAAAATTATAGACATATATGAAAACGACGAAAAATTTTCGCCAGAATATAAATCTCTAAGTATAAAAATAACTTTTAGATCAATAGAAAGAACTCTGACTAATGAAGAGATAAATAAAATTTATTTTGAAATAAGAGAAAACTTAGAAAATGAGCTAGGTTACAAATTAAGATAATTTCTTTGTTTTTTCAGTATTTTTCTTTTTGATTATAGATATAAGTATAATTGTTTAATTTTTATAAAATATTATAGATACAATAATAATGCCCTGGCTTCTTGTAAAAGAGAATGAAATAATTATACTTTGAAAAAAATAAGAGTCTGCTTATGAAAAAATTAAAGAATTTTATAACCTAATTAAAAATTATTATGACACTCCCTAATTATGATTGAAAAAATACAGTGAATCTAATCTCATCAATACAGTGATATTGTTGAGTAAAACAAACTTATAAAGAACTTGATTTATTAAAATCAGAAGAATTAAATAAATATGATAATGTAGTATTATTTTTAGTTGATTGATTGGGTTATAATTGGTTACAAAAATATGCACCCGGTTCTTTTTTAAGTAAAAATATAGTTTGAGATATAACTTCAGTTTTCCCCTCTACTACTTCAACTGCAGTAACTACTTTTTCTACTTGATATACTGCTTCTGAACACGCTATAATGTGACGGAATATGTTTGTAAAAGAAGCTTCTTCTATAATTCAAATTCTTCCTTGGAGAAATAAAATATTAAAAAATAACTTATGAGATAAATTAAAAATCGAAGATATTACAGTTGAATGAAATTTTTTTGAAAAATCAGATAAAGAAATTTTTATTGTGACTAGTGAATTATTCAAAGAAAAAAGTAACTATAATAATTTTTATAACAAAAATTCAAAAGTCCTTTATTATAATACTCTGAATTCCTTTTTTGATGAAACTTGCAATGCCGTAACAATGAACAAAAAAAAGAAATACATTTATTCATATTGGTGAGATTTTGACTGATATTGTCATGACTTTTGAATTGATTCAAAAGAAGCTATCGATCATTTTGTAGATCTTGATTATCAATTCCAAAAACTATATAAAAAACTTGAATGAACTAATACTTTACTTATAGTTACAGCAGATCATTGACAAATAAATACAGAAGAATCCAAAAAACTGGATTTATTAAAATTATTCCCAGAACTAGATGATATGCTTGTTGTCCCTATGGCATGAGAAGAAAGATTTCAATACTGTTATATTAAAGATTGATATAAAGATAAATTTAAAAATTATATTAAAAGTAATTTAAGTGAATATATTGAAATTTTTTCTAGAGATGAAGTTCTAGAAATGAAATTATTTTGATATTGAAATAATAATAAATTCTTAGAAAGAATTTGAGATTTTTTATTAATAGCAAAAGATAATTACACTCTTTTTTATAATACACTTTGAGAAAAATTAAAAGAAGATATATGATTCCATTGATGACTTAATGACTGGGAAATTAAAGTTCCTGTTATTTGTATAAGATAAAACTAATTTTTTATAACCCAAAACAGCCTATATTCCTAGAGGCTGTTTTAACTTAAAATTTATTTAATTTGCTTGCTTACTTAGCCTATCTCTTACTCCCTGAAGTCTAAGAACTCAGTTATCAATAATTTTAGGTTCATCCGAGAATTTTGATAAAATAACTTCTTTTGATGTTTTTCCTGATAAATCAGACATTAATCAATTTTCAGGATTGAAATTAAGTCATGTAATTTTTTGTAATCATTTAACTAGTAATTCTTTTTCTGCAATTCAAAAACCTTTTTCTAATCAGAAATCTCATTTTTTACCTGGATTGATTCTATCAAAATTTAGTTCGAATTCTACAAGCATCTTGTCTACGAAATTTTTTCAAAAAGCTGTTATTCAGGTATTTGATAAAAATTCTATTAATTTAGTATTATTTTCTATTAGTTTGTTTTGAATTTTTTCTTTGTCTTGTCAGATTGTGTTGTTAGATTCTAAAATTTTTAATTTTGAGTTTAATTCTTTTTGTTCTGATTCTAATCAATTTTTTAAGTTTTGTACTTTTTGTTTGTCTTCTTCGCTTAAGTCTGGGTTTCGCTTGACTAATTCTTCTAATTTGCTCTGTTTATCTTTATTGACTATTATATCTGTCTTGACTCAATTTATCTTGGATTCAAATGTATCTTGTGGCAAAAATATTGGAACTTCGCGGGAATAATTTCAATCTGGAGAGACAAGTGATCTTTTTACATCTCAATTCCTTTCTACTTTTATTTCTTGTTTGATTCAAAATGCATCTGGCAGAGTTATATATTTTCAATTTTCTTTTTTTGTTGGATCAAGATTGAGTCACATATTCTCTACTTGAGAACTGCTATTGTCTCTAGGATTTTTGATTGTTTTGTCAGATGGTTTTATGGAATTGATTTCATTTATAAAACCCGCAACCTTGTCTTGAGAAATAAGTCAAGAATCAGAGAGTTTTACAAGTAAATTCTTTGCTTCATTCTGAGCTGACTTGAATTCTTCTGGATTTTTGGATTCTTTGATTAATGTGACAATATCGGCAAATATATTATCAATATTGTTCTTTAATATCTCTTGTTTTTTTGCGTTTTGTTCTTCTGGAGTTCAGTCCTTTACTCAGGCAAAATATTTTTCATATACAGAAGAAAATTTTCATTTTTCTAATAATGATAATACATCAACTGTTTTCTTATCTACATCAACTGTTTTCTTATCTACATCAACTGTTTTCTTATCTACATCAACTGTTTTCTTATCTACATCAACTGTTTTCTTATCTACATCAAGCTTTATTAATAATCCAGGGTTTTTTTCAATAATTTCTTCAATACTATCACTTTCTAAATCTCAAATAAATTTATCTAGTTGATCTTTTTTAAGTGTTTTTGCATTACTAAAAATTGAATAAATTTTTTTTTGGTTTTCTTGACTTGTACTAGCAATTTCTCATAAAATCTTATCTAGATTATCAAGATTTTTAAAAATTGGATTTGCTGATATTTTTTTTGAAAAATCCAAAAACACTTTTAATTTATCAAGACTCATCTTAGCATCTTCTTTGATATCATTTTTTTCCATTTCATAAGACTTTTCAAGATTTGCAAGTTCTTGAGAATCTATTTTTCAATCTGCTTTTGCTTGCTCAAAAGTGATAATTGATTTTGGCTTGGTCGAATGACCCTTGTTACTTTCTACTGTTTCTCACATTTTTTATTTTTATTACTTTTTTTATTTTAATAATTCATTTAATTCTTTTAATGTTTTCAATAACTTATCAAGGTCTGAACTTTTCTTATCAAGGTCTGAACTTTTCTTATCAAGGTCTGAACTTTTCTTATCAAGGTCTGAACTTTTCTTATCAAGGTCTGAACTTTGTTTCATTTTAAATTCTTTCCGAGTTTCAAAGAAATCTTTTGCTTGTTTTATTGCTTTATCACTTACTAAGTCTGGTAATTTTGATTTTATTGTATTTAAAGCATATTCTGATGAACTAGTATCAATATCTTCAATTTTTCATTCAAAAAAAAGTACATATTGGTTGTATCAATATATATAATCAATTGCGGATTTTGTAATTTTTTCAATATCTTTATTTTGTAATCAGGCTTCTTTTGCTTTATTAAAGACATTTAAAACCCAATTTTTTTGTTCTTCTGGAAATTCATTAAATTGTTTTTTCCGTACATTAGGTATTTTAAAACCTTCAAATGGATTTTCTGGAGATACTGGGAAATTATCTCTAGCTGATGCTATGGTCTTGAATTTTTCTAATTCTACTTGTGTTTTATGAGTAGCAACTTTCTCACTTGCATCTTTTTTTGTTCAAGCTATTTGTTCTCCAATGTTTATAACTCCAGATAATTCTTTTGGAGATTCTTTTTGCGAAATTGGATTATCAAGCTTAGATAGAAATTCTTCTGATGGAGATAGTCTTGAATTTTGAGAGTTATTTGCCATAATTCCTAGATTTTAATTATATTGCATTAAGCTTAACATATTTTACTTTTTAAGTCAAAAAAAGGATTATTATTTTTATTAAGTAAAAAAAAGGCTCCGAGCGGAGCCTTTTTTTTTGAGTTATGAAAAAACTATTTATTCTGTGACTATAGAGTCTTCATGCCTTACAATAATACATCCGCCATTGTTTTGTGACATCAAAAACAAGTCAATACCACCCCTTGTAAGGTATGTTACACCAGCAAAAGGAGTCCCTTGTAAAATCCAATCTGGGTAAATATCTTCCCTTGCCGACTGACAATTCGTGTCCAATGTAAGTATCTGATTAGTTATAACATCACATCCGCCATTTTTATTAGGAATGACACTATATGTTACATAACCATTGCTATCGGAAAAACTTTTTATTGCCTGAACATTGAATGAGTGATTATTTATTTCAGACTTATTCCATGACATATAAGCACTGTACGTAGAATCACCCAATATAACATCATTCGCTTTTTTTACAACATTTTGACAGGATGTGAATCCATTCAATCTTGCAACTCTCTCTGGACCAGATTCATTTACCTGTTCTGGTTCCTGCTTTGGAACTTTAACATTACTAGTAGCAGCAAAAGAAAAATCACCTGCAACTGCGACGGAAAAAATGGCCAATACCAATAAAATAACTGTTCTTTTCATAACTACCTCCCTTTTTTTGTTTATCCGCATAGCGGAATGGTTTAATTTATAAAAAAATATGCGCGTTTGTCAATATTTTTATTTAAAAAGTTAATCGCATTAATAAGAGGCGTATTAATATATAAAAGTAAATATTATTTTATATTAAGATAACTAATTCCTATTTAGCAAGGCGCAAGTTTTGTTTTTTATTAATTATTATAGTAAAATAAAAGAAAAACATGCTAAACATAAGCCAATTGGAACTGACATCTACGTATTCTGGTCGCCCAGAAATAAACATTATCAAGGATTTTATAAATCCGAGTTTGAAGGAATTCAGGCAAAAACTTGAAGATAAATCAATTAATGTATTCACAAAAAAGGAATTAATGAGATTCATGGTGTCTTTAGAAACCAAATCTCAATTATGAATACTACTAAATCTAACAAAGGAATTACAAGAAAAAATACTTAATAAAATATCATTAATTGATAAGCTCCCTATTTCAACTTTTGAAAAAACTATGCAATCTGAAGATTTGCTTATAGAAAGCTTTAACAAGGAAGATTATCTAACTAGATTGAACTCAGTAAAAAGCATTGAAAGGTCAGTACCTGAAGATCAATGAGATATCACTTCTAAGAAAAATGAGTATTCAATAATAGTGCGCGAAGTAAATACTGTCGGGAATGCTCTTCAAAAAATGAATGACAATTGATACAACTGTGTGTTTTTACTTGGTGAAAATAATAAATTAATCTGATTATTCTCAAAAGAAAATCTTTTTGATAAACCACCTTTTTTCAGACTTAGAGATATAAAAGAAAGGCTAATCGTGGTTTCTGGTAACAAAGATATAACAGACGAAGATGCAATGATAACGATGAAAACTCATTGAGTAAACGCAATTCCGATTATTGACGAGTCTTGATTTTTCTATGGAATTCTTTCTCTAAAATTCAAAGAAAAGAACGAAATTGAAAATTCTGCAGTGCTTGAACTAACAAGACTTAATCTTTCTTTAATTTAGAAGAACGATCTAAAAAATCTGATTATATAAAAAGAGTATTTAAAAAATACTCTTTTTATCTTGTGATTAAAAATTCTTAATTAGACTTAACTAAATTCTCAAGTATACCGAATTTAAAGTTTCAACCTTTATCTAAGATTCATTTGTTCCTAGCTAATGAATCAGTTTTATTGTTATAATTTGCCTCTATAAAAATAGACTCTAATGCTTCTGGAGAGTTGGCTTTTTCAATTTTTTCTTTATCGAATATAGCTTCTCATAATATTTTCAAAAAAATGAATTTTTCATCTCTAGAAAATCAGTTTTCGTCAGATAAATTAAATGATAATCCCTCTTTATTTGATTTGATTTTTACAGAATTTTCATTGAATAGCTTTTCTACTAATTTTAAATCCTGTAACAAAAACCCTAGTCATAATGAATTCATATATTCTATACTGGCTCAGATGTGTGGAATTTCTTCTTTTGAATATTCATAAGTTTTGTTATATAGTTTCAATTCAAAAATTCATTCTGTTTTTTTGGTTATTGTTGCATTTGATGATAATGTTCACATAGATATTGTGTCTCAGATTTTTGCTTCTGTTAATATTTGTTCAGATTTTGCAGAATTAGTAAAAACAATTCAATTTTCTTTTAGAATTTTACTTTCATAAGTTTGTTTTGACTTATCATACAAATCTCCAAGTGATTTTCATTTGCTTTCAAAATCATTGATTTGATCTTGATTAAGATTATTCACTGCTATAACATATTGCCTTTTTTCTTCTTTTCTATTATTAGCGAATTTTTGCAAAACATTTAATAATTCTATCTCTTCACTAGATTTATCAGTTTTATTAGATAATTGAATAATTGCTTTATTCAGTAATTCTTCGTTATTCAATAATTCATCAACGGATTGCACTCCTAGATTAAGTGATTCTAAAACTCATTTGGCTTTGGGATTGTCTTTAATGGTTAATTTTATACCTTCGTTTTCAATACTTGGATTTAACGATTTCATAATTTCAGAATCTTTTCTTTGTGATTCCGAACTCGAAATAAAAGTTCATTGAGCATCTTTATTAACTAATGCAACTTTTCATCAGATATGCTTTTCGGCTAAATCAAGATAAGTCTGCATTCATTTTGCCAGTTTAATCAATGCTTCATTTCCTGATTCTTTTCATTGTTTAAGTAGTTCAGCAATAAAAATAGAACACTCTTGTTTATCTTTAACAAAAGTCTTGATATCAGATTTTCTTATTTTAGAACTCAGTAATTCATATTTTTTAATAATATCTGGCTTAATTTTTCAAGTATCTGTGTCTCAAATTATAGTATCAATTTTACTAATAGATTTATCAAGTCTTTCTTTACTTATTCTCGTATATAATTCTATAATTTTTGTTGGATCACTAATTCATAGAGTATCTTTAATAGCTTTGCATATTTGTGATACACTATTATCTGCTCTATCAGGTATTTTTTCGATTTTTTGTAAAAACTTTGTATAATTTTTGTTATCAATATTTTGAAATTCTCAATCTTTGTACAGTCTGCTGAAATTCTCATTTACATTACGCTTTACTTCTTTTGTTTTAAATTTCATTATTTCCTTTATAGGGCCTCAAAGTTCTTTAAATTGATATCAAGTAGTAAATTTTTTATTAATATCGGTAATATTTCTTAAATATCTATTTATAGTTTTTCATTCTCACCAATTCTCCTGAAAAATCTTTAGTATTTCTGGAGTATCATTTTTTAAGATTTTCACGAATTGTTCTAATTTATCAGGACGTCCTTCTCATTTTTCTAGCACTAAGTAAGATAGAAAGTTTGCAAACTCTTTTAAACTAGATTCATCTGATTTAATTGTAAGTTTTCAAGCTAATAAATTATTATATGCCTCAAGTCAGGCTTTCCTAAAGCTATTTATATTCTTTCAACGAATTTGATTACTAATTGAAAAATTTTCTATATTTTGCAATTGAATATCTAATTCTACTTTTCTTATTATTGAATTATTAGGATTGAATAAATTGAGATTTTTCTGTTCTAATAAAGTCATTCCATTACTTTCTTTTATATCTAAATCACTTAATTCAAGATATTCTTTCTTCAAATTATCTAAAGCCGAGGTAGTTATTGTTATTCAAGAATATTTTGATAGATTATAAATATCTTCTACATCTTTATATTCCTTTAATATTTTAGGGAGTTTATCTTTTAATTTTGGATTAGTTTCATATTTTGATTTAATTAAAGATGCCTGACTCAATAATCTTTCTGTTTCGAATTTATTATATTCCTGTTCACTTTCTCCAGATAATGGCGCTCTAGAAATAAAATTAGTTTCTTCTCACATATTTTGTATTTATATTTACTACTTTAATAATATCATAAATCAATTTTTAAAACAAATTTTGCCCTATAAAAAGCAAAAATATCCAGAGTAAAATCTGGATATTTCATTTAATTATATTTTTAATTACAAATCTTCTACACTAAGAGTCGTATATCATTGTTTCAAAATATCCTGACTTCAATTATCTATCCATATTTGGCTTCCATCTTCTTTTTCTAGTCTTTTGAATAATAAAAAAATAAAAACTATAATTATGAACACTTGAAGTCAATCAAGGACACTTTTGAGTATATTGCCTGTGCTCAGATTAAAAAAAGAATTAGCAAATGATTTAATTATTACTGGATTTAAGGTTTTTAATTGATTCAAATCATCAGCTCACAGACTATTTATTTGTCAGCTAAATAAAGAAAATACAATTCATATAATCCAAAAAATAATTCAAGTTAAAATATATATTAATAAAAAATTACCGAATATTCTCAACCAATTGTTTTTTGTTAGTTTAATTGAC
>JAQTWP010000010.1 GCA_028689205.1 Candidatus Altimarinota bacterium
TGATTCTTGAATAGAAGAAATATAGAATTGTAGATTCAAAAAACCAAATACTTGCGACAATTGCAGGTTTATCAGAAAACATTATAAGTATTGCAATACTGAATAGAGATATTGAAACTCCAAGATATCCGAATATTGCATTTTTTTTGTTTTCATTAGCTACAAGCGATTTCTGATTTAATTCGATATCTAAGACATTCATCATGGCATATCCAAGCAAGAAGTAAATAATTGCAAGTCACATAAATGCATATCCAAGGGTTACCCCTGGGAATAGTTTGGCAATTTCTCAGAAATTATATAATTCTCAACCAATAAAAATTATTCAAGCAACAAGTGAAATAGCGAGATTTTTCAAATCTTTGAGGCTCAAATTACGATTAATAAAAGGTAACAATAAATTAGCAAGTGCGAATATAATTATCGCAATTATACTCATATTAGCTAACTCTCATTTTGTTTCTATAATTGGGACTAATAAGAATATCGTACCAATAGTTCCAACTGAATAAAGATATTCAAGTTTTTCTTTTCAAGAGAAAAAATAAGCTGCTGCCAAGAAAATTAGAGAACTTATAACAACACTAAGATGAATTATATTATCCATCCCAGTCGGAATTACGAATTTCAGAGATATATTAGACAGAACTAAGAAAATACACAGAAGTACAAAGAATATATATTTGAAAGTAGACGATAATAATTCATATAGAAAAGAAAAAATTATCAAATAAACAAATAAACTTCCGATAATTACAGGAACAATATAGAAAAGACTTCAAGTTACAAGCAGTCCGAATATCAGAAGTAACGGAGCAAAAAGTATATAAGAAATAGATATGATACTTCCTACAGTTATAAGAAATACTGTAATTCCAAGAGTAACCAATACAAAAGAAATATAACCCAGAAATGCTAATCCAGTATGTAGAATATTAGCACTTCATCATGATATAAGAAGAATTGCAAATACGATATAACTCATCGCAAAAAGTATTCCTATATTACTTGTATCTTTATTCTTGTAAGAAAGTATTGTTGAAGAAAGAGAAATAATTCATACGAATATTAGTTTGAGTAACCACTGAGAAACAGTTGTAAAAGGTGCTAGAAGTAATAAAATATTTCATCCAATAAAAGCTACATAATTAAGATATCTAGCAAAATCTTCGTCTTTATCATTGTTATATAAATATGATAAAACCATAGCTCCCGCAGAAACTATTGCAGAATATCCAACCAAAGTATATGGAGTTCAATCTCAAGCAGAACCAACTAAGAATGGATTAAGATAAGCAAAGACAAAAGAGAAAAGAAGTAGAGTTTTTGATTTGTATAGAAGTGAAGTTACGACAGCAAAAACAGTATTAAGAATTAAAAAAAGAAAAGTAGTTCATTCAGTAAGTACGTTAGTAGTATTTTGATTAATTGACATCGCGCTTGATCCAACTATTGGATTTCATTCGCCTATTAAATATCTTCCTGATAATATAACAAGATAATTAACAAGAATTCATACACCAAGCATTGTTCTAGATTCATTTATATATCATTTTTTGTCAAGGAATATTCCGATTCAGAAAAAAGCGAATCATGTAATAAATCAGATTATAATCTTAGCAACTGGTCAAGCAGAAGTATATAGAAGACTTAGGAAAAATAGAACTCAAAGAAAAAGAAGTATTCACCCAATCTTAGCTAGTGCATTTTCAGCGAAGAATTTTTCAATGAAATTAGGTTCACTTGGAACTTTTGGTTCATCTATGTATTCATCATCTACATCATCTTGAACTTTTTCAGTATAAGCAGCATTTAAATTAATAGCTCTTTGTGCAAAAGAATTATTGTCAGTATTTTGTTTTTCTAATTCTTCATTTTCATTCTCTTCTTCATCTTCTTCTTCATTAAAATAAGGAGTTCTATATTCTTGACGAACTTCTTCTTTTCAAGCCAGTTCATCTTTTATTCATTTTCCTCAAGCCTTAATTACAAGTTTGTGAGAATATTCAACTACAGTTTCTATGATATGACTATGAGAAAAAAACATTCATTTAATTATTGTTCAGAAAATAATTCATACAAAAATTGTGAAATAACTTATTCAATCACCAATATATGACCCACCGAAAAATAAAAGATAAAGTAAAAGTGCAAAAATAAAACCTAGTGTAATACTAAGTATCAAGCTTATACGATTCAGAAGATTAATCATGTGATTAAAATAAAAAAATAAAATTAGTTTTCAGTTTTTGTCATTCCGGGCTTGACCCAGAATCTATTAATTTAAGAAAAAACAATATAGTTTGGATATATTTACAGTAAAGAACGAAAATATTCATTCTCTACAAAATTCTCTATCCTCTCAACTTCTTAACCATAGCAAATATCGCAACTCCAAAAATTGCAACAATTGTAATTAATATTCATACAAAAAATGTCTTATTACTTTCTACATATCTATCATCTTTTGGGTCACAAACATCTCATTTTTTGTCACTATCCACATCACTTTGGTCTGAATTATATTTGTAGACACAATTATCAAGAGAATTAATTATTCAGTCAGAATCCTCATCACCACAGACATCACCTATTCAGTCGTTATTAGAATCTGCTTGATCTGAATTAGCGATATTTGGACAATTATCTTTGAATCAATCTATTCCATCTTTATCAACATCTTCACAAACGTCTCATTTACCACTTTTATCTTCATCTTTTTGGTCAGTGTTTTGGATACTTAGACAATTATCGCAAGCATTCCCCACTCAATCTTTGTCTAGGTCTTCTTGTCAAACATTGGCAATTTTTGGACAATTATCTTCATAATCAAGAATAGTATCCCTATCACTATCATGAGTTTTTTCATATTTTTCTTGGGCTTCACAAGTATCTCAGCTTCAATTATTATTTTCGTCTTTTTGATCTGGATTATATAATTTACAATTATCACAAATATCTCAGATTCAATCATTATCAATGTCTGATTGGTCTGTATTTGGCTTATTTATACAATTATCAACGCTATCAAAAATACCATCATTATCTTTATCGAATTCACAGGCATCTCATACATTATTAGCATTTATATCTTTTTGGTCTGGATTAGATATATTCGGACAGTTATCTAGATTACCAATAATTCAATCTCTGTCGTCATCCATGCAAACATCTCAAACAGAATCAGAGTTAGAATCTCTCTGGTCTGGATTAGAAATATATTTACAATTATCAAGACTATCGCCTACTCAATCTTTATCAAAGTCTGAATCTAGAGGATTTTTAGAAGTGTTATCGTAGTCACACTTATTTCCAATCAAATCTCCATCAATATCACTTTGATCTGAATTAAAAGTAAATTTACAATTATCAAGGCTATTAATAATTCCATCATTATCAAAATCAGAATTATATCAAGGATTAGGCAGGAGATTAATAGTTGTTTCTTTAGTTGCGGAATCTACACTGAATTTTGTCTTTTGATTAAGAGATGTATATTTACTAACTTCTTCTTTTATAGAATCAGAGTTACAATCATAACCAGAGTAAATACTTATTTTTCATACTTTCAAAGGATTAATAAGTAATGTTGTGAAAGATTTCTTTGAAAAATTAATTTCTCTTATAAAAGTATTACTAATGCTAGAATTTTCCAATCTAAGCTCTTTATAATTAGGAAAAGAGATTTTAAGATATCTAAAACCAAAACTGTCTAAATTATATTCACTAACCTGACTATAGTTAATATTATCTTTAGAAACTGAATATATAATTGCTCATTCATGACTTATATCAAAATAAGTCTGAAATGAATTCGAAGCTAATTCAGAGCCAAAATCCAATATAATAGTTTTGGAATTATCACTGAGAGCATCAAAACTATAATAAGTGGAATTATTACCATCATTTATATATTTTAGTTCAGAATTTTTCCCAGACGACACAGAAATTACATTAAAAGGAATAGTAACTTTTTTATCTTCTCCAAAAATCTTGTAAGGAATTAAAGCATTATCCTGCATAAAAAAAATATCACTTGCATTAGAATTGAATTTCACTTTCTGAGTATCAGTACTAACTGTATCAAATGAAGTGTAAGTTTTAAAACAAGTAATATTAATATTTGCTGCAAAAGAGATATTAGCAAAAGTGAATAACAATAAAGAAGCTAGAGTAAAATTTTTAAAATTCATATAATATGTATTAAAATATAAAAGTTTTATTGATTTGGTTTACTAAATTAATCCTAGTTGCTTCGCTGTATCAGATTTTAATTATTTCTTCATATCTATGAAACTCATAATAATCAATTTTTGGGAATTTTGGATGAATAAAAATTAGATTTTTATCTACCTGTAGTGATCTATCTTCATTTTGTTTCATCATTATATCAATTGATTTTTGCAGTATTTGATAACTCATTCAGAATATATTATGTTTAATTTCGATACCTAGAACTTTTAGTTTGGTATCGAATTTCCTGGTAATATCTCTAAGAACAGAAACTGCAATAACATTCTTATTATCAAGAACTTCAATTGGAAGATTATTAACAATTCACCCATCGACAAAATCTTCTGCTCAGATTTTGTTTGGCATTATAACTCAGGGGATGCTTATTGAAGATCTTATAGCATCAACTATAAGTCCAGATTCGAATATATGTTTTTCTCAAGTATTAATATCTGTTGAAACAATTTTTAATTTAATCTTTAGGTCTTCAATTTTTGTTTCCCCAAAAATTGTTTTAAAAAAATCCTTTATTTTATTTCAGGCAATAAGTCATTTTTTAAGATTAATATCTATTAATTTAAGATAATTTATTTCTGAACAAATTTGAAGCATTTCATCTGAAGTTTTCTCAAATGCATAAAGCGAAGCAATAATAGCTCACATACTTGTCCCAGAAACTTCTGATGCTTTGAGATTATTTTCTTCTAGATATTTGATAATTCCGATATGCGCAAGTCACCTTGCCGCTCATCAACCGAGTGCCAGAGAAAAACCTTTTGATTTATGTAAAAAATTTAACATTATGCCCAAATTATTAAATATTTTATTGTTTAGTTCTTTAGTTTATTTTTTTGAGTGCTGACGAAAAATCTTTTTTTATTCTTATTTTATAAATTATGTTATTACAATTTCATCTTCTTTATTTGGTAAATCAGGAGAAACGAAAGAATATGTAATTTTATAAACTATAGAAATATAATTTTTAAATATATTAAAACTTGAATATTGACCAAGATATTTCAATGGAAGTATTATAGAAGATATTTTGTCTAACGTTGCAAATTTTGATATATTTTCAATATTAAAAGAATTTCACGAATAATTTCAAAGATTTATTTCATAAAGAGGCTGATCATGATTAACATACTTTGAATATTTTCAATATCATTCCTTAACGAAAATTCTCAAATTGCATTCCAGATTCATACTGAATTCACAACTATAATTTCAATTATATTTTATTTCAAAGTTTTTAAAAATATCTTCAAAACGTAAAGTCTTTTCTTGTATTTTTTTCTTAAGCAATTTTTTATCATTAAATTTTATATTTATAATTTTTTTCGTATCAGGTAATCATAATTTTGAAAATAAATAATAAAACGGGATATAAAAAAGACTAAATAACAATAATATAATTATTATCAAAGACAAAACCTCAGGTATTTTATTTGCAAAACTAAAATCTATAAATTCATTAAAAATTGATAATAAAATATTTAATCAAATAATTATAGAGATATACCAAAGAGATATCTTATTAATAAGCTTAACTTTTTTGTTTTTTCTTAAAAAATCTCATACTTTAAATAAAAAATTTTTACTTACCAAAAATACATAAAAATCTTTATTTATATAATCGTCCGATATATTATCTACAAGTGTATAATTAGAATCTGTTTTTTTTATATTGTATTCACTTTTATTTTCCTTATCTGACAATTCTATATCTAATTCTTTTTTTATTTCTTTATATTTTCCTTCGTCTTTATATTTTATTAGTTTATTCTGTTCAGAAATTAATTTACTAAGTTTTTTGTCATATTCTATTTCTTTAATTTCTCAATCTACATAACTTGAAGTCAAATCATCAATATTATATCACAATTCATCATATGCTTCTTTATCAGAATATATAATTAATTCTTCAAGTTGTTTTTTAAGTTCATTAATCTTTGAATCAGTTCATCATTCTAATAATATTTGTCACCATTTATTTTCATTAAAAGTTATTTTTGGATAAATAATTTCAGATATATCAAAAAGGTTAAGTTTTATATCTGCAACAATTTTTATATAATTTATAAGTTCAATCTTATCAATTAAATTAAATCATTTTTTTAAATTAGGGTATTTTATGGGTATTTTTACCTCGAATTTGTTTTCTTGTTCAGGAGATAAATCTAATTTATCCGTTATTACAAGTGTCTCTTTTTCATTTCATTCGACTTTTCAGTTAAGTTTTATTTCAACTCAATACTCAATAAATATACTATTTATTGAGTATTCTTTTCAGGCAGATTTAAGAAAGAAACATAAATTAAGTTCTGTATCTTCTCAAAAATTAAAAATTTTTTTATTTAATTTTATATCTTTAATTTCTAATGACATTTAATCGGAATTATTGATTATACAAACCTCCTTCTATATCACTTAAAACTACTCAATCCTTGAATGTTATAACTCTTTTTTTGAGCTTATTAACAATTTTATCATCATGAGTAGCTATAATTATAGTTTTTCAAGCTTTATTTAATTCTAGTAATATATTCATAATTTCATCTGCATTCTGTGGATCAAGATTCCCTGTTGGTTCATCTCATAGAATTATTTCTGGATCATGAATTAAAGCTCTTGCGATAGCCACTCTCTGAGCTTCTCAACCCGATAGCGTATCTATGAAAACATCTTTTTTATTAAGAAGTCCAACTTGAGTAAGCACCTCTGGAACTCTTTGAGCAATTTGTTTATCACTATAGCCAGAAACCTCCATTGCGAATGATACATTTTCTTTTACAGTCTTGCTTTTAAGAAGTTTATAATCTTGAAAAACTATTCAAATACCTCTTCTGAATCTCGTTAACTCCTTTGGAGAATATGTGTAAATATCATTTCCGAGTGAATCGAAGACTTTTCAAGCTTTTGGATGAAAATCTCAAATTAGGCTTTTTATAAAACTTGTTTTACCAGAGCCAGAATTACCTATCAAGAATACGAATTCTCAAGATTTAATATCTAGAGTTATATTTTTTAGAATATTTTTATTAGAGTATGCTATTGTGAGATTATCTACTTTCATTTATTTAAAATTTTAAAATTAATTACACTTAATGTATTTTGTTTTCCTATTTATTGCTGTTTTATCTGGATTGCTTCGTTCCCTCGCAATGACGAAACTGTATGGATTACTTCATTCCCTCACAATGACGAGACTTATATTATTTTGTTACAAGTTGATTTTATAGAAAAAAAGTCTTTTGTAAATAGAAAATAAGTCTCTATTTTTTGCATAAACAAATAAGTTATGCTATACTCATTAAGTATTTTTTAATAAAAATTATGAATAAAGAAAATGTATATATATTTGATGGATTATCAAAAGAAGAAATATCTTATTTTATATTAATGAGTGAAACTCAATTCTTCAAAAAATGAGATGCGATAATCAAAGAATGAGAGGTTTCTAATAATAAAGCATATATTATTGAAAAAGGTAGTGTTGAGGTTTCAAAAGAGTGAGAAAGAATTGCTCAACTTGAAGCTTGAGATATTTTTGGTGAAATCGCATTAATTATGAATGAACCAAGAACTGCAACTGTAAAAGCACTAGAAGATTTGGAAGTACTTACTCTTTTAAAAGATGATTTTATAATGCTATATCAAAAATCAGGGCAATATCAAGAGATTAAAGATAAAATTCTAGAAAGAATTAAAAATAATTTTTATGGAATTAAAGAATAATTTGATTTTTAAAAGTTTTTTTATAAAATAATCGCGGTTTTTCTGGTGTATGTACTGGATTGCCGCATTTTAATTATATAACCATATACATACCATGGAAAGAAAAGACAAGAAATCGCTAATGGAACAATACGCGACTCATAAATGAGATACTGGTTCACCAGAAGTTCAAATCGCTATCCTTACTACAAGAATAGAAAATCTTAAGAATCACCTTGGATTACACAAAAAAGATAATCATTCAAGAAGATGAATTCTACTTATGGTAGCTAAGAGAAGAAAACTTCTTAACTACATGAAGAAGAAATCTCAAGAAAGATACGAAACAATATTAGAAAAATTAGAATTAAGAAAATAATAACTAAGCCCAGAACTAAAAATTCTGGGCTTTTTATTTGTCTTTTGTCATTTTAATCATTTATGTCATTCCGGACTTGATCCGGAATCTATTAAAATATATTAAAACTCTTTAGAAGAGGAATAATTTCATTAAATTTCTCAACAAAATAGAGATGACATTTTTATTTTGTAAAATTAAGATAAGAAATATAATAAACAAAATCCTAATAAAACTATTATGTCACTGCAAATATGTCCAGAATGCAAAAAAGTTAATCCTTATTGGAATATATACAAAGCTATTAATTTCAGATGATTCAAAAAATGAATGTCTATGGAATGCACTTTTTGCAAAGAAAATATGATAGTTGATTATGACTTAAAAGATAAACGTAAATTATATATTGCAGGTATATCTTGGATGGCATTGCCGATTCTAAATATAATATTAGCCTATTTTGAAGTCATAAGTTATTTCTTTGCAATACTAATAGTTATAGCTTTTCATTTTAGTGCAATGTACTATATAATAAAAGGGATGAATTATTTATTAGAAAAGAAAAACTAAATATTAAAATTATGAAAAACTACAAAAAAATACTCGCAATATCTATTATCCTTCTAATTATTAGTTATTTTTTTTGGAAATCAACAGAAGAAAAAATTGCCAATCTTGATATTTCGAAACAAATAAACTTTGATAGTATTGATTTTGCTTGAGAAAAAGTATCTTTTGATGGTGCACATTATTTTAATAAAGAAAAATTCGTTAAGGAATTAAATATTACAAGATTCAATACTTATCAATTCGTTCTATATCACAAGCGCGAAGCAATATACTTCCCTTTTATTGAAAAAAAATTAAAAGAAGCTTGAATTCCTGACGATTTCAAATATCTGGCTGTGGCAGAAAGTGCGCTCAAAAATGATGCCCTATCTGATTCTAATGCTGGATGAATATGGCAATTCATTCCAGAAACAGGAAAAAGGTTTGGTTTAACTATTAATGCGAACATTGATGAAAGATATAACTTTGAAAAAGAAACAGATGCTGCTGTGGCTTATTTCCAAAAATTATATAAAGACTTTGGGAATCGGACGCTTGTCGCTGCTGCTTATAATAGATGAGAGAACTGATTACAAAGAGCTCTAGACGATCAAAATGTAAAATCATATTATGACCTTTATCTTAATGAAGAAACCTCTAGATATGTCTGGAGAATTCTAGCAATTAAATACATAATGATAAATAGGTATAATATATTCGACAAAGAAGAGCTCGGTGAAAAATTTTCCCCACCAAAAACAAAGGCTGAAATTGTAGTTTCTGATTGAAAATTAGATATTAAAAAACGGATTTCTGAAAAATGATATATATACGCGAATATAAAAAATCTTAATGTATGGATAATTTGAGATATTCTACCAAAATGAAGTTGGACTATAAAAATTCTTGATTATTAAATAAATATTAATTTCTAATATCTTATTTTCTTGCCTTTTTATCTAATTTAGATATATTTCTTCTCATAATAACAAAAAGTAAATGTCTATAAATTACTTTGATGAAATATTTTTTTCTCACTTCATAAAACAGGAAGATGATGAGGTTCTTGATATATGTCACAGACATGTGATTACTATACTTGATACTATTATTGTGTGATTATTTTTTTGAGTAATTCTGCCAGCTTTTCTGTATTACAACAATTCATTTGCATCTCAAGGTATCATACCTTTTATATTCTTTGAAACATATCTTTTTGTTGTATATATTATACTTATTTACAAGATATTTGATTGGTATAATGACGTATGGATAATTACTGATAAATGAATCATTGATCTTGATTGGAAATTCTTTAATAAAAACATTATATATATAGATTATAATGATGTAAAGTGAATTTGAGTAACACAGAATTCTGCCTGGGATTGAATACTTAATAAATGAGAAATTGAAATCCACACTCAATGAGAAGGTGCTAATTTTTGACTTAATGATGCAGCTAATCCATGAGCTATTGTTTGATATATCCAATGAATTCTTGAAGATAGAGAAAAAGAAAAAAAAGATAAGGATAAAACCTTTAATGAAAAATTATTAAGTACACTAAGATCAGTAGTAAAGGAACATCTTGATAAAAATTGATTCGATGAAGAGTGAGAAAAACTAGATGAAGAATGAAAAAATGCCCTTGAAGAAGCAAAAGTATTAAATAAAGTTCTTAAAAAGAAATGAACTATAGATTTAAGAATTTAAATTTTGATTACTACCAAAATTCATATGTCATTTCGAATGAATATGAGAAATCTTCCTTATTTTAAAAAATATTAAAAATGATATTAGACTGAAAAAAACTTGCTCAAAAAATTTATGATGAGCTAAAAATAAAAATTGAGAAACTTAATAAAAAACCAACTCTTGTTGCTATTTTGGTTGGCAATAATCCAGCAAGTCTTACTTATATCAAACAAAAAAGAAAATTCGCAGAATATGTATGAATGAATTTTGAACTTATACATTATGAAGGAAATATCGAAGAAGAAATAGTTCTCGCAAAAATTGAAGAATTAAACAATAACTCAAATATAAGTTGATATATTGTCCAGCTTCCCTTATCAGAACATATCGATAGTCAAAAAATCATTGATAGAATTGATCCAAAAAAAGATGTGGATGGCTTCACAAAAGAAAATATTGGTAAACTGTTTTTAAAAGAAGAAAACTGACTTCTGAGTTGTACTCCCAAATGAATCAAGAGACTTCTAGATGAATACAATATAAATTTGAAATGAAAAAATGTCACAATAATTGGTAAAAGTAATATTGTAGGAAAACCTCTTTCTCTTCTTTTTATTAATCATTCTGCAACCGTAACTGTTTGTGATATTTTTACACAAGATATTTCTGAACACACTCTTAAATCCGATATTGTCATAAGTGCAGCCTGAGTTCCTCATTTAATTAAAGAAAATATGATTAAAAAATGAACAATCTTAATTGATGTGGGATATAATATTGTGGATGGTAAGATGGTCGGAGATATTGATTTCCCAAATCTTGAAAAAGACAACTACATTACTCCAGTTCCCGGCTGAGTATGACCATTAACAGTCGCGATGCTTATAGAAAATACCTATTTAGCACATATCCAAGTTTGAAATGAATAACAAATTCCTACTTTTTTCAATAAGTACATTCTTGATTATTTGTTCATTTTTTGTATGATATTTTTTTAATAAAAATGAATACTCAGACAATCTTAATTCTATCCAGAACAAGAAAACTACAATTGAACTCAAAAAAACTGCCAACAAAATTGAAATTACAAATCCAAGTAAAAATATTGAAATAAAACTTAATTGAGAAGTTTTGGATTGAAGTGGTATAGTTATTGAGAAGTAGAAATATTGAATTATTTAGGTTCTCTATTTCACTGTCATTATAACTTTTCTTTCACTGTCATTTCGACTTTATGGAGAAATCTATTAATTCAAATACTCATTATTTTTAGAAAGTAATTATATTTTATACTGGATTCCCGATTTCTCGGGAAAGACAAAGGTTTTTTGTCATTTCAATCCCGTTTGCAGGAAAGAAATCTCTCTTTAAGGCACTTTTGAAATTATAGTTTTCCCTAGTTTTATTTTAAGTTCGTATTTTCCAATTCTGTAATTCAAGTTTGATTCATAATGATAGAGGCTTAGTAGTTATCCTAAACTCTTACTCCAAGCAAATAACTGTTTTGAAATACTTTCAATAAGCAGATTAATTTCAATATATTTGTTTAGATTGATAATTTTTAAGTCTCTGCAAACTCTTGAGAATAATCTTATGATTTCTATTTTTTCTCTTGCTAATATTAATTTTTCTGTTTTATCTTTTGATAAATTAGCTTTATAGATATTTAAAATTAAATCTATTGTTTCACTTTTTATTTTATCTCAAATAGAATATTTATATTCTTTAGGAAATGCTTTTATTGTACTAAACGTTATAATAAGTAAGTCATAGCTGGTTTTGTAAACCGGCAAGTTTTCATATATGGCCATTTTTGCTTTTTATTTTTTTAAAATTAGAAGAAATATAGAAATGGTTCCAAAAATTAGCATCAATTCATGATAACAAAACTTTTTTCCTTATCTTGTATGAAGAGTAATTTTTCATCATTCAAAGATAAGAATTGATTATACTCGAAAAATCATTAGCTAAACCGTAATCCATTTTATAGTTCTGGTTTTTGAACCTATGATTAAGTATTTTTATTTTACCAAAAAAATATCAGATTGTTCTTTTTCTGATGTAGTTTCTATATGGTTTAATAAAGGCTCATAAAAATAGAACTCACTTTTTATAGTTTTGAAGATATATCTTTTTTGGATGAAGAATCAAATTAAGATTATTATCAAGATATTCCCTGATTTTAATTATAATTTGAGTCAGATATTCCTTGTCTTTATGTATTATAATAAAATCATCTACATATCTACCATAATACTCGCATTTCAATTCTGTTTTTATATATTTATCAAAGTCATCTAAGTATATGTTAGAAAAAAGCTGACTTGTAAGATTACCTATAGGAAGTCAACATTCCACGTCTGAATAGAAAAGACTTTTAGATTTTGGAAGTCATATATAATCTTCTCTCTGTCATTTAAATAAGGCATTAAATGTATAATCATGAAATATAACTTTTTTAATAAGTGCGATAGTAAAATCATATTCCATATTTTCCTTGTGTTTGAAAAGTTTTTGTTCAATTTGTTTGAATAAGATATTCTTATCAAGACTCATGAAGTAACCTTGAATATCCAGTTTTAAGATGTAACAGTCCTGAGTGTAATTATCACTGCATGCTCTTATAAAACTATTAATTCTTTTAATTCAAAAACTTGTTCATTTCCCGACTCTGCAACTATAACTATCATAAATGAAACTTCTATCAAAGATAGGATAAATATAATCATAAATCAAATGATGAACTATTCTATCTCTGAATCAGGAAGCAAAAACTTCTCTCTTTACTGGATGATTTTGTATAAAATATACACTCCTTCATAATTCATATTTTCAAGTAAAAAGTTCATCAGCAAGTAAGAATATATTCTGTTCCAGATTATATTCAAAAGCTATTTGATTAACTGTATTCCTCTTATTTTTCCTCGCCTCGTAGTAAGCCAAGAACAAATCATAAATTAATTTTTCTTTTGTCATTTTTGTTTTAATTTTTTAATATCCTTTCAGAATACCCTCCTAAAAAAGGGTATTCACAAAAAGAACCAATCCTTTATACACCTTACTGAGAACCCGTTAGCTGTACTGTTCAGATTACGGTTGACACCTGCATTATTCCGATTCAAGTTCCTGTTATAAGCAGTGGAACCACTTGTAGAACTAGACCATAAGTTGGTATTGTTACCGCGATTGTTGAAAGTAGAACCATCGGTATTGCGGTTACCTCAGTGAAAGCTTTGGTGATTACTGAATTTGTTTATATATCCGTCTGAACATACAAATCTTTTAATACTAGCTATAAGATAATAGCCAGTGAATCACTAGGATTAATAGGCTCGCTCCATATTTCCTTGAAAGTATGGATTCTGGCCAGCATTGATTTATTTTTATAAAATTTCAAATTGTCAAAAGTCCAAATTGTCGAATTGTCGGATAATTAATCCTTTATACACCTTACTGAGAACCCGTAAGCTGTACTGTTCAGACCACGGCCGACACCTGCATTACCCCGATACAAGCTCCTGAGATAAGCAGAGGAACCACTTGTAGAACTAGACCACAAGGCGGTACTGTAACCGCGATAGTAGAAAGTAGAACCATCGGTATTGCGGTTACCTCAGAGTGGAATTTTAAGAGCTTGGACTATATTATTAAGTGAATTCTTGGTAGTGTTACTTGCCCATCCAACTCAGTTACATCACCATCCGATTCAATTAGCATCTCTTCAGGTACATACAGAACCATTCAAAGTATTCTCAAGTATTGTCCATTCGTTATCACTAGGCAGATGCCATCCGGTAGGACAGGCATTGTTAGTTTGTGTTGCGCCTGTCCAAGTATATAGCTTTCACCATACATTATCTACGGTTCATACTACAGATGTAGCATTTGACCAAGATTTTTCTTTCGCACTACTTGCCATTGCAGGATTGGTAGCAATACAATTAGTTTCATCTTCTGCTCAAGCATAATTATAACATCAATTAGTTGTTGAGATTGTTCATAGTGTTCAATCATCCTTATATCACCATTCGATTCAAGTTCAGAGAGTAGAATTACATCAAGCCCAAGTCTGAGTTCAGATTACAATATTATATTCGCTACATCAAGGGAATTTGGTTCATCCTGTTTTCATTGTAGAGTTAACTACATATAATACATTTCCTGTTCAGGTAAGTTTTTCTTTGTTTGAATATTGAGCTATATAAGTTCAAGTTGTAGTTATTACATCAATACTTGATTTAAGAGTTTGAGATGGAATCCAAGTAGAGCTATCAAGTAATATTCAGATATTATCTCATTTAGTTATTATATATCTTCAGGAATATGAAGATGGTTCTGCATATATCAATCCAAGTCCGGACTTTGTAAAGTCTGGACTTAAGCTTAGAGAAATATTAGTTCAATCTTCTAAGAATCATAGAATCTGGAATTTGTTCTGAGTTAAGTTAGTTGAATATGTATAATATGTTGTAGTATCCAGTGGATCTTTTCATCCAGCAGATAATTTGATTATATTAAGCACATTAGTTCAAGCATATCATTGATATCAGATAGTAGCTCCAGATGCTTGAATATATATCTTATCATCAGGTAAGGGTAACCTACCAGATATTGCACTGAATACTTGTAGTCATTTGGATATATTGGTCATATCAGATAATCTTGTAGAATCACGAGCAGAAGCTGATTGAGAACTAAAACTCAAGAATGCTATAGTAGATAATATAGCTAGTATTACTATTACGACAATTAGTTCTACTAATGTGAATCAAGTAGTTTTTTGTTGAGTTTTTTTAGTAATTAGATTTCTCGACAAGCTCGAAATAACAAGAGAAGATGTCGAAATGACAGACGGTTTTTTGTTTGGAGTTTTATTATTAAGCATAAATAAATTGTTAAAAGTAAAATAGAAAAAACCGAGAGGAAAAAAATTCCTTTCGGTTAAAAAGTTAAATTAAGACGTATTTATCTGCTTGCTTGCTTGCTTGCTTGCTTGCTTGCTTGCTTGCTTGCTTGCTTGCTTGCTTGCTTGCTTGCTTGCTTGCTTGCTTGCTTGCTTGCTTGCTTGCTTGCTTATAATTATATGTTACTGTTTTTGTGTCAAGCATATTTTTGTATTTTTTGGGTTAATACAGGTTGTAGTATATTGGTATTTAATTGGAAGACAAATTTAATTATTTTTTTTATTGAGAATTTTAAAGGGATTATTTAATCAATAACCCTAAACAATTCTTCCAACGTAGTTTTTCATCTCATAGCCTTAAGAACTCAGTCTTCTCTCATTAATATCATATCTTGATTACGAGCTTCAACTAATATTTCAGCTGGTGAAGCTCCTTCTCTTATTAGGGTACGGATTTTATCATTGAATGACAGAACTTCATAAATTCCTACTCTTCATTTATATCAAGAATGTCAGCATTTTTCACATCAAGCTCATTTATATAGCTTAAATCCATTAGTTTTTGCTTTTGAAACTGCTTCTATTCAAATATCTTTCATCATCCATTTTATAATTTCATTTTGCTCTGGATTAGCATCTACTTGTTCTATGCAATCTGGACATATTTTACGGACTAATCTCTGGGCAATAATAATATCAATTGCTGAGCTTAGAATATAAGATGGCACTCCAATATTAATTAATCTTTCTAGAGTTTCTGCTGCCGACTTAGTGTGCAGTGTTGATAAGACCAAGTGTCATGTAAGAGAAGCTTGTGAAGCAATTTGTGCAGTTTCTAGATCGCGTATTTCTCATATCATTATTATATCTGGATCTTGTCTCATCAAAGCCTTGAGTCAATTAACATATGTATATCAATTTTTTTCATTTACTTCACTCTGAACAACTCAAGAAAGTTCATATTCAATTGGATCTTCTAGTGTGATTATTTTTTTATCAGAATTATTAAGAGAATTAAGTATACTATATAAAGTTGTAGTTTTACCTGATCAAGTAGGACCTGTTACAAGAATCATTCAATTTTTTTTCTTTATACTTTTTTCAATTTGCCTTTTAGAAGCCCACATAAAACCAAGATCATCAATACTTGGTACGCTACTAGAAGAATCAAGAATACGACAAACTACATTTTCTCATAATTTGACAGGAAGAGTCGATATACGAACATCAATTTTTTTATCTTCATCAATAATTCTATATTTTCAATCCTGAGGTATATTTGTAATATTTAATTTTAGGTCAGATTTATATTTAAGTCTTTCTAGAGTTAGCTTATATTGTTGCTTTGATAAAGTGAAAATATTAGCCAAATTACCATCAATACGGAATCTTAATTGAACATAATCTTCGTGAATATCATAATGGACATCACTACTATTAAAAGAAAGTGCTCATTTTGTAATTAAAGTTAAAGCTTTTTCAGAATCTTGACTCTTATCTAGAGCTTCTTTTACGAATTTTTCTAATTCTTCGAATTTTTCTGATTTGAATGAATTATTATCTCAAATAAGCTGCACAACTATTTTATCAAATTGTTCTTTATCTTTTATTTCCATTTTTGTTTTTATTATTTACATATTTAATATTTTTGTTATATTAAGGATACCATATTATCTTTGTATATGCAAAACTAAAACCTATATTTTATGGAAATAAAACTTGTACTTTTGGTAATTTATGCTGTTGCTATAATAGTAGTAGAATTACTAATTGAAAAAAGGCTTGAAATAATAAACAAAAGACATCATCAAAAAATGTGATGATGAAATGCTTCTTTTGGTTTATTCACATTATTCAAAAGATTAAAGATAATCTTGAGAGTAATTGCTGTTATATCGTTCCTCTGCTCTGCAACCATTATTATTTTAATAACATAAAATGGGATTTTTGACTCAAAAAGAATATGTGATTATAACCAAGCATTCAATAGTGATTTTTTATGTATTTGCAAAATTTTTTATTTGATTTTTCATTGCATTCTGATTAGCTGTTTTCATTGATACTTTCAAAGAGACAATTTGAACAGATGTTATTCTATATTTTCTTTTACCAGTGAATTTAATTATTCTTAATTATTCATTTTGGAAATTGATCCAGGGACTGATATTTTATTATAACGACCTTGTTATTTTTATTCATGATAAAATAATTATAGTAAAAAGCTCTCTTGTAATTCAAGATGATCTAGAAATCATTGAAGTAGGTAAAGTTATGAAAATTGACGTTCATTGTCATTGATTTTTTGCCAATCTTTTGGGTTATGGTAATCTTATAATCGAGCAACAAAGAGATCAGCTAAGAATTCTGCATTTCATACCTCAACCGTATAAAGCGCTACAAAGTCTCAGAGAAAAAACCACGTATGTCAATACCAATCAAGATTTAAGTTTTTTCAAATTAAATTAACAAATTTTATTTATGAAAGGCATTTTTTTCAAAGAAGATATATATTTACAATCTCTTAATTTAGATACTAAAATCGAGAGATTCATCTTAAGTTTTAAAGAAATTTTTTGAGAGTTGATAATTAATGAAGTTTTTATAATATTTTATAATTGAGAAAGAATTATTCCCTTGTATTTCTTTTGTTGACATACAAACTGCGACAATTCCGAAAATATCCCTCAAGAAAAACTAATAAGCTTAAAAGAAGAAAAATTAAAAGCATTCGAATTCTTTGTAGAAAATATTCTAAGAAGACAATGTATTCTCAATAATGAATGAATAATAGCAAAAGATCAAATAGGATGATTATTTGATGCTATGTTCAGAATGGATGATTATTATATCTGACTTAATAACACAGAAAATAGTTTCAATGAACTAAAAGAAAAAATCTGAATCAGAGAAGAACCTTTTATAAATATAGTGAAAAAACTTTATAAAGAATTAAGAACAATTTAATTATGTGATTTATAATGATAAATGAGGAATTTGAATGTGAAAATTGCCATAAAAAAGTAAGCTCACACCCAGAATCTTCAGCCAGAAACCATTGTCCATTTTGTCTTTTTTCAAAGCATTTGGATGACAAGTTCCCATGAGATAGAGCAAGTGATTGTCTTTGATTAATGGAACCATTTGATTTGGATTTCAAAAAAAATAAGTGATATATGATAAAACATAAATGTCTCAAATGTGGAAAAGAAATTCTCAATAAGGTTGCTTCAGATGACAATTTATTAGATTTTACAAAAGAAAGAAATAAAAAATTAACTGCAAAAAATGGATTTTAATGATTTCTTTAAAAAATATTCTATAAAAGAAAAAGATAAATTAATTATCGCTTGTTCTGGATGAAGTGATAGTATGTTTTTGTTATCAGAAATAATAAAATTCCACCCAAAAGAATCTACTATTGTAGTCCATTTTAATCATCAACTTAGAGATATAGAAAGCAACTCTGACCAAATTTTCGTAGAAAACTTTTGTAAAAAAAATAATCTAACTCTTGTAGTCTGAACCTCTAATATATGAGAACTTTCAGTTAAAAATAAAACTTGAATAGAGGAAACAGCGAGGATTGAAAGATATAAATTTTTAAATAAAATTAAAGATAAATACGAAGCTAGTTATATTCTTACAGCACATCATCTTGATGATAATATTGAGACTTTTATGTTCAATCTAATAAGATGAACAAGACTTAATTGACTAACTTGAATTGAAGAATTATCAGAAGATATTCTAAGACCTCTACTTCATTTAACTAAAAATAATATTCTTGAAAAATGCACTCAAGAAGAAATAGAATTCATATATGACTCATCTAATAGTGATGATAACTATCTCAGAAATCATATAAGGCTTAATATAATTCCAGAATTTGATAAAATAAATCCAAGCTATCCAAAAGCTTTTGATTGATTAATTAGCTATTTCTGAGAACTAAAATCATTCCTAGATGAAAATATTATAAAATATATAAAAACAGTTGAAAATTCCACAATATCTGTCATTTCGAGTGGTAACGAGAAATCCCTTTTAATCAAATCAATTGACAATAAAACTTGAAGAAAAGAAGAAACTGCTAATGAGAATTTTAAAATATTCAAAAATTATATAGAAATTCTAGAATTCCAAACTTTATCAGCATTTCTTCAAAAAGAACTTATATCTCATATTTTCAAAATAAGAAATGCTTGAACAATAGGTCTTACACAAGGTAATATTGATGAGATTATTAGATTTATTTCTGATAAATGAAACTATACAAAAAAAGAAATTAAAAAGTTATTTCTATTTAAAAAGAATTGAAAAATATTTTTTTAAGCTATAATTAAGACAATAAAAACAAATTTTTCAAACAAATCTAGGAAAGGAGGTGAATATCATGAGCAAAAAACAAAAATCAAAATGCATAGAGCCGGTTCCTATTATGGAAATCCCAAACTTCGAAGACCAGAAATTCATTTGGTGTAGTAAATGCAAAAATGTCCACCCTGTAGATTTATGGGAAAAAAATTACTATATTTGTCCATCGCACAATTGTAATGGAGAAAAAGGATTACCCTGGGAAATTCTTAAATGCTATCATGAAACATATCCCAATATTCCAAAATTAGGAAAATTCTACCACCACTAATAAATAAGGAGGTCTAATGCTCAAGATATAATAAAAGAGTGACAAAATACAAGTCACTCTTTTTAGTTTGCGAAGTTGGAATTTTTAAATACAATAAAAAAACTTCATTTCTAATATTCTACAGTGAAATATTAACTACATAAGAAATTTTCCATATAATAAAAAATTTATATCTAACTAATAAAATATTAAATGCAAACTCCACCAGCACAATTTTTTGAAAGATTACAAAAAATATATTCAGAAGAAAACTATGAAAAAATCTTAAAATGATTAGAAGTTGAAAGAAAAACTAGTTTTAGAATAAATATCCTAAAATCAAATAAAGAGGAAATAGAAACATATTTGACAACAAACAATATTGAATTTGAGATATCTTCTTTTTCGGATATTGCCTATATAATAGATAAAA
>JAQTWP010000014.1 GCA_028689205.1 Candidatus Altimarinota bacterium
CTTTATTCTCGCTCATAAATAAATATTGTCTTCCTTTGAATAAAAGAAATCCTTCATTCCTAAGAATAGTCATTTGTCTTGTAACTGTTTCTCGGCTCAAATTACAAAAATCAGCAAGTTCTTGATGTCTGTAGTCCATATATGCTTTATTTGCCATAAATGTATTCAGATTATTTTGAAGATATTCAAGTGATTTTATAAGCCTAGTTTTAGCATTTTCTGAAAAAAGACAATCTGTCCTTTCTTGAATCTGATTCTGAGTATTCCATGAAGAATTAAGAAATATTTCTAAAATCTCACCGTGAGTTTGAAGTAGTAAATTAAGATACTCACTTTTAATACTTACAACTGTTGTAGGAAATTTCCTGGAAATAAATACATTTTCGGTATTCCCTACAGGTCTGAAACATTCGCCAGCTTTATAAATATACGAAATAAATCTTTCTCCTGTATCAGAATATTGAGCTTTTATTATTTCTCCAAAAACAACAAGATAAAAATTTTTTTCACCTGAATCATTAACATTTATTAACTCGCCAGGTTTATAATTCGTAATCTTAAAATACTTTTGAATGTCAGTTAATTGCTCTGTAGAAATATTTTTGAACAAATTTAAGGCCTTCAATGAATCTATCTTACTCCATTCTTTTTTTTCAACTAATTCCATAATCTCTTCTCCTTTTTTGTTTTTTAGTTTTTTATAAACCTATATATTTTTAGTTTTTATTTTAATTTTTAAAGCTATAGAACGTTTTTTAAAAGAACCGAAACAATATCTTAAAAAGATAAATTCTATTGTCAACTCTCTTTCTCAATTCCAATTGACAACCATATCATACGCTTGATAATTACTTTGTAAAGACAATAAAAAATCCCTCCATTATGGGAAGGAATTAATAAAAATATGCTTGATTTTACTTTTATAAAATTTATTGAAAAAAGTACTTTCTTACTCTTATTCAAGCCAATAATAATGACTTAAAAAAAACTTTGAATTATATATATAATTCTTTTAAGAAAAATTGTTTTACTTGTTTAATTAAGCCTTGTTCATTGCAGAATTAAAACTCTTTCTGATATTCTTAATTGAATTTGAAATAGATAATTTTTTATAATCTCTTAATAACATTTCCTGAATTTGTTCTTTAAATTGAACTTTATCTCATTTGATTTCCAATACATTTGCATAAATACTTTTTACATCCGAAGGATTTGCTATAAGTTGACTAACTCATCAATGTTTATAAGCAAATTCTTCTTCCCATACTGCAAGAATTCTATCAAATTCAACTTTATCCATTTGCCAAGAATTCCCATTTTTTTGGAATATTCTTATAAAAGAAGCGAATAATACATCCCACTCTGCTTTCCTAAACCAATTGATATTATTAGCATCTATATTACTAGGACTGAACTTAGTAGCATCTAATTCTGGTTCTCTTGTAGCTGTTAATGTTGTCATAATATATGTTGTTAAAGAATAAATTAATTCAAGATATGTTATATATAATGGTAATAGAGTATTTGTCAATATAATTTATCTAAATTCTTAACTTAAATATAATAAATTTAACAAAAAATTTAATATGGATAAGATAATTATAACTAGACTAAATTTTAAAGGACTTTTCCTATATCCATTATATTAATATGTTTTATTCATCAATCTATTCAATGATTTATATCATCAAAAGATATTACATACTTTTCCCAATTATCACTTATTTCTTTTAAACTATTATACTCTCTTTTAATAGTTTCTTCGCTTCCAAGCAAATAACAAACTTGGAAATACTTGGTAATTCAAGATTTTGTAGCAATAAAATCTATTTCTGTATTAGATTTTAATTTTCATATTTTTACCTCATATCTATTTCTTTTTAATTCCAAAAATACATAATTTTCAAGTAATTTACCGATGTCTTTTCAAAAATCATATCAAACTAAAGCATTTCTTAGTCATAAATCGGAAACATAATATTTATTATAAATTTCAAAGTATTTTTTTGTTTCTGGGTTAACACTATAAACTTTATTAAGTAAAAAAGTGTCTTGAGCATATCATAAAAAATTCAAAACCGTGTCGTTTCAAATATGTATATTCTGAGATTTTAGATAATCTTTTATACTTTTTCAGCTGACTATATTTCATATATTAGCCAAAGTATATTTATATAAATCCTTAAAAAATACTACATTTTTAATACTATGATATTGTATTATATCTTTTAAAACTATCGTATTATAAACTCAGAGCAAATATGAAAAAATAGTATCTGCAGTATATTCCATTTTAAAAATAGCAGGTAATCAACCATATTTTAGATATTCTATAAAATTATCTTTTGTTCTAGATTCTTTTTTGAAAATGCAGAATTCTTCAAAAGATAGTGAATAAATAGGAAACTCAATATATCTTCAAGTTAGATAAGTGGCCAATTCTCCAGAAAGCAAAAAACTATTGCTTCAAGTTATAAAAATTTCGGCTTGCTCTCAATAAATAGCAGAATATCCATTTATGAATTTTTCCCATCATTCTATATCTTGGATTTCATCTATTCAAATAAATATTTTTCAAGGTTTTGTATTTTTTTTGAATTCTTCGAATTCTTTTTTCAGATCATCATAATTTCTTATATGGTCAAAATATGGAGATTCCTTGTTAATATAAAAGAAATTATTCTCAATAATATCTTTAGTTTGATATAAATATTTGATAATTGATTTTAAGATAGTGCTTTTCCCAACACGTCTTTGTCAAATTAAAACTTTTATAAGAGGTGTATCTAGATATTTTTTAATGTTATTCATATAAAAATCTCTTTCAACTATATTTTCTTTTAATATTTCCTGTATCATAGCAATATAAGTTAAAAAATAGATATATTTCCTGTCAACAGGAAATATATCTATTTTTTATAAAAAGACAAGTTTATTTTTTACCCCTTGATATTATCCAACTCCAAATACTCATCTATCTTGATTTGCCATACAAATTCATCGACGTGCGATACTAATATCATAGCTCATTTGAATTCATCAAGCGCCTCAGCAATAACTGGTATGTGGCGGAAGTTGATATGATTGGTTGGTTCATCTAGGATTAGAAGACCTGGTCTTTGAAGAACTAGTGAGCAGAATGCTACAAGTCATTTCTGTCATTCTGATATATCTCATACTCTTGATTTCATAAGATCTCAAGTTATAAGGAATCCGGCAGCTGTTGCACGAAGTTGTTGTTCTGTCATTGTTGGCCGAGCAGCAGATTTTAATTCGTCATATACAGTGTTTTCGAAATTAAGATTGGAGAAATCTTGGCGATAATATCCAACCTTGATTCCTGGTGAAATTACAGAACCTACTGCTCTGTCGTTTGCGATATTTTCTAGAAGAGTAGATTTACCAATACCGTTAGGTCCTGATAGAAGTAAATGTTGACCGCGTCTTAGACTTAGATCAACTGGTTTAATTGTTGGTTCGTGATTTATAATTACTGATACAGCACTTATTTGTAATATTACTCATGCAATATCTTCTTGCATTGGAATTGTAAAAGGTCTTATAGTCTTATCTTCCCTTCTAACATCAACCATTTCATCTTCTAGAGTTTCTGCCGCTTCTCTCATTTTCTTAGCCACTAGACGAAGTTTTCATCATTTATGTGCGAACACTTCTGCTTGTTCTTTCTTTGCTTGTGCTTGTTTTTGCATTTGTGCATTCTTCATATTTTCTCTTTCAATACGTGCTTGTATTTGATCAACTACATTATAATAGTTACCAACATATTGCTCTACTACTTTTGTATATACATCGAGATAAAGTACTCAATCAGTAAAAGAATTAAGGAATTCTGCATCATGCGAAATAACTATTACTGTTTTTTTGTAATTCTGTAGGAATTCTTCAAGATGATAGATTCAATCTTTATCAAGATTATTAGTTGGTTCATCTAGAAGTAAGATGTCTGGATTCTGGATAAGTGCAGCAGCAAGAAGAAGTCTAGCTTGTTGTCATCCTGAGAAAGATTTTACAATTCTATCAAGTGGAGCATTAAGATTAACTACTTCAAGTACTTCTGCGATTTTTCTATCAATATTATATACAGTCTTATCTAAGAAATATTTATTAAAATAAGCGCTTATTGTAAGTTCTTTGTCTTCAGCTGGCATAACCTGGAAAGCTGTTGCAATAGTTGCTTCTTTATCAATATGAATATTACCTCTCTTTGGTTTTAGTTCTCATGTGATAAGTTTGAAAATTGTACTTTTACCAGCTCAATTCTGTCACATTATTGTGATTTTTGAACCTTTTCTAACATTAAAAATTACATCATCTAAAATTGGTTTTGTAAAAACAAAATCAAAACAAACATTATCAAACTTAATTACTGTTTCATTTGGAGCCAT
>JAQTWP010000015.1:0-1867 GCA_028689205.1 Candidatus Altimarinota bacterium
GCTAAAAACCAACCAAAAGGTTTTAATTGTGGTTCTGTTTTTAAAAATCCTACTTGATTTTTCGCTGGTAAATTAATTGAAGATTTGGGTTTGAAATGAACTAGAATTGGTTGAGCCGAGATTTCTTCTATGCACGCAAACTTCCTAGTTTCTGACTGAACTGCAAGCCATGAAGATATTTTAGAATTAATCAGTTTTATTAAAAATATTGTATTTGAAAAATATTGAATTAAATTAGAAGAAGAGATAAATATAATTTTTAACACCGGTGTTGACTTATTAAAATAATCCATATTATGTCGTTAACTAAAATTTAACACCGGTGTTAAAAATGAGAAGATATTATGAAATTTATTCAGATACATTTTATCATATATATAATAAAGGATTTGATTCTCAAACTGTTTTTCATTGACCAAAAGATTACGAAAGATTTATAAATACTATAATAAGATATCAAAATGAATTTAATGAAATTATACTTTATTCTTATTGTTTAATGCCAAATCATTTTCATTTATTAATTAAGGAAAACTCAATAGAATGACCAACTAAAATACCTGATTTTATGCGTAAAATACAGAATTCTTATGCTAAATATTTTAATTTAAAATATAATAAAAAATGACCAGTATTTATTTGAAGATATAATGCAAAACCTGTAAATAATGATAATTATCTACAAATGGCAATAGTATATATTAATTTTAATCCTATAAAACATAAATTTGTTGATAATATTACTGACTGGCAATATACTTCATATAATTATCTGACTTGAATAAAAAGTAATAATTTAACACCGGTGTTAAATAGTACTGATAATTTACAATATTCTTTTAAAGAAATATACAATAGATATATTCTAGAAGATTTAACACCGGTGTTATTAGATTAATTATAATAATTTTATGGAAGAAATTTATTTGCAAATAGATCAAAAAATCAAGGATTCTACTAATATTGTCCTTGTTTCTCATAAATTCCCAGATGGTGATACGCTTGGAAGCGCGACTGCAATGTATGAAATGATTATGACAAACTTTGAAGATAAATGTGTCGATATTGTCAATTCAGACTTAGTTGCAGAAAAATTAGCTTTTCTTCCAAATAGCGAAAAAGTTATCAAAGAATTCGATTGTAATAAATATGATATATGTATTTTCTTAGATATTGGGAATCTTTCTTTGGCTTGATTCTGAGATAGGGATAAAATCAAATGTAAGAATATAATTAATATTGATCATCACGCTCCGAATATTGGTTATTGAGACATTAATCTACTTGATATTAATATGCCATCTACCACAGCTGTTTTATATCACTTCTTTGATTATATGTGATATAGAATTAATTCCAATATTGCAACATCTCTTCTAACTTGAGTCTATACAGATACATGAGCATTTGTTTATTCCAATGTAAGTCCAGATACATTAGAAATATCAGCTAAACTTGTTGAATTAGGTGGAAATATAGAAGCAATTTCTTCTAATTTTTTCTTGAATAATACATTTGAATTCATTAAGTTATTCTGATTAGTACTCGAAAGATTAAAGATAAATAGAGACTGAGTGGCACTTAGTTATTTGACAAAAAAAGATTTATTAGAATACTGCTGTAAATATGAGGAATTAGATTGAGTTGTTTGGAGACTTAATATGCTTGATAATGTAAAGTATGTAAGTTTCTTTTATGAAAAATGAGATTTAGTAAAATGTTCTCTAAGAACTACAAGAGATGATGTCGACCTTAATCTTGTGGCAAAAGAATATGGTTGATGATGACATAAAAAAGCAAGCGCCTTTCCTACAGAATGAAGTATTGAAATTTGAGATGACAATATTTTTAGGATAAGGAAAATAGA
>JAQTWP010000015.1:1967-4377 GCA_028689205.1 Candidatus Altimarinota bacterium
AAACCAAAATAAAAAGAAAGAGAGGATTAATTATGCAGAAAAAAACTTTTGGAATCGTAGAAAGTATAGCAGGAATATCTTGTTTGATATTCATAATATTCCCGGCCGCTTGTATTTTCCTTACAGGAAGTGCAATTCACTATTCCTTTAAGCATACTTAAAAACTAAGGAGGTTACCAATATGGTAGAACTTCTCTTGGAAGCTGCGAAAATATTAATTCTATTTCTTATATTAATGTCGGGTTTTCTTATTTTTCTTGCGGGTACAATTATATCTTTTTTACCAAAAGAAGAATGGAGGAAAACTAAAGATAGTCTTATGATTAATACAAAAACAAATTCCTGGCAAATAATTCAAGTGCCAGTTATTCCGGAAAGTCTCCAATCTTCAGAAGAAATTTATATACATCTCTAGTTATGAAAGGAGTAATTTATGACAGTTGATATTATAAAAGTTGAGGATTTTAGTTGCCCCGTATGCGGTTCTCCTGACTTTTTTGCAGTTTTCGATAAACCAAAAACTGCAGAGGAAGAAAAAACCAACTTAACTCATTATGGTTGTTCAGGTTGTACATTTGTATTCATGAATTCAATAGAGTTCGGTAAAAGAAATATAAATACAAAAAATAAAATAAATTAAAAAGGAGAAAAAAATATTTAATTCCCCGCCAAATTTGGCGGGGTTTTTTTGTTTTTCAAAAGCCAGTAAATAGATATTTTTTTCTTTAAAAATACGTAAAGTCCAATTGTCCATATTTTTATTTTTGATTTATAACTTCAGTTATGCTACAATTACTGAAGTATTGATAAAAACCTATCATAAAGGAGGAATTTCTCAAATACAATTTATATTTTACATTTATATTTATGTATCCTTTAAAAACAAAAACCCCATATAATCCGGATAATTTGGCTGCTACTGCGAATATTTTTACTACAATGTATCTTGGTAATTATGTTTTTTGAGATTATGATGAATGATCTGGTAGTCATCCTTGAGTTGATATAGTTCCACAAATCAAACATGACAATGTTTTTGCTTGTTTGTCTTGAATTGTCTATTTTGCTGGTACCTCTGCTTCTAATGGTAATTATATAGTCCTAAAACATGATTGAGTTTTAGATCCTTCAGACTTTAATTCTACAACTACCTTGTATAGTTCTCATCTTCATTTAGCTGAATTATGTGTAAAAACTTGAGATAGAATATCTGAATGAGATATAATTGGTAAAAGTGGTAACACAGGTAATTCTACATGAGAACATTTGCATTTTCAGATAGATACTGCTACAGCACCTTTCCACCCATATTGGCCATTTACTTTTAAGGAAGCGGCAGATGCCTGACTTGGTTTCTTTGATGCTGTCAATAAATGACTCGGTATAGAAAATGCACGCAAATATACAATCAACCCTCTTGTTTATCTTGATAAAGTATCTTCTCATAAATGAACATCTAATGCTCCAACAATTAATCTAGCACCAATATCAGTTCCAAAAACAGTTCCAAAACCAGTTATCTCGAATAAAAGTAAATATTTTAATGATATAAAAGATAATATTGAAGAAATAGATTATCTTTATAATGCTTGAGTTACAAAAGGTTATTCGGACTGAACATTCCGCCCAGAAAGTAATATTACTAGATCAGAAATACTTATTATGGCATACAAATTCAAAAAACTAGAACCAACAGGTAATTGAGTGAATTTCCCAGATGTATTAGCTTCAGACTTTGCTTATCCATATATAAGTTCAGCAAGTTCTAGGGGTTATATAAAATGATATAGCGATGGTAATTTTTGTCCGAATAATCCAGTTACAAGGGCAGAGGCTATAGCAATAATACTTAATATAGTTATTTGAAAAGAAAAATTCTCTAC
This sequence comes from Candidatus Altimarinota bacterium, assembly GCA_028689205.1. Taxonomy (GTDB): domain Bacteria; phylum Patescibacteriota; class Gracilibacteria; order BD1-5; family UBA2023; genus STC-113. Next base: position 3,851 of record JAQTWP010000015.1, read on the forward strand.
TACAACTACTTCTAATTTTCAAGATGTTTCTAGTACTGACTGGTATTGTAGATATACGAATTTTGTTTCTGTAAACTGACTTCTAGATACTATTGGTAAATTCTATCCAAATGATAATATGAAAAGAAAAGACTTAGCAGTAATGCTTTATAACCTTAGAGATAGGGTTTAGAAGGCTAATTTTTTCTTGATTTTTCCAATAATTTGAATACAATTATGATATAAAATTAATAAAAAATTATGACAGATTTAAAAGATTTAAACATTCAAATTTTTCAAGAAGAAGATGGTAGTTATTATGCAGAAGTAAAGAATCTACCTTGATGTTTTACTGCTGCTAATACTATCGAAGATTTAGAAATTAATTTAAAAGAAGCTATTAATTCATATATTTTAAGTCTCCAAAAAGATCTTATAAATGTTAAATTTAATATTTCTTCAAAAGATATTACGTATGCCTAAAAATTCTCAAATTTATCCAAAAGATCTTATTATAATTCTCAAAAAACATTGATTTATAGAACATT
>JAQTWP010000001.1:0-3115 GCA_028689205.1 Candidatus Altimarinota bacterium
TTTTTTGACTTTTAACCCTTTCTTAATATAATCTCGGGGCTTAAAAATAATTAGATTTGATGTTAAATTCTAAAGAAAGTCTCTGAGAAAAATTCCTGAAAAAATGAGCTTGGCTATACCTTTTTTCTTTCATCCTTTGACCAATTGGTTATTTCGTAAAAATCATCCTATCATATGATTTAAAAGTAGAAGAAATCTGAATCCTTTATTGAATTATTGGACTTGTAACTCTGCTTACAACTTATCACGACCTCGGCCTTACTGAGGCTCTTAACTTTTTCTTACCAAAATATATAGTTGAAAAGAATTATGATAAATTCAAATCAGCTCTAGTTTATGCTATGTTTGCTCAAGTTCCTACAAGTTTACTTATATGAGGAGCTTTGTTTTTTGGTTCTGATTTCCTGGCAACTCATTATTTTCACTCTAAGGAATTAGCGACTGAAACTGCTTATGTACTTAAGGTTTTTAGTTTGTTTTTTATTTGAATGAACTTGTATCAAATTGTGAATACGGTTTTTGGAGCGACTCAGAATACCAAGTATCAGAAATGAACAGAAATTATAAGAATGCTTGCAATTCTTGGTTTTACAATGTTTTATTGGCTTTGAGATAAATGAAGTCTTAATAATTATTCTTGGACTTGGATATATTGATTATGATTTTGAATTATTTTTTCTTATATACTTTTTTTCTTCAAATATTATCTGCCATATCTCAAGGACGCAAGAATATATTATGATAAGAAAATGCTAAAAGAAATTTTTGCTTATGCTGTCTGGGTTCTTCTTGCTGCTAATGTAGGAACTATATTATGACAGCTTGATATGCAACTTATAATATATCTTCTGTGACCTATGGAAGCTGGGTATTATACCAATTATCTTAGTATAATTTGAATACCTTTTTTGGTTATTACGCCAATATTCTGATTCCTTTTCCCTGTAATATCAGAGCTTAGTAGTAAAAATGAAACTGATAAAATCACAACTATCAAGACAATGTTTTATAAATATTTTAGTATTATCGCGATAATTGTATCTGTTTTTGCTTTTGTTTTTGCTAAAGAAATTGCAATTATCCTTTATTCTGAGAAATTCAGAATGTCTTGAATTATAATGCAATATTCTATATTTTTCCTTATATTTAATTTTTTACTTCAGATTAATTTCCAGATACTCGCTTGAATTGGTAAAGTTAAAGAAAGGCTTAAAATACTTGTAATATGACTTGTGATTAATTTGATATTGAATTTAATTTTAATACATTATATGTGAGTTGTGGGTTCTGCACTTGCAACATGAATTACGTGGATTCCTATCTTTTACCTTAGTCACCTTAAAACCAAAAAATTCAGCTCAAATTTTGATTATAAATTCTTTATAAAAAACATTATTTTTGCAGCAATTCTATGAATTTGAATGCAATATTTGATAGTTATTCAGTTAGTCTGAAAAACAAGGACACAAATGCTATTTTGGATTTTACTTATAGGGTTTTTATATATAATTACTTTCGGTTTATTCAATATGAAGGAATGAAAAATGTTTATTACCGAACTTTTGAAATTAAAAAAGTCAAAAATTTAATTTATTAATTTTATTATTATATGTCAAAAAAGAATAACTTGGATGATTTTGGTTTATTTAATAGTAATACAGACAATTCTGAAATAAATACTTCTTGGGAAATGCCTAAGTATTTTATGAATATTATAATTTTTCTTAGCGTTTCGTTGTATGTGATTTCTCTGTATTATGCTTCTTGATCACATGCAGAATCTACAAGCTATAGAATGTACTTCCTTACTATAATATGAATTTATCTTGCATATAAATTCATAAAAACTTCATCTTCAAAAGAAAAAGTAGTATTTAGTCCAGCTTGAATAATATGATATACTTTCATTAATATTTTAATACTCTGTATATTCTTTTTTAGTCTTTCGGGATGACAGAATTGAGCACTTGTCTTATTCTTCAAAATAATTGGTTTCCTTATTTTACCGTTTTCAATTGGATTAATTAATTATTCTTTTGCCAAAAAAATTCTAAGCTATATTCCAAGTTATAAAAACGAAGAAACTCCTTTCAAATTTATACTTGCCCTTGGTTTTTGATTCGTAGTATTTTTTACATTAATAACTATTTCAGCAACTCTTTGACAATATAACCTTACAGCAGTTTTTGCAATACTTCTTATTCTTGCTTGAGTGGCTTTTAAGGAGCTATATCAATCATTAATATCTCTAGCTACATATAAGATTGAATTCGATAATCATAAGTTGAATTCTTCTGCATGAGATTTGGTGAACTTTAATCTTCTTTCTGCTGAATGGAGTTTTCTAATTCTAAGTTTCCTAATTGGAGTTAATTTTATCAATATAGTAAGACCGATGCCCATAGGTTGGGATGATCTTGGTGTATATATGAATTTTCCTCAGATAATGGCTAATTCTTGAACAATTCTAAAATGAGCATGACTAGTTGCTTGGCAACTTCTTACTTGAATAGGTTTTATGTTCCATAGTGCGCCTCAAGCTTTTTTTATGAATCAAATAGGATGAATTCTTTCAATAATAGTATTAACAGTTGTATTTAGTGATTTATTAAAAAGTAGTACAAAGAAACATTTGTCAGTACCTATAATATTAGCGACAATGTTCTATGTTATGCCTATGGTAATTTTCGAACAAGCAAAAGATATGAAAGTTGATCCAGGTTTATTTTTTGTAAGTGTTATATGAATTTATCTAATATATAAGCTTTTTCTGAGATATCTAGGTTATGAGGAAACAAAAATAACATCAAACACAGATTCTATTATTACTCAGACAAAAGATGGAATTAACTTATTTTTTAGTAAGATAAGTTCAGTTTTCAAATCAAATACTTGAGAAGGTAACTTGTTCGATAATAGGGATTATCTAATATACATTGCAATTATAGGAGCTATTGTTTGACTCGCGTTCGCAATAAAGGTTTCGTCAGTAATGCTTATTCTATGAATTATTTGAGTGATATTTTATGCTAAACTTGGTTTTTCTTGATTCCTTGGATATTTTGCACTTTTCATTTGAGTTTTCACTAAGCTTAAACTCTGGGATATGATGAAT
>JAQTWP010000001.1:3215-274017 GCA_028689205.1 Candidatus Altimarinota bacterium
TTTTTCTCTAAACAGCTTTTACCTAATTGATATGCTTATATATTGGCAATATTTCTAGGTTCACTTGCATACTTTCTATACACTTTAAAAAATGACAAGCTTAGTCAGGTTTTCAAACTTAATTTAGTTTTTTTCACTATGTACGCTTTTTTATTCGTAATTGCAGCGTATTGAATTGTTTGGTATTGAATCGCAATGTATTTTGCTCTACTTATTATGATTGGAGTATGATTAGCTAATTTATCAGAAGCAAAAAGCGATGAAAATTATGATATGTTCAAGATATTTTGAAGTTTTTTAGCTTTTATAATTATAAGTGTTTATTTCTTCAATTCTTCTCTTCCGCATTGAATAAGTAATCTTACCAATGCATGATTTAGTGAATTCAAAGCCTGACTTCTGAATCAAGAAGAAGCAATATTTGCAAGTCATCCTGATTATTTTACAATTCTTTCTTACCTTAATATTACTGATCAAGCTAAGTTATCTCAAGAAAAAATAACATGAATAAATAACTCTAATTTAAAAAATGTTATAGTACAAAATATTTGAGAAAATCCAAGTGTTACAAAACTTGCGGCTATTCTAAAAGAAATAAAAACAACGGATTTATCTAAACTTATAGTTGATCCACTTGAACAACAAAATATAAAATTAGAAGCATCAGAAATTCAGAACAGTATCTATAAAGAAGTTCTATATCCACCAAAAAAATATCAAAATGAAGGGAAAATATATAGAATCGGAACTTTTCTTACTTACTTCATATATAATAATAGAGACCGTTATTATGATGATAGTCTTGTTCAGAATTTCCAGAAATATTTCTACGATTCTAATCCAGACGTTACTGTTGAGAGAATGAAAAAACTTGGAATTAAATATTTCCTAACTGATCTTAATGCTGCAACTATTGATAAAGATCCACGTCATGATTTAACTATGAGATTCGAGAATTTACTTAGAACTTTCAAATCTGATAAACTGGAATTAATCCAAACTGATAGTATTTGTCTTCAGGTTGCACTAGAAGAAAAAGCTCCTAATTATCTAACTATTGCTTGAGTTAATTATGAATCTTACGGAACTTGATGAGAGACTATTCCAAGATGACAGAAACAACTAGAATGTTACAATCATATACTTGACTTAATTAAACAAAATAAAATTACAGATACAACATATCCTTATCTTAAACCTCTTGCCAATTATCTTACTACTAATAAAGTAACTGATCAGAATGAAGTATTAAAAATATTCCAACAATATGTAGGTCATTGATGGTTAGCTTTATTTAGAATAAAATAAAAAGTATGAATTTAGAAGTACTAGATAAATCCTACGATATAAGAGGAATTTTTCCATCAGAAATAAATGAAGAATTCTATTATAAATTAGGATTTGCTTTCGCAGTTTTACAAAAATGAGCAATGACTTTTGCCGTATGATGTGATTCAAGATTATCAAGTGATACTCTTAAAAAATCTATGATTGAGTGAATTATTGATGCTGGTAAAAATGTAGTTGACCTATGATTATGCTCCACTGATATGGTTTATTTTGCTTCATGAGAATATGAAAAAATTGATATTTGAATGATGATTACTGCAAGTCACAATCCTAAGGAATATAATGGTCTTAAATCTTGTCTTAAAAATGCTGTTCCAATTAATATGATGACTTTTTGAAAAGATATAAAAAACTTTATTCTGAAGTGAGATTTTAAAATATTTGATTCCAAATGACTTTATGAAAATAAAGATATTTCTGATGATTTTGTAGATCATATTTCAACATTCGTTGATTCTAATTCTAATTTTGAGAATTATAAAGTTGTTGCTGATGCAGGCAATTGAGTTGCATGAGTTTTTATGAACAAACTTTCTTCGAAACTTAAATTTGACTTAATTCCATTATTCTTCGAACCAGATGGTAATTTTCCTAATCATCATCCATCACCAATAGAACCAAAAAATGTCATAGATTTAATTAATAAGGTTCAAGAAGAAAAAGCTGATTTATGAGTTGCTTTTGATTGAGATGCTGATAGAATGTATATTTGTGATAATGAAGGAATGGTGTGGAGTGGTACAATAACTACTGCAATGATTGCTAAAATGATGCTTGCGAAAAATTCTTGAAAAAAAATCTTATATAATGCAGTTTGCGGTAACATAGTTTCTGATATAATTAATGAGAATAATTGAATTTGATTAATTGAAAAAGTTGGACATGTTTATATGAAAGAAACAATGGCAAATGATGAGAATATAATATTTGGATGAGAACATTCAGGTCATTATTATTTTAGGAATAATTGGAATGCTGATAGCTGAGTTATAGCTTTTGCTGTTATACTTGAATTAATTTCTAAATCTTGAAAGCAATCTAGTGAACTTAGAAAAGAATTCGAAAAATATCATAGCATTGATGAAACTAATTCCAAAGTAATAAGTGCAAGTGATAAATTAGAACAACTAAAAGAAATCTATAAAGACTGAAAACAAGATGAATTTGATTGATTAACTGTGAGATTTGATAATTGGTGGCTCAATGTAAGGCCATCATCCAATGAACCACTTTTAAGACTTAATGTCGAAGCAAATACAGAAGAACTATTAAAAGAAAAAAGCAAAGAAGTTTTAAATTTTATTAGAAATTAATACTAACTACAATAATATGAAAATCTATCCAATAATTCTTGCATGAGGTTCTTGAACTAGACTTTGGCCAATATCTAGGAAATATAATCCAAAGCAATTCATAAAACTTGATGAACTTAATTGAACTTCGCTTTTCCAAAAAACTATACAAAGAGCTTTGAATATTTGAGAAAAAGAAGATATTCTAATAGTTACGAACAAGGATTATATGTTTAGTTGCAAAACTCAAGCAGAAGAAATCTGAGTGAAACTAGAAGATTCTCAAATATTAATTGAGCCAATGGCAAAAAATACTCTTGGAGCAATTACTTTTTGAATGAAAAATATTCCAGATAATTCATTCTGATTAATTCTCAATTCTGACCAATTGATGGAAAATGAAGAAATACTTATTAGTGCAATTAACGAAGCAAAAAATGTTGCTGAAAAATCACTTGTAACTTTTGGTATTGAGCCTTTTTGTCCACATACTTGATATTGATATATAGAGGCAATTAAAGAATGAAAAGCTCCTTTTAAGGTTGTGAATTTTAAAGAAAAACCAAAAAAAGAATTAGCAGAAGAATTTATCAAAAAATGATATCTTTGGAATAGCGCAATATTTCTTTTTTCAAAAGAAACTTATTTTAGTGAACTCAAAAAACATAATAAAGAGGTTTACGATATATTCGAAAACAATATTGATATTAACGCTATTTTCGAAAAACTACCTGATTTATCAATAGATTACGGTCTTTTTGAAAAATCTGATAATATTTATCTAACTCCACTTCCTATTTATTGGAATGACCTATGAAGTTTCGAAGCAATTGATGATTATCTAAAAAAAGAGAATTTTGAGAATAAAAATATAATCTCAATTGATTCTAATAATAACTTTACTCTTTCTGAAGTTAAAAATAAAAAAATAGCATTAATTGGAATTGAAGATTGTGTAATAATAGATACAAAAGATGCGCTTTTAGTCGCTAAAAAATGAGAATCTCAAAAGATAAAAGAAGTAATGAATATCTTAAAAGATGAAAAATCTGAACTTGCGAATTATGGAACTACAGTTTATAGACCATGGGGAAGTTATACTATAATTGATGAATGAGTTGGTTTCAAGTCAAAGAGAATTACAGTTCTATCAGGTAAAAAACTTTCTCTCCAAATGCATTATCATAGATCAGAACATTGGGTTGTAGTAAGTGGAACATGAGAAGTTACAATCTGAGACGAGGTAATTATAGTAAGAAAAGGGGAGAGTGTATTCATACCAGCTTGAGAAAAACATAGACTTGAGAACAAATGAAAAGTAGTACTCCATCTTATAGAAAGCCAAATTGGTGATTATCTAGAAGAAGATGATATTGTAAGATTCGATGATGATTTTTGAAGGAAATAGACTAAATTTTTTGTAATAAATTTAAAGAGATAAACTTTATTCAGATTTTGACAAATCAATGTAAATATGATAATATTTACTTGTAAATACAAAAAAGTATTTCAAAATTTAATCTTTATTTATGGTTTTATGTGAAATATAAACAAGGAAATTATAGCTATTTCTTCTCAAAAAGAGACAAAAGATTCCGCTAATGAAGAAAAGCGTTATTTGGAGTTACGTGATCTAATAATAAATAGACTTAAGCTTCCAGAAAAATTAAAAGATTGAGTATTATACAATACAGAATTATTGGAAATAGCTACCTCTTGGAATATTTTTGCTGAGGAATATAAAAATACTTTAGGGAAAGATTTAGATTTTAATCAATATATTGCTTCATTTGATTCGTTATGAAATAAATATCTTGATCAATTGAAAATAGAAATATGATTGTTAAATGAGGAAGATATAAGAAAAGTAAAAATAGAATTTAAAGAATGAGAACTTATTACAATTGGGCAATATATCGACAATTCATTTAATAAAATTTTTGGCACAAAAAAAGCAAAAGACGCTATTAATAATGGTACAAAAAAACAATTATCAGGTTTGTCTTCATGAATTGATAAATCATTTACAGCTTAATTATAAAACTTAAAAAGCTCACTATAAATTATGGTGAGCTTTTTTATTTCTCCAAAGTGATTATTGTAATTTCATTCCTACTTCCAAGTCTCATTGGGGGTCACCATGTTCAAGTTCCTGGGCCGACATACAAACTAAGGTTACCTATTTTATAAAGACCTAAAACTCTTGGGAAAACCAGTTTTACAACGTAATTAAAAGGCCAAATTTGTCAGTTATGAGTATGTCAGGCAAGTTGAATATTAACTCAATATTTATCAGCAATTTCACTTCATATAGGTTCATGTAAAACCATAATACTTGTTTTTTCACTATCCCATTTCATATTAGATAAGATTTTATCCAATAAAATTTCATTTTGTTTGTTTTTTATTCAAAACATATCCTGTATTCCGAGAATTTCTAATCATTTATAATTAACAACTTCATTTTCTAGAACTCTGGCTTTGGTTTCTGTAAAAAGAGATTTTGCAAAATCATTTCAAATATAAGATTCATGATTACCAAGTGTTATATAGACTGGTACATTTAATCTGTCTAGAGTTTTGAAACTATGTTTTTCAAAAGAAGCTCAATCGACTAAATCTCAATTAATCAAAACTAAATCAAGTTTTTGCTTATTCAAAATATCAATTATTTTATTAAGATAATTAATGCTGTGTACTCAATCAATATGAACATCACTTAGATATCATATTTTCATATTCTCACTAAGTTTTGGAGCTTTAATTGAGATATTTTTGATTTCAGGTAATCAACTTTGATTATATATGGCAAACGTAGATATTGATACTATTAGAAAACTCCAGATAAAACTCTTAATTTGGAGAGGAATAGATATTAAATTGATAGAAAAATCAAATATTATACTTATAAATAATCATAAAAATATTATTCAAAGCCAAGTTATACAAAAAATATAGAAGTATCTAGTGAAAATATTAGGAAATTGTGAATGCAGTGACATTGAAATAGGTAATAGAGCAGTTAATATAAAACTGATTATTACCAAATTCTTATTAATACCAATTGAATAAAGTTTTAAAAAATGCCATATAAAAAAAGCATTTAATCAGAATAATACAGATAAAAATATTAATATAAAAAATATTCTTCCTATCATTTTAAAAAGCGTTTAAAAAATATTTATTATCCTTAATTTTAAAGATATGATATTGATTTCAGTATAAAATCAATATCATTATTTATTTAATATATATTCATAGTTTCATTAATAATCAAATAAAAATCCAGTCACATATAATTGTGACTGGATTTTTATTTGATTAAAAGGATTAATCTTCTTTTTTAGCTCTTGGTTTTTTTTCAGAAAATTCTTTTTTAGCTCAATCGAATTTTGGTTTATCGAAACTTCTCTCAGGTCTATCACCGAATGATTTTCTATCACCAAAAGGTTTTTTATCTCAGAAACTTCTGTCACCTCTTGGAGAATCACCAAAAGATTTTCTTTCACCTCCGAAACTTCTCTCAGGTCTATCACCGAATGATTTTCTATCACCAAAAGGTTTTTTATCTCAGAAACTTCTGTCACCTCTTGGAGAATCACCAAAAGATTTTCTTTCACCTCCGAAACTTCTCTCAGGTCTATCACCGAATGATTTTCTATCACCAAAAGGTTTTTTATCTCAGAAACTTCTGTCACCTCTTGGAGAATCACCAAAAGATTTTCTTTCACCTCCGAAACCTGCAGCTTCTTTCTTTTCAAAATATCCGCTTTTTGGTCTAGAAGCTCAATCATCTCTATTGAAAGATGCTCTTTTTTCATCATTACTAAAAGTTTTTCTCTCAGGTCTATCTCCTCTTGGAGAATCGCTGAATGTTTTTCTTTCACTAGATTCTGAATCACTTCCGAATCTATCTCATCTATATCCTCATCTAGAAGAAGAACCTCATCTAGAAGGACCTCTAGAAGAACCTCCAGAGCTTCTTCCTCAGAATCTAGAACCTCCACTTCTTCCTCAGAAACTTCTTTCTTCTTTTTGTCTTGCTACTTCATTACCTTCTTCATCAGTTTGTTTGATAGTAATTTTATTTCTTCTTTCAATATTTTTGAAAGCGAATTTTTCATCACTAGCAACGAACATAACTGCAGTTCCTTCTGCTCAAGCTCTTCAAGTACGACCGATTCTGTGGATATATGATTCTGGATCAGATGGTACGTCGAAGTTTACAACTAATTCAATATTTTTTACATTAAGTCATCTAGCAGCAACGTCAGTTACTACGAATATATCAGTAACTCATTCTTGGAAATCTTTTAAAGCTTGGAATCTTTCTCTTTGTCTCATATCTCAATTAAGACAATCAGCATTGAATCAATCTTTGAAAAGTTTTTTAGCAAGCATTTCTGTATCTCTTTTTGTTTGTACGAATACAATTGTTTTTTTAGATTTATTTACAATTATTGTCTTTTTAAGAGCATCATATTTTTCAATATGTGGGATTTCTGTGAACGAATGATTGATTTTATCAACCATAAGATTATCAGTTGCTTTAATGAAAGTATAATCAAGTCCAAGATATTTTTCTATAATTGATTTTAGTTCAGAAGTAATAGTTGCACTAAAGGCCATTGTTTGGTCAATAGATGTCATATTTCCCCAGATGAAATCTATATCATCTACGAATCCCATATCAAGCATTCTGTCACATTCATCAAGAATGAACATACTTACTTCTTTTACTCTTAGAGCACCTCTTTCTATAAGATCAATTACTCTTCAAGGAGTTCCAACTACAATAGTTTGTCCTTTTCTAAGCATTTCAATTTGTTTACCAATTGGAGAACCTCCATAAACTGGTAATGATTTAACATACATATCAGTTGAAAGAGATAAAATCTCGTCTCTAATTTGAGTTACAAGTTCACGAGTTGGAGCAAGTATTAGAGCTTGAATACCTGGTTTTGTAAGATCTATTTTTTCTAGTAAAGAAATAACGAATGCTCAAGTTTTACCGGTTCATGTTTGAGATTGTCCGATAATGTTTTTTCCTTCTGCAGATTCTCTAATAACTTCTTCTTGTATTTTTGTTGGTGTTTCGTAACCAAGTTTTTTGATTCATGCCAAAACTTCTGGTCTTAGGTTTAATTCAGTAAAATTCATATTATATAATAATAATAAAATAAAGTGTTTTGCAACTTACAAATATTTGATAATTAAATCTGTCATTTTGAAGATTTTTTCTGTCATTGCGAACGAAGTGTGGCAATCCATTTTAGAAGCACTATTGGAAATAATATTTCCAAATTTAGCTAAAAGCTTTAATTTTTTCTTTAAGATTAGTCTCAAAAGAATTGATTTAAAGAGACCTGCCTGCCGGTAGACAGGTTCCTCGTTGCACTCGGAATGACATTTTTAAATAGTTTATTAGAAACTATTTAATCAAAAATGTAAGTTATGTTTGAAAAAAGCAAAAAAAATATTTCGTTTGTGTTACTGCTATGATTTAAAAAATCATTACCTGACACCTATTAGTTATATTGACTGCAATCAATATATTACGAAAGTGAGTTTTTTTATAATCTATTATAGATCCTATTCTTTTTTAGTCATTAAGGTATTTCCTCCGACCGACCTTCAAAGAATAGTTTCTTTATGCGTTCGTGATAGAAATTTGTTTTATGATAAAAAGAAATTGTTTTTTTAAACGCGAGAAGTTTATTGATTTTTCGTAGAATGCAAAAAGAAATTAAAAAATGTTTTCGCCTATTACCTAAAATAATAATTTTCTTTATGAATTTTTTAATCTTGAAATTAACGACTTTTTCAATATATTTGTCCAGTTAATAACTAATACGCAATTATGACTAATACTTTAATTGAATTAAAAAATAAAATACTCTATGAATTAGAGATTTCTTGAATTCCAGACTTAGCTTTTTTATATTCAGAAAAATCACTGCAAGTTATTCCAGAACTACTTGGAGAATTATTGGATGAAGAAATAATTAAATTCCACAAACTTCTAGAAACTCCTGACTCAGATATTAATTTTGAAATATTCGAAGATGAAGATAAACTTTGACATCTTTTCTGACTTGTAAGTCATTTGGATTCAATTAATTCAACGGATGAGGTTAGGAAAATTATAGAAGATTTTCGTCCTAGATATATTGATTTTGGTAATGAAGTTGCCTATTCTAAGAGATTCTATGATATGCATATAATTTGTAGGAATAATTGCGATTTGAATTGAGACCAAAGAAGATTATTAGATATTTCAATAAGAGATTTCGAACAAAGCGGTATTCATCTTGATGAAGATAAAAAAAATAGACTCAAACAAATTAATCAAGAACTTGCTAAACTAAGTTTTGATTTTAGTAATAATAAACTTGATAGCGAAAAGGAATTCAAATATTTCTTTGATAAAATTGATTCTATCAAAGAAATGCCAGAAGATGATTTGGAAGTAGCAAAAGCTAAAGCAAAAGAATTAGGACAAGAATGATATGCTTTTACAAGTGACGATTCTTCTTATATTGCTGTAATGAAATATTGTAGCGATTCTTCTGTCAGGAAACATTTCAAGTTATCAAGAAGTAGATATGCAACAGAGACTTGAAGAGATAATAGACCCTTAATCCTTGATATTCTAAGATTAAAAAAAGAATGTGCTTCAATTCTTGGACATGCTAATTATGCAAAGTATTCTCTAGTTGATAAAATGGCAGATTCTCCAGAAGAAATAATAAAACTTGAAAAAGAGATAATAGAAAAAGCTAAGCTCAAATGAAATAAAGATTTAGAGGAATTAAAAAATTTCTTTGATTTAAATGAAATTAATAGTTGGGACACGTCTTATTATTCTAGAATTTTAAAAGAAAAAAAATATGAAGTAAGCGATAAAGAACTAAAAAAATATTTCGAACTAGAAAAAGTTCTCGGTGGACTTTTTGATATTGCCAAAAAATTATACAGTTTGGAATTCAAGAGAATTGATATTAAAACATATGATAGTGAAGTGAGATTTTTTGAAGTTTATAAATCTTGAGAATTCAAGTCATATTTTATGATGGATTTATTTTATAGAAAAGAAAAATCAAGTTGAGCATGGGCCAATATTCTCAGGAAATGAGAAGTAATTAAATGAAAAAGAAAACTTCCAATAGTAATTAATGTATGTTCTTTTCAGAAATGAACAGACACTAAAACTCTTCTGAATTATGGAGATGTAAATACATTGTTTCATGAATTCTGACACGCACTTCATGCTATGCTTGGTAATTCGGATTATTCTTGACTTAATGGTTTTCATGTTGAGCATGACTTCGTCGAACTTCCTTCTCAGATTATGGAGAATTGGAGTGAATGAGAATGACTCAAATCTTTTGCAGTGCAAGATGAAACTTGAGAAATAATACCAGATTTATTGCTTGAAAAACTAAATAAATTAAGCACTTTTATGTCTTGACTATGAACTCTTGGACAATCAGAATATGCCATGATTGATATGTTATTATATTCTGAAGAACCTCCAAAATCAGTTGAAGAATTAGATAGAAAAGTTTTTGAAATTAAAAAATCAATATCGATTTTTGAAGTGAGTGAAGAAGATAAATTCCATGCAGGATTTGAGCATATTTTCTCCGGATGATATTCCGCAGGTTATTATGGATATTTGTGGGCTGAGATAATTGAAGCTGATATTTTTGGAGAATTCAAGAAGAATTGAATTTTTAACAAGGAAGTTGCAGACAAATTCTATTCAACTATTCTTTCGCAATGAACCCGTAAACCAGCAAAGGAATTATTCGAAGATTTTATGTGAAGGGAAGTTAGTGTTGAAACTTTTTTTGAAAAAATGGGGTTTAATTAAATAAAGTTTGAATTATATATAAAACTTTATTTAGTAGTATTATATAGAAAACATATATTTATGAATATAATGGATTTATCGAATATTTAGTTTAGGAAAAATCAAGTAAGAAGTGTTGATTTAAGTATGAATTATATAAAAATATCAATAAAAGAAATAAATTCAGAGAAATTCATTAACTCAAAATTATCATTTTTATCTATTTTCATATCCTTTAAAAAATATACTAATATATTTTTTTCATTATTATTTCAAAAGGCACTAATTTCTCTTTTGTAGTTTTCTATATTTAACTCATAGCATACTTGTATATTCGTATTTATTTCAGGAATATAAAAATCTATTTCAGTTCAATTTTTTTTAAAGTACACTTTATTATATTTTTTTAAGAGTTCTATAAAAATAATATTTTCAAAGCTCTGTCATAAATTTTGTTTATTTCAAAGTATTTTATTGAATCATATATTGTATAAAAAGGCTTTTTTAAAAGATTTCTGATTATAGTAATTTTCAAGTTCATAAGTATAGAATACATTTTTTATGTATTCATAATATTCATATAAAGTTGTTTTTCAGATCTTGATATTTAATGATTTAAGTTCATTATATATTTTATTTATATTAACATTTTTAGTAAAAGAACTCGTTATACTTTTTAATATATATTTAAGTGATACTTCATTTTCTATTTTGTATCTTTCTATTAAATCCTTATATACAAGTATATCAAGATAAGTTTTTAGGTTGTCTATCTTAAAAAGATTATTGGTTGATAATAATATTTCAGGAAAAGTTCAAAACTCGAGCATTTCACTTATAATATTATTTATCGAAGCAAGTTCAATTGTTGAATAATCTTTTTTATATTCAATTTTTTTAAATCTTAAAACTTCTTTGTAAGTTAATGGTAATATTTTGTATTCAAAAACCCTTCCTCAAAAATGAGTACTTAGTTCACTTGAAAGCAATTTCGAATTACTTCAGCTTAAAAATATTTTATATCACTGATTATATAAAGATAAGACTAGTTCTTTAAAATTAGTAATATCCTGGACCTCATCAAATATAAAAAATGGTTCTTTGTTAGGATAAATTTCTTTAAAATCCAATAAAATTTCTTGAGAATCTACTATTTCATTTGTATATAGAGAAAAATCTATAAAAACAATTTGGTCTAAATAAATAATATTTGTTCTTATTAATTCTTTTACAAAATCTATCATAAGAAAAGTTTTTCAAACTCTTCTTGGTCATACAAAACTTACTATCTTGTTAAGTTTTAATAGATCAATGTAAAAAGTATAATCTCTCTTTATAGTATCAATATTTTTTATCAGATTTTGATTATCTAATATTATTTGTTTAAACTTACTCATAGATATATAATTAGTAATAGTTTACTTATCTATAAGTATATATTATTTAATTAAAAAAGCAAAGTTGTTTGTTCATTTTATTTCATTAGTCTTTTCATAACCAATTAATTTTAAAATATCATACTCAGATAATAATTGTTCTCGTTCATTCTGAAATATAATTCAATCCTTTAATTTTCAAGGTATATCGAATCTTCTACCGAATTCAACTAATCTTGTATATATTTTTACTTGATTAATTTGAATTCATTCTGTTTGGTATTAACTTTTAACTCTTATTTTTGAGTTATATTTCACTCAAGTTGTACTTTATCCAAATCACTTTGCAATTTTAGTAACATAGTATTAACTTCAATACTGATCTCTTCTCCTAAAAACATTTTCTCTTTTTCGTATTGAGTTTTGAGATTATTAATTTCTTCTTGAGTTATATATTTATTATTTGAATAATTAGAAAGCATTTCATCTAATAATAATCAGTTCTCATTACTATCAGTAATGTAATTTCATTGTTTTTCTGAAGACATAATATGATTTTTTTATTTATAAAACATTTATGTAAATATTTATTTACTCAGTATATCTTACTCCATTTTTTTTTTTTTTGTCAAAAATATGAGTTAAATAGAATATTCTTTTTAATAAATACCAATAAGTTTGAATTTTTTTTAAAAACCCTTAAACTGATTTCAAATTTATACTGAACTACAAAAAAGAAAATAAATGTCATTATACCAAAAATATAGACCAAGAGATTTTAATTCTCTAGTCTGACAGGAATTCATCAAAATATCACTCAAAAATGCTTTGAAACAGAATAAGCTAGTTTGAGCATATTTGTTCTATGGTTCTCGTGGTACTGGTAAAACAACGACGGCAAGAATACTTGCCAAATGAGTTAATTGTCTAGCTCTTACAGAAGAAGGGAATCCATGTCTTGAATGTGTTAATTGTAAAGCTTTTGAAAACGAAGAGCTTATTGATATAATTGAGATTGATGCAGCAAGTAATACTTGAGTTGATAATATTAGAGATTTAATTGAAAAAGCACAGTTCCAACCCAATCAATCAAAATATAAAGTATACATAATAGACGAAGTACATATGCTTAGTAAATGAGCATTTAATGCACTTCTCAAAACTCTTGAAGAGCCACCAAAACATGTCAAATTCATACTTGCAACTACAGAAATTCACAAAATTCCAGATACAATAATTTCGCGTACTCAGAGATACGATTTCAAAAAAATTACAGAAAATGATATAGTTGAGAGACTTAGATTTATTGGTCATAGTGAATCAATAAATGCCGAAGAAGATGCTCTGGAACTTATTGCTAGATTATCTAAATGATGACTTCGTGACGCTATTTCTTTCTTTGAACAATATTCTATTTGAGGAAGTCTCAAGCTTGATTATCTGAAGGATAATCTTCAACTTGTCTGAGATGAATTCTTAGAAGATTTTTTATCTAATATTACTAAGTATGATTATCCGAAAGTTATAGATAATTTAAGTTTTTTAAAAGAAAAGGGAATTGATATTAAAATTTTTCTAGAAGAATTCATTTATTTCTTACATTCCAGAATTCTAGAGAATAATTCTTGAAATGAATTTATAATTTCTATGAATTTATATGATAGTCTTATTGAGATTTATTCTAAGTTAAAATCTGTTCCGAATACTTTCTTACTTCTAGAATTCTCAATTATCAAATTCCTAAAAAATGATGATATAACTAATTATTCTAATATAGTAAAAAAAGAAAATCCAAAAGTATCTGAAAGTCCTAGACTTATTATAAAAGAAGAAAAAATAGAACCAAAAAAAGATATAAAAATTGATAGTACTGAAAAAGAAGAGAATAATGAGAATACAAAGGATTTTGAGATTTGAATATTTTTAGATAGTATAAAAAAAGATGCGGGGAAATGATTTATTCTAATGAGTCTCAAATCATCAAAACTTGTTTTTAAACAGTGAGTTTTGAAAGTTTATGCGAGCAATGATTTTAATTATAATAAGCTTTCAACTCCCGAAATTAGAGCATATTTGGAAGATAAACTGAATTCATTATTCTGAATTCAGACTAATATTGAGCTTATTTCTAATAAAAATGAAACATCCTGAAATGATATAATATCTGACGCTATGAGTGTTTTTTAAAGACTGTCATTTCGATACCGTTTACGGTAGAGAAATCTCTTTTAGAAGCAATTATGGAAATGTAATTCCAAGTATAATTTTACTTAAAATTCTACATTCCTACAACTTTTAACTTCAAATATTTTGATTTAAAGGGACCTGCCTGCCGGTAGGCAAGGTTCCTCATTATTATTCGGAATGACAGTTTAATTATTATAAAAATCAACTCGTTAATTTACCTTAATATTTATTTAATTTAAATATGAAATTACCTTCAATTATAAAACTTGTTTTTAATAGATTCTTCTTTCAGAAAATTTTTGCTCTTGTTTTGCTTGTTTTGATGGCATATCTTCTCAAATGATTCGTTTTCTTGTTTCTGACAACATTTTTATTCGCATATTTGTTTCTTAATTTCTGAGAATTTTTGAGCATAAAAATTGATAAGTATATAATTGCAAAAATTGATAATAAAAAAGCAAAAAAATTCTTATTATTTTTGTTTGCAACCAACTCAATAGTGCTATTCTTATATTTGTTTTTTATCTGAATTTTGGTTTTTGCAATTTCTGATCTTTTACCAAAAGTAGTCCAAGAACTTACTGACTTACCTAAGAATTTCCCATTTTTATCAGACCAAGCCCAAGTAAAAGAAATACTCGGAAAACTTGAGGATGTGATGAATTTTAAGCAGAATATTACTTGAACAATCCAGACATTCCTTACAGAAAGCAATTATGATATCTTACTTAAATTCCTGGCAAATATAAAAGCTGCTTGAGCATTTCTTATAGAACTTTTGATAGCACTTATATTAAGTTATGTTTTCATAGTGGATCGCAAAAAAATAAAACTATATCTAGAAGAAATAAAAAAATGAAATTTCGCATTTCTATATAATGAATATGAAATTTATTTCACCAAAATTTCTAATTGATTCGGTATAATATTCAAAGCTCAGAGTCTAATATCTATTGTAAACACTATTCTAACTGTAATAGGATTGTATTTTATTGCACTTTTCCACTGATATTCGACTTTCCCGTATATGTTAACGCTGGCAATAATTACATTTATATTTTGAATGATTCCAGTCTTATGAATGTTTCTTTCTTCTATTCCTATAATGATGATTGCATTCGCATTCTGAGCACAATTCGGTAGTTGAATTACAGTTGTTATAGAATGTCTTTTCCTAGTTGTCATAATCCATATGATTGAAGCTTACTATCTTAATCCGCGCATTGTTTCGTCTTATGCTGAACTTCCAATTTCTCTTACTTTTCTTATTTTAGTTCTTTCTGAGCAATTTTTCTGACTAGCATGATTACTTGTTTGAGTGCCAATTTTTTATATCCTAGTTGATATATTCAAAGATTTTGATATTTATCTAGGCAAAGTAAAAAAAGCTCACGAATGAATTAATTTCCTCCAAAGAGAAACAAAAAAATCAATCTCATCTGATATCAGATTATCAAGATCAGGAAAAAAAGTAATTTAATAACTTATTGTTATATCAAAAAAATAGCATTCAGATTTTATTTGAATACTATTTTTTATTAATTTAAATTTTAAGCTATTATTTGCGTTTATATAGACGGAAAGTTGATCAAACTCAGATTCAGTTATTGATAATTGTATTTGATGAATTTGTATATGAGTTAATATTTAGACTTGTTAAATTAGATGAAACATTTAAATATCTAGTTCAAAATAATCAAACAAATTCATTATCATACCGATATCTAGTTCTTGAAATATAACTAATATTATTTCAAAAACAAAAAATATCTACATTTGCTACTGATTTTGAAACTAAAGAGTTTGAAGCAGTTAAATATCATGTAGGTGAAGCTCAATTACCATATGTAGAGCTTCATCATCACAATAATAATTCATTATAATAGTTTGAAACAGTATTATCATTATTAATTCTCATTCATAGTGCCATTCCAGTAGTATTTGATACAAGCATTAAATCCATCTCATACCCACCTGCAGTATTACCATCTAATCAAGTGAAATCTACAGATGTAACTGCACTTCATCCTCAGACATAAGTTGTTGTTGCTGTATTTGTTCAAGCTCCGACAATTATTTCTTTTACTAACATACTTCATCAAGTTGGAGTCGATTCTAAGGTTTTTACTTTATTCACTAATTCGTTCCATTTAGCAGAAGTAAGAGTATTACCAGAATTAGTATATAGAGAAGCATCATTTGTAATAGTAGTAGGTGAAGTTGTCGTCCAAGTTCACGCAGCATAGACTATTCAAGCCAAAATAAATATAGAAATTATTCCTAATCAATGTTTAAGTCAGTTTATATATGTTTTCATAATTATTGTTAATTAGATTATAAGCTTATTATACTAGCTATTATTTGCGTTTATACAGACGGAAAGTTGATCAAACTCAGATTGTACTTGAAACGATGGTATTAGTTCAGTTCGTATATCATTGAATACTTAATGAAGTTAAATTTGCAGATGTATTAGTATATCTTGTTCAATATAATCATAGATATTCCATATTAAACCGAAATCTTGAATTTGAAATATAATTAATATTATTAGAATTAGAAAATATATTTATATTAGCGAATGAATTTATAGATTTGTTATTTGCTGCGGTTATAAAACCATTTGGAGGGGCAATATTGGCATATACGCCTGCTCATCACGAATACAATATTTGATTTGTATAATTTGCTATATTTGTATCATTATTTATCCTTATTCACATGGCAATATTTGTAGCATTCGGTACAAGCATTAAATCCATCTCATACCCACCTGCAGCATTACCATCTAATCAAGTAAAATCTACAGACGTAACTGCACTTCAATTTCAAACATAAGTTGTTGTTGCTGTATTTGTTCAAGCTCCGACAATTATTTCTTTAACTAGCATACTTCATCAAGTTGGAACCGATTCCAGAACTTTAACCTTATTCACTAATTCGTTCCATTTGGCCGAAGTAAGAGTATTACCAGAATTAGTATATAGAGAAGCATCATTTGTAATAGTAGTAGGTGAAGTTGTTGTCCAAGTTCATGTTGCATAGACTATTCATACAACCGCTATTCAGATTCACATCCCAATTCATTGAGTTATTCAGTTTTTTACTTTATTTATTAGTTCTTTCATAGGTTAATTAGTTAAGTTATAGATTATTTTTTTAAATAGTAATATATATAATTTATAAATCAACTAAAAATGTTCTATATCAATAATTTGTAAAATAATAACTTTTATGATAAAATAAAAGAAAAACTATGCAAAACAATTGTAATTCAAATATTCCTTCGGGTCCTAGAATAAAACTTAATACTCATTTTTTTGATAATGAGCTTATTTTAAAGTATTCAAAAGAAATTGAAAAAAAGTTTTTTCATAGACTTTGAAAAGAAGAAAAAGAAATAGTTGAGATGATATTAGAAGGTCAATTCAAAGGTAATATTGATATATTTTTGGAAGAACTTAAAAAAAGATGAATCAACCCAAAATCCAAATTAGTCCAGCTTTATGATAAAAGAAAAACATTACCAAAATTAGATTTTTATGAAGATATTCACGAATCAAACAAAGATATTATACCATGAGAAAAAACTGTGGGTATAATAGATATTAAATGAAGTAGTTCAATGGAATTATCCTTATTAAGTAGTAAGATTATAAAAATGCAATTCCTTACGAATCTTTTTGAAGATAAATTCAAAGAAGAAGGATTTTGTGTAATAACACCATCATCATGAGATGATACTATATTTTGAATTCTTTGACAAAATAGAGCTTATGAAGATTTGGCTATATTGCGTATTCTATATACTATGTTAAAAGAAATGTGAGTTGATTTTAATTTTTTCTTCGATAAAGCGTTTATCGCACCAGAACAATTTCTTTTATTAATATGAAAAAATTCTATACATTCTTCGAATATTTGATGAGTTACCGAGATATGTAATACATACTGAAAATTGAGGAAACAATGAAATGTTTCAAGGTTTATTTGATACTCATTTTTAGATGAAATATCTAAGGAATCTTCATTATGAAAAACTACCAATATTCTACCTAAAATATTTAGCTCAAAAGTTAGTAGGATTATAAAAGATGATAAAATAAGAAAGTGAGAAATATATAGTGATGAAAATTTCGATGATTTAATGGTATTATGAACTGAAAATACTCATGAAAATAAAACAGAAATATGAATAAGAAATATTCTGGAGCAATCAGAATTATGAAGAAGAATTTCTCGTATTTTAAAAACAAACAATCTCCTAATTAATCAATTCATTGAGTATCACCATGCAAGAATTGATATTGAAATTATAAAGTGAGGTTATCGTAACGATTCAGTTTTTTTAATAAATGGAATAACTACTATAAAACCACTTATAGGTAAAGAAAAAACATTGACATGATTACAACTTCTATGAGAATGATCTCTTCTTCAAGGACATAAATCTATTGCCAATGCGGATTGTAGTATTAAGAAAGATTCAATATATCTAAAAATTTCACACAGTATTTTGAATTGTATTCTAGAATGAATACCACTTAAACTAGATGAAAATAATACCACTAATCTCCAGATTGATTACATTGACCGAGATTATATAAAAAATCTTTTTAAGAATCTGAATTCACGTAGATTATGAGAAAATTTTAAAAAAGCAGCATAGTTATTATTAATCATCTTAAATTTGACTTAAAAAATTTTTATATATAATGCTTGTACATCTTTTGATGTAGTCGCAGACAGTAGGTGAAGATATACTTCATAAATCCTACCGAGACAAGTTATGAACTTATAATACAAGCCAGTATTTAAGTTTATTCTTATTCGCGACATCGCGAATTTTTTTGTTTTTGAGGAGAGTACTCCTTTAATTAAATTTTAACCACAAACTACAAATGGCAGTTACAAAAGCTAAAAAGGTAGAAGTTCTTGCTTCTATTGAAAATGACTTAAAAAGCGCAACTTCTGTAGCATTTACATCTAATACAAAATTAACTGTAGAAGAAGTAACTCGCTTAAGAAAAGAATTAATAAAAGTAGATGCACAATTTACTTTAGTTAAAAAAACTCTAATCCGTATTGCATTCAAAAATGTATATTGAGTAGAATTAAATGAAGATATTATGCCTGGTCAAGTTGCAATGGTAATCTCAAAATGAGATAAAATTGCAGGTATCAGTATAGTTAACAAATATGCTATTGAATTAAAAAAAGAAGAAAAAATCAAATTCGTAGGTGCTTACTTCGATGGTCAAGTTCTTGATGCTGCTGCAGCTACAAAAATTGCAACTCTACCATCTCGTGAAGTATTACTATCCAAATTACTTGGTTCTATGAAAGCTCCTCTTTCTGCTCTTGCAAGATTCTTGGATGCTGCTAAGACTGATCTAGAAGGTAAAAAACTTACAAAAGTTTCTGATTTAATTGGTTCTCTACCTGCTAAAGAAGAAGTTAAAGAAGAAGCTAAAATAGAAGAAAAAGCTCCAGAAGCTGTGGTAGAAACTCCAGTAGAAGAAGTTAAAGAAGAAGTAGTAACTGAAGCTCCTGCAGAAGTTGCAGTAGAAGAAACTAAAGAAGTGGTTGCTGAAACTCCAACTGAATAAACTCCAGCATAATAATTACACAATAATAAATGTCTTCTCGAGCCAGTCGAGAGATCTAAATAAATTGAATCATTCTTTTAAATAGATTTCTCCACTTTGGTCGAAATGACAAAAAATTTTCAATTCTGACTTATTTTACAGTTTTGTCATACTGAGCTTGTCGAAGTACGAAACTGTAAAATAGCTAGATTTGAAAAATTCTAGAAAGTTCATCCTGAGTTTGGTTCAGTGTCCAATAACACTGGAGCCTGAAATAAATTCAGAATGACAAACAATTAATTTTATATTTTAATTTAAATAAGACTATGTCTGATGTTAAACTAAGTGCTAATGCACAAAAAATTATGGATATGGTAGGGGAACTTACTATTATCGAATTAGCTGATCTAGTATCTGCTATGGAAGAAAAATTCGGTGTTTCTGCTGCTGCTGCAGTTGGAGTTGCTGTTGCTGGTGGTGCTGCTGATGAAGCAGAAGAAAAATCTACATTCAATGTAGTAATGACTTCAGCTGGTGGTCAAAAAATAGCTGTAATTAAAGTTGTTAGAGAAATTACTGGTCTAGGTCTTGCAGAAGCTAAAGCTCTTGCTGACAATGGTGGTAATGTTAAAGAAAACGTTAAAAAAGACGAAGCTGATGCTATCAAGAAACAACTTGAAGAAGCCGGTGCAACTATTGAATTAAAATAATTCTAAGTTACAATCTTATTAAAAACCCCTCTCAAGAAATTCTTGAGAGGGGTTTTTAATAAGACTTTTTTATTATTGTTTTACCCAGGTTGTTCAAACTAGATTCCATGTTCAACCACCAGCCCGATCTGAAA
Organism: Candidatus Altimarinota bacterium; assembly: GCA_028689205.1. Lineage (GTDB taxonomy): Bacteria > Patescibacteriota > Gracilibacteria > BD1-5 > UBA2023 > STC-113. Next base: position 23,708 of record JAQTWP010000001.1, read on the forward strand.
AAATGCCGCTATTTTTATCGGGTCAATTATTCTGAAATGCGCCAGCTCAAATATATGTAATACTACTAGGAATTGTTACACTAGTAAGTTTATTATTATAAAAGCTCTGTTGTCAAATATTCGTAACACCACTTGGAATAGTTACACTAGTAAGTTGATTGTCATAAAAGGTATAATCTTTAATATTCGTAACACTACTAGGAATAGTTGCACTAGTAAGTTGATTATTCCTAAAAGCACCAGCTCAAATATTCGTAACACTACTAGGAATAGTTGCACTAGTAAGTTGATTACCATAAAAAGCATAATCTCAAATACTCGTAATATTACTAGGAATAGTCACACTAGAAAGTTGATTACTTTCAAAAACTCTATCTCAAATACTCATAACACCACTTGGAATAGTCATGTTAGTAAGTAAATTGTTTGAAAAAGCACTACTTCAAATACTCGTAACACTACTTGGAATAGTCACGCTAGTGAGTTTATTCGATCAAAAAGCACTACTTCAAATACTCGTAACACTACTTGGAATAGTCACGCTAGTAAGTAAATTGTTTGAAAAAGTAGCATCTCAAATATTCGTAACACTACTTGGAATAGTTACGCTAGTAAGTAGATTCTGTGAAAAGGCCCGATCTCAAATATTCGTAATACTATTTGGCAGAGTTACACTAGTAAGTTGATTGCCTCCAAAAGCACCATCTCAAATACTCGTAACACTACTAGGAATTGTCAAACTAGTAAGCTGATTCCCTTCAAAAGAATAATCTCAAATACTCATAACACTACTAGGAATTGTTACACTAGTAAGGTCACCATACCGTGAAAAAATATCATTTCAAATATGTAAAATATCATTTGAACCTATTTTACATGGAAAAATAATATCATTTACTACTGGCGAGTTAGTAGTATCAAATGCTGTTATTGTTTTCGTTACTGAATCGTAAGTAAAATATCATGGTTCTGTTAACTCAGTACAACTTTCTGGAGTTATAACTGTTATATCAGTATTAGTTTTAATTTCATTGAAATACTTAGTAATTCAAAAAGTTGCTATTCAAATAGTTTCTTCATTATATCAAAGAATTCCAGTAAGAGTATTATAATTACTCTCAGTTACTATTACTCAAGTTACAGTTGTTGCAGTATTTCAGACTAAAGCCAATATCTTATCTGGAGATATGGAATTATCTGGAGTTGTAGAATCTATCTTATATGGAAGATTGGTTGATTTATCCGCAACGAAGAATGTTCATCATAATCAAGTAGATACTAGATTACCACTTCATGTAAATAATAAAGAAGGTACATTATATATATTCATATTGGTACCAACTTGTTTTTTAATAATTCATTTATAATTACCTGATACTTTTGATTGATAAGTATTAGCTGTTGCTGAGTAAATTGTTGGGATTAGTAGATTACTATAATCAAAATCATTGATACTCTGATTATTGTTGATATTATTAAATGCTACAGGATTTTCTAATACTGCTCATATTTGATAGAATATTTGGTTATAACTAACTCAGTACATATAGTTACTAGAACTAAGTGGATCCACTGGAGTTTTATTTATTTTTAGTAATCTTGATATTTTATCTTGTATTGTTCATACATAACTTAGTACTTCTCAGTTTATTATTCAGGTTCCAGATATATTTTCTGGCATAGGATATATTCAAGAATTAACTTGATAAAGCTCTAATCATTTGGATAGATTAGATACATCTGCTAACTTAGAAGAATCACGAGCAGAAGAAGATTGAGAAGAGAATGATAGGAATGCAATAGTAGATAGTATTGCTAGAATTACTATTACTACTATTAGTTCTACTAGAGTGAAGGCAGAATGACTGACTTGTTTTATATTGGACATAGTTGAATTAAATTTAAAAAATATTTTTTTTATTTAAACTCTACTAAAGTATATATAGTTCAAAGCTTATGCTATCCTTCAAATAAGTCAAGTTTAGTTTTACTTCCTTTCGCTCAAACTTCTTCTTATATCCATTTCAATATCTCTTTTTTTAAGAGCTTCTTTTTTCTCATACTGTTTCTTTCATTTTGCGAGAGCTATTTTTACTTTTATGAGATTTCATTTAAAATACACTTCTGTAGGAATTAATGTGAATCATTTTTCTTTGGTTTTTTGATGAAGATAAGATATATCTTTTTTATGGAGGAATAGTTTTCTTTCTCTTTCGGGATCATAAATCGTGCTATTTGTAAGCATTTTGTATTGAGAAATATGGAATTTTTGGATGAATAATTCGTTTTCTCTTATAGTAACAAAGCTTGCTTTAAGATTAAAATGTTTTTCTCTTACGCTTTTTACTTCATATCATTCTAGTTTGACACTACATTCATATTCTTTGACAACTTCATAATCATTCAATGCTTTTTTATTGGTAAGCAGGGGAGTGATTTTGAGTATTTTTCTTTCTTTTTCCATTTTATTTATATATCTTAAATTCAAAGTTTTTGGTATTGGTTCAATCTGTAATATAGTTAGTTACCTGTACATAATTAATTCATGTACTTGTAGTGAAATAATTCCAGAATTCATTTCATCTCACTTCTTCATCTCCGACAAATGACTTCAATAGAATTCAGCTAAAATCAAGGCTAGAATTATAACTTCAGGTCAAGCATTTAGTATTATCATCTCAGAAATTAAGACTTTGAGTAGAAGTATTTATTGTAATTAAATAGCCAGTTCAGAATGATTTTAGACATTCAGATGAATCATTATAAATCTCATATATTTCTTTGTTTCTTTCTATAATTGATATTTGATTGGTATTATTATTAGTAAGTCTCAGGATACCAAAAATAGTGACAGAAAGTATAACTGCAGAAATAAGAACTTCAACAAGAGAAAATCAAGCTTTATTTGGCATAAATAGTTTTTATAATCATATTGACTATATTATCAGTTCCAGAAGTTCATTCTATAATAAATGAATTTCAATTAAGTTCTATATATGTTTTTCAATTCTTAGTATCTTTGTACATTCAATAGCTAGAATCTTCTAATTCAGGTAGAATTTTTGATTTAAAATAATAAACCTTAACTTCAGAGCTAGAAAAATTCGTAATTCATGAAGATGTACTTATTCATACTGTATGGTTTGCTCATTCTTGTGCTCAATATCAGCTATAATACGAGTTAGCCGGAATAGAGAATCAATAATTAAAGTTAGAATTAGAATAATTGAGAACTTTTTGTCAGTTTACTGTTCAAGTGGAATTCTCTATAGCTCAAGTATTAGAAGTAGTAATTGGACTTTTAATACACCATTTGTAACTGTCTGTACATTTTAGCATATCTTGAGTATATCAAGAGCTACATTGTCAAGTAGGAGATTCTTTGTAATTACCGTTTTCCATTGTATCTACAGAAGCAAGACAACAACTACTGTTATCGCATTGTGACCTTAGATTTTTGTAATAATCTGGACTGACTGTTTCTTCTTTGATTTCTGGTACTATTATTTCTTCTCTGTCTTCTGTATTTATTATTTCTCCGCTAGAGTCTTGTGTTTCTCAAAGATTACTTTCTCAAATTCAGCTTCAAGTCATATTTTCGCTTCCTGTATTTATAATCTCTTCTATACATTCTCATGTATGAGCGATGCTAACATCATTAATTCTAGTGGCTACACATTCATTAGAATATGTTTTTTTATCTTCTCAACAAACAGGTTTGTATGAATCTTCACAAACTATATCTTGCTTTGTTTCTGTAGGAATCGAATCTTTTATTTCTTGAACTCTTTTGACATTATAGGCTCTATAAATAAACAAAAAACCAATAAAAATAACAGCAAGAATTATAACAAAGAATTTTTTAATGAATTTCATAAATATTTCTGATTAGTGATATAAATAGTATTTTATGATTTTTTCAATTAACGCAAGATTTTCTTACTAAAAATATCCGATTAATCGAATATTTTTAATTTAATCGGAATTATTATGTATTTGATTTAATTTATTAATGGTTTTTGATATATTAGATTGAAAACTAACAATATTTACTTAGTATATTGATTCTAAATTTTGATATTAAATCTTCTTCAATTATTTTATCATAACATCAATTCATACAAGTATTTACTTTTTCTCCTGGAGTTAATTCATATCAAGAACATTTAAAAGGAATATAATCAGTAATTCTGTTATATCTTTCATCTTCAAAATATATATTTTTCTTTTATTCATTTGCTTATATTGGATTGTAAATTTATATCCTATGCAAAATATAAATCAATATTTAATTTGATTTATATTTTTTTTTATTGTATTATTCCAAAAATTTAATTTATTTATTATTTATTTTTTATGAAAAGCCATAAACAAGCTAACTTTATTTCTAATAAACTAGGAATTTCCCAATTCTTCAAGTGATTTACTTTGGTAGAATTAATTGTTGTAATTGTTATACTTGCTATATTATCCACTATAGCTTTTTTGTCATTCAATAGTTATTCTTGAAGTGCCAGAGATAGTAAAAGAATGGCAAATGTTGCATTGATATCCAAATGATTTGATATTGCAATTTCCAAATGAGTAACTGTGAATACTTCAGAATCTACAGCAATATCATTATTAACTCATAATATTGAAATTGCTTGATCTTGAATAACACTTATTTGATATTTTGATTCTCCAATTAAACCAAAATTACTAAATTCAATCTGAGTTAATTGATCTGACCTTACTCTTAGTGATTGATTCCAATCATATAGATATACTTATATTCCTTCTACTCGACAATATCAAGTAATGTGACTATTAGAAAGTGCTCCAGATACAGCATTTTATAGAACAATTTTAAAGAAGGTATTTGCAGAAGATGGTTGATATCCATTCATTAAATGAAATTATGTTCCAAAAAATGATATAGCTTGACTTATTCCAAAATCATGTGATCCAACTTCATTAACTCCATGTGAGATTACCTGATCTTGAGATGTATTTATAGAAAATGAACCAGCAACTATCACAGAACCAATTATTGTTATAGAACCAACTCCTACTTGATGTATTTTTGATAATGCAGACAGTACATTTGACACTTGTACTTTCGATTCTTAGTTACAATATTCTATAAATATTTCACTTTTTAAAATTTATAATAAATGTTATGAAAACTTTTTTTGATGGACTAAAAAAATGAATTTGACACGGACTATGAATATTCCTAATTCTTGGAATAGTATCAATAATCTATGCTTCAGTATGAAGTACTTGGACAGCTCCTGATTCTCTTCAAGTTGGAGTTGGTTCTTGATTAACTTCTGCTTCTTGGAATAAGATGTTAGCGAATATGAATAGTTTAGAAAGTAGAATGAATTCTGTTTATAATTCTTGAACTACTAATACAAAAGTAATATATAAAACTTGTTGAAAAGATGGTCCTATATTGTGAAATACTTATGATTGTACATGAAACATTACCTGATCATCCAATCAAGTAGAAACTGTTATATTTAATTGTCCTACTTGATATAAAATTATTAGTTGATGATATTCTCTTTGAACTGCTACATTACTAAGACAATCTAAGGTTGCTTCTTTAGTTGGCTGGACTTATGCTGCAAATTGAACTGCGAGCACTTCTTTATCACAAATTTTTATTCTTTGTATGAAAGTTGAATAATATATATGAGATTTTTTAATACATAACTAACAAAATCTATGAAAAACCTAAAAGAAATAAAATCTTGAATAATAATCTGAATATCATTTCTGACTACAGTTCTACTTTGATGAATAATCTACGCTGCAGTATGAAGTGTCTGGACTAATCCAGATGATATTTTGGCATCTAGTTGAGCAGCATTAAAATCTGATTCTTGGAATAAGATGCTTGCAAATATGAATAGTTTGAGTGGAAGTATTAATAATTCAAACTGGACATTGGATACTTCTTGAAATTGAGTTTTATTTGATTTGTGATGTGATTACAAGTTTGAATTATTTACTAAAGGAACAACAACTTTATTACAAATTGATACTGCAACGGCTCTTATAATCAGTTGAAATAATTTACAATTTATATCTCCAATTTGATGGTTTTACATAAAAAACAACGAAAAAAATAAACTATATCAAAGTTGAACATCACGGGTTAATGATATCTGAAAAATATGGAAAAGATGTATGTAATAAAATAAAGAACCTCATTGTGGTTCTTTATTTTACATACATTAGCTTTTTACTCTAGTCCAATATTTTCAAATCACAAAATGTTATTTAATTTTGAAACTGTTTCATTCATAATTTTTTGGCATTCAACTGAATTAAAAATATCTATTTCCGCTTTTTGAGTCTTTATTTTTTTATTAATTTCATCATAACATCAATTCATACAAGTATCTACTTTTTCTCCTGGAGTTAATTCACAGCAAGCACACCCAAAGGGAATATAATCACTTGTTCTTTCGTATCTCTCATCTTCAAAGTATACTATTTTCTTATTCATTTTATTTAAACTAAAACTGCTTTAATTCTTCTCACTCCACTGCTACTTGCTTCTTCTTTTTGGATTTTGAAAGTTCACATATCTGCAGTTGATTCTATATGGGGTCAACCGCATAATTCTTGAGAATAAACTTCTCAATTAGGTCCAGTAATTGTATATATTTTCACTATATCAGGATATTTTTCCCAGAAGCTTCATACAATTCAAGCGAGCATTGCTTCATCTTTTTTCATTTCTCTTAGAGTAATTGTAGCTCCTGAACTTATAACTTCATTTACGAAGCTCTCAACTTCTGCTAATTGCTCTGGAGTTACTTTTTCTGAATGTGTGAAGTCGAATCTAAGACGTTCCGAAGTTATATTAGAACCAGCTTGATGGACGTGATTCCCAAGAACTTTCCTAAGTCCAGCGAGAAGTAAATGTGTAGTAGTATGATATTTTGTTTCCATTTCTCAGCTTCCACCAAGTCATCCCTTGAATTTTCATTCAGAAGATGAGCGAGATAGTTCTTGGTGTTTTTCAAAAGCTTTTTTAAACTCATTATTGATAATTTCAACTAAATCATTAATAATTTCAGAAGGAGTTCATAGTTCTTTACTTTTTTCTATAAATAATTCCAAAGTCATTTCTGGTGGAAAACCGTAAGTGTCAAAAAGTGTAAAAACATCACTTCAAAATAATCACCATGATTCACTAAATCATTCTTTAATTTTTTTCTTATCACCTGAAATTGCATCAATTTCAAAAACTCAACTATTTTTAGATATAATACTATTAAATCTTTTATCAAATTCCTTAATTCAATTTTTAAGAGTCTTCCCAAATTTCTCTTCTTCTTTGTTTAATTCATCAACTATTCTCTCAGAATTGTTTTTTATAGAAAGATAAACATTTTCAAATTTAGTAATATATATTTTCCCAATTTCTCAAATTATTTTTCATTCATATCACATCTTGAAAAATTCTCGTATTGCTCTACGAATTAGTCTTCTTAGAATATATCCTTGGTCAACATTCTTAGGAAATACTCAATCTGCAATCATATGAGTTGCAGCTCTAAGATGGTCGGCAATAATTCTTGCACTTCTTTCGATATATTTATCTCCGGTAAGTTCTTTAATTTTTATAATTATATCACTGAATACATCAGTATCATAAACGGATTCACTTCTATTAAGGGTTCTTGTGATTCTCTCAAGTCACATTCCTGTATCTACATTCTGAGCAGGGAGATTAACTAGAGTTCAATCTTCTAATCTATTGTATTCCATGAAAACATTATTCCAGATTTCCATCCAATTATCTTCGTCATTTTTTACATTGGAATCTTCAGATGGCTCTCCCGATCCAACCCAATAAAATATTTCAGTATCTGGTCCGCAAGGTCAAGTTGGACCAGCTTGCCACCAATTATCTTTTTCTCCCATGAAACTTATTCTTGATTTTGGCATACCTAGTGATTCCCAAATTCAAGCAGAAAATTCATCTCTTGGAGCACTTGCGTCTCATTCAAATACTGTAACTGCAAGATGAGATTTATTGATTCAGAACCATTTGGGGTCAGTAAGTAATTCATAAGACATTTTGATAGATTCTTCTTTGAAGTAATCTCCAAGTGACCAATTACCAAGCATTTCAAAGAAAGTAAGGTGAGTATTATCTCCAACCTCCTCAATATCATTTGTACGGATACATTTTTGCACATCAGCAATCCTTTTTCCCATTGGATGTTTTTCGCCAAGCAAGTAAGGAACTAGAGGTTGCATTCCGGCAGTATTGAATAATACAGAAGGATCATTCTCTGGTACAAGCGGAGCTGATTCTATAATTGCATGATTTTTTGATTTGAAGAATTCTAGATATTTCTGTCTAATTTCTTTGGAAGTAATGTTCATATTTGTAAGTTAATATTTAATTAAGATTATTTTTTAGTTTCTCAGTTTCTTGTATAAAGTTCTTATATTCTTCTTTATTGGATTCAAAATCTGCTCTTCAAGAGTGCAGAGATTCTTTATTATTCGAAAGATTCTCTTGAATTATTTTATATATATCGTAAGGTTTCAATATATTTGAGAATTTATCATAGCTAATTTTTGTTCAATCTTTTGTTTGGCTTATTTTACCTGTATCTACAAATATGCTTCAAGTTCAAAAAATTTTTCAAGTTAATCAAACGTTTACAAATATACTTTTAATTTGGTCATAATAAATAGAAATAATATCTGCTCATATTAATCAAGATTTAATTAATAATCTTTTATCAGTGACGGCATATTCAGTTACTTTATAATATAGGAATGAAAAAAATGGAATAAATAATGAAAAAACAAAAAATCCATAAGAGATTTTCATTCATATAGATTTGCATTCTTCAGGAGTTCAAGGTTTTCAGTTAATTACGCAATTTGATACAATATTCGTATTACTGTAATAATAAATTATATATCAAACTATTATAAAAATAACCGCTCAAATAAGAGAAGAAACCATTATGGTTTTAAAATCCTGTTTTCATTTCCAAATAACTTTTTCGTTATTTTCAAGTATAGAATCTATCATAGATAAAAATTAATTATAATTTAATAAGATTTATTAGTTTGCAAATATATTTTCTATTTCTCTCATTGCACTTTCTCTAATTTTTAATATATAATCTTTTTCAGGTGAAGTTAAGGAAGTCATGAATTCAGCTTCATTATTAGACTGAGGTAATCTATGTAACTTATCTAGAATTCAATCAAGAATTTCTTTGCTCATATTTTATAAATATTACTTATTAAATTTATTCTAATACTTACTAATCTAAGACCATTTTTACTTGGCTTGCTGCATTTAGTATTTTTTCAGAAATTTCTGGATTATTATATCATCAGTCAGTCATAAGTTGTTCTAATTCATTCCAATCTATTCAATGATTATTAATAGGTTTTTCAGGTTCTAATCAATTATTATTGGAAGTATTCATATAAAAGGCATTTATAATGTAATAAATGCCAATTATAGATAAAAAATAATAATTTCAAATTTATTATTTACTTAAAGAATTTATTATAGTTACTATACTTTTCAAATTAGTTTTTACAAGATATATTGCTTCTATTTTAATATTTTATTATAAGACATATTCGTTGTTTATAAATATTAATTATAATGAAAAAAGCAATTTCAATTTTATTTATTTATATAGGAATAAATTTTATTTTTTTTAAATCAAACGTTTTTGTAAACTTGCTATATATGCTATAGCAATAGCATCAGCTGCATCATCCGGTTTTGGTAGTTCATTCATTTTTAGGATAAGTTTCAATGCTTTTTGGACTTGTAATTTATTAGCACTTCAATTCCCACATATTCATTTTTTCACTTGAAGCGGTGTGAACTCGTATATATGAATTCATTTTTTGGCAAGAGTCTGCAAAATAGCTCATCTTGCATGGGCTACATCAATTCAGGTTTTCTGATTATTAGTGAAAAAAAGTTTTTCTACTCATGCGATAGTGGGTTTATATTTTTCAATTATTTCTTCAAGATCATTTACAATGTCTACGAGCTTCAATTCTAGTTTTTCTTTTGGTTTTGTTTCAATTATTCAATAATTCAAAACCTCTCTATAATTCTTTTCTAGAGCCATTATTGCAAATCAAACTGTAGTTGTTCCAGGATCTATACCTATAATAATTGACATATATTTTATTTTATGTTTTAATTAAATTAATAGTAACAAAAACAATATGCAACAAGAAAATTTAATAGAATCAGATATTCTCACAAAAATTCAAAACTCTGACAAAATCGATTCAAAAGAAAGGAATTCTTTTCTCCATCTTATTATGTATTTTACTCCAAATGAGATAGAAGAACTTAGGCTTATAATTTAGTAGTCTATAATTATTTAAACCCAACAAACTAATGTGAATCAAATTAATATTTCTGTAAATATTAATTTTTTTGTTTTTAATAAAGAACTGATTGAGATTCTAGAAGTATATATAGAATAGAATTCTTATCCAGATATCCTCAAGTCATAAGTTCTCTCGCTCTTTTTGTTTCTTCAAGATTGATTTTTCCAGAATGTCTTTTTGCTCAGAATACTTCACTATCTATAATTTCTTTGAATAATTTCATGAATTCTTCACTAAGTAAAACATCTTTTAATTCAACATGCTTATCTAGATAGGCTGCAAAAGTTTCTCAATATTTATATAGTTTCTCATCGTTTTTGATAGTTTTGAGAAGTCAATAAAGTCTTCCAAGTGATAGGATATACTTTTTATTAACAACCAGGTGCATAGCTTTTTCAAGCGGATCATTCATTCTTAGAATAGTACAATCATGCTTGATTGCGAATTTACGAAAATTATTAGTTATAAAATGTTCTATAAAAGCATCAAGTATTTTATGATAAGAACTTATAACAGAAAATCAGTCAGAATTTGGATTTTTTTTAAAATTAAAGAAATTAATTTCACTATGAACAAGATATTCAAGCGTACTAGAAGGCGCGTTAAGTAGTAACAAATCACCCAAATAATTCTGAATTCTTTGGGTTATGATTTCTTCCTGATTTTCTTGAAGAAACTCTTCTCTTATATTTTGATTAAGTTTTCAGAGTTTTTTAATAGAAATTTTATGGATTTGTTCTTCAACTTCTCTTCTCATCCATAGAGTACAAATTTTAAGACTATTTTTAAGACTTACTATTTCATCTTCTAATTCTTTTATTTTTGCTTGTGTCATTTTTTATAGTTAATTTTAATTAAAAAGTGTGTTTTAAGAGAATATTTTCCTCTTCATCTTCAACTATTTTATCAGTAAAAAGTATTCATTCAAGATGATCAATTTCATGTTGAATAATTCTAGATGATATTCAGCTAAGCGCAAGAGTAGATTCTTTTCATTTACCATCAAGATAGTTTACTTTAATATTTTTTGCCCTTGCTACATCTCAGAATTTTTTGGGAACACTTAGACATCATTCATTGTCGATTTCTATTTCTTCTGAATATTCAATAATTTCTGGATTAATCATAAATATAGTTTTGAAGCTTTCGTCATCGTATGTTTTAAGAAGACTTATACATATAAGTCTTTTACTTATTCCAATTTGCGGAGCTGCAAGTCATACTCAGTTAGTATCAGGATTTTTTATTAATTTTATCATTTCTTCTCAAATCGAAGCGAATTTTTTAATTTCACTCGTCTCTATTCGAAGACTTTTTTTCCTTAAAATTGGATTATTTTTTCAGGTTTCTATAGTAAACTTCATATTGTAAAAATTATACTTATATATTCACACACTTGATTTTAAGAGTTTTTTTATTAAAATCAAAATTAAGTCGATTTCTTGTGTAGAAAAATAAAATATTGAACTTAAAAATACTTATTTTAAAAGCAATCTAATTTTCAATAATCGGACTATATCCTTAATTACAACTTATGAATATTAAAAAATTAATATCTCTTGATAGTCCACTTAGAGTTCTTTATCATTTTTTGCGTTGAGTAGTTGCTTTTTATGTGTACGGCAATCCTGCTCGCGATATGATTGTAATATGAATTACTTGAACCAAATGAAAAACAACTACAACTAATATTATTGCAAAATGATTACGTGATGCTGGAGAAAAGGTGTTTATGTTCTCTACTGTTAATTATATGATTTGAGATGATTTCCTTGAGAATAATCTCAAAATGACTTCGCCATCTCCTTTTGTCCTTCAGAAACTTCTAAAAAAAGCAAAAAATGCAGGTTGTAAATATGCTGTTATTGAAACTTCTTCTCATTCAATATTTTATAATCGTAATTATTGAATAGATTTTGATATTGTTGCTCTTACGAATATATCTCAAGATCATCTTGATTTGCATAAAACAATGGAAAATTATTACAAAATTAAACTTAAATTATTCGAAAATCTTGTAAGATATAGAAGGAAAAATTGAATTAAAAAAGTTTCAGTTGTTAATATTGATTCTCAGTATTCAAGCGAATTCCTTAATATAGTTGATGATAACAAATACACATATTGATTATCAAATACAGCTCAAATAAAGGCTCAAAATATAACTTACTGAATAGATTTTACTGAATTCGAAATAAAAATTCCTTGAAATACAGTAAAAATGAAAACTAAGCTAAAATGAGAATTCAATATTTATAATATATTAGCTTCTGTATGTGTTCTTATTTCTCAGAAAGTACCATTGGATTCTATAGTTAATACTATTGCTACTACTAATTGAATTCCAGGTAGACTTGAAGAAGTTAGTAATAATAAATGAATTAAGATTTTTGTAGATTATGCTCATACAGAAGATTCTCTAAAAAATGTACTAGAAACAGTGAGAAATATTACTTGAATATGAAAGATTATTACAGTTTTTGGTGCTACTTGAGACAGAGATAAATCAAAAAGACCAAAAATGTGAAAAGTGGTAAATGAATTAAGTGATTCAATTATATTAACAGATGATGATACTTATACAGAGAATTCTCTTTCAATAATCAATGATGTTGCAAAATGAATAAAAAGAAAAGAATGAGATAATTTTTGGATTGTACCAGATAGGGAAGATGCAATACGCACAGCATTAATTATGGCTCAAAAAAGCGATTTAATTATTATTGCCGGTAAATGAGCAGAGACATTGCAGATTACCAATAAATGACCAATAAATTGGAGTGATGTCTGAACTGTTAAAAAAATCCTAAAAGAAATAGAAGATAATGAACTTGTAAGGGTTTAATTTTATTAATTTAAATTAGTATTATTTTTATAATTAAAATATAATCCATCAAATTTAAATCTAGACAAAATTAATTTTCCGATTCGTAATTGCGAGGCACTGTTAGTGACAGCAAGGAAGTACTCCTGGGGTAAAATCGGGAATCCAGCATAATATAACCTCCGCATTCGTCATTGCGAAGTATGAAGCAATCCAGAAAACCTTACTAATAGATTGCCACGATTTTTTACAAAAATCTCCAATGATGAAGCAATTTGACAATAAAACAATCCTCCAATGTCATTCCGGGCTCCGACCAGGAATCTATAAAAATAATAATTTCCTTTTAAATAATAAGGAGGACTTGAATTAATAGATTCCGTATCTCAACCCAGGCTGTCTCTCTCTCGAACAAAGTTCAATTCACCTTGAAGTACGGAATGACACAATAAGAAATAATAAAAACAAACTTATATTCCAATAATCAACTTAATTTTTTATATCTAACTTATATTTATGAAAATCAAAACTCAAGCCTTCACAATGATAGAATTAATCATAGTAATAGTAATACTATCAATCCTATCAACTATAGCAATGGTTTCATATATAGATCAAGAATTATATACAAGAGATGCCAAAAGAAGTATGGACTCTCAATTACTAGTTAATCAACTTACAACAAGCATCAAAACAAACTGAATAGCTCCTCAACCAGCCAAATCAATAATATTATATTCAAACACATGAACTAATATATTCTGATACCAATGATACCTAGATTCATGAATAAAAGATTCTATATGAGTAAAATGAGGTTGAAGTGATCCTCTATGATTTGATTATACATATATGAAAGATGTCACAGGTAAAAAATTCGAACTACTTATATACTACGAAAATCAAGAAGGTTCCACAACTACAACATACAACAATCCTTTCTCAATAAACACCATTTACGCCGCACCTCAATACTCAATGTTTTTCCCTCATACATATTGAGATAAGATATGAATAACCTATCAAACATCTACCAAAATACCCCTTCAAGAAGTATGACAATTCTCTACGACATGATTCGATATAATGAGCTGATCTCTTCTTGCAACATACACTGTAACAAGTTCCTACGAAAACTGTCCAACTTGATGGATATGAGTACCATGAAGCTCTGACTTCAATACAAGTTCTTTCTGTGTTATGAAGTATGAAGCTAAAGCACTTAGCTGAGCTATTAATTCTTGATTTAATTGACATATCTACAGTACCTGAGATATTATCACAAGCAATACAACAGATGTACCAATTGTAACAATATCTCAATCTCAAGCAATAGCTGCCTGTCAATCTATCTGAGCTCACCTGATAACTAACAATGAATGGATGACTATCGCTCGTAATCTAGAACAGAATCCGAGTAACTGGTCTACTTGACTTGTATGAAGCTGATATATCTATAATTGACATGTAAACAGTAATCCAGCAACTGCATTATCTGCAAGTACAGATACAGATTGATTATATTGAATGACTTGATGATTCTCATGAACTTCATATGGTAATAACAGAAGAACTCTATATCTCACTAATGGTAATATTATCTGGGATTTCGCTTGAAATGCCAGGGAACATGTTAATAAAGCTAATACTTATGATACGGCAAACATAGATTCTGCGACTATTGCACCTGAAATGGCTTGTAGTAACTGAACATGGGCTTGGTATAGTTGGTATTGAAATGATACAAATGCAGAATGTATATTCCAAAATTGATATTCCAGAACTCTATACTGACCACAATGAATGTTTAATGCTAATAATTGAGTATGAAGGATATATGCCACCAATATTGATGATAGGAATAATATTTTTATCCGTGGTGGTACCTGGGGTGAAACCACGTCTGCGGGTATATTTTCGCTCGGCCTGAATTGGACTTCGGCTGAGATGAGTTATACTATAGGTTTCCGTTGTGCGAAGTAATCTTTTATTTATTCTTTATTCCTGATATCATTCTAATTCAGTTTATTTGTCATTTCGAGGAACGAGAAATCTCTTTAAATTGAGACATACGAAACAAAATATTGTAGGAAAATATGGTCGTAAAACAAAAACTAGGTAATTATAATTCCAAAAGTGCCTTAAAAAGGGATTTCTCATATTCATTCGAAATGACAATAGTACTGGAATTGGAATAATAAAAAAAATTAATAACAAAGAAATAAAAAGTCGGAATAATAAAAGAATAAATAGTATTTGAATAATGTAATTTAACTTAATTTTTCAGATTATTCAGAGTGTATTTTAATTTTTTAAAAGGTACATTTAAATAAATTTTTGACTTTTCAAAAATTTGTATATAATTCGCACACATTTTTTATTGTTTTTGAATTAATATTGGGAATTAGCCAAGCGGTAAGGCAGTGGACTTTGACTCCGCCATCGAAGGTTCGAATCCTTCATTCCCAACCAAATATTAAAACGATTATTAAAATAGAGTCAGAATTATCCGAAAATTTTTTTGAAGGATTCGAATAAGAGTACAAAATTGTGAAGCAATTTTAGAAAGACAATAATTTGTCTTTCGCGTACGAAGCCGGCTCTGGCGATTGAAGACCGATATTCTTCATTCCCAACCAAATAATCTAAAATATAAAATCAAAAAATACGATAAAATAGCTCCAAAATAAGCATTTTCAAAGAAAAAATTTGATTTTTTCAAGAAAAAAATATAATTACTTTATAAATTTTTAACAAAATTATGGTTGCAGTATTAGAAATAGGTGGGAATCAATTCATTGTAAAAGTAGGTGATGTGATTGAAGTTGATAATCAGAATACAGAAATCTGAACAACAATTAAACTAAAACCTTTACTTGTTTCAAGTGAAGATTGAAAAGACACTAAAGTAGGAACTCCATTCTTAGAAGAAGTTACAGTTGAATTAAAAGTTCTAGAAGATTTCAAAGATGAAAAAATTAGAGTTTTCAAAATGAAATCAAAGAAAAGATATTCACGTACAGTTGGTTTCCGTGCTCGTAAAACAAAACTAGAAGTTCTAAACATAAAAGGCTAAGTATATCACCTTTTACTTATGTAATGTAAGTAAAAGGAGATTTTTATTATTAAGATTTTTTAATGAATCTAAAAATTAACATTAAGGCTCGTCTTCAAAGACACTCCCGTAATGCTTCCTTTCTTAAGAAGAAAAAAACTTTCTTCAACTTTGTAAAAAAATTCAAATTTATTTCTTTCATCATAGTTCTTATTTTACCCATATATCCATCTTTTGGTGCGATGTGAGTAGATAAGGAATATGCGGTATGAAATTATGATGAATCCACAATCTTATCATCTTACGAGTGAGATTCACAATCCAATAATTCTACAATATTTTCTCAAGATTCTTGATTCATAAAACCTTCATCAGCAATTAATTCTGATAGAGATATGAGCTGAATTAATTCTCTTGTTTATTATACAATTCAAAGTTGAGATAATATTGGTGCAATTGCATCAAAATTCCATGTTTCTGTAGATTCTATTGCTTGGTCAAATGATTTTGCTACTAGCAATACTCTTAAGCCAGGAGATACAATAAAAATCCCACCAGTATCATGAATTGCATATACTGTAGCTCCCAATGATACTCTAGATTCAATATCTGCAAAATATAGTGTTGATAAAATTAATATTCTTTCTCAGAATCAACTTGATGCTTCTGCAGAATTAAAAATTGGACAACAAATGATATTACCTTGAGCAAAAAAACCTCTACCTCCAAAACCAATTATTATACAACAAAAACCAGTTGCTAAAGCAACTAAACTTCTTACTAGCTCCAAAACAAAAACCCAAAAAATTGTACTAGAAAGTGGATATGCAATCAAATATACTGGTAAATGATCAAAATTCGCATATGGTAACTGTACATATTATGTTGCAAATCATAAAAATGTAACTTGGAGATGAAATGCTAATCAATGGATGGCAAATGCTGCTGCAGCATGAGTTCCTACATGATCAGTTGCATCCGCATGAGCAATAATATCTTTTAGAGGTTCAGGGTATAATCCTTACTATGGTCACGTATGACTTGTATCAGAAGTAGGTGCAGATTACATTATCGTAAAAGATATGAATTACAGAAGATTCAATGAAGTAACTGTTCGTAAAATTTCAAAATCAGACCCAAGCATAAGATGATATATCTATACTAACTAAAAAAATAATCCAGATTAACTCTGGATTATTTTTTTTATTTTTTTATAAATTTAATATCTATAAATAAAAACTTGCTTTTTATAATATATGGGTAAAATGGATACATAAAATCCTGAAACGAAGAATTTGATTTATCAGATTCTTTTTTTTAAGAAAATTTATAAATAATATTTTTAACTTTATATTTTAAATTATTAATTCATATGTTGGATATACACAAAATAGAAGCAGCGATTAATCAAATATCTGCTGAGAAAAAAATAGATAAATCAAAATTGCTAGAAATAATTGAACATGCAATCAAGACTGCATATAAAAAAGACTTCGGTACAAAAGATACAAATGTAGAAGTAAAAATTGACCTAGCAAATGCATCTATAGAAGTTACTGTAGAAAAAACAATTGTAGATAATGTAGAAAATCCTGCAATAGAAATTGATATAAAAGATCTTGGAGAAGCTGCAAGTGAATATCAACTTGGAGACACTGTAGAAATTGACGTTTCTGATGAAATAATGTCAAATGCAGAATGATTCGGACGTATAGCGTCGCAAGCTGCTAGACAAGTAATTATCCAAAAAATCCAAGAATGAGAAAAAGAAAAAATTTATAACCTTTTCAAAAATAAAGAAGGTGAAATTGTTAATCTAAAAATTGAACTTGTAGAAAAAAATAAAGTTCTTCTAGATTATAATGGTAATTCTATAGTACTTCCAAAATCTGAACAAGTTGCAAAAGATAAATATACTCCAGGTCAAAGAATGTATGTTTACGTTGGTAAAGTTGAAGAAGATACACTTACTGGACCAAGAGTTACTCTTTCTCGTAAAAACAAAAACCTTGTTATCAAATTATTTGAAATGAATGTTCCAGAACTAGAAGATGGAACTGTAGAAATTATTAGAATTGCTCGTAATCCAGGTTTTAAAACTAAAATTATCGTAGGTTCAGAATATGAAGAAGTTGATCCAGCAGGTTCACTTATAGGTCCAAAATGAATCAGAGTAAAAGCTGTAGTTGATGAATTATTCGGAGAAAAAATCGATATTATCAATTATACTGATGATATAAAAGAATTAATTAAAAAATCACTAAGTCCAGCTCAAATCTCTGATGTAAAAATCAATACAGAGACTCGTGAAGCAACTTGTTATGTACTTTGAGAAGAAAAGGTAAGAGCAATTGGTAAGGGATGAGCAAACGTAAACCTTGCAACAGAATTAACTTGATATAGAATTAGTCTTGTTTCTAATGATGAAGTTTAAAAGTTAATATTTACTTTTTTAAATTTTAATGTCATTCCTGCGTAGGCAGGAATCTACAATTTATAATAAAATTTAATCCTCCATATAATCTAAAACTACTAAATACATTTTTTGAAATAAGGAATTTATTTTAAATCCTGGATTCCCGTTTTCACGGGAATGACAAAAAATTGAGTTTATCAGTTTTTTCTTAAGATAATAATCTTTAACTTTCTAAAATATGGCAGCAGATAAATTAAAAGTACTAATGATTCAGAGAGTTGCATCAGTTGGTAAACAATGAGAAATTGTTGAAGTAAGTCATAGTCAAGCAAAGAATTACCTTATTCCCAAATGACTTGCAAGACTTGTAACTCAAGCTGAGATTGAAAAACTTGAGAATAAAAAAGATGCTCAGGCAAAAAATACAAAAGAGAATATATATAATAGACATAAAATTGCTGAATTACTTCATACCAAAGAAATAATTGTAGAAGCAAAATGAAGCTGAGAAAAGATTTTTGGTTGAATACAGGAACTTGATATTATTGATAAGATTTTTAAAGACTTCAAAATTAAGCT
This sequence comes from Candidatus Altimarinota bacterium, assembly GCA_028689205.1. Lineage (GTDB taxonomy): Bacteria > Patescibacteriota > Gracilibacteria > BD1-5 > UBA2023 > STC-113. The sequence goes on from JAQTWP010000001.1 coordinate 42,986, forward strand.
TGAAAAGAAGAATATACTTCTTCCAGATTGACACCATCTAAAAAAAGTTGGGAAATATGATATCAAATTAAGTCTAGGAAGTGATGTTTTTGCAAGAATAATAATTGATTTAAGAGCTATTTAGATGAACTACCTTGCAATAGATTACTGAACCAAAAAATCCTGACTAGCTGTCAATTTCCAGGATATTTCTATGCCTTTGAAAATCATTGAAACTCCTAAGCTTATAAATGAAATAATATTGCAAATTAAAGAAAGAAGAATAGATACGATAATAGTCTGAATTGCCCCGCATACCGACTGAAGAGATTCAGTTCATTCTGTGAAAATAAGGCAATTCGTAAAAGTTCTTAAAACGAAAATTCCAGGAAATATTGAAGTTGTTTTCCAAGATGAAAGATTTTCAAGTTTTGAAGCTGCAAAAACTCTAGAATTGGCATGAGAGAAAAACTTTGATCCAAAAAATTTGGATGATGTTGCTGCCTGTATAATTCTTGAGTCATACCTTAATAGTATTAATTATAAAAAATAAATGCATATCTGATTTATAATGGATGGTAACCGTCGTTGGGCAGAAAAAAGATGAATCCTAAAATATCTATGACATGATAAGTGAGCTGATACAATGGAAAATACGGTTGATCTATGTCTTAAATATTGAATAGAATATGTTAGCATTTGGGCTCTAGCAAAGAAAAATATTACAGAAAGATCAAGTATTGAGCTAGATCATCTTTATAATTTGCTTTTAAAAAGAATACCAAAAATGGAAATTAAATTCCTAAAAAGTGGTGTTAAATTAGAAACAGTTTGAGATTTGGATTTGCTTCCAGTGAAAGTAAAGGAATCACTTTTGGATTTACAAGAAAAAACAAAAAATCTTGATAAAATTACATTTATTTTGGCTATTTGATACGGTTGACAAGATGAGATAGTAAGATGAGTTAAAGATTATATAAAAGAAAATATAGATTCTTTAAATAAAGATAACATTGATGATTTTTTGAATGAATTAAATGAAAATAAATTTGCAAAATATATAGATACTGGTAAATACCCAACGCCTGATTTGATTGTAAGGACGGGTTGAGATATAAGAACCAGTTGATATTTCCTTTATCAGTCAGAATATAGTGAAATGTATTTTACTGATACTCTTTGGCCAGATTTTGATGAAAACGAGTTTAATAAAGCACTTGCAAGTCTCAAGTGAGCAAAACGTAATTTTTGAAAATAATACATAGTATAAAATATAAAAATAATTCTACCAGAGAGATTACCCAGAATAAGAAAAAAAATTGCCTTTTAAGGCAATTTTTTTATAATCTTGCGGTATTATAACTTATATTAGAAATATGATAGATATTAAAATCCTTCGCCAAAACCCAGAAATTATCCGTAAAGCTCTTCATGATAAAGTTGTAAAATGAGTTGACCTAGACAGGGTAATTGAACTTGATACAAAAAGAATTATTCTAAAGCAAAATCTTGATAAATTAAGAGAACGCCGCAATGAACTTTCTTCTATAATGCCAAAAAATGGTATTCCTAGCCCTGAAATATTAACTGAAGCAAAAGAAGTAAAGAGTTCAATTCAGACTTTAGAAAAAGAATATGAAGAAATTGAAACAGAGTTTCTTGTTATCTATAAAAAAATACCAAATATTCCTTCAGAAGATACTCCAGTTGGACTTACAGAAGATGAAAATGTCGTAGTTAAGATGTGGTGAGACATTCCTAATTTTTCTTTTCCAGTAAAAAACCATGCAGAAATTGCTGAAGTACGTGGTTGGATAGATAAAGAACGCGCAGCTAATGTTGCTTGATCACGTTTTGCTTATCTTAAATGAGATTTAGTTAGACTTCAATTCGCACTAGTTCAATGGGTTATGGATACTTTGTGAAATAGGGAAGTGATTGCAAAAATTATAAAAGATAATAATCTTAATGTTTCAGATAAACCATTCTTACCAATCCTTCCTCCATATATGATAAAGACTGCTCCATATGATGCAATGGATAGATTGGAACCAAGAGAAGATAGATATAAAATAGAGGGAGAAGATCTTTGGCTTCAAGGCTCTGCAGAACATGTTCTTTGATCTATGCATGCTTGAGAAATTTTTGAAGAAAAAGATATGCCAATAAGATATCTTGGATATGCTACAAGTTTTCGTGGAGAGGCATGAACATATGGAAAAGATATGGAAGGGATTATTCGTATGCATCAATTCGATAAGCTAGAAATGGAAAGTTTTTCTGTTGCAGAAACCGCTCATGATGAACATTTACTTTTTGTTTGAATACAAGAATATTTAGTACAACAACTTAAAGTCCCTTATCAAAAAATTCAGAAATGTACCTTCGATATTGGTAAGCCAAACTCTAAATGATCTGATATAGATTGTTGGTTTCCTGGTCAAGGCAAATATCGTGAAACCCATACTGCTGATTATATGTCTGATTATCAAGCAAGACGTCTTCAGACTCGCGTACGTCGTACCGGTTGAGATGTAGAGCTTATTCATACAAATGACGCAACTGCATTTGCTTGTGGTCGTATTCTTGTTGCAATAATGGAAAACTTCCAAAATGAAGATTATACTGTTACTATCCCAGAAGTTCTAAGGAATTATATGTGAGGTAGAGAAATATTATAAAACAACAAAAAGTCCCGAACTATTGAGTTCGGGACTTTTTATATTTTAATTCATATTGGTTTGCCTTGATTATCAAGTTCTAGTTCTGTAATTTCTCTTACATCTCTAATAAGAGCTACTTTTTTCTCATTTCAAACCTTCCTTTCATAGAAAACTAAAAACTTATTATTATTTAATAATGCAGATCAATAGATTATTCATAATGAAACATCATATTTAATTTCTTTAAAACTTACTATTTCATATTTGTAATCTGTATTAAGAATTTTTCAGATAATAATTTCAGCTTCTTTTGATTGTTCTCAAAGTAAATTCAGGACTATTAATTTAATATCATTTTTAGATAAATTTCAAATAATTTCAGCTTTGTCTAAAACTTTTGAAATATTTTCTTTTCATCTTGTTATTAAGTGTAGATTTTCTCTAATACATTCTTCTTTTGGACAAATTCAAGGGCAGTTCTCTCATTTTTGAAGTCATCATTCACATAAACGTGTAACTTTTACCATAACTTTGAAGTTAATGTATAAAAACCATATACTCCTTATAATTTTTTTACTCAATCTGTCAATTAAATAAAGCTAACTGATAATTTTTATTTGTAATTGACAATTAGAATTTTTTTCTTATAAACTATGAATTCACGTTACGAATCAGTGCTCTTTTATATAATCCAATAAATACAAAAACATAAATCTCAATCAAAAAGGAGAATTACTATGCAAAAAAAAGAAAGAGAGAGAAGAATTTCAAAAAAACGCAAAGAGCAGAAAGATAGCAGAAAACAAAAAAGACAAAAATGCCTCAGAAACTGTCCTATTGAAATGCAAATGAGTCAAGATAGCCTTGAAAAACTTGTTATTCTGTACAAAAAACATGCTTTAAATGCAAAAAAGAGAATGGATGAATCCAGGAAACTAATTAAAATATCTTCCAATGGTAAAAAAATCATTTTATTACTTGCATTCTTTGTTGTAATAAAGATGTTCCATCCGATTTTTAGTCTTTTTTACTTCTGTATACTTGTCTTTTTAATTCTTATTTTGGGGATATTAGAATTTATTCAAATATCTGCTGAAAGAAGTAAGTGGATTAATGACGGGGTGTATGTTGATAATAAAAACCAACTTAACAGATATATTCAGATTTTGAATCTACAAGTTAATAATGGCTAATTAATAATTTCTAATAACAAAAATAAAAAAAGTGAGGTGATATTATGAAAAATATTAATCTTTTTGATTCATTTGATTTTGCTTTCCTTATAATGATAGCCTATGGAATATATCTTGAAAAGTATTATCATTATTTTGGTAATTCCAACTTCTTGGATAATAAGATGCCCGAAAGAGCATGTAGTTTATTTAATAATGTAGCGTTTTTCATTTTTGGAATCTATGAATTATTCAGAGGTAACTATTGGATAGCATATCCTTTAATTACTTTTTATAGCTACTGTATTTATGTAGAAATTACATCAAATATTCCAAGAGCTATAAGGCTTGAAAACGTAAAAAACAAAAAAGAAATAATTTATATTGGTTGTGGTAGAAAGGTCTTATATGAAGAATATAAAGACTGGTAAAACTACAATCATAATTGACCGTGGCAGTGATATTATATCTGCCTAGAGCAAAAGAAAATAAAAAGCCCCGATTAATCGGGGCTTTTTTAATTTGAAAAATTATTTTAATGAGATTCTTGTTTATATTTTTTATAAAATACTGGGAAATGGCTTATAAATAGTAATAAAAATAATGTTCACCAAACTATTCAACCAACTATGGAATTTTTGTAATCAAGATTCCTTCTTGCTAGCATATTACTTTTGGCTTCTTCCTGACATGTTTTAATTTCTGCTGGAGTTTTTTCTTTGGTTGTAGGATTAGTGGATATTACACCAGTTTCCTTATTTGCAATTACCGTCGGATCTTTACATTGAGTGAATTGATAATTATCATAACTTCATTGCACATATTCTTCTGGAGTAACAATATTGTGTATAATAAGTTGATAACCAAAGTTTCCATATCAAGTTATGGCTCATATAAGTCAAACTATTGATATTATTAAAAGATATATTTTAATAAGGCTGAATTCTTTCATAGTTCAAAAGGTTATTGATAAAATAAGTATTATAATTACAGAGATAATAAGTAATGATATCATATACTTTTTTTAAAGATTAATCATAAAAAATCTTTACTAAAGTAATACAATTATATGCAATAGTATATTTTTTGCAAAAAAAACGAATTCACACAAAAAACATACGTATTTGCTCTTAATTTTTGATTTATTCATTAATTTCATTATAATGCTCGCAAATAGAGGCAATGTTTGCATTCATATTTGGTCGCCTTAGATGCGAACTCAAAGCCAATGGCGAAACCGACTATAGTTAATTAACATATTAACTTAATTTAGTCGGTTTTTTTATTTTTTAATTAATTAAATTATGAAAACAATGTGAGAATATGACATATTAGCCAACAAAGATTCTATAGAGAATACATTTGAGGCTCTTGAAATGAACTGAATACATCCATATCTTGTAAAAAATAAAGAAGAGGCTACAGAAAAAATCCTTAATTTAATTCCCAATCATCAAGAGATTATGAATATGACATCTGTAAGTCTTGCAGAAATGGGTATAGATAAAATGATTAATACTTCAACTGATTATATATCAATAAGAAGACTTATGAATAATGAAAAAATTACTAAAATAGAAAAAAAACGCCTATGAACTGCTCAAGAATGGGCTATATGAAGTGTACATGCCATAACAGAAAAATGACAAATATTAATAGCTTCAGCAACCTGAAGTCAGCTTCCTTCTTATTCATATTGAGCTAATAATTTGATTCTTGTAGTATGAACCCAGAAGATTGTCAAAGATATTAATGAGTGATTCGAGAGAATAAATGAATATGTTTTCCCACTGGAAAATGCAAGAGCAATGGAAGTATATTGAGTATGAAGTTGAATTAATAAGATTCTTATAATAAATAAAGAGGTTATAGCATGAAGAATTCATATAATTTTCGTAGAAGAAAAGTTATGATTTTAATTCATAATAAAATGTAATTATGAAAAAATTAATGTATTTTGAGATTTCATCCAAGAATCCTAAGAGAGCCACGTGGTTCTGTGAAGATATAATCTGAGTTATTGAGTCGGCACCAAAATCTTTTTTGGAGAGCAATCAATATGATAATAAAATCAGCAATGAGCATTGACCTGTATGATGATTGGATATAAATAAAATTCCAAATACGACCAATATTACAGATACTTCTAATCTTGATGAATATATTAATAAAAAATTAAATAATTGATGAACAAAAAAATCTCCAAAATGACAAATTCTATGAATATGATTGCTTACATATTTTTGAGATGTAGAATGAAATATATTTTGAATAATTGAAATGGAAATATAATAATATTTCTGGTGTATTTATTTTTTAATCTTTATAATTATGAGAAACTTTTACAAATATACCGCATTCTTGCTTTTATTGGTACCAATATTTGCAAATGCACAAATATCTATTGAAAAAACTGGTGACTGATGAAATCTTACTTCATGATATAATTTTTATGAAGTTTGACCCAATGTAAGTCTTCAAAAAGATGTTTTTTGAGACTATTTTGCATGATGATGATTTATAGATATTTCAAAAAAAGTTTCTAAAGATATTATGGCTGCCTGATGAACAATAATTATTTCATGAGATGTATGAGATGATGTCAGAATAGCATGAGGGAATATAATAATTACTTGAAATATAGCTTGAGATTTAATAGTTGCTTGAGGTCAGATAAATATCAAAAAATGAGTAAAAATCTGATGAAATATATTTCTTAATTGAGGGAATATAATGTTTGGGTGAGAGACTTCGGGAGATGCATTTATTAATTGATGAAATCTTAATTTTGATTGAAAAATATTATGAAATGCACAATTTAATGTGCAAACAATTACAGTAGTTTCTTGAAGTGCAATTGCATGAAATCTTAACTATTCTTCAAAAATAAAATCTGCTTCTTTGGAAAATACAGTTTCATGAAAAAAATCATTCACAATGATAGAGGTTAAGAATTATAAAAAAGATAATTCAATAAGTAAATGATTTATAGAATTTGCAGTTTGATATGTGTTTTATAGTTTTTTATTTTTAGTGCTCTTTGCGTCGCTTGTATATTTTAATTTTGAGAATATGTTTATGTGAATTGCGACTAATCTAGAAAATAAGCCTTGAAAAAGTTTTTTATATGGACTTATTTATTTTGCTATAATACCGTTTGCTATTTTACTTTTGCTTATGAGTATAATTTGAATTCCTTTTGGACTTTTATTGCTTGTAGTTTATATTTTTAGTTTTGTATTCTATAAGCTTGTAACTGTTTCGGTTTTTGCCTCCTTTTTCATAAATAAATATCTGAAAGACAAAACAAGTTTCTGGAAAAAATTATGAATTATTACTCTAACTTCACTTTTTGTTTCTGTCTTAGCTACAGTTGATTTTATTGCTGCATTATTCGCATTCTGAGCAGCCTTACAAAAGAAACTTGAATTAGTAAAACAAATTAAGAAATAATAATTTTAATAAGTTTTCTTGTATTTAAAAATCCCTCGTAAGGGATTTTTAAATATTTATGACTTTTTTCTTTTATCTATTTCAGCTTTTTCTTCTCATTCCCATTTTTCCCATACTTCATCATTAGATTCAACTGCAGGAATTCACAAATTATTGGACCTGCCCTTGGTATGAGTAGCAAGATTAACTATTGATTCAGAAGAAATAGGAATAAAGTTAAGATATGTGAATTGAGGTATAATCATCAATGCACGTGACATTTGTTTTGTTTCCATAATACTTAGAAGTTAAGAAATACATCTCATTCTTAGTTTATCTGGAGGAACTTATATTATAATCAAATGTCATCCAAAATCAAAAAAACGACCTTTTTTATGATGAATATCTGTTTGACAAATAAATATTTTCATATTTCAGAATGAACAAAATTCTTTAATGTGCAAGTTATAATTCCTAAAAAATTTGATTAAAATAAGATTTGTGATTATATAGCTACGTTAATATATTACAATTCAACCATGAACATAACTTTTATCGACACTGAGACCACTTGAATCAAAGAAGAGGATGTTATAATCCAATTATGATTAATAAACGAAATAGACTGGAAAATAATACATGAAATTAATTCTTTTTTTAGTAATTGAGACAGGAAAATATCTCTGGTTTCTAAGGCTACTCATAATATATTAGAAGAAAATGTAAAAGATTTCCCAGTATTTTCTGTGGAAGTAGAAGAATATAAATTAATAGAACAAATCAAAGATAATACAGTATTTATATGACATAATGTACAATTCGATATTTGAATGTTAGCTAAATTCTGATTCCAAACAACAAGATATATTGATACTCTGAACGTTGCTAAACATCTTCTGCAAGATGAGCAAGATGAATTCGAAAATAGTTATCGTCAAGAAGTACTCAAATATTATCTTATGGAAAAATGAATAACTTTCCCGACAGTAAGAGCACATGATGCAATGGCTGATGTGCTAATTCTGAGAGTTAATTTCAAATATCTGTTCGACTTAGCTAAAGCAAAATTCTCACTAAATTCGGATGATGAAACAGTTGAAAAATTAGTTGAACTAACTCAATCTCCAGTATTTCTCAAAAAACTTAACTTCGGTAAGTATAAGGGAACAACTTTTGATGATCTTCTTAAGAATGACCCATCATATCTCAAATGGCTTGCCAAAAATACAGACGATGAAAATGTAAGATTTACTTGTAGTAAATATTTATAATTCGGTATATTTTTTTGAATTAAGGTTCCAGATTGCCTATTTATTGCATTTTTCTATTTTTTATGATAAAATAAATACAATATAAGTTATATTTAATTATGTCCAAAAAAACCCAGAATATCAAAGAAACACAAGATATCAATTCAATTCGTCTGAATGCTGACTTTATACGTGAGCTTTTAATTCCTTTATCAACTTTTGTTGAGAATATTAAAGACTTAGAAAAAGTATTCGTAGAACTGGCAAAAATACTCAATATGAATCATATTAGCCTATATAAAATCCTAGATTCATGAGAAGTTGAAGTTCTATCAGAATATTCCAATAAAATAAATAAAACCAAAACGGATAATTCTCTTAAAAAAAATATCAATTTACGTGTCGCTTCCCAAACTTGAAAAGTTTCTTCAATCCCAATGCCGAATTTTTGAGATAATATTGTTATTCCGGTTTGAATGGATAGCTTATTTCTTGGTGCTTGAGATTACAAGAATTCAAGAGAAATAGCCAAAATAGAGAATTCACTTTTTGAGCTTGTGGCCTGAGTTATAGCGAACGCTCTTAGATCTATGAAACTAATTGATCAAGCAAACACTGATAAACTAACCTGACTACTCAATAGGAACGCACTTGATAAATATATCTACGAAAGCAAGAATCCTTTTGATAGGGAATTGCCAAATCCTATGGCGCTATGTATGCTTGATATAGACAATTTCAAAAGATTCAATGATACTTTCTGACATAATGTCTGAGATAAAGTCTTACGTCACGTAGCTGACCTATGTAAATCATATTTTGGAGACGTAAACAAAGTTTATAGATTCTGATGAGAAGAGATAACTTTTATAATCCATGACCAATTCTGAATTAACATCAACAAATATATAGACGATATCAGGAAAAAAATATCAGAAACTCCTCTAATATACGAAGGAATTTCATATCAAGTAAATGCTTCTATAGGAATATATACTTTCCATGAACAAGATTTACAAAAAAAAGATTTCAAATTCTTCGCCCTAAAATTCGCAGACCAAGCTCTTTATATTGCCAAGGAATGATGAAGGAATAAGATAAGTGTTTATGATAGAAGGGTGGGGTAATGGGAAGTTAAGAATTTACGAATCATTGCTCGAACTTGAAAAAATGTTTTGGGATGTTATAAAAGATAAATGAATTTATACTTTTCATATCTTCATATTAAAAAGTTGTTAATGAACATAAAACATGATATACTGGCACGAGACAAATAAAAATAAAAACAAATAAATAATGACTATTGAGTCAGCAACATTAAATAGAAATGAAGTAACAACCACACCTTCTAGGAAAGAGATATCCGAGGTGGATTTTTCATGAGTTGCTAAAAGCATATGAATTAGTAGTGCTGTAGCAAAATCGAATGCAATAGCTGAAAAAAGAGAAAGAAGTTTTATTGAATGAGAGCTTGCTAAAGATTTGAGTTCAATTTTTAACATAAGTCATGATGAAGAGAAACTAATATCAAAGAAGCAACTATCGAAAGAAGAAATTGAAAAGATTGAACTTTCAAAACAGGCTAAGTTTGCCAGTCTAGCCTACTCTGAATTCTATACTGAAAAAGATAATTGATGACCTATAGAACTAAAAGACCTTAAAATTAGAAATATAGCATTAGACCCTATATGATTTCCGAATCTCAAAAAGATGACATCTTGAAAAGACTTTAATAGAAAAGACTTATCTTTTGATGAAAGGTTATTATTGAGATATATGAATACTCCTGAAATAATGTTAGAAGCAGGTTCGGTAAAGATGAATCCTGATACGATGCTAACTCAATTCTGAAGTGATGTTGAGGAGATATTAGCTTTAGCCAATATGTGAATCAGACCTTGAGATATGACAATGTTTGCTGATTGAAGTTCAGAAGAAAGCGTTAATGCAGAAATGAGTCAGAAGATGAGTTCATATAAAGACAAACTTTATAATAGAAACCTTATATCTTTGTCACTGGAAAGAGTTAGGAAAGATAAGGTCGTAGAGAATTGAAATATGCTACAAGATTTACAGAAGGAATATTGACAAGGAATTCAAGTATTGAACTACTTTCCAAAATGAAAGGAATCATCTCCTTCATGATTCAGAGCAATCTGTCTCCAAGATGTGGATTGAAGCAAGATATTTGCAATAGCATGAACTGAGGTAAAAAGCTTTTGAGATTTCTTCAAGGATTTTCAAGCTGATATGTCACTTGTATTCAAGAGACTACCTGAATCACAATCTATCGATATGATAAGATTCGTTTCTGAAAATCTCTGAGAGAATGAGAAATTCAAGGTCTATGGGCATTCTCTATGATGAACCTTAGCAGAAGTATTATGAGTGATGTATACGAAAGTAAAGAAATGAGAAGGAAAGGAAGTTAAATATGAGCACCAAGCAACTTATGTAAAATCATTCAACTCCCCTTGAGCAAAGTGACTCTCAGTTCCTAGTAAACCCGAAGTAAATGATGATGATTTGAATAAGGATGTAATTTTTGATAAATTCAGAGATTTCTGATATAATAATGGAAAAGAGTGAATATGAGAGAATATGACATCTGTAAGATGAGACAAGTGGATTAGTCCAATTGCTTGACTTTGAGAGCATGTTGCAGATAATGAAATCAGATTACGTGAATTATCTAGTCATTGAATTGCTGATTGTATAAAAGAAATTGATAGAACTGAACCTTCTAAATTAAAAGAACAAAAAGTTAGAGAAAGAGTTATTGTAAATGAAAACCCTATAGATTAATAATTAAATTATGGCAGAACCAATAGATTTACATACAAATACACCTCCTACAGCTATAGTTGAAAAGACTAAATGAGGTAATGGAGTTGAAAAAGTAGTTCAAGATATAAATACTAATCTTGCTATTAAGTGATTGAAGATAGAAATTCAGAAAACTCAGGAAGAACAAGAGAATGATGTTAAAAGTGTGCTTTTAAGTAAAACTTTAAAAAAAGTGATTGATGAGTGATATTATAAAAAAAGCATAGAAGTAAAAAAAATTGAAGATTGAGTTTTTGCAGTAATAAGCATTGATAAGTGAAATGTAACATCATACTCCGATTCAGAATGAAAAATTATTCTATCGGTATCATGATATAGAAATTCAAATTTTATTGATAAAGTATTTGAAGATATGGATATTGCAGAAGTAAAAAAAGATAAGGAATTTGTAATGCATAGAGTTAACTGATATAAGGATTTATCAAACTGACAGAAAGAACCCGTATTATGAGAAGTGATTAATAAAAAGAGTAAGGAATATTTTAATATATGGAAAAATATAGCCTTCTATTCAGATGTTTATGATAAGCTATACATGCTTAAGACAAACATGAATTTTGATGATAAACTACTCAAATATTTTATTAAATGATGAGCTTTAACATATGATGATTTAGAACTATTCAAAAGTAAATGATTATTAGATGAAACTTTATTTAAATTATGAATTGAGGAGTTTAAAAAAGTAATAGTCTCACAATGCTCTGATATTCGTCTTATCAAGTTAAGAATATGAATAAAGGAGTCTGATATTAAGAAATATCTTGATAAATGATATATTGACTCTGAATTAGCTTTAAAGTGTTATGAATCTTTACCTTTAGAAATGAGGGATTTAAGTAAAAAATAATGACAGAACCAATAGATTTACAAAAAAAAGATTTCAAATTCTTTGCCCTAAAATTAGCGGACCAAGCACTTTACTCTGCCAAAGAATGATGAAGGAATCAGATAAGTGTTTATGATAGAAGAGCAGGGTAATAAGGAAGTTATGTATATTAAGAGAAGATACAAAAAAACTGGCGTAATGTCGGTTTTTTACTGTTTTTATTCTGTCATTCTGAACTTCCACAATTGTCATCTTGAGCCCATAAAGTAAGTACTCTTGGGGTGCCTGTCGAATGGATCTATTAAAAATTATCCTCCAAATTCCTGTCATTCCTGGCTACATTCAGGAATCTATAATTTATTCCTCCATTTATTTTACATACTTTTGTAACAAAAAGTATGCAAAAGTTTTGGGAGGATTCTTATTATTGAGATAATCCCCCGACTCATACTTCGTCTTCCCCCTTTACCAAAGGGGGCTAGGGGGATTTTTTTGGTTCATGATAGTTCTTTTATAAGTTTATTCGAGTAGAGTATTAATTATGAGTTATTTTATTCTTAATTTAAAATCTAATTCTCTAATTTATCATGTCTCATTCATGATATATATAATCCGGATATGTCTCAAAAAGTACCATAAATGATACATGTAATTTGCATTTTCTTTAAATAAGTATATTATTACAAGTAATTAATCTTTTATATCCATATTATGTTTGACCCAAAAATTCCACTCAATGATTTACCATTATTACCTTGAAATTTTGATTTTGATAAAAAAGAATTCCTAAAACTTGCTATTAAGGCGAGTGAGGAAATATCAAAATTGAATTGATTGATTTATTTGGTGCCTAATCTGGATATATTTATTTCTCCTTTAATGATAAAAGAATCTGTAGAATCTTCCGCTATAGAGAATATAAATACTACAACAATAAAAGTTCTTCAATCAAATGCACTTAATATTGAGTCTATAAAATGACCAGAAAAAGAGGTTTTACATTATCATAGAGCGATTTTGAATTGATTCGAAAGATTAAAAAAAGAAGATTGAATCTGATATAATTTTTTGATTGAGTTACAAAGTATTATTGAACCAGATAAAAATTGAGTAAGGAAAATTCCTTGAACAGTTATTGCAAATAATTTATGAGAAATCTTATATACTCCACCAGTTTGAGAAGATAATATTGTAAGACTACTTACTAATCTAGAAAAATTCATAAATAATTCTAGTGATGATATAGATGCTCTTATTAAAATGCCAGTTATTCATTATCAGTTCGAATCAATACATCCTTTTCATGATTGAAATGGTAGAACTGGTAGGATTTTGAATGTTCTATATTTAGTTTTGTCCAAAAAATTGGACTATCCAATACTTTTTTTAAGTGAATATATAAATAAAACAAAAACCAAATATTATAATCTTCTGAATAAAACTACTTCAACTTGAGATTATTCTGAGTTTATAATTTATATGCTTGAATGAGTTATATCCCAAGCAAAAGCAACTTGAGAAAAAATTATTAAAATCAAGGAATTAATGTTAGAAATAGAAAATAAATTATCAAAATTAAATATAGATTACCATAAAATTGTAACAATATTTTTTTCAAAACCTTTTCTGACAGTTTGAGAATTCGAGAAACTTTTATGACTTGCAAGAGCAACTTCTAATAGACAGATAAAAAAGTTGGAAGATAATGATATTATATCATCAGTCAAAATTTGAAAAAATAAACTCCTTTTTATAAAAGAGTTTATTGATTTGTTAATATAATAATTTCCTCTACTCCTCAACAACCTCAACATCCACCATATTATCTACTTTGAAAACTCTGTTTTCTTGCTTGAGGTGGCAGAATCCTTCAAGTCAGAGGAAATTAGTTCACTCGCACTCCATTTCTCAGATATATTCTGGTTTGAGAGTGCGTTTTGATTTTTCATTCGTGGATTTTAGGAATGTGACTTGGAGATTCCTGTTTTCTTTTATTGCTTTATTGATTGTATAAAGTCTCTCTGCTATTACATTGTCTCTACTAGCTAGTTTGTGTTGATATTTACAGAGGAATTCTTGTACTCTGTCGTCCATACGAATATCAGATTTACGGAGTGGGCGAGCGAGAGTCAGTCATTCGAAAGTTGTACATCTGGAAAGTGCGACGTACACTTGACCATGAGCGAAAGAACCTCTTCAGAGGTCAACTACAACTCGGTCAAAGGTTTTTCATTGTGATTTATGGATTGTGACAGCGAATGCGAGGCGGATAGGGAATTGGGTGAATTTACCGAGGACTTGTGATTCTATATTACCGTCTTCATTTAGGAAGAATTTGAATATTTCCCAGGTGTGTTGCGTGATTTCTACTTCTTTTCAGTCTGATAATTCTGCTATAATAATATCTTCATCGAAAAAATGGTCAATTCAGACTATTTTACCAATTGAACCATTTACCCATCTAGAACCTGGATCGTTGTTGAGCATCATTATTTGAGAACCGATTTTTAATTTTAGTTCTATGGCAGTTGGTGTACTTTCTTTTCCGAATTCTCATTCTATTCTTCCATAAAAAGTTGAATATGAGTCTGGAAGTTTATCAAGCTCAGTTTCATTTATTACGTCAGCGTCTTTATTGGTTGTAGTTAGATGAATGCAAAAATCATTGTAATGTTTATTATAAGTTGGAGAATATCTTTCATTGAGAGCTTTGATATCAGAATAATCTGCCGTATTGTTGCGGATTTTATTAAGAAGGGATGTAAAAGAATTATCGGTTTGGCGGTATATTTTCTCAAGTTCTATGAATTCCATATCGAATTCATCAAAAAGCTTCGCACTGAAAAAATACGGACTTTCATAATGACTAGTGAAAAGATCGTTTTCGTGTTTGTTGACGACAGGGGAGAGTTGATAAAGATCTCAAATGAATATCATCTGAATTCATCAGAAAGGATGATTAGGGAATTTACCATTAAGTCTCAAAAATTTGTCAGCACAATCAAGCAAATCTGCGCGTACCATTGAGATTTCATCAATAATAATTATATCAAGCTTTTTATAGATATTAGTAGTGTCATCGTCTTTTTTGGTTTTGCGGACATTATCATAAGTGATATCAGGTTTGAATCAGAAGAAAGAATGAACAGTCTGACCACGTATATTAATTGCACTAACTCAAGTTGGAGCTAGGACTACGACTTTTTTGTCTGTGTGGTCACGAAAATACTCAAGTAAAGTTGATTTACCTGTTCACGCTTTACCTGTTATGAAGATATTTTTACCAGATTCTATAAGTTTGAAAGTTTTCTCAAAAATCTCATTAATTTCTATATCTTTTGGATGTTGCTTTGTTTGAGTCATTTGATTTGGTAAAAGTTGAATTTTTATATTTTTAGTTGTCATTTTACCCTAAAGGGCATAAACTGAGAAATCTCTTTTTATTTAACTTTAGAAACTAATAGTATTTATTTAAAATTTCTAGAATTATTTAATCTATATAGTTCATCTCGAAATAACTTACTAAAAGGGATTTCTCGCTAGCACTCGAAATGACAAGGGAGTTTTTATAAAATAATTGATTTCTAATTATATTTTTATATAATCATTTCGTTATTACGAGTTAGATCATATGGGTTAAGTGTTGGTGCTTAATTGGTGTGATCTTTTTTTGTATACTCTGTATTGAAGCTTTTTCCTTAAGTTGGTCAGGCTATCAAGTTTTTCTTTCGCAGTATTCTTTAAGAAAATTGAATACCTTCTCTCATTCGGAACGATGAGTGTTAGAAGCTTTTCATTTTTATAAAGATAATTAATCAGACATGCGAAGTCTCAATCTCACGTAACTATTACGGCTTTTGAATATTTGTTATAATCAATCATAGCTTGGAGTACGAGTTCAGCGTCGACATTTCACTTGGTTTCTCAATCATGCAAAGTCAATACAGATTTGAAAATTAACACATATCAAAGTTCCTGAAAAAAAGTATACATATCTTGGTTCTCCGGAATATATCCGATGAACATATATGCTCTAGTAACTTTATATTTTTCTGTCAGATAAATCCTGAATTTTTTCCGGTCAAGTTTCCATTTCTGGCTTTGAATAGATATATTCACATTCTGAGCATCGATATATGCATAGTTATTTTCTACCATATTCGTTTTTGTTAATTTCATTGACACATTATAAGTATTTATGAATATTTTGAAAATTTTTGTTAAAATTTAAATATCAAAAAAACTTCTAGAATTTCTAGAAGTTTTTAATTGTGTTATTTACAATTAATTAAAGATTAGGAATTTTTGCAATCCTAGCAAAAGCAAGTCTTTCATTTTTGTTTTCTGGTACTGTTTCTGAGCTCGCATAATGGAACAGCAGAGTAGTTATTATAACATCTGTAAGACCGTTTAATACAACAATACAAACTATGGAAACTATAAAAAGTATTATTCATACCATAGGACTGACCAAGATTACGAATCAAAAACAAATAATAGCTGATAGAATCATTAAAATAATATAGAATAATCAACTTCATATATTCAAAATAGCCATTTCTCACCATGTTTTCTTGAATAATAAAGATGATTCTTTTACAGAATCAATAGGTCATTTATTCTGTAATATCATCATTGGGAAAGCAAAAAATGTTAATATTGACCATGCTCATCCCAGAAATTTTACAATTAATTTTCAAACCGTTGAGTTTTCTTTGAATTTTGATTCAATAATTCTGAGAATCAATGCTACAGTGGCAGAAACAAGCGCCCATTGAAGAATTTTTCATAAGTTAGCCATACTGTCTCTAATTCAATCTCAGAACTTATTCTCTTCTCAATTAAGTTTTCTTTTTACAGAAGTAATTATGGCTGTATTAAAGAAAAAAGTTATAAAATAAAATACAAGATAAAAAATAAACATAACTCCGTAAGTTATTAACTGTTTTTGATCTTGGGATATATTTTCTAATTTTTCAATATAGAAAAAATCAGTTATAGCAAAAGATGCTAGAATTATAAATGATGAAATAAAAGATAATAAGGCATAAACAAATAATTCCCCCTCTTGTCTTACATAGCTAAATGCTATCTTTATAAGCTCAAAACTTGCAAAAAATTTACTAAACATAATTTTTTTATAAAATATAAATTATAAATAAGATTATTAATATAAAAAGAAATTTATATATAATCCAGATATATATAAATTTAGCATATTTAGTATATTAATACAAATAAATAACCTTTTATATATAAATTATTTTAGTAAAAGCATGCAAAAATTGACAAAAGACATATTTTTATCATAATCCTTATATATTTTAGTATAATTTCATCAAATTATGTTATTGCACAATGCTTACATAGGATTGCATCTGGAGTCAGAATCAGAGAAAATTGTTAAAGACTGACTGGACTCCCAAGATTTTTGAGAAACTATTATACAAACAAAAAATCCTCATCTTACACTTGATTATCTATGATCATTGGAATCTGACACTTTATGAAGTCTTGTTTATTTTACTCGTTTTATGATTTTTCGTGCTGCAAAATTTCCAATTACTCTTTGAAACCCTTCTCATCTTTTAAGTAATATAACTAATGAAAATATTTTTTATCTGCCTGTATCGGTTGAGAATTGATTATTCAAGGATTTAAAAGCTCAGACATATTCTATTAACACTCCGCACGTAACTATTCTTAAATGAAAGAATTTAACTGAAGAACAGATAAATAAAACGCTTGTTTTAATTAAGAATATTATTCCACATGAGTGATTATATATGAGCACAAAAGAAGTTTTTACTCATAGTAAAACCGAAGATTGAAAGGAAATAATAAAATCATTCCCTTGTTTATTATAATTTTTAATTGCTTTAAAATTTAATTCCATCAAGTTACGTATCCATCATATCTTATTACAGGCATAGAATAATAAGCAAAATTCTGAATGCTTTTTATAAATGAATATGAATCCATGGATCTATAAATATTATAATTACTATCCCATACATTGTAATATCAGTTATATAAATTATTCACTGTAATGGTAATCTGTGCACCATTATATAGATTATTCGTATTAATATTTACTGGCTGTCTTACGAATTCATTAGTTATACTCTGACGGATTGACGATTGGATTCTTGATACAATTGAATAATTATCGGATGTTATATTAATTATAACTCCATTATTTATATTAGTTACGTTTTTATAAAACTCAGACTGAATTGGTTGTTGATAATAAGGTTGATTATTATAATAAACAGAATTGTTATAGTAGTTCGAGTTATTATAGTTGTTATAATTATTATATTGTTGAGGAACAAAGATCTGGGGATCATAATTTTTTAATGCATTGTTATAAATATCATTACAATTATATCCTTGAGTTGGAGATGCAACATAATCGCGATATCTTTTCAGAGCTTCTGCATCACGAGAATTAATCGCATATGTTAGGTTAGATAATCCTAATCCTAGGATTATAAATAAAGTTAAGATGGACACTTTTTTCATAGTTTCAAAGTTAATATTAAATAACTTCTCAGAGCACCTTATATTATATTCTTCTATTAAAAACTTCAAAACTTCTTTTAAATTCATCTTGACAAAGCTAATTTTGTAAAAAAAAGAACTCGAAAGAGTTCTTTTTTTGGATATTATTTGTAAAACTATTATCTTAAAGCTAATTGTTCTTTTGCAGATTCTTTTAGGAATTGAGTTTCTAATTCTATATAATAAGCCATATCCATTGTTCTATTTTCTTCCATATATTTTTCTAGTAAGTTTTTTGCTTCGGCTTTCTTGGCTTTGATATCTTCAATGTCAAGTCACTTACCATCTTCTACCATATCTGCAATAATATTAAGAGACACTCAATCTGTTTCGAGTACTCATCATCCAATTGCATATAGCTCTTCCTTTGATCAAATTTTGATTCTAAGTATTCCAGGTTTTAGAGCACTTATTAACGGTTCATGTGTATCAAGAATAGTTATTTCTCAGGCTTTTGTAGGAATAATTGCAGAGTCAATATTATCAAGTTCAAGAACTTTTTTCTTGATAGATGTTAGTTTGAATTTCATAATTTTATATTAAAGTTATTAATTATTTTATTTATTCCAAAGTCTAGATTCTTCATATCATTCTTTTCTTTTTGCATCATTCCAGATTATCATAGCTTCTTCTTTATCTACTTTTCTTCATTCAAGTAAAAAGGTTTTCCTAAGGGACATTTTATTATAAATACTTTCAAAAGCTTTCTCTTTATTTATTTTACCTTCATCTTCAAGTTTGTTTGTAAGAATAAGAAGATTCCAATAAATGTCTCATATTTCTTTCTCTAACTCAGAGTAATCTTTTTTATCAAATTCCTCTTTCGCTTCATTTACTTCTCAGATAACTAGTTCGAAACTTTCCTCAGATTTTACACCTTCATAATATGGGTCAAGTTTTCGATTAAGTTCTGTAAGTTCTATTAGTTTGTGTAGAGCAGTCATAATGGTTTAGTTAGGACTATAAAGTATAAATTACGAAATTAAATTTTTAATAAGTTTAATAATTGTCTCTTTCTCCTTTGGTTTACTTTCGGCTACAAGAAGTGCAAGAGTAGTTAGAGCATTATCATTTATCTTTTTCTCTCAAGTAGTTTTATGCAAAAAATCATTTTTATCAAGAAAATATATAAAAATAAATGATCCAATTCTTTTATTTCAATCAGAAAAAGGATGATCTTTTATGATAAAATAAAGAAGATGAGCGGCTTTTGAGTTAATGTCCTCATATAATTCATCTCATCAAAATGTCTGATAAATATTTGCTATAATTCAACTAAAAGATTCATCTTTTTCATTTCCAAAAAGTTCACTTGCCTCTCTTTTTGAGATAAGATTTTCTTTTATTTTAATTATAACTTTTTTGCATTCACTATATTCAAGGATATATGTTCAATTTATTCATATTTTATCTTCCAGAGTTCATTTATCGAATTTTTCAAGATAAGTCAGAGTATTTGAATAACTAGAAAGTAAGGACAAAATTTCTCAAGAATCTAATAATTTATTATCATTTTTTGATTTTTCTTCTAAGAATTTGATTGTATTTTGTAAATCTTCAAATCTAGATTTTATTTCAAGAAGTTTATCTTCGTTTATTACATAACCCTTTGTTAGATAATTCTTAAGAACATTATTAGCCCAAATACGAAACTGAGTAGCCTTTTGGCTATTTACTCTATATCAGACAGAGATTATCATATCTAGATTGAAAAAATTTGTTTGATAGGTTTTTCAATCTGATGCAGTATGTGCAAAAATTGCACATACTTGATTTTTATCTAATTCTAGCTCTTTATAAATGTTTTTTATATGTTTTTCTATAACTGATCTATCAACATCAAAAATAGCTCAAATTTGATTAGAATTCAACCAAATAGTTTCATTATCGATTTTTACATCGATATTTTTTCAATCTTTTTCGAAGATTAATATTTGATTATTTAATTCTTCTTGCATAGTTATTTTAGAAGATTATTGAATTTTTTATCTTTTTTCAGATTTTGCCATAATATAAAATTATATTTGTCATTCCTGCGAAGGCAGGAATCTTCCTTTTATTTATTAAATCAAATCTTCATATAAATCTCTTCTATAAATATTCTTTTCATTAATTAAATTATCTTTGTATTCTCGTTTCCATTTCTTCAATTGTTTTTCTCTTTTAATAGCTTCATTTATATCATTGTGAAGTTCATAATATACAAGTTTATTTAGATTAAAATTTTTAGAAAATCAATCAACAATTTTATTTTTATGTTCCCAAATTCTTTTAACCAAATCACTTGTAACTCAAATATATAAAACTGTGTTGTTAGAATTACATATTATATATACAAAGTAGTTATTCATATTTTTATAAATTGTAGATTCCTGCCTTCGCAGGAATGACAGATTTTTTTGTAGAAATATAATTAAAGTTTTTCTAAAAATTAATTCCCAGCTTTTTCCTTTTCATAAGCCTCTACTACTTCTTCAATTCTACCTTTATACATGAAGAATTTTTCATTGATATGGTCGAATTCTCAATCAACGATACGAGAGAATCATTTGATTGTATCATCTAATTTAACGTATGAACCTGGAGTACCAGTAAATTGTTCTGCTACGAAGAATGGTTGAGAAAAGAATCTTTGTATTTTACGTGCACGAGTTACAGCAAGTTTGTCTTCTTCTGATAGTTCATCCATTCATAGAATTGCGATAATATCTTGAAGTTCTTTATATCTTTGAAGGATTTTTTGTACATTACGAGCGATATTGTAATGTTCTTCTCATACTACTTTTGGAATAAGTACTGTAGAAGTTGAATCAAGCGGATCAACAGCAGGATATATACCAAGTTCTGCAATACTACGATTAAGTACAACCGTCGAATCTAGATGCGCAAAAGTATTAGCTGGAGCTGGATCAGTTAGATCATCTGCTGGTACGTATACGGCTTGAACTGAAGTTATTGAACCATTTTTAGTTGAAGCAATTCTTTCTTGAAGCGTACCCATTTCTGTTGCAAGAGTTGGTTGATATCAAACAGCTGAAGGAATACGACCAAGAAGAGCTGAGATTTCTGAACCTGCTTGTGTGAAACGGAAAATATTATCTACGAAAAGTAGAACATCTCTTTTTTCTACATCACGGAAATATTCTGCCATAGTAAGTCAAGTAAGAGCAACCCTTGCTCTTGGTCCCGGAGATTCATTCATTTGTCCATAAACCATCGCTGTTTTATCAATTACTCCAGATTCTTTCATTTCATGATAAAGATCATTTCATTCTCTTGTTCTTTCTCATACTCATGCTACAACTGAATATCATCCATGTTCTGATGCGATATTGTGAATAAGTTCTTGCATTATAACTGTCTTACCAACTCATGCTCAACCAAAAAGTCAAACTTTTCAACCTTTTAACATCGGAGCAATAAGATCAACTACTTTGATTCAAGTTTCGAATACTTCTGTTTGAGTAGAAAGATCTTGAAAAGCTGGAGAGCTTCTGTGTATTGACCATTTTTCATCAGTTTTTGGAGCTTCTAATTCATCAATTGGATCACCAAGAACATTGAACATTCTACCAAGAACATTTTTTCCTACAGGAATACTTATAGGAGCGTCTGTCGCAATAACCTCAAGTCATCTTTTAAGTCATTCTACTGGATTCATGGCGATAGTACGTACAATATTATCTCCAAGTTGTTGTTGAACTTCAAGGATTAATTTATCAGGAGCTCATATAACTTCTAAAGCGTCATATATATTAGGAACATATCATGCCTTAAATTCTACGTCAATAACCACTCAGATTATTTTAGTAATTATTCATTTATTTTGCATAAGTAAATTAGGTTAAAAAATTAGTTATTAATTAAAATATCAATATCAATATCAATAGGATTGCGTGGTATAATTGGAAATGTTTTTCAGTTTATCAAAATTATTTTCACTTTTTTGATAGTCTTGAAAGATACTTCAAATTCATTTCTTTTTCATTCTAAAATATCAGTAAGTATATCTTTAGTAATCCCCATTTTATTAAGAGTTTCATTTCTCCAATAAAGCATTAAATCTATTTCTTCATCACTGATAATATCTTTAAATGTCGGTAAATCTTTTTCAGATTGTGTATTATTCATAATATTTAATTATAAATTATTATTATCCATAGCAATATTACTTAATCTATCTGCTTCTTTATTTTTTTCTCTAGGTATATGAATGAAGCTTATTTTTCATCACCATGCTTGGATTGCCTTTTGTATTTCGAATTTTATCTCCGCTAGTTCTTTATTTTTTACTTTGAATATTCAACTTAGTTGATTTATTACTAGTTGGGAATCCATATATAGCTCAATTTCTTTTGCTCATAACTCAATTCATCTCTCAATTCAGTGTAGGGCTCCTAGATATTCTGCTTGGTTATTTGTTTTCACTCAAAGCGATTTATATCTTTTCTCAACGGGAATATTTTCTCGGTCAGTTATATAGACTCCAATTCAAGCACTTCCAGGATTTCATCTAGCTCATCCATCTGTATATACTTTTAGATTCATAGCACATGTAATACCTTAGTCGTAAAATTAGATACCATAAAAGTAAAAACCTTTAATTCATTTTTTGTAGCTCTTTGCTTAGCTTCCCAAAGTGCATAATCAAATCATTCATCAGATTTTTTATCATTTAATGTTCCCATATATAAATTTTAATTAAATAAATAGTTATTAAATTCAGTTTGGATTTTTAATTTCATAACATAAAAGCTACTAGTTGAGTTACTTTTAATGAAGCTATCTTTATTAATCCAATTTTCTTATTTTCTCTTATATACTCAGTAGATTCATCTTGTTGTGGAAGATGAATTATAGTTCTTAAAGCTCAATCTGTTCTACATATTGAGTCCGAATCTGTCATTCAATTTCATCTATCTCATTTTCAGAATATATTTATTTCTCAATTTGAGTTGTTATCAATGTTTTGCATATATAAATATTTTAAACTCTATAACTTATTACTCTAAAAACATTTATACCAGTTTGGGCAGTACATTTTTCTATTGGTAATGGTTTTGCATTTCATGGTTTAGCTGCCGCATTTAATATTTTTTTTGCATCCTCAGATATTTCTATATTTTCATTCATATTTCTATAAATTAGTTATTAATCCTTCATACTTTCTACTCAGCTTACAATTTCTGAGATTTCTTTCGTTATAGAAGCTTGGCGAGCTTTGTTATAACTTAGTGTAAGTTCGAATACTTTCTTTCAGGCTGAATCTTTTGCATTTTTCATGGCAACCATACGAGATGCATGTTCTGATGCCTTGGCTTCTAGAAGTATTTCATAAAACATCATATCTAAGATCATTGGTATTACTTCATCAGCAATAGTTGCTTTATCTGGTTCTATTTTATATTCTTTTGTTGATTTTGGTTCTTCTTTAATTCATACTATTTCTTCAAGATATTCTACAATATCTTCTTTTTTTATTCTTAGGAATTGTTTCGCTAGAGCCTTTTGAGTTATAGCTGAATAGTAATAACTATAAAAAACCACAACTTTATCATATTCTCAAGTTCTGAATTTTGCAACTAAGTTTTTCGAAACTTTTTTACTATCTGATATTTCAACTGAATCTTTTATTACTTCACTATAATCTTCAATTAAATTATTTCATGTTCTAACCACAAAATCCATTGATTTTTTTCATACAGTAATGAAATCGAATTTAGTTGTAGAATTTTCTTTGATATATGAAGCCACTTTTTTGAAAATATTAACATTATATCAACCACATAATCACTTATTAGAAGATATAATAACAGCAAGAGTTCTATGTTTTTTACTTTTTGGTCACTTAAGATATATAGATTCTCCGAGAGAATCTCAGATTTCTCTCAAGATTTTTAGAGCTTCAATTGCAAAAGGGCGACTTGCAAGAACTGAGTCTTGAGCCTTTTTCATTTTAACAGTAGAAATAAGTTCCATTGCTTTTGTAATTTTAGCAGTGTTTTTTACTGTTTTAATTCTTCATTTTATTTCTTTACCTGATGCCATTTATATGAATTTATATTATAAATTTTAATTTATTTAAATATATTATTAAAAAGTCATTTAACCTTATCTGTTATACTCTCAGCTTTTACCTCTTTTTTTATATAAGGTCTTTTTATCATTTTTGGTTCAATTTCTTTTTGTGGTTTTGGAAAAAATTCATCTCAGAAAAATGTAAATTTCATATTTGCTTCAAAATTTTCAGTTTTTCTTCTTGAATAATTAAGCACTCAACTTATAGTTTCTCTAAGATAATTTAAATGTTCTATCGGTATTTTTAGTTCATTAGTTTTTTTAAATTTTCAATAAATATCACGCTCTTGTTGTTTTGGCTTAAATCAATTATAAAAATGCATTAACTCTGTTTTTATTGAACTTAATGAGTTCTCTAATAAATGTATACAATGAGTTATAAAATTATGCTGAATAAAAAATTCAAGGTCACTTATATCAACTTTTTCTGAGGAATGATTTATATTATTTTGTCTTCTTACTATTTCTATTTTAATAAGTCTTCTCAAATATTCTATAGATTCTTCCATTGTTTTACTTACTTTTTCTCATTTATTATCAATACTATAAAATAATAAATCAGAATTAAAGGAAGGGAATTTATTTTTAAATAAGTTTCATTTTTGACTTAAAAAACTAGCAATAGCTGTTTCTGAAAGTTTTTTAGATGACAAACTATTTACATTTTTATCTATTTTTGAAAAATCAAAATCAAAATTAGGAAAATATTCTTTTATATTAATAAGTGAATTACTAAGTTTTTCTAATTCAAAATTTTTTATATCTGACGGAACATATTCAAAGACAATCTCTTTTTCTTTTGAAGAAGAGAAAAATCATGGCATTGTCATAGCTCCAACTGCTGCTCACATATATTAATAATTAGAATATAAAATTATTCTTTTTAATAAAGACTTACAACTTCTTTTATAACTTCTTTTAATTTATTTTCTATATCAGCTTCTAGTTTACCACTTTCTCTAATTTCAGAAATTACACTACTTTCGCTTTCTAATTTTGCATATAAATCTTTTTCTGCTGATTTGATTTTAGAAACTTCAATTTTATCAAGATGTCAATTAATTCAAGCGTATATTGCACAAACTTGTTTTTCAAAAGGAATTGGAGAATAGATGTCTTGTTTTAGAAGTTCTACCATTCTTTTACCTCTTTCTAATTGTGATCTTGTTTCTTCATCCAAGTCTGAAGCGAATTGTGAAAACGCCTCTAGTTCACGGTATTGAGCAAGAGACAGTTTAAGTGTTCAAGCTACTTTTTTCATTGCTTTTGTCTGAGCAGAACCTCAAACTCTTGATACTGAAAGTCATACATTAATTGCAGGTTTTACTCATGCATTGAAAAGTCAAGTTTCTAGAAATATTTGTCCATCAGTAATTGATATTACATTTGTCGGAACATAAGCTGATACATCTCATGCTTGAGTTTCTATTATTGGAAGTGCAGTAATAGAACCAGCTCATAGCTTATCATTCAATTTTGCTGATCTCTCAAGTAGTCTTGAGTGAAGGTAGAATACATCTCAAGGATATGCTTCTCTTCCTGGTGGACGTCTAAGTAATAGTGACATTTCTCTATATGCATTTGCATGTTTTGATAAGTCATCATAAATAATAAGTACATGTTCTCATTTGAACATAAAGTATTCTCACATAGCAACTCCAGAGAAAGGTGATAACCATTGCATAGCAGCAGGAGCTGAAGAACCCGCCGTAACAATAATTGTATAATCCATTGCTCAAGCTTTACGAAGTTCTTCCGCAATTGCAACTACTTTAGAATCTTTTTGTCAGATTGAAACATAGATACATTTAACTCATTTTCATTTCTGATTAAGAATTGTATCAATTGCGATTTGTGTTTTACCAGTTTGTCTATCTCAGATAATTAATTCTCTCTGTCATCTACCAATTGGTACAAGTGCATCAAGAGCTTTAATACCAGTTTCTAATGGTTCATGTACTGATTTACGACTCATAACTCAAGTTGCAACTCTCTCAGTTGGATAGAATTCAGTAGCTTTAATTTCTCCGAATCCATCAATAGGATTACCAAGAGCATCAACTACTCTTCCAAGCATAGCTTCTCCAACTGGAACTTCTAGAACTTTACCAGTTTTTTTGGCAATCATTCATTCTTTAATAGTTGAGAATCCAGCAAGGATTACAACTCAAACGAAGTTTTCTTCAAGATTAAGTGCAACTCAGATTGCACCAGATTCGAATTCAACAAGTTCATTATAAGATATATCACGAAGTCAGATAACTTTTGCGATACCATCTCAAAGATAGATTACCTCTCAAGAGTTGACTCTCTCAGGACTTATATCTGCAGAATCAAGACGAGTTTCAATGTCTTTTATGATTCAGTCTAAAACATTTGTATTAGCCATGTGTAGGTTTAAAATTAAAAGTATAAAAGTTTAATTATTTGTTTTTTGTCATGGTGAGTTAATCGAACCATTAAACCGTCAGGTTTATATTATTGTAATTCATACGAATTAATACTTCGACAAGCACCCCAAGAGTACTTACTTTGTGCGCTCAGTATGACAATATTTAATTATATTTTCACTCAAGAGTATTTTCTTTTGAGTACATTTCTGGAGTTTTCTGTCATTCCGAGAGAAATGAGGAATCCCTTTTTATTTCACTTATGACGATTTTGGTTGTTTATTTACAAATCAATTTTTACCCCAAGAGTACTTCCTCCAGGGCGCATTTCTGGATTCCGGATTTTATTCTTTTGGTTTTTTTTGTTAAGGTATTTTTATCTTTCAAAAATAATAATCTTATTCAATATATCAAACTCGGTATTAATAATATAACAGAGATTATCATCAAGAAACTTAACGTTATATTAATATATATTAAAATACGTGATGTTCCATTGTGTCTAAATAAATAAGAAGGAATATCTGCAAATATAACGCATGTAATTATTGTAACAAAAGGTCAGATTATGAAATATTTTCATTTTTCTCTGTTTTGCATAAATATAAATTAGCTACAATTATTTCTTCCAGTTTCATTTTCAAAAGTGCTGACTTAAAGGGATTCTCACACTTCGCTCAGAATGACAGATTAAGGAATATTGTATACAATTTTATATCTTCCTCAAATTATTTCTAACACTCTCAAAACTTATATCAAGCATATCATCACCTAGGAATAATCTCATTCATCAAGCTAGGTTTGGATTTTCTTTCCAAGTGATTTGATTTTCTAGAACTTCTATTCAGAATATATTCTTATAAATATTGGTCGCAGTATTTGTTATTTCTGATTTTACTAGAGAAGGGAAGTATTCAATAATAATCTTATTCTCTCAAGATAGCTCATGATGAATAAGATTAGATGATTTTTTACCAACATTCTTTCTAAGGGCTCTGTATTTTTTTAGAATCTTAGAAATACTAGCTAGTTCTTCTTTAGAATATTTTGTTATTTCCATAAATATATTATTTAGTTAATCTAGAGTTTCTGTCATCCTGAGGAACGAAGGATCCCTTTTAGAACCACTTTTGACTCAAATCTTCCCACATTGGATTAATACTTATAATCAATTCTTCTTTTCTAAATCTTTTCCATCATTTTAATTGTTTTTCTCTTGTTATTGCTCAATTAATATCTCATCAATTTTCAAAGTAAACTAATTTATTACAACCATATTTCTTTGTAAATCAGTCTACTTGTCATTTTTTGTGTTCTTGAATTCTCCTTTCTAAATTATTTGTAACTCAAATATATAAAGTTCAACTATTACTTGACAGAATATATACGAAGTAATTATGATTTTCCATAATTATGAGTCATAAAACTTACTAAAAGGGATTCTTCGACTTCGCTCAGAATGACAGACTGGTAATTATATTTTCTCCTCTTTAAGAGCTTTTTCAATAAAATCTTTGTTTGCATCACTTTTTGTGAATAATTTCTCATTCATTTTAAGCGCTACATCAAGTACTTTGTCTTTTAGTTCTGAGTAAAGAGTTTTTCTTTCATTATCAATATCAAGAGTAGCTTTGTGTTTGATTTTTTCTGCTTCGTCTTTTGCATCATCAACTAGATTAGAAGCTTCTTTTTTAGCTATTATTTCAGCATTTTTCTTAATTGATTCTGCGTCCATTTTTGCAGAGTCAAGAATGAGTTTAGCTTCTTTTTTAGCTTCTTTTTTTGATTCTTCCATCTCATCGTGAGCTGTTTCTAATTCAGATCTTTTTTTCTCTTCAGTAATTATATATGCTAAATAAGGCTTGAATAAAAACTTATTCATCACGAATATTATTATACATATATTAACAAACTGGATTATAAATGATCCTAAGTTTACAAATGCACCCATTTTTTTTCTTGTTAATCTAATTAAATTTTTTAGGGAAAGGTTTTTGAGCTTTCCCTAAATGTTTTTATTATGCAATGAATTTTAATATCATAGCGATTACGAAAGCAAATATTCAAAGTGCTTCAGCAAACGCAATTGCAAGAATCATTGTAGATTTGATTTCTCCTGATGCAGAAGGATTTCTACCAATAGCAGTAAGTGCAGCATAACCGATTAATCCGATTGCAATAGCTGGACTGAATGCTCATAAACCAAAAGCTAGAGCAATAGCAATTTCTGTCATAAAAATATTAATTTAAAAAATAAAAAGGAAAACTTTGAATATATTTCAAAACCTTCACTACTTACTTTTTAGTTTGTCATACTGAGCGCCCGTAGGAAGTACTCTTGGGGTGCTTGCCGAACTATTAATTTGTAAAAATTATAAAAATCTAAAGATTTTATAGTTCGACAAACTCACTATGACGTTTTTTATTTTTTTAATGGTGTTCTTCAATTGCTCATCTAAAGTACATAGATGAAAGTACAAAAAATACAACAGCTTGAATTAGTGCTACGAACAATTCGAAGAACCAAAAAGGTAAAACCATGAATTCTCAAAGTCTAAGTCAATATAAACTTATCATTCATCCTAGGAAAGCAAGCATTGATATAAGTACTACTCAGGCAAAAATATTACCGAATAATCTTAGAGATAATGATAGAGTTTTTACTATTTCTCAAATGAAATGAAGCCATCCAACGAATACATTCACACATTTTTCTATTAAGTCATGTCATTCAAAATTGAATATATATCACTTCAGATATTTTGGAAGTCATTTCTTATAAACCGCGATAAAATGAGAAATAACTATTATACTTAATGAAAGTGCAAAAGTAGTATTAGGATCAGAATTAATTGGTCTGAGATATTCGTGCCATCATCTTTCTTCACTAACGAAAAGAAGCATCCAATCAAGGAAAAGTGAGAATACATTTGATAGGAATATGAATATGAACATTCATCCAACTAGGAATAATACTCTTTTTGCGAATTTTTTATCTCCTATAAAATCAGTAGCCATGTTATATAATCATCCAACTGCAATTAATCAGGTAGTTTTGAAAAATCATCATTTGTTTTTGATTGCAAGTCTGAACATTAATAGAACGATGAAAAATAGAACCATGAATATCCAAGTTGATATTATAGTACTAGTTAATCATTCAAAATGAAATCAGAGAATGCTAAAATCAGTTCATTCAATGAAACTTCATTGAATTGCTGGAATATGTGGACCTTTTGTTGTCATAAAAATAATACTTAGTTAATGCTAAGTCGTTTTAAGAATTGAATTAGTATATGAAATTTGAAAAAAAATCAAATTTTTAAAAAATTTATACAACTAAATTAATCAAAGCTCATTTATCTTGTGTTCAGTTATTATTTTGAGGTTGTTTATAATTTGAATTATCTTGATTATCTCCAGATTTTGCTTCTGTAGGTTTTTTTACTACTGTAGAAGTTGCTGATAAAGCTTGACTGTCAGAAGATAGAGAAACTGTATCGCTAACTGCTTTAGCAAATGATTCAGTTTTTTTAGAAGTCGTCGTATTAGTTCAAGAATCTTTTTTTTCTTGAGGAATATTCATTCCAGTTGAAGAAGGATTCATTCAATTTACTTGCATATAATATTTATTAATATTTAAAGTATTTGGATTTTAAAATAATTATAAGTAAAGTCAATAGTTAATTCTTTGATTTTTAATAGAATATTATGGTAAGATAGAGAATATTAATTCAAACAAAAACAAATTTATTATGAAAAAATTACTTAATCTAATTATATTAATTCCTTTTATTGCTAATTCCTTCAGTTTATTATTCGCAGATAAAGAAAATGATACTTTACAAATAAAAAAATTCATTGTTACAGCCTATTATTCACCACTACCTAATCAGCAATTCTATCTTAGAGGGAATTATGAAGATGAGGTAATACTTAATTGAGAGTGAAAAAGATGAGCAAGTTGAAAAGAAGTCTATCCATGAATGCTTGCTGCTCCAAAGACTTATAATTTTTGAACAAAAATATATCTTGATTGAGTATGAATTGGAACAGTTGATGATCGTGGATGAGCTATAGTTTGATCTTGAAGCAGATGATATGATGGTGATAGAATTGATATATGGATGTGATATTGAGATAGTTGACTAAAAAGAGCTCTAACTTGGTGAAAAAGAACTGTATATTGAAGAATTCTGGCTAATAATAAAGAAGAAATTCTACCTTCTATTACTATTGAAAACTTCCAAATCTGAAAAATTAATCTTGAGAACTTAAAAAATAATGTAGTTGGTAAAAATATTTCTAAACCCAAAAATTCAGAAGTTGAATTAGTTGTACCAAGTCAAATTTCCAAATATTCTTGAAGTGAGAATATCAAATATTTTCAGACTATTATGAAAAATCTTGGTTATTATAATTGAGAAATAGATTGAGTTTTTAGTTCAGATATATATCAAGTTGTTCTTAATTTCCAGCTAGATAATAAAGTTATTAATTCTTCTCAGGATAGGTGAGCAAGTAATTATTGACCAAAAACAAGACAAACTCTAAATAATAAATATATTTCATACTTAACTCAAGAAAAAGAAAAGCAAGCTTTAGAAAAGAAAAAATCAGATGAATTAGCATTGCTTGATTCAAAAATTGAATCTGTAATTAATAGTTTTTGAATACCAAAAGAAAATGAAATAGGTAACCATGTTAGACAGCTCCAGAAAACACTTAAGATATTAGGATATTTTGAATGAAAAGATACGGCTATCTTCTGAGAAAAGACAAAGGAAAGCATTCTCAAATTCCAGATTGATAAATGACTTATTATGACTTCTTCTGATCTTTGAGCTTGAATGATATGAAATAAAACTTTATGAAAAATACAAGAAGATCTGAAAAATGCAGTTTCAAAAGATAATTCTATTATAGAAATGTTAGAGATTTAATATTTTAGATTATCTAAACATTACTTTCTTTATACTTTTCTTGATATCATACTAGTATAGGAAGAATTTCTAGTAATCTTTCATAATCTTTTTTATCACTTTCGCTATATGTAAGTTTTTCTCATAGAATTTTATCTAAAATTTCAATACTAGTTTCTTTTGTATTAGCCTTAATAAGTTCATATTTATCTCTCTTTTTTTCTAATTCCTCTATACTAGCTGAAAATTCTGCAATTTTTTTATCTATTAATTGGATATCAGTTTTCATTATTTGAGTCTGAATTTTTTTATATTCACCTGAATTTTCTAAGAATTTAACTACTAAATATGGATCAAATTGGATATCGTTATCAACTTCAACTCAATTTTTATTAATTGTTTCAAATGGAATATATGATACTCATTCATACAGGAATATATATGGTAAGTTTAATTCATTTTCTTCTACCTTTCTCCGTTTTTTTTCATCTGGATAAACTTTTCATTCCTCATTTAATTTTAATCAAGAACATTCAATTAACTCATTATTAATATGAATTAATATTTGTTTAGTAGTCCATCAAGATCTTTTGTCATACACTCTTCTTGATGCAACTGCATCAATTACATCTGGAGAAGTAATTATTCTTGATGCAATTGGTATATTAATTCATAGAAGATTATTAAATATCAAATAATCTTCTATTTTTATTTTATCTTCTGGAATTTTACTTAATTTTTCAATAGCTCCATCAAAGGTAAGATTAGGATCTCATTTTGGAGAATACCATTTACTATGATGAGCCATTCATTCAAGAATCCTTCTATTATATCATTCTTTTATTCAATACATTATTCATCTTCACGAATGAGAATTAATAATATTTTTTTCCTCAGTAGTTAGTTTTCATGGTTTTTTTAGTAAATTATCTGGAATAAATATTTTTCATAGGTCATGCAATGTTGCCTGGTTTGCAAGTTCTTGAAGTGCCTGCTCGTTGTATCATAACATTTTTCATATTGCTACACTAAAATCTTTTACTCTATATGAATGACCTCAAGTATAAATATCTTTATTTTCCATTATTTGAATAGCAAATTTTGTCATATCTTTGAAATCCTGGAATTTTGAAGCGTAGTTTTCATATATATCAATTAACTGAATTACACTATCTTTAATATGATTATTTACTTGTCAGAATATTGACATAAAAGAATCTTCATAAATATATGAATATTTGAATAATATATCAAAGTAAGCATTTTCTATTGTTGTAAACTTTTCGAACCTTCAAATTGTAGGTTTTTTAAATTTTGGTTCTATGGTTATAATACAAAGATTATTAAAAAGAGATTCTGATATTAATTTTCATATCTCTTTTTTAACATTTATATCGCTATTCTTTTTTTCATCAAACTCATTTCTTTGGATTCATAATATAAGTTTTGATATTCAAGAAGATAGTTTTTCTCTTTCTTCAAGTCTGAATAATTTTATTTGATTATTAATTATTCTTTCTCATTTGTCTATAAGCTTATTTTTCTCTATTCAATCTGGATTTATTCAATCATTTAAAAATTCGAATTTTGCAAGATTTATTTTAATTTTTCCAGTTATATCTTTTAGTTCTATAGGTAGATTATTTCAGAATTTTTCAAGAAAAATAAGATAATATGTTTTTGCTTTTTCTTGTTGAGCAGAAATATCAGAAATTGAATAAACAAGGGCAATCGATAGATAAAGTTTTCAATAATTATATATAAAATTTTCTTTATTATTTCTTTTAATATAGCTTTCTATTTTTTTAATTAATCTATTACAAATTAGTTTGAATTCATTTTGATTACATACTGTTTCGCTGCAATTCTCATCTTTGCACATCTTAAGTTTTTGAGAAAATTTTGATAATATTATATCTATTGTTTTTATTTTGAATTTTTCATAATGGACATTTCAAATATTATCATCTTTTAATAAATAATTCAGAAGTTTTATTAAAATTTCTGTACCGAATTCACAAAATACTATAAGCCAATGAGTTATTATCATCTCATTATTGATAGGTTTATTTAATGTAATGAAATTTTCTATTACATCTTTATCACTTGTAAGTCTTTTTTTATTTGTTCATAAATTATTATAAATATAGACTAGTTCATCAATACATAATATCTCTTGTTTTTTTAGATCAGAATTATCGATTCATAACTCTCTTAATTTCTTAATTTTTATTAATCTCGTATATGCAATATTTCATTGAGCTGTAATTTTAGCTCTATTTTCCATTTCATTTAGTTTTTCTCATTCTAGATTTCAAAAATTAGCACTCATTCTAAGTAATAATCAATGAGTTATATTATCAATTATCTCATCCGTTTTTTGAATTACAGTATCTTTATTGGTATTTTCATTTATTGAGATATATTCAAAATTAGATGAAAAATTATATAAGAACTTTCAATAATTGTCTTGTAAAAGATTCAGAATATGTAAATTTTCTTTGGATAATTGGTCTCAAAAATTTTTCGAATAATCAAAATATTTCTTATCTTTACTAGAATTTATTTTTTCTATGAATTCAGGGTTAATTTTTCCTAAAAAATTCTCAATTACTTCTCTAGTTTTTGTAATTAATATTTCATGGAATATCTTTGATCATGCTGTTTTATCTTCCGTATTAATACTTAGAATTATTGTTAATTGATTCAATATATTCAATACAGAACAAAAACGCTTTGTGTTAATATTATTTGGCGAACTTAGTAATTCCTCAGCTCTATGATTTACTAGATTATTAATTCATATTAAATCATTTTTTTTCATATCATCTATGAGATTGTATTCTTCTCATATTCAATGTAGGAATAATAAATATGCTATTTTTATATAGGGATCTCTGTCATTTTCATATATATTCTCTATCGTAAAGTCAGTATATTCAATTAAATATTTACGAGTTTCTGGGTTTTGCCAAATTTCTTTGAATAATTTTTCTCATACATCTTTATTTTTTATAAAAAATTCTCTTTTAATATAACAAAGAAGAGTGAAAAATAATTTTTTTATATGTTCTGAATTTCAATTTTCATTAATTTTTTTTAATATTATTCAAAATATCTCTTCAATATCACTGGAATTTACCTTATCCTCTGGGAAATATTTACGTAAAAAAGACACCAAATCTGAAACTGATTCTGTAAAATCTCCTAAATTTTCATTAGAATTTTCTTTGGTTTTTGTAATTTTCTTTACCAATATTTCAGATATTCTATTTTGCATTATTTTTATATCTTGTAAACGTGGGTTAATATAATCACTACCTAGTCATAGTCAAATATTATTTTATTTTTTGTACTCCGATTTTAATTATAAACCAATAAATAATCTAAAATATATTTGACAATATTTAATATATAGTGTCTAATATATTTATATAGGTTTTCTTTTACAACTTATATAATTTATAATTTAATCATATTAACGTATATGGCAGACTCATAAAAACAAAAACATAAACAAAAACATATAAGTTTTTTTACTCAGACTATGATGTATTGTACATTAACTATAGTTTGAGATTTTTTTATATTAATTCAAAATCCAAAAATCCTCTTGTTTTATCTGCTTTTATAACTTTTATTTTTATATTTTCTCAAAGATTCAGTTTCTTTTTGGTACTTATTTCTTCATAATATTTAGTTTCTTCGATGAACTTATATTTTTGGATTAATCATCTTGAACTTATGAATCATTCAATTCCAGATTCTAGTTCTGCATAAATTCAATTAGCGTTCAGTCAGCTAACTTTGGCATCAAATAGTTCTCCAATATGTTTTTCCATATATTCAACTGTCTTGAGAAAAGTTATTTTCCTTTCTACTTCTTCAGCTTTTTGTTCATTAGAAGAACATAATTCAGCAATACTATTGAGAGATTTTTTGTATTTGAGAATTTGTTCATTATCCATATTTTTGTTCAAAAATTCTTTTATAATCCTATGAATTTGCAAATCTGGATAACGACGAATTGGTGAGGTGAAGTGAGAATAATACTTCAATCAAAGTCAGAAATGCCCCAGAATTTTATCACTGTATTTCGCTTTACTCATAGAAAAAAGCACTTGTTTACTAAGAAGATATTCTTCTTTTTTTCAACTTAAACTTGCTATAACCTCATTAAGTAGTAGGGGAGTTATATTATTTTCATCTATGAATATAGAATACTCTTCTAATATCTTTTTTAATTCCTGTATACTTTCTAGTGAAGGTTTTTCATGAATTCTATATAAAAATGGAATTTTTTTCTCGCTAAAGAATTTGGATATTTCTTCATTAGCAATAATCATGAATTCTTCAATAATTTTATGGGCAGCATTTCTTACTTGTTTGTAGACTTTGATAGGTTTTTTGTTTTCATCTAATTCAAGCTTAATTTCTGGGAAATCAAACTCCATTTTTCAGTCTTTTTTTCTTCTAGAGTATATTATTTTATATAAAGCATACGCTTTTTCTAGCATTTCTTGAAGTTCTGGATTTTTGCTAATTTGGGATGATTGTTCTATTTTACCTACAAAGTTCCAAACTTCATTATATGTCAATCTTGCCTTGCTTCTTATTACTGATTCTGCAATTTTGGTTTTTAGAATCCTTCAATTAGTTTTATCAATTTCTACAATAATACTAAGAGTAGCTTTATCTCAAGAAGTATTAAGAGAACATAGATTATCAGAGATTTCTTTTGGTAACATTGGAATAACTGAACCTGGTAAATATACACTTGTTCATCTTTTTTTGGCTTCAATATCAAGAGGAGTTAGGAATTGTACATATTCAGCAACGTCTGCTATATGTACTCATAATTCATAATTTCCATTATCTAGGATTTTCACTCATATGGCATCATCAAGGTCTTTTGCGTCTTCTCAATCAATAGTTACAATCATTTCATTTCTTAGATCTAATCTTGTTCAGATATTTGATATCTCTTTTAGCTTTTTGGCGTCTGATATTACATTACTCGGGAAAACTATTCTGATATTATTCTGGATTAGAATTACTTTTTCTAATATATCTGAGTCACTACCTTTTCATAAAATTTCAATAACTTTTCAGACAGGTTTTTCTTTTCATTTAATTATCTGCACAAGTATAATATCACCATCTGTCGCTCAAGCAAAGTCTTCTGAATATACGAAAATATCTTTTCCTCCAAAAGTATTATAAGCTCTTACGAATGCGAAATCTTGTGATTTTTTCTTAATAAAAGTTCCAACTATTGGTTCTGATGATCTTTTAAGAATATTGGTTACTATAGCTTCTGCTTTTTTTCATCAATCTTCAAGTTTTTTAATTTTTATCTCTACTAAATCTCATCCAAAAGCATTGTTCCTATCTCTTTTAAAGATGAAATATTCTTTTTCTTCAGAATCTTTTACTACTCAAAAATTCTCATTTACTTGTCTGTAGATACCTTTAGTTGTGTAATATATTTTTTCCATTTTATGTTCATAAATTTGTAATTAATCTAATTATATGCTACTATTGATTTAATCAAATTATAATAAAACTAAATTTAAAAGGAGTATGTCAAATTATGTTTCTGTAGAGAGTTGATTAGATGAAATTAGACGCAAGAATTTTTTCCGGTATTGAGCGATTTCATCTTTTGTTTGGATGTGTTTTCATTTCACTTTAGTGTTTTTCTTTTTATTACAATTAAAAAGTCCACTAGTTGTAGGTATTTTCCTTTGATTCGGTAATCTTGTGGCTTTTTTTGTTGATAGTCCAGTTTGAGTATTGCAGAAATATTTCAATGCTAAAAAATTATTCCTGACTTCAGCATCAATGATGTTTATTGTCTCTGCAATTTTTTTATATTTTATGTTTTCGGCTTGAAGTATTGATTTGAATGTTTCGCCACTTGAGCTACTTCAATTTTCTTGAGGTGCATTCCAGAAGATATTTTGATCACTACCGAATATTTTGCTTCTTGTTATTTCAGTTGTTTTTTATTGAATAATTAAAGAATTAAGTGATGTAACAAGCCTTTCTTATATTATGAATAATGCTGATCCCTCTGAATATAGTGAGCTTCTATCCAAGAATAACATTTTCTCATGACTATGAGCACTTTGATGATTGCTTGCTTCTTGAATTATTCTTGCTTTTGATCCATTTTTAGCTGTTACTATTCTTGTTGGAGTAGTGGCTACTTTTATTGTTTTTATAATGAAATATTTTGATAATTCAAAAGAGGTTTTTAAAGTTAATGTTAATTTTGCTGATATCAAAAAACTTAAACTTATTTCTCCAAAAGAATCTCTTGAATCTGTAAAACAATACGCTACAACCCAAATCCAAAAAACAGATTTTGGTGAAGTGGCCAAAAATATGAAGTATATTTTTCTTAAACCGATAGAAATTAAAAAATCAGTTAATTGGTGAGAAATCTTCAAAATCACAGTTGATGATATTAATTCGTTTTTTAATATTCTTTTCAAACCACCTTATAGTTATAAATTACTGATTTTCTGAATAATTCTTACTGCATTTGGTTTCTGGGACACATTTGTAACTTCTTTCCTTATAGATTACCTAGACTGAATTATAAAATGAAATGAAGAATCTTTAAAACAAGTATATCTCCAAACTGTAATGACCAGTTATGTCTTCATTGCAATACTAGCAATCCCCGCATATTGAGCTCAAATTCCATTTGTAGGATTATCCAAAAAAATCTGAACTTTCCCAGTTATGTTATTCTGAGTTCTAATATCGGGAATATCAGTCTTTATGTTCGGATTAGTTGATTCATTTTGAATAATTCTTATTCTCGGTATGATTAATAGCCTATGATATGCTGCCGCGATGCCACTTTCTCAATGAGATTTTTCAGATGAGTATAATCAAGTTTACGCTTCCAAACTTAATCTAAAAGAAATAGATTCCAATGCTTCCTCAGCACCTCTTAAAATGCTTCTTAATCTGGCGAACGTAATATGACTTGTAATAGGTTGATTACTCGTGGCAGTATTCTGATATAATTGAACATTCTTCGTATTCTGAGCAGTACTTATATGAGTTTTTGTAACTAGTATAATAAAGAAAAAAGAGCGGAAATTGTAGATTAATTTGAAAAGGTAATAAAAAACTGGATTTTTGTAATCCAGTTTTCCTAATTAAATTATTTCATTAAATAATATATCTTAATATTGAATTCTTTCTAATTCTTAAAGCATCTAATAGAAAAACCACTAGCACGAAAACGATAATCATTATAATTTTGCCAAATTGTATTCTGATTGAATTGTATATATAGTCAATTAATACCATCTGGAGATGAAGACCAATAATAACCATCGCTACCTCTATTAAAAACACCTCCGATATTCCGAGTAAGTAAGCCTGCAAAAGGCATTTTAAGTTTATTTCTAAAATCATTTCCTTCCGTAGTAGTTCAGGCAATATTCCAATATACCAAATCTCAGGCAGCTATTAAACCTCTCCATTCTGCATTTGTTGGTACATGATAATTATCAGGACAAGGTCATTTCATTTTAATTTTATCAGTAGAACCTTGATTAGAATATGTTGCAGTTGATTTTTCTACTTCTTCTATTCACCAATCATTTGCACTTCAAGCATTTGTTCAGCCTGGTGATTTCCAATCAGAAGAATATGCTCAATTTCAATTTACCCGGATATTATTAGTTTTACCAAATTGATACCAATTTCAGTATGAAATATCTGTTGTTCATGCTAGTATAGTTCATACATTACATCCAGCTACAGTATATGATCATATTATTATATCTCATATATTACACAATCATTGTTGTTGATATGTTAGTATTGGAGCTATTTCACAATTAACTCAACTATATCAAGGCTTACAAACATAATAACATTTATTACTAGAAGTAGTTGTTTGATAAGTAGTATCAACTGTAAGACTAGTATTATTAGTAATAGTTGCATTAGCTGTAACTAATGAACCTATACAGGAATAGATTGGAGCTATTTCACAATTAACTCAACTATATCAAGGCTTACAAACATAATAACATTTATTACTAGAAGTAGTTGTTTGATAACCCACATTAACTGTAAGGCTAGTATTATTAGTAATAATTGCATTATCTGCAACTAGAGTTCAATTACAAGAATAGGTTGGAGTTATTTTAGTTATACCCAAACTATTCTTAATCAATCAACTACTTAAATCAGTCAAAGCAGTTCAACTAGCAACGAGAAGATTCTGAATTTCTGGAATACTTGTTATACTAGATCAAGAATAAGCATTTTTTAAATTACTAATCATAATATCAACATCTCAATTTGTTGCTGGAGATCAAGAGAATACTATATTAGTAGAATTAAAAGTAATATTACAAGGAGAGCTAGCTCAATTACATTGAAGTTTACCTTCTCAGAATGTATCATCATATACTAGATTACCAGAATTAGTTGTATCTACCACTATTAGAGAAGGTACTGCCAGAATAACATTTATTACTCATGTAGAAGCTTTAGCTACTAGTCAATTGAAGTTACCATTGATGTAACATACTGTTCACGTAGAAGAAGCTCTTGCTTGTTGTATATATGGATTAGGTAATTGAAAGAAGTTTGAAACAAAAAGATTATTATTCATCTTTATATTATCTCTATATGAAACAGGATTCTCGAAGTTGGCTGCTATTTGGAATTCTCTTTTGTTTG
Organism: Candidatus Altimarinota bacterium; assembly: GCA_028689205.1. Taxonomy (GTDB): domain Bacteria; phylum Patescibacteriota; class Gracilibacteria; order BD1-5; family UBA2023; genus STC-113. Next base: position 83,833 of record JAQTWP010000001.1, read on the forward strand.
ATAGAAGTGAATATATATATGGTATATTAGTTAAAGGATCAGTTGGTTTCTTTGATATTGTTGATATTAGTTTAGTTGATTTATCTCATAGTATTCATTGAGTCCATATAGTTCATCCGGAATAAGTTACATTAACTCCATTATCAGGAGTTGGATAAGTTCAAGCTTTTATTGAGAATAACTCCATACTCTTTTTAAGAGAATTAATATCAGTTACTCTTACTGTATCTCTAGAAGAAGATGAATAACTATTGAATGATAGGAATGCTATAGTAGATAATATAGCTAGTATAACTATTACTACTATTAGTTCTACGAGGGTGAATCAAACCCTCACCCCGACCCTCTCCCAAAGAGAGAGGGAGATTTTGGAATTAATTTTTTGTTGATAGTTTTTGGTTTTTAGAATTTTAATCCCCTTTTGTTCCCCTTTGATAAAGGGGATAGAATTTTGTTTGTTTGAAATTTTCATAAATATGAAGTTAGGTATAAAAAGTAATAAGGGTTGTTGGAAGATTTTTTGGTTGGTATTCTTCTTCTGTCATTTCGACCTTGTGGAGAAATCTCTTTTTAAGGCACTTTTGGAGTTATATTTACCTAGTTTTATTTTAAGTTTGTATTTTTCTACAAGATTTTTGTTTCAAACATCTTGATTTAAAGGGATTTCTCGTTCCTCGAAATGACAGATGGTTTTTTGTTTGTGTTTCTCATATAAATAAAATTAGAAGTAAAAAATAAACTAAAAATAACAATAATAAATTTTACTTTCATATTGTATCTGTTTTTTTTTTGAAAAGTTTTATTTTAATTTATTTCCATTCCATTTCTATTTCTCTATTTCTTATGATTTCTAGTTTCATAGGTTCTAGGAATTCTTGAATATTAACTCATCTGACCATTATTTTTTGGTAGAATTCTCAGAATTTTTTGATAAAATTATTTTTATCAAAGCTGATTATTTTATCTCATCATTCGTTCATTATTGATAATTTGTTTGCGAATTTACCCAGTAATTCCGTAACTCTGTCTTTATTTTTTCATTTTATCCATATATATACGAAGTCAGAATACGGAGGATATAAGAATTTTTTTCTTTCTGCTAGAGTTTCAATAAGAAAATCCTTATAGTTTCACTCTGTAATTATCTGTAGAATCCTATTATTTGGGGTGTAAGTCTGAATTAAGATATCTGCTCATCTTTTGCTATTATAGGCAATATTTATATATATTTTCTCTTCTATATTATATTCTCAAGATAGCATTTCTGCTTCGAATAAAGGAAATACTATAAGTCATAAATTATCAAAACTTAGTGTATTAGCAATTTCTGTAGCTATAATTATGTCAGAATTTTTCACATCATCGATAAAAATTCACTCTTTTTTTATTTTATCTGAATCAAGCCTGTTTATTTTATAAGTTGGAAAAATCTTCGCTAGATTATCTTCCATTTTTTGTATTCAAATCCCAACTTGAATAAGGTTAGCTCCTTTACATTTGGGACAAATATTTGGAATATCTTCCGTTCTGTTACATTGGTGACATATAAGAATTGGACTTGGATATTTATGTACATGAAGTGTAATATCACAATCTGAACATTTAACATGATATCAACAATCCTTACAAATAAGCGCACTTGATTCTCATCTACGGTTCAAAAAAACAAGAACTCTTTTCTTTTCCTCAAGAGTTTTCGTTATTAAGTCCACTAATTCCTGGCTAATTAGTGGATAGATTTTCTGAGAATAATTAAGGTCTATTGTTGTTATCATATTTTTTATTTAGGGCTTGTTTGATTTTTAGAATATTCAATTTATAAAAATAATTGTCATTTCGACTAAAAGGAGAAATCTTCCTTCTTTTAAAAAATATGGAGGATTAAATTAATAGATCCTTCGACAAGCTCAGGATGACAAAAATGGTAGATTTCTCATTATCATTCGAAATGACAGAAAACTGTACGAATGATATTACTTAACTTCCCAGGTTTCTCAGTCTTCTAGAATTTCTTCTAGACTTTTATTTTTAATATTAGTTTCTTCTAACATTTCTGAGTAAAGTTCCTCGTAAGATGCTGAATCTATAGATTTGAATATTCAGATTGGAAGAGGGAATCAGTCTTTTGGCATATTGCCTATTATATAAGCCATTTCATTAGACATTTCATCATATATTGCTATATTATTGGGAATACTTTCTGGATTGAATTCTATTACTTTTGCCTTAAAATTTTCTATAATTAGACCTTTATCTTTATTTTTACCGAAAATTAAAGGTTTATTATGTTCAAGTCTAATTATATAATCTTCTTTTATTTCTCTATTCCTAATACAACTATTAGTTCATGAATTAAATGTTACACAATTCTGTAGTATTTCAACGAAAACTGTTCCTTTTACTAAAGTTGCTTTATCTAAAATAGTTTGAGTGAGTGCAATTTCTGTATCTATAGTTCTTGCAACAAAGCCACATTCTAATCAAAGTGCGAATTTAATAGGGTCTACTGGTTTATCAATTGAACCAATTGGAGTAGTTTTTGTAATTCTTCATCTTTCTGTAGTAGGGGATAGTTGTCATTTCGTAAGAGCGTATATTTCATTATTGAAAAGAAGGATTTTTACTCAGATATTTTTTCTCATTACATGGAAAAGATGATTCGCTCCAATTGACAATCAATCTCAATCTCAAGTCATAATCCAAGTTTGCAACTTAGGATTAGATAATTTCACTCCAGTTGCTATAGTTGGCGCTCTTCAATGAATTGTATGGAATCCATAAGTATCAATGTAATAGGGAAGTCTTCCTGCACATCCAATCCCAGAAATAACTACGAAATCTTCTTTTGGAATTCAAGCTTTTGCAAAAGTATTCTGAAGTTGACTCAGAATTATAAAATCTCCACATCAAGGACACCATTTTGCCGGAGTGTCTGATACGAAATCAGCTTTTGTTAGGGTTGTATGTTCTGTCATAGATTAGTTTTTAGTTAGTAGCTTTTAGTTAATTTGTATTTTTTAGTTTCTGTCATTTCCTTTGTTCTTGTTATAACTTCTTTATTGTCATACTGAGCGGAACGAAGTGGAGTCGAATGTATCCCTTTTTACATAACTTTAGACACTTTGGTTATTTAATTCATTTAAATGTACTTGTCATTTCGAGCTTGTCGAGAAATCTATTAAAACTAATTCCTCATTTATTTCTATACTTTTGTAACCAAAAGTAACAAAAGTTTTGGGGCTTTGCAAAACTTACTCCGCTCCGCTACGTTTCAGACAGGTTGCACCGCCCCAAACCCCGAAGAGAGGAATACTAATTGTATTTTTTATAAGCTTGTTGAATTAAATCTAGAACTTTTATTAAATTTTCACCTGTATCTATTTTAATTTCATAATCTCAATTTCACCAATGTCATGTATTTTTTACATTTCTAGTTATTCAATATAAATCATTTAATTCTCAATGTTTTAAATTTATCCAAATTTTTAAATCATTTTTTCTTATTTCAATATCTATTATATTTGTTTTATTAATCTTAAATGCAATATACAATTTTTTTGGAATTATTGCTATATTATTGTCAATTTCAAATAATAATTTTTTCAGATTTTCATATATTTCAATAATTTTTTCAGATTTTCAGTTTAAATGATCTTCTTCAGTATAAGTTTTAATTTCTTTCTCTATTTCTTTTATTTCTGAATCAAATTTTGTAATAGTTTTAATACTTTCCGTTGCATTAGCTGCCTTTATTTGATTGTAAACAATATTTCAGTTAGAGAATTGTTTCATTTCCCAAAGTTCGATTGGCAAATCTTTGAAATTAATTGATTCTTGTTGATATCTTGTAAATGAATCTGCAATAAATATTACTCTACTTTGAGACCAATCTATATCTTCAATTTTAAGAATTTTATTTTTCTTTTGTGAAAGTAATAATACGAAATTTGCTTTATTATTAAGAAGCAGAGATAAATAAGAAAATCATTGATCAATTACAGAATAACTACTTCATCTTTTATATTCTATAATTACAAAAGAATTATTTTCTTCATCAAAAGCCACACTATCAATCCTTAGATTATTTAATTGAAATTCAGTTGAAATAAAATCTAATCAAAATAACTCTTTGAAATTATTTTCAGTTAAAGACTGCATATCTTTTTCTAATTTGAATCAGATTTCTTTTATGTATTCAAGTTTTCAGTTCTTATTATTTACAAGTAACATAATTATAAAGTTAGAGAATATTTTTATATTTCGTAGATTCCTGCCTTTACCCCAAGAGTACTTCCTTCGTGCGCGCAGGAATGACATTAATTTTTGTCATTTCGAACAGAGTGAGAAATCTTCCTTCTTTTCGTTTATTAATAGTAGATTCATTTATTTTAAAATATCGAAGATTTCTCGTTGTCACTCGAAATGACAATTTTTTTGGTTATTAGTTGTTATCTTTTTACTTTAAAATAAGTCTTATCTTTTCTAAAATCTCTTCAGAATAGAGAGTTTGTCATTGGATTTTGTTTAGGGGAATAATATTTCTCTTGAACTCTGATTCTAGGATGTATTTGAGTTGTCAAGAATTCTCTTCGGGAAGTAATATTTTATCGAATCATTTGAATATTTCTTCTAAATCACTTGGTAGGGGATTAATGAATTTTAGATGAATTGAAGAAACTTTTAATCCCTTTGTCTGAGCTTCATTTGTTGCAGAAGTTATGGAATTATAAGTTGATCACCATCCAATTACAAGTAAATCTCAAGTTATATCTCAATTAATAATAGTTACAGGTATTTCTCTTGCGATTCAAGATATTTTCTCTTTTCTAGTTATGGTCATTTTTTCATGATTTTCTCAAGTGTAGCTTATTTTTCAAGTGTTATAATCTTTCTCAAGTCAACCAATTCTATGTTCGAATCATTTCATTCATGGATAAGTCCATGGTCTTCCAAGAGTTTCTGGATTTCTGGAATATGGGTAGAAATTTTCTAAGGCAGGATTTTGATTTAATTCTATTTCGGGTAGTTCATTTATTTCAGGAATTCTAAAAGATTCTTTACTATTCGCAATATACGCGTCAGATAAAATTATTACAGGTGTCATATATTTGGTTGCAATTCTTACGGCTTCTAAGCTCATTTCAAAACAATCTTGCAGATTACTAACGGCCATAACGACAAGAGGGGAATCTCAGTTTCTTCCAAACATTGCCTGGAATAAATCTCATTGCTCTGTCTTGGTTGGAAGTCCAGTTGATGGTCATCATCTCATAACGTTAATTAGCACAAGCGGTAATTCTGTCATTACTGCGAGATTTAACATTTCAGTCTTGAGAGATAATCCTGGTCAGCTTGTCCCGGTTATTCATATAGAACCAGCAAAAGATGCTCAAATAGCTCATCAGATTGCAGCGATTTCATCTTCAGCTTGGAAAACAATTATATCTTCTGATCTATATTTAAGTAAAGTATGAAGTATTTCACTCGCAGGAGTTATTGGATATGAACCATAAAAAAGTTTTTTATTGCTAATTTTTGTACTACTCATAAGTCAATAAGCAATTGCTTCGTTTCAACTTAAAATTCTATATTTTCATTTTTTCTGAGGCTTTTTATTAATATTTATTATAGTGTCATTACTTTTTTCTCTGAAATATCTTACTCATTCTTTTAGAGAAATACTATTAATCTCAGATAATTCTACCTTATCTACGAATTTTTCTTTTATCCATTTCTCTGTGTAATCTAGATTATATCATAACTTAGCTAACAAATATCATAGCACAAAGAAGTTCTTTGATTTCAGTTTTTGTCCGCTACTTATTTCTATTCAAGAAAGTGATTCTTGAATAATTGCAAACATATCAATAGCAATGATTATATATTCTTTTAGACTTCAATCTTCTAATGGACTACTAGTATAATTTGCTTTTTTCAGATTATCTTCAGTGAAAGTACTTGAATTAATAATAATTAAGCTATCTTTTTTAAGGAAACTCATATTAGCTTTTAGAGCCGCAGGATTAAGTACAATTAGAATATCAACTTTATTATTAGGAGGAATAATATTAGCACTTCAAAAAGAAATTGTATAACTACTAACTCATTCAATTGTACCAATAGGCGCCCTGATTTCTGATGGATAATCAGGAATAGTACTTATATTATTTCAGGCTATTGCTATTTCTTGAGAAAGAATATTTCCGATTATCTGAATTCAATCTCATGAATCTCAACTTATTCTTATTGAAAATAAATTATTTATATTATCTATTTGTGTCATTTGTTATATTTAATTATTTTAAAATTATATTTGTAAATTTTGTATCTTAATCAAAGAAGGAAGATTTCTCACATCCGTTCGAAATGACAGATATTTTTATAATAAAGCTGGAGACAAAATTTATTAAATTATGTCATTTCGAGTGCAACGAGAAATCTTCCTTCTTTTAACTGAATTAATAATTCCAATTTTCACTTAAATCTTTCCAAAAAATATTTTTACTTTCAATTAAGTCTATTTTCTTTTCTCTTCTCCATTTTTTTAATTCCTTTTCCCTAATTATTGCAGATTCTATTTCTCAATATTCTTCAAAATATACAAGTTTGTTTAGATTATATTTAGAACTGAATCATTTAAAAATTTTATTTTTATGTTCATATAATCTTCTTTCTAAATTGTTTGTAACTCAAATATATAAAACTCAATATTTTGTGTTAGTTATCATATAAATAAAGTAATTTCTCATATTAATTTTTTAAAGAAGGAAGATTTCTCACATCCGTTCGAAATGACAATATATTTTATTCTTAAAATAACAAAGATTTCTCATTGTACTCGAAATGACAATTTTTATTCGAATTCTTCTTTTATGAACTTAATAAAATCATTCACTTTATCAAAATTATGATAAATTGAAGCGAAGCGAATGTAGGCAACATCATCAACATCTTTTAATTTATTAAGTACATCTTTACCGATTCTTTTGGAAGTAATTCATTTCTTGTTTGATGCCCATTCATTTTCTAGTTCATTGAGAATTTTTTCAATTTTTTCTATATCTGGCATTCTTTTATGAAGAGCTTTCATAATACTTCTCTGAAGTTTGGTTCTATCATACATTTCCTTTTCTCAACTGTTTTTTGTAACTAAGAAATTAATGAATTCCATCCTTTCAAAAGTTGTGAATCTAGCAGAACATTTTTCACATTCTCTTCTTCTGCGGATAGTGGTTGAATCTTCAGCAATTCTAGAATCAATTACTTTGGTATCGAAGTTTTTACATTTTGGACAGCGCATAGTTTTTTAAGATTAAGATTTATAATTTTTTTTCTGTCATTCCCGTAGAAGTAGGAAGCTATAATTTATTAGTATATTTATAATTATCTAAAATTTTTTAATACAAGGAAGATTCCTTTTTTAAAGGAATGACAAATATCTAATAATTAGTTTTCTCAACACTTACTCCAGTCAAGAAATATTTGATTATTTCATTATAGGTTTTTCATTGATCAGCAAGTGCCTTTGCTCAATTTCAGCTTATTCATACTCAATGTCATTTATATGTTCAATCTGTAATTCCTGGATCAGCTACGCTTTGCAAATATGGATTATCAGTACAGTTGGCAGTTGGCATATTCATTTTGCAATATTCTAGATATGACCTAGTTTTACCGCTACTTTGATTGAAATACCAAGGTTTTATAAGTTTTTTATCATATTTTATTACTATTCAGTTAGTATCATTTATGTATTTTCAAATATTGGTTGATCTTTGTTCGAATCCATATCCTAGATATTTCTGGAAAACATCTGGATCATCTGATCAATCATATGGTTTTCAGATGAATTTTCTATTGTTCGGATCAGTATACCAAAGGGCGTAACTTCTTGCAGACACTAGAATGGTTTTAGCTTTTTGTTCATTTTCTGTATTACTGATTTCTGCCAATCATTTGAGATAATCTTCAAGAGGAAGTTCGTTCATTATAGCAAGTTTACCATCATCATTGAATATTGTCAGAGTTCATCTGAATTTATTATCATTAAGATTGCCACTTTTATCCCAGGTAGGAATTCTTGCCCAGTTTGATACTTCAAGTACAGTTGATGATATTGAAAAAGATGGAACCTTAAGACTTCTTTTACCTACTACTAGTGCAATATTTCAATCTGGTCTTACTTCGAATTTTAGATATTTAAAGTTAGTTGTTCATTTACGATTCCCAACTTGGATTTTCATTTTCTCTGGTGAAAAAGATTTTATTTCTGCAGTATCTTGATCAAAAGATAACTTAATTTTAATTGTTGGTCATTTCGGAAGGGTTGTTTTTTCTACTTGAGCATTACTATTATTAATATACACTAGTCAGTTACTATATAATTTGGCAGTTTCTCTGAATTCTGGAAGCACAGAATACAAATTAGCTCATGGACAAGCAGTTGCTCAAGCATCGCGATGTCCTGAAAGGTTAGAGGTTTGATAATCTCTTAGAAGACAACTTTCTGTACTTGCACATTCTTTATGTGAAATAGAAGTTTTATTTAAGTCAATTCAATATTTTTTTGACATTAATCAAATAGCTTTATCTATTCAATTCTTCTGGATATTATTCAATTTATTGGTTTCAAAATTTCACATTGCACTTATTCCGACAGTACTTTTATTATTCCGAAGAGTATGAGCAGCTACATTATAATTTCATCAAGCTCTTCATTCATATATTTTTCCATCTCTTCAGACTACATAATTATATCATATATCTCACCATCATCTTGTGATTGTATGATAATAATACATTGCTCTCATAACACTAGTATCATCTGTATTGCTAGCTGGAGTAGTTTCTGCTGTATGGTGAATAAATATTTTCTCAATCTTTTCAGTTTTTTCTATTGGCCATACAAGTTGGTGTCAGTTTTCTTCTGTTATGGTGCTTACTGGAGTATCTTGGGGACTAAAGTTTTGAGCTAAATATTGACGAATATCTACTATTCTTTGCTCTTGTTTTAATTGCCGTGCAGTTTTTGGTTTTGTAGAATTAGCTGCATTCGTAGCATAAATCGCAACCCATTTTGGATTGTCTTCATATCTAAGGGTTTCATCTGCTCACCAATCACTTCTTTTGATTATTCAAGACTCTTCAGCGTTTGCACTGTCAGGAATACCTATAGCTAAAGATTCACTATAATTAGAAGTATTTATTCAGATTATTGAAGATTCTTGTTCTAATACTATCTTTGATTTTGAGTTTATTTCATAATTAATTTTTGTGTTCTTATCTATGAATATTGGTTCGCTATATGCGAATTGATCTAAAATAACTCTTTCATCTCAGTCATTATTTATTTCTGAATATTGTTCTTTATTATTTTGAGTTAATTTGATTTTAATATCACTAACATCCATTTTGCTTTTATCGAACTTGAAGACTACAAAATCTCTTTGGGAATTAAAACTGACTTCTCAGGTTTTTTTATAACTAACTATTTTTGCAGGTAACTTTACTAAACTTACTTCTTGAGAATATACCGGAATTATTTCACTAGTTATATTATGATTTTCTTCTGAATAATTATAAGTTTTTTTGAATTCTAATAATTGAAAATATGGTGAAAATATACTAACTAGGAATATAAATGTTAAAAGAGAGGATTTTATTTTTTTATTGTACATAAGAATTTATAACTATAATATTGCAAAATTATAAAATAAATATAAGATAATCAAAATTTAAATTCTAATTTTACTGGTCAATATGCTTTTAAAGACAGAAATAAAGGATTTTGTTAAAAAAGTTTTGATGATATGAATTCTACTTTCACTATTCGTCAATCTTCTAGTAACATATTTTACAAATATAGATTCTACAAGCGTCAGCGCACAAGATACCAACGAACAAACTTTTAAAAAAGTTAATTCAGGTTATCTATGAACAACATGAGTTGCTCTTTCGCTTAATATATGAACCAAATTCAAATCTGCAAAAGACACACCTGTATCCCTTACTACAGAAGTTCTACCTATTTCTTTTATTCTTGCCAACAAAACTGTTTCGAGAGATAAAATAGTTACAGCTAATATGATATGATTAAATGAATATCTGAATGTTGTAAGAACTGATGTAAATAAACTATTAGATCAAGCAAGCGATAGGGAATCAATGCTAGAAAGTTATCTTGATCAATTAAAATATAGATATACGAATACTACAGAACAAATTAACACACTCAATCAACAAGCAGCTCAATTAAATACTGTAGTTGCAAGTTCTAATCAAAAGATTGAAGCACTAAAAACAACTCTCACTTCTAGTTATAAATCACTAGACTACGATAAAACTCAAGCAACTCTTGATGAATATCTAGTAGAAAAAGATAAAAATACTTATGCAACAACTTATTTAGTTTTTGTTAGTAAATTCATTCAATCGTATACTCTTCTGAATACCTATAACAAAGTTCTTCTAGACACTCTTATAAATAATAAAGAAGCACTAGTCAAAAACGTAACAGTAGTACTTCCAGATAGTTGAACTAACTTAATGAAAAAATTCAATCTGGTTAAAACAGAAGCAGAATTCAAAAGCTGAACACAAAATTAATTTTAACTTAGTTTTAAAAAGACAGAAAATTTTCTGTCTTTTTTATTTCTTTGTTGATTATTAGAATAATAATATTTAACTTGATTTCTATATAAAAAATATAGAATGGTCCAATCCCAAATTTTTAAGGCTATATGAATAATATAAATGACATTTTATCAACTACTGTAACAGTCATTTGAGGTGATAACCTAAAGATTGTCACAAGTACAATTATTGCTATGGTTATTTGAATAATTTCAGAAAAAAGCTTCAGTATATGAGTTTTAAAAACTTTACCAATAAAGACAAGAACAAATGACAGGGAAATAAATAAAAATGAAAATGAATTTAAAAACAATAAAACAATCAATCAAGATCAAAAAGAAAATAAAAAACCAAGTATGCAAAAAGTAATGAATGTATCATCTGAACATCATAAAGTGTCAGCACAGCTTGAAAATGATTATTATCAAAGTAAGTTAAAATATAGAAACAAATAATTCAATGAATATTTAAATTTTATCAAAAAATCCAGTGAATATTTTCACTGGATTTTTCTTTTTTTAACTATTATATACATTGAATTACTTATATGTTACTTATGTTTTATTAAGATTATCTATTATATATTTTTTGATTAAATATTAACTTGACATTAATTATATTATTTATATTTTATGTATGTTTAATATTAATTCATTAACTATATGATACAAAGAAAAAAATATGCTAGTCCTATTAACTTTTATGTAACAGAAAGCCAAAAAAAGAAAATGGAATATATACTATGACAGAAATGACAGAACTTAACTGACTTCCTGAGATGACATATCCAAACCACAATTGAGAAATACGAAGACAAAAATGGTAATATTAATATTTATCAAACGTATATTGCTTAAATAAAACATTTAAATTAATTGGATATATTTTTATTTAGAGTTTATGAATAAAAAATTTTTGATAACTGGAATTATTTTTATCTCAATATTATCAATATATTTAATTTCAAGTAAGTGATGATTTTGATTCAAAAAACATACTTTAAATCAAAATCAATGTAAAAATATCGTTGAATCAGGAATTTGTGATACACTTGATAATTCTGGTACCGGTTACTGTAATAGATGAGATTGTTATATAAGAAAGTCTTTAATGGAAGAAAATCGGTGATTTTTATGAAATCATTAGATTCTTAATTTCTTGCACTTAATATAAAAAATAAGCTAATCTGGATGGTTAGCTTATTTTTTATTAACACTTGAAATCTTATTAACTTTCTTTTTTATAAAGCAATATCCTATCTCTTCACTTATCGCTTTTTGTCACTTCGTAAGGTGTATGATTTTTGAATTTGAAAGTATTGCTTATTACAATTGCATCATCCCTCATATTCGAGAAAACGAAATCTTCGATTTTTTCTAGATATTCACTAAGAAGATACACATAGATATAATCGTACTTACTTATATCAACCTTCAAAAAATTTCATTTATGAAGTTCTATACTATTTGTTTTTAGGAATTTATTAAGGATTTTTCAATAAAGGATTGCCCAAAGATTAAAATCATATCAAACTCAGCTTTTAATTCAAAAATTCTTCACGAAAAATCTTAGAGCTTTACCATCTCAACAACCTAGATCAATCATAGTTTTTCAAGTTAAATCTAGTGATAACTTTTCTTTCATTCTTGCTAGATCTTCATTATAAGAGGGAACATAGGGGACACCAGATGCCTGAATTGTTGCAATGAATCAGCTTAATAAATAAAAAGTAGCTCATATAAGGACTAAAAGCCAGAAAATTAGGAAAATCCAATGAAAAATTAGTGAAATAATTACCATTTATTTTAAATATTAGCGAACCAAACGAGAAATACTACAACTAGAAGGATTGAAAATATTCAAATCATAATAATATTAAGTAATTCTTGACTTCTTACTTTATCTTTTAGATTTTCAATATTGTTTGTTAGTTCCTTTTTCTCTTCCTCAGATTTATTATTGGTGCTTTCTAATAAAAATGTTGTTTTTTTGTACTCAATAATTGGGATTGAATTCTTAAGCTCAACCTCAGCTCTTCCAAGTTTGTATGATAAATCTTTTATGACATCATCTTTTTTTTCAATAACCCTGAGAGTATCTTCATAAAGATTTTTAATACTTCTAGAATTTTCTATTGATTTTGTAACAAATCAAGTTTCTTCTTGTTTTTCTCTAGGTTTTATAACTTCATAATCCTCTTGAATTCATCAATTCTTTATAATTTCTATATCTTGTGTATTTAGAAAAATTTTCTTTCATTTTTTTTGGCTTCTAATCTTACCAGAACGAATATATCTATCTATTGTGCGAGTGGAGATATTTAACTCTTTTGCAGCTTCGTCTCTATCTATTGAATACATTAAAAGTATTTTTAGGAATTATTTTTAATGATTATATTAAAAAACTTTTTCCTTTCAATATTTTCTCTCCAAAAACAAAAAATCGGTTCTGAACTGAACCGATTTTTATGAATATTTTTTTAATTAAACTCTGATTTTAGTTATAGTTTCTCAATGTTTATAACATTTCTTAGATATACATTTTCCACTTATTCAGGCAATAAGAGGCATAATTCCAAGTAAAGCAATCCAGAATCAGATATTTATAGGACTTGATTTATTAGTACTAGATGTAATATCTGCTAGATTAATACTTCAAGATTGAGCTACTGGTTTCAAAACTTCTTTTTTTATTTCTCCGACATTTATATTATTACCAACTATTATTAATGTTAATCAGAATACTATTTGTATAATTTTTACATATTTCCTTTTTGCAAAACAAGGATCAAAAGCTCACATTAAAATGGGAACAATTCCAAGAATAAATAGAGAATATTTTATATAAAGTTCACTTGATTTTAAACTAGATGGAAGATTAATTGTGTATGACTTAAAATATATTCCAAGTAAAAAAATAATTATTAATCAGAATATAATTCTAGCAATTCTCATATTTTTATCGCTAGGTCTTTTTTTAAGGAATTCTATGAAGTTTAACATTTTATAATATTTTTTAAAATTAAAGCCCTATCCTTATATTGAAAAATCAATAAAAATCAAAATATATTTTATCACAAACGTTTTTTTGCTTTTTTATACTTTTTTGTATAATCAGAAGTATTTATAACAGATATTACCAAGAAATGGCAAAAAATAAAAAAAAATCTAACACAAGACCAAGATTTTCACAAGAATTTAGAAACATATTCGCATGAGTTGCACTTGTATTTTTAGGAGTATTAACTTTTTTTTGAACTGCAGATTCAGTTATTTGAAGTGTCCTTTGAAGTATGCTTTCTTCTATGTTCTGAGAATATTATAGGGTTATATTTGCGCCAGTCCTTATTATATTATGAGTCCTTATCTCAATACATAAGTTGCAATGGAACAATACAAGATTAGTTGGACTGCTACTTTTTTGGCTTTCTTCTGATTCTTTTATAGGTTTTTTCTCATGAGTGGGAACTTGATTTTTTGATTTTAGTTGAGATTTTGAAAAATTCATCTGAAGAACACCTTCATTATTTTTTGTAATTTGAATGATTCTTCTTTCCGTATATTTACTTTTCCGTATTTCATATATAGAATTCTTAAAAAAAGTTTGAGGATGAATAAATACGATAAAAGGTAACGTAATGGATATTAAATCTGACATTGCTAAAGATTTGAAAGTAAAATGAAAAGATGAAAAAAGTTCAAAATCAAAAAACGGATATAAATCAGAAATTGATGACTTGAATGATAAAATAAATGAACTTACAAAAAAACAAAAAGGTGAAATAAAGGTAATTCCAGAAAAAATAGAAAAGAAGAATTTTGAAGAAATCAAAAAAGTAGAAATAAAAAAAGAATCAGTTTTAGACTTTTTCAAATCAAAAAAAGAAGAACCTAAAGAGGTTAAAAAAATATCTCAAATGGCAATGAAATTCACTACTTGGGATTTTCCATCTATTGATCTTCTTCATAAAAATCTTAAAAAATATGAAGTTGATACTAATCTTGTAGAAAAACAATCTTTAGAAATCAAAAAAACTCTTCTTCAATTCAAACTAGACGTAGACATGAAATGATATACTGTTGGTCCTACTGTAATTCAATACAGACTCAAACCTGCAGAATGAGTTAAATTAAATAAAATAGAGAACCTCAAAAAGGATCTAACTCTAGCACTTAAAGCAAAAAGTATTCGTATAGAAGCTCCGATTCCTGGACTTGGTCTTGTATGAATAGAAGTACCAAATGAAAAAAGAGAAACAGTTGTTATAAGAGATATTATTGCAAGTAAAGAATTCGAGAATCATAAATCCAATCTTGCGCTAGTTGTTGGTAGGAATATTAATTGAGAAAATATTGTTGCTGATCTTGCAAAAATGCCACATCTTCTTATAGCAGGTCAGACTTGAAGTGGTAAATCAGTTGCTATGAACGGTTTCATTGTGAGTCTTCTGTATAAGAATTCTCCTGATATGCTTAGACTTATTATGATTGATCCAAAAAGAGTTGAGCTAAGTATTTATAATTGAATTCCTCATCTTCTTGCTCCAATTATAAGTGATCATGAAAAAGCACTTAATTCACTTAAGTGGTGTGTTGCAGAAATGATGAGAAGATATGATATTATGACACAACTCAGAGCTCGTAATCTTGAAGAATATAACAAAAAAGTTGTTAAGAAAGAGAAACTTCCAAATATTGTAGTAGTTGTAGATGAATTAGCGGAATTAATGTGAAGAAATAATAAAAAAGAAGTTGAGAATGCAATAACCCGTATAGCACAACTTGGAAGAGCTTCAGGTATGCATTTGCTTGTCGCAACCCAAAGACCTTCTGTGGATGTAATTACATGATTAATTAAAGCTAATATTCCATCACGTATTGCTCTAACTGTAGCGAGTCAAATAGATTCAAGAACTATTATAGATAAAATGTGAGCAGAAGATTTGGTATGATATTGAGATATGCTTTATTCGCCAATTTGATCAGATCCAGAAAGAATTCAATGAGTATTAGTAGAAACAGAAGAAGTAGAATCAATAATTAATCATATTAAAAGGACTATTGATCCTTCTATGTTGGAAGATTTGTATGATGATGCAATTACTCAGTGAGAAAGTACTGCTGTTTCAGCTAATTGAGTTCCATCAGAATATAATGAAGACCCAAAAATAATCGAAGAAGCAATCAAAATTAGCCGTGAAGCATGAAAAGCTTCAACCTCACTTCTGCAACGTAGATTAAAACTATGATATTCTAGAGCTGCGAGAGTTATAGATATTCTTGAAGAAATGTGAATAGTTTGACCTCCAGACTGAAGTAAACCAAGGGATGTATATTAAGTTTTACAAAGATTATTATTAAGTTACATTTTAATTATATAATTGATAAATAATATGAAAAACTCATTTTTTGAAATTACTGATTTAAAATGAATCCAAATTATAAAAATTCTAAAAACATTAGAACAAGATAATGTAGATAAGGTTTTTCGTCAGATTGAAGAAACTATTAATCAAAAAACAATTATAATTGATTTAGTTAATGTCTGATTTATTAATTCTACTTTTATAGGATATTTGTTTCATTTATATGAAACAGGTAAAAAATCTTGAAGATATATTTGTTTTGTAAATTGACAAGATAGTGTAATGGATGCCTTTAATTTAACATGAATATTAGATATGATTCCTTACTTCAAGACTCTTGATGAAGCATTGATAAAGTTGAAGAAATAGAAATAATTAAGATTAATATTTAATTAAATACCAATATGTTCAAATTTTTCTAATTTTGTTATTCTAAGCGAAGAGTAAGAACTTGCCTACCGGCAGGCAGGTCACTTTTAGCTAAGATGTTTGAATCAAAAACTTGTAGGAAAATAAGAACCTAAAATTAAACTAGTGAATTACAACTCCAAAAGTGCCTTAAGAAGAGATTTCTCTACCGCAAACGGTATCGAAATGATAACCCAAATAAATCTTCCAAACAATACCTATAACTTTTTTATACCTAACTTCATATCTATGAAAACCCCAAACAAACAATATTCTGTCCCCTTTATCAAAGGGGAACAAAAGGGGATTAAAACTATAAAAACCAAACAAGCCTTCACCCTAGTAGAACTAATAGTAGTAATAGTAATACTAGCTATTCTATCTACTATAGCATTCCTGTCTTTCAGTTCTCAATCTTCTTCTGCTCGTGATTCATCTAGATTAGTTGATATATCATCAATGAAGGGATGATTAGAATTATATCAAGTTAATTCATGATATTATCCTTTGCCTGAGAATATAACATGAACTTGATATGTAAATTCTGTAGAATTAAGTTATGTATGAAGTATTAAGGATAGTATATCTAGATTAATAAAAATAAATAAAACCCCAGTTGACCCATTGTGATCAAATAATTATTATATGTATTGAGTAAGTTATGATAAAAGATTTTATCAAATATGATCTATTCTAGAAAATCCTATTACATTTAATAATAATCTTTTTACTCCTTTTGTATATGCGGCTAATTCATATACATCAAAAGTATCAGGAAATTATAGTTGAATCTTAAAAAAAGATAAAACTATATATAATCTTCCAAGTTTATTATTTTCAAATTCCTGAACAATAGATTTAACTCAATCAACAACTTATTTTATTGCCGATAAATCCCATAATCTTCCATATAAGTCTGATGTTTCTGATTTAATTAATATTCAGATTCCAAGTGAAATATTAGAACTTTTATGAAATACTTCAACTAGTATTACTTGAATAACTATACCAGACGCTACTTATTGGAATTCAAATTCTTGAACTATAACCATATCCATATGATATCCAATTGATATAATATGAGTTACTTTTTTTTGAAGTACTAAATATTTTAATGAAGTTAAAGATAAAAATATTATAGTTTTAGATGTTAATAAAAAAACTGTGGCAGATTGTACAACTTCTAAAAATATAATATACGGAACTACTACGGGAACTGATACTTGACTAACATGTAATGATGATATTATTTTATGTAATTGAATAACATGAAGTTGACATATTATTGCTTCTTGTAATGTCTGAGCAACTGTTGTATATAATAATCAAACCTTTATAAGTATGGATGAGGTAAGAAACTCAGACATTAATTCATGGGCTTGAGGATTATATCAACGGTGAAGGAACGATGATATATCACAATGAATAAGCTTTAGAGTACCTTTTGAATCTAGTGTTCCAGAAGATTGATATTTATGAGATTCTAATTACTATTATTGAACTGATGATTCTCTTTGATCTTGGCTTATTCCTCAAGATTCAGATTTATGGTCTTGAATAAAAAATCAATGACCATGTAACTCTTGATATCATATCCCATCATTTGATGAGTGGACTACGATTATATCAAATGGACAATGGTGTGTTTGAGAATATTGTTGATATGATGAAGAAGTAGATGAAGATAGTGAAAAAGATCTTTGATTATCTATGCATAATATTCTTAAACTTCCATTTTCTGGTTATCGTGGTTGGAACTGAGTTGGTAGCTTATATGATGAACAAGGTATATGAGGTACATATTGGTCTTCTACACCATTAGATGATTATCCAGATTCTTATGCATTTGCTGTATATGAAAATGAAGTACGGCCTGATGCAAGTAATACTCGTAATTTTGGATATAGTATACGTTGTATTAAATAATAAATACAATTTTAGTATACGAATGATAGAAAAAGACAAATAACAAAAAAATTTAATTAATTTACGTACAGGTTAAATTAAACTAAAAAATTAATTATATACTTTCACAAAAAAAACGAATTTCTAGAAATTCGTTTTTTTAATGATGTCAATGTCAATCGTCATGTCATCATCAATCATCATGTCCACCTCCTCAACCTCAACTCTTCACTATTTTTTTGATTGTATCAAAGGAAGTTTTAATTATCATATTAATTACATCACTAAATGTTACTTTGTAGATAACAAAAAATACTCAAAACAAAGTTATAGATGGAACTTGATTAATAATAAGGGGATAAAGCTTAGATTCTGAAGTGAATTCATTCCAAAAATCAACTTTTTTTAGGAATTGAAAAGCATTATCAAGAGTGAAAATATATGTTTTTTCTATAAATCAAAAAATAATAGCAGTATAAAAAATAGTTAATATAAATGATAATAAAAGAATTTGTATAACTTTTATTCCTGTGTTTTTTGGTTCGTTAATATGAAGACTTCAATTGAGAGGAACTAGAATTGATAAAATAAAAATTAAATAAATAGATGATCAAACTATGAATTTTGCCATAGTATCATTCATGAAAGTTGGCACTTGCAAATTAGGATTAAGTAAAAGAAATTGCATTACTATAAAAATTGCAATTCATAAAACTAATCAGAATAATACTTCATAGATTTTTGTTATTCAAAGTACACAAAACAAAATGAATAAAATTAATATTATTCACACAAAATATACATCTATATTTGGGATATTGAGAAATGTGGCTATTTGAATAATTATATTTTGCATTTTTTGTTTTTATTCAATGATTTATGATAAAAATAAGAACCTTTTTACGGCCCTTATTTTATATACTATAATGTAAAATGCAAAGTTTTATTAATATTTGGGTGTAATTTCAATAATGAATTCTTGTCAATTGATAAATACCGTTTGTTTTCATATACTAAGCACCCCCAAAGAATTATTATCTAGAAAAGAATTTTCTTGATTATTTGATAAGGCAACGGCTTTATTTTCGTATAAGCTAGTTTTAAGAAAATTAGGACTTGAGTTATTAGTATTTCATATCATTGATACTAGCATAATGAAAACTCCAATTATTCATACAAGACTAGTGTTATTTTTTTCTTCTCTAAGAGATACGTTATATTTATTTAATATTTTATTCATTTATTGTATTTTAAAGATATTGATTTATTTAAGCATTTATTTTTTAAAAAGTCAAATATATGATGTTTCTAATTTAAAATTTGAATTATTTCAATTTTTTAATATATTGAATTCCAAATATTTAACAGTCTTTGTATGTGATTTTTGCTTACAGATAATTTTATAAAAATAGAAATTATTTTTTTATGAGTTGTTATTTCCTATATATTATTCCATTTTATATATGAGATTTCATCTCTTTTTTCAAGATTAAAAAGCATAATAATGCCAAAAAGAATTTTAATTAAAGAACAATTAAATAATATTTCACCAGAAGAAAATCTAGATTCAAATAAAAACTCTGAGAGTGAAAATGATAATAAAACTGAAAAAATTTCAATTAATGAAGATTCAAAAGTAGAAAAAGATATAAAAGAAGATAAAGCTGAATTATCAAAAATTCAAAAAGATGAGTTATCAGAAATTATAAAATTCGCTCAAACCAAAATTAATAGGTGAGAATATAGCGATGCTAAAGCGAAAATCATTGAATGATTAAGTATAGATAAATTCAATAAACAGCTTAATTTGCAACTAGCTTCATTGTATGAAAAAGATAAAGATTACAAAAAAGCAGAATTTATATACAAGGATTTAATAGTTTTGAATGATCATGATACAGAAATTTATCTTAAGTTATGATTTATTTTATCTATTCAAACAAAATACGAAGTAGCTTTTGAGATTTATAAAAAACTTAATTCACTTGATAAAAGCAATGTAGAAGCTATAGAAATGTTAGCTAATCTTGCACATCATCTTTGAAATTACGAAGATTCAAAGGCTTATTCAAAAATTTTCCTTAAAAAAAGCCCAAGGAATGTAGATATTCTTTATCTTCAATCACTTAATCTAATTAATCTTGAAGAAAGAAAAGATGCTCTAGAAACCTTATTAAAGGTTAAACAACTAGAGCCATATAATATCAAAGTTAATGAACTTATAGAAAAACTAAAACTTGAAATAGAGCTAGAAAAAAATTTTAATAATTCATGAGATAATAAATAATGGTTTCAAAAATCCCACCAAGCTCAATAGATGCTGAACGCTGAGTATTGGGTTCAATTTTAATTGATAAAGATTGAATACTTCAAATTGCTTCTCTAATAGAAAGTGACGATTTTTATGATCCTAATCATTGATTAGTTTTTAGAGCAATGCTTGATTTATTTGCCAAAAATAAACCAATAGATCTTTTAACTGTTAGAGAAGTATTAGATGATAGGCAACAGCTTGATAAAATATGATGAAATCTTTTCTTAGTAGAATTAACTAATGCTGTTTTTTCTAGTGCGAATATTTACCAATATGCAAACATTGTAAAAAATAAAAGCGTACTTAGAAAACTAATAAAATCTTGAAATGAAATTGCTCTATGTGGTTATGATGAAGAAAGTGAACTAAATAAATTATTAGAAAAATCTGAGCAATCACTTTTTAATGTAACTCAAACTTTTATCCAAAATAAGTTAGTCCATATAAAAGATATTCTTAATCTTAGATATGAGGAATTTGCTGAGATTCATGCTAATCCAGAAGCTGCAGAATTGACTAGAATCAAAACATGATTCAAAAATCTTGATCAAAAAATGTGATGACTTAGAAGAGGGGATATGATAATTATAGCAGCCCGTCCTTCTATGTGAAAAACTGCTCTCGCCCTTAATATTGCACAGAATGTATGAGATCATTGAAGAAATGTTGCTGTTTTCTCTCTAGAAATGAGTAAGGAACAACTTACAGACCGTCTTATATGTAGTGCAATGTGAGTTGATAGTTATAAACTTCAAAAATGATTACTTGAAGATGAAGAATTCATGAAAATGTGAGATGCTCTTGAGAGATTGTCAAAAGCTCAAATATTCATTGATGATTCTGCCTGAGGTAATTTGCTAGAAATCAAATCAAAAGCAAGAAGACTAAAAATTGAATCAGGACTAGATGTTATAGTTATTGATTACTTGCAGTTAATGTCATCAGGGAATTCTGCTAATCGTGTACAGGAAGTATCAGAAATAAGTCGCTGAATAAAATCTCTTGCTCGTGAATTAAATGTTCCAGTAATTGCGCTTTCACAATTATCTCGTAGTGTTGAATGAAGAACTAGTAAAGAACCAATATTATCAGATCTTAGAGAATCATGATCTATTGAGCAAGATGCTGATATAGTAATGATGATGTATAGAGAAGACTATTATGATGAATTCGCAGAAAATAAATGAATTACAAGTATTTTCGTTCGTAAAAACCGTAATTGACCAGTTGGACAAGTAGATCTTAGATTCGAAAAAAAATTCATGAGATTCTATGACGTGGCAAATGATACAGAAATTTTCAATTAATAAAAAAAGTCCGGGATTTCCCGGACTTTTTTATTGACATACTCAATGTCATGGCTTCTGTATATCGCATAATTCCTGAGCTGTTTTTATATAATTTTTTAGAGTTTCATTTGTTTTATTAAGATTTTGATGAAGTTGAATTAGTGTCGCTAGTCATTTTTCCTGTGATTTATTTTCTCAAGACATAAGTGTTTTTATATTTTCATAGTCATTTTTAATATCTTTTGTTATATAATCTAGACTTTTTAGTGATTCTGTTTGTCTCGGAATAGATTTTGTATCTGGTGATTTTTTAGTTATATCATCAGATATTTTTTTATATGCATCCTTAAAAGGTTCAATCATTCTTCATATAGCTTTGTTTATACATTTTGCAATAGTATTACTTTGATCATTCATACAATCAAGATTATTTAGAATGGCATCGGCTTGAGTTCAGCTTATTCATTGTTTTTGTAGTTCTTTTGTTAATAATTTTTTCTCTAATTCTTGATATTCTTTATCATTAGTTCATCAGAGCGTTTGACCAAGTAATGTAATTGCCTTGCTCCACTCATTCATTCATTTTTTTAAACCTGAGAATCAATAAGGATACTTTGTTATACTGCTTAATTGTTCCATCATTTTATCAAATGAACTATTCTTGTTGCAAATATCTCTTGCTGTATCTCAATAACTACTCTGTATTACGTCTTTTAAGGTTTTGTTGGATAAGTTACATCATCACATACTTCCAACTACTGTACATCTAAAAAATGCGGTTGCTTCAATATTTAATTTTCTTAATCAATTAAGAGTTGATGAAATGGTAGAAGGATCAATTCAATATTTTGTAATTTTTGCTTTAATAGTATCATTTGCATTAAAAGGTATATATAGCGCACATTTTTTGGCGGCAACAAGAGATATTCTATTAATGCTCTCAATTCTATTATTTAAGTAATCGTGGTCTCTATAGAATTCCTGAGGTACATTTCAATTAAAAATTGGATATAAATTGAATTCCCATGATGAGAGAAATCAATTAAAATCAATTACTTTATTAGTTTCTCAGACAATTGTACTATATCATTTTTGTGCATTTCACATTACATTATCTAATGCTCATGTTCAATTTTCTCAACATCATTTTGCTTTGCCGACTTCATTTTGGACTGCACTTAGAATTGATTGTACATCTTGGAAATATTCTACAAGTCACTTAGATGGTCATGATTCAACTTCACAAGCTCAAGCTGCAGTTCATTCTGCAAAAGAAATACTAGCTTGGAAGAAAAATAATATAGATGTCAGAATTATTATAGTTTTTTTCATAGTTATTGTATCTTTTTTTTGATAGTTACTATTGTTCATAATATTCATTCAATATTTGCTTTGAATGAATTAGAGAATCATACCAGCTCTGCGATATCATTATTAAGTGATCATTTATACTTTTCTCATAATTTTGATTCCATAATATTTACATTTGAAATAACTGGATTATAAAAAGTTTGAGTATTAATTAATTTATCATTACATTCATTAGTATTAGTTGAGCTACAATTAGTAACGTCAAGAGTTACTTTATCTGGATTAAGACTGTTTTGAATTTTGTAATCAAGTCAATTCTGGGCAAAAGTTCTTTCTAAAATAGCTTTGTCCTTGAATTCTCAAATATCAGAATTACTTGAGACTTCTTTTTTTAGATTAAGAATTGGAACTGGAAGATGAGTTATAACTATTCAAAGATGTAGCATTGAAGGAAGATTCAGTTTCCTTAGAATACTTAATGAAAAAAAGTTCTTTGTCATATCAGATTGAATTAAACTTTTTCATGCGTATTTGTTAACTATTTTTAGATGTTTATCAACGATTCATTCAATTGTTTCTGATTTTCATCATCAAAGCAGAGATTGTGTATACATAATCATTTCAATGTTAACACATATAAATGATTCACAAGGGAAAGAATCACTTCATAATCATCATACTGTACCATTTTTTCATGATCACTGAGTTGAATTGGATCAAGTTTGATTATTAGTTCAGATATTATTAATTCAAATTGTATTTTGGTTTCAAATTCATCACTGAGATGAATTATTATTAGTTCAATTATTAAGTTGTCTAGCTATGTCATTTAAAAATCATGAATCTAATCAAATTAATGAAGATCAAGTTGTACATAAATTCGATTCTGAAGGTTTTATATCAAGAATATTAGTAACATTAGTTCAGTCAGGATTTGTAATTCATCTGGTATTATTAGTTCTACTATTTGGCAGACTGGTATTAATTCAGTCCAAGAGTGTGCTAGGATCGAATACACTAGGTATATTATCAAAATCTCAATTTATCACTCATCAAAAATCAGAAGATGAATTATTGCTAGTTCATTCATAATTAGTATCTTGAGCAAAAATAATTTTATGAATATTATTCATATCATACATTAAGTCGTATCATGAATTATTAACATCTCAATCATTGAATAAGCCTATTATTCAAACTCTGCTCATACTAGCTTCTTTAGCTAGATTTTCTTGCTGTTTTGTATCAAACCAAAGCCATACACTAGAAAACAAATTATTCAGTTTTTCACTACTAATTCATATATATCATCCGCTTCCACTTTCTAAATGATTAGAGATAACAATTAGATTTTCATCTTCTTCTATTTCCATTAACTCAGAATATGTAAAATCTTTTGATTCATCAAAACATCATTTTAATCATCATTCTCAACATCAAAGTGAATTAGCTATTAGATAATCATTGATTTTTTTTGCACTTCACTTAAGTTCGTTTTCCATGAATTTCATTTGAATACTATCTGATCATGAATCAAGTTTTTTAAAAAAATCCATTCATGGACCATTTCATATATAATCAGCAAAAACCTCTGTATTAAATGATACAAAATATAAAAAAATAATTGAGAATGTTAAAATTTTTTTAATCATCACTGATTTTTTTTAAAGTAATTTATTATTTTGTTTGTTTATTTTTTGGTATAATTCTTTCGAATTAATCCTTCGACAAGCTCAGGATGACATTAGAAGAAATACTTTTTATTTAATTGTTAGTTTTCATTTTTCTACTCATAGAGTTATTGTATCACGAATTTTTTTATTTATCAAAAGATTTGCAATTTCGTCTTCAATTTTCTCTTGAATATATCTTCTTATTGGTCTTGCTCAATATTCTGGATTATAAGTTTCTTTATTTATTAAATCCAAAGCCTTTTTATCATATTCTAATATATGTCCTAATTCTTTTAGTCTTGAAGCAAGATCAGCTAAATTAAGTTCAATAATTTTTTTGAGAACTTTTTTATCAAGAGGATTGAATACAATAGTCTTATCAATACGATTCAAGAATTCTGGTGGGAAATATTCTTCAAGATTTAGCATTACTTTTTCTTTGATTTTTTCGTAATCCTTTATAATTTTTGCTTCTTTGTTATCAGAAAAATCAAAACCTATCTGAGCTGCTTTTGAATTGAATTCTTCTCAACCAATATTAGAAGTCATTATTATTATTGTGTTTTTAAAATTCACTTTTCTTCCTTTGGAATCAGTTAGACTTCATTCTTCAAGAATCTGAAGTAGTATATTAAAAATTTCGAAGTTTCATTTTTCTAGTTCATCAAAAAGTACGACACTATACGGTTTTCTTCTTACTTTTTCCGTAAGCATTCATCATTCTTCATATCCAACATAACCTGGGGCACTACCAATTAATTTAGAAACCGAAGCCTTTTCGCTGTATTCTGACATATCAACTTTTATAAGAGCTTTTGGATCTCAGAAGAATTCTTGTGCTAGTACTTTTACAAGCTCTGTCTTACCAACTCATGTCGGACCAAGAAGTAAAAAGCTTCCAATAGGTCTATTCTTATCTGCGATTCATGTACGACTTCTTCTTATTGAGCTTACAATAGCTTTTATAACTTCATTTTGACCGATAATCTTTGCTCAAATGTCGTTTTCTAATTTTTTTAATTTATCAAGATCCTCAATAGTAAGATTTTCAAGTGGTATTCAAGTAATTTGATTAAGAATTTTTTGGATATCTCATTTTTTAATTTTTAATCTTTTATTTCTTGGAATGCTTGTTTTAATTTTTTTGTCTTTAATTTTTTTCTCAAGCTCTTTTTGTTTTTCTTTTGCTATCATTGCTTTGTGATATTGTTGACTCATTACATAATCATCAATATTTTTTTGAAGTTTTTCTATTTCTAATTTTAATTCTACAATTCAATCTTCATTGTAATTATATTTCATACTTTTGGAACTGCAAGCCTCATCAATAATATCTATAGCTTTGTCTGGAAGGAATCTATCGGTCATGAATCTTACAGAATAATCTACAGCAGCATCAATTGCTTCATCTTCAATAACCAAATTATGATAATCTTCGAATGATTCTTTTAATCATTTAAGTATTTCTTTTGCAACTTCTGGAGTCGGTTCATCACATTCAATTTTTTGGAATCTTCTTTCTAATGCACTATCTTTTTCAATATGTTTTTGGTATTCATTAAGAGTAGTTGCTCAGATTACACATATTTTTCATCTTCACATTGCTGGCTTAAGTATATTGGCAGCGTCTAGACTTCATTCTCAACTTCATGCTCCAATTATTGTATGAATTTCATCAATGAAAAGAATAACTTCGTTCTCAAGTTTGGATGCTTCATCAATTATTTGTTTGATTCTAGTTTCGAATTCTCATCTATATTTAGTTCAAGCAACCATTCATCCTAGATCCAGAGTTATTATTCTTTTATTCTGCATAGCAAAAGGTACAGTTCATTCACTGATTCTTTTTGCTAATCATTCAATAATTGCTGTTTTACCAACTCATGGTTCACCTACAAGACATGGATTATTCTTAGTTTTACGATTAATTACTGATATTAGTCTTTCTATTTCTTTATCTCTTCAGATTATTTTATCTATTTTTCAATTCCTTGCTTCTTGAGTCAAATCCACTCAGAAAAAATCTAGAGCAGGAGTTAGAGTATCAGATTTAGTTTCTCATTCAACTTTTTTATTTGCAAAAAAAGGATTATTTTCAATATTTTCTGGATTAACAGGGAAACCTAATCATTCTTCAAGAGCTTTTATAATATTATCAATTGGATCAAAAACTCAGTTTCATTTTGGTCAATTATTAGCAAGACTAGTTAATGATATCTCAATATCTTTTGGGTTAACTCATATAAAATTAAGAAAAGACATAAACCAAGAAGTATTATTTTTGATAAGTGCTAGAATAAAATCCTCGAGAGAAGCTTTATTTTTTTTGAATCCAGCAGCAATTTTGATGCTATCAACAATTGAATCTTTTAATTCCTTTGACATTCAAATATATTCTCATTTTCTTTTTTCATTGAATATATTGAATTGTTTTTGAGTCATAACATCAAGTACGATTTTTTCGTTTATTCAATAGCTTGAAAATATTTGATTAATGTTTCATTCGGTAATTTTTATAATTTCCAAAAAAACGTCTTCTCAGATAACTTCTTTGAATCAATTATTTTTTACATTGTTTTCTGCATCAATAAGCACTTTTTTGTATTCTGTGGAAAAATTATCTAACATTTTTATTTATTAAGTTAATATTGCCTGAGTATTATATCAGTTTTATGACTATTTGTAAAATCGATAAAACCTTTTATGAGTAAAACGTTTTGACAAAAACATACGTTGTGGGATAGATAAAAATTTCTTTAAGAAAAAACTTTCTAAAATCAATTAATTTACTATAGTAGATTTTGTTGAGACTGTTATTATTTAGTAATTTTAACTTAGTATATTATGAAATTTAATAATCCCTTGTATGAAGAGGAAGAATTAGCTTATGAAGATGTTTTTCTTTATCAGAAATATTTTGAATGAACTTCTAGATTCGGAGATATTAATATAAAACCTGAATTAGATTTTGGTACAAGTATACCAATTGTAAGCGCCAATATGAATGCTGTTACTGGTAAAAGAATGTCAGAAGCTCTAGCTAGAATATGATGACTTGGAATTCTTCCTCAGGATATGGATATAGAGACGATGACTAGGATAATAAAAGAAATCAAGAATTCCTCTATTAAATTCGATACACCAATTACTGTGAAATTAAATAATACTGTCCGTGATGCGCTTGGAATTATTTTCAAGAGATCTCACCATGCCGTTATCTTAGTGGATGATGAAAACAGACCCATTAATATTTTTACGCCAAAAAATTTTAATGATGTTGATCAATATACACAATTATGAAATCTTAAAAAATCTTTTCTTATTACTTGAAATGAGGATATTACAGATGAAGAAGCTTTTGATATTATGGATAAAAAGTGAATTTCTAGTCTACCAATTATAAATAAAACTTGAGTATTACTTGGAATATTAACCAAAAAACAAACAGTCAGAAATAGTATTTATTCCCAAACTCTTGATAATAATTGAAAACTTGATTTATGAGTAGCGCTAGGAGTTAATAATTTCTTAGAAAAAGCAAAAGCTTTAGTTGAACTTTGAATCAATGTTTTTGTACTTGATACAGCTCATTGATATCAGAAAAAAATGATTGAAGCAATCAAACTATTCAGAAAAGAATTATGAAGTTGACCAATTCTTATTGCATGAAATGTAATAACTGCTGAGTGAACTAGAGATATAATTAATGCGTGAGCAAATTGAGTAAAAGTCTGAGTTGGACCATGAGCAATGTGTACAACTCGTATGAAAACCTGAGTGTGAAGACCACAATTTAGCGCAGTTTATAAGTGTAGTATTGAAGCGAAAAAACTTGGATGATTCGTATGGGCAGACGGATGAATTAAAAACCCTAGAGATTTGGTTCTGGCTCTTGCTGCTTGAGCTAATCACGTTATGATAGGAACTCTTTTTACTTGAACTTATGAATCAACTTGAGATATAAAATTCGATGAGAATCTAAGAATGTATAAAGAGAATTATTGAATGGCATCAAGAAAAGCAGTATGATTAAGGAATGCAGATTTATCAAACTTCGAACAAGCCAAAAAAGCACTTTTTAAAGAATGAATAAGCACTTCAAAAATATATATTAAAGAGGGAAGGGAATGAGTGGGGGATATAGTTGATGAATTCATTACTGGACTCCGCTCAGCGATGACTTATGTCTGAGCTTATGATTTACCGAATTTCCACGAAAAAGCGTTAATTTGAGTCCAGACTCATGCATGATTCTTTGAAGGGACTCCACATTGAGGAGTTAAATAAATTTAATAAAAAATTAATTCATTTCTAATAAAAAATTCTCTATATTAAGCCACAGAATTCATTCTATATTTCAGGACGCTTTATGGTCCATACTTATTACATATTTTGGCCATGAATCATTAATAGCTAGAAGTGATGCAAATTCTCTATCACGAGTTTTGTTTGTTTCTAATAAATAAGCTACTTGAATGTACATAATTTTCCCTTGTTTTTCACATACAAAATCAACTTCCTTATCTTGTAATTCTCATACTTTGACTTCCCATCAATTAGAAACAAGATTAGAAAAAACAACATTTTCTAAAATACCAGATATATGTATTTTTGAATATCAACCAATTAATGCATTTTTTATTCAAATATCTGTAAAGTAATACTTTTCTTTTATTTCAAAAATTCTTTTTCATTTTATATCATATCTTGAAACTTTATTCAAAAAAGATGCATTTAAAGAGTTTTCTAGATAATTCAAAACTATATTGGGAGACATTTTTATATTCTGTGATTTTAGATAATCACTTATACTTTTTGCACTAAAAATTGAACCAGTTTCACTTGAAATATAATTGATAAGCTTTTTATAAAAATCAACATTTCTTATATTATTTCTAGCTACTACATCTTTTAAGATGATAGTATTTACTACATCTTTTAGATAACTGTAAACTATTTCCTCTTCAAGTTCAAGATTGGTTAAATATGGTAATCATCAGAATTTTAGGTATTTCAAAAAGTTTTCACTATTCGCTTCTAATTTATGAAATTCTAGAAATTCTTTATAATTCAAAGGGTAAATATTAAAACTTATATATCTACCACTTAAAAATGTTGATAATTCACTTGAAAGTAAATTCGAATTAGATCAGGTTATATAAATATCATGGTTTCATGATGATTGTAAGCTTCTAATGGCCTTTTCCCAATAAGTTATATCTTGTATCTCATCTATAAATATATATTTAAAATTTTTCACTTCTTCATATAAATCCTTATAATCTTGAACTTTGTCCCATTTTATATCTTCTTTATTTATATATATAATTTCTTCATCCAGTGCTTTGAAATTACTCTTAAGTTCATCTATAATCTGTAGCAATATATAGCTTTTTCAGACCCTTCTTTGTCATATAATTACCTTAACTATATCTTTATTAATGAAGTTTTTGATATTACTCAGATATTTATCTCTTTTAATGATAGTTTTACTCATACTTAAAATAAATTAGATAATACTATATAGTTTTAAGTATACATAAAACTATTATAAATACAATTTTTTTTACTTGAAAATACTATCAAAAGTCTAATAGTCTTGGATTATTAATGAATCTATTTTAATAAGGACTAGTAGGAAATTCGAAATCATCAGTCCGAACCGCTTTTCATTTAATAATACGGAATTCATCTAGGTATCAATTTAAGCCATAACTTCAGCCTCAACCATAATTACCTATTGTTAAAATATTTGTACCACTACCAAAAGGTACAGAGCTTGTTGCTGTTGATTTAAGTTCTCAGTTTGAAAAAATTCTCCATGTATTACCACTTCTAGTAAATGCCATATGAATCCATGTGTTGGCAGTAGGCGTATTTGTCCATGATACAATTTATAAAGATGAATTACTGTTAATATACCATGTCCCATTATACCAATTTAGGTTTAATTGTAAAAAGTGTGTGGCTGGAATGAGTTAAATTTTCCTATTATATATTTGGTATATTTCCACTATGACAAACTATAATATTATTGTCTTTATTATATCTTATTATATACCAGCAAGCATATTTATTTCTAAGTAATTCATATAGAAGAAAAAAAGACCATCAAGGCTGTGAACCACACCCAATTTAGTGGAATGAAATAAATAAATCTTTATATTAAACTTAGAAGATGATTTCTGTATTGTACAGGGGGCATCTTTTTTCTTGACTACTGAGGTCTGGAATTATTGTAATAGAATATATAGCTTTCTATATATTTTTCAACTTCTTCTAATGAAATTACATTCTGAAATATCTATCTCATCCTTTAGATGTCAAAAAAATGATTCAGTAGGAGAATTATGTATACAATTTCATTTTCTAGACATGGACTGTATACATCCAAGTTCTTTCAAATAGCTTCAGCCCGTGGACTAGAAACTACTGATTACTTAATATAGAATCTAATTTGACTGTCTAATACAAACTGCATTATAATAAGCTGCATCTTTATCATCCGCTGCCCTAACACCTGTCTCAAGATTCATAACCATAGCAGCTCTATCGGTATATTGTGTGGAAGACCAATAGATTTCAGTAAGAAAATTAAGTAGCGATTGACTTCATGTTCATCTGTGTTTACAATACAGAAATTGCATTTCTCAAAGTTGATCTGAACAGTTTGAGGTAGTAGCATTTACATTGGCTGCTGCTGGCAAATACCAATCAGAATATCATCCCCGATTCAAATTAGCACAATAATCTCATGCAGGTAAACCTGTATTTCTAGTTCAAGATATCAATGATCTATAATTTATATTATTTAGTCAAGTATTTAAAATTCAATTTTCCTCATTACTAGCATTTGAAATGAAATATCTTGGATTTTGCCACAAAGGTTTAGTACTTGTTCAAGCAACCCAAATAATTCTTCCTTTATAATCTCAAGCATAAAGTATTGTTTCTCATGGTACTGTGGAAATATTAGTTCAAACTGCTGGGGGGGTATATATTTCGCAATTAATTCAAGAATAATAAGGTTTACAAGTATAATAACATTTATTTGCTGGAATAGTAGTTTGATAAGGCATATCTACTGTAAGTCAAACATTGTTGGTTATAATTGCATTGTTAATAATAATACTTCAGTTACACGAAGCTAAAGTACTACATCATGTTCATATATATCAATTTTTGCAATCATATGTACAATTTGATGGATTTGAAGCATAATTCCAATCTTGATTCTTAATTTCAGGATTTCAAAAACTTAAATTTCAGATATTTTCAAAAGTAGGATTTGGAGAAGCACAATTTCAAGATGGAATAACAATTGTTACTCCAATACTCTTAATAATACCTCAGATAAAATTATCAATATTACTTGTTCATGTTGATATTAATATATTCTGTATTGCGGTTTGTGATGTAATATTAGATCAAGAATAGGCATTTTGAATGTTTGCAAGTAATGTAGGGTAATCAGTCGGTTTTATGCTTCATGACCATACAACTTGTGAATTGTAATTCATAACACATGGAGTATTATTTCAATTACATTGAAGTATTCAAGATCATAGCTTATCAATATTTCATCAAGTGAATGTAGTATTCTCCACTTTAGAAGTGTCTGATAATATGAGAGAAGGTACAGCCAGAATAACTTCCTGAGTTCAATCATTAGTCTTTGCTACTAATCAATTGTAATTACCATTAATATAACAAACAGTTCAAGTATTACTAGAATCAGCGAAAACAGAATCAAAAATAGATAATTGAGAATTATTAGAATTAAAAAAAACATTGTCATTCTCGTGCAAACGGGAATCCAGAATATTAAGTCACTCAACTTCCTGGATTCCAGATAATTTCTTCGAAATTTCTGGAATGACAGATTGTTTTGTTCAAGTATCTCAATCAATTTTTCTATAACTAAGCCTATTCTCAAAGTCTGCTTTTAATTCAAATTCTCTTTTTGTTTGCTGTAAGAGAATAGACATATTCATTACTTGTTAATGGATCTATAGTTTTCTTACTAAGATTAGATGATATCTTCTTAAATAAAGTATCTCATGCTTTTCATTGAGTCCATATAACTCAACCAGAATAAGTTATATTAATTCCATTATCTGGTTCTGGATAAGTTCAAGATTTAAGAAGATATAATTCCATACTCTTCTTCATAGAATTAATATCAGTTATTCTCACACTATCTCTACTACTTGATGAATAACTAGAGAAAGAAAGAAAAGCAATAGTACTAAGTATAGCAAGAATTACTATTACTACTATTAGCTCCACTAGAGTGAATCAAACCCTCACCCCGACCCTCTCCCAAAGAGAGAGGGAGATTTTGGAATTAATTTTTTGTTGATAGTTTTTGGTTTTTAGAATTTTAATCCCCTTTTGTTCCCCTTTGATAAAGGGGACAGAATATTGTTTGTTTGAAATTTTCATAAATATGAAGTTAGATATAAAAAGTAATAAGGATTTTTTTACTTTCATATTGTACACGTTTTTTTTTTTTTTTTGAAAAGTTTTATTTTAAACTATTTTTTTCTGGTCAGTTTTTTGCATTAAAACCCAAAGTATGATAAAATTGCCTAAAACTAATATGAATTACATAGCAAATAATACGCCCGACATCCAGAATAACTCAGATTTATGCACTCAAATAAAAAGTGCACTTTCTGTGAATAAGGATTTGGTAAGTAGTAATTTATCAAAATTACTAAGTATGTCTGCATCTGAAAGTACTGAAAAAAGCAATTATTCTGTAATACCTGAGCTACCTACTGCAAAAGAATTAGATTTAATTTTCAATAAATTAAAAAATAAAATAAATCTAACTAAATCTGAAGAACTAAAATTAATATCAAAAATAGAAAAAAATAATCCTGCTCTAAGTATTTTCACAAAACTTAACAGATGAGATTATTTTGAAACAATTATTTTTAGTTGAATAAAACAATTAAATGATAAGACAAGTCAATCTTTTACAGATAAAGTTCTTCTAAGATTCAAGAATTCAGTTTTAAGAGAAAATCCATGAGTAGAAGTTGTGTGGAATGATTATAAAAACTTTACACTAAAAATTACAAAAGTTTCTAATTTTAATTCACAGTATCTTAAAATTCTTCTTTCAAAAGCTTTTGCCAAGGAATTGTCAACAAGTAAGTATAATGGTAAAATTATTCCTGATTTATTGAAAGTTTTTAATAAAAAATGAGTTATTTGAGGGAAGACACAAGAAGAAATTCTTCACAATATTGCACATGTTAGATTGTCTTTAGAAAGACAGTCATTACGAACAAATGTTCTAAAAAAATGAGAAATCAAACTAAAAGAAAAGGAATTACAATTAAAATATAGTGATACAAACGGAGAAATATTAGATAAAATTGAATTACCTAATTGATATTTTTATTATATAAAAAATAATGTTTTGTATTATGAATTTGAATCATGATGAATTAATAAAATTGATAAAACATTGATTTTTTGACCTGATTGAAAATTAACTATTAATTTCATAACAAAAATTAGAAAAAAAGAAATTCCTGAAGAAATGAATATATATCAACAATCTAGAATATTAATTAATTCTTATATTGGTAGAGGAGAATTCATAGCTCCTGTTATAAAAGAATCTAATTTACCTGATTGACAAATTATTGATTCTAAAAAAACAGATAAATATTTAGAATTAAAAGATAAATTATTCAATAATTCACTACAAGATACTGACATATCACAAATTCAATATCTAGCAGAAAATACATATAAAAATGCACTTGATAAAAACTCTTTTTATAACAAAGTAAAATCTTCGTGAGAAATGTTTTATATTGATATCAAAGATATGTGAAGTATTAATATAAAAGATTTCTCCGATAAAATAGAGGTCCGGAATAATTGAGAAATAAATACAAAAGAAATCATATCCAGATCTTGAGAATATATGACTGAGAGATTTCAATTTTTAAATAAAGCTTTAAAGAAATCGCTTTCTACTTTATATCCTTGAAAAGAAATATATATATCAATTTGATGAGATGAAATAATGATTTTTGTAGAATGAATTTCTAAGAATAATTCACTAGAATCATTGGTTTTTATAACTTGAGTTTTCAAACAATTAGATTTTTGAAATCTTGAATGAAGAATAACTTATAGATATATTAATGATAATGAAGTTAAGGTTTGATGAGAAAAATTAATTGAAGGATTGGATGAGCTCACAAGAAAAACAAAAGCAATTGAAAAAAGAATAAGTTCAATTAAAAATAATTTGTTAATAGCTTTCTCAAAAACTTTTTCACATGAAGAAAGAGAAAAAATTAATTCAAAACTTCTTGAATTATCATTATTAAAGAATTTTAGTTTAACTATAGAAGATGGAGTTGAATATATTATATTTTATTCTAATCCTTTTGAAGATATCTCCAGTAAACTTGAACTATCTATTGTTGTTGATAATAATCTAAAACTTAGACCAAATCCTCCTTCTCCTTTTACGAAATATCTTGATGACCACTGATTCGGTAGATGAAAAAATAGAACTTAATATTTTATTTATGAATATGAAAAACAATAACAATACAGGAAATAGCATGACAAATTTATTTGATATTTCTTGGAATGAAACTAATAGGTTAAAAGAATTCTACTCTAATATTCAAATTGAAAACAAAGATGAATTTTCTAAAATTATGCTTATTTTGCTTGCTGACAATAATGTATTGCCTACTAAAATTATTCTAGAATTCATATCACTTAGAGTTTACTATATTATTTATAATTTTTTATACTTTGAAAATAATAAATTTAATTTAAATGATTTGTTACTAGATAATAATTCTTCTAATTCTAATTGATTAATAAATATTAAAAAATACTTAGAAATTAATTTTTTTATTAATAGTTCAAGTTTTACTATTTTTAATACTGAGATTGATGAAATATTAGTTTGAGAAATTATTAAACTAATAAATGATGATAAATATTCATTTGATTTTAGTATATGAAAACAAAATGAAAATATTATGACGGTTTTTAATTCTGATTTTAAAGAAATACTTATAAATTGTATTTGAACTTTAAGATATTCAGATTCTTCTGAGAAGTTAAGATTACTTCTTATGAATAATATAAAATCATTAACAAATAGTTTAGCTGAATTTATAAAAAAATATCATATTGATAAAATTAAATGAGATACTCAGACTAAAGCTAAAATAAATTTATCATAAAAAAAAGAGTGGAATTCAGGATTCCACTCTTTTTTAATTTATAGTATTTCTTCTTTTGGTTCAACTATGATAAAATCTTTGGTTGGGCTATAAAAATCAAGATTTTCATCTCATATTTTTTCGATAACATGACTTAGGAGATTTTCAATTTTTACCTCTACTTGTGTACCGGTTTCCATATCTTTTAATTGACATATTCCTGATCTAGCTTCCATGATACCTACTATAGCTACGAATCTTGCATTGATTTTATTAGCTTTTTTCATTTGGATTTTCAGCGATGGAGTTCCAAGTGATAGAAGGGAATTAAGTCATTTATCTCTTGCTTCTATATTAAGAGGAAGAAGAATTTTTTTGGCATCATCTCCTAATTGTATGAAATATAGGTGAATCTTATCTTTATTTTTTAATTGAACTCAGCTTTCCATGGTTGATTCTATTAATCTCTCAGCTCACATTCAGAATCAAACTGCAGGAACTGCATTTTTGTGTCATAGAAGTTTTGAAAGTTCATCATATCTTCAACCTCAACAAAAAGTATCTTGAGTTCTACCTGATCAATCTACGAATTCCCAAACTGTATGAGAATAATAATCGAATCATCTAACCAAAGTATGATCTTCTTCGTACTCAACTTTTATTATATCTAGATATTCTTTAACGCTTTCATAATATTCCTTCGATTCTTTTTTTAGATAATCAGTAATTTTTGGAGCGAATTTTATTAATTCTTTTGTATCAGGATTTTTGCTATCAAGAATCCTAAGAGGATTTACTTCAAGTCTGAATAAATCAGTTTCATCAAGATGTTGTTTTTTGTTAGAGAAAAAATCTCTCAAGGCTTCAATATATTTTTCTCTTTCTTTTTGAGTTCAAACAGTGTTTAATTTAAGTGTATATTTTCATTTTAATCCTATAGAATCTAGGATACTTTGTCACATATATATCATTTTTGCATCTAGAACCGGATCAATTTCTCCAATTATTTCAGCACCAATTTGGTAATGTTGTCTATATCTTCATTTTTGAGGTCTTTCATATCTGAAATGAGGTTCGATATAATACAAATATACTGGCTGAGGCTCATCTATAAAATTCTCTAGATATGCTCTCATTACTCATGCTGTAGATTCTGGTTTCAATACTAAATCCCTTCATTTTCTATCCTTGAAAGTATACATTTCTTTTGAAATAATATCCGTTCCTTCTCATACTCATCTCTCAAAAAGCTCAGCTTTTTCTAGTATAGGTGTACTTATACGAGTGAATCAGCTTTTCCTGAACTCATGACGAGCAACTTTCTTCAAAAAAGTAAAATATCTTTGGTATTCACCAAAAATATCTTGCATTCATCTAACCTTCTGAGGAGTCTCCATTTATAAAAATTGGTAATAAAATATTAAAGTAGTCTATACCTTTTTTTATATAAATCAAATGAAAAACCTTACATTTTAATTTTATCTTTTTTTATTAGTGAATTTATTAAAAACAAAATTGAATTTTTTCAAAAGACCAATACAATAAAATGGTTATATTAATAATTATCATATTTTATATGAAATCAAGAACAAAGATGTCTGCTTTTACACTTGTAGAATTACTAGTTGTAATTACTATTCTAGCAATAATAAGCGCTGTTGCATATACTAATTTTAGTTGAACTACAGATAAAGCTAAGAATTCTAAGAAAATAAGTGATTTGGCAAGTATTGAAACTGCACTCCAAACTTTTAATCAAGATAAGAACTATTTCCCAATGCCATCAGAATATGATGCTAGTAAGAATGTATGGTGATATAGCTGAACGATTACTGCACAAGCTTCTAATACATTTTCATGATCAAAAATTTGAGATCAAATTGATTCAGTTAGTGGTTCTCTTATTAGATGAGGTTGAATAGTATATCAAAGTTGAGCAGCAACAACCCAAGTTTGAGCAAAATGAGTTATCGACTGAACAGTCTTATCAAAACAATATTTAAGCCAGGAACTTCTTGACCCAAGCCTAAAAGATATAAAAGTATGAAACGCTTGAGTTTTTAAAGACTATTGAATTGGTAAATATACTTACTCAGTTTATGCAAAACCTGCAGTTCATGCTTCTTGGAATACCACAGACAAATTATGACAAGCTTACAATGTTGCAATTACTTTGACTGATGATCAGAAAACATATGTTACGAAAATAATTGGTAATTTTGATAGTAGTACTTGTGTTAACTGTCCAGATACTCTTATATGAACTTGATCTACTAGTCTTATGGATTGATCAATTTGGAATTGAAGTTGAGCAGAATCAGCTGATCAATGAATACCATATCCAATAGCTTGATTTTAAAAATATTTAATTAATTAATTCCTAATTTATGTTGATACCTACTGTAATAGATAAAGCTCCAGGAGGAGGTGAGAGAGTTTATGATATATATTCTAGGCTTCTTGAAGATCGTGTAATATTCTTATGAGATGCAATTGATAATATGGTTGCAAATACAGTTATTGCACAATTACTTTTCCTAGAAAAAATTGATCCAAAAGCGCCAATAACAATATACGTTAATACTCCAGGTTGACATGTAACTGCTTGACTTGCAATATATGACGTTATGCAATATGTGAGCTGTGATGTTATTACAGTTTGTGTATGACTTGCTGCTAGTATGTGAAGTATAATTCTTGCTTGAGGAACTAAATGAAAAAGATATTCTCTTCCACATAGTGAAATAATGATACATCAACCTCTCGGATGAGCAGAATGACAAGCAACAGACATAAGAATTGCTGCAGAACATATTATAGAGACTTGAGAAATTTTGTATTGAATACTCGCTAAACATACTGGTAAAGATATCAAAACAATTGAAAAGGACTGTGACAGAGATAATTATATGTCTGCTGATGATGCACTTAAATACTGACTTATTGATAAAATAATTACTAATAAATAATAAAATGAACTTTAATAATGAACAAAGTTTCGCTTCTTTTAGAAAAATAGATACTAATGAATCTAAATTAGGTAATCCTGCCAATTTTGTAGAACATACTGATTGAAAAATATATAAAGTTATTCATACTTCAGATTCCAAATTCGGAACCCTTAGAACTACGGCTATGTTAAAAAATGAATTCGATATGTATACTTGAGTTGTAGATATAAAATTAATGAATAGCAAAAAAGTTTATAGTATTTTGTCTCTAAATAAGCTTTGACATTGAATGTAATTGAATTAATTAAATATACAAAAATATAAATATAAAAATAAATATTATGAATAATCTAGAAAGAATAGTATGAGAACCTATAAACTCAGATGAAATTAATTATTTAGAGATAAATAGAAAATTTTATTATTGATTTGTAAAGAAATTTAAAAAACCAAGAAACAAAAAAGTAGTTAATATTAGAAAGGGTATTAATTTAGAAGATGATAATTGTCTTGTTGATTTTCAGAATATTAAGTATAGAATTTTGAGTGCCTTATATAGTGATGTCCCTACAGAAAGTCAAACTAAAATTTTTGATTGAGCAGAATTGGCTAGAATAATGATTACAGAAAGATTATATTGAAAAAAAGTAATACAAATATTAGATTTAATTTAAAATAAATATGAATAAAGAAGAAATGTTAAAAAACTTGCTTGAAAAATGAGTTTCTCGTATTGTTGACAGAGAAAGTTTAGAAAAAAAACTCAATTCTTGAAAAGTTTTGAGAGTTAAATTCTGAATTGATCCAACTTGAGCTACACTTCATATTTGACACGCTGTACCTGTGCTTAAACTTAGAGCATTTCAAGAATTGTGACATCAAATAGTGTTGATTATCTGAGATTCTACAGCACAAGTAGGGGATACATCAGATAAAGATGCAGAAAGACCAATGCTTCAAAGAGCTGAAACACTTAAAAATGCAGAAGACTTTATTAATCAAATAAGTAAAATTCTTGATATTTCAAAAGTAGAAGTTCATTATAACAGTGAATGGATGGATTCTACAAGTTTTAATATGGTTGGAGAAATTGCAAAGAATTTTTCTGTCGCAGAACTTCTTGATAGAGATAATTTTTCTAAAAGATATAAAGCAGGAATACGTATTTCTCTACAAGAATTCCTATATCCGCTTATGCAAGGTTGGGATAGTGTGAAAGTAAAAGCAGATATAGAAATTGGTGGAAACGATCAGTATTTTAATTTACTTGCTGGAAGACCAATTCAAGAGGCTTTTTGACAAATCAAACAAGATATAATGACTTTTAATCTTATTGAAGGAACTGATGGTCGTAAAATGAGCAAAACTTACAAAAATTTCATAGCAATGAATGAAAAACCAAATGAAATGTTCGTTAAAATTATGGAAATAAATGATGATTTGATTATTAAATATTTCACTCATTGTACAACTCTTAGTTTGGATGAAATTAAAATTTTTGAAGATAGACTTAATTCTTCAGAAAATCCAAGAAATATAAAACTTGATTTAGCTCTAG
The DNA here is from genome assembly GCA_028689205.1 of Candidatus Altimarinota bacterium. Taxonomy (GTDB): domain Bacteria; phylum Patescibacteriota; class Gracilibacteria; order BD1-5; family UBA2023; genus STC-113. Next base: position 124,458 of record JAQTWP010000001.1, read on the forward strand.
AGATAGTGAAATTATATCATAGCGAAGAAGATTCAAAAAATGCGAAGCTGTATTTTGAAAAAGTTCTAAGTGAATGAATAATTCCTGATGAAAAAGATATTGAAGTTGTAATATTACCTAATTCAAGTTATCCTATAATTACTCTTTTAAAAGAATCTAAATTATTCTCAACTTCTTGAGAAGCTAGAAACGCTGTTGAATGAGGTTGAGTGAAAATAAATAATGAAGTAATAAATGATATTAAATATGAAGTGCAATTAGATTTATCCAAAAAAATTCTGATTCAAGTAGGTAAGAAAAAGTTCAAAAATATTCTTAAGTGATAATGTGAAATTCTCAAACTGAATTTACTCCAAAAAGTAGAATGTAAATAAAAAACATTCTACTTTTTTAATTTTAATTAAATAAAAAAAGATGATTTCCATTTAATACGGAAATCATCTTTTTTAGATCTAAACTTTTTTGTCTGATTAATTATTAGATTCAAAGTGCTTTAACTATTATCGTAGCAACTTCAGCTCTAGTTATGGCATCATTTGGCCTGAAAACCAATTTTCAGTTAATGGTTTGTCCATTCATTATTCCTAGTTCTTTAGCCTTTTCGATATATTTTATCATCCAAGCTGAATCAGTTGGAATATCTGTAAACTGTGTATTTAGTGTTGTAAGAGAAGAACTTATCTTTGCTACATTAAGAAGTATTGCAATAGCTTCTCATCTAGAAATTGCATCATTTGGTCTGAAAACCAATTTTCAATTAATATTCTGACCATTCATTATTCCTAATTCCTTAGCTTTGACAATATATTTTATCATCCAAGTTCAATCAGAAGGGATATCAGTAAAATCTGTTACAGAATTAGAATCCAAAGGAATATTGAAAGATTTCATTGTCATTCCTAAGAATTCTGCACGAGATGCATTTCCATTTGGTCTGAAAGTTCAATCTGAATATCATTTTATTATTCATTTGTTTATTAATAGCTTAATATCATCTATCGCAAATGAATTAGTAATATCTGTAAATTTTGGAGTAAAACTAACCACTTTTCAACTATCAGTTGTAATAGTGGTAGTTATTCAAGTAGCAGTTTCTACTATTTCTGTAGTTATTCAAGATGCAGTAATTATTGTGTTGGTAGTTACTCAAGGTATATTTTCTATTACAGCTATTGTTCATGAATCTGTTGTTATTATAGTTTTTCAACAAGTTCAATCATAATAACTCAGTGAAGTATCTCAGCTTGGACAATAATCAATAGATATTCATCCACCACCTCCACCACCACCACCAGTAGATGGAGCAGATTTAGTTGTAACTGTAAATATAGAATTAACTCAGCCAATTGTAAGAGTCAATGAAGTTGCAGTTGAATATAAAGTAGAAGAAGTAATCTTCACAGTTATAATATCTCAATTATTTACTATTCATACAGCTCATGTGAATGAACCAGTTCATATCATATACTGTCCTCCTGTTATACTTATTGTAGTTCAAATATTAATTCAAGCAATAGTCATTATAGAATTATAATCTGTACTTAATTCAACATTTGTTTGAGGTGTAAAAGTAAATGGATTTGGACTAGAATTAAGGGGGGCATTTACAATATTACTTTGGAGAGTTACAGCAGTTTGTGCTAGTGCTCTACCATTTAATACTGCTCATGTATTAAGTGCAATTAAGGTCTTACTTAATATCGTTCAATTAAATATAGAACCTGTATCTAATAATACATCTCATTTGACTTGCCAGAATATATTTGAAGCATTGGCTCATCCTGATAAAAGAATTTTTTTACTTGGAGCAAGATTAAGATTTCCTTCTATCTGGAATATCCATACATCAGTCGCACTACCTGATAGAGTAATATCAGCAAATATATCTACATTAGTTCACCACTTATATAGTCATGGTGATAATGTAAGTCAGCTAATATCTCCAGCTCATAATTCTGTTGCAGTGGGATTAGTCCTTCATGCTGCATCCGTATATGCAGTGTGCATATCATTTACTGCAGTAGTAAGTAAGGCTGAATCTATTGTTTCACATGGACCAGTAAATGCTGCGTCAACCGCATATATCATTCATATTACTTCAGAACAAGGAACTCAGATAAATGATCAAGCAGCAGGACTGATTCAGATATTACCCGTGATTACAGATGTTGGAACATCAGTTATTTCTGATTCTGCCAAGATAACAAAATTTCAAGCAGACAAAAGATTTAACTTTTCAGGAGAAACTGTTGCAGCAATACTAGATACAGTTGCAATGGTTGAACCTGTATTTCCTGCAGCATCAATATAATCAAAAGTAAATGTTCAATTAGAAGCAAAACTCTTTACTAGAGACCCGCTATTATTTGTTACTATTACAGTTTCACCAGTAAGTGTTGCAATAACAGGAATACTTGAACCAGAATATATAATAGTCTGGGTTGGTTTTATAAAATCTGCAGTTCAAGTAGAAGTGATTCCACTTGAATAAGCTTCAGTTGCACCAGAAGCATAAACACTTCAGCTAAAAGTTAAATCTCAATCTAATGCAGAAGACAAGTCAGTATTAAATAGTATTGACCCACTTAAATCTTGAGATCAAGTATAAGTTTTAATAAGTGTACTTCCGGACATAATATCAAGATGAACGATATCTCACGCATCCAATAAGCCACTAAAAGTAAAAGTTATGGGATAAGACCCCGAATTAGTAAGATTTACAAAACTATTATTTCAACCTGAAATAGTATTTCAAGTAATATTAACAGCTGCGAAGGCAACATATAATATTGCGGGACTAAGGAAAGAAAATAGCATTGTAGAAACAGTGAGCAAGCTAGTTGATTTCTTTATAAAAGATTTAAACATAAACTTATAAAGTTAAGTAATAAAACTTCAAATAGAAAATCTATTAAATCTAGATGACTATTCAGTATATCTTATTATCAGATATACTGAAAAGATAATATAATAGAGGTAAAATCAGATAAAAATATTTGAGTAATTAAATTACACTATAATTACTTTTTTAATAAAATTTTCTCTACTAATCTTTTTGAGGAGTAAATTCATTTTATAATATGATTGTATGATAATTGTAAGGTAATGTAAAGATGTCTAAGTTATTACATTGTCTAATTCAAATTTATTGAATATTAAAACTTGAGAATAAACTAAAACATTTTCAAATGATAATTAAAAAGTCTCCTTATTGGAGACTTTTTAATTAGTTAAGATTATATAAGAATTCTGGTCTGGCAATTGATTCTTTAAGATTTTTGTTTAAGTCAATATTTTGAGTTTTAAGAACTTGTTTGTATCATTTGATATCTCATTTTATAAGTAGGGCAGAATTTACACTTGCAAGCATTACTTTATTACTGATTAATACTGGTAAATTCATTATAACTACTCATAAGCCTATAATTGCGACACTTGATAATTTTTGATAGAATTTTTCTTCATGAAAATATATCTTTCACATAACAACTCACCAGAACATTGATAATATTCTCTTAAGAGCAGTTATAATCGAAGCTGGACCGAATACATATCACATACTATTAAATGCTCAACCAAGTCATCAGAATATTCAGAATTTTATATATTTTACCTTATATATTTTTTTTATATTATTTATAGAATTACTTTTTATTAATATAAAAGATAAACTAAATATAAACATTATTGAACTTATCAATATATTTAATAACTCAACACTTGCATATTTTGTTATGGCAATTTTGAATAACATGATATTAATGAAGGCAAAAATCTGAGTTGCTATAGTGTATTTTACTCATGTAAGATTTATAGATCATCTGAAACTTATAAATACAAGTGTAGTTATAATAAAAATTATTCAAATAATATGATATGTAGTTATTCAATAATTCAGAAATAAATCAGACACAAGTAAAAGAGGAATTGAAAGAACACTGAATAGTCAATTAGTTGATCTATCAGCTTTTTCTATTGCTTGCATTACAAAATAATTGAATCATATACTTCAGATAATCATTGCGATTATTATCATTAAAAATGTATTATCAAAATTGAATCTCATATTCCCTGTAATTAGTAGAATACAAATAGAAATTATGATTTGGAATAAATTAGAAATATGAATTTTTTCTATCAGTTTTAATTCATTTCATATTTTTTTGATTTCTATTGCTGATTTTTCTCCGAAAAAAGTTCCGATTCAATTAAGTATTAGCGACTCAAACATATTATTTTTTAATTATTACGGGTATAAGATATTTAATTACCATAGAATTACAAAACATCTTCAAAAAATCTCCCTTTTGGGAGATTTTTACATAAATTTTATTTGCTTTCTGATATTTTTTCTCATGGGAATTCCACGTTCATAGCCTTTATTTGTTTTTCTCAATATTCAGGTTTTTTATTATCTTCAATTTGTTGGTTTTTGACAATTTCTTTTTTCTGTATTTGAATTCATAATGCTTTACGAATAATATCTAGACTTTCAGTAAAATCTTTTACCTTTTTATTATCTACTTTTTCTTTACCTTTTAACGACTTGTTATAATCTGCAGATTGTTTTCATTCAATAGCTTCATTTGGAGCAACAATTTTATTTATTTCATTTATATATTCAAGATATGCTTTTTGAATATATAAATTTTTTTCATTTTTATTTGTAAATCATTCTGCTTTGATTGTTTTTATATTTAAAATATCTTTGGCTTTATCAACCAATTCTTTGTTTTCTTTAAATGTAGATAAATTTGTTCATAAATTTTCAAGTGCATCTTTATATACATTTTCAGATTGATTTTTTATTGTATCAGAATTTTCTACTGTTAATTTCATTGTTTCTAAATCCAATCTATCTTGTTTTTCTTTTTCTTTATCTATTTTATTTTCATTTTTACTATTAGATGTTAGTCATTCAATAAGATTTTTTTCAGTTAAATCTGGTATATCTAGGGCCATAATGTTGTTATTAGTTATAAACAAATATATTTTATCACAAATTTTCTTATATTACAAAAAAAATCGACCTTTTGGCCGATTTTCTTTAGAATACAATTACGAATTCTCATTTTAGGTTCTGTTTTGCGAAGTATATTTTGCATTCTTCTATAGTGTCTCTTTTGAATTCTTCGAATTTTTTGGTAAGTTCTCTTGCAACTACTATTTTATGTTCCTTTCAAAAAACCTTTTCCATGTCGTCTAGAGTTTTTAACATTCTATGGACTGATTCATATATTATTACTGTATAATCTTTATCTTTTAATTCCGCAAAAAGTGTTTGTCTTCATTTTTTGATTGGTAGGAATCCAAGGAATCTAAAGTCATGCATATGCATTCAGCTTCATACGATTGCAGATAATATTGCAGAAGCTCATGGGATAGGGCAGACAGGAATATTCTCTGCTATTGCTTTTCTGACTAGATTATATGCAGGATCTGATATTCAAGGTGTTCCAGCGTCGCTTATTAGTGCAACATCTTTTCATTCTTTTAGGATATCAATAATTTTATTTAGTTTATTGTCATCACTATGAGCATGGAAACTAAGAAGATTATTCTGAATTTCATAATGTTTAAGAAGAACTCAAGAAGTACGAGTGTCTTCACAAGCAATATAGTCAACTTCTTTGAGTATTCTTACCGCTCTATAAGTTATGTCTTCAAGGTTTCAGATTGGTGTTGAGACTATATATAGCATATTAGTTTTTTTAAAAAATAGTAATTTTTTAATTATCAGATTCCGGATCTAGTCCGGAATGACAAATATTTGATTTTGTAATATTCCAGTTTTTTAGGTAATTGAATTTCAAATATTATTTTCTGAATAATGTTTAAGACAAAGAGAAATATATTTATCATTTTCTCATATTTCAATTTGTTCTCAGATAATTACCATATTTCAATTAGAAATTCTTGCGTTCATGGTAGCCTTACATCCGCACCAACATATTGTTTTTATTTCTTCAATTTTTTGAGCTAATTCCATTAGGCGTTTGCTTCATTCAAAAAGATTTCATAAAAAATCTGTTCTAAGGCCATAACACATTACAGGAATATTTAGTTTTGTTACAATTCTTCAACAATCATTAACTTGATTTTTTGTTAAAAATTGGCTTTCATCAATCAGAATACAATCTGGCATTAAATCTAGGTCTTCTATAGTTTTGAAAAAATCTGTTAATTCATTAAATGTAATTGAAGGCATACTACTTCAGCTTCTAGAAGAAACTTCTCACTGTTTGAATCTGGTATCAAGTGCACTATTAAATATTAATACACTTTTTCACCTCTCAGAATAATTATATGCAACTTTGATGAGTTCAAGTGATTTACCTGCTCACATTGCTCAATAATGGAAATATAGTTTTGACATTAAATTCCTAATTTATCTCTTAGAACATTGATTTCGTAGAATAATTTTTGGTCTTTTTTGAGGATTTGTTCAAGTTTTCTACATGAATAAAGTACTGCAGAATGGTTTCTTCATGAGAATATGTTTCCGATTCTTTCTAGTGTATAATTAAGATAATTCTTAAGAAGATACATTGCAACTTGGCGAGGAATCATATTTTCTTTTCTTCTATCTTCACTTAATATATCTTTTTTGTTTATTGCAAAATGTTCTGACACTACATCAATTAATTCATCATAACTTTTTATAGCCATTTTTTTGACTTTGTTATTACCGAGAAGTTTATCAGTAATTGAATGTTTATTAAGTCTTGCAGCTACATTTTCAATAGTTGGTGGAATATTATGCAGCTCGTATTCAGCTATTATTTGATTAAGTATTCATTCTAATTCGCGGATATTAGAACCAGAATTATATGCTATGAATTCTGCAACCTCTTGAGGAATTATAAATTCTCTTGCTCTAGATTTTTCTTGTAATATAGCTAATCTGGTTTCAAAATCAGGCTTAGATATATCTACAATTATTCACCATTCAAAACGACTTTTTAATCTTGGTTCTAGTTCTGTAAGTTCTCTAGGTGGACGATCACCAGATAGAATAATCTGTTTGTTTGATTCGTAAAGAATATTGAAAATATTATACAATTCTTGTTGTGTTTGTTCTTTTCATGACAAGAATTGTACATCATCAATTACAAGTACATCAATTGATCTATATTTTTCTTTCATTTTCTCAATAGTACGTTTTTTTACATTTGTAATGTAATCATTCGCGAATCTATCAGCTGTAGTATAAATAACTTTCTTATCTTTGAATTTTGCTTTGATAGCGTTTCATGTAGCTTGAAGTAAATGAGTTTTACCAAGTCAAACGTTACCATAAATGAATAGGGGATTGTAGGCTGATCATGGTTTGCGAGAAACCGCTTCACAGGCAGAGAAAGGTAACTGATTAGATGGTCAAACTATAAAATTATCGAATTTATATTTATCATTAACGGTTTTTAATTCATTTCAATCTAGACTATTAGAATCTTCAATATCTTCTTTTTTCTTTTTGGTAGTTAGATCTCTGTATTCTTTTAGACAGTCAATTGATTTATGATTGGATGGATTATCAATATTACTATCAACTACAAAATCTATAGCCATTATTCATGGAATAATACCAATAACTATTTGTTTGATGTCAGAATAGAATTTATGAGAGATATTATCTTTGGCAAAACTTGATATAACTCAAAAAACTACAGTATTTTCATCAATTGAAACTATTGATAATTTTTTAAAGTAAGTTAGGAAATCAGTTTTTCTTATCTTTTCAACTAATTCTTTTATAACGTTTTTTAAAAAAAGTATTTCCGAAGTCTTATCCATTTTTTTATCTTTTGGTTAATATTCTTTAATATATCTGTATAATCTATAATGATTTTTATCTGGTTGTCAAAATATAAAAAACATTTGACAGTGGCTTATTGAACAACATTTTTGAACTAAATTCCCCTTATTTGCCTACGTATGCACTTTTTAACATTTTTTGTACAATATTTTTATTCTGATTCACCGGTTTTTCCCTTTATGTAAAGAAAAACTCCATATAGAGTTCTTCTAGTTTTGAGCGAATTCATTATATGCAAATATAGATAAAAGAGAAATGAATTTTAGGAGATAATTAAATAGTTATTGTAATTAACTTATAATAATAAATTGTTTTTGTATTAAATATCTTGGTAATTAATCCTTTATACATCTTACTGAAAAACCGTACAACTTATCGTTGAGATAACGGCGTACACCTACAGAAGTCCGATTCAAGGATCTACTATAAGCAGTAGAACCACTAGCAGAGCTAGACCATAAGTGGGTATAGTTACCGCGATAATAAAAAGTAGAACCATCTATATCACGGTAACCTCAGAGTGAAATTTTAAGTGCTTGTACTATATTGTTTAGTGAATTCTTAGTGGTATTACTTGCCCATCCTAGTCATGTAGTTGTACATCTCCATGTATTTATAGCTGCAGCATCAGTACATGTAGGAGCTAGAGCTAGTTCAAGAATAGTCCATTCATTATCGTTAGGAAGATGCCATCCTGTAGGACAGGCATTATTGGCTTGTGTTGCTTGTGCCCAATTATATACTTTTCACCATATATTGTCTACTGTTCATACTACAGATGTGGCATTTGACCAGGATTTCTCTTTTGCACTGCTTGCCATTGCAGAATTAGTGACAAGACAATTATTTATAGAGCCTGTTCATCATATATAATTCCGGCATCAATATGCAGTTGAAATTGTTCACAGGGTTCAATCATCTTTATATCACCATTCAACTCAAGTTCCAAGAACACTATTACATCAAGCCCATCTATATATAATTCAGCTAGATGTAAAAGTATAATCATCATTACTACAGTTTGTTCATGGTATATCTCTCCATTGAAGATTACAATAATCTCAACTATATCAAGTCTTACAAGTAAAACCACAATTAGTACTACCTTTAGTCCAAGGTTGATTTACACTAGTAGGAGTTCAAGTAGTCAGAGTACATCAAGTAGATGAACAAGATGGTTCTATAGTATTACAAGAATAAGTTGGAGTTGCTATAGCTAAATTTGTACTTGTTCATAAATTATTCTTAACCAATCAACTACCTAAATCAGTTAATGTAGTTCAACTAGCTTCTAATATATTCTGTACAGCAGGAACAGTTGTAATATTACTTCATGAGTATGCAGTTTTAAGGTTAGTCATCATAGTAATTATATCTCCTTGATTAGATGGAGATCAAGAGAATACTATATTAGTTGAATCAAATGTAATATTACATGGAGAATTCATTCAATTACATTGAAGTTTACCTTCTCAGAAAGTATCATTATATACTAGATTACCAGTATTAGTTGTATCTACAACTATTAAAGAAGGTACTGCTAGAATAACATTGATTACTCATGTAGAAGCTTTAGCTACTAGTCAATTGAAGTTACCATTAATATAACATACTGTTCAAGTAGAAGAAGCTGAGACTTGTTCTATATATGGATTAGATAATTGAGAAAGGAAAGAATCAAGAAAGCCATTGTCATTCCCGTGAAAACGGGAATCCAGAATATTAAGTCACTCAACTTCCTGGATTCCAGATAATTTCTTCGAAATTTCTGGAATGACAGATAGATATTTAGGATTAGAATCATTTATCCTCATATTATCTCTATATGAAACAGGATTCTCGAAGTCTGCTGCTATTTGGAATTCTCTTTTGTTTGATAGAAGTGAATATGTGTATTCTTTTAATGTTAATGGATCAGTTGGTTTCTTTGATATTGTTGATATTAGTTTAGTAGCTTTGTCTCATAGAGTTCATTGAGTCCATATAGTTCATCCTGAATAAGTTACATTTACTCCACTATCAGGAGTTGGATAAGTTCATGCTTTAATTGAGAATAATTCCATACTCTTTTTAAGAGAATTAATATCAGTTACTCTTACGGTATCTCTAGAAGAAGAACTATATGAATTGAATGATAGGAATGCTATAGTAGATAATATTGCTAGAATTACTATTACGACAATTAGTTCGACTAGAGTGAATCAGATAGTTTTTGGTTTATAGTTTTTGGTTTTTATAGTTTTAATCCCCTTTTGTTCCCCTTTAATAAAGGGGATAGAATATTGTTTGTTTTTGGTTTTCATAGATATGAAGTTAGATATAAAAAATAATAATGATTTTTTTGGTTTTTTATTGTCATTTCGATACCGTTTGTGGTATAGAAACCTGCCTACCGGCAGGCAGGTCTCTTTTTAAGGAGCTTTTGGAGTTATATTTCCCTAGTTTGATTTCACGGCCATATTTTCCTACAAGTCTTTGCTTCAAATATCTTGACCTAAAGGGACCTGCCTGCCGGTAGGCAAGTTCCTCGTTTTTCTCGGAATGACAGAAATAGATTTTTTTTTAATTCATATATTCTTACTAAGTGGTCAGATATATTATAGAACTTTTATCTTACAAGAGTTAATTATTTACTTTCTTATGTAAAGTATATCGTTTTTTTTTTTTTTTTTTTAAAAGTTTTATTCAAAATTTAATTTATAGATAAAAAAAATCCTCTCAGAAATGAGAGGATTTTTGAGAATTGTTTAGAATTATTTGATTTTAATTTCTTTAAGTCTTGCAGCTTTACCACTTAATTTCTTGATGAAAGCAATATTTGATCTTCTAACTTTGAAATGTCTAATTATTTCAATATGTTTAACAAGAGGTGAATGAATTGGGAATATTTTTTCAATTGCAAATCAGTCAGTTGTTTTTCTTACAGTTATTGTTTTTTCAAGGGGAGTTTTACCACTTGTCATAATAACTAATCATTTGAATTTTTGAGTTCTTTCTTTATTTCATTCTTTGATTATTTGTTCTACTTCAACTTCATCTCAAGTTCTAGGCATAGGTACACCATCTTTTAGGAAATCTTTTTGAATTTCATTTATTAACTGAGTATTCATGTTTTTCTAATTAATTATTTCTAATAAAAAAATGGCTCCCCCGGTTGGATTCGAACCAACGACCAAATGGTTAACAGCCACCTACTCTACCACTGAGCTACGGAGGAATATATATTGTGTTAATTTATTTCTTGTATTTTCACGAATAACCAAGACATTAACGGCTAACTAATCTATAATAAGTACAGACGAATAAATTTTTTAGGTGCGCACATATTATAAAATTTTTTATAGTTGTCAAAATCTTTTTCAACTTTTTTCTAAAAATTAAAATTATTCAAATTATAAACGAATTAATTGTCATTTCGAGTAAAGCGAGAAATCTCTTTAAATCAAATCTTTTGAGGTTATATATCTAAACTAAATTGGTTTTTCTTAATTTAATAGATTCCGGGTCAAGCCCGGAATGACAAAAACAAAAAACTAACTTTACTTTTGTATCTGTTATTAAAGAAAAACCAAATAAACCCTTTTGGAGTTATTATTAAGTTTGAAGTATATACTTCTAATACATAAATATTTATAAACATCTTTGATTTTTAATTAAACTTAAGTATATTACTTTGGTTATAAAATTAATTAAAATATGAAAAAACTAGAATTCCTAATGCCTGCAGGTAATCTTGAAAAATTAAAATATGCTTTTGCTTATTGAGCTGATGCTGTTTATGCTTGAGTACCAATGTTTTCACTTCGTGCAAGAGAAAACCAATTCAGTCGGGAAACACTTGAAGAAGCAGTGGAATATACACATAACCTTTGAAAAAAAATATATTTCACAGCAAATATATACGCCCATAACGCTAAGATTAAACCTTTTATGGAAGCTTTTAAAAAAATGGAAACTCTCAAGCCGGATGCCTATATAATGTCTGACCCATGACTTATTAATATGGTAAGGAAGGAGTATCCAAATGCAGAAATCCATCTATCTGTCCAAGCGAATAATACCAATTGGGCACAAGTAAAATTCTGGCAAGAAATAGGTATTAAAAGAGTTATTCTAAGTCGTGAGATATCTTTAAGAGAAATCAAAGAAATACATGAAAACTGTCCAGAAATGGAACTAGAATTTTTCATTCATGGTGCAATTTGTATGGCTTATTCTTGAAGATGTCTACTGTCTAATTACATGGCTCATCGCGACCCAAACCAATGAACTTGTGCCCATAGTTGCCGTTGGGAATATAAAGTATACAAAAATGACATAGAAGGCAACGACTTATATGAAAATACTTGAAGACCAGAAGATTACACGGAATTGAAGTGAGAATTCTATCTTGAAGAAAAAGAAAGACAAGGGAATTTGTTGCCAATTGATGAAGATGAATTCTGAACTTATATAATGAATTCGCGCGATATGTGTTTGCTTGATTATATAGAAGAATTACGTGACGCTTGAATTGTAAGTTTTAAGGTTGAATGAAGAAGTAAGACTATAAACTATATTGCATGAGTTGGAAGAGCTTATAGACAAGCTATTGATGCTGTTGAAGCTTGAGAAAAATACAATACAAAAGAGTTAATTAATGAGCTTTTTGCGATTTCTAACAGATGATATATTCCAGGATTTATAACTTGAGATGTAGGAGCAAGTAGTATTTATTATGAAAAAAATTCTGAATTAAAAGAGGAGGATTTTGTGTGAATCATAAGAGAATATGATGAAAATAATAAATTAGCATTAATAGAAGTAAAAAACAGAATTGATTTATGACAAACTCTTAGACTTATATCTCTTAATAAAAGTTTTGAATTCAAACTTGAAAAAATTATAGATATGAAGTGAGAAAATAAAACAGAGGCTCATTGATGAAGTTTTAATGTATGGATAAATATGAGCGATAATCCTTGAGAATTCGCTTTATTAAGAAAAAATTATATTAATTTAATTTAAAATAAATTCTATTTTTTAAAATTGAATTTTTCTAAAATGCTATATACTTTTTAAGTTTTAAATTTTATTATAAAAATATGAACGAAAACCAAAATAATAACTCTTCTATGCTTGATAGTATAATTACTACACCAACTAAAAACAATGAAGAGAGTCTTCCTACAGAATCTTCTAAGTGAATTGATGATCAAAATAATTGAAATAATTGAAATAAAACTCCTTCAAATAATCCTAACACCCAAAAAAATCCCAAGAAAAAAATGTCTCCAGCAGATATTTTAAGGATATTCTGAGCTTTGTTTTTTGCCTGAGCTGTATTATTCTGAGCTTTTATTTCATTTATAGTTTTTAATCCGACTAACGCTCAATTTTTTACTAATTTTTGAATTGATCCTCAACAAATAAAGAATTATATCTGACTTTTTGTAAATGCTTCTTTCTGAATAATGACAATTATATTGTCAATTGTTTCAATGATTTTCTTGTTTACAGCATTTGTAACCAAAAAAGAATACGCAAAAAAGAAAACTATAGCAACTATATTATCTATATTTTCAATTGTTATACTTTTTGCAGAGATTACATTCTGGATATATCTTACAAGTATAATATGAGCTACTAATTATCTATATCTTAATTGATGAGTAATTATTAGAGATAATGATAAATTAATGTCCAAGAAATTCAATGATTGAACTGATATTATTAATAATTTTGATAATTTGATTTGACCCATATCAATGAAGTTTGACTTATCTGTTGATGTTGAATATTTTTCTAAAATAATGAATATTAAATGATATAGAATTGATTTTGATTGAGATAAAAAATTCGATAAAGAATGAACTAATCCTGCAGCAGACCAAGATATAATTTTTGATTACCAAAATGCGTGAAGTTATACTCCGGTATGAGAATATTACTGAACTAATTCTCTCTGAGAAGAAATTACTCAGCCTATTAGATTGCCAAATATAAATATTGCCTGAATAGTAAAAATTGAAGAGAAAAAAGAAAGATTGTGATGAAAAAGTGTAAAATTTGATATATCTGATATAAAGAAATTATGAAAAGTTGATTTTTATCTTCAGGATAAAAACTGAGATTTTTCTACTCCTGATGCTAACTATAATTGAACTGATACTATTTATTCACCTTTGAAAATTTTTAATAGCGAAGCTTATATATGTCTTGTTATAATAAATAATCAAAAATCAGCAACAGGTTGTGATAAAATATTTATTATTTGAGCTGAATCAAAAAAATCAGTTGATGCAAGTATTGAAATCAATAGAGATCCAATTAATCCTCTTTGATATAATTTAAAAATTAATCTTGCCTGACAAATTACTTCTATGATAAAGTATTCATGGATTATAGACTGATTAGAAAGAGTTTCTGATAAAGAAATGGTAGATTATAATTTTGATGATTATTGAAAACATATAATTTCTGTAAAAATTACAGAGCCAAGTGGGAACGAATATACAATAGAAAAAGAGATTGATATAAAAAGACCGCTAAATTTTAGTCTTCCAAGCAATACTTCACAATTATATAATAATTCTCTAATTAAAATAATAGATAAATCTTGAAATAATCTAACACCTGAGTCATATGTGAGAGAACTTTGAGAATATCATATACCAATAAGAATTCCATCTGATATCAAATTCGATTCTAATTATGTTAAGGTTACTGATAATTATTATTCCCTTAAACAAACTGAATGGGATTTTAATTGAGACTGAGTATATGAAAAAATATGAAATGATATTACTAATAAATTTTATGAGAATAAAAAAACTACAGTGAATGTCAGATATACTTTCTATTCAAATGTAAAAAGAGATACTCAAACTATAGAAGAAAAAATCATATTAGAAGCTGATAAAAATGATATTTCAGTAAAACTTGATATAAAACAAGAAACAGATTATGCACCTGCTATAGTTCATTTTGATTGATCTGCATCAAGTGTAAAAGAATGATCATTAGTGAAATTCATATATGATTTTTGAGAATGAAAGGCACCTGTAGAATGAGATTCTAAGCAAGATTATAGATATAATTATCCTTGAGAATATGATGTAGTATTCACTGTAACAAAAGAAGACTGAATGAAAGATTCCATAAAGAAAAAAATAATAGTAAAAGAAAAATGAAAAGAAGTTGTAATTAATACTTCAGTTTCTTCTTGATACGCTTGAAAACAAATAGATTTTGATGCAGTCTGAACTATCGGACAAATATCTACTTATTCTTGGAGTTTCTGAGATTGAAGTATTTCTTCAGAATCAACTCCAGTACATACATATAAATCTTCTTGAGATTATATTATTAAACTTGTAATTACTTTTACTGACTGAATAATCAAATCTTGAAATAAAGAAATTACTATTAAATAATTTTACTAATTCTATAATATGTTAAAAAAAACTACGCTTTTTATTTTGTCAAAACTGTCAAAACTTATAATAACTAAGCATAAACCTTTTGTAATAGGAATTACTTGAACAGTAGGGAAGACTACGGCATCAAATTTCACTTACGAGTTCTTAAGTAATCTTTATTCAAAAGATGTCTATATTTCTCCCTATGATTATAATTGAGAATTCTGACTTCCTTTGACTATACTTCAATCAAAATCTCCTAATAAGAATGTATTTTTATGGATATTGGTTTTTATAAAATCAATTTATCTTTATTTTAATAAAAATTATCCAAAATATTTAATTCTAGAATATTGAATTGATCATATTGGAGAAATGGAATTTCTTACTGATATTGTAAAACCTGATATTGCAATACTTCTTAATATTTCTCCTAATCATGTAATGCAATTCCCTGATTACTCTGATTATATAAAAGAAAAAATCCTTCTATGAAAAGTATCAAAAAAAGTTATATATAATTCTGATGATGAAAATTTATCAAAATATCTTAAAAAACTTCCTAATAGTTATTCGTTTTCTGCCAAAAATGAAAGTTCTAATTTATTTGCAAAAAATATAGAATCTTCAATATCTTGACTTAATTTTTCTATTTGTGATTCTAGTAATTGTACTGAAGTCAATTATTCAATACTTGGAGATCATCAAGTTTATAATATTTTGCCTGTTTTTTTACTTTGAGAACTTCTTAATATAAATTTGGAAAAAGTTAAAGATATACTTAAGGAAGTTCATCCACAGAAATGAAGATGAACAATTCTTAAGGGTGTTCGTGATTCAATAATAATAGATTGAAGTTACAATTGATGATTCGCATCTATATCTTCTTGAGTAAAATATATTCAAAATCTTGAGTGAGATTTTAATAAAATTCTTTTTTTATGAGAAATGAGAGAATTATGAAATGAATCAAAAAAAATACATACAGAACTGGTTGATATTCTGCTTAATTCTTGATATAACTACTTAGTTCTAGTATGAGAAGAAATGAAAAAATATGTATACGAAAGTATAAAAGAAAAACTATGAGAAGGTAATGTGTTTTATTACAATAGTTCAAAAGATGCCTGAAATAAAGTTAGAGAAATAATTAAATCAACAGAAACAAAATCAATTATATATGTCAAATGAAGTCAGAATACGATTTTTCTAGAAGAGTGAATTAAAAACTTCTTATTCGATATGCAAGATTCCAAAAAATTATGCAGACAAAGTGATAATTGGTTAAAAATAAAAGAAGATTTCTTCTCACATATATTATAAAAATCTTTACAAATTATCGTTTTACATTAAACTTCTTTTAATATTATTTACTTCGTCATTATGCTACCTGTCTATCTCGGTATATATTTTATTTTTATGGCTTTTATTTGGTGAATGTTTTTAGTCGCAAAAGTACACTTTTTCAAATTCAAAGAATACAGCAAATATATCTATCCAGCAACAAAATTCGTAATGCTTTCGCTTGTTATATTAACTATACTTGGATGAATATTCATATTCAATATTTCTTCTAATACCAAAACAATTAAAACAGTAGAGGAAACAGCAACTAATGATGTTTATTAAGATGAGTTTAGTTACAACCGTATTAACAAATCCTGAAATACCTGATTTTAAACAACACATTAGACAATCAGAAGCTCTAAAACTTAAGCTTGATTTGAATAAATTAAGATTAGATATTATAATGGATTCTACTTTATGAAATCCATTTAAGAAAGATATTTTAATTGAATGAAAATATGCTTTAGTAGTTTCTTATGATTGAATATGTTGATATGTGTTAAGTTTTGATGAAACCGATAATTGAATTATAATAAAACAATTACAAGGCGCTTCATCTAAAGTTTCATACAAAATAAATACAACTCTGAATTCAATAAATTTTTACTTGGATTTTTTCAAACAAAATCTTATTTGAAAATTTTGAAAATTTGAGATTTCTGAAACTCCTACTTGATTAGAAAATATTTGAGAATTTGTTAATTCTAATCCATTTATAAGATATACTATATTTAAAAGAAAACTCGATAAACTTATTAATTGTTAACTAACTCTAATTATGAAAGTATGAATTGTTGGACTTCCTAATGTTGGAAAGTCTTCGTTATTTAATGTTTTAACTAAATCTTATGCAGCTGATGCTCAGAATTTCCCATTCTGTACAATTGAGCCTAATACAGGAATTGTTAATGTAAACGATGAACGCCTTGAGGCTTTACAAAAGACTGTAAATTGAGAGAAAATAATCCCTGCAACTGTCGAATTCGTAGATATTGCTGGAATTGTAGAATGAGCTAGTAAATGAGAATGACTTGGGAATAAGTTCTTAGCTAATATTCGTGAAGCTGATGCAATACTTCAAGTTGTAAGATTATTCGAAGATACTAATGTTCATCATGTAAGTTGAACTGTAGATCCAAAAAGAGATACAGAGATAATTAGTGCCGAACTAATTATAGCAGACCTAGAAACACTTGATAAAAGATTCTATGAAAATGAGAAAAAAGCTAAATCTTGAGATAAAGAAGCAAAAGCAAAAAGTGAAGTATATCTAAAATTAAAACCACATCTTGAATCTGGTAATCTTGCAATTACTCTTGACCTTGATGAAGAAGAAAGGAATTTAATTAAGGATTTGTTTCTTCTTACAAATAAGCCTTTTGTATATGCATGTAATGTAAGTGAATCTCAATTGAATTTGAGTGAAAATGATCTTAGGAATCAATTATGAATTACAGATAAAAGTATTCCAGTTCTTCCTATAAGTGTCAAAATGGAGCTTGATATGCTTGATTTTTCTCCAGAAGATAGAAAAGAATATCTTGCATGATATTGAATTACAACTAATCCTACTGATATCCTTATTAAGACTTGTTTTAGCTCACTTGGACTTCAATATTATTTCACAGCATGAGAAATAGAAGTACATGCTTGGGTTATCAAGACAGGATGGAAAGCTCCTCAGGCAGCATGAAGAATTCATACTGATTTTGAAAAAAAATTCATAAAAGCAGATGTAACTAATTGGAAGGATCTTGTAGAATCAGGATGATGGGCAAAAGCAAGAGAACTATGAAAAGTAAAAATGGAATGAAAAGAATACATTGTTCAAGATTGAGATGTAATGATATTTAAATTCTGAGGGTAAATTTAGAAATAAAAAACAGGAAGTTGAGATCACTTCCTGTTTTTTTTATGTTTCTAATATTATATTACTATTTTGATAATAATATATTAATCTGTTTTTGTTGTTCTTTATTGTTTTTAATTAACTTGTCTATTTTTTGGTTCTGAGATTCAATCTGTTTTTGTTGTTCTTTTATAGCTTCAACTAACACTGCGTTCATATTGGAATATTTAACAGCTTTATATCAATCAGAATCTGTAGTAACAACTTCTGGTAAGACTTTTTCTACTTCTTGTGCTATAAATCAAACTTCTTTTCAATTTTCAAAGTTTTTATCTTTAAATTCATCTGTCCTCCAATCAAAATACACTCATCTCAAATTATTTATTTTATCTAAAGATCAAGTTATAGTTTCAATATTTTTTTTGAATCTAATATCAGATGCGTTTGCATATGCAGAAGTTCATCATGCTGCTCAGTTTACCCGAAGTCTGTATGAAGTATTTAAATTCCCAATTCAAACATTTCAATTTAAATTTGACGTAATAACTGGATTCCGCGTAGTTCAATTAAAAGAAGAAATTCAGAAATTATTATTTTCTCAACCTCAATAATTATTTCATCTAGAATAAACAATCCATCACAAACTTCATGCTGTTCATAAAACATTACCACCGTTATTGATAAAATCAATTCTACTAAGTTCTAATAGATTATCTCATAAGGTTCAGATTGATAATCAAGCCACTCAACTTGAATAAATTTGTAAATTCCTATTAGGACTATTAGTTCAGATTCAAATATTTCATCAAACAGAACTAATACCATTAGTTCTATTATTCACTTCATCAATATTACTTACAAGATTATTCCAATCAGCGGATTTTAAAGGATTAGTTGCAACTTTTCATCCAAGTCAAGTAGTGTAAGCAAATACTCAAGCAATTCATATAGTAAGTCCTATTCACCAAACTAATCAGTTTGATAAGAATTTTGTTATATTTTTTGAATTCATAATAAATTAAATTGGTAATAAAATACTTTTAAAACTTGTAATTACAGTTTCATATAATACATTAATCTCTCAAGTGAGGATATCTCTGATTTTTCATCTTCCTCAATATAATTAAGAAGGAATGTTCTTAGCTCTGATATCTTGATATTCTCGTCTAATGGAATATCAAGAAGTTTAAATCACCTTGTTTTAAGTCTAATTCTAAGGAAAAGTGGGATATTTTTATTGTATATGATTCAAAACGATTCTAGCTTTGGATAATCATAAAAAATTTCTCAAACTAAGATTCAATTATCGTTTATCTCAATTCCAAGTTCATCTGGAGAATTGTTTTCGACTAGGAAATATACTCAGACAAGGATTATAATAACTATACTCATTATGTATAGTCCAGTCATATATCACCAAATTATAAGTGCTATAGACACGATTAATGCGATTGTATACCAACTACTGCTTTTTTCTTTTTTCGTTGAGAATTGCCAAGAGAACATATTAAAGATTATTAACTATTAAATTAATTATATACCAAGAAGAAACAGCAATTACAAATCACATAATTCAATATTTAATTGTATCATTTGCCTTTTGTTTATTAGGAGATGATCATTCTACAGAACCAAGAGAATATTTTAATCAACCAATAATTATTGCAATAACTGCTATAGTCGCTGCGAATTTCAAAATAAATCATGTAGCATATTGAATTGATTTTGGGATATCGCTAAATGATACATCTCAGTTTTTTAGTTTATCATCAGCAATTCATGTAATATTATCTGCGAAAGCTTTATTAGATATCAAACCCAATAAGTATACAATGTAATATAGATTTTTTTTCATAATGTAATTATTATTACTTAAACAAAATTTCAAACCTAGTTATTTTCTTTTCATAACAAAAGATTTTTTATTTTTTTCAGATTCCGGGTCGGAGCCCGGAATGACATAAACGTATATAATTATTTAAATTATATAGTATTTATCTTAGTTTCAAAATATTTCTTAAATTTTTTTGAATTTTTCTTATTTTTTATATAATGTCTCCACTTTTAGTTAATTGCTAATATATTCAAAAAAATTAGTTTTCGTTTTTTTGTCATTCCGGGCTTGACCCGGAATCTATTAATTTAAGAAAAACTAATTTGGTTTGGTATAACTTTTAACTTTTTTTAATTTAATCATAAAAAATGAAAACACCTCTAAATTGGATTAGTCTTTATACAGATATTTCTGAATTAATAGAAACTAAATGAACTATTGAATTAGCACATCTTTATTCTATTCATACTGCAGAGATTGATTGAACTCAGGAATTCCTTTCTGAAAAGAAAGTTGTAGTTGGTAAAGTTATTGAAGCGCATAAACATCCTGATAGCGATCATCTTAATATTGTCCAAGTAGACTTATGAGTTTTATGAAAGACTCAAATAGTATGTTGAGCATCGAATGTTCTAGAATCAAAATATGTACCAGTTGCAACAATTGGGACAATTATAAAATGAGAATTCGAAATCAAATCAACTCGTCTAAGATGAGAAGAGAGTAATTGAATGATTTGTAGTGAAGATGAACTTGAATTGCAAGAGGGTAGATCGGCTTGAATTATGAGATTAGAAGATTATTTCGATGAAAAAGTTCTAGAAAATCATATCTGAAAGCCCTTCTGAGATTTAGAAACTAAAATTATATGATTGGATTGAAAAGAATGTGAAACTAAATTAAATGACATAGTCTTTGAAATAGATAACAAATTCATAACTAATCGTCCAGATTTGTTCAGTATTGAATGAAATGCTAGAGAATTCGGAGCTATCTTTGATTTACCTTTTAATTGATATTCTAAAACTTATAATTTTTCTCAAAATAAACTTAATACAAAAATAGAAACTGATAAAGTTCTAGCTTATAATCTTATTAAAGTAGAAGGAGTTCAATCTTGAGTTTCTCCTTTCTGAATAAGTTATATGCTTTATAAATCTTGAATCAATCCAAAATTCGATTTAGTTGATATGACTAATTATATTATGACAGAACTTGGTCAGCCAATGCACGCTTTCGATGCTGATAAAATCAAATGAGAAATAACTGTCAGACTTGCAAAATCATGAGAAAAAATGCTTGCTCTAAACTGAGAAACTTATGAACTAAATTCAACTGATATTGTTATAGCTGATGATGAAAAAGTACTAGCAATAGGTTGAATTATCGGTTGACTTGAGTCTGCAATAAGCGAAACAACTACTAATATATATATTGAATCAGCTTGTTTTGATGCATCTAATATTCGTTTAACAGCTCAGAGACTCTGAGTAAGGACAGATTCTTCTACTAGATATGAAAAATCTCTTGATCCACTTCTTACGAATAAAGCGCTTGCAAGAGCAATGGACTTTTTATCTTTCATCTGAAAACCAGGACAAATCGTAGGGGATAGTGAATATCTAGATATGACACAAGTTAATAATGTTAGTATTAATTTCACTGAAGATTTTATAAACAAAAAAATCTGAGTAAAAATTCCTGGTCATGAAATAGAAAGAATTCTTAAAGCACTTGGTTTTTCTTTTGAGAATAAAGAAGGTAATTACATAGTTGAAGTTCCTTCTTGGAGAGCTACAAAAGATATTTCAATCAAAGAAGATATTGCTGAAGAAATTTGAAGAATATATTCTTATACAAAAGTTCCAGAAACTCCACTTAATTGAGATTTGAATATAGTAACTAAAAATCAAAGCATTGAATTAAGACAGATAACTCAAAATTATTTTGCTTCTAGATGATGTTTTGAAGTTTATAATTATTCATTTTCGAATGAAAATCTTGATGAGAAAATATGATTAAACAATCATTCAAATGCTATTAAAATTCTAAATGCATACAGTAATGAATTCTCAATAATGAGAAGAAATATGCTTGCGAATTTACTTGTAAATGTCTCTAATAACGCTAAAAGTAATGAAGAATTCAGTCTTTTCGAAATCGCAAAAGTAAGTTCCAAAACTGAAGATAAATTCTCAGAAACACCTAAAATCTGAGTTATAAGTTATTCTAAATCTTTTGAAGAATTCAAGAATAATTTAACTTGATTCTTAAATACTGTAATCCCAAACAATAATTGGAATATTGTACAATGAACAAAACTGCAAGATTTCCCATATTTTCATCCTAATAAATCAGGTGAAATTAGACTAGATAATTCTGAATTATTATGAGCTTTTGGTTATATTAATCCAAGTGTAGCTTCTAATTTTGAATTAGATGATTCTAAGCTTATATATCTAGAAATAGATTTTACTAAACTTTTTGATTTATATATAAAAAGCGACCTTGAGTTCAGAGAAATTCCAAAATATCCATGAATTGACCGTGAGCTTAATTTTGTAATGGATGAAAAAACACCAGTTTGAGATATTATTTCTTCAATTAGCAATATAGATACTCTTATAAAAAATGTAAGAATTATAGATATTTATAGAAATTCTGAAAAAATCTGAGAAAATAAAAAATCTGTAACATTTTCAGTATATATTCAAGATTATACCAAGACAATTACAGATGAAGACGCACTTATTATTCAGAATAAGATAATAGATTTTTTGGCAAAAGAAAATATAGAATTAAGGAAGTAATTTTTGGTAAAAGTTGGAATCCGGAATTAAATCAAACATATTGTCATTCCCGTGAAAACGGGAAACCAGCATAAAAATAAAATTCATTTTTTTAAAAAAATAGTTTAATATTAAAAGGTAGAAATAATACTGGATTCCCGTTTTCACGGGAATGACAGAAAATCTATTAATGTCATAAATAATAAAAACAAAAGAGATATAGAAATTATATAAAAAACAGTTAGAATTATTCTAACTGTTTTTTATATTCTAATTGTAGTATTTCTCATGAAAAAATTCTATTTCCTTGATATATTTATTTGGCATTAGAAGTAAAATATATTCATCCCAGAATTTTTGTACTAATCTGTATGCTTGATTAATATTTCTGGCAACTCATATATTGGTTCAGGTTATTTCGATTAAATGATTAAAAACTTTTTTAGTTTTTTCAAATTCTTCATCAATAATAATACATCTATTTTTTTGTAAAGGGTGAGACATATTTTTTTCAAATTCTTTTTCGTGGAAAATTTCTTCTACTAAATACGTAATGCAATTAATTTTTTGTAATAAAATAATTAAATTTTCTAGATTTTCTTGATCAATTTTATTTTCTCATATTATTTCTTTATGAGTGCCAATTTTACCTGGAATATATACTTTGGAATCAATATTTAACCGTCATTTTTTTCATTGTACAAAAGAAGAATGAAGTTCATCTAGATATCATAGTTGATTAGAATAAGCTTCAATTTCATCACTACTTCCCGAATTGAATTCTCTTCAATAAATTAAATCAAGTGTTTTTTTATCAGAACTAATTAGCTCCTTTTTACTTCTAAAATTTCAGTAATCTTTAAGATTCCTAACTACGTAATTTAATCAAACATTTTCATTCTCTTTTATTATATTATCTCATATATATGTCAAAAAATGTCTTAATTCATGCTGTAGGGTAATAGTTGGAATAACTCAATCATCTCTTTTTTTGTTGTTCAAATCTATTCAAATGAAAGCTGGATTATCTCGGGATGGAGTTTTGAAAAATCATCTATCTTTAGAATTATTCTCGGCAATTACACTTGGAATTCAATCTGAAGAGTTGTATGTTATTATTATAGTTCATAACAAACTTATACAATCTTTAGTATTAATATCGTTTTTTATATTTTTGATTTGATTAATATTTTTTTCATCTTGTTTAAAAAAACTTTGTATTTTAGTTTTATAATTAACTCAATTATCTCAAAAAAGCTTTTCTTCTTTTTCTTCTGGGATTATAATTTTTCAGTCTTCATCTATACTGAATTTATGTATATTTCAAGAGAATTCTCATAGATACAAAGATAAATCATATAGATAATTATCAATTCCTTCTTGTTTTATTTCAATAGATTCACTTATATTTTTATCTTCTGGTTTAATTCTATTTAAAATATTCATTCCGACCATCGTAGATTCTTCTTGACCAAACATCGGAAGTTTAATTCAAGATAATTGGGGATTATTTTTGTTATTTACAAAATATCAAATATCTTCTCAAATAGAATTAGTTATCTTGCCTAGTGGAGTATTTATAATTTTTTCAATTAAAAATTCTCAGAATTTTTCTGGTGTTCATTCGAATAAAATACTACTTTTTGAATAATTCCAAAGTATTATTTTATCTTGTTTTATTATAGAATCTAGAAATTCTGATGAAATCCTATAAAATTGTTTATTTTCAAAATCTTTTTGAGGCTCAGAGTTCATTTTTTAAAAAGTTGATGATACGTTTTTAATTAAAATCCTTTTATCTTCAGGGAATTTGATATTTTCTAGATATGAGATTAATTTTTCGAAAATACAATACATAGAATTACTTTTCCAGAAAAATCAATTTCATTCGAATTTCATTGGATTAAAATCTTTAAGTATTCAAGAATATGTATTCTTTTCTGGCATAATTGGAACAATTCAGGCTGTCATATATTTTACAACATCCACTCAGGTATGATTATTATCATAAATAAAAAAATCAAATCATACCAAATTATTATGATTAAGTTTTGGTACTGAAGTAATATTTGCTATATCATAATTTTCGTCAGTTCATACTACTATTGCTCAAGCTCCTATTTCAGAAATTCATTTGATAATAAAATCTCTAATTGCTTGATCTTCAATAGCTACAATTCATAAATTACACACGCTTTTTAATATTCAGAATTGAGATTTAATATTATTTTTAGCTGTTTGTTTTATTACACTTTGACTTGGGGAAGAATTTTCCATATTTTTTTATTAATAAATTAGATTTTTTTTAATACACAAGTATATTAGCACTTATTAAAAGATTTTACTAATAAATAATATTGACAATTAAACCTTTATATGAACAATTTTTGGAAAGACCTTGCTTCTAGGTGAAAAATAGTAGCACTTGCCCCTATGGATGGCTATACAGATAGTGCATATAGACAGATAGTAAAAAAAATTAATCCTGAAGTAATTTGCTTTTCAGAATTTTTTAGTGCGGATTGAATAGTTCATTCCAAATTCCTCGCAAATTCTGTACTTCCTCATCATATTACAGAAAAACCGCTTATAATTCAGATTTTCTGAAAAGACCCAGAAATATTCCGTAAAGCAGCTATTATTATAGAAAGCTATTGAGTTGCAGGAATTGATGTGAATATGTGATGTCCAGCCAAAAAAGTAGTCCAATCAGGACATGGTTCATCTCTTATGATAAATGTGGATACTGCATATAGAATTATTGAAGAAATGGCAAAAGCTGTCAAAATCCCAATTTCAGTTAAAACTAGACTGGGTTATGCTGATACTGATAATCTAATTCCTTTCGCCAAATGACTAGAAAACGCTGGGGCACAATTAATAACTGTACATTGAAGAACTTTCAAACAAGCTTTCACTGGTCAAGCAGATTGGTCAATGATATACGAGCTCAAGAAAAATCTCGGAATCCCAGTAATAGGGAATTGAGATGTGGTGGATTTTGATGATGGTATGAACAAAGTAGAGAATCTTGATTGATTTATGATTGGAAGAAAAAGTTTCTGAAATCCTTGGTGTTTCCTTCCTTGAAAAATAGAACCAACTCTATGACAAAAACTTGATACTATGAAAGAACATGCAAAATTACTTATAGAGCTTAAATGAAGGAAATGATGTCTAGAAGCACGTAAACATTTAGCCCAATATCTACATTCTTTCCCATGAGTAAAACATTACAGAGGCGAACTTGTAAGAGTGGAGAGCTTTGAGAATGTTGAGAAAGTTTTAGAAGAAATTAGAAATGATTTTAAAGATGGGAAAGTTTTAATTTAGTTTTTCAATTCTAGTTACTTCTTAAAACAGATATTCTTATTAAATATTTCATTGAATCAATCTGGGTCTCAAAAATCAGCATATTCTTTTGCATATTTGTGTTCTAATTCATTATTCAGAGCGTGTTTTATAGGGCACCAATATTGTTCTGTTCTTCATCAGATTTCGACTGCATATGCGAAAAGTCAGTTAACATAAGAACAATATAAGCAATTGAATTTTTGTAAAAGATTAAGGTATTTCAAGAATCTTCTATCATAAATGAAAAAATCTTTCCTTGCAGGTCTAGGAATTCAATATAGTGGGAATGCTGTGAATATATACATAGTCAGGAATAAATCTAGAACTATCGCAGGGAATATAAGTGAATATATAAATGGAACAGATAATAAATTTCTTATATTAGCTGTAAAAATATATTTGAACAAATTAGTTTTTTTTGATTTTTGGTATTCTTTGATTTTTTGAGAAAATACTACTTTTTTATTTTGTATAAAAAAGTCATATTTTGAAGCTAAAGATTCATATTCTTTATATAAATCATTTTTTAAATTATCAATTGATTCAAGTATTTTAGCTATTCTATCCTGTTTCATAATTGGTATTAAATTTTAAAGTGGTTTTATTATGTAAATTTCTTGCAAAAAGTGAAATCTTTTTAAAATGAATTATATAAATTAATAATAAAGTATAGTAATGTTCGGATACAAAATATATAATAAACCAAAGAATCTAAAACTATCGAAACAAATTATAGTTTTTATTTTTGAAGAAATTAATAAAAATATTACTAAGTCTCAGAACTGAATACTAAATATTATATTCGAGTGAGATGATATGATTAGACAATTGAATAAGAATTATAGATGAATTGATAAATCTACTGATGTTTTGAGTTTTCATTATTTTGATGATTTTGGTTCTTTGAAAAAAAGTAAAATTGCTTGAGAGATTATATTGTCTTTTGATAAAATTGAATCACAATCAAAAGAATTCGACAATACGATTGAAGAAGAATCTTATAAATTATTAGTTCATAGTATTTTGCATATTCTAGGTTTTGACCACGAAAACGATATTGATTATGAAAAAATGAAAATAATTGAAGATGAAATAATTGAAAAAATTAATAAAATACATAACATTGCTATTAAATAAATTTATAAAGTATGAAAATCTGAAATTATAGACATTATAAATGAAAAGATTATGAAGTAATTTGAGTATGAAAACATTCTGAAAATCTTGAAGAATTCGTTATATATAAACAACTTTATTGAGAATACTGACTTCGGATAAGACCTAGACAAATGTTTGAAGAAAATATTATCTTGGACTGAAAAGAAATACCTAGGTTTGAATTTATTTGAAATTAATTATTAAATAATATATATATGCATAAAGTAGCAAAAAAAGTCATTGAAATGTATCTTAATGAGCAAAAAATTCCCACAGTTGAAGAGCTGAATTTATTAACTCATGAGCATTCTGGAACTAAGAATATTAGTTTTGTAACTCTTTATAAAGATTGAAAAGTTATTGCTTCAAGTTGAAGAGTTAATATAAAAAAAGCAAATACGATACTTGAATTAATAGAAAATGCTCTTTTTTGTCTCAAAGATCCTAGATTCGTAGAAGCAATCAAAAATCCTCTAGAAATTAAGAATGTAAAATTCAGAGTTGATTTGATATCTAATAATCAAAGGAAAGTGGTAAATAATCTTGATGAAATTGATATTTCAAAAGATGGATTAATTATTATTTGTCAGCCTTTATGAAAATTGTGAGTTATTCTTCCTAATATGGCCAATATGGTTTCTACTCCTCAGGATTTATTTAATCTTGTATGTATGAAAGCTTGATTGGATTCAAAAGAACTAAAAGAAGATGATTATATTCTATATTCAATTCAATCCACACAATTTAGTGATTTTTAATTTTTTTCATTAGTTCAACTAATTATAATTTTTGTTCACGAAGTTATATGTTTATATAATTCTTCTTGATAAAATCAGGGAACTCTAATACATCCGTGAGATTTTTTATTTCAGTTGACGTCTTGTCAATGATGAAGAAAAATTCATTTATATATATGAATAGCGTAAGGCATTGGTGATAATTCAAATTGTCTAGATTTTTTATATTTTAAATACTCACTTTTAGTTATTCTGTATATTCAGTTTGGTGAATTTTCTCATCAAGGGATTGTTATAGTTTTTAATTCTCATGTGATTTTATCTTTTGTCCTTTTTTTATGAATTTTACTTATTTTTCCTGGAGAAACGTATGTTGCTAGGAATAATTCAGAGTCTTTATAATAAGAAAGAGCGAATTTTCAATTTCAAACTTTTGTTAGATATAAAAAATTAGAATCATTTCATATTTTATTTTTTAATTCCGGATTCTGGATTATTAATTCATCTAAATTATCAGGGAAATATTTTGTCAATTCATCGTATATTCTTGGTATTTCTAATTCATCATTAATGTATGAATTTTTATTATCATTAATTTTTCAATTTTTTTTATATTTTGTGAGGTGCGGGTTATATTTTTTGAATATTAATTCATATTGATTAAGTCCTAGAAATTGACTTAGCGAATTTTTTGCTGCAATTCATTTCATTTCAAGAGGAGTTCATTTCATTTCGCTTATTTTTTTCGTAAAGACTTCATTTTTTTCGATTTCCATTTCTTCGTTTCAGCTAAGCGCTTTTTCGAATTTTTGCTTAATTATAGCTTTTGTATCTCATAGAACTGTTTTTGGTAATGCTGCTCAAATAACTGCTAATGAACAAATCTTCAGGAATTCACGTCTATCCATGTGTTTTTTTAAAAAATAGTATTAATATGTATAATGAAATCTATTTTTTTGTCAAACTTGATATGTAATAAAAAATAATACCGAATATTACTCAACTTAAATGTCCTACAAAACTTATATTGGAATCAATTCAAATAAATATATTTATTGCTATAAATAATCATGCAGCCTTGTAGTCGGGGTGTTTATTTTTCCTAAGAAGTAAGAATATATAAGCCAAAAGAGCCATAGCAAATCCACTAATTCAAATCGTATTTCCACCTGAGAATACTAGAAGGCTTAGAGCTACGAAGAAAGTATTTAAAATAAAAAAAACCATATACTTTTTTCTTCATATAGTATTCTCAAGCTGATTACCGAACAAAAATAAAAAAATAGAATTCGAAAACAAATGAATAAATCATCAATGAAGGAATTGATAAAGAATAATCTGAACCCCGAAGAATATATAATTACTACTACTAATAAAATAATTATTCATTCAAAAATTAAGTATCGTAGGTATTATATAAGTTAAAACAGTTGCAAATGCTGATAGTCATATCAGGGTATTTGATAGCGATTTATTATTCATTTGAATTTTTATTAAAAAATAACCAAAAATATATTCATACAATAAACATTGGAATACTTAAAATTTGTCCCATAGTAAGCCAATTAAATATGTATCAGAGTTGAATATCCGGAACTCTTATGAATTCAATTAAAAATCTGAATACAGCATAAAAAGTTAAAAAAGCTCATGAAGTTTCACCTGGAGTCTTAGATTTTTTAAAAATATAATTTAATATAAAATATAGTACTAACCCTTCTAATAAAGCCTCTAGAAGTGGAGAAGGGAAGTATTTCGCTCAATCTTTCTCAACTGCTAAGAATCATGAATAAGTTCTACCTAATAATTCTTTATTGAGATAATTACCAATTCTTCCTAGTCAGAGTCAGATTGGAAGAATTGTAACTATATTATCGGTAATTTTCAGATAACTTTTCTTGTATTTCTTAGCGAAAAAATACATAGCAATAATTACTCAAATCGCTCACCCATGAAAGCTCATTCATCATTTCCATACTGCGAATAATTGGCTTGGATTAGATAAATAATAACTAAAATCATAGAATAATATATATCCAAGCCTTCAACCAAGAATTACGCCAAAAAATATATAAGTAACTAAACTATCAAGCTCTGTTTCTGCTAAGAATTTCCTTCTTTTTAATATCAAATACCCGAAAATAAAACCCATAGCGTACATAAGTCAGTAATAACTAGGTGCTATCTGGATTCAGAATAATGTTATATCGAATATTTTCATATTTAATCTGTTATTCAATAAAATCTTAAACTATTCTCATATATAGTATTTTCTACCAATTCTGGAGTTTCAGTTCGAAGCTCTTTTATTTTATCAAGGACGAATTTGACATAACCTGAAGTATTAAGTTTTCATCTGTAAGGAACTGGTGCTAGATATGGAGCATCTGTTTCTACTAATATTCTCGCAAGTGGAATGTTTGGAACTGTTTCTTGTACTGATAAAGCATTTTTGAATGTTACAATTCCACTGAATCAAAAGTATATTTTATCGCTTAAATTCAAATATTTCGCTGCGATTTCTGGACTTCAAGTATAGCAATGAATCACGATATTATTTGCAAAATTTGCCTTAGATAGAATTTCATAAGCATCATCCCAAGCATCACGAATATGAACAATGATGGGTAAATTGAATTTTTCAGCCAGTTTAATATTTTCGATAAATACTCTTTTCTGGATTTCTTTCTCTTCTTCAATTTTCTCTTGATTTAGATGAAAATAATCCAATCAAACCTCTCATATTCATACAATATATTTTCTATTTTCCATAATTTGAGTTTCAACTTTTGCAATCTCTTCTTCAAGATTAGCTATCTGAGGAGATTCTATAGGATGAGTTATTCCAGCAACCACGAAAAACTCCGAATGTTTTCTAGCTATTACAAGAGCATTTTCTGTAGATTCAAAATCAGAACCGATAAGAGTTGAATATTTCACTCCTAGTTCTTCCATAGTTTTCAACTCATTTTCTATATTGTCATAGTCATCGAATTGCAGATGTGAGTGTGTGTCGAATATCATAAAATTTATAATTATAGTATTATATATGAAAGTATAATCCATAAAAATATAATTAAAATATCAATATACGGGTATAACTTTCAAATTATTACTTTCTTTTTATTAAAAAATATTTTCTTTGAATATAAGTATAATCCTATTGATATAGGATAAATTATGTAAGTATTGATTAATGAAATTATAAATAATCAACTTGTTCATTGGATAATAACTTCATTTTTTACAATAGCTGTTATTATATTTATAAATACGGAAATTGGATTAAATAATATTATCAAGTCGAAGATAGAGTGAATAATACAAAATTTTAATCAATTTTCTTTATAATATTGTAATACTCTTATTATTAACAATAATACAAATGAGATTATTATCCATATTAAAAAATTATATTTCATAACTTTTAATTAATTTAAACTACTTGATATTATCCATTTTTCATTAAAATAAAAGAAAAATTAAAACATTATGAAATGAAAAAAGTAAAAGAGTCAGAAGAGATATTTGAACTAATTTATACTAATTCCAAAAAAATCAAGACAGAACTTAATTATTCTACCCCCTTTCAGTTTCTTATTGCTGTCATAATGTCAGCTCAAACAACTGATAAACAAGTTAATATAGCTACAAAAGATTTTTTTGAAAAAGTTAAAATTCCTGAGGATTTAGTTACTTGGAAACTTGAAGATATTGAAAAATATTTCAAATCACTTAATTATTATAAAACTAAATCAAAATCAATTCTAGCTACAGCAAAATTGTTAACTAAAGATTATAAATCAATAATTCCAAACAGCTTAGAAGAAATTCAAAAACTTCCTTGAGTTGGAATTAAGACTGCAAAAGTTGTTCTCTGAGTATTATATGATGCGCCATATATCTGAGTTGATACTCATGTCCACAGAATTTGTAATCGTATAGGAATTTGTACAACTAAAACTCCCGAAGAAACCGATAAATTCCTAGAAATTAATATTAGTACAGAAACAAAAAGAAAAGTCCATCATGCTCTCGTTCTTTTCTGAAGATATACTTGTACCGCGAGAAATCCGAAGTGTGAGAGTTGTTTTCTTAATAATACTTGTGAATATTATAAAAGTTTGAAAAGTATATAAAAAAATAATTTATTGTTTCACGCAATACAAAAGTGCTATATTACGAGGACGAGTCTCAGTTCATCAATTTACTCTAACAGCATTAAATCATTGATCTGTCATTGTTCATAAATCACCAGAGGAAGGATAAACTCATGCTGTATGTCACATAGTTCATATTCTAGTATATAGAGAATGGCTGTGATTTTTAAATTCATCAGTCTGATAACTTCATAATGTTCTAAGTCCATCTGGATCTCAACTTCAAGTAGAAATTAAATTGTCTCAATTTTCAAAACTATTCATTCATCTAACAAATGTTCATCTTAAATCTAAGGCGTTTATTCATCATCAAACCATTGGAATAGAATTTCAATTTGCAGGAATCCATCAAGTTGGACAGCCTGTTCAATTAAAAGCCATGACTCATCAAGTTGGAACAGTAACTCATCAATTAATAGCATTAATTACTTGATTAAATTTGTCAGCAGTTAATTTCTCTCAAGAAATTACGTTTGATATTGCAGCATAAGTTAAAGTAGTAATTAGTATAGCAAGAGAAAATCATACTCAGGCTATAATACCTTTTGAAAATATTTGTTTTGTATTTTTCATAGATTATTTGTTTAATGATAAAAATTCATATAAAGTATACACGTTTTTTTTTTTTTTTTGAAAAGTTTTTTTAATATTTCAAATATTATAAAAGTTTGAAATAAATTATATTTATCTATAATAATTCCACTTAACCAAATTATATATGGATATTACAAAAAGACCTTCAAAAGATGAATATTATCTTAGTATTGCAGAAGAAGTTGCATCTCGTAGTACTTGCTACAGAACTAGACAAGGCTCACTTATTGTAAAAGACGACCAAATAATTTCTACTTGATATGTTGGAGCTCCAAGACTTACTAAGGATTGTTTCGAAAGAGGGAATTGCCTTAGAAATATTCTTAATGTTCCCGCATGAGAGAGATATGAATTATGTAGATCAGTTCATGCAGAACAGAATGCAATTATAAACGCAGCGAGAGCATGAGTTAACCTTTTTGGTGCTACACTTTATCATTATTCTTGTAGACTTGATTCTGAATGAAATGTAATTAAACAATCTGCACTTCCATGTTTCATCTGTAAAAAAATGTTAATTAATGCATGAATCAAATTCTATATTTGATATGATTCAACTTGAATAAAACATGTATATGATGTAGAAAAATGGGCTCAAGACTGGCAAGAGAAAGATATGGTAGATGATGAAATTAAATATTGAGAAATTAAAAAATAAATAATATGTCATTTCGAGTGTTAACGAGAAATCTTCTTTCTTTCAAAATAATATAAAAAATAATATGAAAAAAATAATAATAGGTTTCACTTGAGAAATGTGATGTGGCAAAGATACAGCTACTGATTATATTTTCCAAAAATATTGATGAAAAAAATTCAAATTCTCTCAGGTTCTGAGAGATATTTTATCGAGAATATTTATTGAATCTTCTAGAGAAAATCTTCAAGCTCTGTCAACTAATTTAAGACAAACTTTTTGACAGGATATTCTTGCAAAAATCATGAAAAATGATTTAGATATGTTAAATGAAAATATTGTATTAATTGATTGAATAAGAAGAAAAGAAGATATTGTATTTCTCTGAGAAATGCCAGAATTCAAATTAATATATATTGAATCAACTCTTGAGAATAGATATTCAAGGATTTTAAATAGATGAGAAAATTCAGATGATTTAGATAAAACTTTTGGACAGTTTTTACTTGATCAGGATTTAGAAACAGAAGTAACAATAAGATGATTAAAAGAAATCTCTGATTATATAATTACTAATAACTGAACTCTCGAAGAATTATATGCTCAGATAGAAAAAATATTATCTATTTAAAATTTTATTCAGTATTTTCATTTTAATTCTTGAATTCGTTTTAATTGAGATTTTGATTCAAATCTTAATTTTGCTTTTTCTATTGAGATTACATTTGATAACTCTCAAGAATTACCAGTTGTTAGTCTTGTATTTATACTTTCTGAATATTTTTTTGTAATCTCTTCACAATTTTTCAAAATTAAAGCAAGATTATCCATTTTTTCTTTAGGACTTAATCCATCAATCATTATCATAATACATTAATAAGTTTAAAACTATATTTCATATATACCGATAATATATCTTTTGTCAAAAATATTTTTTATAATCAATTCCTAATTACTACAATTTTTCAATCTTTAGCTTCAACTAGGGATTTATTTTTCCCTTCAAAAGTAATGAAATATTTCTCTCATTCTATCAGTCAGTCAAAAGTTAATTCTTTTCAATTGAATATATCTTCTAACTGCTTGGAACTTACTTCTATTTTAGAAAATTCTGGGAATAATATATTCTCATCTATATAATCTCATTCTTCAATTAGTTCAAGTTTTTTTGATAGTTCTTCATTTATGCTACCGATTTTTGATCTATGAAGATAGGTTACATATCATTCTAAACCTAATTCTCTTGATATATCCTCGGCTATTGTTCTTATATAAGTTCACGCAGTTACTGTCATTTCAAGTTTGATTTCTGGGAAATTATAACTAATTAACTTTGAGCTCAATATTTCAATTTCTCTTTTTTTCATTTCGAATTCTTTTCAGTTTCTAGCTAGCTCGTATGCTCTTTTTCAATCTACTTTTATTGCGGA
Source organism: Candidatus Altimarinota bacterium (assembly GCA_028689205.1). GTDB lineage: Bacteria > Patescibacteriota > Gracilibacteria > BD1-5 > UBA2023 > STC-113. The sequence continues at coordinate 159,563 of JAQTWP010000001.1, forward strand.
ATATTTTGGTGGAATCTGAGTTATTTTTCAGTTGAATTTAGTATTAATTATTTCTTGAATCAACTCTTTTGTAATGGTTTTTTCTTTTTCTTTAAGAATTTTATCATCTACATATTCAATTGCTCACTCTAGATCTCAAGTAGGGGATAGTCAGTTAATATTAAAAGAAAAGATATATGTTTTTTCTTTTTTATCGAGATAGGGAATAAGTTTGGTTGAATTACCAGTTGCAACTAATAAAAGACCCGTAGCAAGCGGATCTAGAGTTCAAGTATGACCAATTTTTTTAATTCAGAATTTTTTACGTAATTGATATATAATTCCAAAACTAGTTACTCAAGAATGTTTATTTAAAAGATAAAACATCGTTTTCTTGTTGTTTTTTAAGTAATTGATTATTTTTCTTTAACTTTACTTTATTCTTTCATCTAAAAGATAAAAATAAAACTGAATAACTTATTTCATAACACATTGCAAAAAAATCAGCAGATTTTACAATCCAAAAATCTACTCATTTGAATCTTTCTACTTTACTTCTTCCGAATGGATACATATGGCATCTTATGATTTGAAGCACTTTTTCATTTACTTCGAATTTTTTTGAATTATTCGCAGCTATTATTCAGTGCATATGTCATTTAATTCTTGTTGAATGAAAATCGTGAAGTATTCAGGCTAAAGTACAACTAGTAATGTCAGCTTTGAATATTTTAGCCAGAGTATAAGATATTCTTGAAGTATTGATTAAATGTTCGTATCTATTAAAAAACAAATGATGTCTATGTTTTTTTAGTGCAATGAATTCCTCATCTTTTAATATATTTCAAATAATCGCAAGAATATTTTGATGAAATTCATGTTTTTTGAGTTTACTTTTTTGTCTATATTTTGTAATAAAAACCATAATTATTTTAATTCTTTATAATCCCAAGTTTTAGGTGTATTAAAAAACCTTGGTGCAACTGACCATTTTATTTTACCAATTCATTCTATTGCTCAAGAGAATTCATTAATTTTAAAAATATTAAAATATCAAAAATCAATTAAAACTCTACCTATAATATCAGTTCTTTTTATAAAATGAGAAGAATTAGCTATTGAACATGACATAAAGCAAGATCTAGAATCAGAAGAATTATTACGATTATCTCACATAAGGAAGTAATCTCATTTTGGAACGCTAAATTCAGTTTCTTTTACATCAAAAGGAAGGAATGTTTTTCATTTATTAGCAGCAGATAAATAATCTTCATTTAACTTAATAAAAGTTTTATCTCATGATTTCTTAACATACACTTCTCAGTCTTCGAATTTAATTGTATCTCAAGCTAAACCAATAACTCTTTTTATATAAAACTCTTTATTATTGCTTGCATGTGGTTTGAATATTACAACGTCACCTCTGGAAGGATTTCATATAAATAAACCGAATTCATTAGCGTATGATAGCTTATTTACGAGTAAGAATTCTTTATCGTGATAACTTGTTTCCATTGAGCTTCAGCTAATTTGGAATGGTGCAACAATATATGTTCTTATTACGATAACTATAAAAATAATAACAATCAAATCTCTTATGAATTCAATGAATTCTTGCATTTTTGGTTTAGCAACCTTTAGTTCTGTAATTGATGATTCTTTAATTACTTCCATAGGTTCTATATCTTTTTGCTTTTCTGCAAGAATTTCTTCTCTAGATTTTAAAAGTTCAGTTTTATCTGAATTTATATTATTTTCAGTATTTTCATCACTGATTTTATTCTCTTCCATGAATTTTATTTATTTTTAATAATAAAGGTATTATTTTCCGTGACATTGTTTATATTTTTTACCACTTCAACAAGGGCATAATTCATTTCTTCATACTTTTTGATATTCTTGAGTATTTATTTTTTTGTTTTCTTCAGCCCTGTATACTTTTATTCAAGATTCTTCTTTTTGAGAGTTTTTATAAATTTCATCACTTATAAGATTTTTTAGATTATTAAAATCTCCGGCAGATTGCATACCTGAATCAGCAAAAAGCAATTCTAGGTCTTTGTCGTTAATTTCTACTTGTTCAATTTTTTCTCATGGATTAGCACTTAATAATCATTTAACCATTTTGAATCCAATTTCACTTAGTAGATTCATGAATTTATCATATGCTTTTTCTTGATAAACAACAAGAGGATTTTTTTGAGCATATCATTCATATGCAACTTCTTCTCTTAGATGTGCCATATCATCAATATGTCTCATCCATAATTCATCCACTGATTGTAGGTATAGCTTTTTTTCAAAGTCATAAAAATCAACTTCATTTACTTTTCATATTAGGCTTTCTATTTTCGATATTATAATACCCAAAATATTTTCTTTTAATTCAGTTTTTGAGTATATCTTCAAAAAACTTTCCTCATCAAATATTACTTCATTTACAAAATTATTAATTGATTCCACTGTAAATTCTATATCTTCTATTTTTTCTATTCTATCTTCGTCAATTATACTATCAATAAATGAATCTACTTGTGAACTTATAAGGACAATAACTTCTTCGTGAATATTATCTTGCTCTAGGATTTTGTTTCTCTTAGAATAGATTGCAATTCTATGATGATTAAGTACGTCATCATATTCCAATACATGTTTACGCGTATCGAAGTTTCTTCATTCAACTTGTTTTTGGACTGAAGTAATTCTTGAAGTAAGCATTCAAGATTCTGCCAAAGGTTCATTATCAGGAATTCAAGCAAATAATGGTCAATTAAATAAGCTATTTAATTTTTCTCATCAGAATATTCTCATAATATCATCTTGAGGCGAAACCAAAAATTGACTCAAACCTGGATCTCATTGACGACCACTACGACCACGAAGTTGATTATCTATACGACGTGTTTCGTGTTTTTCAGTACCTAGAACTACAAGTCATCCAAGTTTATATGTATGTCAAGATAATTCTATACTACCAGTAAGATTTTTTACTTGTTCGTCAATTTTGATATCAGTACCACGTCATGCCATATTAGTTGCAATAGTGATTGATCAGAAATATCAAGCTTTAGAGATAATTTCTGCCTCTTTATAATCTTGTTTTGCATTAAGAACTTCATGTGGAATTCATTCTTTTGTAAGAAGATCACTAAGATATTCTGATTTTGCAACACTTACTGTTCCAACTAATATTGGTTGTCACACTTTATGATATTCTCTTATAAGATTCACAATGTATTCGAATTTTCATTTTTCATTTTTGAAAAGTAAATCAGCTCTATCATCTCTAATCATTGGTTTATTTGTAGGAATAACTACAACTTCAAGATTATATATTTTGATGAATTCTTCTTCTTCGGTTACAGCTGTACCAGTCATTCAAGATAATTTTTTATATAATCTGAATAAATTTTGAAATGTTATTGAGGCAAGGGTTTTTGATTCTTGTTGAATTGTAACTCATTCTTTTGCTTCAATTGCTTGATGAAGTCAATCTGAATATCTTCTTCAACTAAGTACTCTTCAAGAATGTTCGTCAATTATTAATATTTCATCATTTCTTACTAGATAATCAATATCTTTTTTATAAACTGTTTGGGCTTTAAGTGCATTTTCTACATGATGAATATCATTGTAATGAGCTGAAATATAAATATTCTCAATTCCAAGCATTTTTTCTATTTCTAGTATTCATTCTTCTGATAGAGTTGCTGTTTTTCCTTTTTCATCTAGTTTATAATGTTTTCATTCTTTAAGAATTTTGGATAATTGCGCGAATTTTAAATATTTATTAGTAGGCTCCATATCAGGAGCAGATATAATAAGTGGAGTACGAGCTTCATCAACTAATATCGAATCCACCTCATCAACAATTGCATAATATAGAGGTCAAATTGCTTTCCTTTCTTTAGAAGAGGCCATATTATCTCTAAGATAATCGAATCCAAGCTCGTTATTAGTTATGTAAACTACATTTTTTTTGTAATTTTCTTGTTTTTCTTGATTGTTTTGAGAATGTATAATTACTCAAACACTTAGTCCTAAAGTATTATATATTATTCACATTTCTAGAGCATCTCTTTGAGCTAGGTAATCATTAACAGTTACAATATGAACAGGGATTCCAACTAGAGCATTAAGATAAGCTGCAATTGTTGCAACAAGAGTTTTTCATTCTCATGTTTTCATTTCTGAGATATTCCCATCATTAAGAGAGAGGGCACCAACTAATTGTACGTCAAAAGGAACCATATTCCATGTGATTTTTTTGTCTCACAAATCGAACTCTTTTCAATTAATAAGTTTACAGCCAATTCTATGAACAGCTATAGCTTCTAATTTAATTTCTGAAAGTAATGCTTTGATTTTAGAGTAATCTTCTTTATCTTTGTAATCAAGTCAGTCGAATTTTGCTTGGAATTCACGAGTTTTAGCTTGAACTTTTTCTATTGAAGTTAATTCTTTCTCTAATTCTAGCTCGAGGCGTTTACTTTCTTCAACTTGTGCGAAGTATTTTTTTACTATTTTTTCGTTTGGATCTCCAAATATATTTTTGTATAGTTTATTTAACATTTTTTACTTAATTAATTAATTTTGTATTATATTGTGCGAGTGTAATTTCTATGTAAAGTATTATGTGAATTAATTAAAAATTATATTCACTAACTATTTCTTAAAATTCTGTATACAGATAACCTCTTTTTCTTATTTTTAGTTTAAATATTAGTTTATCTTAACTTCTTTTTTTGAAGGGTTTTATAAAAAATCAACATCAAAAAAACTTTTATTTTTAAAAGTGCATAAATTATATGTATTTTAGATAAAATACAAATTTTTTATGTTTTTATTCCTTTTGATATACCAAAGTAAATTAGTTTTGGTTAAATAATAGATTCCGGGTCGGAGCCCGGAATGACAAAAATCGAAAACTAATTTTGTTTAGATGAAATATTTTTAATCAACTATTTTACCTTCAAAAATCCATTTGTTTAATCTTTCTATTTTTACCATAACAATATCTCCAATTTTCAGCTTTTCGTCCTTATCAAAAAATACTTCTCTGAACCCACGAGTTCTTCAATACATTTTTCATGAATTAGAAATTCAACTTATAAGTATTTCTTCAGTTTTTCATATAAATAATTCTGATCTTTTTTTAACTGATTTTCAAAGAATATCATTTAATATGTGCCATCTTTTTGCTTTAATTGAATAGGGAACAGAGTCTTGCATATTTTTATCTGCATAAGTTCATGGACGGGATGAATATCTTGCAATATATGCGAAATCAAATTCTATTTCCATCATCGCTTTTACAGTATTTTCAAAATTAGCTTCAGTTTCTCCTGGGAATCATACAATTATATCAGTAGATATTGAGAATAATGGATCACGGGATCTAAGATATTCAACTTGAGATTTAAAATCAGAATATGTATGTTTACGATTCATTTTTTTGAGTATTTCATCATCTCAACTCTGAAGTGCAAAATGAAGATAATTACAGGTTTTATTAAGTTCAAAATGAGCATCAAGAATATCTCTAGTCATATCATGAGGATTGGATGAAGTGAACCTTATTCTGTCAAGTCATTCAAGTTTATCTATTTTATTAAGAAGTTCTCTGAAAGGTGTTATAAAAGTTCCCTCACCCCCAACCCCTCTCCCAGAGAGAGAGGGGAGAATTGTATATTTTAATATTTTATTAATTGTTGATTCTGTTTTATTTAAAATTTCATCATTCTTAATTCTGAGAATTTTATAATTTCAATTATTCATAAAATCATTTCGTATTTCATCATATTCTTTTCGAGCAAGATTTTCATGAATACTTCAATCTAATTCTATAACTAATCATAATTCATAGCAAAAAAAATCCGCTATATATCTTCAAATAGGATGTTGTCTTCTGAATTTTAATCAACCCAATTGGTTATTTCTTAAAATTTCCCAAAGAATTTCTTCAGATTTAGTTCAATTTTTTCTCAATTCTTTTGCTAGTTCAAGTACATATTTAGGGCTATAAGCTTTTTCCAAAACTAGCCCCCTCTCCTTTTGGGAGAGGGTTGGGGTGAGGTCAATATTCCATTTTAGTTCATCTGGATTCCATAACCTAGCTTTTATCCCTTTTCAATAACTATTAACATTTTGTCATATTAGAGTAATTTCTTTAGTTCATTTAGCTATAACTTCTTGGATTTCTTTTATAATATCTTCTTCATTTCTTGATTTTTCTCTTCATCTGGTAAAAGGAACAATGCAATAACTACAAAAATTATCGCAACCTGTCTGGATTACGATGTTTGCACTTCATGGATTATTCTGCAGTTGTTTAACTTTTAGATATTCATAATATTTTTCATCATTTCCTATTTCTCTTTTCATCAGAATAGAGATGATTTTTGGTAAAAAATTAATTTCTTCAATCCTAAATACGAAATCAATTTTGTCAGTTATACCGAATATTTTATCATCGCTATTAAAAATATCTTCTTCTTTTGATAATAATTCTATATTTTTTGTCGCATTTCTTTCTTTTGTATTTTCATTCAGCTTCTTATTGATTCAAGTTTTCCTCACCATACAACCAGTAACTCAAATAAATGAAGTTCTATTATTTGCAATATTATATTTTCTTAAATCATTAATTACAGAATAAACCTTGTCTTCTCACTTTTTCCTTACGCTGCAAGTATTAAGAAGGACCAACTCAGCTTCTTCGATTTTCAAGACACGTTTAAATCATGATTGCATCATAATCATTGTTATCTTTTCGCTATCAGCATAATTCATCTGACAACCGAATGTTTGAAGGAAATAGTTCATTTTAGTTTTTATTTTCTTATACCAAAGTATATTAGCTAATTTTTATTTTTTTCAAGTTCCATTTATTCTTCAACGTTTGAGATTGAAAATGTAGTCATCATCAATAATCACTACGTAATCTCATTTTTTTGAAATATTAATTTGTGGTGCTAATTGGTTTACTTCAACTCAAATCAATCATAAATTAATTGTCTTAAAATATTCATTATATTTTTTTATGATAAATTCAGTATTTGTCAGAAGTCTAAAAGATTCTTTTGGTTGTCTTTTTAAAATCAAATCTACTTTATTTTTTACTTCAGCAATACAATTATTTGGTGTTTCTTTTATAATATTATCTGCAATATTTTGTCTTACTGTGTTATAATATAATTCTTTTAAGCTTTCCCAGGGGTTTGTTAAAGAATTCAAATATATAAAATAAGAATCTGTTATAATTTTATTTTTCAAATAAAACTCAAGGAAATATCTTTTAGTATGCTGTCAGATAAGATTCACAAGCTTTTGAAAATCATTAGTTTTTATAGCTTCTTTTTTATCTTCAATATCTATTTTTTTGGTTTTAGAACTAAAGTATCATTCTGTGTTTTGGTATAATTCAACAAAATTTGAATTGAATTCTTTCATTTTTCCAGGAGTATTTACTTCATAAGCTTTATAGGCTTCTTCATTCTCATCTCTTAATGTAAAATATGCCCCATATAATTCTACTATTTTTTTAAGAACTTTAACTTCATTTGGATAATTATCTAGAAGATTATATTTAAAATGTTCTTCTCTAAAATCAAAGTTATTATATTTTTCTACATGTTTTAAAAGAAAAATCCATGTATTTTCTATATTATTTTCTCATTTAATTTCAGTAGAAGTAGATTCTAAGCTATTAGATTTTTCAATTAATTCTGCTAACATACAAGAACAACAAAAACTAGAAGCTTTCAGTTTTCATTTGTTCAAATGAATATTAGCATTCATTAGTATATATTCCCAATCAAAACAGTACTGTTCTCAATAAGCTGATAAAAACTGAATCATTTCTCATAAAAATGATATTATAATATTTTCATCAATATTATCTTCTCATAGAATTTTTTCTCAGAAATGTTTTTTGTAAATTTGTCATGCATTAGAAATTATAATTGCTAATTCATAGAATTCTTTATTTAAATCATTTAAATTATTATTTTCCTGATTTATAATTACTTCTCAATCTCATAAAATATTCATACTTGTTTCCAAAATATATTAAAACTAAAAATTTATAATACACAACAATATATGAATAAAGCTTCTTTTGTAAATTTGAATTTTATTTATTTTTTAATATACTTCCTTGCGCAATCTATTTAAGAATTTTCTGAATATATATTCTATTTGTGACTTTCTAATTTAGTTCGCGTATAACTATTTATAATAGCTTAATTATAACAATTATGGATTGTATTTTTTGTAAAATAATAAATAAAGAAATTCCTGTTGAGACAGTTTTTGAAGACGATAATTATATAGTTATTAATGATATCCATCCAAAAGCTAAAGTTCATATGTTACTTATTCCCAAAAAACATATTGAAACTATTAATGATTTAGAAAATAATGATAGAAATTTAGTTTGATGATTACTACTTTTGGCTCGTGATTTATCAAAAAAACTTAATATACAAGGTTATAAACTTCAATTCAATGTTTGAGAAGCTTGATGACAAGAGGTTATGCATATACATTTACATTTCTTAGCTAATTAATTATGTGAAAACAAAAAATGATTTTCCTATCTATTATAGGAGCTGTTGTAATTCTTATATCTTCTGTATTTCTTTTTATCTGAAATTCAACTAGTGATAAAGTAGTTAAATGACCTGCAGAATTCAATGTCTGGGTTGTAGGAGATGAAACTGCCGGCTATTCCAATATAATAACTTCATTTAAAGCTAAATATAGCGAATACGCTAAAACAGAAATCAAATTCACGAAGTTTTCTAGCTATTCTGATTATGAAAAAATCCTTCAAAGTGTTATGTTGGACGGCAATTCACCTGATATATTCGTAATTAATAATAGTGCAACTTCACCTAATTCTGATTGACTATTAGATTCAAAAACAGTTTGAATTCCTTGAAATGTAGTTGATGCTGACTATCTTAGTAAGAATTTTAATAGAGTTTTTGATGAGCTTGTTATTCAGAATGAAGAAACGAATGAAGAATGAAAAAAAATAAAAGTTTCATATCTGAAATGAATACCTATGTGATTCGAAACATTGGGTGTTTTTTATAATTTTAGAAAAGTTAATAATGTGCCTGTAACTTGGTCAGAATTAGATGAAGAAATCCAAAATAAATCAAATGATAGCTATTCAACTATATGAATTGGTTTGTGATTAAAATATATACTTAATCCATCTGATATTTTGAATCTTCTTTTCCTTCAGAATTGAATTGAATCATATTCCAAGCTTGGCGATAGTTGAGCGAAAAGTGTTCTTTCTGCATATACTTCATATTCTACTGATACATATAATTGACTTGAGAATCTCAAAGATCAAATGGATACACTTAATTTAACTACTGTTGATTTGTTTGTGAGATGAAAAATATGAATGTTAATATGATATCCATCGCTTATTAAGGAAATAATATTAGCAAAAAAAAGAAACTGATGAGACTATCTTATTGGTGATAAATTCCTTAGAACAGCACCAATTTTTCAGATAAATGCTGAAAGCTCTGAGAATTCTGAAAAAATCAATCTTATTAATTATAATTATTTTGTACTTTCAAGCTACAGTAATAATAAGGATATGTGATTCAAATTCTTGAATTACTTATCAACCAAATCTGCTCAAGAAGAATATTCAAAATCATTCAATTATTATATTCCAGCATTTAGGTCTTTAGAAGACTCCAAATTACAAGAAAATATCGAGGTATGATATGATAGAACGAAATTCGAAGATTTCTTACCTACTGATGTAACTCTCAAATGATTTACGAAATGATTAAAGAATGAATATGATAATTATCTAAATAAAAATCTTGACTTAGAGTTAAAACTTCAAGCAAATTTATTATCTAAACTTCAAGATTTTCTTCAGTGCAATATTAACCACTTAATAAATAAAACAGAATTTGAAAAACAATGTGACTAAATTTTTGCTTTTATATAAAATATGTGATAAAATCTAAGGGAATTGACGAAAACAATTTTAAAAATAGCCTTTTGAAATATGAAAAATATACTAATTAAAATACTTATAGCATCAGCTTCTTTTGGTCTATTCGTAACTTCTTATGCATGAACTTTTACAGATACTTGAGATTCAAATGATACTGTAATTTATTGTAATCCAAGTGATTGAACAATTTGTGATATTGATTCTTGAGTTGCAATTGTTAATAATTGAGTAAGTAATATACAAAAAGATAAAACATTCTTCCAATATGTGCAAGATATGTTAATATATATACTTTGATTCGTAGCACTAATTGGTGTATTATACATTATATATGCATGATTTAATATACTTAATGCAGCTTGAGATGATTCTAAAGTAAAAAAATCAAAATCAATTATTACATATGTGATAATATGAATTATGGTTATGTTCCTGGCTTATCCACTTATAAAATGGGTATTGGTACTAATTAATCAATAAAAAGAAAGAACTATATATTTAAAAAGAACTATATGCAATATAAATATAAAAATAAAATAATAAACTGAATATCACTACTAGTACTTACTATTTGTGTTTTTAACTCAGTAATCAGTAATTCATTTTTTTCAAAGTGAATTATAGAAAGCGTTAGTGCTTATACGATTAATGATAAGAACACATTTGATGAATACAAACAAAAAATTGAGCTTCTTTCAACTGATCTTGAAAGGGATTATAAAGTGAATTGAAAGTTAAGTACTACAAATCTTGATACACTAAAAAACTATATAAATAAAGCAATTGAAACTTTTCCTAATAATAATGATTATATTTATAATAATAACATTGCAAAAAACTTACTTATATCAATAGATGTTGTAAAAAAATCCCCAACAAGTGATACTAAGATCTCAGAAATGGCTAAGAATCTATCTGATTTTATAACTAAAACTAAAATTCAAAGAATTCAGGCATCTCTAAAATCTTTTCCTCAATCATGAAGCGCACCTTTGACTACAACTCTTAGAGCAGAAAATGTATTTGATCCATCAGGTGTAATTCTGCCACAATCAAATTATGTTTGGTGGATTAAACAATCAGATTGATCACGTAAAGTATTATGAAATTGACCTGCAATTACTTATACTTTCAGAGAAGAAAAATCTTATCTTGTTTATCTAGATATTACTTCTGCAAGCAGGAATAATAATTGAAAAATTGATGTACTACCTTATTCTGGTCAAATAAAAATTGATGTACTACCAAGTTTGGGAAATATCTATTTATACATTAATTGAGTTAATGTAAGTGAATTAGATAAAATTAAAATTACACCAAATATTTGAAAAGCTTGACTTGTTATTGATGCGACAGAATCACAACCAGTTTGATGATCAAAATTCGTAAGAACTTCATGGAATTTCGGGAATACTAATTCTACAAGTTATGATTATTCTCCACGTATAGAAAAACAATACTACGTTTCTGAGTGAACATACAAACTTACACTTAATATTCTTACAAATGAGAACAAGAATTTAACTAAAGATATTTTTATAGATGTTAGAAATCCAGTAGCTTCTATAAAATTAGATAAAAGTATATGATTTGTATGAGATGAATTCAAAATGTGAATCAGTACAGCATTCTATGATTGAAAATTAAGCTACGAATGGAAAATTACTGAGTTATGATCAGATCAATCTACCTTTTCATCATCACAAGAAAATTTTACATATAAATTCAAAAAAACTTGAAAATTCGCTATTAAATTAAAATCTATAGCGCCATCTTGAAGAGAAGATACTGATTTGGTTGTAGTAAATATTGAATCTAGAGATCCAATAGCAACTTTTGAATCAAATATTGCTAGTCCAGAAACTCCTAATACTTACAAATTCGATGCAAGTTCTAGTTTTGATCCGGATACTTTTGATTGATCAAAATTAATTCTTAACTGGCAAGTTGATTGAGAAAAAGTTGAGCTAGAAAATCCAATTAGGAATTGAGCAATATGAAAATATACATTCAATACAGAATGAAATCACAAGGTTGTTCTGGAAGTTTCTAATAAATCAGGGAAGACAACTACGATAAAAAAAGATATTAATATAACATCTCTTTTATCTGTAAAAATGAATTTTTCTCCAAAGATAGTTAAAATGAATACTCCACTTGTTATTGTTGCAGAATCAAAAGAGGCTTCAGTTTTTGAATGGAGTTTTTGAGATTGAACTACTGACCTTTCGAACAATTGAAGAATTGTTCATGTTTATAAAAAATCTTGAGTTTATGATATTCTTTTGAATGTAAGGGGTAAGAAAAATTGAGATTCAAATAGCATTTCGAGAAAAATATATGTTTCTGATTGAGATTCACCAGTAGCAAATATTACTTTAACTAGAGATAATGAGGAAATGATAGTTGCTCCAAATGCATGTGATTGACAAGATGCATTCATGGTTGATAGAGCTTGAATTATTAATTTTTCATGAGAAAACAGTGCTAATATTGACTGAAACAACGCTTGATTAATATATTCATGGAAATATATGGATAAAAATTCAAGTCAACCAAAATTCTCATACAAAATCGATGAGCTTGGATGTTTTCCTATTTCTCTAACTGTAAAAAGCCAAAAAAATTGAAAAATTAATACAATAAAAACTTTTGCAAAAGTAGAAAATCTTCCACCAAAAGTTGTAGGATTAACAATAACTGCTCCAGATACAAAATCTGATCCAGTTATTGTAAAAGTAACTGCTAATAATCCTCATGATGATGATTGAGTAATAGTTTCATACTTATGGTATTATTACACAGATTCTGATCAAGAACCTCAAGATTACAGAGTGACAAAAATGTCAGAAACTACTTTTGTATTACCAAAAGTAACTTGAAAATATTATTTTGTCTTGATAATTGAAGATTCTAATTGAGCTAAGGTTAATACAGAAAACTTATCAGATGAAAAATATTCAATTCAACTTGCAACTGATAATATGAATACACCTATAATCAAACTAAATGCTGATAAAACATCTATTTCGTCTTGAGATGAAGTTAATTTTGATATTAGTGTTTCTGATATATTAGGTAAGGATATTTCTGATAAAGTTGAATACAAATATGATTATGATTGAGATTGATTCTATGATGATACATCCAAAACTTGAAAAATAACTCATAAATTCTCTAAATCTTGAAATGTTAATTTTAAAGTTAAAGTTACATATAAATGAATTTCAAATACTAAGTATCAGCTTATATCAGTAAAGAATATTCTGAAACCAAATTTTGAATACTATGCAATTGGTAAAAAACTTGTCCTATTTAATACTTCTGTATGAACATATACTTCTTCTACTTGGGACCTAGGCAATAATATTACTTCTACGAATCTTCATTCATTTACTTATGATTTCAAAGATGAAACTTTTCCAACTGATATAACTTTGAAAGTTGGAGATTGAAGTTCATTCCAATCAATTACAATCCCAGTTAGAAAAGATGTTATAAATCAATCGAAAGTATCTAAATCATCGGATAAATTAATAATGTTCACTTATCCAAAAATTGAGGATTGAATACTTCATATTACAAAAAACGACTCAAAAGCTTTCATTTATTTATGAGAATCCAAATGAGAAATTACTACTTATTGTATTGATAGTGATACTAAGACTGACAGTAATCTTAATTGAACTCCAGATGATGATTGTGATAATAAATGAATGGATTCATACACTAATTGATCACCTTATACTATATCTGACTTTGATTCTAATTTTAAAGAAAGAAATATTAAAGTATCAATCTATAATGCAAAAAACTTAATTGAAGAAAAAAAGTTCAATATAATACTAGATTATTTGAGTAATTCAGATGTTGTAGTTGTTAATACTGCAGATAACAAAGATATATCTGAAAATGATAGAAAATGAATAGAAGAATTAAAAGACCTTATTAAAAAATCTCCAGAAAAAGATAGATTAAAAATGTCACAATTCCTTTCTAGTCTTCAAGAAAATTGGTTTGATGATAGAGAAAAAACAAAGACTGTTATTGATTTTGAATCTTATGTCAATACTTCATTAGCTGACCAAAAATTAAAAGATCAATTCTTTAATGTACTTGAATGACTTTTAATAGAGCAAAGCCAAGTTAAAGATGAAGTTGCACTTGCAGCAAAAGTATTAAGAGCACTTATTCCAAAATCAAATCCAAATTACGCACAAATCCAAAAAAATATTGATGATATATTATCTCATCCAACTAATTCTAAGTTAAATAAAGATCTTTGAACATTTATATTAGATTCTATAAAAAACGATTCTAATATTACTAATAAAGATAAAGTAATTATAAAATCACAACTCCAAGTAATTATATATTGATCTCAAAAAAACATCCCAGAAGATGTTGCAGCAGCGTCAGTTTCTGAAGCTACATGACAATCATCAGGAATAATTGGTTTCGTTATATGAGTGGCTAAATGGTTTTTCTATATAATACTTTTATTTATAGCTCTTCTTCTATGACTATTTACTTTTTTTAAAGTAACAAATAAAAATGATAATTTATCTTTTCAAGATTTCCTAATCGAATTATTTCTTAAAACCTGAAAAGCACCTGAAACTGAAGTTGTAGAATTCAAAAAACAAACTCAACAGGAGCAAAAAGAACAACAACAACAACAAGCTGATATATTATCTTCAATATCTTCTGCACCAATTGTAGACGAAGTTAAATCTTCAAGTCAAAAAGATGAACAAATTATGTCAAACATTACTAATTATGAGCCAGAAAGTTCTCATAATTCTCAATTAAATACACAATCTTCATCAAATACAGATTTACCTGATTGGTTAAAATGAGCAACACCATCCGAGCCAGTCTCAGCTCCAATTGAAACCAAAGAAGAAACAGTTGTAGAAGCAGAGATTATTCCAACTGAATTACCAAAAGAAGAAGAAATTAAGACTGAGGTAATTACTCAAAGTGAAAGTCCTAAATCAAATTTTATTGAAGAAACACTTAATGGTGATAATAAATCAGAGCTACCAGCATGGTTAAAATGATTAGATCAAGATAATCTAAAACAAGAATTAAAACAAGAATTCTCTTGAGAACAATTAAGTCCTAATCTAACAGAAATAGCTAAAGAAGAAACAGTTATTGTTCCAGAAGAAACAAAGGTTAATTCAGAGAATGATTTACCTGATTGGTTAAAATGATCAGCTAGTACTGCTAAAATTATTAAAGAAGAACCAGTTATTATTAAAGAAGAAAAAAACATAGACACTCCGGATTCTGTACTTACTAATTCTTCATCATCTGATAATGTACTAGAAATTAAAAATGATGATTCTAAGATAGAAAAGAAAAAACAGGTTAAAAAAACTAATAAAGATTTATTTGAAGATGTATCTAATCAAATAAAAAGTCCAAAACCAGTTGCAAAAAAACCAAAAATTCTTGAATGAAAAAATGAAGATAAAATTCTAAACCAGAATAATGATGATCTTCCAGATTGGTTAAAATAAAAAAATAACAATTATAAAATCCTCCGCTTCGGAGGATTTTATAATTGTTTACCAATCTTTTTCTTGTCAGCCTCCAGGTAAGATATCTTTAAAAAATGGATCTTGAGAAAAATTATTCATCATTTTATCAAAGATATCTTTATTAGTTTCTGGTTTTCATCTTTGTAAAAATTTAGAGTTATCTTTTTGGAATTGCTTAAGTGATTCTGAATAAGTCTTTAATTCATTTAATTCATCTTGAGTAGCTTTATTATTTCAATTCTGTCATGTATTTCAAACTGAATTGAATTGTCATGAATTGGTCCATTTTTTTCATCATATTTCTCAGATTTTCTCTTTTTGACTGCTATTTTGTTCTCAGCTACCAGTTTCAGTATTTTCAGTGTTTTCATTTCAGCTACCAGTTTCAGTATTTTTTTCTCATCAATTTTTTTCAGAATTATCTTTTTGCTTTTTCTTTAATTTTTCAAGTTCTTTTTTGACAAACTCATAATTTTTTATTGTATTTTCCTTGTTGATTTTTGTATCGGTATTTATTGCTTTTTGGTAGTTAATAAGAGATTTATCCCGATTATCAATAGTTATTTTATCATTATTATTGTTTAGATATCAAGATCAACTTAAGTAATATGTATCTCATGCAATATTATATTTATAAAAATTTATATCATTTCCTGTGGATTTTATTTTTCATAAATATGCTAAGCTTTCTTTATAATTATTCAACGCTCAAGTAAAATTATTTAATTTGAGAAGTCTTGTTCATTCTTTTAGATAAAGATTTCATTTATTAAAGTTTATTATATCTTTATTTTGAGTTGTTAGTTCCTCAGTATTTATTTTTTTATATTCTTCAAAGGCTTTTGCATAATTTTTATTATTAAATTCAGAATTAGCTTTATTTATAAGAACATAATAAAAAATATCTCTCCAACTAATAATTGCAAAAACAACTAAAAAAACCATCAAAAATATAATACTTATTTTTTTCATAAAACCCTTTTATCATTAATTAAATATCAAGTCATAAAAAAAATAAAAGCTACTACAGCAAATATATATCAATTATCATTTTCCTTTTTTAATATTTCATAATTTATAGAATTACTTGCTATTAGTTTATTTTTTAGTGAGAACAAAATGTCAGTATTATTTCATTTAAGATATTCTCAAGCTCCAATATTAGTTATGTCTTTAAGAGAATTTTCATTTAATTTGGTTATAACCTTTTGTCATTCATAAGATTTGTATGTAGGATTGCCCAAAAAATCATCTCATGTAGGAATATAATCTCATTTTTCACTTCAAACTCAAATTGCGAATATTTTTATTTTTGCTTTAGTTTCCTTCAAAAATTGGTAATTAACACCATTATTCATATCTTCTCAGTCGCTTATTATAATTATATTTTTCGCTTTAGTTTCTTTGATATCCAAAATTGCTTCTTTTATGGCTTCAGCAATTGATGTCCCTCATTGTTTAATTGTATCTGAATTAACTTGGTCAAGATTAGTAACAAACCAGTCAATATCATTAGTAAGAGGGGATATACTCAATGCATTTCCCGCGAATATAACTAATCAATAATTGTTTTGATTTTCTTTATTTGCAAAATTAGATATGATTTTTTTTGAATAATTCAGTCTCGAGATATTTTTTTCATTTGTTACATCTTGTGCGTCCATGCTTTTTGAAACATCTAATACAAAAACTATATCAGATTTATAATTATTCAGGGGATTATTAATGTCAATAATTGGTCACATATATGATATTATAAGTAAAGCTATTCATATAATGTATAAGACATATTTCGTAGTAAGTAATTTTAATCCTAGATTATAATTATTATTAAGATTTATTTTAAGATTTTTCATTAATAATTTATATCAAAAAATTACCAATAAAATAACTAGTATAGATAGACTAAATATAGTTAATGTGTTGTTTCTAATAAAATCCATAATTATAATTTATATTTATTTTTTATTCATAGAAATAATATCAAACTAAGTAGTATTATTAAAACAAAATAATAATAAATTGGGTAAAAAGCTTTTATTATCTTATTTTTTATTTCTGTTTTATTTAACCTTGATAAATCATCAAATATTTGATTAAGGGAATCTTTACTCTGAGCATTATAATATTTTCATCCGGAATTGCTAGAGAGATATTTTAGCATTTCTTCGTTTAGTTTAGCTTTTATAGGAGTTCAGTTGGCATCTATAAAATACTGCTTATTCCCAAAAATATCAGTCATGAATAATTCAGTTCATTCAGGATTTCAGATTCAAATGGAATAAACTTTAATTTTATTTTCGCCTACATATTTGAGTGCTGTTTTTGGATTTATTCATACATTAGCATCTCAGTCTGTTATTAGTACAATAATTTTTTCTCTTTTTTCCTCTGATTTATTTCAATTAAGTCAATCTGTTGCAACTATAAGTCAATCTCAAATAGCAGTTCAGGATAAACCTGGAATATCTTGAGTAATGCTCTCTGTAGTTACTGATTGTATATATTTCACAACTCAGTTGTAATCAAATGTTAGAGGAATTGACATAAATGGTTTTCATGCAAAAATCGTAAAAGATATTCTATCATCTTTTAATTTTTTAATGAAGTTTTCTATAACTTTTTTTGATGCTTCTAATCTATTTGGTAGAATATCTTCAGCCAACATAGATTTTGATATATCCATGACAATGGCAATGTCTATTCATTTTCTAGATTCTTCATTTCTATAATTAGTGAATCATGGATTTGCGAGAATAATTATAAAACAACATAGCATTAATATACTTAGAAACATTTCAATATAAAACCAAATACTACTTAAGCCATAAACTTTTACAAGTAAATTAATTGGAGCGAATTTTGTTCATTTATTTTTTCTTTTCATCTCAAAATAAACCAATACCGGTACAAGTATTAGTAACAAAAACATAAATGGATATTTGAATTCTATTCAATATAGTGTCATTTTTATTTCTTAGTAAGATTTATTTAGTATATTTTAAAATATAAAAATACAACTTTCACATTTTATTCACTAAATATTTTTTGCAATACTATTTTTTTATATTAGACTTCTAAGGTATTTATAATTTATTGAAAATGAAATCAAAAATAATTAAATTAATTTCTTTTTTGCTTCTTCTAAGTTTTTTTTCATCAGTTAATGCTTTTGATTATAGAATTTGACAAAAGATTTGGACAATGAGTGATAGTCTCAAATATAAGGCTGACTTAATTGTAAAAAAGAAAATTAATACTCCAATTCTTATTCAAAAATATCTCAAAGCCCTTAGAAAACTCAATGTAGCAGCTCTTAATCAAGAAAAACAAGCTCTATATTATTATTTGTTATCTAGACTAGATTCTAGTATTGTAATAACTAATGTAGAACCAAATCAAATAAAGATAGACACTAATTCTAATTCTCAAATTTCTAATATTACTTCCAGTAACTCTAATCCAACTCAAAATTCAATCATTAATACAAACCCAAGTATTAATGAAAAATCAATTACCAATCAGCAAAATACATTATCAATTAAGGATTATTCAATTTCTGAACAAAAGCCAATTAATGTGCCACTCGTTTTATCTTCTGCTTCTACAGTTTCATCTACTGCTAGGCTTATTACATATTCTAATCTTCCCACTTCACAAAAAACCTATATTGAATCAATAAAAGCAAAAGTAGGGGATTACGCAGAAGTGAATAATGACTATGAATTCCAAGAATTCGGTAAGACATATAGAATTAAATTCAAGGAATACTATAATATTGATTTTAGTAATCCAGTAGAAGCATATCAAAAAATTTCATCTATATGAAATGAGATTTTACTTATGAAATGAAACGCTTTTATTTTATCTAAATGAGGATTTTCACTTGAACAAAAGTTAACTTTAACAGATATAAAAAATAATGTAAAATTCGCCACACTAAGTGATGATCCAGTTTTATTTCAAATTAAAAATTGATTCTACTTTGCATACTCACTTTATGATTATAAATATTTTATAATTCCAGAAAGCGGAATTTATTTGTCACAATTCAATAATCTTCCTAGTCTTGATACTACATTACTTATAAAAAAAGAATGAAAATATTTCCTAGTTACTGATTTTTGAGAATATAAATTATTTGATATATCTATTCTCAAATATAGTTCTAATCCGTTACCTATTCTCAAGAGTTTATGAAAAGATTTATATTTCTACAAGTGAACAGATTATTCTACTGTTATTCAACAAATAAAACAAAAAACTGAAGAAATTATATCTTGAACAACTAATGATTCCCAAAGAATACAAAAAATATATTCTTGGTTAACATCAAATCTTACTTACGATTCCTATACTACTGATTTTGTTAAATGAAAATTCAATGAAGCCACATATACTGAAAACGTTAATAATGAAGTTTTTACTTGAATATGAACATATAAAAGTAAAAATTGAGTATGCGATTGATTTACTAAACTTTTACAATATATGTTAACTTTTGCTTGAGTTCAGGATGTTATAATAGAAATTTGAAATGCGGATGTTTGAGGTGGAAAACTTATAAGTCACGCTTGGATTAATATATGAAATCTATATTATGATCCTACTTGGGACCTATATTCTCTCTGAGATATATCAAAATTCAAACGGTTTTGAATTTCTCAGTCAGATATGTACAAAAATCATTATATATGAATTCAGTAATTTATTAATAATTAATACTTTAAAAACAATAAAAAATAAGTTAAAAATAATCTAAAATATACTACAAAATATATTTTTAAAATTAATTTTGCATTTTTTATAATTATGTATAAGATTAGCGCACTTTGAAATTTAATTAAATATTTATGACATTCGCTCCTACCAAAAAGACTTCTAAATCAAGATCAGGAAGAAGAACTTCTAACTGGACAAAACTAACTGCAAAAAAATTACTTAATAAAACTTCTCTACAATACGATAAAGAAGGTAATGCAATTGGTTTATCACATTTTGCTTCTCCTATTACTGGAGAATATAAAGGTAAAAAAATTATCAAAATAGCAAAAACTAAAAAAGTAACAACAATTCGTGCTTAATTTGCTATGAATCAAACAATAAAAAAATCTAGAAGAAAAACAAGACAATGCCTTTTCCAGGCATTGTATTCTTGTGTGTTCTTAAAAGAAAAATTCGATAAACAATTTTTTCTTGAATCATTTTTTGATGAATGATTTGAGGGTTTTTTGGATGATGAATTTTTTGATGAAATCTTTTCATGAGTTCAGGAAAAAGAAAAGGAATTAATTTACCTAGTTAAAAAATTCGCACCAAAATTCGATATTTGATCTATGTCACTTGTTAATCTAATCCCTGTTTTTATATCTTCATATGAGCAATTATTCCTTAAATGTGATACTATTCCGTTCAAGGTTTCTATTGACGAAGCATTAGAACTTACAAAAATATATTCTGATGATCAATGAAGAATTCTTGCTAATTGAATACTTAATTCAATTAAAGACAATAAAGAAACACTATTAAAAGAATTCCAGGATATAAAGGATGCAAAAACTTATTTTTTTAATGTATAGTTTATTTCTAATTAAATCTTATGACCAAGAAGAATCCTTCTTTAGATCATAAGGATTTTGAACAAAAAGTAGAAAAGCTTCTTATTTTTCTTCAAATTCCTTATAATAACTTATCTTTATATATTCAATCATTTGTACATAAATCTGTATTAAATGAAAAATCTACAAGTTTTACTTCAAGTAATGAAAGGCTTGAGTTTTTTTGAGATGCTGTTTTAGAGCTTGCAATTACAGAAATGCTCTTTTTTAACTTTCCCAACAAGGAAGAGTGAGAGCTTACCGATATAAGAAGTGCACTTGTAAGATGAAAGAATCTGGCTAATATTTCCAAGGCTCTTAATTTTAATGAGTATATTGTTTTATCAAGGTGAGAAATTCTTGCATGAGGGAATGAGAATCCATATATTATGGCTAATACTTTAGAAGCGTTTTTATGAGCAATATACGTTGATTTAGGATATATTATATCAAAACAATTCGTACTTGATCATATTTATAAAACTCTTGACGAGATTCTTGATCTTAGTCTCCATATTGATCCAAAATCACAGCTTCAAGAAATTGTTCAATCAAAGTATACTTTTACTCCTAATTATGAAGTTCTAGAAGAAACTTGAATGGACCATGATAAGAATTATAAAATCTGAGTTTATTTGTTTGATAAAATAATCTGAGAGGGGAGTGGTTCTAGTAAGAAAAAAGCTCAAAAAAACGCTGCTGAAAATGCTCTTTTAAAAACTGACGAATGGATGAATATCATTTAATATTTATTTTATATAAAAAAATTAATTTTTATTTTGACATATCGAACTTTTTTTATAAGATTAGCGCACTTAAATAAAAAATTATAATTATTTGAAATTATGTTAGGAAAATTAAAGAAAAGAAAAAGATTAAGAACTCATGGCTTTTTAGCTAGAGCTGCCACTTTTAACGGTTGCAAAATTCTTAGAAACAGAAGAAGAAAATGACGTCATGAACTTGCTGTAAGTTATCCAGTTAGATATAAAGATACTAGATGAAAATCTAAACTTCACATTATTGCATGAGGTACAGCTAGAGTTGTAACTTATCCAGGAAGTACTCAAAGACTTAGAAAAGTATAATCTTTTAAAGTCTTATATGATTAAAAAAATATTTAGACTTAATGAAAGTTGAATAAAAAAGGTTTTAAAATTTAAAAAACCTTTTTTTTCATACTGATTTATAGCTAATGTCACACCTAATAGATTACCGTATTCTAGATTTGCAATTTTTCTTAGCTCAAAGAATGTAAAGACAGCAGTTTGTAGGAATTACTTCAGGAGATTATTTTATTCAGAATGTTCTAATAATATATGAGTTGGGAATTTTGATATTGTGTTTGTTCCCAAAAAATGAAAAATCTTTGATAAAAATGATAAAACTATTATATTTGAATTCGAAAAAGATATTAAGTTCTTATTTAAAAAAATATTTAATAAATAATAAAAAATGAAAAACGATAAAATCCTAAATCTACTAATTGCATTTTTTTTGACATTGATAGTCTTCAACCTTTTTTTGCCAAAAAATAAAACTGAGGTAGTGAAAACTTGAATTGAATTAAATGCTATTAAAAAAGATTACACTATTCCTAATATACCAGAAATCCAAATTGTTAATAATTCTGATAAAACTATTAATTTTGATTCCTGTAAAAATTTGAGTATTCAAAAGGATTGAGTTAAAATCGAAAATATTAGTTCAACATCTCCGAAATTCTGTGTTAAGGCAGCTATTGAATCAAAACAAACTTATAAAATTAATCTTGAATCAATTTCAAAGCTATTCACAATTTCATGAAACTATGATTTTATTTTAACAAAAGACAAGGAATATAGAGTAAGTACAGTAGAATCAGATAAATGATTTTTCAATAATTTTTTCTCAACTTTATTTTTTGCTCCTGTATATAATCTTTTTGTTTTGATAATAAGTAATATTCCAGGACATAATTTATGACTATCAATTATTTTAATCACAATACTTATTAGATTATTAGTTCTAGTTCCTCAACATAGAATAATGTTGAATAGCAAAAAAATGCAAGCTATTCAGCCAAAAATCAAAGAAATTCAAGAAAAATATAAATGAGACCAAGCAAAGATTTGAATGGAATTACTAGAAATTTATAAAAGAGAAAAAGTAAATCCAATGTGATCATGTCTACCACTTCTTATCCAAATGCCAATCTTAATTGTACTTTATTGGATAATTATTTGAGTTACAAGTTCTGCTAATTATTATTATCTTTATTGAAATCTATCTAGTTTTGATATTTCCAAAATAAATCCCAATTTTCTTTGACTTAATTTAATTAAGCAAGAATGGAAATCAGGTTTAATCTTAGCTGTTCTTATTGGATTTTTCCAATGGTGGCAAATTAAAATGTCTTTAACAGTACATGAAAAAAAGAAAAACCATTGAAAAATTATTGAAAAAGATGTTAAGGTAGATGATCCAATTTCAGAATTTATGCCCGATCCAAATATAATGAATGCCTTTATGTTATGGGGAATGCCTGTAATGTTAGCTTTTTCATCATATTTTTTCCCATCATGAGTATGAATTTACTGGTTAATAGGTACAATTTTTACTCTAGTACAACAATTTGTAGTTAATAAAATATGAGATAAAAAAATCGTAACCAAGGAAGGTCACGAGATAATTGTAAAAAACGATAAAAAAACCAAAAAATAATATATTTTAAAACTAAATTTCTCAATTTAATATTCTTTTAATCTTTTCAGACCTTCTTTGAAAAGGTAATTTAACTAATTCTCATAAATCTTCTTCATCAAAAACAATTTCCAATCTTCTTTTTATGTTATAATTTAACATATCAATATTAGATTCAGTTCTTATAATATATTCTCAACAAGCAGTTTCTATTAAATATTTTTTCATTCATCAGTGATTATTTATATGTAAAAAATAGTACTTTATTTTTTAATTTATGTCAATCAATTTTGGTATATATTAAGAAAATTTTATTTTCAATTGAAAAAATGGTTGAGAGCTATATAATAGCATCAGTAAAAGAAAAATAGATTTTGATTTTTATCAAAATCTTTCTTTTAGAGGGAACTAATTTGAATAAATATTTTATTCACATATTTTATTACTAATTATTAAATACAATATATGGTATCTTGAGAAACTTTTACAGCCATAGATATTGGGAGCAACAAGATTAAAACAATAATTTGAGTTTTCAATGAAGATAAAAAATTAAGAGTACTATGAGTTTGAGTTACACAATCAGAAGCTGTAAGAAAATGAAATATTCTTGATATGGAAGTATTTAAAAAGAATATTAATGATTCACTAGAAGAAGCAGAAAAAATGACTTGAGAACAAATTTCACATGCCTATCTGACAATTTCTTGAACTTGAATTGATGTAAGCACGAATAAATGAATCGTGGCTATAATGGATCATGAAATTACTGAAGATGATGTAAATAGGTGATTAGATATGGCTCAAAACTGAGTTGATCTTCAAAATAGAATGGTTCTAAAAGTTATACCAGAAACGTTTACACTAGATTTTGAATCATGAATTAAGAATCCAATATGAATGCAAGCTAAAAAGCTTGAGGTTATTGCACATATTTTTTCTATTTGAATGAATATCTTGAATAATATTAAAAAATGAGTATTCGATAATTGAGTAGATATTATAGACATTTATCCAAGCTTGATAACTTCTTCAGAAGCTGTACTTACAAAAAGACAAAAAGAATTATGAGTTGTATGTATAGATATTTGATCAAATACAACTTGAATTACTGTTTTTGAAGAATGAGTAATGATTTATTCATCTGTAATTCCACTTTGATGAGAGAATGTAACAAGTGATATTGCTCTTGGGGCTAGAGTTTCAATTGATTTAGCAGAAAAACTTAAAACTGAATATGGTGATGTAATGCTTTGTAAATTAGAAAAAAAAGATGAAGAAATTGATTTAGA
Source organism: Candidatus Altimarinota bacterium (assembly GCA_028689205.1). GTDB lineage: Bacteria > Patescibacteriota > Gracilibacteria > BD1-5 > UBA2023 > STC-113. Next base: position 184,662 of record JAQTWP010000001.1, read on the forward strand.
TAAACTTTCAAAAAACGAAACTGGTAAACTTTCTCTTAAATATCTATCAGAAATTGCAAGAGCAAGATATAGTGAAATTTTTTACTTTATTTCTTCTGAGCTTAAGAAAATCTCAAAAGATTGAATGTTACCAGAATGAGCTGTTTTAACTTGAGGTTGAGTTAAGATGAAATGAATTCTAGAACTATCAAAAGAAGTTTTAAGATTACCTTCTTCAATATGATTACCTGAAGATAGTGATTTTATAAGTGGTACATCAGTTAGTGATCCTCAATTCTCAGCTGTTATATGAACACTTATTTTATCACAAAAATATTGAGTTCATAAATCATCAAATTTTAAATTTAATATATGATGATTCTGGAATTCTCTTAAGAATTTATTTTGAAAAATTGTTCCTAAATAATAATTGTTATTTTATATTTTTATATTTTTAAAATTTATACTTTATGTCTATGCACAAAACTGATGACAAATTAAAATCTTATCTAAGATGAGATTTTATTAAAAATCCTATTGAAGAAGTTAATGTTTCTGATTATATATCTCCCGTTGCTAATATTAAAGTAGTTTGAATTGGTTGAGGTTGATGCAATGCTGTTAATCGTATGATCGCTGCTTGACTTGATTGAGTTGAGTTTGTTGCTATTAATACAGATGCACAAGCATTATTTACTTCAAAAGCACAAGTTAGAATTAATATTTGAAGAGCTACAACTAGAGGTTTATGAGCATGAGCAAATCCTGATATTGGTAAAAAAGCAGCAGAAGAATCTTCTGAGGAAATAAAACAAGCTCTTGCTTGAGCTGATTTGGTATTTATTACTTGTTGAATGTGAGGTTGAACAGGTACTTGAGCTGCTCCAGTTATTGCAGAAATTGCAAAATGATTATGAGCTCTTGTAGTTTGAGTTATTACAAAACCTTTTAGTTTTGAATGACAAAGAAGAGCTGTTCAAGGTCTTGATTGATTTGATAAATTAAGAGATAAAGTTGATACCCTTATCACAATACCAAATGATAAAATATTAACTATAATTGATAAAAAAACACCTCTTCTTGATGCATTTAATATAGTTGATGAAGTTCTTAATCAATGAGTACAAGGTATTTCTGATCTTATAACTCATCCTGGTTTAATTAATGTTGATTTCGCTGATGTTAAGTCTGTAATGGAAAATGCATGAAGCGCTCTAATGTGAATCTGATATGGTTCATGAGAAAATAGAGCTATTGAAGCAGCAAGAGCTGCAGTTGATAGTCCACTTTTAGAACTTTCTATTGCTTGAGCTAGATGACTTCTATTTAATATTACTGGTTGAACTGATTTATCTATGTTTGAAGTAGATGAAGCAGCTAAGATTATTACTGAAGCTTGTGATCCAGAAGCAAATATTATTTTCGGTGCAATGATTAATGAAAACTATACTTGAGAAATCAAAATTACTGTTGTTGCAACTTGATTTAATGAAGATACAAATAAAAGATATTATGATACTCCTAAAACAAACAATATTACAACTTGATTTGGTAAAAGAATATTAGGTACTCAAACTCCTTTTGTAAAACCTACTACTCAAAATAGCTTTGATGAAGGGAATTCAGATCTTGATGTACCAGCTTTTCTAAGAAATAAAATGAAGTAAATTATTTAATTAAGACTTATCATATAAAAAATCCAATATTAACTATATTGGATTTTTTATATTATTAATCATTTATTTAATTTGTTAATATGAAATTATTTGTTTTTTTGCATAAAATATAAATATATGTTAATATACTTTTATATTTATTAATTAGCAATTATGGAGGAAAAAATTTTTAATATTGAATCAAAACCAGAAAATAATGAAAATATTCCATTAGAAAATCAAAATATTATAAACAATATTTCTAATGAAGATACAACTAATAATGTAGATGATTTAGATTTTTTGAATATAGATTTATCACAAAATCTAGATACTAAACCAAAAGAAAAAAAATGATTTTTATCTTTTTTACATAAAAAAAACAAATTAATTGAAGAAAAAGTAAATAATTCAAATGAAGATATCTGAATAATATCAACAACAGATAATGATGTTTTAACAGACAATTCTTTAAATGATTCTATAATTTGAGAAACTATTAATAATAGTAATTGAGATATATTTCAAGATTTTGATTTAGGAGATTTGAGTTTTTTGGAAGAATCTTGAGATTCTAATATAAAAAACCCTTTTAATCCTTTAGAGTTCACAAAAAAATTATCTTGATCACTTTTTTGGTTAACTTTGATTTTATCTACTGTTTTTTATGTTAATGTATTAGTATTAACTTCCGATAGTGATTTTATTCACTCTATACCATGAGTTTGTGATTATATATGAACAAAAATTCCTTGATATAATAATACTAATAATTGTCTTTCAATTCCAAAAATACTTGAAGAACAAAATAAAACATATGAAAAACTCGAAAGTAATATATTAAAAAGTTTGGTTATTCTTATTCCAAAAAAAATCCAAACTGATTACATAATTTCTTCTCCGGAAGTTCAATTTATTAATTCAAAACATACATCTGATAAAATTTTTATAAATAAAATTTTTAAAGAATTTGAAGATTTAAGAACAAGTAATAAACCATTTAACTGATTGAATATTGAATGTTCTAATTACAGAGCTGATGAATCATGACTATTTGAGCTAAGTTGTATTTTTTATTGAGCATCAATAACTAGTATTTCTGATGGACAAGAAGTGAAAACTTCAAGAACAGTTGCGATAGATTTTTTAAAATTACTAAATTCATCTAATAGTCGTTTCAAGATTTTGAATTACCCAAATAACCTGTCAATTCAAGAATCAAATAGTACTGATTGAATAAAGTCAAGGTTTACAACACAAACATCCATTCCACTCAAGTTACAATATTCTTTAACATCTAAATTATAATTTATGGAAAAGAAAGAAAAAAATAATATTATAAATATAATAATATTCAATACCATCTTTATTTTAGTTGTTCTTTATTTAGTTTTTTCGTATGTTATTCCTTTAAATGATGAAAATACAGAATATATTAATAAAACTGTAGAAACAATAAATAAAACAACTGATTTAAAATCACATTGATTAAACATTAGTGAACTCCAGACGTTAGTATCTGTTATGAGTCCTAAGTCATCAGTTTCTGATTTATTTAAAGAACCTGATATGAAGAAAAAAATTTCTTCAGTAATAAAATGAACTTGAAGTGATTATATAGCTTGGTTAAATGATGAGATTTCAAAGGATTCTGAGTATAAACAAATATTAGATTCTAATAATGAAATTTTATGACAAGTATTACCAATATTTTACCAATGATGAGATAGTAATTACTGAGATGGTTCTAATGGTCAAATTAAAAATAGATTAACCCTAAGTTCATTTATTAATTTCGTTGAAAATAATATTTTGAGGAATTATAATATAACAAGTTTATCTTCAATTTGAATTGATAAAGTAGATTTCTCTGATAATTCAATAGAGTGATCTAGTAATACGAATAATGGTAATATATGAAATTTTTCTTTAAATATAGATTTTAAATGAGTCAATTCAGATATATATAAAATGATTGATTATATTCAAAGCTCTTGAAAAATTATTATAAAAAACTGAAAACTAGAAAATTCTATCAAACAAACTGAAGGCATTAATAATATCTTAATGTCAGTAAAAAATATTAATTTAAGTAAACCATTACTTGATAATAATGAATTAAATCAATGAGCTGTAGAAATTATATTTTATGTTAGATGAGTTTGACTTGAACAATTATTGGATATAAAGAAAAAACTTACAGCCAGTGGAAGTGAATTATTTACTAAAATTGAATCATTATCAAAGCTATGTGATAATCAAAATTCTCCAATTTGTATAGATAGCGTTTGATTGGATGTATTTACTAAGTTAAGAGCTACCCTTAATAATGCAAAATTATTAAAAACTAAACTAGAAGAAAAAAATAAACAATCTAATATAGTTAACTTAGATGTTAATAAAGAACTAGTTGATCGGAATGAAATGTATTCAATGTACAATGTATTAGAAAATTCTTATAAAACATCTAATAAATTTGTAGAAAATTTTTGAAAAAATAATTAAATAAATATATATGAAACAGCAAATAATACTATTAAAAGACGAAATATATAAATGAGATAATGCTCAAAAAATATGCGATTTAATTATTGCTTCAGCTGTAGAAGTTTGAAGTTCTGATATTCATATTGAGCCACTATCTAATGTTGTAAGGGTTAGATTCAGAATTGATTGAGTTTTAAAAGAAGTTGTTGAATATCAATTATTTATTCATCCTCAGATTATTGCAAGATATAAAATATTATCAAACTTAAAAATTGATGAATCAAGAATGCCACAAGATTGACGTATTTCTACTATAATTAATGAAAAATCATTAGATTTACGTATCTCAACGCTTCCTACTGTAAGTTGAGAAAAAATTGTTATGCGTATTGTAGATAAAAGTAAAAAAGTACCTCCACTTGAAGTTCTTTGAATTGAATGAAAAAATTGAAAAGTTCTAGAAAAAGCTTTATATCAGCCGAATTGAATCATTTTAACATCTTGACCAACTTGATCAGGTAAATCAACTACGCTGTATTCATGTTTATCAAAATTAAACACTCCTGATGTTAATATTATGACACTAGAGGACCCGGTTGAAAATGTAATTGATTGAGTTAATCAAAGTCAGGTTTTCCCTGATATTTGATATTCTTTTGCGTCAGGATTACGTACCGCTCTTCGTCAGGATCCAGATATTATAATGGTTTGAGAAATTCGTGATAAAGAAACTATAAATATCTGAATCGAAGCATCACTTACTTGACATTTAGTTCTATCTACAATACATACAAATTCCGCTGCAGAAACTCTTACCCGTATTTTGAATATGTGAGTACAGGCATTTCTATTACCCGCTTCAATTAATGCTATAATGGCACAAAGATTAATCAGAAGATTATGTCCTCATTGTAAGAAAGCTATTAAAATAGAAGAATTAAAACCAGATTTAAGAAGTCAGGTAACGAAATCTATAAAAAAAATATGAAGAGAAGAAATTATGTCAAGAGTTAGTTCTAAAATACTTGAAACGCCAGCATTTTATGAACCAGTGTGATGCGATAAATGTGATAATACCTGATATGCTTGAAGAGTTTGAATATATGAAGTTATGGAAATTACTCCTATTATAAAAGATTTTATAATTAAATGAGAAAGTTCTGTTGCAATTAATGATGCGGCAATTAATGGTTGAATGATATCTCTGGAAATGGACTGAATTATGAAGGCATTGAATTGAACTACTTCATTAGAAGAGGTTTATGCAGCTGTAAAAAACGATTAATTATTAATTAAAAATTATGTCAGAAAGTGATTATAGAATTATAGATTCGTCTAGTTCACAAGATAAAAGTAGTAAATCTTTTTCATTCTCATTTACAGATATAAATGATTGGTTTATATCACAACAAAAAATATCTTCAAAATGAAAAGTTATTTTTTTCCGTTTATTAGCAACAATGGTTAATGCTTGAATTCCAATTTTGAGAGCAATATCAATTCTTGAAAAACAAGAAAAAGATGTAATTCTTAAGAAGTTATATACAAATCTTGTTTCAGGTATTAAATTATGAAAGAATTTAAGTATATGACTTAGAGATTACTGAGGTAATTTTTCTGATTCTGAGTGTTCAATTATTGAATCTGGTGAAAAAACATGAAAACTTAATTCAGCATTAGTTCAACTTGCAGATCAAACAGAAAAAGTAGCCTGAATTTCAAGAAAATTCAAATGAGCCTTAATTTATCCTGCTGCCATAGTTTCCATAATGTTTGCTGCTATAGTTTTATTAATGACAATGGTAGTGCCAAAGATAGTTGAAATGTTTTGAGATAAATCTAAACTCCCACCATTGACTCAGTTTTTGATATTCGTTAGTGATTTTTTTATAAATTACTTATGGTTAATGCTGATTTTTATGTTCTGATTTTTTGTCTTCATTAAATTACGGTATAAAACACCAGATTGAAAATATAGATTAGATTGAATTTTATTAAAAATTCCTATCTTATGAATGATTAATAAAAAAGTTATTTTATCAAAATTTGCTAGAGTTTTCTCTAATCTATTGTCAAGTTGAATATCTATAGTAGAATGTTTAAGAATTGTATCAGATGTTGTATGAAACGAAGTATACAGACAAAGATTACTACTTCTCAGAGAAGATGTTAAAAAATGAGTTAAAATTGGAGAAAGTCTTGAAGACGATAACTTGTTTCCTGAGATGCTTGTTCAAATGATAAAGGTTTGAGAGGAAACAGCAAAACTTGATACAATTATTTTAAAAATCGCTGACTTTTATGATGATGAAGTTGATCAATCAGTAAATAATATACAAAAACTTCTTGAGCCGTTCATTATTGTAACTATGTCAATTGTGGTTTGATTCATTGCTGTAGGTATTATGCAGCCAATTATGTGACTTGCAGATACTTTAAGTGAAAAATAAATAAACTACATAATATTTAAATCTCTTGATTTTTTCAAGAGATTTTTTATTCTAATTTATATAATTTGATATTTATCCTTATATTATGCCAGAATCTTTAAAAAAATTAATAGATATTATAGCTTATTTGCCATGAATTTGAGAAAAATCAGCAGCTAGACTTTGATTTTTTCTTCTTAAGGCTAATTCTACTTATGTCTCTAATTTTTCTAAGCAATTAGAAAAAATAAAAACACAAATAAAAACATGTAATTCATGTTTTGGTTATACTGATAATGATAATTGAATTTGTAGTATTTGTTCAGATAATTCAAGAGATCAGGATGTTATTTGTGTTGTTGAGGATTATTTAGATCTAATAAGTATTGAAAAATTGAAAATATTTAAATGACAATATCATGTTCTTTGATGATCTATTTCACCAGTTAATTGAATTTTACCAAAGGATTTAAAATTCCAAGAATTATTTGAAAAAGTTAAAAAACTTAAGTATAAAGAAATTATTTTAGCTATAAATCCAAATATAGAATGAGAAGCTACATCAATGTATATAAAAGAGAACCTATTAAACATTGATATTAATATTACAAAACTTTCAAAGTGATTACCTAATGCAGGGTATATTGAATATGCTGATGAAATTACCTTAATTAATGCTTTTAAATGAAGGAATTAATTATTTATTTTGAAAATAAACTATATTTAAGCGCATCAAAGTATTTATTTTTATCTTCACTAAATTCCAAATTCTGTTTAAAATCGTTAATTCTTGAAGAAGCTGTAACTTTTAACTTTGGTAGACTAAATCACTCTTCGCTTTCTAATGAATAATCTAAATCTGAATTACTATATATGATTAGATAATTATTCTCATTTTCATCTAAAAAATCTCAAATAGATTTAGTTGATAGTTTAATTTTTTTGACATCGCCTAGAACATCAGAATCATCTAATATTTCCTTTTGAATTCACATTAGCTCGTTTAATCATGTATATCAAGTTCAGATAGTTTTACTTATAGTTCATGAACCAGTTATCCCAAAAGTTACTCATGATAAGTTATTACCAATTATATTCCATAAATAATTTCAACTTCAAGATAATTTAAAAGAATTAGCTTTTATAAAATTAGATGTTAAGACATTTGGATTTTTTGAGTTTGGGGATATTTTTTGTCATTCATCATAAAATAATGGAATTATTTCAAAATCTCATTTATTAATATGTCATATATAGTTTTTTGAATAGTTCTCTATGGAATAACTTATTTTTTGGTCTTTTAGAGTAATATTGTTAATATTCTTCGCGAATAAGTTAATATCATTATCATTACTATTTTCTATTATATTATCTTGAAATCATTCTCAATGGTTTTTTATTTTTAGAAGTGCATATTCTGTAGTTCATTCTGCTCAAGCATAAGTAGAAATTGCATTAAAAACTAATCTAGTATTTTTGGTTTCTTGAACAACAATAGTAAGAATACCTGATGATAAAATTATTAGGAATGCAGTTATGAGAAGAGCAATAATTACAGAAAATCATTTTTTATTTTTCATAAACATTAATTAGTCATATTTTTATAAAGTTTAGCACTTATTGTTGTTTGTATGTGAATTTCACTGGCTTTTAATAGGTTGCTATTTAATCATTTTCAATTAGCGATTCATAAATCAAATATAATTGTAACCTTTCATTCCTTATCAATATTTGTTATACTTGAATTAGGTTTACCTGATATAAAAAAATTAAGATTTTTTATATTTACTCTTTCGTCATTTAATTCAATATTGCTATCTTTTTTTCAAAGATAGCATAATTCTGGACTAGTAACGCAACTTGATTCGCAAACTCATGTTACTCATTTTTTCATCATACAATAAATAATTGGGCTGGCTCAGGTATTTTTGATATATAATTGTTTATTTCAAATTCAATTATAATCAATAGTTTCGAATCAAGGCAAGGAATATGCAGAATAATCAATTCACTTTTCTCTTATTTCATATGCAATTGATTCTATAATATTTCTAGAGTTTTCTTGGAGAATTCTAGATAGTTCTAGTTTTTTGTTTAGATTAATAAAATTACTATAAACCACAAATATAGAAAGCATAATTATAGAAAGAATAGTTAATGCAACTATCATTTCTATTAATGTGAATCAGGTTTTTTTGAACCTATGTAGAGTATTTAGATTTTTTTTATACATATTTTATTAAATTATTTTTTCCAATCAGTTATTATTGTAGATATTGAATACTTGGTAATAGTTCTTTCAGAATTTATAATTTGCGCCGTAACTTTAAAGGCATTATCAACTATAATTTCAGTATTTGGGGTTATAGTTGTATTTTTGGTTTTAAGTTTTTCTATTTTTATATAGGAATAAAAATGAGTGGATTTGTTTGTTCAGCTACAATCGTATGTATATCTATTTTTATCATCTAAACATAGCTCTGTTTTATCTTCTGAAGACGGATTCAGTATGTAAGTTGTATTTTCATTCGCTTCTTCAAAAGTGGAACTGAGTTTTTGAATGTTAATTGATGGATTTGATGAAGTATCTTCCTGATATTCATTGGATATTTTGTAGTATCATCAAGTTAAATATTCTCAGATTGTTGGATTATGTTTAATTATCGTACTATCTAATTTATTCCATTTAAGCATTTTTGACCAATTAGAATCACGATTATTTTTTATTAGTTCAATACTCTCTCTTGCTAGATTAGAAGCTATAATTTCATTCCTAGATTTAACTGATGAATTAAGCGCTGAATAAACAAGTAAATAGGCACTTAGAATTCAGATTGTAAAAATTACAATTCAAACTAATAGTTCAACAACCGTAAATCAAATATGTGTTTTATTTTTGCTCATAATTATTTTATTTCTATGGTTTTAGATAAAATTCAATTTGTTGATTCTTTTAATCCTATAATAATATTTTTTAGAGTTCAAATTTGAGTAGCATTTTTATAAATTTCTGAATCTCAATTAGGTGATTTAAAGTACATTATTAATTCATTTAGCTCATTTCAATTATTATCTACGAATTTATTAGTGTTTATGTTTTTTTCTAACGGAAGCTCTCTTATTAGGTCTCAACTTACTTCTGATATACTTCAGCTATAATCAAAAGGGAATCATACTAATTTAATAGAATTTCATCATTTTGTAAAAAATATTGCAATGTTTTGATTCTTACCGGTTGTATTTATAAGTCAAGCAGAACTGTTTCTTGCTTCACTAATAGTCTGAGTTATTATTTCTTTACTAAGATTCACTCTTGAAATATCTGAATATAAATTATAAGGTACAACTACCAATACACTTATTATTCAAATAATTGAAATAACTATCATTATTTCAATTAAGGTAAAAGCTTTATTTTTTTTTGATTGCATACTTATTTTATTATAGTATTCATTTTATAATTCTTTTTTAAAAATCAAATAAAAATAATCCCAACCTAATGGGATTATTTTATTAAACAGTTTCTGTAATTTTTATAACCGCTGAGAATATTGCAAAAGCAAACCATAAAACGAATAATCATGCTATAAGAATTGCAAGTGGTTCAATCCATTTTATTAATATTGATACAGAATTTTCTACTTCTCTAGTATATTGGGTATGTATTTTATCACAAACTTTGTTGATTGTAGATGTTCTTTCTCAGGCTCAAATAATTTGAATAAAATCATTAGGGAAATATCTATGTTCTGGATCAGTTTCTTCAATACTTTGTGTTATTTTTTTACCGGATGAAACTTTTTCTGCAATAATATTTATTGCTTCATTATATATTACATTATTACTTGATTCTCAGGTAAGTCTCAGAGTTTTAATTATTGGAATTCACGCTCCAATTAAAAGTCCTAGGTTAGATGATATTTGAGCAATAATATAGTTTTTATAAACAGCTCAAACAAGTGGAGTTTTTAAAAATAATTCATCGAATACTCTTTTTCAACTATCTGTCTTTGAATAAGCTTTTATTCAAATAATTAGAAATATAGCTATAAAAACTAATAATATAAAATTATTTATTACAAAGCTACTAGTGTTTATAAGTGCTTTTGTAGAAGTTGGTAACTCGGTTCCAACTGTACTGAATAATGGAATAAGTTTTGGAATAACGTAAGTCATGATTGTTAATACTGCAATCATCAAAAACACCATTATTATAATTGGATATGTTAGGGCTGATTTAGCTTTTTGACGAAGACTTTCTTGTTCTCTAAGCTGGATTGCAAGATTCTCAAAAGATTTCTGTATTTTTCATGAACTTTCTCAAGCTTCAATTATTGCAACTTCTTTTTTATCAAAAGTCTCTGGAAGTTTTTTCATTGCAATACTAAAACTATCTCATGAATCTGCAAATATAAGCAAACTTGCAACTTCACGTGCCATTTTTGGATTATTAGTTTTTTCCAAAAAAGCTTTAAGTCAATTGATTACCGTAACTCATCAATCAACAAGATTAGATAAATGTTCATAAAATAGAGCCTTATCACGAATTTTTATTGAATTCCAAAAATTAACTTGTATGTCACGATATTCTTGAAGATTTTCCATATTTAATTGTTTTCAAAATAATACATTCATAAACTTAAACTTGCTTGAGTAGTTGAATTCTGATTTTCACTATTAAGAGGGAAAGCAGCATTTTTTATAATGAATCTTACATTAGAAGTTTTATCTGTAAGGTATTCCAGATATTTATTAAGCTCAACTATATTTTTTGCATCTATGCTGAATCAAATATTTGCCATACTTAATCAATTAGGAAGTTTTTGTCATTTATCCATAGATATATCATTTATATTCACTCAATCGAATTTTGCATATATTTGGTTAAGAATTATATCTTCTCTATATGGTGAAGCATATTGAGCAATTAATTGCTGAGTTTTTTTATCATTTTTAACTTTATTTTTCTTTTCGTTCAAAGTCATTAATTCTTCATTAAGACTCTTTTCTTTTATTTTTAATGAAGCTACTTCTTCGTTATATTGATTATAACTAGAATATAGATCAGATAAAACAAAGAAAGTAATTCAAAGCGTTATAATTATTAATAGTGTTGCATATATATTATTTTTGTCAGCTCTTTTATAAAGTGGGCTGTAATTATTTGTTTGTGTCATAATGTGGATATTAATATTTAAACTTATTTATTTTTTAATTATTTTTAAAGTAACATCAAAAGTTCTTTTAAGTATATCTCATGTAACAGAACTAACTGGCTCAAGAGTGAATATAGGATTTCATATAGTTCTAAAATCTTTTATAAAATTAGATACTATAAAAACCGAATCAGCAACACTGTCTTTGTTATTGGTCGTAGCAACTGTATTTATAGAATTTCAATCATAACTGAATCAACTAAACATTAATTTATATTTTTTACCTAGACTTATTACTTCGGTTATATAATTTTGTGCTTTTGATTCTTCAATATCTTTTGATATGCTTTTTTCGCTTGAAATTACAATATCATAAGCAGCAATTTCATTATCTTTTTTTAATTCTAATATTTGCTTATCAAAATTAGCTATTTTATCATTAGAAATTTGAATATCCCTTTGCAGTGTTTTTTGCATAGTCCAAAGTATTCATGAAATACTAGATACTACTATTAATAATATTATAGAAATTACTAAATACATATTAGAATTACCAGCTTTTGCTTTAATTTCATTATTATTTGATTCCATTTTTTATTTTTTATGAAATAATACTTTTTCATTTTAGCATAATATTTATATAATTGCAAAAAATCACTCATTATATTTTTGTTTTATGATTTATACATTAAAAGATTTAGAAAAAATTGATTTAAAACTTAAGCCTTGATATAAAATTTTTTTATATTGAGATTTATGAGCAGGGAAGACTACAATTATAAAATATATATTAAAAAATATTTTATGAGATAATATAAATATCACCAGTCCAACTTACATTCATTATAAAAAATATGACAACAATATATATCACTTTGATTTATATAGACTGGAAAACTATGATGATTTTATAAATATTGGTTGAGAAGAGATTGTTGATAATGGGCAAAATATATGTTTCATAGAATGGCCTCAGATTATAGAAGAAATATTTAAACCAAATATTAAAATAATATTAAATAAAGTTCTGGATAATGAGAATGAAAGAGATATTGAAATTATATATTGTTAGTATTTTTTTTAAATTTCAGGAATCTCAATTGAATAAATTTTAATTTTTTGTTTTTTTCAAGATAATTTCTGTTCTCAAATATGATTAATTGTAAAAATCTCCTTATTATCTATAATATCATATGTATTTTGACCAATTATAATTTTTTTATCATATTTTCTAGTTAATCATTCTAGTCTTGAAGCTATATTTACATTATCTCAAATAACTGTTGCATCCATTCTTTGTTTTGTTCATACGGTTCACATTATTACTTCTCATGAATTAATTCATATTCATATATTAAGATATTTTCATATATTAGACATTTGAAATCTTTTTATGAATTCTTGTATATTCAGTGCACAACTAATTGCCTTGTCAGAATTAACATGTTCGAATAACACCATAATTCAGTCTCAGAGGAATTTATCAATATATCATCAATGTTCATAAATAATTTCACCAATTCAATCAAAATATATATTAAGTAAAAATAAAGCTCTATCCGGAGTCATAGTTTCACTTATTTTTGTAAATCACATTATATCCAAAAACATAATAGTGACATTTTTGATTATTCAATTTCAAAGACTAATTTTTTCTGATCACCTATATCATATTTGTTTGTATATATCTTTTGGTACGAATTTTTCAAAAACACTATTAAGATCTACCAAATCTTTTTTTTGAAGATTTCATTTTATATATGACCTTTTTATTAATGAGCTTATTTCTTTATTTTCGCTATATAACGCATTTTTTGGAATTGAGTAAATTTCTTTATCTTCTATGATATTTTTAAATATAATCATTAAATTATTGAATTCAATCCTTCTTTTTTCATTTAAATATAAATATATTGCAACTGTCAGGAAATTAATAAAGATATTTACATATATTAAATATCATAGTAACTGAGCTCTACTAAAAAATATAACACTTGTTAGAAGTATTATATTGATAATTAAGAATATAATAAGAAGTAACTTATTCGTATATTTATTTTCTTTAATTATTGGAAATCTTTTCATCATATTTCATAATTATTTTTGACCACAATATATATTAGTATATTTTTTAAAATAAATCAAAATTATGTTTCTTTATAAAAAATCTTTGTAACATACAAATATCAAAAAATTAAATATATGAAAATAATAGCTGTAAAATCTAGAGTTAATGAAATATCATATATTGCATGAATAGCTATGGAAAGAGAAAATGCAATTAAAAAAGTTTTAACATAATTAAAGTTTAATTTATTATTCTTTAAATACATTTTGATAAATGAGTAGATAACTAGGCTACTACAAAGAATATGGACAAACAATGAAAATATTCATCTAAAAATCCATATCGATATTAGCTCTGAAGAAAATCAATTTTCTCTGAATATATTGAATAGATATAATATATTTTCTACAAATCAAAATCCAAGTGCAATAAAAATTGCATACATAACTCATTTTTTAATTGTGTCGGATTCTGCTAGGCTACTAGGAATAAAATTAAAATGTTTTGATGATTCTTCTAATAATCACACAATTATATAATACAATAATATAAGTCATGTTGTTCAAAAAACACTTTTACCTATTTCTACACTATTTTTTATTTTTCATGAAAGTAGTCAAATATCAGCTATTAAATAATATAGAACCAAAAAAATTAATATAAATAAATTCAAAAAAACAAGATTTTTCAAATATGTTCTATAGATTTTCGATATATTATCAATAAATAAAAGTCCTGCAATCAAGCTAAAAATTCATACTGATAAAATTGTTATTAAAAGAGATATTGAGATTTGCAATGGTTCAAAAACTCAAGAAGATAGAATTTCTAATAAGTTATAGCTTTTTATTCATAATGTATTTAGAATTTCTTCTGAATATAATACAGGAACTACACTAATTCATCATGCAATTATTCAAGCAAGAAACCTTCTTGAATTAAGTTCCGAGTTATTAAGATATGAAAATATATATGCCCAAATTAAAATAGGTATAAAGGCAATTACAGATATTCAGATTATTTGAAGACTTGTAGAAAACATTCCTATTTTTTGTTTTTAAATATTTCGTATCATCAGAATTTAATACTTTCTTTTTTACCTTTTTTCATTGCTGAGCTTATTAATATGATGTTTCCTCATATGAATATTAGTACTAATCAAACCAAGAGCGATAAAAGTTCTGGCACTAGAATAACAAGTGCCCCAAATACTACAAGTATAATTCAAAATATTGGCATAATCTTTTTTTTTAAAGAATATAGTTTTTGAGTATTCGATTAAAATTTACTTAACCTGACATATTATACTTGAATTTGCCAAATTTGCATAAAATTTTTTATTTTTCTTCAGAGTTTACTTTTTCAATTACTGCTCATAATTTCCTCATTTTACCTATAATATCTTCATAACCTCTTTCTATATACTCTACATTTGTAATATAAGTGTCTCATGTAGCAATTAATCAAGCTATAATCATTGCAACTCATGCTCTTAGATCCCAGCTAGAAACTGTAGCTCATTTTAGTTTAGTTTTACCAAAAATTAATGCTTCATGTGGATTTAGAATTGCTGGATGTCATTTCATTTTTTCTATCTCAACTAAGAAATTAAGTCTTCATTCATATATTACTTCTTCAACTTTACTTATTCAATCTGCCTGAGTAAGAAGCACGCAGAGAGGTGATTGAAGGTCTGTAGGAAGTCCAGGAAATACTTTTGTTTGAAATCTGACAGCTTTAAGATTTTCTATTGAATTATAAACTCTTAATTCATCATTTCCAATTTGCTCGAATTTTACTCAAGCTTCTTCTAGTTTTGCCAGAAAGCTTTTTGAATCAAGAATACATGCATTTTTGATATCAATATAATTATCACTTGCCAATGCTCATAAAACCATAAAAGTTCCAGCTTCAATATAATCACTACAAACACTAAATTCTACTTCATCAGCTAAATTCTCAACTCAATCTATAATTATAGAATGATCATAATCAAGGGTTATTTTTGCTCATGCATTATTGAAGAATTTAATTAAATTTATAACATGTGGTTCTATGGCTCATAGTCTTAATATAGTTTTTCAAGGTCTTAAAACACTTGCAATTATAAGATTTTCTGTAGCTGTTACCGAGAACCAATCAATAATAATTTCTTTTTCTCAACTGTCCATTTTTCAAGACAGATGAACTTTATCCATTCAATCAATATTTTTATAACCTAATTTTACTAATCATTTGATATGTTCATCTATTGGTCTTTTACCAATATTACATCAACCCGGGAAAGGAATATTTATTTCTCAGAATTTTTGTAAAATGGGTGGCAAAAGGAAAATTCAAACTCTAATTTTATTAATTAATTCTTTATTAAACTTGTCCAAATTCATTTCTGAACTATCCATTTTCAATGTATTTCCTTGAAAATCAACCTTCACACCAAGACTTTCAATAATATCTAGAAAAGTTAAAACATCACCTATTCTAGGAACATTATTAAGTGTAACTTTCTTAATAAGAAGAGACGCTGCAATAATTGGTAGGCTCGCATTCTTAGATCCACTAATTTGCACACTTCATTTTATTTTTTGTCAACCTGCAACTTTTAACATTTAATTTTGTTTATTAATAATATATGAGACATATTAGATATTTTTAGAATTAATTCAAATATGATTGTAAAATTTATTTATATAAACATACTATTTAATCATTATTTTGGTTTGCATTTTACTCTATTATCGCTATAATCAGGCTTGTTTTAGAATATAAATAAAGTTAAAAAATGATAATAAAAACCCGTCTTGCTCCGTCTCCAACTTGATTCGTTCATATTGGTTCTTTGAGGTTGGCTCTTTATGATTATCTTTTTGCTAAGAAGAATAATTGAATCTATGCTCTTAGAGTTGAGGATACTGATCAGACAAGATCAGTTGAATGAACTTATGAGAATATGGTAAAGGTTTTTGAAGAAGTTGGGATTATCCCAAATGAATGACCGTCTCCATATAAAGATCTTGGTAATTGACCATACATTCAATCTGAGAGATTGCCTTTATATAGACCGTTTATAGATAAAATGATAGAAGAGGGAAATGCTTATTATTGTTTCTGTACTTCTGAAAGATTAACAGAACTTAGAGCAGAGCAAGAAAGTCTCAAACTTCCTACAAAATATGATTGATTATGTAGAGATTTACCTTTAGAAGATGCTAAAAAAAGAATTGAGGATTGAGAAAAATATGTAGTAAGACTTAAAGTTCCTAAGTGAGAAAAAATATCTTTTAATGACCTTGTAAGATGAAGAGTTGAATTTAGTTCTTCAGAAGTTGATGATCAAGTATTACTAAAGTCTGATTGATTTCCGACTTATCATTGAGCAGTTGTAATTGATGATTATCTAATGAAAGTTACTCATGCTTTTAGATGAGTTGAATGGCTTAGCTCAATGCCAAAGCAAATTCTTGTAGCAAAATTCTTAAAAATTGAACTACCAGAATATGCACATCTTCCACTTATAGTAGATATTAATCGTAAAAAATTATCAAAAAGAAGTTGAGATGTTGCTGTTGAAGAATATCTCAAAAAATGATATTTAAAAGAAGCACTACTTAATTTTATATTATTTCTAGGTTGGAATCCTAAGACCACAGAAGAAATCTTCTCACTTGAAGAAATGGTAGAAAGATTCGATATTAAAGATGTTCATAAATCTGATGCGGTTTTTGATATAGAAAAACTTAATTGGATGAATGGACAATATATTATAAAAACTCCAATTGATGAACTTTTTGCTAAACTTGAGAAATATCTAAGTACTTATGAAGTAGATTTTTATAACAATGTTTTTATAAAACATAATGATGAATATAATAAAAGAATTCTTACAGAACTAAAAACTAGAATGAAAAAATTCGATGAATATATTGAATTAACTACTTTTATATATAATGATTCAAAAATAAATACTTCTTTACTTCTTAATGAAAAGATGTGAATTACTACTCTTGAATTAGCTAAAACTACACTTATTATAGCTTTGGATATAATTAACAGTCAAGAAGAATACAATGCAGAAAATATAAAAAATATGTTCATTGAAAAAATCAAAGAAGCGGGACTTAAAAATTGACAAGTTTTGTGGCCAGTTCGTGTGGCTTTGTCATGAGAGTTATTTTCTCCATGAGCTTTTGAATTAATTGGAATACTTTGACCAGAAAAGTCAAGCGAAAGAATACAAAAAATAATTGATGAAATTGAAAAAATATAATATACTACATCTAGTTTTTAACTAAATATAAAATATGAACTATATAATTTTAAAAGGAATAATTGAATCTACAATAGCAAATTTTAAATGCAAAGATTGCAATTCTTGAATTACTGAATGAAATATTAATATTCTAGGTTCAGCAGGAAATAGTGTTAATCTTGAAGTAATATGTCCTAACTGTAAAACACAATGAGTTGTTAAGGCTGAGATAGGTCTGATTAATAATGCTGTAACTCCAGAAACACTTATGAATCTAAAAAATACAATTGCTTGAATCCAAAATACTAAACAATCTTGAATTGATGCTATAAAAGATACTGATATTCTTGATATTAGAGAAAATCTAAAAAACTGTTCTTCTATTGAAGATTTATTTAAAGTTTAATTTATATATTATGTGATTTTTAATAAAACTTTCTTCTTTAATTGTTATTATATTTACAGCTTACATATTAGGGATTTTTTTAATGCCTTCACAGACCGATATACTTGCCGATAAATTATGAATTAGTGGATTCAACGATTCAGTAAGATGATTAAAGGATTGAGCAGATACAGTATGAAATGATATGTTACAAGTAAAAGAGGCTAGCTCTACTGTAGATATGGCTAGAAATGCAATCAAAAGTACACAAGATTCAATCAAAAAATGACAAGAAGTTGTAAATAAAACACAATGAGTAATTGAACAAAAAATCGATCAAGCAAATAAAGTTGCTGAATCTGGTCAGAAAGTTATAGATTCTACAAATGAACTAAAACAAAATGTTTCTGAACTTACATCTAGCACTTGAATTTCTCAATAAATATAATGATATCAGCAATACCTACAGATACTTGTTATTGATTAGCTTGTAATATATATAATAAAGAAGCTTACTATAAAATTTTTGAACTTAAAAATAGGCCGGGGAATAAATTGCTTTCTATAGCGGTAATAACTTACAATGATTTAAAACTAATAAGTTTACTTTCTTCCTCTCAAATAAATTTTCTAATTAATTATCCTCATCCTTTTACTATTCTGACAAAAGTAAATGAGAATTTTGAGTTTCCGATTTTTTTAGATAAATTACAATATAGTGAATTATGAATTAGAGTTGCAAGTACTTTTCTTGATAAAGATGTTATATCTTCTCTTGAATTCCCTATATTCCTTACTTCTGCAAATAATTCATGAGATAGTGAAATTTATGATAGTTCTGAGATTGATGCTTTTTTTTGAAATAGAATTGATAAAATTTTACCTTGAAAAATTAAACCTAATCCACCCTCTAATATATTTCGTTTTATTTGAGACACTTTGGAATTAGATTATATAAGAAAAAATTACTAAATTATATTTAATTATGAAAAAACTTATTTTATTAGTACTAATTGTAGCTTCTGTTTTTACTTACATAGAAGTCTCAAACATTGGAAATCAAAAAGTAGTAAAATGAAAATATATTATACAAAAAGGAGATACAGTTTCTAACTTACCAACAAGATTAAGATTCGAACCCCAAAGAACTTTTTATAAATTATGGTTAAAATTCCTAGCTCCGGAAGTTAAATTGCAGGCCTGAACTTATTCAATTCCTGTTGACTCCATTTTATCTGAGGTTTTTTCTAAAACTTTAAAAAAACCAGATTCACTAGATCAAGAAATAACTATATTACCAGGATGGAATATATTCGATATTGATTATTATCTTTCTAATAAGTGAGTTATAAAGTCATGAGAGTTAATTGAATTATCAGATAATCTTCCTAGTGAACTCAAATCTAATTTCAGTTTTCTAGATAATTCTACTTCACTTGAATGATTTCTTTATCCTGATACTTATAGATTACAATTCAATATACAGCTTATTGATTTGGTAAGTGTTTTACTTGAAGAATTCAATAATAAAATATATAAACAATATTGAATAAAATCATGAAAAGAATTCTATAATAAATTAATTCTTGCCTCAATTATACAAAAAGAAGAAAGAAATACCATAAACAAACCAATAGTAGCTTGAATACTTTCAAAAAGATTAGAAGAGTGAATTGCACTTTGAGCGGATGCAACTGTATGTTATCAATATAGAATTACATTTAATGAATGTACACCAGCATTTATTTGAGAAAAAATTTATATAAAATCAGACTATAATACAAGAAATAAGTTGTGACTTCCTCCTACTCCGATTTCTAATATGACTGATGATACTTTCAAGTCTGTATTTTCAAGTGAGCAAAGTCCCTATTATTACTATTTACATGATATGAATGGGAATATTCATTATGGTAGAACACTCCAAGAACATGTAAATAATAAAAATCTTTATCTTAAATAGCAGAAAGGTCGCCAACTGGCGACCTTTTAATTATTCTTGTTCCTTCAGATAAATTTCTTCACCTTCTTCTATTAATGCATAAAACATTTTCGTTTTTAGAATCTCAGTCATTACGATATCAGATTTTACAGGAGTATATTTGGATAAAAACTTATTTTCGTCTCGAAATGCAATATAACGGTATGAATACAACAAGAGTTTGTTCTTCGCCTTAATGTACTCATTTTTAGTGTATACACATTGGTTTTGTTTTATAACTTCTTCTTCAATTATATCCTCATAAAACCCATACTCATTGTGTGTTCGTATTGCATAGAGCAGATTCAAAAGAACAACAATTATAATTACGGTAGTAGCCAATATTTTTAAACCTTTTTTTATCCAATTCATAACTCTCTCCTTTTTTTATTGGATTTTTGATAGGTAATTACATGAACACTACGAATTTATTTATTTTTGTTTTTTTGATAATAAGATAATAATAAGATATGTCAATCAGTTTAAAATATTTAACCTAATAAAACCTAAAGATTTTTAATTAGGTTTTATTATATATACTTTCTTAAATGAAATTATTTTTTATCTGACATAGAGATATATCAAATATATATCGCGCTAAGTCAGACTAAAACATATACTGCTCTTGATATCATTGACATTGCTCAAAACAAGAATGCAACCAAATTAAAATCTAATATTCATACTAATCACCAATTCAGACCTCATACTATTATAAGTATCAATGAAATGGTATATAATGCTCAAGTTTTCATAATATCTAAAGTTAATAATAAACTTTTATATATCCAACTTAACTTTGAGAATTCTAATGTTCTCAATTTCATATACTATCTTTTTTTGTAAAAAGTAAATAGACTACCAGTGAAAAATATGTGTATAATTTGTGATTTTTATGTGAAAATATATTATTTTATAATTCCTAGTTTTATTAATAATTCAAGAACTAAAACTATTATTATTGGAATAAAAAATAATAGCACAAAATTTCTTATAGAGTGTTTATAAATATTCTCTGAATTATTCGAAAGTTTTACTAATTCATTGTATTTTTCAGTTTCTTCTGGAAATTCATTTTTCATGAATTCATTCATTTCTTCTTGAGCTGGTTCATTATTATTTTCCATAGTTCTATTTTGAATATAAGTTTTTAAAACTTAACTTAAAAACACCGATAATCTCTCATCGGTGTTTTTGGTTTTTTATATATCTAGATTAGTAACGTGCTTAGCTCTTGATTGGATGAATCTCTTACGAGGTGGAACATCTTCTCACATTAGAGTTTTGAATACTTCATCAGCTTTTTCTGAATCTAGAATACTTACACGGCTCATTTTACGAACTGACGGATCCATAGTTGTTTCCCAAAGTTGTTCTGGGTTCATTTCTCAAAGCCCCTTGTAACGTTGGATTCATTCTGTAGTAACTCCGAATTCATCAATTATTGCTTGTTTTTCTTCTTCAGTAAATACGTACCAACTTTGTTTACCTTTTGCAAGTCTATATAGTGGTGGCATTGCTATGAATATATTCCCATTTATTATTAAGTCTTTAAGATATCTATAGAAGAAAGTTAGAAGTAGTGTACGGATATGAGCACCATCAACGTCCGCATCTGTCATTATTATTATTCTGTGATATCTCAGTCTTGAAAGATCAAAAGTATCTCAAATAGATGTACCAATTGCAATAATTAGATTTTTGATTTCTTGATTCCCGAATATTCTATCTAGACGAGCTTGTTCTGTATTAAGGATTTTACCTCTAAGCGGAAGAATGGCTTGGAATTCTCTATCTCTTCATTGTTTAGCACTTCATCCCGCAGAATCTCACTCTACAATATATAACTCTGATTTTTTTGGATCTCTTGAAGAACAATCTGCTAATTTACCTGGAAGAGTCATTCATTCTAGGGCTCATTTACGGATTATTGTATCACGAGCATTACGAGCAGCTAATCTTGCTCTACTTGCAAGAAGAGATTTTTCTATAATTAGTTTTGCTGATTTTGGATTTTCTTCGAAGAATTCATATAATTTTTCTCATACTACCTTATCAACGATTCATCTAACTTCAGAATTACCTAGTTTTGATTTTGTTTGTCATTCGAATTGAGGTTCTGGAACTTTTATACTTATTACTGTAGTTATTCATTCTACAACATCTTCATTAGTTAGGTTAGTATCTTTTTCTTTTAGAATTTCATTAGCTCTTGCATATTTGTTGATTGTACGAGTAAGTGCCGTACGGAATCATACAAGGTGAGTTCCTCACTCTGGAGTATTGATATTATTTACAAAAGTTACAATCTTATCTGTATAATCATCTTTTTTATATTGAACTGATATTTCTACATTAACATCATCTACATTTTTTTCTACATAGAAAATATCTCCAAGTTCCTCAAAACGTCTATTCAGAAAACGGACATAAGCTTTAACTCATCATTCAAAATAGAATCTATATCTATCTCATGATCTTTCATCAGTAAGAGTCATTTGAATACCTTTTGTAAGATATGCTTGTTGTCTTAATCTAGCTAGAACTGTTTTGTAATCAAAATCTAGACAAGTAAACATTTCTACATCAGGATAGAATTTGATTGTTGTACCTGTTTTAGTGGTTTTTCAGATTGGTTTTATTTCATCAACTGGAACTCATCTACAATATTCTTGATAATATATTTTTCAATCTTTATGGACATATGCTTCAAGTTTTGAAGATAAAGCATTAACTACAGAAGCACCAACTCAATGAAGTCATCCAGAAACTTTATATCAGCTTTCTTCTCATCAGAATTTTCAACCTGCATGAAGTACCGTAAGAACTGTTTCTAGAGTTGATTTACCTGTTTTTGGGTGGACATCTACTGGAATTCATCTTCAGTGATCAGTAACTTCCATTGAACCATCTTTTCAGATTTTTAAATCAATATTCTTACCGAATCATGCCATTGC
The DNA here is from genome assembly GCA_028689205.1 of Candidatus Altimarinota bacterium. Lineage (GTDB taxonomy): Bacteria > Patescibacteriota > Gracilibacteria > BD1-5 > UBA2023 > STC-113. Next base: position 208,008 of record JAQTWP010000001.1, read on the forward strand.
TTCATCAATCGAATTATCAACGATTTCCCATATAAGGTGATGTAAACCTCTTTCATCAGTAGAACCGATATACATTCATGGTCTTTTACGAACTGGTTCTAGTCATTCTAGAATCTGGATATTAGACGAATCATATGAATCTTCTTTTTTAGTTGCAGCCATAATTATTTATAAGTTATTAAGTTATAATTTGAGTTGTAGTAATAATATACAAAATTTGCCCTTAAATAAGGCAATTTTTGGGTTTAGAGTTTTATATAAAATTCAATAAGTAAAAACTTAAATTTTGGCTCTAAATTCTTGTTGATAGTATAATTATTTCTTATGAAAAGTAAAAAGATTTTTAACAAAAAAATAAACGATTTTTAAGTCGTTTATTTTAATGATTGCATATGTATAATATTCTTCATTTCTTGAAAATCTTTGGTATATTATAAAATATAAATCATAAGTTTATCTTTTATAGATGTAGTAGTCTGTTATTTTAGATACAATAATTAATCTTGTTAAATATTGTAAATCTGTAAAATCATCAAATATTTAATATTATTCAGATGAGATTCTAGTAAATTCCTTTTTACTAGAATCATTTGTAATGATATGTTTTTATATATTTGCCAATTCTAGTATAGTTTTAACCTCTCAATTTTTTGATTTAATTAATTCTGGAAATTTTTCGTTTTGGTTTTTATTTTTTAAATATATTTCTTCTAAAATTCAAATACAAATACCAATATATATAGCATCATTTTTATTTGTAGGTTCTCTTTTTTCAATTTCCACAAGAAGATCTTGAATATCTTTTGTAGAAAGTTTCATATCCTCTATAAGTTGTTCTATATTTTCTTTTAACGTAAGAAATGTAGATAAAAAATTATCAAGTTCAGAAATGTTAGCTTTTCACTCTAACGCTTTCAAAAAATTTTCTCATAATCAAGTTTTTACTTGAGATTCAGGTTTAGTACAAGAAGGTGAATTTAAGATTGACATAAATATAAAATTAATAATTAACTTCTATATTTATATGGAATACATGTAACTTGTCAAATATTTTGAGGTACAATCTTTCACGAAATGCAACTTTTTAAAAACCTAGATTCTAATTTAAAAAGTTTTTAAATTCATTATAACTAAATCATTTCTGAAGAATTTTTTGGATAATTTTATTATTTTCTATTCATTTGCTTTTGAAGCTTTCTATTGTATTTAGAATTAATTCTTCTTGATTATGTTCTCATAATTCATCTATTAATTCTTGAATTAAATTTTGGTCATATCATTTTTGTTTCAGACTAAAAATAATGCTTTTAAATGGTTTTTTGAGAAGCAAATCTTTAATAGTGTTTTGTAGTTGAATTTTAGATGATATTGATATTATATTAACATTAGTACTGATAATTTCTTTAATCTCACTTTCTATAAATCATTTTAGTTTTAATTTGTTCAAAATGAATTTCTCACTTTTTCATTTTTCTGCTAAATTCCTTACTAGATTATCTAGAATATTATTTTCTTGAAGTAGGGAAGCTATATTAAGTAGAACCTCTTTTGATAGCTTTGAATCTTTTGATTTTTCAATAAGTTTTGATTCAAGCTTCTTAATCGAAATATTATATTTGAAATAATACCGAAGAGCGTAGTTTTTGAGTGTTTGAAAAATTGTATAATCTGGAGTATATTTCATTAGTGAAAAATTTAATTCTACTATATTTAATTTATTAAATATTAACCTTAATTATGAATTACTTTTCCTCTTATTCATAGCATAGAATCAAGTATTGTCATAGTGAGCTTGTCGAACTATTAACTCGCAAGAGTTACAAAAAACATTTATTTAACTGAAAATATTTCAGATTTTATCCTTCGACAGGCTCAGGATGACACTATTTTGATTGAATATTAAGACAATACTTGATTATAAACAAAGGAAGATTTCTCGTATTCACTCGAAATGACAAACTAATTTTTTAAAATCTGTAATTTTTTGCGTAATCAAGTTGGTTATCAACTCATATATTGAACTTAGTTTCATCTAGTTTGATTTCTATATCTGGTTTTATTCATACTCAATCAATTCATGTCTTTGTTTTACCTGTGAACCATTTTGCAACTGTGTATTTGAAGCTTGATCAATCAGAATAATTATCAAGAGATTGAACTGATCATTTACCATAAGAGGTTTCTCAGATTATTCTAACTGTATTTCATAGATAATCTCTAATTGTTCATGCCATAATTTCTGATGCTGAGGCGCTTCATTTATTAACAAGTATAACTACATTTTTTCATACAAAAGTAAATGAGTCCATTCAGGTAGAATTCATATCAGTTGAAAAATCCTTATATTTTATATTAACTACACTTTCTCATTTTGGTACGAAAAAATTAAGTATTGAAGCAACTTCATCAAGACTTCAACCTGGATCATTTCTTAGGTCAATTATGGTTTTACCATTAGGATTATTTTTTATAATATCTCATACAGCTCAAGAGAATGCTTTAGCTGTACCTACTCAGAAAGTTGTAATTTTTATGTAATTATCTCAATTATTAAGTTTAGAACTTTCTACGTATTTGATTATTATTTTTTGTCTTGTCACCATTATCTCAATATTTTTTCAATCTCTTAAAACTGTAAGTTTTACTTGGGTTCAAGCTGGTCATTTGATTTTATTAACTGCTTCTTGTAGCGTAACTTGATCAGTCACTTCAAAACTATCAATCTTAATGATTTGGTCTCAAGATTTAAGTCATGCTTTTTCTGCTGGCGAACCAGGTAATGGGGAGATTATTTTCATAATTCCTGGCTTATCCATTTCTACATTAGCACCAATTCATTCGAATTCTCATGACAATTGATCATTAAAGCTTTTCGCATCAATAGGTGGAAAATATGTAGTATATTTATCTCAAGTACCTTCAGTCATTCATTTTATTGCAGAGCGGATTAACTCTTCGTCATTTAATTTATTGCTGTCGTAATGTTGATTTTTTAATTTGTAATAAACATCATTTAGAATTGGGAAATTGCTAATTTTTTCAATTTCATAATTTTCTTGAATGTTAGTAGGACTTTCTTCTTCTAAAGAATAATTCTTAATTTCATCCATTGCCTGAAGAAAATAAGAAAGTTTTAAAGGTGTGTTTTTGGAATATATTAAATCAAGGTCAAAATTATCTTTAACCATTTTTGCAAATAAATCTTGAGAAGCTAATTTATCAAGATTCAAATTCATTGATTTATTATTAATTAAATCAAGATATACTCATTTTTGAAGAGCTGTATATATTTGTGTACCAGCAATTACATCATAAAATTTTAAATCTATATATTTATACGATTCGGGTATTCATTCTCAAATTGAATTAAAATAGAAAATAAATAATCATTTTACCGTAAGAGATTTTGCTTTTTGAATATCTGAGAAATTTTGGTTTTCCAAATATGAATCGCTAATTTCTGTAGCTTTTGTAATATATAGATTAGAAAAGAAACTAAAAATCAAAACTAGACTAATAATAATTGATTTTATATTTTTCATATATTTATTTTTCATTTGATTATTTTATTAATAAATTAATTTTCGGGAATATATTTTTGTTCTAGCGTATTATAATCTCCATTGCTTTTATCAGAAAAATCAATAATTCACATTGGATAGGCTACACTTAAAAATATAAATAACATTCATATTAATGTAATTACAACTACAGTTCATCAATTACCTAAATATCTTTCTGCCCACGCAAACCTTCAAGTCCATTCATAAATCATTTTTCTATACTTCAATGTTCATATTCAAGCTAAGAGAAAAAGTATTCAATAAAATATTTTTATAAATATCATAGTAAAAATTGTTTTACAATTAAAACTTTTTTATTATATTGTCTGCACTTTCAAAAGCAAATTTATTTACTTCGGGATTCGCCAAGTGGTAAGGCAAGGACTCTGAAGTCCGTTATTGTAGGCGACAATGATACAGCTAATTATGAATTTATTCGGGATTCGCCAAGTGGTAAGGCAAGGACTCTGAAGTCCGTTATTGTAGGCGACAATGATACAGCTAATTATGAATTTATTCGGGATTCGCCAAGTGGTAAGGCAGTGGACTCTGAATCCGCTATCGTAGGTTCGAATCCTACATCCCGAACCATAAAACAATTAGAAAATTAAAAGTATAAATAAATAATTGCTGTCCAAGAATTAAAAATAGGATTCGAATAAGAGGGTAAAATTTTTGAAAAAAATTTTAGAAAGACAACAATTTGTCTTTTGACCCCGTAGCCGGCTCCGGCGCTTGAGGACCGAATCCTACATCCCGAACCAAAAAACTAATTAAAAATACTCTCAGCACTGAGAGTATTTTTGTATGTTATTTTTTCCAATTAGTAAAAATTGTTTTCAAATCAATTTCGTAAGTTCATACTTTAGAATTATCTACCCATTTCACAATACTATGAACTTCCATTCAAGATGCCGTTTCTGGATCCGTTGTTCATATATAACTAATTTTTATTTCTCTAGTGAATATTGAAAGACATCAAGTACTAGTATTAGTTGTACATTTGTTAACTGAACCGGTTTGGATAATTAATCAATCAGAATCATAAGAAACAGGGAATTGTGTTAGTCCTCAGGTATATGTTGAACTAGGATTACTTACTCAACTCAATGTCCATAGAGATCCACTTTGAATTAATATATATGATCAGCTAGAAAATCTTTTAGTTGGTATAGTTATAGCATTTCCAATACAACCATCATCATAATTTTTTGTATTCCAGCAATTCTGGTAATCACTTGAGAATTTAATCCAATTAGTATCTCTGATATTTCCTACGGCCTCAATTCACTCTCTTGCAATATTAATTGCTTTAATTCTGTTTTCGGTTGTATTTGCTAATTTTTGTCATGAATTAAGCATTCAGTAAGCTCAGACTATTCATATAGAAAGAATAACTATTACGACAATAACTTCAATTATTGAACTCCCTTTGTATTTTGACATATATTATCAGTTATTAGATACTCAAGTTCATATATTAGTATTTCATGTAGAAGTATCAATTCATTCTGTTTGTTCTACTGTAGCTGTTTCTTTTACTATTGTAAATAGGCTTGTATATAGTAGTTCATCATCTTTTCAATAATATTTGATAGTATATAGGTTAATTCAATCATTCATTGTACCATAGTCCTTATTAGCAAAATAATACCAGTTAGAATTGAATTGAGGGAATTTAGTTAATCTAAAATCATTAATTGTTATGAATTTTACAATTCATTTATTAATATTACCGGCAATTTTTACAATATTTTCAGTCGTTTTAAAAGGGTTTCATATTGGCTCAATTATACGAAAATCTTTTGATGATATTGGATAAGTTGTAACTGTTGGTTTTTGAAGTTCATCTTTTGATTTTTCTTTTGAAGATGTATATACAGTAAGTACTCATTTTGAAAGTACATTATTGTCGCTATCATAAGCCTTATATACAATGTTGTTAATTGAGCTATTAAGTTCAAAGTCTTTTGCTACAAAAGTTTTTTCTTCTTTATTTATACTTGCTTCTTTATCATTTAGAGTTACTTTTTCAACTTTTGAAGAAACTATGGATCATTCAATATTCAAAATATTACTTTCAATAGTAGCTTCGTCTTCTGGATAATTAATTATAATTGATTTACTTGATTTATTTTGACTAGTTCAACTTCAATTTAATTCTCATGTTCAGCTATTATCAGAAGATGGATTATTAAGGTAATTAGTTCAGTTGTGTTTTATAAAAAAATCTCAAGTTTTATAATAATCGTCTATAGGTTCAATTTTGTCTTCTGCTTTTAGATTAGAATCTGTCATATCTGCATTAAGTATGGTGATTTTTTGTCAAACTCATACAATTATTGATTTTTCAGTCTTTTTTCATGTATTAAGGGTTAAATTAACTTCTCATTTAAGAACATATACAGAAGAAGAATTAGTATATTGCGTAAAAGAATATACTCAATTATTAGCAGAAATAGTGAAATTTTTCAGGTCAAATTTTATTGGACCGTTTCATTCTACCCATATATCTCAATTACTTATAGAAAAATTTTCTTCACTACCAACTCTTCAGTTGTATTTAATTTCTCCTAGTTTATTTAGATAAATTTTTGATGTATTTCATTCAAGTGTAATTTTTGCTTCTCAAGAAACTACAGCAACTTTATAATCTGTAGGATATAATTTTTCTATTCAAGTAATTCTTGTTGGACTAGAATTCTCTCTTAAATATATATCAATTTCTGATTGCTCTTGTGAAGGTTCTACATTAACAAAACCATCATTAAGATTTTTATTGGTTTCAGTAGTTCCTCCAAAAAATGCTCTTATAATAAGTATTACTACAATTAGTGCTATTATTAAAGGAAGCGCTAATCCTGATAAATTTGATTTTTTTTGATTAGGTTGAATTCTTGACATAAATATTAATTTTAGTTAATTATTAATATGATTAATATACAAAAAAACCTCGATTAATCAAGGTTTTTTTGTTGAAATTTATTATTTGGGAATTATTGATTCCACTGCTGCGTATGTTGCTTCTTTTCAGGCAGGAATTTTGATTGATACTTTATCACCAATCTCTCACTTAATATAAGTAACAGCCGCAAGTAGTACATTATAAGTCTTACCATCCGAAATTACTTGGAATTTATCTCATGTTTTAGTTAGAAGTCCTACTTTGGTTTCTGCTTCGATTTCTTCAATTATTTTGTATAATATTTTACCGTCTGGTTTGATAATTGCTTTTACTTTGCTTCATTGTACTAATCTTGATTTTGATGCGTAATTCTGAGGAACTGGATAAATATTAGAATCTGCTCATAGCATAGATTCTCAAGTAAAAACTCATTCTACTATTTTATCTTCTCAGCTATCATATGCGTGTAAATCTCAAGTATCTAATTCGATATCTTTTTTTAAATCCTTACTATCAATCATAGTGGCAAGAATTTTTTTGGCTGATTGTATTGATTTTTCTGCTGTAAGGATAAAATCTTTTATCGCAACTAATTTTTTATCACTCATTTTATTTGTATTTAAGTATTAAATTTATTTTTATATTTTTTTAATTCCTTCTTATTTTATTTAAATTCTTCTAAACTTCAAGAAAACTTCTATAGATTATTTTTATAGTTTATACATAATACATAAAAATCAAATTAATTATTTTATCATAGTACATTAAAGACAATAATAATCATACTCCAAGAAATGGTCAAAATGCTATATAGGCATTTCTTTGTTTTTTTACTGCTAATATATAAATTCATACAATGGCTCCAATTAGGTAACCAATTGCAAGTCATAATACAGCAAGCTTAAATCCTCAAACGAATCACATGAATACTGCAATCCATAAATCTCAATGTCACATTCATGTGTAAATAAATTCCTCTTCATTTGTTTCTTCTAATTCACTTTCTTTATCTGAATTAAAAAAAACAGAAAAAATCATATAAAAAGGTAGAGTGAAATATTCAATTGCTTGAACTAAAATAATATTATATTTTTTCTTTTTAATAGCATAATACATTCCTGGAAAAAATATTTGAATATAAAAAAAACTATATATAAATGTTGCTCAAAGTAGGGAATTGATTATTGGTTTTGAATAAAAAGAGTTCTCAAATGATTTAAAATAAGAGAAAAAATACTCAGAATTAATAGAAAAAATACTACTCAGTAATATAGTTAAAAGTATTAATATTGCTGGTCATAGAATTTCAGTTGGAATTAATTGATAAAGTATATCATAAAAACTGAATACAACCACTACAAAACCTATATATAAAAAGAATGTTAATCTTATTAATTCTTGTATATTTCATCCTATAATTAATTGATAATCAACCAAATTCAATCATATTAAAAAAAATACAATTCACATTACAATTTCAAGTATTGGGTATAATATTGAGACTGATGATTTACAATATCTACATTTTCATCCTAGGAATATATATGAAAAAATTGGGAATAAATCTAGAGCTCATAATATATGATTGCAATTAGTACAATGACTTCTTCATGTCATTATTCATCATTCCTTGTTATAGAATCTATGAATTAAAACTGAGGCAAAACTTCAGAAAACTGCTCATAATATTGCTAAAATTATTAGAAACGTAATTTGCATATTAATTAATATAATAAGTTAAAGTGTTTGTATTGAATTTTTCAATTTCTTCAAAAATAGAGTTATCAAGTCATTCAATTTTCATAAGCACAGATATTTTGTATATATCAATTACGCCAAATATTTTAATAAAATTCTTACTTGAATCTGATATTTCTGGTGTTTTTGCTATTCAAAGAGTTTTCAAAAGTTTTAAAGTAAAAAAAACGCTTGATTTTTTATTTTCTTCATTTAATTCAAAATACTTTGAACAATCTACATAATTATCAAAAATATTTTCTAGAACCATTCAATTGGGAAGAACTTTTTCTAGATAAAAATTTATTTGTAGTATATTATTAATTTCTCTATAACCAAGACTGGCTGTATTTATGATATTTTTCGTTTTAAAAGAATCAATTTTATTTATTCAATTATCTGTTTTTGATGAGAAATTATAGATATTTCAAATATCTATACTAATTTTACTTTTGCTTTCGGTATGCCAGGCGCTAATTTTTCAGTATTCTTTAGAAAAAACAGATATATAATGCTTATTATCTTTTACTTTTATTTTTTTGAGAACAACTCAATCAAAGCTAAACATTATCTAACAACTACTTTATTATCTGATATTTCAAAATTAACCAAGTATACTCATGCTTTATTTCATACATATATTGTTCAATCTTTTGGTACAAAAATAGAATTAATTGTTGAGTCAGAAGGTTCTAATTGTCATACATATTTAACTCATTTTACATCTTTGTAGTTCCTTGAATCTGGTTCAAAAATCCAGATTTTATTATCCATAAGTATGTATATATAATTCAAATTAAGTCATACAGTCATTTTTGGAGGTGTATTAGAATTATTTACGTATGTAGTATTTTTTATTCAGTTAATTATTATAGATTTTTTTATATATGAAGGAGATGAAAAGAATTTTTCAATTGAAAGATCATTGTTAAGAATATAGAATCATCAATCAATAGCAAAATCATACATCAAAAGGTTTTTAGTGTCTTTGTCATCTATTAATGGAGATTTAGCAGAAAATCAATTAACTCAAGGTTTATGACGGTATATTTGATTCTTTTTATCGCTTAATAAATATAAATTAGAATTAAATGTCTTGATTCATATAGAATTTTCCCAAGTTTGTTGTCATCCAACGTTAATATATTTGAATGATTGTTTATAGAATTGAAGAATTCTATATGTTTTTGTAAGCAAGAATATATTTCATTCAGGCGTTACATCTGCAGATATTATTTCTTCTCAATCAGGATAATTATAAGTTTTTGGTTCTTCTCATTTTATATAAGGTCAAATAAGTGAATTTTTACCGATAAAATAATATTTTTTACTTACTTCAAAAATTCAAATTAATCCAAAATTAGCATCTTTGAAAGCTATTTCTTGCTTGTCATTTTCTAGATTAAATGTCTCTATTCAATTACTTTGCTTTTTAAGAAGTGAAATAAAATCCAAAAGTTTATTAACATCATTCAGGAATATATTCTTTCATCTAACTTCAAAAATCAAACTTTCAGCTTTTTTTATATTAGCATCAAAAACTTCTTTATTTCATAAATCTTTATTTGATCTGTCTAGAATTAATTTTGCCTCTATAAGTTTGGTTTTGTATTGTTCTGGTACTGATTTTTGTAATTCATTATTAAGTATTGAACTTATTATTGAATACAGAAATACAGCTGACATAAGAATTCAAACTGACAAAAATCAAAGATAAACATATTTATTTTTTAAATTGATTTTGTTTTTTAGTTTTGTAACTATAGTATCAACTTTTTCATTTTCAATTAGTTTATCTTTTAGAGATAAGAATTTACCTTTTATTAAATCAAAGGCTATATTTTTTGATTCTTCAGTATATTCTGTGGTATTAGAGATTGATATAAGGTTATATTGTTCATTTGTAGCTTCTTGACTTAGAATTTGTTCAATTATCTCTAGCTTATCAATTTTTTTTGTTCTAATTATTTCAAATATATCATCTTTCGTAATGTAATCTAATAAATTAAGATTAGATAAAAAAATCATATCAGATACATTTACATTTCAGCTTGAAATATAAGAAAATTCTAGATTTTTCCCCTGCATTCATTCTGCAATATCAATAATTTTTGAGTTTTTTATTAGATATATTGAATAATTACCAAGAATAGAAAAATGCAATACATCTCATTGGATTATTCACAAGAAAATATTTATTGTATCAAGATTATAATCTTTTGATAAAACCTTTAATTCTTTATTTAGTTTTTCTAGAATTAATGAAAATGAATCGTAAACATCTCCATATTTGTCAATTTTAGTAATAAGTAAATCTATTACTAATTTTTCTACAATATCAACTAAATTCCTATCTGTATATGAAATTTGGATTAATCCTTCTAGATTAATATCAAGTGCAATTTTTTTTGAAGTAACAAAATTAGTTTCTTGGATAATAGGTAAGTTACTCTTCCTTATATTAATATTTAGCATATTTTTGATTAGTGCTTTACATTTTTAATAGAAAAATACGACTCCATTTCGTAAGTCGTATGTGTTTTGTTTTTGTTTTTATTAAAAATCATCTAGCATTTTTAGAACGTCGTCTGCTGATGCTGAATTATCATTATCATCTGCTTCTGCTTTTTTAATTTTTTCTCTTGATTCTTTTGTTTGGTATTCTTGCCATTCAATAAGATGTTTTTCATTAAGAGTCTTAATTTCTTCTTGATATTTAACTTCTAAGTCTTCAAGTTTTCTTCTTTCTGTTTCTAAGATATCAAACAATCTATCAACTTGTTCATCTGTCATAGAAGGAAGTATATCAAACCAATATTGTTTCTCATTGTTATCCATTGATTCTGTATTTAGAACCAGTTTTACTAGTTCTCAATATTGAGCTTGAATTTCGTCCAAAATTTGGAATGCAAATCAGTCTTTTGTTATTTGTGCCATTTTTTACGATTTAAAAATAAAATTTTTTGTTTTTTTAAGTAGTTTTTTATTCAACAATGCTGATTATATTAGAATTTTCTTTTTTACAAAATTTTTTTCATATATTTTACGATAATGTCAAAATTTCATATCAATCTTCAGTTACTGCTATTGTATGCTCGAACTGAGCTGATAATTTTCAGTCTTGTGTTTTGACTGTCCATTTATCATTTAATACCTTGGTTCTTGGTGTTCAAAGATTAATCATAGGCTCTATTGTAAAAACCATTCATGGTACTATTTTAACTCAGCTATTTTTCTGTGATTTGTGATAAATATAAGGTTCTTCGTGGAATCATCTACCAATTCAATGTCCTGTATATTCCAGAACTACACTGAATCATTTACTTTCGACGAACTTAGATATTTCATAACCGATATTACCTGTCATATTACCCGGATATACTTGACTTATTCAAATATCTAAAGCTTTTTGGGTTACATCTATTAGTTTCTGTGCTTGCGGCAATATTTCTCAAACAGTATACATTCTTGAAGTATCTCAAAAATATCAATCTTTATTAACTGTAATATCCACATTGAGAATATCTCATGTTTTAAGAATTTCACTTTTTGTAGGTATTCAATGACAAATTGTATCATTAAGAGAAATACATGTGAATTTTGGATATCAATTATAACCAATGCAAGCTGATTTTCATCACTTAGAGAGTATGAAAGTATTACATATATGATCAAGTTCCTCAGTACTAATTCACTCTTTAATATATTGACCAATCATATCTAACGCAAGAGAAGCTATTCTACCTGCTTCTCTAATTCATTGTATATCTTCCGAAGTTTTTATTATTATTTTATTTTTTGCCATAGTGAATTATATTTATCTTCTTTGTTAATACTAATGACGTTTTAATAAAATGCAAAATTAGTTATGAAGTTTTAGATTATCTCTTAGTTATAATTATTAGGAATAAAATTAGTTTAATTTGAAAACTGCTGGCGGATTACTCTGGATATCACTATCATATTCTATAATTATAGGTGAAGTTGAATATCAAGGTATAGTCATATTTACTCAAGATACACTTAAACAAGGTGAAGCTCATCAACTAACAGGACATCATTGAACTCAATTAATATAATGTCTGAAAAGATTTAAGTCATATCTTTTAGAGTTTGTTTCAGTACATGGAGTAACTCAATATGGACATGTAAAAGGATTTTTATATGATCAACCAATTGTATTATTACTTATAATTGTTCATTTGAAGAACATTTGATTCTGAGCAAGAGAATCGCTGTCCGCATAGTATGTAGTTCAATCTCCAGAAATTAATCATCAATCTGCGAATATTGCAAGCGCAACATATTTTACGGTATCTTTAATATATATATTTCATCAAACTCAATTATTTTTAAGAACAACAAGTCATTTAACTTTTCAATTAATCTTTGGAATATCTCATGTTATATAAACATTAGCTCATTTTATTATAATAGTATCTTTTCAAGAAGGCCAATTAGTTGACGATAGATTAATAAAATCAGAAGTTTGATATTTTATTGTTCAAGAATCTGGCACTCAATTCTTAGTAAGTAATTCAACATTCTTATATATTGTAGTTTTTAAATCATTTTTGTTAATTGTTCATATAATATTAATACTATTAGAACCAGATTGTACTATAAGATTTTTAGAATTATCATTAGCTTTACCTGTAACTTTGATTTGATTATTAGTAACTCATCCTGCTTTTTTCAAGGATTCATGTCATACTATCGTTCAGTTATTATTGTATGTAACTAATGAATTATAATTAATTGTCATAGAAGCTGGAGCAGGAAGTGAAAGATTAAGTTTCGGAGTCCAACTAAATGTATTATCAGATCAATAAGTATTAGAAGAAAGATGTGAATAATCACAGTTAGAATTAGTTGAAATATAAGCTCAACTTTGATTATAGAATCAATTACAACCAAATGTTCATGTAGGATTCTGAAGTGAAATAGCTACATTATCTATTGTAGTAGGATTATTAATATCAAAAATATGAGCAATTTTTTGAGCAGATGTTGATCATGGATTTAATATACTTCAAGTAAAAAATTTGGTATTATTAGGAGTTATTGAATTAAATCATCAAGATACAGTCATATCACTAACATAATAGGCTGGAGAAAAATTATATGTAATGGGGGGAATATTTATAGAAGTTATTCCTCAAACATTGGCTCATCAAGTGATATTATATGTAAATGTAGTTAGTTTCAGTGATCAAGATCATCAATTGGCATGAGTGGTTGGAGCATATGATGAAACTTGGAAATTATAAATTCAATTAGGATCTCATGAAGCTAATCAGGTTACAACATTTTGAGTTTTTGTTGTATTTAAGCCAAAATCTTTTAAATAGAAATTAATCATTCATAAAGTTGGAACTATATAAAGAGGACTAGTTATTGGATACTGATATTGTTTAATATCGTTAGCAAAAGCTATATTAACAGTGACAGTTTTTCATGTAGTAGTATCATTTATTACCGGATTACCGTATGTATCTCTTAATTCAATATTAATATCTTGTTTAGTAGTTCAATCTGCAATTTTTGTAATAGGACTAGTCGAAGGGAATATTGCAGCCTTAGGCACTCAAATATTTGCTGCATTCAAAGTTGTATTTGGAACATTAGCAACAACGTGGATTACTCAAGTAGTATAGTTTCAAGTTAAATCCTTCAGTATATAATTATAATCTTTCGCTTTTCTAAAATCATGATTAAAGGGGGATATTTTTGAATAAAAAGCAGAATCAGTACTGCTGTAATTATCTAATTGAACTTGATAAGTTCATCATACGTCAGTAATTGTCATTGGTTTATTATTGTCAGCTACAAAAACGGTACTTGGAAAAGTTGGAGGAGTAATATCTACACCACCTGTAATTCATCACATGTCTATCCAGCCAAGATTCTCACTCCGAGCGAATCAAGAGAATTTACCTGTATTTGCATTATATTTAGTATCATTTACTCAATTAATAAAGGCAATCCACCCTGCATTCTCGCTCCAAGCATATCAACTAACAGTAATATTAGTTCCTGTAGGAGATGCAATTGATGCTTGACTTCCTCATAATCAGTCAAAAGTCGCCCAACCTACATTCTGTATCCGGAAATATCAGTAGAATTTATTATCTGTTCAAATATAAGCCCATTTTTTTGTTCAGTCTATAGTTGCTACTGGTGCAACATTTGTAGTACTAAATGTAATAGTTCAACCATTTTCTGAAGTTGTAGTACCTACAATAGTTGCATCAACTCTTGTGGCAAATGTTTGTTGTACTCAGATAATATATATTGAAAGAATACAAAGGAATGTAATTATTAACTTTTTCATATTGATAAAATTAAGAATAAATTTTGTTTTTAGTATTTTTTTGGGTTTTTGTAATTTCTGGAGTTTTATTTTTTGTAATTCTTATGAATTAATCCTTCGACAGGCTCAGGATGACAACCAAACTCAGGATGACAGAAGGTGAGTCTGGAATTACAGAGGTTTATTATTTTTTAACAGATATAAGTAGATTAACTGTATTAATACATTTCTGTTTGTTAACTGAATCTGTAATTTTCTGGCATTCTGCAACATTAAGTGTACTTATTGCAACTTTATTTGCTATTCATTCTATACATTGATTTTTAGTATTTATATCGTTAATACTAGAACAACTATTAGTGTCTGTAGAATTAGAGGAATTCTTAAAAGTTTCAGCATCTTGATTTTTCCTTACAGATGAAATACAATATTCTTTATTCTTAGGATCTGTAATATTATTACAAGATGAAGTTGTAGTTGAGCTCATTCAGATTTCAAGATTAATTGATTCTATACAACTTGCTTTTAATTTACTGTCGGCAATTGAATTACAAGCATTAATATCTTTTTTAGCAACGGCAGTTTCTAGAATATTCATAGCAGCTCATTTATTGATTTGTGAAACACAATTAGTTTTATCTTGTCATTCCAGTGTATTACATATATCTGCTGAACCAGTGAATCAAACCATACTAACTTCACTTAAAATAGATGTTCTAAG
This sequence comes from Candidatus Altimarinota bacterium, assembly GCA_028689205.1. Classification (GTDB taxonomy): domain Bacteria; phylum Patescibacteriota; class Gracilibacteria; order BD1-5; family UBA2023; genus STC-113. Next base: position 223,247 of record JAQTWP010000001.1, read on the forward strand.
ACACTGTTTCTTAACTTCTTCATTTCATATTATTTTTTCACAATCTTCTTTTTTCCCTGACTTCATTGCATTAGATATTATGAAACTATCAATACATTCTTTTTTAAGTGGTATATCTTGAATGCTATTGCATATGCTTTTATCATTATCAAATTTTGCTTTTGTAATATATACAAGATCCTGACAATGTAACTTAAGTTTTTTATCTATTATATTATCACACTTTGTAATATCTGCAGAACTTACAGCATTGTCTAATGCATTTCAATCAACCATGTCTTGATTAATTGCTTCTGTATTTTTTTCTAATGTTTCGATATCAGAGTTTTTTTCAGAAACTATAGTATCAATTTTTTCATCATTAATAGGTTTTTTATTAAGATTTCAATATACTACTAGTCATCATATTAGTAATAGAATTACAAGTATTGCAATAAGTTTTGTTTTCATAAATATGAAATTAATAAGTAAGAAGTTGATTAATTTTTATACTGTGATTTACTGATATACATTATTTAGAATTTTTCTTTTTCCCTTATAATTTTTAATTATTTAATAAATCAGTAGGTAGGATATCTTTATATTTATTAAAAATTTTTTTAGATTTTTCATATTCAATATATTTTTGTATATCAATCAAGGCATCTTTACATAAAAAATCTTCTCAATATGTTTTTAAAATATCACAAGAAATAGGTTTTTCATTAATTAAAAAAATATTCTTATTACTTAATTGAAAAAAATACCTTGATAAAACTATTGTTAATCTACATGTTGATTCATTATCAAAAATATCTTTGTTATTTTTTATAAAATTTCAACATCATTTAATAGATTTGTTAATATCTGTATTGTAGACAAATTCATCTGTTTTTAACTTAATCTTATTATTATTACAATATTGTTTACTTTTATTATCATTAAGATTACTACAATCAAAATTATTCTTGTCTTCAGGTTTAAGATTATTAAAATCACTAATCTCAGATATAAAAATATTCTGCTTTGAATCACTTTTTGCTGTAGTAGTGGTTTTAGTTTTAGTTTTAGTTTTTGTATCTGTACATGATGTCAGTATAGTTAATATAACTAGAACAAATACTATTATACTTACCTTTTTATACATAATTGTAAATTTTAAAAAATAATTAATTACAAGCAACTTTATTTAAATATGCTAAGTTTAAACTATACATTGGATTTGCTGGAATTTGATATACACAATGTTCAGCTGCTCTTGATTTTTGATAATCGTAATATAATATAGATGGAATTGTTGTACATATATAACTACCACTAACAGATCCGCACGTACCAAACATATTTGTCAAAGTAATATTTGAATGTTTGTAATCTCAATAAGAATGCGAAATACTTATTTCACATCAATAAGACGAATATATTGTACTTTGATAAGTAACATTATAATTTGTTGCTGTTGTTTGGGATTTTCCAAAATAGTCAAATCTTGATGCAATGGTACTTGTTCCAGTAGTATATTTAGTATATAAAGGACATTCCGGGGCTGATTTATAGCAATTTCAACTATTATCTCTTCTATAATTAGAAGTTATTTTTCAGTTTGGAATAGCTCTTACTAAAATACCAGCATCACAATTACTAGAAGATACAATTTTCTCAGAAAAAACACATACTGTTCAATTAGGTGTATTTTCAATAACTCATCAAAGTAGTATACATACTTGACTACTGTTCGTTCATCAATATAGATCTTTTGTACAATGTTCATCAGATACTATATAAGATTCACTTATATTAAAACATGCTATAGAATTAGTAGTAGTTCATACTAATCTATATTCATAATTAGCATCTAGAACTGTTACACCTCATCATAATCAATCCGCACTAGTTATTGATGTTCAATCATTAAAAGTTATAGAATTTACGTTTAAATCATTAAGATCAGGCTTATTCTGAACTCAGGTCCAAGGAACAGAATCTGATTGACTTGATTTTGCAACAACAAGAGCTCATTCTGCTTTTCAATTAAGCTTTAATGAATTACTAGAATCAACTGATTTTCTTACTGTTCAGTCACTTGTAGTTCAAGTATCTACAAGTATCTTATTAAAGTAATTCATGAATTTTCATCATAATACTTCTCATGAAGGAGTAGTAGGAAATGAAATAGCATAAGCTACGAATCATCATATAATTAGAAACAACGAAATCAAAACCATTGAAAATGTTTTGATAAAACTCTTTAAATAAGTTTTCATAAATATATTATTAATGAATAAGGATTTAATTAAGGTAAATTACTATCTGTAAAAGTCTACAATACATTTATAAAAATTCAAATTTTTCTTAAATTTTTAAAGTAAATACTAATAAAATACTAAATATAGTTTTTTGTAATAAGGAATTTTGTTTTAAATCCTGGATTCCCGATTTCTCGGGAATGACAAAAATTGGGTTTTCAGATATTTTTTAATTAAAACTTTCTAATTCTTTTTTTGCTTTGTCTAAAATTTCTTTTTCTTCTTTTTCTATCTGGTAATAAATATCACCTAATTGATCCATTCAGGTTGTTGTATAATACATATAATAACCATATTCAAACAGTGATTTGACAGTATTAATTGAGAAGTTAATTATAAGTAAAAGTCATATAAGTATATATAGACTTTTATTAGAGTCTCATACACTCAAAAAAACTACAGAAGTCAGTACTATTGAAAGAAGAGCTCATATATATGTTCAATATATTCATATAAGTGAATATCTATAATTAGATAATATTTCAGATATTAGTGAATATCAGAGCATAGCTATTGTTATATGTAAGGTGAATATATATATTAAAAATTCTTTATCTTTTGTACCAACAATAACGTAAGCAAATATTAGTATAGAGAATATGAATATTGTAAGGAAAAAGTTTTGTACGAATATTATTGTTCATCTTTTGTATTTATCGGGATTGATTATCTTATTCATTATATAATTAATCCAAGCTGTCACAAGTGTAGCTACTGTTGCAGTTACAATATAGATATAGGCATATATTGAATCGAATCAATCGGCTTTTTGTAAGAAAAAATATATTGCAATAAGAATTATTATTGAACCTACAAATCAGGCAATTAAGCTTCATATAGAAGTTAATCAAACTTGTATTAAATCAACTTTTGGAGGACCTATTAAATCTTCGGCAGTTATATTTTGTTGTTCTGTCATGTTTTGAAATAATATATTAAAAGTATTATAACTCATATATTGATGAATATATCACCAAAATTAAAAATTGCAAAATATTTTATAGCTATAAAATCAGTTACTTTTGAATTAATTATTCTTTCTATTCAATTACCAATCGCTCATCATAAAATAAGTCCATATCAAATATCAAGTATATTATTTTTTCTTTTTCTCTCATTCTTATAATAATATACTGTAATTCAACTAATTATTGCTACTGTTAATATTTTTAGAATAATTCAACTTATAGGGATAGAAAAAGCTATTCATTTATTATAAATAAGTTGTAATCTCAAAAAATCTCAAACTATATTAATTTCATTTGAAAGTTGAGACATAGCGATTAATTTACTCACATAATCGCTAAGAACTGATAATATAACAACAATATAAAAATACATTATTTTTTATAATAACTAGGATAAATTCTTGATAAATTTTGGAAACATTTAACTTTTTCGGTACATGAATAAACCTTTCAGATTATTCTTACATCTACATAAACAATATCTCAACTTGATAAAATATCTTTTTTATTGTCATTGTAATATTTGAGCATTGCAAGTTGTTTATCTATATTGCTATTTAACTCTATAATTATTTTAGTTCATGTTTCTAAATTTATATGAAGCTCATTTTCCAATTTAAAATAAACAAATTTAGCTATGTTTTTTCCAGTAAAAACTTCTTTAAATAAATCTCTCGTATAAATAATTTTTTGCATTTGATTATTTCAAGTTCATTCTTTGTAATCAAAAAATCATCATTCAAGCAAAGTATTATCTACAATCTCTAGATTATAAAGGACTTTATCTATATTCTTTTCATATATAAGTACTCAATTTGAAGTAAGAATATATTTTTTATCTGTTCATACGAATTCTGTATAGAATTGAGGTTTATATGAATCGATTATTATTTTTAATCAATTAGGATAAAGTCTTGATATAGAAATATGACTTATATTTTTTTGATAACTAAGTAGAGATTTTTCTATTTCATTTTTATCTATAAGAAAAATAGATTGTCAGTATACTTTTTCTATTGATTTGTAAGCTATATTTACATCTGTGATTGTATCAAGTCTTTCAATTATTAATTTTGAAGGACTGATTCTAAAATATGGTGAAACTATAACGACATATGATACAAGCAAGATAAGAATTCATCCAAGTAAAAAATACAAATATTTATAAATTTTAACATTATTTGCTACTTGATTTATATAATTACTGAATTTTTTCTGATTTTTATATATGTTAAAAAGAGGTATCTTCGTTTCTGAGGTATTGCCTTTGAAAAGATACTTTTTTGATTTTTCCTTTTTTACTTCCTGACGGAATTTCTTGTTTTTGAAGTACTTCTGGATTTTGTATTTTGTAAGTTTAATCTTCTTTATTAAGTCCATATTTATTAGACATCTCATTAATTAAACTTAATATATCTCAAACCTCATTTTTATTCTGAGAAATTTTGAATCTTATATTAGGTGATTTACGTGCACCTAATTCTTTTCATATCATTGATTTTATTTCTCCAGCATATTTTGCTAAATATTTTGGAAGATTTTCTGCGTTAGTCTGACAACTTACATAAAAATCAGCATAGGAATAATCTTTTGAAACTACTACTTCAACTATACTTACAAGCCCGAATTCATCAAGCTTTTCACTTGCATATTCTAATATAAAAGGTGCCATTGTTTCGCGTAATATATATCCAGCTTTTTCTGTTTTTTCTGACATTTTTTTATATTAATGTTACTTAGGTTAACCCATTATATAAAAAGCGAATATAAATCAAGAAAACTTTTCCTCAAAAAAACATTTGCAATTTATATACTCTTATATATACTTTGTGTATATTTTAATAACTTTAATACTATGTTAACACCCAAACAACAAAAAGTTCTTGATGCAATTGTAGAATTTTTTGAAAGACATTGAGAATCTCCTACTTTGGAAGAATTACAAAACAAGCTTGAAATAAACAATAAAAGAAGCATTGTTCAATTCCTTGAATATCTTGAAGAGAAATGATTCATTCATAGATGAAGAGGTTATAGATCAATTAGACTTGGAGATAGAATTGTAGGTTCACAGCTTGCTATTCCTATTCCAATTCTTGGTTTTGCTAATGCTTGAAAACCTTTTAAATATTGAGAAGAACAAGATCTTGGTAATCTGCTTATTTCTAAGACTATAATTAAATGAGATCCTGGTAATTATTTTTTACTAAAACTTGAATGAACATCAATGAATCAATTCCATGTTAATGGTAAAATCCTGGTCGATTGATCTTACGTCTTGGTCAATAAGGATTATAACTGGCAATGAGATTCATCGGGTGCATATGTATGTATAGTAAACGGATTCGCAACAGTTAAGAAAATCAAAAAAGAATGAAATGATACCTATTTGTTACCACAATCAGAAGATAAAGAACATACACCAATTATTCTTTCGCAAGATGATATAGTTGAAATAAATGGTAAAATTGTAGATGTTTTTAATTTTAGTTAAATTTCCTGTCATTACCGAGAAATCGGGAATCCAGGACAAAATTCCACCAACTGTCATTCTCGTGAAAACGGGAATCCAGGACAAAATTCCACCAACTGTCATTCCCGTGAAAACGGGAAACCAGGACAAAATTCCACCAACTGTCATTCCCGTGAAAACGGGAAACCAGTATAAAAATAAAAAATACCTTTTATGAATCAATATTATACATATATATTAGCAAGTTCTCAAAATTGAACTTTATATATTTGAGTAACAAGTGATTTAATAAAAAGAATATATGAACATAAAAATTGAATTTATAAATGATTTAGTAGTAAATATCATGTAAATAATCTTGTATATTTTGAAGTACATAATGATTTAAATGAAGCTATTAAAAGAGAAAAACAATTAAAGAAATTGAATAGAAAACGGAAGCTTGAATTAATTGAAAAAGATAACCCCACTTGGAATGATTTGTATGAGAATTTAATTTGATAGAGATTGCAAAAGATAGTTAATGCTGGATTCCCGTTTTCACGAGAATGACAGAAAATGAGAATATATCTTATTTTAACTAATTACTCTTAGTTTTATGTATAAATGAACTATTGTTGAGGAAAGTCTTCAAGATAATAGACTTTTAAATGAACTCAAAATTACTTCTATAAGAATATTAAAAGATGAAAATCCTGAGGCTAGATGGCATATTTATAATATTTATTCAAGTTACGAAGATGTGTCTGAATTAGCCAAAAAAATAAAAAAAGGTTGGTATATGTATTTTTGGTTTGATAGGGAAGTGATTGTAGTGTTCGAAAACAAAATATTCGAATTAAATTATGACGATAAAGATTCTTGGTATGATACTATTCAGTATTGATTATCAATTGGATTAACGCTAGAACAATTAGATTTTATAATAGATTAATAAATGACATCAATTACTCTTTACGAGGAATGAGCAAAAGCTTGATTTCCATCTTTTGTTGTGAATGAAGATTCATATAAAATATCTCTTGAAGACTATCTTATAGAGAAGCCTTCTACCACAGTTTGTGTAAGAGTTATATGAAACAGTATGAACTTAGTGGGAATTATGGAAAATGATCTTATACTTGTAGATAAGGCAAAATGAGCTTTAGAATGACAAATAGTAATCGCAATTATTGATTGAGCTTATACTATCAAATTCTTAAAAAAAGATTCACAAAAAAGATTCTATCTATCTTCTGCAAATAAAACTTATCCTGATTTTTATCCAGAAGAATCACTTGAGATTTTTGGTGTTGTGGTAGGCTGTGTGAGAAAATATAATTAATTATGAAATTCAATTCTTCAAATAAAGTATATGCTCATGTGGATTGCAATAGTTTCTTTGCTTCTTGTGAAGCACTTCGTAATCCTATCTTAAAAGGTAAGTGTGTTTGTGTCGGTTGAGATATAATAGTTGCTGCTAGTTATGAAGCAAAAGCTTATTGAATTAAAACTTGAACTCCTATCTGGGAAGCTAGAAGAATTCTTGGTGATAGATGAATTTTTATTAATTCTGATTTAGCTTTTTATAAAACAGTTTCAGATAAACTAATGATTTATTTGAAAACCGTTTCAATTGATATGCAGATTTTCTCAATTGACGAAGCTTTTATAGATATAACCTGAATACCAGATATAACTTGACAGGATTACAAAGAATTCGCCATAAGTCTCAAAAAAAATATCTTAAAAATTATATGAATTCCAGTATCTATTTGAGTTGCTAACACTAAGATAAAAGCAAAAATTTTTGGTGATATAAATAAGCCTTTTTGAGAATTGGTAGCTTTTGAAGATAATGAAATATCTAATATTCTCAAAAAGTTGAAACCTTGAGATATACCTTTTATAGGTAAAAAATTATCAGAAAGACTTGAATATATATGTAAGACTGCTGACGATTTTCGTAGACTTTCTTTTTGGAAAGTTGATGAAATTCTATGAAAATGTTGAACAGATCTTTGGCTTGAACTAAACTGAATAGATGTAATGAATTTTGTTTGATTAAGTTTGCCAAAATCAATATCCAGGACTTCATCTTTTAATAAAAAAATCACTAATAATAAAGATTTTCTTTGGTGACAGATTATTATTAATTTTAATAAAGCATACAGTGAATTAGTTAGATATAATCTTGAGTCTAGAGTAATAGTTCTGTATCTTAGAGACAAAGAATTATGAAAATATTTTTTTGAATATAAATTAGGAGATTTCACTATAATAAGAAGTGATATACTGTTAAAAGTGAGAGAATTATTTTTTTCAAAAGTAGATTTTTCTCTGGAATACAGGACTACTTGAATTTTTTTGTCTGATTTCCGACAATTCAAACCAAAACAGCTTTCAATGGATGATATTGAAAACAGAGATTTTGAGAAAAATCTTAAAGTAAATCAGGCTATTTCAGATTTAAATAAAAAGTATTCTAAAAAGATTGTAAATTTTGGAATTTAGTTTAAGCTTTTGATGTTGGAATATTTTTTAAAATAAAAACAAATATGTATTATAAAACTAATAAACTTATATTAAAAAAAATAATTTTTTTAATAATATTTCTTATATTACCATCATTGGTTTCTGCTAATGTATTAATAGAAACTAATGTTGATTGATACAAAATAAAAGCCTTAAAAATTGAAAGAAATACTTGATATAAAGTTATAGTTTGAGTTAGTGAAAAATGAGAATCTCTTGATTCTATGGTTAGTAGATATGGTTGAATAAGTTGAGTCAATTGAGCATATTTTTGTCCGGCAGATTATAAGGATTGTTGATGAGTAAATAAAACATGGGCTGACAGAATCAGTAATTGATATAATTGGAGCACAACTCCTAATGATACTGGCCCAGAAAGGGTAGTTTTTGCTCTGGATAAAAATCAAATTCCTTTTTTATATCAAAAAGCACATGACTATTCAAAATGAACAGATGATATTTTTCTTGTATGAAAAACTATCAATTTTGATAGGAAGTCAGATATTTATAATTGAATTGGTAATCATCCTCTTTTGCTTCAAGATTGAATAAATAAAATATGAGAATCTTGAGCAATTGACAATAAAATGGAATCTAAAAGTCTTAAGAATTTTATATGTTCAACTCAAGATGGAAATATTATTTATATGTGATGAGTAGAAAATGCAACAATATATCAAATGCCAGATATTCTAAAAAAATTAGGTTGTTATAATGCTATTAATCTTGATTCTGGATGATCAAGTGCAATGATGTATAATAATAAATATATTCGCTGACCAGGAAGAAATATTATGGACGCCTTAATTATTATCCCAGATAAAAATTATCCAATAAAATCAACAATTTCACAAGACCCAAAAATCCTAAAAGTCGTTGAGGCTTTCAAAAAAATTATAAATACAAAATTCGCTTCGCTTGATGATTTTACACGTAAACAAAAATTATTCGCACTAAACTCAAAACTTAATTTGTTATCAAAAAACTCATCAGAAGCTAAAAAATCTTTCTATGAAGCCCTTATAAAAACTGTTAATAGTTATATTCAATAAAATATTTTGACAAAATATATAATTGAAATATACTTGAATAGTCAAGTATTAATTAACTAAAATATTATGCAAAATATAAGTAAGTCACTTTGATTTTTTATTAATTTATCTAAAACTCAAACAATCTTATCTCGTAAATTAGATAGTAGTCTTGGTTGAATTAGTTTTATGGAATTTATTATATTACTTAATCTTAGTCTTTCTCAAGATAATAAATTAAGAAGAATAGACTTAGCAGGGAAGATATGACTTACTGCATCAGGAGTTACAAGAATTCTTCTTCCAATGGAAAAGATTTGATTAGTTTCTCGTGAAATCAATGAAAATGATGCAAGAGTAAGTTATGTTATACTTGCCGCATGATGAAAAATGAAACTAGAAGAAGCAATGGAAAGAGCTGAATTATTAGTTTGAGATATTATACCAAATGAAGATATAACAAAAATGTGAGAATTCTCTGATTTATTGGTGAAAATCGGCAAAACAATAATTTGGAATTAGATTCATTTAGTTATTCTAAGGCTTTTAATGATTTTATTATTGAATTTATCTTCATCAATTAGAATATAGAGATAATAATTTTCTGAAGGGATTTCTGATAAAATAATAGGTTCAATCTCATGTACTAATTCAGTATTGTGCTCGTATCTGCTAGTCCATAGTACTTTAATGCTGTTCATAATCGGCTCAATAGTCCTAATATTTTCTTGAGTAAGTGGTAAATAAATACCTGTTTTCTTTCTTTTTAAAAATATTTCTTTAATTATAGTTTGTTCAGATATTCTGATTTCTTTTTCAAATTCCTCAATTTTTTTAGTTTTAATTTCTGAGTTTATATTTAATGCATTTATATCTGTGGTTTTTACTTGAATTATAGAATCAGCTAATCACATATAATTTCCTATCATTTCAAAATATTCTTCTCTTTCTTTAATGTTTTTTTGTTCTGCATTTTTTTCACTATCAATGTTTTTTGTAGGAGTAATAAAGGAATTATTTTGAGGTTTTTGTATGTCAAAACAATTTGTAATTCATGAATTATAATCTTGTACACATTTTTGTTTAAGTGTGCTATTTACTTTAGATGAACTTGAATCTATTAATTCTCATGTTTTAGATTGAATGCTATTTCAGGCACATCATGAACTTAATGCTCAAATCATACTTAATCACGTAATTAATCTTGCTTTTTTTTTCATTTTGATATTAATTTGTTAATTATATTTAATCTTTCTATTTAACTTATAATAATTTTTATAAAATTGTCAATTAAATGAGGTTAGCTACTAAAGTAGAATACTACTTTTATTTTTTTTAAATATTTATAATTTATATAATTTTCAAAAATTATATTTGTAAAAAATGCATTTTAATACTTTTGACAATTTTAATTAATTATCTAGAATGTTCTAATCTCTTTTAAAATAGTATGTCAGTAGAAATAATAAATAATACAATGTGACTTGCATCATTCTTACAGAATAATGATGATAACCAAGCAGAAAAATCAAAAGAAATATCTAGAAAAGAAGTTCTGGAAATTTTGGCAAAAGAAAAGAAAAAACCTTCAATTCCAGTCAGTTGAGACGAAAAGAAATGACTTCTAGTAGATGTTGTAATTTAGAATTAATATAATTAATTCTCATTGACATTATTATAAAATATATATACTTTATTTAAGTAAAAAATTACTCTTTATAAAAAGGAAATATCTGGAAAATATTTCTATAAGATTAATTTTTAAACTAAAGTGTCTGGTCTCGTCTGCGAGAGTAGGAACTTGGGTGGAACCGTCCGCTTTTAGATTTAAGATTTAAGATTTAAGAATTAAGATTAAATAATAATCTAAGTTCTAAGTTCTAAGTTCTAAGCTCTAATAAAGGACCCCAAGACTGAAATTTATTTTTAGTCTTTTTTTATTGTTAATTTCCACTAAATGCTAACTTTGAAACAACATATAAGAAATAATTCATTCAGACAATGACTTGATTCTTCTAGTATTAGGCATTCTGTTGATTTATGATGTTCAATTCAGCAAAAGGTTGTAAAGATTATCGAAGAAGATTTATCTTTTAGATTCGTAATTGTTGATAAAAAAGCTAATAATTAACTTCAGTACTTCATATTTATTTTTTAAACTATATTATTATGGCAGTAGAAATGAAAGATATTGTCGAGCTTGCAAAAGCTAGATGATTTGTATTCCAGTGATCCGAGATCTATGGATGACTTGCTAATACTTGGGATTATGGTCCATACGGTTCAATCTTAAAAGAAAACATAAAAAATGCTTGGATAAAGAATTTTGTACAAGAAAGAACTGATATGGTTCTCCTTGATGCAGCAATATTCATGAATCCACAAACTTGGGTAACATCTGGTCATGTATGATGATTCTCAGATCCTCTTACAGATTGTAAAAAATGTAAAACCCGTCACAGAGCTGATAAATTAATAGAAGATAGAAGTATTAACTCACAAAATCCACTAAGTGAAGAATTTACTAGTTGGTTAGCAAAATTTATTAAAGATAATACTAAAAATATTGATATTCAAAAAAAGGCAATCGAAATAAATAAAAATAAATGGTCAGAAACTGACATGAAAATAGCTAATGAATATCTAGAATACGCAGAATTAATTGAAAAAAATAAAGATAATAAAAATACAGTAGTTCATTTATTTATGAATAAAAGTATTCCTTGTCCAGATTGTTGAGCAAAAGATTGGACAGAAATTAGGAATTTTAATCTGATGTTTGAAACTTTTCAATGAGTAATTAAAAATGAAGGTGATTTAATTTATCTTAGACCAGAAACGGCTCAATGAATATTTGTAAATTTTGCAAATGCACTAAGAACTAGCCGTAAAAAAGTACCATTTGGTATTGCTCAAGTTGGTAAAGCATTCAGAAATGAAATTACTCCAGGTAACTTCATATTCAGAACTCGTGAATTCGAACAAATGGAAATAGAATTCTTTTGTGAACCAGGTACAGATTTAGCTTGGCACGCAAAATGGAAAGAAGATTGTATGAATTTCCTTACTGATACAATTTGATTAAATAAGGAAAGTTTAAGATTCAGAGATCATAGTGTTGATGAACTTTCTCATTATTCAAATGCTACAACTGATATAGAATTCAAATATCCTTTTGGTTGGTGAGAATTACAATGAGTTGCTGATAGAACTGATTTTGATTTGAAGGCACATATGACAGAATCAAAACAAGATTTGAGTTATTTTGATACTGTAAATAATAAAAAATATATTCCTTACGTTATTGAACCATCAATTGGTCTTACTAGATTGGTACTTGCAACTCTTCTAAGTGCTTATGATAAAGTAGAAACTGAAGAAGGTTCTAGAATTGTTCTAAGAATCAAACCTTCTCTTGCTCCAATTAAAATTGCAATTCTTCCAATAGTTAAGAAGCTATGAGATGAAGCAATGAAAATATTCAAAACTCTTAGTAAGACTTGGAATTGTGAATATGACGAAACAGGGAATGTTGGAAAGCGCTATTTCAGATTCGATGAAATTGGTACTCCATATTGTCTAGTTGTAGATGATGCGACAGTTAATAATTCTACAGTTACAGTAAGAGATAGAGATACTGGACTTCAAGATGTTGTAAAAGTTGCAGAACTTGAGGAATATTTCAGAAAGAAATTATGCTAGTATAATATAACTAAAAACTCCCAAGATTAATTTCTTGGGAGTTTTTTCGATTATAAAGCCTTAATAACTGTTCATCAAGATTGCATTGAATAATAATGTTCTATAAGAGTTGAATGAATTCAATCTAGAATATGTACATTAATTCAATAACATATAGCAGATTTTGCAACTGCCACTTTTGATTCCATTCATCAAGTTCAATCCTCTGATTTTGATGAAAATTCAATGTTTGAAAAATCTCAATTTGCAATATAAGGAATTTGAAAAGCTCAAGATTCGTTAGGATTTTTATTATAAACTCAATTAGTGTTGGTTATAATCATAAGCGTTTTCGCTTTAACTAATTTTGCAACATATAATGATAATCTATCGTTATCTGCTTCTTTTCATACTTTAAGTAATTCTTCTTTAGTTAATGCATCATTCTCATTTATTATTGGAATTATTCAGTTGTCCAAATAAATGTTTAGAGTTTCTTTTAATGAATTAGATCTACAGGCATTTTTCATATCCCAATGTGTAAGTAATAATTGTGATACACTATTTGTTCATAATTCATTAAATGCTTTTCTATATTCTGAAATCATTATTGTTTGTCATATTCAAGCACAAGCTTGAGCATATTTTATCTCATCAAGTCCTTCGGGTTTTTTAAATTCTTTTTTTCAAAGTCAAACAGCTCATGAACTAACTAGTATAACTCAAATTCATATATTAATAAATGATTGAATATTCTCAATCATTGTTGCAACTTTTGGTTTTTTAATATCAAATACTCAATTTTCATTTAAGATTGATTCTGTACCAATTTTAATAACAACTTTATCCATATATCCTTATAAATAACTAAATTTATTTTAATATATATAAAATATTTGAATTGTAAATGTTAATTATTTTATATACATTACTATTTTGATGAACAAAATGTTGTATCACTTTTGATGTAACTTAACTTGTAAATATAAAAATTAGTATAAAATGATTAAATTCCAGAGAAATTTTTATTAGTTTGACAAAAATATAATTTATTTTTAAATAAGTTTGACAAAGCTCATATTACAATTATAGTCCAAATAATAAAAAACAAAAACAAATAAACGGGTACACTCAAGATTAGCTATTTCTTGAAATAAATCCGTTTTTTTAGTACTCATTATATATTAACTTTTGAACTATGAAAAATTGGATTTTAACCCTTTTAAGTAATAGAGAAAGAAAAATCAAAAAAACCACTGCTAGAATAGTATTGGTTACTTTGACTGTAAATATTCTTTCTCCAATTCTTACGTATGCAGCATTACCTAGTTTTGGTAATTCTCTTATACAAGATAATGTACCTGCAGTTGCTCAGATTAATACAGTAGTTTTACCGCGTGATTTGGTTTTAAATGATAATCTTCAAATTAGTCTTTCTGGATCAATATCATGAAGTATGATATTAACTCAAGATTATTCATGATCACATCTTGAAACGGCAGAAGCTCTTAATTCTCAGATTGATGCATTGCCTGATTATATTTCAATATACGATGACAGTATTAGAACTTTTACAATAACATCAGAAAATCCATGAATACCTTTTGACGTAGGTAATCTTAGGCTTGATAGATGATTAATTAATTCTACAACACCAGTTAATAATGTAGTGGCAATAGCTCAGGAATCTGAGTTACTTATACCTCAACAATTATTTGTTTGAGATGTTATTGATTTTTCTATTGATTGAATATCAGTTTCTCAGGCTTTTACATGATCAAGAGATTCTACTTTGCAAGCTTTTGCAGACCAAATTACCTCACTCACCAATGCAAGTTGATCATATGATAATATTTCTTCAAAAGTTCAAATGATTGCAAAAAATGCTTGAACATCATTTTCTATGTCCAATCTTGTAATTACTTCTTTTGGGATTAATCCTATTAATATCCAACCAAATATTGTTCCAGTTGCTCAAATTGATACTCCAAATTTCACTAGACCAATATATAATGATGAAATTATTACTTTTACTCTGAGTTGAAATATAATTAGTCAAGCCTTTGACACAGATTATTCTACAACTCTTACTAGTCTATCATCTCAAATTAGTACAATATCTAATATTGATTCAACTTATACTTGATGAGTATTAAGTATAAATTCTTTGGTTCCTTGATTATCTTTTCCTTCTGCTTCTGTGACTATATCATGAGCAACAATGAATTGAGTACTCTAACCCCAAATCAAGAAGCAATTGCTCAAGAAGATATTATTGCAATACCTAGGAATTTATATTTATGAGATACTATTAATTTTACAATTTCTGGCGTTACACTTACACAAGGATTTACAGCTACATCAGATAATACAATATTACAATTAATGAATCAGATTGATACATTGCCAAATGTTTGAGTTAGTGCATATTTACCAATAACAAAAACTATCACAATAAAATCAAAAATTCCATGAACTTCATTCCCAAATCCAAGTTTATTCCTAAGTTCATCTTTTGATAGTGTTAATCAAATTCCATCTCAATCTGCAATTCAAAAAATAACAGAATATAATTTCCCAAGAACTTTAGTTCCTGGAGATACTATTTCTACAATAGTTAACGGAAGTCCTTATTCTGTAAATTATGCAATTTGATCAAGTGAAACTGTACAAGCTTTATCAGATATGCTTAATAGTTCACTTTCTTGAACTATTAATATAACTAATACATCTAATCAGATTACTTTAACCGCTATTGTTGCCAGAACTCCATTTACGACTCAACCTCTTCAGATAGTTAATACTTTGACACCAAAAGTATTAGTTGCTAATATAGTCCCAACTAAACAAAGAGAATTACTTACTCTACAACAAGATATTGTAGTTTGAGATTCTATAAATGTAACTATTGATTGAACAAGTATTACACAAGTTTTCGATACAGATGAAACTACAACTTTGAATGCATTAAATTCTCAAATTGAAGCTCTTCCAAATGTAACTTCTAGTGTTGATGTTAGTTCTAGAACATTCTCAATAGATGCTCAAGATGCTTGAGTTCCCTTTACAATGACAAGTCTTGTTACTTCTTGAGTTCCCTTTACTTCATCAGGAGTAATAGTTAACCAGACCTGAAGTAAAGCAACTCTTTGAATTATATTAGATTCAGTTCTTGCTCCAACTTGAACTGCTATTGTTTGAGATTGTACAATTAATTTTGTATCTTCATGATGAAACTATGATTTTGATTGTGCAGACAATATAGCAAGTATTGATACTTATTCTACTAATACTACAGATATAGCTACACTTATGTCATCAATAAAGCATATTTCTGATTTAACATGAACAAGATTGCTTAATGTAGTTTCAAGTTGAACTAATATAGTATATACTACTTCATGAGCTGAAGTTAGTACTTCATTAATTAATGTTGACTTGAATTCTTCAAGTAATATAAGCTTTGATTATAATAGTATTCCAGTTTTAGATATTGCACAAATTGATACACTTACTTTGCCAAGAGATTTGGTACAAGGTGATACTTTTCAGACTAATATTGATTGAATTACTGTAACTCAGAATTATCTTACTAGCTCTTGAGTTTCTTTTGATAATTTAGTTAATCAGATTAATAATCTTCCAAATATATCTGCTACATGAGCATCTAATATAATTACAATAACAGCGGATATTGCTTGAACTCAATTTATTGTTTGACAAGCTACTATCACAAATACAACTAATCCATCACTTACAATTACAAATGTTGTTGCACAGGCTCAAAAGAGTGAAATAGATTTTCCTGCTTCGTTTGTTCCTTGAGATGTAATAAATATTACAATTGACTGAACAAATGTTACGGCTAATTTTGATGCAAATAATACAATTACATTAAACAGTTTGATAAATTCTATTACTTCTACTACAACTACCAACGCTTCCTTATCTTGATCTCTGGGTATTGTATTAGAAGCAAAAATTCCAGGTAATACTTTCACAGTTGATAAGGTTGAGATTAAAAACATAGCTCAAATTAATCCAGTTCAAGACAGCGTTCCATGAATTGCACAAGTTGATACTCTTAATGTACCATTTATTCCTACTACCTGAGATACTCTTTCTTTTCTTTTAAACTCAACAACTATTAATCAGGATTTCATATCTGATGCATTCACAACTTTTGCTTCCCTTAATACCAAACTTGATGAATTACCTGTAGTTTCATCTTCGGTAGATGCTAATTTATGAAACTTCACTATTACTTCTGAAATTGCTTGAACTCCATTTAGTGTAAGTCTTCTAGCTACCTGAGCAGTAATAACTTCGTCTAATAGTATACCTAATACTGATTCATGAGCTCAAGTCGATAGTCTTGTAATTTCTAGAAATATAACTTCTTGAGATTTACTTAATATTGATATTGCTTGAAATACTTGAAGTATACCTTTTAATACAGATAAAACTACAACCCTTCAGAATCTTACAACATATATTGACCTATTAGCTGAAGTTGATGCAACTTATGATAATATTGATACAATAACTATAACTTCTTCTACTCCTTGAATAGCTTTCGCTGGGTGAGTTCTTGCTATTCTGACAACTTATACAAGTGTCAATCAAACTCCAAATGTACCAGCGCAAGCTCAGATAGATTCAATAACTATTCCTAGGAATCTAATTATTGGAGATAAGTTAACTATAGATATTGAATGAATAAATATAGTAGATACTTTCTCTTGAACTTCAGCTTGAACTTTGGATAATTTTGCAAGTCTTATTAATTCTCAGCAGAGCAGAGCTACTGCTACAATTTCTTGAAATGATATAATATTCACTGCTAACCTTGCTTGAATTCCATTTACTATTTCTACCTGAAGTTTTATAATAGAAAACTCTTCATTTGCAACAACTTCTGTTCCAAATGTTACTGCTGTAAAGCAAGAATCAGAATTCGAAATACCAGTTTTAGTACCAGGAGATAATGTTACTTTTTCAGTTAATTCTAATATTGTAAGTTTAGATTATGCCGTAGATAGTAACTCAACTATTAATGAGGTGATTAATTCAATTAATTCTTTTTGAGAAGTTACAGCTGATTATTTATCATGAACTACAATTCATATGATAAGTAATGTTGCTTGAGTTCCTTTTACTATAAGTCAGGTATTAATTAGAAATACTACCGTATCAAATATTACTGTTCCTAATGTAGTTCCTGTAGCTCAAATTGTAAATATGTATCCAGCTTGAACTCTTAGGGAATGAATAACCTTTAGAGTATCAGTAGATTGAGCTGATTATGATTATCTTACCTTGCCAACTGATTGAATTTCAGAAATTGTAACTGGAGTTTCTTCAGTAATTACGAATACTTGAATTATAATTTCTACTTCTTTTCAGAATTCATTTGTTTGACAAACTTTAAGTATTTTTAGATCTACAGATTGAATTACTAATTGGGAAGTAAATTATCCAAATTCTACATGTGTTGTAAGTTCGTCTAATATATGTACTTTCGAAACTAATCATTTAACATATTTCTCTTTTGCTACTATAACTTCTAATACTATTACTATAGTAATTCCTCCAGTAATTCCTGTTAGTTCTTGAGCTGGTGGTTGAGGTGCTTGAATTTCAAAAGATTATTGTCCGAGTTGAGATTATTCTCCAAGTTATTATGACAATACTTGTTGATCATCTACGACTTGAACACTAACATGAACTTGAACTTCTACAACTTGAACAGGTGTGAATATTCCAGAAATAATTACTCCAAATGCTATTGAACAACTTGCTATCAAATATATTCTAGAAATCAAAAAGAATAATTATGAAACAGCTGGAACAATTGATCAAAAAATAAGTATCTGGCAAAAAACAATAGACGCAATTAATAATAAATTAAAGGATTCTACTTCTTCTGATTCTAAAAAAGAATTGCTTAACTCTGTAAAAGATAAAGCAGTAAATATCAAAAATACTCTTATTCAAGAAAAAGAAGCTCAAAATAAGGTAATTGATTGAACTTGAGTTGATGAAGAATATATTCCTTCTCAAGAAACTATTACTGATACAGTCTGAAATGTTTCATTCTTCAAATATATAGAAGTTGAACATGTTGTAATTGTAAGAGATTTTCCTTCATATAAATGAGAAATTGTAGATTATCTTCCAAGGAATTTTAGAGTTGAAGTAATAGGTGTTTCAAATCTGTGGGATAAAATCAAATACTCTAATTGAAAAATTGCATATATTCGTAATAGCTACCTAAGAGATCAAAACAGACAAGACAGATGAAGAACTGCTTCAATAATGGTTTTCTTCAATACAAGTCTACAAGCTGATGTTGATATGAGAAAAATTAAAGTCGCTCATTCTCTTAATGTCCGCAAATGACCAGGAGTTGATTATGATGTTAATGAAATATTACCTAACTGAGAAAAAGTACTAATTCTTGATGCAAAAGCAATCAATGGTTGGTACGAAATAAGATGGAATTGATGAACAGGATGGGTAAATAGTAAATATACAGAAGAAATGAAATAGCTAAGTAAAACTCCACTGAAAAGTGGAGTTTTATGTTTATAAAGCTGGATTTAGATTTTTAATTGCGAATTAATTTATAATTTATGTATGAATTGATTTATATTAATAAAGCATTATACTTCTTGTATAATGCTTTATTCTCTTTAAACAATCAATTTATGAGTATTTTTCAAGTTCCTTTTGATATATCATTATTAAAGCCATCAGAATTAATAGATAAAAAGTGAGATTATATTGATATATGGAAACAAGAATCATTAGATGATACTTATTTGATGGAATATTTCTTTGAAACACCAGCATATAATGAACTATGTAAGACAAAAAAATATATAGTATCCTGAAGAAAATGAACTTGAAAAACAGCTTTACGTAGAGCATTTACTGACAAATTTTGAAGATTAGAAGATTACTATATTCATGATCTTGAAGTTCAAGATTTATTTACACCTACTTTTTTTAACAATTTACAAGAAAAAATAAATAATGATCCTAAAGAGGTTTATAAAAGCTATATTGACATAATAGGCTGGATGGTTTGTTTACAATGGGTACAGGTATTGCTAAAAAATGATTTTTATATACATGATGATTTTCATAAATCAGTTCTTCCAGATAATTATAGAATATTACTTGAAACTATATTAAAGTTAAACTGATATGTAGATTTATGAGATATTTGAGTTCAATCCCTTACTTTAAAAAAAGTTAAAACTACAAATGAATTTCTTACTAGTATTTGATATTGATGATTTAGTGGTTCAATAAAAAAATGAGCAGAAAATGAATATGAAATTATAGAAATAGATTTTTTTCAAATTAAACCTTATATTGAAAATTTTATTGTTGATTTAATGAATAAATCATGAAAAATATTTTATATGTTATTTGATGGTTTGGATAAAGTTAGAACAATAGCTTGAAACCCTGAGCTTTATAATAAGATAATTACAGATTTTTTGCTTGCAATTTTTGCATTTAATACAAAAATGATTAACAAATTATGAAACTCAAGTAGAATGATCATTTTCATAAGAAATGATATCCTTGATTTATTAGAATGAGACTATGATGATATGTGAAAATTACGTTGAGATTATAGAGTTGAAATTAATTGGCAAGAAGATTATTTAGAAGAAAATAGTCTACTAAATCAAATGATTGAAAAAAGAATTGCTAAGGGTATTGAAATTAGAAATAATCATAAGATAAAGAAATTATATACAAAACCACTTTTTAAAAATGCCTTAATAACAAGTAAAATAATGAATAAATACATAATTAGACCTCCTACTTATTTGCAAGATGATTTTTGAAAATTTGATATCCAAAAATTTCTATATAATAAAACATTATTACGTCCGCGTGACTACGTAAGTTTTTTTTGATTATTTTCAAAATCAACTTCTATTGAATGATTTGAAAAGGATTACAGTAATTATTTTAAATCTCAAACTTTAGATGAAATTAAAAAAATTGTTAAGGATTATTCTGTAACAGAAAAGGCCTTGGAACAGACTTGTCGCTGAACATGAAAATTTAGTTGAGAAGAATTTATAAAAAATTATATTGCCGATAGAACTGAAAATACAAAGTTAATAAGAGAAGCAAATGATACATTAAGATTACTTTATGAAAATTGAGTAATTTGATATATTGATAAGAATTCATTTTGAAATACAAGAACAAGATTTTATTATAGAGAGGTTGATACAAGAGCATTTAATCCAACAAATTGTATTCTTCATTCTTGATTATATAAAGCATATTGAGTTATATAAAATCATTAATTAATAAAAAATCACTATGGACCCACAATTACAAAAACAAGTATTCGCTTATATTAAGTGAGAAATAGAACTTGGTCAGTTACTTGAAACTGAGCCGAATTATTGAGAAATTCATAAGATTCTTCTTTATATCTACAAGAATACCAAATTCGTTGCGAAGGAGAAAATGTATAAGAACTTCATTATACTTGAAGAAGTTATGACTGCTAAATGGGAGAAATATAATAAGATTATTACGAATGATATTGATAGTTATTACAAATTCAAGAATCAGTATTTACCGAAGAAGAAAAAGAAAGTTATAAAAAAGTGAGATAATTAATTTTTTATTTTATTTGAAAAACTCATCATCTAGAGAACAGAGTTTTTTTGTCTGGACTTGTAATTGCAGGGAAGACTATATCACATCATCTTAGAGATTCTATATAATCTATAGAATAAACACATGGACAAGATGTACAATACAGTAATCATTCAATTGTTCATCATTTGGATTTTGCATTATTTGCAATACAGGCATTATTTAATCAGTAATCTTTATTAGAATCTGGATCTCATACATATTCATCTACATATGGACATCATTTATTAGCTATAGGTCAGGCAACTTGTGGACAAGAATCTAGTTTATCTTTTAGACCATCTTTGTCTGTATCAAGATTTTTCACTACCTGGACTACAAGTTCAGCAATTCATGAGTTTCAATTCTCGTCTATAATTCTAAGTACTACATTATATATTCATTCACTTTGATAAATATGATTTGGATTAGGTCATATTCCAGATGTTCAATCTCAGAAATCCCATAAATATATCACTGTTCCGACTGTTCATCATACAATGGAAGTAAAATCAACTGGTAATGGAGAATCTCACATTAGAGGATTGGCATTTATACTTACTGATATATTTCATGAATTTGTTTTCGTATTCGTTTTATTAACTGTTATTTGAGAATAAGAAGTTGCAGATTTTCAAGATTTTTTATCTGTAATAGTTAGCTTTATAATCCATTTACCATCTGTAACAAAATTATAATCATTAAGACATTTTCATGATGTTTTTTTGATTTCTCAAGTTGTAATATTAGTTAATTCCCAGCTATATTCAAAATCTCATACACTTTCTGTATAAGCTGTCAGGTCATAAGTTGTTTCTGAAGAATTAGTGAATTTACTTTCTGGAGAATTGCTAGTACAAGAATTAACAGTTTGTTTATCAAAAATTCTTATATCTCATGAAATTCAATTAGTAGCATTATCTTCAAGATTTATTAAGTTTATTTTTTTGAATTCACAGAAATTCATTCCAAATATTTTGGCAGCCATATGTACGAATTCTCTTCTTGTAATTGATTCATTAGGGAATATTTTATTATCTTTATCTTTTTTTATAAGTCATATTTCTATTCATTTTTTTGCGAATCAATACCATCTATCATCAATGTCGGCAATTGGGAAAGTTTTATCAATTGCAGAATTAAGCTCATCGTTCCATATTTTGGCGGTACGAAGTAGTATAGTTGCTGCTTCTATTCTTGTTGTATTATTACTTGGACAAAAAGGAGAACTAGAAAAAGTTGAGTTATTTTCACATGTGAATTGTCATTTATCATTCAAAAGATATCATTGAGTTATTCAATCGGCTTTTCAAATTGCTATACAATAATAATATGGATTAATAATTCATCCTTTTAGGATTTTATTAACATCTATAAACGGACTTATGTCATACTTGAGGAAATCTTCTACAGAAGGATTAATACATTCCTTACATCATACTCATACGACTATTGAGAGTAATTCATCACGAGGAATAAGTTTATCAGGATAGAATAGATTATCTAAAGGCGCTTTAATTACATTATTTTTATATAGTAAATTAAGATCACTATATAGTTCATCAGTTGTTTTTATATCATTAAAAGGGAAGTCTAAAGTCTGAGCATAAGAACTATTAATCCCAAAAAATGTTAGAAGAATAAGGAATATGAGTAATTTTTTAATGTGCATTTTATTTTTTTAATTAATTTTTTATATTTTGAGACTATTTTATTTTTTTTATCCAAAAAGTCATCTTATTTATAATTTCTTCTATATTAACATATATTTGCGAAAATAAAAAAACTTTTAACTAAATTTGAATTTATTAGAAACAAAAATACAATGATACAGAATACAATGAACAATTTTTATAAATTAAAACTCAGAAAACAAAATGAATGAAAAAATTAATTTTTATCAAACTAAAATTTGAGAAATAAAAACTGAATTAAAAAAAGTTATTATCTGACAAGATAAACTTATTGACGTGCTTATAATTTCTCTTATATCATGAGGTCATATAATCCTAGAATGAGTTCCTTGATTAGCCAAGACCCTTTCTATCCAGACTCTAGCGAAAACTCTTGACTTACATTTTTCTAGAATTTCTTTTACTCCAGATTTACTTCCTTGAGATTTAATTTGATGACAAATATATAATCAAGCAGAATCAAAGTTCTATACTAAGAAATGACCAATTTTCACTAATTTTTTATTAGCTGATGAAATTAATAGGGCACCATCTAAGGTTCAATCAGCCCTTCTAGAAGCTATGCAAGAGAAAAAAATCACAATAGCAGATGAAACATTCAAGCTTGATAATCCTTTTTTTGTCCTTGCAACTCAAAATCCAATTGAGCAAGAATGAACATATAATCTTCCCGAAGCGCAATTAGATAGATTCTTAATGAAGGCTATTATTGATTATCCAACAGAAAGCGAAGAAATCGAAATAATGAAAAATTATTCTAAAAATCAAAATATATTAATAAATAAAGTCTTATCAAAAAAAGAACTTCTAGAATTACAAACTTTAATTGAGGAAAATATTTTCGTAGATGATAAAATATATAGCTACGTTAAAGATTTGGTTTTTGCTACTAGATTTCCATCTAATTATTCACTAGAAAATATAAGTCAGTATATAAGCTATTGAGTATCACCAAGAGCTTCTATTGCCTTAATAAAGACTTCTAAAGTATATGCTTTTTTGAATTGAAGAGAATTCGTAACTCCAGATGATATTAAGAAAATGGCTTATGATTGTCTAAGGCATAGAATAGGATTAACTTTTGAAGCACTCTGAGAAAATATAAATGCAGATGAAATAATTGAAAAAATTCTTGCGTGAGTTATTGTTCCTTAATTGTTTTCAGTAGTAATTAGTTTTTTATAAATATAAGGATTTTTTTAAATGATAGATTCCTTGTTATTGAAATGTACGCCTGTGGTGCGTAGCAAGGAATGACATATTTTCATTTTTTATAATTATGAATTTAAATTTGTCATTTCGATACTGTTTGCAGTAAAGAAAACTTCGATATTTAATATATATGATTTATTATGAATGAAGGAAGATTTCTCATTGTTATTTGAAATGACATAAATTTTATAAATTATTTAGCTTTATTTATTTATTTATTTATTTAATTTTTCAATGAAATTACAAAACTTATCTTTCTTAATTTTTATCTCAATGAATAAATTTTAAAAAATATATGCAAAATAAAGATTTTAAATTAATTGATTTAGTGACATATAAAAAATCTTCTGGATTTCTTATATGAAATTATAAAACTTCATTTCATTGAACTGGAATGGAATTTGATGATCTGAGACAATATAGTATTGGAGATGATGTTCATAGTATAGATTGGCTTTCTTCAGCGAAACAAGATAAAATTTATATAAAAAAATATAAGGAAGAAAGGGAATTACCGGTTCTTTTTGTTTTTGCTTTGTCATCTACTATGCAGTTTTGATACGATTGAATAACCAAGCTAGATACTGTAATTAATACTTTTCTTCCACTTGCGCTTTCTTCTCTCAAAAATAATAATCCAATAGGAAGTATTTTTTATAATGATGCAGTAATTGATTCTTTTGAACCGAAGAAATGACAGATAAACATCTACAAAATTCTTAAAACTCTGAATTGATTTAAACAAGAAAATACTTGAAAACAATCAAACTATCTTTCTGTAATGGAATATTTGTTTAAGAAAAAACTTAAAAACAATTTAATTTTTCTTTTTACTGATGAAACTAATATAGAATGAAATACCTTACTTAAGGCAATTTCTATCAAAAATGACTTAATTTATATTAACATATCTGATGATTTTGAAAATACTCTTTCTTGAGAATCCTTGATTAATCTTAGTTTATGAAATAAATCACTTAATATTAATTTGAATAATCAAAATAAAAAACTAAACTATGTCCGTCAAAGAAATTTGGAACTTGAAAATCTTAAAAAAATTATTATTTCAAGTTGATGAAGTTATATATGAATTGATAATAAATCAAACATATTAAAAATACTTTATAATTTCTTCAAATTAAGACAAAAACAAAAATAAATATTTAACATAAATTATTATGAACATAAATTGACAAAAAACTGTTGTAAAAAACAATTTTGCAGGCTATAATTTACTTATCTGAAAATGAGTTTGAAATACAATGTTTAATGTGTGTGAACA
The DNA here is from genome assembly GCA_028689205.1 of Candidatus Altimarinota bacterium. Classification (GTDB taxonomy): domain Bacteria; phylum Patescibacteriota; class Gracilibacteria; order BD1-5; family UBA2023; genus STC-113. The sequence continues at coordinate 249,069 of JAQTWP010000001.1, forward strand.
AGTTAGAAAAGCTGTTTCTGAAAAAAACTATTTTTCAGCTGATGACTGTGTTAATTGTAAATCAAATTGTGATACCTTGAATTAATATGAATGATATAATCCCTTTTGATACTGTTTTGAATTTGGAATTCTTCCAACAATGGAAAATTGTATTTTCTATAATTTTATCAGTTTTTTTGATAATAGCTTATTTATTATTAAAAAAAGTAAGATTGGATTATTTAAGTAATAAGCTTGAACAAGAAAATATTATAAGTTGCAAGAATAAATACTTACAACTAATTAATGAATTAAAAATTGAAAGCAATTCTTTTTTTTATGATGTTAATTATTTAATGCGTAGTTTCCTCGAAAATTATAATCTTTCCCCTTGAATTACCAAAATGACAAAGAACGAAATTATTTCAAAAAAATTAAAAATAAATGAATTAAAAAATTTACTTGAAATATTCGAAAAATACGAATTCTGAAACTATTGAGATGTTGAAGATGAAGTAAAAATAGAATCAAAATATAAAGTCTTAAAAATAATAAAAAATATATAATGAAATTTCATTTTTCATCAGTTAATCTTTGATGTAATAAAAATCTTGTAGATCTTGAATTCATTATTTGAGAAGTCCTGAAATATTCTCAAGATTATGACATACAATATGTTGAAAATCCAGAAGATAACGAAACAGAATTCGTATTCATCAATACTTGTTGATTCCTTTCTACCTCAAGAGAAGAAGCAGAAAATACAATCAAATATTATAATGATATCTGAAAAAAAATTATATTAATTGGATGTTATGTTCAAGTTGCAGATAAAATTTTTTTGAATTCATTAAATAATTTGTATAAAATTATTCCGTTTCTTGATTACAATTCTGTGAATGAAATACTCTGAATTAATACAAAAACTAGTATTAATACTGATTCATTAAAAAATATTTGATTAGCAGCTAAGCTATGAGAAAAAAAACTGGAAGCGTATCTAGATGAAATTAAATCATCTCAAATTTCAAAAAAAGCCTTTATCTGGAAATGAGATGAAGTAAGGGCCTACATAAATGCGCCTTATTGATATGAATATCTAAAAATTGCAGAATGATGCGATAATAATTGTACATTTTGTATTATTCCAAAAATACGTTGAAAACAAAAATCAAGACCAATCGAAGATATTATAACAGAAGCAAAAGTAATGATTAGCTCTTGAATTAGGGAGATAATATTAATTGCGCAAGATACAACAAGATATTGAGTTGATATATATTGACAACCAAAACTAATTGAATTACTTGAAGAATTAGAAAAGTTAGATTGAGATTTCAAATTCAGACTTCTATATATGTATCCTGATAATATTTCTCTATCTCATTTAGCTAAATTAAAATCATATAAAAAATTCATACCATATTTTGATATTCCTTTTCAACATATTTCTAAGAATGTATTAAAAAATATGTGAAGATATTATGATACAGAGAGTATTTTTAATTTCCTCGATTATATTAAGAGTAATTTTCAGACATATTTTTTGAGAACAGCATTTATTATATGATTTCCTTGAGAATCAGATGATGATTTTAGAGAACTTCTAGATTTTGTAAAAAAATACAAATTCGACTGAGTCGCCTTATTTGAATATCATGATGAGCCGCTTGCTACAAGCTCTAAACTCCCTAATAAAATTGAATCAAAACTAGCATTATCAAGAATAAAAGAATTAGACGAACTAATTAATCAGATCTATGATGAAAAAATTAGAAATGATAAATGAAAGATTTTTGAATGAATAATTGAATGAATTAACTGAAAAAATATCCTAGTGAGAAGGGAATCAAGAGCTCCAGAAATCGATGAGCTTGATATAGTTAACAAAAAACAAATTATAACTAAATGAGAACTAGAAATCTGAGGTAGTGTTGAATTTAAGATTTAAATAAAAGTATTTCTCAGAAATAGTTTTATTTATACAGTTTATTTTACAGTCTCTACTAAATTAAAAAAAGCATTGAATTCTAACTCAATGCTTTTACTTTATTAGATCTTTTAGAATATTTTCATATCTCTTGGCATTTTTTTCAAGAATATTATTATCGAATTTATTCAGTTCGTGAGCAATTTTGTTTCTTAGTTTATGAAGTTCCCATACTTCATTTATAACTAATTTAATTTCTGAGGGTTTTTTCTTAAGTTGCTCTCCTAAGTTTCAATTGTATCATAAATCAGTTAAAATATGACTTAACATTGAATCGTATAGAATTATTTTTTTGCTTAATTCTTGTGATGATATTTCTTTGATTTTTGCTTTATATGCTGTTTTTTTTGATGTAGTTAATTTGTCTTTCTTTTTTATATAAAAACTAATAAAAACAAGTGCTAATAAAAGTAAGATAATTATAATATATACTATTTCATCCATATTATTTTGAAAGTTCAATTAATGCTTTTTCTTCAGTTTCTGATTTGTTTATAAAAAGAAACATTCCAAGTAATTCAAGAGAATCCTGTGTAAACTCATTCATATTAGTTACATATATCTTTCATGAATAACTCTCAATAGTTTCGAATACATCAGCTATTCATCAGGCTGTCCTACTATTAATGTATTCAATACCTCACATATTAAAAATAGTATTTGAGTGTCATTTTTCATTTATTAATTTTTTAATATCAGCAAATATCTGAGAAGTATTTTCATTTGTGAATTCTCACTCGAACCTAAAAATTATCGCATTTTTTTTTGATTCATATTTAAAACTAATACCAACTGTCATATTTTTTTATTTAGAAACTATTTCAATTTTAACATCTAGTGATCCTCAACAATGTGGACAACTATGATTATTTTTTTGAATTCCATGTACTTCTTTTGTTAATTCTCAAGTTTTTTCACCTAGCAGTTCATAGATTTTTTCCACTGCTTGTTTTGGTGTTGTGTTGGCTTTAAGTAAATATGCATCAGCTCATGAACTAAGTGATCTATCAATATCACTTTTACTATTAAGATTGCTGAACATTATTATTTTGCATTTTAGAGATGGTGCCAATTGTCTAATTACTCTAAGGGTTTCGAATCAATCCATCGAAGGCATCATTATATCCAAAAGTATTATATTTGGTTGAAATTCTGTAACTTGAGTTACGGCAATAAAACCATTATCTGCAATTCTTGTTTCGAATCATTCTTTTTCGAATTTTAGTTTGTACATAGTTGCTAGATCTAAGTCATCTTCAACTATTAATACTTTTATATTATCCATAAATAATTAGTTAATTGGTAAATTGATTGTAAATTTGGAACCTTGTCATACCTCACTTTCTAGAATTAAAAATCATCACATTTTTTCAATTATTTTTTTAGCAATAGGTAATCATAATCAAGTTCAGTTTATATCTCTTGTTAGTGAGTTTTTAACTTGTCAGAATTTTTCAAAAATTTTAGAAAAATTCTCTGCTTCTATTCATATTCAATTGTCTTCTATTTCAATAGAAAGAATTTTATCTGATTTATAGGTTGTTAATTTGATTTCTCATCAGACTGGAGTGAATTTATTTGCATTTCATAATAAATTCAATAGAACTTGTTTTAGCTTATTCTTATCGGTATTATATAAGAAATTCTCAAATCATACAAATTTATTTACAATTTGTTTTTTACTTTCGAATAAAGTATGTATTTCTCAGCAAGTCTCATAAATCAAATTATTCAAATTAATTTCCTCATAATGCAATTCCTGTATTCATGATTCAATTTTTGAAATATCTAGCATATCATTTATTAAATCCAATAATCTTTCAGAACTGCTGTATACTTGAGTTAGATATGCTTTTACCTCACTGTTAATTTCTCACGCATCTCAATCTAATATCATAGAAATATATCATTTAATTGAGGTCATAGGAGTTCTTAGTTCGTGACTTGCAATATTAAGAAACTCATCTTTTTTCTGATCAAGCTGAACTTGTTTTTTAAGAGATATTTTCAGATTTTGTTGTGCAATTTCTAGGTCAGTAACGTCATGCTGGATAATTATAAATTCTATAATTTCATTATCAGAATTAAGTATTGGTTTAATAGTTGTAGAGCACCATATGTAATTGCCTACATTTGTTTTCATTTTTAATATTCATTTCCATACTTTTTTAGTTTGGACATAACTTAATACATCCTGGAAGTCTTTGAATATATTTTTTCAACTAACAATATAATTCTCTTCAATATCAACTATAATAACTTCTGTAAATTTCTTTCAAACTATATTCTTAGTGTTACATAGCATTCTTGCACAATATTCTTCATTGGCACTTGTAATTGTTCATGTTATATCTAGTTTTATTACAAGACTAGATTCATTAATTGCATTATTGTATTCTTGTATGTTTTTATTTGCCTCAACTAGCTCTGATATATCAGTCCTTATGGATATATATTCTACGATTTTATCGTTTTCATCCAATATGGGAACTATAGTTGATTTTGCCCAATAATATCATCAAGTTTTAGTTCTATTTTTTACATTTCATTTCCAAATTTTTTTATTTTGAATTGTATCCCGCATTTCTTTGAAAATCTCTTTAGGCATATCTGGATGTCTTACGATATTATGAGATTTTCAGATTAGTTCATCTCTAGTATATCATGAAAGTTTACAAAATTCGTCATTTGCTTGAGTTATATTTCAATATATATCAGTTTTTGTAATTATATTAGAACTATCAATTGCGTTAGTATATTCATTGAGAAGCTTAATTACTGCATCATTATAATTCTTTGACAAACTTGTAGATATTTCATCGAATATATTATTTAGTAGATTTATAATTTTTATTTCTTCATCAAGAAAATGTTCTATAACACTATTCTTGAGTAAAATAACTATTTTTAATAAATCTTCAATTCACAATTTTTTTAACTTTATAAAAGATAGAAATTTTGTAGAAATAAATATTGATTTTGGATTTGAATCTTCATTTTCTTCTTGTTTTAAATTACTAATCAAATGATTTAGGATTTTTTCTCATCAAAAATAATCTATGTAAGTAATTACCTCTTCTTTATTTAGATCGAATTTATGATAAAAATCTTTCATTTCCTTATGTTTTAACCACCATGAAGTTATAGATTTTTTATACTTATCTATAACGAATGATAGATTCATTTTTTCTAGATCTGTAACATCTGGAATATGAGCAAAAACCTTATTATCATTTTCAAAATTATACAAAATATTATCTTCAATGAATTTTTGTTCTTCTATTTCAGAGATATATAGAATATCATTGTCATCATTCAAATAAGTATTTATTTTTTTTGGCTCCATGTAATTTTAGTTATTTCAAACAGTTTACCACAATTCAATTTTTAATTCAAATATATAACCTATTTAATTCATAAAAGTATCTTATAAAATTATTTGATTTTTATAGTAAAACATATAAACTATTTATAGTAAAAAAGCTTATATATTTATAGTTCTATATTACCTAATAAAAAGCAATAAAATAAATGATTACATTTGACAAAATTGTTAATAAATTGTTAAAACTTGATAAAAAAGTTCTTAGTATATCTGATATATGATTAATTATTGATCCTGATTTTGATAAGTGAAACAAAAAATACCTTAATGAAATCTATAAAATCATCTATAGATTAAAATCAAACTCAATTATTTTTCCACTTAAGAATTGATTATATTATCTTTCTAAACACATAGATATTAGAGAAATTGATATTATAAATAATAACTATTGGGACATAGTTTTGAAGATTATTAGAGATGAAACCAATTCTAATTACATAATTGCTGGCAATAAATCTATAGAAATTCATTTAAAAGACTACTCAATACAAAGTAGTCTCATTGTCTATACAAAAGATATACAAAAAAATATCTCAATTAATTCACAATATAAGATTCAATTCAAAATATTATCTCCCGGATCAAAAATAAATAAAAACCATAATTTTAATTTCCTCAAAAAATATTCTTCAAAAGTCAAAATATCTAATCTTGATTTTAATATTGCATCAGAAGAATTGTCAATTCTAGATTCTCTACTTATCAAAAACTCTAAAGCTTGAATTGATAATTATCTGATTAATAAATTCCTAATTAAATATTCTAAATATCTCTCAAGAGAAAAGCTGTGAGAACTTGTGAAATATAGATATATATCTTCTATTAACAGATTAAGACAAATTACTAAGTTATCCGGTGATATAAAACTCTATAATATATGTCTTGATATAATAAAACTAGAATGAGCAAATTGTTTTCTAACGATTAAGTAAAAAATATATTCTACAGTTCTGAATCTAATAAATTATAATCCATATTATGTCATTCCGGGCTTCGATCCGGAATCTGTTAATTAAATCCTCTTCTTATCTCATCTATGCAAGAATAATAAAATAATTACAACTACAATTCATTCATGTAAATCCATAGAAAGATCTCCTCAAGTATCAAAACTATCTTACATCCTAAGTAATTTATGGTTGATAAAATAATCTTCACTGTATTCTTCAATTTCGTATACCATTCCAAGAGTTGAGCTAAAGGAAATTATAATTACAGATGAGAATATTTTACCAAGGTGTTTTTTATATAAAATATCATTTAGGACTTCATATATTGAATATGCAATAATAGCACTTACTCCGAAATGCAAAAACTTATCATAATTATGTACTCTTGAATAGAAATGAAATATATCTCAAAAAGCATCGAGATATATTGATAAAGCAATAAGTGGAAGAATTATAACCAGATTAATATTCTTCTTCCTATAAATGACAATCTCAGTCAGAATCCAAGCAAAAAAATTTGTAATAACCAGTCAATACCACGAGAAATCCAAGCTAAACCCAAGCACTTTAACCCAATTAAGGAACTCGAATACCACAGGTAATCATACAACCAAGCGAAAAATATACAAAGCAACCTTCTTTGATTTTTTCATAATACTCCAGTTAATTAATTACATTTTATCCTAAACAGGATTTATTCAAGTTTTTTTATGTATGTAAAAGATTTCACTTTTAAACAAATAAGTATAAAATCTAAAAAAAATTTATTTAACCCCAAATTATTATGAATAAAAACAAAATAGTTAAAAAGATTTGATTTCAAATTGCAGATATGTTCAATATTTGAACATCTATTCAGATTGAAACTCCTGAAACTTTAAAAAGTGTTGAAGAATTTATGAATAATACTTGAATAGTTAATTCAATAGGTTTTTTAAAAAACCGTATTTTCTGAGAAAAAATTACAAATAATGCCATAAATGTAATTTCTTGAACTGAAAATAAACTTTTAGAATCTTGATTTACTTGAGAAAGAAAAGAAATTCCAACTAAAATTGCAGTTAATTTAATTGAAAATTCAAGCTTAGAAGATTTAAAAAATTTACAAGATATCTGGTCAAATATGCTAGCTAATGCAGTAACTTGAAAAGTTGAAATTAAGAAAAGTTATATAGATATACTTACACAAATAACAGAAATTGAAGTAATTTTTTTAAACAATATATTTGAAAATGTTGAAAATCAAAAATTAATTAATCTTGATTATGATATGAGAAATATGTGATTTTCTAAGAGTTATTTTACCTCATTTTTAAATTTATCAGATGAATTATATGAAATCATTGTAGACAATCTTGTTAGATTAAATTTAATACATACGTGAGATTGAGAAAAAACTAATAATAAAGATATATTATATAGATCATTACATATGAAAAGATGAATTATAATGTTAACTTTTTTATGATATGAATTTATAAAAGCTTGTAAGTATAAATAATTTTTTTTATATTAATATTAGATTACAAAAGTATTTTTTCAAATCAAAATAATCCCCAGATTTCTCTGGGGATTATTTAGTTTAAACATCTAATTCTTATTATTCAAAGAATGTATCAATTATCTTTTTATACTTGATTCTTGATTTAATATCTTCGTAGTAGTCGTCTCATGGGATTAGTTTTGCTTTTAGTTTTTCTTTTACATCTGCACTAGAATATTGAGTAAGCATTTTCTCAATTTCTTGAGTCATTTCTTCTTCGTCTACTTCTGTTGGGAAAATATTTTTTAATTTTTCTAGAATTAATTCTGCTTTAAGTCTTCTAATTGCCTCTGGTTCAATTGCTTCTTTTTTATATGATTCTTCATCTTTCTTTAAATGTTCTAGATAATGTTTCAAATCAATTCATTGAGATTCTAGATTATGTTTGTGTTCATGATAGATTTTGTCTATTTCATGAGCAATTAAATGATTTCACATTTCAATTTTACAGGTTTTTTCTAATTCTTTTAGAAGATTGTTTTCATCTTCTAATCTTGCACTACGTTCTTTTTCTTGTTTGATTTCATCTTCTAGTATTTTTTTGAATCATTCTAGATCAGTTTTAACTCATCTTAATTGTTCTATGAATTCTTCATTCCATTCTGGTCAAACTGCTTTTTCTATTGAGAAAATAGTTGACATAAAGAATACTTTTCTAGATGCAAAATCTTTTGAATGATAATCTTCTGGGAAAGTTATGTCGAATTCTACTATATCTCAAGATTTAGCTCAGATAAGTTTTTCTTCGAATCCAGGAATGAATGATCCACTTCATATAACAAGAGGGAATGCTTGAACTTTTGTTTCTGGTATTTCTTTTCATCATTTTTTATCGAATCCTTGAGTATCAAGCATAATCTTATCTCATAATGCAACTACTGCATTTTCTTGAAGTTCGAATTTTGTGAATTTTTTACCAATTTCTTTTAGAGTTTCTTCTATTTCTTTTTTCTCAACTTTTACAACTTGTTTTTTTAGTTTAATTTTTTTAGCAAGTTTTTCATCAATTTCAATTTCTGGAAGTACTTCTATTAATAGAACAATTTCAAAAGGATTAGTTGATATTAATTCCTTAAAACTAGCTGGACCAGTAGGAATAATATTTTCTTTTTTTAATACTTTTGGATATAGATTATTAATTAGTTTATCTATAGTTTCATTTTCTATAACTTGGTCTCAATAGTGTTTTGTCAATATTTCTTCTGGAATTGAAGCTCATTTTCTAAATCATTTGATATTAGCATTTGCGCTCAAATCAATAATTACTTGTTCTCTAGCTTTTATGAATTCTGCTTGATTTTCTTTTATTGTAATTTCTACGGTGTAAGGGTTGATTATTTTTTTACTTGTTTGCATATTTATTAATTATATTTTAAAAAAGTGGCAGAATTATATTAATAAAATCCCAAAAGACAAAATTAAATTCAGGTGAATTAGTTTTTTTATTAAGTTTTTGATTTTTGGTCCGTTTATTGATATAATGAATTTGTTATTTAATTATTATTTACTTTATGCTTCTAATTTCTACTTCTTCTTTTCATTGATATTGAATACATAGAATATTCACAATTGTAAAAAAATCAGGTTATGATTGAATTAATCTAGATATGATATCTTGAGAATTCGACACAGAAGACGCTGCCTATATCAAGGAATTATCTCTTGAATTTTCTATTCCTGTAGTAAGTATAACTGCTTATGAAAAGAAAATGGATTCCAAATTGGTTGATGAAACTATCAAATTCGCAAAAACTGTCTGAGCAAAGATAATTAACTTTTATCCACCTCATAGAGCAGACAAAGATACAACTTGGTTTTCTACTTATCTTCCTAAGGTTAAAGAGAAAACAAAAGATATAAGTCTTAGTATAATTAATGTAGAACCAAAAACTTTTTTATTTTTTATACCAGAATACAAAGATGCAACTTTAACTACTATTAATAAAATAACTTGAGATACGTCTCTTGCTATATCTAATGTAGATTCTTCTACATGAGTAGATCTTCTTAAGACTTTTACAATACTTAATAAAACAATTAAAAATGTTTTCCTTTCTGATAAATCATGAACAAAACAAGATTTACAATTAGGTAAATGAGAAATGCCTTTAGAAAGTTTCTTAATTAAATTAAGAGAAGGGAATTATAAATGATTATTTACCCTAAGGCTTTCCCCGAAAGAATTATGAGTTTGAAACGAATGAATAATCCTCAAAAAAATGGAAGAAGCTAAGGTTTATTTTGAAAAATATTTTGTATCTTAAAAAATAAAGTACGCTTTATTATTTTAACTAATAAATATATGAAAAATGCTATGAAAAACATAAAAAAAGAAATTCGATCTTGAATTATTATTTGAGTTTCATTTCTATGAACTGTCCTACTTGGGTGAATAATATATGCCACAGTAACACTTACTGCTAGTCCTAATGAATCATTAACTGCAGAAAAATGGAATAATCTAGTAGCTAATACAACTATTCCTACTTGATTTATTTGAGCTTTTAATAGTACAATGTGTCCTTCTTGATGGGTAGAGGCTAGCTGAAGTAATGTCCCAGTTTGAGTCTGAGGGAATTCATCTCTTGATTTAAGATGAGAATTTTTAAGATGATGGGATAATTGAAGATGAGTTGATAGTGGGAGGCTTGTATGAACCAATCAAGAAGCGACAAATCATGTATATATCCATATTAATAGCAATATATATTATCCAAGTTCATCTAATCTTTGAGCTCTAAATTATGACAGTCTTACTACATGACCATTGATGAGATTTTCTTGAAATGACTGAAGTGCTTCGGTCATTACTTGAGCAACTTATACATCGCGTCCTCGTAACGTATCAGTTCTTTTTTGTATTAAACAATAATTACTCACTAATCCTATAATGGTATAAAAATCAAATACAAATTTTAACGATAGATTAAGCTAATATTTTTGTATCATTATTCCTAACTAAAACAGATTCAATGTTATTTCATTTGGTGTTTTATATCAAATAGACTGATGAGGTTTTTTGATTGAAGATAAGTGTTTTTTTTATAATTCTCAAATTCCTCCTTTATTTCAAGAGTACTTCTTCACAGGCTGTACATGAATGACAAAAGAAAGGTTTTTTATTATTTCTTGTCTACTTTTTTCTGGATATTAAGTTTATCTTTTAGGAATATGTTTCATTTCTGATTCAAGATATTGAGAACAAGTTTATCATTATAATTAAGTCTATAATTAAAATCATCTTCGCTCATTACTGCATATTTGATTTTTCTTCAGAAGAATGTTCTAGCTAAAAAATCATTGAATTCAAGTTTATCTATTTCTCATATTACGAATATATCAACAATATTGTTTGTTGTTTTTTGTAAATCTGTAATATTTTCTGCTACAGTAATTAATTCAATATTCTTTCTACCTTTGAAGAATTTGTTCAATTCTTCAAGAACATCATAATTCTTTATGAATATTTCGACAAGTTCATTGAATACAATTGAATTTTTGCTTAGAAAATAGAATTTTTTCTTATTCTCTTCTTTTGATTTAAGTATCTTAAGTTCTTCAAGATTAATAAGTTCTCTTCTTACAGAATTAATCTGTTCATCAATATCTCTACAAAGCTCACGAATAAAAAATCATGCGTTTTCATCATGAATCTTGTACTCTAGTACGAATTTTTCAAGTATTTTTGCTCTACAATTCGAGCCGAATAATTTTGCTAAGTTCATATTTTATTTATTGTTGCCGTTATTATATATTTTTTCAATAAAATTCAATTAATTTATTTTATTTTTGCTTTTTTTCAAAAATCAATAAAATACTCTGGCCCAACTTTGGGAGTACTGTAAAAGTACGATTGTACCAATTTATTTATTAAAAAATTATTTTATGCAAAAAAGAGGCAAGAAATATAATCAAGCTGTTACGCTTGTTGAGAAGGATAAGATTTATACACTTGATGAAGCGTGTGAACTTCTAGAAAGAACTAATACTGTTAAGTTTGATCCAACTGTAGAAATACATTTCAATCTTAATATTGATCCTAAACATAGTGATCAAATGGTTCGTAGTACTATTACTTTACCAAATGGTTCTGGTAAAACAGTTAAAATTTGAGCTTTCGATGATAGTGGTAATGATAAAGAACTTATAGCTGCGGGTGCAACTGTTGCTTGAGGCGATGATTTATTAGAAAGTGTTGCACAAGGTAAAATCGAATTCGATATTGCTATTGCTACACCTGCTATGATGAGAAAAATGTGAAAAGTTGCAAAAATTCTTGGACCAAAATGAATAATGCCAAATCCAAAATCATGAACAGTTTGAGATAATCTTATAGCTATTATTAAAGAATTAGCTGCAGGTAAATTCGAATTCAAAAATGATAAACAAGGTAATGTTCATTCAATTGCTGGTAAATTATCTTTTGGAACTACAAAAATTAAAGAAAATATTGAATATTTTATTAAGACAATTAAAGAAGTTAAACCAACTGGAGTAAAATCAACTTATATTAATACTATATATATTTGTACTTCAATGAGTCCTTCAATAAGACTTGATATTAAATAATATATCAGAATAACTAAAAATCCTCATCAATCAATTGATGAGGATTTTTTTAATTTTACTATTTTTAGTTAGAATTCATTACTTCTTCAAGTTTATTTCTTAGTGTATTTTCAAGCTCAACTAATTTTGCTAGTATTCTATTCTTCCTTGTCTCAAGCATTGATGAATTAAGTATATTATATTCTTCTTGCATGACTCTTTCTATGGTTTTGTTGAGGCGACTTTCTCAGAGAATCTGAACCCTATTCTCAATCTGATTCCTTTCGTTATTATTCAATGCACTTCAACTTCAAATTCAACTTATTTGTGCTCTATGTTCAATTTCTTCACGATATCTATTTTTTTCTTGTAACATATCTCAGGTTCAACTCATAGAACCATCCTGTAATCTATCTCTGTCTCTGTCTTGTAACATATCTCAGGTTCAACTCATAGAACCATCCTGTAATCTATCTCTGTCTCTGTCTTGTAACATATCTCAGGTTCAACTCATAGAACCATCCTGTAATCTATCTCTATCTTGCATTAAATCTCATGATTCTCCACTTAATCATCAATTACTTGTATTACTAGAACTAGAACTAGAACTAGAAGATCATCAACTTCATCAATTATTAGATGATGCGTAGATTATTGAATTAACTAATAATAAACTTAAAACCAGAGGTATGAACATTAATCTTTTTTCTACTGTTTTCATAGTGCAATTTATTAGTAAATAAAGTGTCTAGTAATTGTATTTAATACACTTGTTATGTCAAGAGATATAAGTGAAACAAATGTGAAGAATTATCTCAAATAAATTAAACAAAAAAATCACCAATTATTGATTAATAGGTGATTTTTTAATTTTTAATCTTAGTAATCTTCAACTTTATTATCCCAATGTCAAGAGTCTTTGTCATAAAAATAGTTCAGTGGGAAATCTTTTGTCCATTGATAGTCAATTGGAAAATAATCTATATATTTGTCTTCAAAAAGAACCTTTGCACTAAATGCATGTTTCCCTTTGTCAGTGAAATATTTTTTATCAATTTTTTCTAAATAGGCAAGATTAATTTCTCTAACAGCTTTATTAAGATATCTTACACAATCTGTTCATTTGTCTACAGTTTCTTCTTTACTTCATCAACTTTTATCTTCTAGAGCTTTTCTATATATTTCTATTCATTTTAGGAATTCTCAATTAAGACTTACATTATTCTGGAATCATTTATTAAGGATTCATCCAAGATAAGTAGAAAAATCTCTACATTCTTTTGTATTTTCTGTTCAAAGAGATTCAGCCAAAGAAAGAAACATTAGAATTGATTTTTCTCTGTCTCATCATTTCCCTTGCATTATTGCTGCCATAATTCTTGCTCAAGTTGGAGCATCAGTATTCGCAGATGTTATTTTATAATACTCAGAAGCTTTTACTCAATCATGGAAATTCCAATAATATATATATGCTAGGAAATATGGAATATTCGAATCTGTGCAAGGATTAGCATATTTTGAATTAGGTTCCCACAACTTAGGTAAATCAAATTCTTTTTTAATTAATTCTATTTTTTTTGAATCACAAGTTAGTTTTATTCATTTAAGTCACAATTCTAGAGCTTGTTTATCGTACGTGTTTTGTTTTGTTAATCAATCACTTTCATATCTTTCATTATAATTCGAGAGAAGTAATTCACCAATCTGATACGGATACGTAAAATTAGGATTAAGATCAGTTATAAGATTGAGCATTAAATAAAGATATTTTTTGTATTCACTTCATATAGCGTTGGATCCTATATATTGAATTGCAGATAACCAATAAAAATCAGATATAATATTATAATATCATGCAGAAGCTCATTTTATAACCTTTGAAGATGGTATGAATTCGGGATGATTAACTAGATTAATCTTGATATCTTGATGTTTTTTGTAATTAACAAATCATCAGATAACATAAAATCCAACTAAACTTAATAATGTAAATAATATAAAACTTGATACTAAAACTTTTTTCTTCATTTTTTAATTTTTTTTTTTAAATATCAATTCAATCAATATCAATATTAGAATTTATTGATTTTGCAGTAATTACAGGAGCAAGATGCATAGTTCTCAAATTACCTTCTCATATACTATATGATTTTATTGTTTCTAGTTTTTTCTCAGAGATATAATTATGTATTTTCTTTCTTTCATATGAGCTATATTCTGGAAGTACAATTTCTTTTTGGAATTTTATTACATAATCAATTCTAGAATCAATATATCTGAAAATCTTTTCTTCTTTTGATTTTAGATAATCATTAACTTCCAAGTGTATTATTACAGAATCTCCAATAGTTTTTTCAATCATTCTAGATAGAAGGTGTTTTATAGATTCTAGAGATTGTCAATGAGTTCAGATAATTAGCTTAGAATCAGTTGTTTCTAGATGAATAAAATAAATACTTCTTTCCTCATCTTCACATTTGATTGTAAGATTAGTCATGTCAATCTTCATTAATTTGAAGAATTCATTGCTAATTTGTTCAATTTGGGTTTTCATATCATTTCAGGATTAGAATTTAAGTGATTGAATTATATTTATTTTTAAAAAAACACAAATTTTGGTTAATTTTTTTGTTCTTATTTATAAAACTTAAAAAAAGTATTTGAAATTTTAATGTTTTTTTGGAAAAATAATTTATTTGATAAATTAAGTTAATTGATACTATTTATAATATTTTTCTAAAATTTTATTAAGTGTTTCTATTCTTTTTTGAGAATTATCTTTTTTTTCTAATTCTTTGTTTATCCAAGCTAAAAATCCCTCTTTAAAATTTGTGATTATTAAATTCATTTCTTCACTTTCAAGATATTTTAACTTGTCAGCACCAATTCTTAATAAAATTGTATCAAAATATACTTCCAAAATTCAATTATGAATTCATAATTCTTTATGATTTTTTTTATAGTTAATAACAGTATTTAATCATTTAATAAAATTATTTTCATTATAAAGAAAATACATTGACATTAATAAATACAATTCATCATCTCATTCATAATCTTTTTGTATTTTAAATATTTCTTGAATTTTATTTTTATAATTAGAATTATCTTTATTTTTTTCATCAATTACATATTCTAATAATTCAGCTAAATTTCATATGATGTTTTTTTTATATGCTTCTTTTGCAATTTTATATAAATCTTCTTTTGTATCTTTTTTTGCTTTTAATAAAGCGCCTTCATCATAAAAAGAAGTTTCATAAGTTCAGGTATTGTCATTATAAATATTTCTAATTTCCATTATTTTTTTGGTTTATAAAATGGGTTATTTTTATTATAATCATCTATTTTTTTTGGGTCAAGAGGTTTTTGTAATTCTTCTCAAATTTTTTTTTCATATTCATCACTATTAAGATAAGTTTTTACATTATCATATGTTTTAATAAAACCTCTTTGTAAACTTTTTAAATAATGATTTCATCAAGGAGACTTTATTGAATCAACATTTTCATTTGAAGTATCAATGTTTGGTCATTTATCTATATTACTCATAATTTATAAAAATAGTCAGTTAAAAATATTTTGGTCTATCTCATTATATTTTTCATGTTTTTCATATATTTTATTTTTGGCTAATTTTTCTAAATTATTTTTAGAACTTAAAAAATAATTAATCATATTATTAGTTTGATTAATAATTAATAATTCTTCATTATTATCAACTTCTCACTTCATTATTGAATTATTCAACTCTATTAATCAATTTTTTATATCTTCTTTTGTTTCCAAATCAACATTTGGTAAAATTTCATTTAAATATACTTCAATAATTTTTATATACTCAAGAAAGATACTTTTAAGCAACTCTTCAAGAGGAAGAGAATTTAAAATTTCATTTGAATTTATAAAGTAAAGCATTTTTTAAGAAAAAATAATCTAAACTATTTTAATATATCATATTTTTAATTATTTTTCAAAAATAAAAGCCTTTTAAAAACAACTTTTGCATTGAAACAAAAAAATATAGTTCAAATTGAACTATATTTTTTTGTTTCAATTATGGCGGAGAGGAAGAGATTTACCCGTTCCGCTATCGCTCCACGAGTATAAACTTCTCATCTCTTCCTTATGAAGATTAGTTAATCTTGTAATTTATATTTTGCATTTTCAATTTGCATTTTCAATTTCTTTTGGCGGAGAGGAAGAGATTTACCCGTTCCGCTATCGCTCCACGAGTATAAACTTCTCATCTCTTCAGTTTTTCTTAACATCCTCAGTTCTATTTTCTCAATTCTCAGTTCTTTACATTGGCGGAGAGGAAGAGATTTACCTGTTCGCTTTGCTTCGGGCATAAACTTCTCATCTTTCATTATTTCTTAATATCCTCAGTTCTATTATCTTAATTCTCAGTTCTTTACATTGGCGGAGAGGAAGAGATTTACCCGTTCCGCTTCGCTCCACGAGTATAAACTTCTCATCTCTTTCTAATTTTATTTTAAAATCCTTAATTCTTAACTCTCAATTCTCAGTTCTAATTATGGCGGAGAGGAAGAGATTCGAACTCTCGGTGCCATTACTGACACACACCCTTTCCAAGGGTGCGCACTAGACCGACTATGCGACCTCTCCACTTGGGTATTATATATATTTTTTCTAATATAGAAATTTTTATGTGATTTATTTTTTTATTTGAGTTTTTTGGCATTATTAATAGAATTTCAAAAATTTATTATCTTTTTATTTTTAAATGAAGAAATTATTCATTGTTTTTTTAACATTTTTTTTGTTTATTTCACAGACACAAGCCTTTACTAATTATTTTACCTTTTGATTAAGGCTTCATGATAATGAATACGAATTAGTTCCAAAAATTGAAAATAAATTCAATACAAAAGTTCCTCTTGTTTCTATAATTTATGATGATTTTAGCGAATGAGAAGCCTTTAAACTTGCAAAAACATTCAAAACTCTTTGAAATGATAGAGTTTATCATATTAGTATCAATCCTTTTGGATATAATCTTAAGGATTTAATAGATAATCCCAAACATATGTGATGGGAAAGAAAATATAGGGCTCTTTTTCGTTTAATAAAAAAATATGATGTAAAAGTAATATTTCGTTCACTTCATGAAATGAATTGATGATGGTATTCTCGGTCGTCTGACCCATATAGATTCCCGATTTTTTGGAAAATGATGTGGAATTGGAGTAGGGAAGAGTGACTAGATAGATCTAATATTTTGTTTGATTTTTCTATTAATAGTCAGGATTTGCCTGCAGTTGAATGATCTGTACCGAGTCAGACAACTCCTGTTATGACATGTAACCAAACTTTGAAAAAAACAACCTGATGTCTAACTTTCGAAGATTATTACCCTTGAGATGAATATGTAGACATATTATGAGTTACGATATATAATTGGTGAACTGGAGCGCGCAAAGAAGATTGGGCCAAATGGAGAGATCCATTTACTGTTATAAATGAGCCATGATATCGGACTTTCGACAGAATGAAAAAACTCTGAAAACCCATATTCATAGATGAGGCTTGAAGCACTAGTATAAAGGTCGATGGACCATATGATGAACTAAAATTAATAGATCTATATAAACAAAGTCATTATAGGGAAGATTCTACAACTGCAACTGGAACCAAAGTAAAAAACGATTGGATTAATAAATTACCAGAACTTTACACAGATCCACAAGTAATGTGATGAGCATATTTTAATGCTGACGTTACTTATTGATTAAATGACAGAAGACAGGTTGGAGAGCTAGATTGGATGGCAATAGATCCTAATAAGAATTTTGCATATCCAGCAGTACTAGATATATTAAATAGTTCCAAAAACCTTACATTCCCAACTTTTTACTTTGATCTTAATAAAAAAATACTGAATTCCAAGAAATGGATTAGTGAGGATCAAATGCTAAAAATCCATGAATTTATAAGTCAAATAATGGTTTATAAGGAAGGTAATTTAATAGTTGATTGAGATTATAAAGGTACTTATAAATACGCCAAATATCAATATTATCTTGAGAAAAGATTAAAATCTGACCCGATTCTTTGTGAATATATTAATAAAAAATTCCCTCAAATAGAATGTAGTGATGCAAAGAAAGTAGAAAATTATGAAATTAAGAAAAAAGTCTTTGATTATATAATTAATAAAGTTCTAACAAGTCCCATTAAACTATCTAATTGGGGAATATGTCAACAAATAGAAGATTACAAGGTTTTACTTGATATAAAATCAGCTAAACTAAATGCAGGAAGCAATAAATATAAAATATACGAAGATATTCTTGAATATCTAAATAAGTATGAAAAGAATTTTTTGGAATTGAGGTAGAAGATAAGATTTTGGAATTTAGTTAAAATAACTTATACTCAGTTAAATTTTAATAAAAAAATATGGCAAAACTATTTAAAGATAATGTAATAAAAGAAAAATTATTAAATTTTGAGATTCCAGATTTCGAGAAAAAAATAGAAATTCTAGAAAGTTGGAATAATCTTTATAAACAAGGGAAACTTCACGAGAAAAAAGAGACTTCAATACAATGAGAATTTGCTTCACATATTTTGTGAAGTGTTTTGTGATACAAAGATTTTGTAGAAAATAATGAGCAGTGGAACAGACAAAATGAACCTGGAAATCCAACTTGATGACAAAGTTCTGATTTCTGACTTTGATATTTTAAATCATCAAAAGATTTTTCTCAAAATTTAATTAAAGTAGTTGTAGAAGTAAAAGATACAAAAACTTCTCTTGATAAACCTCAACAAAGAGCCGGAAATTTGACACCAGTTCAACAAGCATTTAAATACAAACCATATTTTAATGAGTGTGATTTTATAATAGTTTCAAATTTTTATGAAACTCGTCTTTATATAGATTCTTACTATGATTATGAAAGTTTTACTTTGTCTGATTTAGTTGATCCTAAAAATAATTATTTTAATTTCAGAAAATTTTATTATCTACTTTGAAAAGAAAATTTAATCACAAAATCAGGAGATAGTAATACTAAATCTTTGCTTTCACTTATAAGAATAAGAGAAAAAGAAATCACAAAAGATTTTTACAAAGAATATACTAATCTAAGAAAAGAACTTTTCAAAGATATAGTAGTAAATAATCCAGGATTCAAAAAATCTGAACTTGATTTCTTACTAAATAAAACTCAAAAAATAATAGATAGAATAATATTTATTCATTTTTGTGAAGATTTAGGGCTTTTACCACAATGAAAATTAAAAGAGAATTTACTTAGAGCAGAAGAAATATGATTTACTCCTTGGGAAATGCTTCAAAAATTCTTTGAATTTGTAAATTCTGGAAGTGAAAAACTTGGAATTCCTGATTGATATAATTGAGGACTTTTCAAAGAAGATATAGAACTAAATAAATTAAAAGTTTGAAATGACATTTGTAAAAAATTCGTTGATTTATGAGATTATGATTTTGCTGACGATTTATCTGTAAATATTTTAGGACACATTTTTGAACAATCAATAAGCGATATAGAGGAATTAAAAGACAAAATCAATAAACAAGAAGAAGCAACTTTATCAAAAAGAAAAAAAGACTGAGTTTTCTATACTCCTGAATATATAGTTGATTACATTGTTAAAAATAGTGTTGGAAAAAAGATTGATGAATGGGAAGAAGAATTAAAAGAAAAACATTCTTTAAAAGATGATATTACAGATAAAAATTACGATAAAAGAGCAATTTTAGTTTATAGTGAACTTCAAGAAAAAGTACAAAATATAAAAGTTCTTGATCCTGCTTGTTGAAGCTGAGCATTTCTTGTAAAAGTTTTTGACTTCTTACTAGATAAAAACAAAGAAGTTTCAAAAAAACTAGAAGACTTATGAATTAATCAAGGGTTATTTTCAAGTGAAAATTATTTAAAAACTATACTTCAAAATAATATTTACTGAGTTGATTTAAACGAAGAAAGTGTAGAAATAACAAAACTTTCTCTATGGCTTAAAACTGCTCAGAAAGGTAAGAAATTAGCAAATCTTGATAGCAATATCAAGTGTTGAAATAGTTTAATAGATGATAAAAAAATTGCTTGAGATAAAGCATTTGTTTGGGAAACTGAATTCAAAGAAATTTTTGATAATGACTGATTTGATGTGATTGTTTGAAATCCTCCTTATGTAGTAGTTAATAAAAAAGATGAAATTTCTAAATTATATGAATGGAATGAAGATTTATATCTAATGTTTTTTGAAAGAGTTTTAAAAAAATTAATAAAAAAAGAATGATATTTTGGTTTTATAACTCCAAGATTTTTCTTAGTAAATAAATCAAATTCTAATTTCAGAAATTTTTTAATAAATAAAGTTAATTTAATACAATTAATTGAAACATCTCCTTTTGAAGATGCTAATACTGAATGTGTGATTTCAGTTATTAATTTCAATAAAATAAATAAAGATATTGAAATACTAAATGACTTAGATTGAAATATTTTGTATAAAAGTGCTATATCAAAAGAAATTATAAATAAAAATGAAGATTTTTTAATTAATACAACTTTAACTTGAATTCAAAATAGTATAAATATAAAAATAGAAGAAAACACTAAAAAAATATCAGATATATCTATCTCAAAAAGATGAATGGAATTGTGAAAACCTTTTTTAAGAGAAGAAAAAAGTTGAATTGAGGCTTTAATTTGACAAGATATTAATAAATATTCTTTAAATTTTGAAAATACTTATATATCAGAAAATAATCAAGAATATATAAGATTAAAGAATTTTTTTATTTGAGAATCTATATATTTAAGAAGAGTAGCAAAAGAAATAATTGCTTATTTATGAAATAATTTTGCTTATAATAAAAATATATATTGATTAAAAATAATAGATAATAATTTTTCTATTAAATATATCTTAACTTTATTAAACTCAAGTTTAATAACATTTTATTATAAGAGTAAGTTTTCTACTAAAAAATGAGATTTATTTCCAGAAATTCAAACATATCTATATAATCAACTTCCAATCAAAAACATTCCACTTTCAGAACAAACATCTTTTGTAGAAAAAGCAGATTTTATGCTTGATAAAAATAAAGAACTTCAAGAAAAAGTAAATAAATTTTTGAATAGATTAAAAAGTAGTTTTTGAATCGAGAAATTCTCTAATAAATTAGAATGATTTTATAATCTTAGTTTTACTGATTTTGTAAAAGAATTGGCAAAAAATAAAGTAAATTTGAGTTTAAAAGACCAGGATGAGTGGGATGATTATTTAGATAGTTTTAAAAAAGAAGTTTTAGAATTAAAATCTCGAATTGATAGTTGTGATAAAGAAATTGATGAAATGGTTTTTGATTTGTATGGGTTAAATAAAGAAGAGAGGAAAGTGGTTTTAGGAGAATAAAATAACAAAAGACATTGTAATAGTAGTATTTATATTTAAATTTAATTTTGTAATTATTAAATAATTTATGTTTTGAAAAAAGAATAAATTAGAAAAACAACAAGAATTAAAAATGGATTTTTTAATTAATTCTTGATATAAGCAACTAGAATTACATAATAAAATTTTTGATGAAATAGATAAAAAAGTTATGTGGTTTTTAACTTTTATATCTGCAATAGAATGATATTTATTATCAAATTATTTTATAAATAAAAATCTAAATATTTTTTTTACTAAGAATTTTATTTTTTTAGTTATATTAATTGTCTGATTGTTTATATTATGAATTCAAATATTTATTTTAAAATGAAAGAAGTTTAGTACTTGACCAAATATATATAAGCAAACAATAGAATTTTGGCTAGATTGAAAAACTTTTTATAGTCTCAAAGATGATACACTTAGAACTTTAAATCAATCTTATAATGAAAATGATAAAATTATATCTTATAAGGCTAAATGTTTTAGGATTTCTATAAACTTACTTATTTTATATTTTATATTAATATTTTTTTACTTTTTAATTCCTATTATTATGTCTGATGAAAAAAACGATAATTTACCACTTACTTCAAATAATACTTGAAGTCAACAATATAACGAACCGCCTTTAAAATCTGAAAATACTGGAAAAATAGAAAAAACATTTACACCTAAAAAATAGATTAAAATGCTTCAAAGTATAATTAACGCTTACAAAAATGATTGACATAAAGTTGATTGATTATTTCTTGAGGAAGTGCAAGGACTTGAATTGGAGGAGATTATTGAAATTATCAGGAATGCAAAAGGAAGAGATATTATTGTAAGCAAACCAAAAGAAGGGGTTTTAGATTGACTGTGGTATGAATATAAAGGTAAAGTTAATCCTAATTTTAATTTTGAGAAGTATTTATAATAAAAAATTGGGTTAAGGCTAAAAAATTCTTTCCTTCTTGCTTTTTGTCATTCCTGGCTACGACCAGGAATCTATTAAAAAATCCTCATTATTCTTCAATATATAAATCTTTCCAAGTTGGATTTATTGAATTAATTAATTCAATTTTCCATTCTCTTTTCCATCTTTTCAATTGCTTTTCTCTTTTCAGAGCACTTTCAATATTATTTGTTTCTTCTAAATAAACTAATTTATCTATATTATATTTACAGGTAAATCATTCTACTAATTTATTTTTATGTTCGTATATTCTTCTAATAATATCATTTGTAATTCAAATATATAATGTTTCTTTATTGCTTGCTAGAATATAAACAAAATATTTTTTCATAGTAAAAGGTTTATTATTTTACAGATTCCTGTTTTCACAGGAATGACAATGGACTGGTTTATTTTAAAAAAGTTTTAATTGATTTTACAGATTCCTGGTTAAGTCGAAAATAACAAGAAGTGAAGATTTAGAATTCAGATATAATATAAATAAAGTATTTATATTATTCTGGATCTAAACCAGGAATGACAACGGAGAAGTGTTAAATAACCTTCTCCAACTCTTTAATACTTTTTATTTCTATTATTTTACCACATTTCTTAGTTTTTTCACTTATAATTCAAGAGGGGATTACGACTTTTTCGAATCAGAGTTTGAGAGCTTCGTCCACTCTTTTTTGGAGATTGAAGACGTTTTTTACGACTCCTGTTAGAGAAACTTCTCAGATAAATATTGTTTTACCTAGGGATTTGTTATTCTTGGATGATATTATTGCAGCTATTATTGCGAGATCAATTCATGGTTCTGCAATATTGAGTCATCTTGAGATATTGAGATATACGTCATAACTCTCGAGTTTTATATCGCTGAATTTGGTAATTACAGCTATGAGTAGGTCAAGTTTACCGTTATTAACTCATCTTGAAGATCTTTTGGGATATCAGAATTTGGTATAAGTTGTAAGGGCTTCGATTTCTACAAGAAGACTTCTGTTTCATTCCATTGTCATTGCAAGAGCTGAGCCACTCAAACCTTGTCATTCATTGCTTATGAATTCAAGTCAGGGATTTTTGAGATCTTGCATTCATTGCTCTGTCATTGTGAATAAACCAACTTCATCAGTTGGTCAGAATCTGTTTTTGAAACTTCTGAGAATTCTATAATTCTCGAATCTGCTTCATTCTAGGTATAATACAGTATCTACAAGATGCTCTAGAACCTTCGGTCAGCTAATTGTTCAATCTTTTGTTACATGTCATATAAGGATAATTGATTTTTGGGATTTTTTGGCGACTTCCATTAATTTTTCTGCTATGTATTTTACTTGAGAAATGCTTCAAGAGGATGAAGTGATATCGAGTGAAGAAATTACACTAATTGAGTCAATTATTGCTAAGTTAATTTTGGAGTTTTCGATGGTTTCTATTATATCTTCTAGATTGGAAGTATTAAGAATCTGGATAGAGTTATTAGAGATTCCGAGTCTTTTCGCTCTACTAGATAGCTGATATACATTTTCTTCAGAAGAAATATACAGGGTTTCTCTAGAATCTGTAGCGTGCCAATCCGCTATTTGGAGAGCTAGAGTGGACTTACCAATTCATGGCTCTCCAGATAAAAGAATAAGACTTCACATTGTAAGTCATCAACCTAGTACGCTATTAAGCTCGCTTGATGCAAATTGTGTTTTATTTAGTTCTTCTTTTGGTTCTATAATTGAGAAAACTTCTCTAGCTTTTCATTTACTTTTGTTTTTAGAAGTTTTTGAGTTCTCTTCGGATTCAACTAAAGTATTCCAAGCTTTACAACTAGGACATTTTCAGGTCCATTTTGCTTCTGTATTACCACATTCGGTGCATTTGAACATAAGTTACAAGTTATTAATATATACAAAGTGTATAAATAAGTATATAAATTGCAAATATAAATTTTAAAAATAATTAGAAAAGGATTTTATATAATTAATAGATCTTTCGACACAGTTTCACTCGCTCAAGATTACGAAAAAGAGTAATTTAGGTATTCCTTAATATAAAGAAGATTCCTGCTTTCGCAGGAATGACAGATATATTGTTGTCATTTGGATCCCGCAGACGGGAGAGAAATCCCTTTAAGTCGATATATATGAAACAAATATAATAGAAAATTACTAAACTTTAAGTT
>JAQTWP010000002.1:0-141617 GCA_028689205.1 Candidatus Altimarinota bacterium
AAAAAAACTCCTACAGCAGACTCTGACAAAATAAACCACCCCCTTTCTTTAACAGATAGATAAAAGTGAATAAGAAAAATACCAAGCAAAGCCAATAAAAAAAACTGAACGACTAAATCCAATACCAAGTTTCATTATTATCTCCTTTCATTTTATTTTTGTTTTTTCTAGAATGTTAAAGGGCAATTTAATTTGTAAAAAGAATTTACAAACATTTATTTACGCTTATTTATAGAAAAGTCAAGAAAAAAAGAAATAGACAATTTTTGAAGTTAAATAGGAATTAGTAAGATTTAAAATAATCTACTATTTGTCTTAGCATTATTAAAGTATCCTCAGGTACATTTTGCATAAGAAGCTCTTCTAAAGAAATTATTTTATAATTCTGAATTTCTTTTTGCTGTAAATTAATTTTTATATTTTCGTCTATAAATCAAGGAAAGTAAGTAACATTTTTATTAAAAATCACTCAATCCTTAACAAAGCTATATTTCTGTGAAAAACTTACTCAATCAATTATATCAATATTATTAATTCAAGTTTCTTCTGTTAATTCCCTTCTTGCAGTTTCTATATTGGATTCATTTCATTCTGGATGTCATTTTGGTAATCACCAATGTCCTGCGTTATGCTGAATTTCTAGAATTTTAAGTCAATTAATAGTTTTAATAAGTGGAATAATTCAAAACGATTCATCTTCGAGTATTGGCAAATTAGTTTTCATAAAGAAATTTAAATCAAATTATAATATTCCTTCAGTTCCCTTTCTCAGAAAGTTTTAGTATCATCCATAGTATATCATAGAAGTTCTACTCATTTTATAACGTTTTTTGTGGTTTGAGCTTCAACTTCTATGAAAGTAGGAATTCCTGGAAAATCATCAATATCAAAAGCAATTTCTCATAAGTGATATGAAATTCTTTGTTTATTAGTTTTTATAGAAAACTTAAATCAAACATTTTCAAGAATAATTTTAAATGTTTCATATTCTAAAAATTCAACCTCATATTCATTACTTGCTTTCATATTTTCATTTTCTATCTTTGTCTTTAGAGTCATAATATTTTTACCTCACATTTTTCTTAATCTAATTCTTTTTCAATCATTATTTTGATAAAATTCATTCTCAATTTCTCAGCAAAAAGTCAGTTTTGCTCACATAGATTCTAATTTCTGGATTATAAAATCTTTATCAATTTCAAGTATTTTTACTTCTATTTCGTGCATAAAATTAGTTGTTAGTTATAAACTCAAGTAATGTTTTATTAAATTCATCCGGATTATCAATAAAAGGATGATGTCAGCTATCAGGAATACAACGAGTATTTATTCAATTATCTTTAAGTACATTTAGAGTTGGAATTTCACTTTTATCTCAATAAATATATATTTTGGGAATAAAGAGATTAATGAATTTAGTAAGAAAATCTCAGTTTTCAGATTCTTCAACAAGCGATAAACTTAAATCATATAGTGATTTATTATCTCAGAATTCTTCTTTGAATTTTTCATAACTTAACTGAGAAATATATCAAGAAAAACTAGCATCTTTTTTAATTAGATTTCATTCTATATTTACAAAACTTATTACTTTTGATGGAAATTTATCTGCAAATTTCAGACCAACAACTCATCACATACTATGTCAAACAAGAATAACTTTTTCTAAATCTAGTTTCTCTAGGAATAAATTTAGTATTTCTACTAAGTTATCAATAGTTATATTTTTTAAATAAGTTGAGCGGTTTGTTCAAGGAAAATCAATTCAAATGAGATTAAAATCCTTAAAAATTTCATTATTTGAAGTTTCTAAAAAATCATCCTTATTAGCTCATAATCAATGTAAAAACAATATTGTATTCTTACAATTATTAGTATAAAAATATTCAATATTGATTTCCTGATTTATATAATTTAATATAATAGAATTTATCATTAATTGTTTTTAATAATAATTTAACTCAACTTACCCAAAATCCCTTCAAGAATTTTTTCAATTTTTTCTACTGAAGCAATTTCTAATCTTTCATTGGTACTATGTATGTCGTGCATATTCGGCCCTATAGATATTGCAGATGTTCATTCTCCGAGTCAAGCCACAAGTGCTCAGCATTCAAGTCAGGCATGTATGGCAATAATTTCTGGATTTTTTCAGGTAGTTTTTAAAAATTCTTCTGTAGCAATTTTTATAAGTTCTCACTCTGGATTATCTTGCCAACCTGGATATTTTGAATTTATTGTAAATATGTAATCATCAGTTATTGGGAAATGATTTTCTAGTTTAATTAATAGTTTATCGAATTCTTCCATATTACTTGAGCGAGGAAGATATGTTAGTTCGAATATATTTCATTCTAGATTGATAATTCAAAGATTAATTGAAGTTTCTACAAGATTAGCAATCTTTTTGCTCATAGCAATTACTCCGACTTTTATATCATGAATTCTACTTATAATAAAATCACTATCTTCAATAACTGGTAGAATTGTATCTATTTTGGTTATTTTGAAAGTAATATCTGGACAATCAAGTTTTTCTTTTAATTCTAGTATATATTTTTTGAGTGAATCTTCGAAAACTTCTATATTCTTAGTACCAAAAATCATTTGTACTTCTGAAGGAATTACATTATCAGCAATTCATCATATAATATTTGCAATCTCATAAGGAAATGAGTATTCATACAAAAAATCAATTAATAATTTTATAGCATTTCAATGATTTTTATGGATTTCAATTCAAGAATGTCATCATTTCATTCAAGATATTATAAGATTATATTGAGTGAATTTTCAAGCAATTCTAGCTAAGTTTTTTGTAACATTAATTCTAGCTCAACCTGCAGAACTTATACAGATTTCATCTTCATTTTCACTATCAATATTAATAACTTTTTTTCAAGATAAAAGATTAAAATCCAAATTGAGAATTCCACTCATCCCCTGCTCTTCATCAACTGTAAAAACCAATTCCATTGGAGGATGAGATTCAAAATCAACTGCTGACATAGCTAGCGCAATTCCAATTCAATTATCTGCTCCAAGCGAAGTATCGCGAGCCTTGATAAAACCATCTTCTTCATAAATATCTAAAGAATCAGTTTCAAAATCAAGCTTAGAATCAGGAGTTTTTACACATACCATATCCATATGAGATTGCAGAATAACGCATTCAAGACTTTTACAGTTTTTACCTAGTACATAGACAACTAAATTTCATATTTTATCAGTCTTGTATTCAAAACCCTTAGATTCTGCCCAAGAAATCAGATATTCTCTGATTTTTCATTCTTTTTTACTTGGACGAGGAATTTGTGTAATTTCTTTGAAAAGTTCTAGTGATTTTGACATATTATCTAATTATTATTGATTTAAAATATTGTTCTTGGAAATTAGTTAGATTTCTTATTTCTTCATCAGTAAACTCAGCTCATATTGGAACAACTATAAGTTTATCATCATCGTCATTAGTTCTATGTATTACAGCAATACATTTTCAATTAAATTCTTCAATTACCTCATTAACTCATAAAACATAAGCATCAAGTTCTTCAGAGTCTCAAGAAATTGTATTTGGGACATATCAATAATTAAGCTCATATTTGAATCAATGTTTTGGATGATTAGAATTTAATGGTCTATCAATTTTTATTGTAATTTCTTTACCAAGGAAATCTTTGGAATTATCCATAATAGTCTATTAAATTAATCTTTAACGAAATGATTATATAAATAAAAAATTATTTAAAAAGAAAAAATAGAGAAAAAAATTAAAACATAAGTTTTAAAAATAACCACATAAAAACCACATTAAGTTTTTGTAAACTTTAAAAATAATAATATACTCATCCAAATTTTTAAAAAATACTTATGAAAAAAATATTATTTTGAGCATTATTATTTTGTCTTTTCTCACAAGCAAATGCAGGTAATTTTGTTTATCCTTTTGATACTATTGCCGCACCAAAATGCAGATTCACGAATTGGAGTTGACTAAGTAATGATTGTAAAATAACTCTTCCAAGGATTGAGAAATGAGATTATACAAAATACAAAGATAATGCAGATATGCGTAGAATATATTCTATTCTCTGGTGAGCAACTTATGATTATGGGTGGGATGTTTGATTCGGTAGTCATCTTTGACTTGATATTGCAACTTCAGCCGGGACTCCAGTAAGAAGTATTGGCGACTGAGAAGTTATTGTTGCAGGATGGCTAAATTGACGGTGAAATACAGTAGTCATCAAACATAAATTATCAGATGGAAAAATAATATATTCCAATTATTCTCATATGAGTAAAATAACTGCCTCTAAATGAAATATTAAAGTTGGAACAACTATATGAGAAGTTGGTGCTACTTGAAACGCATACGGTAATCATCTACATTTCCAGATAGACACTACAAATCAAGCTCATCCATATTGGTATACAACATGTAGTAAATGAATAGGCATTATGGATGTAGTGAACGAATGAATGTGTAGAGATTATCTTCTGAGTAATACAATTGATCCAATATTATTCCTAGAATGAAATTGAACTTATACAAGCTCATCAACAAGTATTAGTGAAATAAAAGAAAAACAAGAGGAAACTAAAAAAATAGAGCAAAAAAATATTAAGACGCGTGAACAAATCTTAGACGATGAAATTAATGAATATTTGAAAAGTCATACTTTTGGATTTAGCACGAAAGTAACATGAGATAATCTGAAAACTAACTCAACTTATATAACCAAATTATATATATACGAATATTGAAAAGAATTCAATTGAAGTTTACCTTGAAACTGACTAACATTCGCCTACGATACAAATAGTCTAAAAATTACACCAGCTAATCTAATACTTGCAGAAAAATGATGAAGAGAAGTTTTTGTAAGTTCTAATAAAAGTTGAAAATTCACAATTAATTTGATGCTAGGTAAAAGAATAGTTTTAACAAAAACAATAACTTTTTATAGTCCTTGAGAATTATCTAGTCCTACTGATGCAATATTTGTAACTAACACTAAACAGGATATGTCCCTTGGAGACGAGAAAAAATGAGCAGTAGTAATGAAAACTAAATTCTGAACCAATCAGGTATATATTCCTTATGATTGAACCTACAAACTAAAAGTTTTGAGTGGTAAAGTAAAATTCTGTAATGTTTCCAAAAAATCAAAAAAAATCTGTAATCCTCTAGAATTAGCTTCCGAACTAGAATTCCGATATGAAGATACAAAAGCATGAGTATTACTTTTTAATTTCATTGCATTTGATTATTCGCCAGTCAAATTCGTACTACAGAAAGTATGAGCAAAATACGATATTGCTCGGACAAAATACCAAATACGCGTATGAAATCCAATCCACATAGATTCATCATATGTATATTATAATGAAAGTATAGATGCTCTCAAAAAATGATATTTAAGGTTAAATAACTGATATTTATCACAAGAAAGAGAATTAATATGAAGCCAAGTAAAAGATATAATTAACAATTATTATTCTTATGAATATCTAAGAGCATGAAATGATATGGAGAAAAAAGCTAATATAGTACAAAAAATTAAAGATTCTCAAACAAGACTGGCAATAGTTGATAATTATAAAAAAATCACAAGATGAGAATTCACAAAGATGATTTTTGAAAATCTTTGAATAAATATAGAAAAGAATGCAGAAGCAAAATTGCTTGATGAAAAATGATTTTATAAAGATTATATAACTACTCTCAGGAATAATTTTAGCTTCAAATGGAAGGATCAATTCGCTGAAAATTATTTCCAACCAGACAAAAATATATCAGTATGAGAAGCATTGTTTTTTATAGAAAAGATTTCAACATAATTAAGTCATAATATTAAATATTTATTCAACAAAAAATTCCTCTCAGTAGAGGAATTTTTTGGAAGTAATGGTTGGCTATAAACTAATAGTTGGTATTATAGGATAATCAATTAAAACTTTATTAATAATCCTTGAGGATTCTGCCCTTGTTATTGGGTCATTTGGTCTGAATTTTAATTGTCAGTCTATAATTTGTCAATTAATGATTCATAATGTTTGAGCTTTAAAAACATATGGATTCATCCATTTATTTTCAATATCTATAAAATTAGTACTGCTTACAGTTTTATCAACTGGAATATTTGCAAGATTTAATAGAATAGAAATTGATTCAGCTCTTGTTATAGAATCATTTGGTCTGAAACTAAGTTTTCAATCTATAATTTGTCAATTGATTACTCACATTTCTTTGGCTTTTTGTATATATTTGTTCATCCAAACTCATTCACTAGGTATATCTGTGAAACTAGTTAATGTAATTCAGTTATCAACAGTAATATTCATTGCCTTCATTGTCATTGCCAAAAATTCAGCTCTTGTAGTAGAATTATTTGGCTTGAAAGTTCAATCAGAGAATCATTTAACTACTCATAAATATGCCAGATTATTTATATCCTCATTAGCAAATGAATCCTGAGTATCATTAAAACTCAAATCTCAAACATGATTTTGAATTTTTTTCTTTAAAATGAAGTGAGATAAATGATTAGTCGGAATATTTATAAATCAATTTTTTACTTTATATACTCAATGAGTTTGAATATCTGATAAGTCAGAATAATCAGAATGGTATATAATAATTTCTGTTCAATCTTTCAAAGCTAAAGGTATAGAAATAATTATTTCTTTATTGAATTTTAAAGAATATTTTTCACTACCAGCCATTACTAATGAGAGATTATTTTTATTTGCATTATCATTTTTTATAACCATTGGTGGAGTTATATTTCAATCCCATAGTAAATCTGAACTAACTGCAACTCAGGATGGAATATTTAATTTTAACTTGGAATTATATTGGGACTCTATGGTTAAATTTCAAGTTTCACTAGTTAATTGAGCAGATCTGATATTTCAAGTAGTTGTACATGAAAATTTAACTGGACCTACTTTTTCCAGTGATCAAACAACAGAAGATATATCCTGAGAACTACTTGGCTCAGATGATGTATTAGTTGTTGACCTTGATAATGCACCTCATCCTCAACCTCAACTACTTCATGAAATAACATTAATACAACTATTTCAAGATAACGCATAAGATGAATTACAGGTTATTGCACAAGTTGTAGAATCTACATGACCATTTAATACGGAAGATATATTACATGGCAAAGATATCTGAATTCAATTATTTATAGTGTTTGTATTAATAGATCAATTAATTTCACTTGCGTATATATTTGAGGTTAAAAATACAAATACACTAAATATTAATGATTTTTTCATAATATATTTTTTTTAAGAAATAAGACAAGAGAAAGTAATACTAATTCTAATTATTGAGTTTTAATTCAATAAGTTGTTCCGTAATTTCATTGAGCTCAAACTGGAATTTTATAGAACAAATCAATTATACATTGTCTTCATCATAGATTAGAATCAGAATCAATTGAACTTATATTCTGTAATGCTCAATAAGCATTTGTAACAGCAATAGTTGATCATGATGCCGAGCTATAATCATTGAATCAATTAGCAGAAACAGACATTAAAGTATATGGAGCAATTGGAAGTATTGAATTTCAATTAGTCCAATCAGCTAATTTTAGAGTAACTCAAGTTTCAGATAAATTGTTTGCAGTAATATGGAATCTAAAATGATATCAATTACTAAAATCTCAACCAACTACAGGACTATTTCATAGGATTGACTCAATTTTATTTATTACCAATCAAGATTGAGACAAAGCAGTTTTTATTACAATTGTAAGGGTTGTAAAGTTCTCCTGTCAATTAACTTTAGATTTAATTACAACAGAATAAGTTTTGTTTGGAGTTAGATTATTAACACTTAGACTATTAAGAGTTCAACTAATAGTTGCAACTTGATCTAATAGCTGAGTTCAATTTGCATAAAAATCAACTAAGCTTTCAGAAGAAATTAAACTAGTATTCCAATTAATTACAAGTCAAGTTGATGTTAAATTATATAAATTGTATCCCAAGATATTATTATTCAATACACCATCTTCAAAAACTAAATAAGATATTGTAACACTTGCAGTATTTCATGCAGAGTCAGAAGCTGTTACTACATATTCATGGAATCCAATAGAATTAGAAAGTACTAAATCATATATATCTCAAGAACCAGTCAAAGTTCAAGAATTAGTAGTTCAGCTTTCAGAGAAAACGACAGATGTAACTCAAACATTATCAGTTATTGTGAAAGGAATATTTACAGGAACTGAACTTTGATTGAATTGATCTGCAATTGGTGTATATGTAATAACTGGATTAATTGTATCTAGATCTGCAATTACAGTATATGTTATTGTAACATTTGCAGTATTTCATGCAGAATCTGAAGCTGTAACTATATATTCATGTGAACCAATTTCATTACTAATATTCAAAGTATATATTCAATAAGGAGAATCTAGAGTTCATGAACTTGTGTTATTTTGAAAAGTTACAAGTGATACAATTCAAATATTGTCAGTTATAGTTAAAGGTATACTTGTAGGAACTAAACTTTGAAATATAGGACTTGTTATTCAGGTATATGTAATAACTGGTGGAGTTGTATCTCAAGAACCTGAAGATTCTATAACAGTAACCATAGTTGTTCAAATTATTCAATCACTTGTAGCAGATATTATTCAGGTTCAAACAGTAATTCCTGTAATAATTCATGAAGAATTTACAGAAACAACTCAGGTATTATCTGAAGTCCAAGTAAAATCTGACCGTGGATCATAACTTGCTTCGTTTTGATCAAATCATGAAGCATATAACTGAAGAGTTGTTCAAGAAAGAATCGAAGGATTAGCTGGTGTAATAACAATAGAAGTAAGAGCTAAATCTGCCACAACAGTATAAGTAATTAAAGCAGAGGCAATATTCAAAGAAGAATCCTCAACAGTTATTACATATTCATGGAGACCTAGAGAGTTAGATAAAACAAAAGTAGCATGACCTCATCAAATAGGCACTAGATTACCAGAATTAGTAGTTCAACTTTCTGAATAAGTTGCTGAGATTATAGTTGATTCAAGGTCAGTTATTAATAAATCAATATTAACAGGAACAGAGCTTTGGAATATAGGACTTGCAATTGGAGTATATGTAATAACTGGAGGAGTTGTATCTGTGCTATCGGTTATTACAGTATAAGATATAGTTTCTGTTGTTACATTTCAAGCGGAATCAGAAGCAGTAATTATATAAGTATGTAATCCAAGAGAATTAGAAATATTCAAAGTTGTTGTACCTCATAAAATATTCACATCAAGACCTGGTAATGCATTATCAGAATAAAATGCCGTAGCAATTCAAACATCATCAGTTATCAATATATCAATACTTGCAGGAACATCATTAAAATCAATAGAGCTTGCAATTGGAGTATATGTAATAACTGGAGGAGTTATATCAGTAGTATCTGCTATTACGGTGTATGATATTGTCGTTATAGTAATGTTTCAAGCTAAATCTCTGGTTGTAATTATATATGTATGTAATCAAAGGGTGTTTGAAATTGTTAAATTTGCATGACCTCATCATATATCTACCAAAACACCAGAAATAGTGGTTCAGCTTTCTGAGAAAATAGAAGATGTAATTCAAACGTTATCAGTTCCTAGTAAATCAATATATTCTGGAACTAAACTTTGAAATATAGGACTTGCAATTGGAGTATATGTAATAACTGGTGGCGTTACATCAACAGTATCAGATATTACAGTATAAGAAATTAAAGCTGAAGTTGAATTTCAAGCTCAATCTGTGGCTATTATTAAATATTCATGTAATCAAAGAGTATTTGAAGGTAATGTATTATATATATCTCAAGAACCAATCATTGTCCCAGAATTAGTAGTTCAACTTTCAGTATATGTAACAGATACAACTCAAACATTATCAGTTATTGTTAAAGGAAGATTAACAGGAACTGCGCTTTGATTAATTGTACTTGGAATAGCTATATATACTATGCCCGGAGCAATAGTATCAGTACTATCAGTTATTACAGTATAAGCAATTAAGGCAGAGGCAATATTTCATGCCGAATCCTCAATAGTTATTACATATTCATGTAAACCAAGAGAATTAGATAAATCAAAAGTACCATAACCTCATCAAATATCTACTACATATCCAGAATTAGTAGTTCAACTTTCTGAATAGGTTGCAGAAACTATAGTTGACTCCAAATCAGTTATATATAAGTCCATACTTGCAGGAACATCACTTTGATTAATTATACTTGCAAGTGGAGTATATGTTATGCCAGGAGGCGTAGTATCTAATGCGAAAGTTGTACTTATAGGTGAAAACAAAGAAAATAACAAAGTTACTGTAGCGATTATGGCTATTAGTTTCTTTGTATTTATGAATGTTAATGATTTCATAATAAAATAAGTTAAGAAATATTAATAGATTATCAAAATCTATTATAAGGGTATACTTTTTACTTTTATATACTTCACTTACCCATATGTAAATATTCTTAGTTTTAAGCAAAAAAACATTGGTATGAAATTTTGCTTATTGAAATAAAGTTTTTCTATTAGTTGAATATATTTTTTTCAAATTTAATTGAATATAT
The DNA here is from genome assembly GCA_028689205.1 of Candidatus Altimarinota bacterium. Lineage (GTDB taxonomy): Bacteria > Patescibacteriota > Gracilibacteria > BD1-5 > UBA2023 > STC-113. The sequence continues at coordinate 10,619 of JAQTWP010000002.1, forward strand.
TAATTGCCTAATAGATTTTTCATTATTTCAAATAAAATTAAAGATTAAACAATTAATGTATGTTGTACACTTACTATTGACCAAAGAGCGACGTATATAAATAATATATATAGAAATAGCAAGAGTCGCATTGTGTAAAAAATCATCTTTAAGATTATTATTAGTTATAATATAGATGATTAATAGCGTTATATTGCTAATTTATATAGTAAATAAGTAAATAAGAATGTAGGTTGGAATAAATTGGAAACCAGTGTATTATATTTATTTTTATTAAAAAATCAAATGTATGACATACACTTATAACAATTAAAATAAAATTTTATATTAAAAAAGAATACAAAATCTTAAAACACCTAATTAGTGCAGAATATTTTATCTCTTCTAAATATAATTTAGAGCAAAATGTATTCCATATTCTTAATTATGATAAAATAAATTTAATATTAAAAAAAATAATAAAATGCTCCACTTTATTAAAAGTGGAGCATTTTATTATTTTTAATTAATCAATTTCTGTCTTAACTTCTTTTTTTGCAACTTTTTTTACAGCTTTAACTTTTACAGGTGTTTCTATTTCTTCTTCAGAATCTATTTCAACTTCTTCTTTAGCGACTTTTACAGCTTTAACTTTTACAGGAGTCTCAGCTTCTTCTGTAATTTCTTTAATACCAAGATGTTTGATAATTAAATCAAGTTTAGCATTAAGAGCTTCAAACTCAGCTTTATAATCTGCTCAACCTTTTTTTGGTTTATCTTCTTTTACGAAACAATCAGAACAAAAAACTGGTTTATCACTCATTGGTTTGAATGGAAGTTCACAGTCGTTACCACATTGGTCACAAACTGCTGGGAACATTTTTCTTTCACCGAATTCATCTCTTCATCCTCCAGAACGTCCTCATCTATCGTTTCTATCATCTCTTCATCTTCCTCTATCGTTTCTATCATCTCTTCATCCTCAATCCATATCTCTAAAACAATCACTACAATAAACTGGTCTGTCTCCAGTAGGTTTGAATGGAACTTGACATCCACTACCACATTCATCACAAACTACACTGAACATTTCTGGTCTTCCTTCTCTTCTACCAGAATCACGTCCTCATCTACTTCCTCATCAGAAACCTCATCTACTTCATCCTCCGAATCTATCTTCTCTGTCAAAATTACTCATATTGAATTATTTTTTAAATTATTAAAATTAGGCCTTTAAATACTAAAAATATTATAAACCGACCGTCATTGTATTGAAATTTTACGAAAGTTCAATTTATTATTTGTTTACTTTGATTTAAAGGATGATTTTTTATTATACAAAGCTAAAATTGTAAAAAATTATCTTCTTAAATTCAAAAAAATCTCATTAGGTTTAATGAGATTTTTAGTTGTTCCACTTTGGTGGAGATGGCGAGTACTGCCCTCGCGTGCTCGAGAGATCACCTTCTGCTTCTACTATCATAGTCACTTTGGCTACTACTGGTTATAGAAAATGACAAAAGCAACCAATAGAAATGTTATAGTATATACTTTATCTACAAAACATTTGCAATCTTAATAAAGTAATCCGTTTGATACTAAAGATCCTCACGGAATCGAACAATCTTTAGTTTTGTAGTAGGCCATTCGGCACTCATCCCTAAGGAGACTACGACCCAATTACGTTAAAATTAATTAAGCGTAAACTGGAGAGAAAGCTTGCTTGAAAGAAGCAAGTCCTCTTGCAACACGAGTGTTTGCGGTTGTTTTTGGCTGTGATTGATTACGTGAGCCGCAGCCAACTCCCGGATAGCAACAGAAAATGATAAAACTCCCAAGTAGAATCTGTATCATCCCCATTTGATAGAACTGAGAGCTGGAGCTTAGAACTACGAAGAGCTTAAGTTTTCGGCTTTTAGTCTAAAGTAGGTTCATTATATGGAAAAATAGGATTTATTCAAAATTTTTTGCATTTACAAAAATATATACTAAAATAAAATCCGTAATTAATTAGCTAAGTATGCACAAAACAAAAATAACAAAAATATTAATATTTCTACTTTCTAGTAGTTTTTTTTGAAATATTATTTTTGCCGAATGAATAGATGTAAGTGCAAATATCCCTTCTTGAAAATACTCAGAAATTATAAAAGTGGAACTTACTCCTACAAATCCAAGTGCAAGAACTTTTTATAGTTTCAATCCTAATGGATGACCTAGCGATGCCCTACTATATACTTGAGCAATTATAATTAAAAAGTCTACTCCTTTGGTTTTCTTTAGTTATACTTCTACAGAAAATGAAAGTAAAATTAAAATAAATAATTATATAATAAAATTCTCTAATAACATAAGACTTAGTGAATGAGGGAAAATCGTTGATTGAAAAATTAACAATTTGAATCTGACTAATATATGATCTGATTCAATTGACCTATCTTTTTGGGAAGTAAGAAATGACGCTGGGAAAATAATAATTCCTGATTGAACTAAAATCAAATCTTGAGAAGAATTTCTAATAAATTGATTGACTTGAGTATGAATAGTTTCGCTTTTCTCTCCAGATGAAGAAAAAAAAGATTTTATTGAGATTATTCCAGAAGTTAAAGAAGCGATACCTGTAAAAATTCCTGTAAAATCTATTAAAGAAGTTTCATCAACAAAACCCAAAATAACTGAAAGCAATTCACCTACAGCAATTGAATCTCAAATTACAGAAGAAGAACCCGTAGTCAATAATACAACTGTAGAAAACATAGATAAGACTATTGAATCTAATATTGAGAAAATATGAAATAATGAAGTTACTATTCCTGCTGTCATAGAAACTAAGCAAGAAAATACTGAGAATAGTCTTAATGATAATCTAAAATCGTCAGCTAATGAAAATTGACAAGGAAAGAGTTCTAATTCATGACAGATAATAATTTTTTGAATTCTTTGAATTGCACTTATATGATGAATATGACAAGTATGAATGAAATATTATAAAAAAAGAAGAATTTAATAAAAAATATTTTAACCTAAAAAAAGCCATTACTTGGCTTTTTTTAGTTATTATAAATAGTATATCTTATTGTCAATTAATTTTTTTTGAAAAAAGTTAATTATTATGTTAATATATTTGAAATATAAAAAAATATATGGAAAACAAAAAAAATATACCCTTAGACATCAAAACAAATAATGGAGAAAGCATTATTATCTGTACGATAAAATGAGAAACAGATAATATTAATATTGATTCAGTATTCAATAAAATTGCTGAAGATATAAAAGATTATAATAAAGTAATATTGAACTTAAGTGAATTAATATTCTGTAATTCCAAATTCCTTGGGAATTTATTTTTTCTGGCAGATACTATTGAAAAAAAATGATGAAAATTATGTATACTGGGATGTAATCCATTAGTATATGATTCATTAAGCATAGTGTGAATTTTTGATGTAATTCCCTATTTTGAAGATAAAGAAAGTAGTTTAGATTATTTAAAATAAAAAAATGGCAACTCCAATACAAATTATAAAAAAAGATTTTTGAGATGTAAACCATTTTACATTTATTTGAGCAATCGATGAATCCAATGCAGATGAAACATTCAAAAGTATATTCAATCAGTTTATATGATCTCAATTAATATTTGATTTATGATTACTTGCATATGGTAATTCCAAATTCATATGATATCTAAGTAAAATGTATGAATACGTTGAAGAAAAAAACTGACAAATGTATATTGTAAATTGCATAGAACCAATCAGAGATATTCTAGATATTTGCTGAATCCTAGCTATAATTCCCAATACAATGTCTCTAAATGAAGCATTAATAAATATGTGAGAAAAGGAAGAAGTTTCAACAAAATAACAAGCCAAAGTAATTTTATAAGCAAAAAAAGACTTACTTGACCACTAAGTCTTTTTTTGTTGTTCAAAAATTTGACAATAAAGGCAAAAGAGATAGGATTAACTGGTATTTAATTAAGGAAAAATGAAAGATAAAAAATTCTATATAACTACGCCAATTTACTATACAAATTGAGTTCCACATATTGGACATGCCTATTCTAGTCTTGTAGCTGACGTTATTGCCAGATACAAAAGAATAGATGGTTTTGATGTAAAATTCTCAACTTGAGTGGATGAAAACAGTCAAAAAGCTCTTCTAAAAGCTCAAGATCTATGAATGAATATAGTTGATTATCTTGATATGATGGCAACTAAACATCAAGCGGTTTGGGACTGACTTAATATCTCTTATACAGATTTTATAAGAACTACTGAACCAAGACATCATAAGTTCGTTCAAGAAGTTATACAAAAAACTTTTGAAGCTTGATTTATAAAAAAAGGAAATTATGAATGACTTTATTGTATTGGATGTGAAAGCTTTAAAAAAGTTGAAGATCTAAATACAGATTGACTTTGTCCTGATCATCTTACAAAACCAGAAATAATCAAAGAAGAAAACTATTTCTTCGAGTTATCAAAATTCCAAGAAAAACTTGAGAAATTCTATGAAGAAAATCCTAATTTCACAATCCCAAATAATAGATTCAATGAAATGAAAACATTTCTAAAAGAATGACTTGAAGATTTTTCAATTTCTAGAAATAAGAAACTATTTGGTATTCCCTTCCCAATTGATAAAGAACAGGTAACTTATGTTTGGTATGATGCTCTATTTAATTATCTAACAGTTTGCAAATATCCTGTTAAGTCCGGACTTTCAATAAGTCCGGACTTAGATATGGATTTTTGGCCCGCAGATTTACATGTAGTTGGTAAAGAAATTGCGAGATTCCATGTAATATATTGGCCAGCAATGTTAGAAGCGGCAGGTTATGAAAAGCCAAAAAATGTTCTAGTTACAGGATTCATAACTGTAGATTGACAGAAAATATGAAAATCTCTAGGAAATGCAATTGACCCAGTAGAATTCTCAGCAAAATATTCTCGCGACCTAATGCTTCTGTATCTTCTTACAGCCTTCCCTATCTGAAACGACTGAGATTTCTCAGAAGAACAAGCAGTATTTATGTACAATGCTAAGTTAGCGAATAATCTTGGGAATTTATTAAATAGATTCTTGGTACTTTCTCTTAAAATATGAGGGAAAATACAATGAAAAATTGATGATAAAATTAGTTATAACATTAGTCAGCTTACATCTTGATATGATAGTATTCGGATGAACTCTTATGATTTAAAACAAACTCTTGATAAAGTTTTCTTATTTTGAGATATTCTAAATAAATACCTTGATGATACAAAACCGTGGAACCTCAAAGATGAATCACAACTAGAAGAACTAATTAATATTTTATATACTTTATGAGAATGACTTAGGATTATGGCAATTTGTTTATATCCATTTTTCTATGACAAAATGTGAGAGTTATTAAATCGTATTTGACTTAATTATTGAGACTTAGAAAAATGTGATTTAAACTTCAATGAGCTATTCAATAAAACCGAAACTTTCACAATAAAGGAAAAATGAGAAGCTCTTTATCCTAGAATTTAATTAAAATTCTATATTATATTAAATTTAATCTAAACTAAAAATGTTAAAATTCCTAATTCTCTGAGATATATTCGGCAGAAACTGAAGAAGACTCGTGAAAAAATTCCTTCCAGAACTAAAAAAACAATATTCGCCTGATTTTATGATTGCAAATAGTGAGAATATGACAAGCGGAAGAGGAGCAGTAGTGAAGCATATTCTTGAAATGAAAGAGCTATGATTTGATTGTCTTACTTGATGAAATCACAGTTTCGCTAATCTGAATGATAACGAGACTTATATTAATTCCTCTGATTCAATTCAGATTCGTCCCGCTAACTATTTTGATCATCCAGAATATCCAGTACCTGGTAAATGATATAAAATAATTGAGAAGAATTGAAAAAAAATACTTGTTATCAATCTCCTTGGTAATTCCTTCATGGGATGACATATTTATAATCCATTTATGAAAGTTGACGAAATTCTTGCTGAAACTTGAAATAACTTCGATTCAATAATTGTGGATTTTCATAGAGAAACAACTGCAGAAAGCTATGCACTTAGCGAATATCTAAGCGGTAAAGTGACTCTAGTTTATGGTACTCATACTCATGTTCAGACAAATGATGAGCATATATTATCTTCTTGAACCGCAATGATTACAGATATTGGAATGGTTGGCTCTCTACATAGTTCTCTAGGTCAAAAATTCGAATCCAGAATACCCAACTTCGCAACTTGAATTAATATTTTCTCTGCCAAAAATGAGGTTGATATGTGACCGGGTCTAGTTAATGGAATTTATGTAGAAATAGAAGACAGAAAATGTATTAAGATTGAAAAAGTTAGATTAATTGAAAAAGTATAAATATAATATTTAATTTTTAATAAAATAAAACTATGAGACTAAAATGTGAAAATTGTACAAGTCCAATAAAAAAACTTGAATTAGAAAAACCAGAACATACTATAATTAAATCAGAATCTGGAATTGGGTGCGTTGAGACTGAAAATTGAGAACAAGTTAACGTATTTACATCTCCAAGACAAATTCAAGATAATTTTTGAAAAGCAGCGAGAAGGATTCTTTGTGACAATAAAGAAGCTACAAAATAAAAATTATTAATTGTAAAATTATTGTAAAATTTACAGTTTTAAAAAACTCTAAAACTTGAATTTTGGAGTTTTTGTATATAATCTATAGTTGTTTACTATTAATTATTCTTTATATGAACTCAGATAAAAGATATATTATCTATATGATTATTCTAACTTGTTTTATTTCAATTTCTACAAGTTTGATAGTTTATAAAGTTGCCTCAGATAGTAATAAGGTAAGTCAAATAAATACTTCTCAGACAACTAATAATACTACAACTCAGAATAATGTTAATCTCAAAAGTCTTGAGAAAAACGTAAAAGATATAGCAAAAAATATAAGTCCTTCTGTGGTTAGTATTATAATATCAAAAGAAGTTCAGACTTATAAGACTGACCCTTATTGATTTTTCCAAAAACAAACATGAACCTTAAAACAAGCAGTTTGAGGTTGAACATGATTTTTTATAAATAAACTTTGATTAATTCTTACTAATAAACATGTAGTTGGAGACCCGAATGCAAGTTATACAGTAATTGCCTCTAACTGAAAAGAATATAGTTGAAAAGTGTTAGCTATTGATCCAACTAATGATTTGGCAATAGTACAGGCACTAGATATTAATTGAAAAGCATTAAGTAATACTCCGGCAGTTACATTCAATGGTTCTGCAAGTAATATTGAAGTAGGAAGTTTCGTGGTTGCAATCGGAAATGCTCTTGCAGAGTTCCAAAACACAGTAACATTCTGAGTAATATCATGAATTGGAAGAAGTATAGAAGCATGAGATCAAAATTCAAGATCAAGTGAACAATTAACATGATTAATCCAAACAGATACAGCAATTAATCCAGGTAATAGCTGAGGACCGCTCGTTAATCTTAACGAAGAAGTTGTCGGAATTAATACTGCAATAGCGTCGGGTGCTAATTGACTTGGTTTTGCAATACCTTTATCACAAAAAGAAGTTGATTACATAATATCTTCTGTACAGAAAACCTGAAAAATTCAAAGAGCTTTTGTTTGAATCAGATATATTCCTCTTACTCCAGAAATAGCAAAAAGTCTTAAAATAAAAATTGAGAATTGAAATTATATTTGAGCTTGAACTAATCAAGAATGAGTAGTAGCAGGTTCACCAGCAGAAAAAGCATGATTAAAAACTTGAGATATTATTACAGAAGTAAATTGAGTTAAGTTAATTAATTGACTTAATATAAAAGATATTATCAAAGATAAATTCCCTGGAGACAAAATCAGTCTTAAGGTATTAAAATCAAATTGAGAAGAGAAAATGCTTGAACTTATTTTGGGAGCTTTTTAAGGTATTTTATGTCAAATGCATTTTAGTTTTGGGTTTATATCTATATAGATTGCCACGTCATTATCATTCACCCCAAGAGTACTTCCTCGCTTTAGCTCACAGCGCCTCGCAATGACGATTCTAAAAAATATCGAACTTGTTTTATGAGCTTTTTAAATTTTTCTATTATTTATTCATAGATTTTCTGACTGCTTCTATCATTTCTGGAGTTATATTTACTTTTGGAATGTTAGTTTTATTATTCTGAAGAACAGCTCAAGATTGAATTAAAATATCACTGGAATTTCAATCAGGCAAAGAGAGATTTACATTTTGCATAGTTTTTTCTGCCGTCATTTGTACGATTTTACTCATTTTTGGGATAATGTATTCTTCAGCTAATTTATCAATATCGAGAGTTGGAAATATGACCATATAAAAATATACTATTCAAGAAAAGACGGCTAATTTGAGTATATTAGTAATCATTTTATTTCTTGATTGTTTCCTTGTTTTAGTGAAAATATAATTTATTTTTTCACTTTCTGTGAATTGGGAATCTTTTTTGAACATAGAATATTGAATTATACACAAACCAAATAGGTTTTTATTAAATTAATAGATTCCGGGTGACCGAAGGAAATGCCTGTGGTGCAAGCCCGGAATGACAAAACTGTAAACTAATTTTATTTAAGACAAAATAAAGTATTTCATTAAATATTTGGCTTATTTTTTAGCTTTTTTCCAATTATCTCAGACTCAGATTTCTACAAGCAGTTTTGCTTCAAATGGTACTACATTTTCCATAATTTCTTTGATTTTTTCTTCAAGGAATAATTCATCTTTATATAATTCGAAAACTAGTTCATCATGAACTTGAAGTATCATTTTTGACTTGTAATTTCAAGTATTTAATAACTTATCAATTTGTATCATCGCAAGCTTAATTACATCGGCTGCAGTTCATTGGATTGGCATATTAACAGCTTCCCTTTCTGCCTGTCATTTGATAATTCTATTCGCATCATTGAGATTATTTATATATCTTCTTCTTCAGAAAAAAGTTTCAACGTAACCATTCTCTCTTGCTTTAACTAATAATTCTTCATTATATTTTTTCACTCAAGAATAAAGTTCATAGAATTTGTCTATATAAATTCCTGCTTCAGCTGGTCAGATGCCAATTTGTTTAGAAAGTCCAAATCCTGATATTCAATATATTACTCAAAAATTAACAGTCTTTGCTCTTCTTCTTTCTTCTGAAGTAATTTCTTTGTCTCAGAAAAGGAATTTGGCAGTACGAGTATGAATATCTTCTCAAGCCTTGAATGCATCAAGTAAAATTGGATCTTGACTAAGATTCGCAAGAACTCTAATCTCAACTTGTGAATAATCTGCAACCATTATTTTATAATCTGGGGAAGATGAAATAAAACATGATTTGATTTCTTCGGCATATCAATTCCCTGCTGGAATATTCTGCAAGTTCGGATTTTCAGAAGACATTCTTCAGGTAGAAGCTCAAGTCTGATTAAATGTTGTATGAATTTTCTTAGTATTCGGATTGAGAGTCTTTAGTAATCATTCAACATAAGTCGTTTGGAGTTTACGAAGTCCTCTATGTTCTAAGATAATACTTGCGATTGGATATTTTTGTCAGATATATTCTAGTGCTTCATTATCGACACTGAATCAAGTCTTGATTTTTTTAGTTGTAGGAATATTCAGTTTTTCAAAAAGAATAACTTGAAGTTGTTTCGGTGAATTAAGATTGAATTTTTCTCAAACCAAATCATAAATCTCCATTTCAAGACTCTTAATTCTTTCTTCGATTTCTACTCAGATTTCTTTTAATCTACCACTATCAATTTTGAATCAATTAAGCTCCATTCTTGCTAAAACCATAAGCAATTTAGCTTCCATGTCAAAAATGAATTCTTGCGAAGGAAAAGGTTTTTCTGAATCTATTTGCGCATATTTTTCCCAAGCAAAAAAAGCTTTTTCGGCTGACAGAATATCAGACTGCTCACTTACTACAAAATCATCAGAAAAATCAATGAAATCCTTAAAATCATTATTCTTGAATCTTGTAGAAAAGATATATTCTTTTAGTTTAATGTCGTATAATTTTGGCATGATAAATTTAATTAGTTAGATTTAATTTAAATAGTAGTTCAGTCCCATACTGGCACTCATAGATAATTTCAAATAGTTTTTGCATTTGATTTAATTATATTAAGATTTCAGTGGTCTATAAGATTTATCCTACTTTTATCTTTTAAAACTAAATTTAGTTCATAACTATAGTAACTTCCCATATTTCAATAAACGAACTCTGATAACAATTGGACGGCATAAATATTGTTCAGTGAAGTAATATTTTTATCATCAATATCAATCATTTCTAAATTCAGATTTAGTTTTCATTTATAGAAATATCCAATTTTTTTATCAAAAACTATAGGTTTACTGAAATTATTAAAAATAAAAAAATTTGTTCAAAAATAAAATAAAGTAAATACAAATAATGCAACTATTGTATTTAAATTTGTTTCCTTGGTAAAATAATTCAGAAACAATGTTAAGAATAAAATAAATGGTATTAAAGAAAAAACTATCAAAAATATTTTTGTCTGAAAAGAAGATTTTAATTCAAGATTTCAATTAGTATTTTTTGTTAATATATTTGTTATAAAATTAGTTCATCATATATTGAGGCGTTCCCAAGATATTTTCTTTGCAAATGGATCAGAAATATTAATAAAAGCTTTCTTTATTTTTTCTTGTTTAGATTTTGAAATATTACTTCAAATATCTTTTAAACTACTTTTAACTGAATTTAATAATCACATAATTTTATTAAAATTAAATTATAAACCTACAACTTCTTTAACTTCTCTCATTTTTGTTTCAATTCTTGAGTTCATTTCGCAATTTTAAAATCGTAAATTATAAATATTCCTTTCAATAATCCAATAATCACATTGATTTTTTAAGGGTTTCAATTAATTTTTGTCATTCAATTCTAGCATTAGCCGATCATTTTTCAATAGAATTAACTACAATATCCATGTGTTTTAGATAATATTCCCTTCTTTCTCTTATTGGAGATATAAACTCTTCAAGAACATTAATTAGGAGTTTTTTTATTTCTCAATCTCAAACGGAATTTGGTCATCATTCAATATATCTTTTTTTAAGTTCATCTAAATGTGTTTTATCCTTATAAAAAATATCTAAATATAAAAATGCAACATGTTTGGAAATATTTCATTTTGATTCAATGCTTGTTTTACCGGGATCAGTATACATTTTATTAACTTGGCTCGTGATTTCTTTTAATGTAGAAGTTAGATAAATAGTATTTCCTAGACTTTTACTCATTTTATCATTTCCATCAATTCAAACCAATCTAGGAAATTCGGAAACTAATGCTTTTGGTATAGGAAAATTCGTAGAGTACATAGTATTTACTTTTTTTATAACTTTTCTTGATAATTCAATATGTGGAATTTGGTCTTCTCAAACAGGAACTATTTCTCAACCGAGAAGCATAATGTCTGCAACCTGACTAACAGGATAATTAATAAAACCAAGTGATATAGAATTACTTTCAGTTTCTCATCTTTTTTCTATTTTTTTCATTTCATCCTTAAGTGTTGGATTATTTGTAGCAAGCGAGTACGGTACGAACATTGTTAAATAATTGAAAAGTTCTGCAAATTCTGGCACATAACTTTGAACAATAAAATTACTTTTATTAGGATCAAGTCATACGGCAAGCCAATCAATTACCATATCAATAACCGAGTTTCTAAGTTTTTCAGTTTCTCCGAGATGGTCTCAAAGAACTTGATAATCTGCAATTAAAAAATTAGTTTTAATATTTGAAGTTTCTTGTAATTGAATCCAGTTACTAAGGGCTCAAACATAATGTCATAAATGAAGTCTTCAGCTAGGTCTAGCTCAGGTAAGACAAGTAAGAGTTTTATTAGAATCTATATTTTTTAAATTTTCAATACCCCTTATAATATGTGGCATTTCTCAAGTTGGTTTCACTCAAGTTATTGTTTTTTTCATAGTTTTTTGGTTAGTTAATAAGATTATATAAAAATCGAAGTTTTTTCAAAGGTAAAATTTAGTTTTTATTTATTTGTTTACGTTCATCTAAAAAATGCATAAATTCATGACTTGCATATTTCATAGTAACTCAAGAGTGTCATGTTCATTTATATTCTTTGTATATGAAATCTCAGCTATTATTAAGTGTTTTTAATTTATTATAAAAATCCTTGGATCTACTATAATTTATGCTTTCGTCTTCTGTTCAATGTGCAATAAATACGCTTGTATTATTTAGGTATTTGATGTTTTTGATTGGAGTAAATAAAGTCAAATCTCTGAAATAATCCTTAAAAGATTTTGATTTGATTCAGTTATATAAATTAGTATATCATCTATCGATTACATTATAAAAATCATCAACCGATTCTTCTGGTTTTCATATTTTTCAAAGATTAGAAAACTCAAGTGCTGGGTAAAATAGTCATATTTCATTTATGCTTTTATCAAATCTTGGTAAAACAGAAACCAATGATCATCAGAAGCTAAGACCAAGAAAAGAAATTCTTCAGTATTTATAAAATTTTTCTTCTCAAGAAGATACATTGATTCAATTGCTTCAAGAGAAATATTTCTTAGAATCTATTAGTGTATTTATACAACTTTTAGGTGAGAATTTTCAACCACTCCTGCAGAATCAATAATAATCCGGTACAAAAACATCATATCCATACATATTTAAGATGTCTACATTCCTTAAGTTGTCCACATCTTTTAGATTAGGTATTCCTATAGCAACAATTATAAGATCTTTTGAAACTATATTGCTTTTATAAAAAGTACCGACTAGATTGTAGAATTTAAGAATTTCTGTTTTCATTTTAAAGTTAAGTTAAAGAATTAATATCGACTCTCACGAAGAGATTGTTTTCGTTTAGTTTGTATTTTCAATCAGTGAAAAGATTGTTTTTTGGTGAGGTTGTTTCTGTATTTACAAAAATCTTGTCAGTAAAATTATGAGTCAAAAATTGATTTGTTTCTAAATAGTTCTTAATCAGATAATATCACTTTTCATATCAAAAATTAGTAATAATTACCTGTAGAGAATTAGAAAAAGAGTTAATATCTAATCAATAATCAGCTAATAAAAGATTTATATCTTTAATAGTAAAAGTTTTTTTGACTACTTGTGATTGTTTTATGGGAATTCAAATTGAAGAAAATGTTTCAATTAAAAAATCTCAGTCTATAACTTCTGAGAGCTTTTGATTATAGAGATTAAGCATTCCTTCAACTTCACCTTTTAATTCAACTTCATCAATGTTTTCTTTGACTACCATTCATCTATCAGCAAGTAAAAAACGTATTTTCAGATTAAAAGTACTCTTCAAAAAATCCAAAACTATAAGAGACACTTCAAATTTTTTTTGATATTTTATTCAAACTGATTCAAAAGAATTATAGCTTCACTTAGGTAATCATTTATCACTATATAAAGGACAAAGTGTTATGAATATATCTCTTGCATTTTCACTATTGCTTAGTGCATTTTTTACCTGACCTTTTGTAGAAAATCAGATATTTTTGATTAGCGGGTTGCTTTGTACAAGTCTTGTTTTTTGTGAATCCAGATTTCTATATCTTTTAGAAATATTAAGTGTTTGCATATATTTATAATTAAAATTAAATAAAAAAACTGTTAGTCTACTATTTCTAGAGAGCTAACAGTTAAAAAGTGTCTACGACAAAATTTAGCTATTTCCGCCAGAAATAGTCATATTCGTTTAGCCACCAGATTTTCTTATTATATATTTTCATAAAATTGAAATTAAAAATACTACCAAGTTTTCACCTGATAGTATTGTTTTTTACTTAATTAAATTAGCACAACAAAAACTCTATCAGATGATATAAGTTGATGTCCACCAAATTTTATTTTTCATAGTTTTTTTTATAAATCTGTAAGAAGTATAGTAATTTTATTCACAAAAGTCAAAAAAATATTTAGTTTTTATTAAATCAACACTTAAGTATTTTTTGACAAAAGTAATTATTCCATTATATTCTGTATATTATATTTTAGTTAAATTTATATATTTTGTATACTAATTCATCGAATAAAGACAGTAGAGATTTATCAGAATATCCAGATTATTTTAATTTGAATCTTTTCTGAGAAGAAGAAATTGACTTAAAAACAGTACAATCTGTAATCTGTGAAGAAAATAAAAATTGAGAATTAGATACTAGAGTAAAACTAGAAGTGAAACGTATATTAGAGAAAATTGAAGAGAAAAAACCTCTAGAATCTAGAGAACTTCAGATATATTCTCTGCATATTACAATGAGTTCATTACCTTGAACTCACGAATCACAAATACAAAAATATAATTCTTTAATAAATGAAGTATTGGATTATAAATCAATAGAAGATAATTCAGATCAGATAGAATTTAAATAAAAATAAAGTATAGATTGTAGTACACTCTACTAGAAAGGAGGTGATATCATGAAATTCCAAAAAGTAAATGAAACATGTCACTGCAAAGAGGGATGTACGCTCTAGCTCAAAGCTTTCTCCATTAAGGCTTTGAGCGAACACTAACCAAAAACCCCGGATAAAATCCGGGGTTTTTCTATATCGAAAAATTAGTTTCTCTTTTCCGTCATCGCGGGAAATTTGTAAAATTTCGTGGCGATCCATTCCGTTAGTAAGTTAATACTGGATTGCTTCGTGCACCCCAAGAGTACTTCCTCGCTTTCGCACACAGCGCCTCGTAAAAAATAAAAAAACTCTCCTATTTTCCGCAATTCGCGTACTTTAGGAGAGTTTTTGACTTTTATCTGTCTAGGAAGGAACAGTTATTAACCGACTTCCTGAATCAGATGATTTTATTTTTGTTTACAATTATTACGGAAGAATCATTCAATTTTCAGTAGATTGTAGATAAACATTTCAAGGCGCGATAATTTCATATCGCGAAAAATGCAGTACATAAAATCATCCACCGCAAATCTTGTTTGCTGAGACATCGCAGAATAAGATTCAACTAGCTCACCTTCACAGACAATCAGAATAATTTCATCATCCATATTCTGATCAAGAACAGCCTGTATGAGATTAGCTTTATATCTTACACTCCATATTATAAATGATTCAACAAGTTCCATTTCACCTTGGGGAATTTTAAATGAATTAACATTTTTCATAACACACCTCGTTTTTTTGTATTTATTTTTTTATGAACAACATATCACTTCGCAGCTTTTCTTAATCTTCTTTTGATTTCTGCAGAAAATTCTTTGTTAACTGATGCGGACATTACAGAATCTTGTGCATTAATTATATCTTGCATAAGACTACCACCTATTCTATTTTTGTTTTTTGTAGTACAATCGACTTCTTTGGGATTATCAAGATTATGTTTACATTTTACACAATCCTCAGGATTAGTTGTCTTAACTTTACAATCTTCTCTTTCACATCTTACATTCATTGTAAAACTGTTTTTTGTAACATATTCAACTATGATATCTACAAGAGTTACTGATAATATATTACGAACAGATTCATCAAAATAAACACCTTTTTTTTCGAGTTCCTCAAGAAGAGTATTCTTTATTACAACGGGCAAGATAGCATCTGCAACAATGTATTTTGTTTTCATAATTCTCCCCTTTTTTCGTGCTATGCACGATTAATTTTTATATTTATTTTTCAAGAATGTTAATGATCTGTATCTATAGGAATATTTCTGTAATTTATAATTTATATGAAATATAAGCATTTTGTCAAATTAATATTTTTTGCTCTAGATAGAGATATATAATGATTTTTTACATATTATTCAAGTTAAATTTATGTATTTAAATATCTAGAGACACAAACGTAAAAAATATGTAAATATTGCATAAAATAAAATAACTCCTATTTACATTGTAGAATATAAGATATAATCAAAGCATAAAATTAAATGATATATTATGGAATGGAAACAATCAAAGAAAGCTCTTGGAACAGACATAGAAATATCAGTAATAACTGATGATATTAATATTGAAAGGAGAATTAATTGAGTTTTTGATTTTTTTAATTCTTTTGAGGAAGAATTTTCAAGATTCCTTCCTTTATCTAGTCTAAGCTTTCTCAATAAAGAAAAGAAATTAAAAGTTTCTAATAGATTCTTAGAACTTATGAAAATATGCAAAGAATTAAACAAAAAAACTTCTCTA
This sequence comes from Candidatus Altimarinota bacterium, assembly GCA_028689205.1. Lineage (GTDB taxonomy): Bacteria > Patescibacteriota > Gracilibacteria > BD1-5 > UBA2023 > STC-113. The sequence goes on from JAQTWP010000002.1 coordinate 26,806, forward strand.
TATTTTAATCCTCTTGTAGATATATCTGCAATTGGATATTCTAATTCTTTTGAGAAAAATAATTTCGTAAAGAATGAAAGAAAAACAGATCTCAATCTTGATAATGTAATAATTAATTGAAATATAATAACTCTTTGAGAAAATCAAAATCTTGATTTCGGATGAATTGGTAAATGATATGCTGTAACTCTTGCTTCGTCTTTTCTCAGGAATTTCTGATATGATGATTTTTTCATAAATGCTGGATGAGATATATACACAAGTTGACTAAATGATAGTTGAGAAAAATGGATAATAGGAATTGAAAATCCTTTTAATGGAGAACTTATGGCAAGCGTTAATTTATCGAATCAAGCCATTGCGACTTCTGGGAATTATAAAAGAAAATGGACTCTATGAAATGAAAAGTTCCATCATATTCTCAACCCAAAATCTGGCAAAAATAACTTCGAAATAGTAAGTGTGAGTATAATTTGAGATAATTGTACAGAAACTGACGCTTATACAAAAGCTGTATATAATATGAATATTGAGGATTCCATAAATTTTATAGAAAACAATAATTTATCTTGAATAATAACTATTTCATCTGGGAAATCTTTTTTTTCTAAAGATTTTGTAGAAAAATTCGATGTGAAGTTTTATTAAAACAATATTCCTTAATTATTAATGTAAAGTAAATGTAAATATTATGTGAAATAATTTTATCTCTATTTACTTTATAAAATATAAGTTATAATGTTGTATAAAAATAATTTATATTTATGAAAACTAAAAAAACAATATTAAAGATTATCGTAATATGAAGCATATTCATATTTTCTGGATTTAATTTTACTTATCTGGTATCTATAAATGATTCTAATCTAAGTTGATTCTGGATGACACGTAATTTCAATATCAATATAGATAAAGTTTCGGCTAATGATGATTACGATGATGATTACGAATGATGAGATAACTATAATACAAACACTACAACATCTCCTTCATGAACAACAACGACGAATCCTACAAATAACACAACTTCTTGAGCGTCTTGAGTATCCAGTACCAATCAAACGACGAATCCTACAAATAACACAATATCTTCTGGACTATTTGTTGATTGAATTTATATCTGAGAATGATATTATGCGTCCTCGAAATGAACGAAATTTTATACTGTAGAAGTTACAATTTTATGATGAAAAATCACTTCTGCAAAATGGCTAAAATTCATTTCTTCTGGGAATTGATTATATTCAGAAAGTATGTGAAACCTTGAACTTGAAAAACTTATAAAAAACCAAACATATTGAATTAATACATTTTCATGAGCAACCTGAACATCAAATGCTGTTAATAATGCTATTAAAAATGCACTTAATAAAGCAAAACAAGATAGGACAGTTCCTGTACAAATTACAAACTCAAATACCATATGATCCACATATGTACTAAGTGATATGCAAAAAAATAATCTAGAACAAAAGTTAAATATTATTTTTATAAAACTCGAAGACAAACTTTCTACTCCTAATTTTATAGCAGCCTTAAAAAAAGCTAATATAAAGATTGAAAGTAAAATCAATAATTGAAATAGTAAAACAAAAGCTATTTTGGTATATGTAAAAGATTTAATAAATATAAAAATCTCTGAACCAGAAACTAAAACTTTTGTATCTCCTAATTGAAATATTTATAAAATACATCAACTTGCATCCTGAGAATATATATTTGAAAGAAGTGATTGAACAGTTTCTACTACAAAATTTTATACTTTCTCTGCAATAAGGAATTATTTATATGAAAATACTCTATATGTAGTTGATAGTATATATATTGCTCCAAATGGTAGTCAATTTACAATTATTCAAAATCAAAATGATTTAACTTACAAATTCAAATGGGCAAATTGAACACTATGAACCAATGTATATGTTTCAAAAGAAATACTTCTATATAATTTAAAAACGAATAATCCTGCTCCTATTATTCTACAAAAAACAACACCAGTACCTGTAGTTAAGACAACTACAACTCCAACGAAAGTTAATTCTCCTAAAGTTAATCCTACCCCAATAACCAATTCAACTAAACCTACAACCACTACTCCACCAATTAATACTAATACGAAAGCGAGTTAGAAATTACCAATACAATCATATGAAAATTAAAAAAAGTATTCTAAAAACAATTACAATATGAAGTATATTCATATTTTGTTGATTTAATTTTACATATTTAGTTACCTTAAATAATCCTAAACTAAGTTGATTCTGGAAAACATATAATATCAAAACTTATATTAACCAAGTCTCAGCAGAAAACGAAGAAAACAAAGAAAACGAAGAAGAAGAAAATGAAATAAAAAAATCTTTCGAATATAATTCAAAAGCTGTTGATCCAAAATTAAAAAAACTCGAAAATACATATGAATTTCAGAACATTTGAGATTCTACAAGATCAATTAATTGAATCTCTTGAGCTTCTGTAGTTTGGGAATCTAGCGAAGATAAAAAAACTCTTTCTACTATTAATTATTATTCCAAAGGTAAAAAACTAAAAAAAGATTTCAAAAAAAATACCAAAAGTATATTGCCAAAAGTCACATCAAACATTGTACCTGTAATTATTCCACAAAATAATACACAGACAAATACTATTCCAACTTCCAAACCTGTTCCAACAATTAAAAAATCTGTTCCAAAACCAACCGTAGTTCCTATCCAAGTTCCTACTCCGGATCCGGCTCCAGCTCAAGCTCCAAAACCAACTCCGCCAACTATAATTCAACCTGTTCCAACTCCAGCTCCTACTCCAATGCCAGTTCCAGATACAACAACTAAACCTAGTTAATTAATATTTATTATTTCTCTCTCAAACAAGAGAAATTCTTCTATATTTAAATTTTTTATAAAAATAATTTTAATTAACAAATGAAAAAATACTTACTATCCATAATTCCTTGAATATTTTTTTTCTGATTATTCTATCTTACGAATACTTGAGAAATTAACTTATTTCTGAGAGCCCTATGAAGAGTTTCGTTTTTATATATAGCTTTTACTTTATTTGTAACTCCGATAATTAAACTTACAGGAAATCAGAAATTATTACCTTATAGAAGAACTCTTTGAGTTATTTCATTTTTTTTGGCAATATTCCATACAATGTATTATTTTTACATAGAATATATTTATCAAAAAACATTTTTTGTTTGGGAACATTTCAAGGCACTGGACATTATTAGCTGACTTATCTGACTTTTACTTATTATAATTCTATGAATTACTTCTAATAATTACTCAGTTAAATTATTAAAATCTAGTTGGCAGAAACTTCAATCTCTTACATATCCTTTATTTATAATAGTTGCTTTACATATTGCATTTGCATCTAGATTCGATAATATATATATTATTGTAATTACAGCACTTGTCATAACTAGAACTTTAGCTTATTTTAAAAATTCATGAAATAATATGAAAACTTGAAAACCTAGATATTTATGTGTTCCTTGCGGATATATTTATGATGAGGAATTATGAGATCCTGATTCTGGAATCAAACCTTGAACCAAATGGGAAGATATTCCTGATTCTTGGAGATGTCCAATTTGCGGAGTTACAAAAAGCGAATTCGTATTAATATGAGAAGAATTGCCAGAAGAAAAAAAATACGAAACAACAGTTGTTTCAAAAGAATATCTTACATCCGATGTAGTGGAATTAAAAATTAAATCTATTACTCAATTCAATATAATTCCTGGGCAATTTGCAACTTTTATATGGAAAGATAATTCTTGAGAATTCAAAAGAGCATATTCTGTAGTATCATACCTAGATTGAATTCTTACTTTTTTAATTAAAATCTGAAAAGAGTGAAGATGAGCAAAATTATTGCAAAATATAAAAGTATGAGAAAAAATTGATATTATATGAATTAATTGAGAATTTAAATTAATCCAAAACAAAAACAAAAAAGTTTTTCTAGCAACGTGAACTTGACTTGCTCCTATTTATTCAATGATTAGTGAATTGGATAAGTCTGACATTGCCAGTTTTCTTTTCTTCTGATTAAGAAATATAGAAGATATTTTCTATGAAGAGAATCTGAAAAAAATAAAAAATCTAGAATACAAAATATATTGTTCTGCACTAAAAGAAGATTGAGAATCATGTGATTTAATAAAATGAAGGATTAATCTAGATGAAATAGAATATCCGCCTAACACAGATTTTTATATTTGTGGTAATCCAGAAATGACCAAATCTTCTATAGCAAAACTTAAAGAAAAAGGTTATACCAATATTTATTTTGAACAATTTTAATATGAAGAATTTTTCTATAATCACATCGGTAATTCTAATACTTGCTTCATTTTTTTATTGACTTATTATTATTTCTAATGACAATAAATGTAGTTCTGTAAGGAAATATTCGCCAGAATGTAAAACTTCAGTTTCATCATGAACTACTTTAATCCAACCGGAATCTACCTGAGCAAAAGTAAATTCTTGAGAACAAGTAACAGAACCTGTCCAGATTAATCAAGAAAAAACCCTAGATTATGCACTTGTAAGCTATATACTTATTAATACTTCAAGCTATTTCATAGCTGGATATGAAACCTGATTCGATAGAATAATTGATAAAGGACTTTATTATGAAGTTGTATATTCTTGAAAAGATAAAATAATTGTAGATATAGCAAAAGATAAAAACAAAGTAATAAGTGTTTCTATTAATTGAATTTCTATGCCAGCCAATGAAATTACAGATATTTTTAGCAAGTATTACGAATAGATTATTTTTTAACCACAATGAGTATGAATTATTATGAGGAAAGTCTCAAATTACATGAGGAATTAGTTGGAAAATTCGAAACTGTTTCCAAAAAACCAATTATAACAAGAGAAGACCTAAGTCTTCTATATACTCCTTGAGTTGCAGCTCCTTGTCTCAAGATTGCAGAAAACAAGGAAGATGTCTATAAGTATACAATAAAAGCAAATACTGTCGCTGTAATAAGTGATTGATCAGCCGTGCTTGGACTTGGTAATATCTGACCAGAAGCTTGACTTCCAGTTATGGAATGAAAATGTGTACTTTTTAAGGAATTCGCATGAATTAATGCTTTCCCCATTATGCTTAATACTCAAGATACCGAAGAAATAATTAGAACTATAAAAAATATAGCTCCAACTTTTGGATGAATTAATCTGGAAGATATTTCTGCTCCAAGATGTTTCGAAATCGAAGAAAGACTAAAAGCCGAACTTGATATTCCTGTAATGCACGATGACCAGCATGGTACTGCAATAGTTTGCCTTGCTGGACTTATTAATTCTCTGAAAATAACTTGAAAGAAAAAAGAGAATATAAAAGTTGTAATTAATTGACTTGGTGCAGCTTGAACGGCAATTCTAAAACTTTTTAAATTGTATTGAGTATGAGAAATATTGGTTTGTGATAGTAAGTGAATAGTTTCAAAAAACAGAACTGATTTGAATGCAGAGAAAATCAAAATACTTCCCCTTATTAATCCATATAGTATAGACTGAACATTATCAGATGCAGTTAGATGAGCTGATGTATTCGTATGAGTTAGTGCTCCATGAGCTCTCTCAAGTGAAGATGTCACACATATGAATGCAGATTCTATAATATTCGCTATGGCAAATCCAATGCCAGAAATTATGCCAGAAGATGCCAAAAATGCATGAGCAAGGATAGTTGCTACTTGAAGATCAGATTTTCCTAATCAACTTAATAATGTACTTGTATTCCCAGGAATATTTGCCGGAGCACTTAAATATAAAATTCCTAGAATTACAGACGAAATGAAAATTAATGCAGCCGAAGCACTTGCTTCTTATGTCATAAATCCTAGTGAAGAACTTATAATTCCGAATCCTCTAGACAAAAATATAGCTAATATTATTGCAGAAAGCATTAGAATGTAAATCAATTAAATATCCAAAAAAGTAAGTTTAAATTTATAACAAAAAAGTATGCTTGAACAAAATTATTTTTGAAATGAAAATGTAATTAAAAAAGAAAATAGAGCTAAACCAAATTGTAAAATTGAAGATTTGGATTGTAATTTATCACCAGCAAATAGATTCAAACTACTAAGAGCAGAGATAGAATCAGAAAATAAATATTAAACTTTTATGGAATATTTTATTTTTTACAAATAACATATTTTGGATATAATTATGAGTTCACTAATACAATTAATTATATGAGCTCAAAATTCTGGAATTTTATTATATATTTTATGTATTTACTAATATCTTTATTGGTTTTACTGATATTATTGATATTTATAGATGGTTTTAAAGAGTCAATGAAAAAACCAATATTACCAGTTATAGAAAAAGTAGAAGAAATAAAAGAAATTCAAGTTCCTGAAAAAGCTATTACTATAAGTAATGTACCATTCACTTCACAGTCCCCTTTCTGAAATTGGAAAAATATAATATATGAGGAATGATGTGAAGAAGCATCTATTACGATGGCTGTATATTGGGCGAGATGAATTGAGCTAACTCCTGAAAAAGCTGATTCAGAAATAAAAAATATATCTAACTTTGAAGCCAAAATATATTGACATTTCTTAGATACTTCTGTAGAGGATACTGCGAATATTATAAAAGAATATTTTTCTTTTAATCAATATAGAATTATAGAAAACATAACTAAAGCTGATATAATTAAGAGTATAAGTAACTGAAATTTATTACTTATACCTGCATATTGAAGAGACTTAAAAAATATATTCTATACTCCACCCTGACCTATTGCCCATATGTTGGTTGTAGTTTGATATGATCCACTTACAAAAGAGTTCATTACTAATGATCCTTGAACCAAGAATTGAAAAGATTTCAGATACAATGAAGATATTTTTTATAATGCTATTTGGGCTTATCCTACAAATTCTGGAGATTTGAGTCCACCAGATTCTACTACAAATAGAATTAAAACCATGATAGAAGTATATAAATAATGCAAAATAAAAGACAGACTCAAGTCTGTCTTTTATAATTATAATATGTAATAAATATTAGTTAGCCATAGGACATGAACCATTTCATCTTCCTTGTCATTTTCATGATCAATTCTTCATCATTCAACCCTTACCTTGTCAAGCTTTTCCGAATGCACCTGATTTTGCAGATGCAGCTCTTTCTTGAATTGATTTTATAGTACTAGTATCAGTAGAAGTAATTGTAAGCTTAGTTCAATTAGATAACTCAGTTCTTTCAACATTAATTAAAGTGTTTTTTGAAGCTTTAAGTGCATTTTGAGTAAACATTGATTTCATATGTTCTAGAGTTGCAGCATCTGTTGTAGTCATTGTAACTTCAGCTCAATTAGTAATATTCGTAACAGTTCTTACTATGTTAGATCAATACACTGAATAATTAGAATTAACTACTCATGAATTAGATCTTGCAAATCATTGTCAAGCTCATCTTCCCTGTCAAGCAAAAGAATTATTACCTGCTCATGCAAATGCTGTCGAAGCAATTATAGCTAATCATCCGATTAGTACTGCTCATGTTATTAAAATTGATTTTTTCATAATTATATTGTTTTAGTAAATAAATTTTAAAATGATTGATTCAAATGTGAATTTCATTTTGAGTGGCCCTCATTTATTAGTACGTAATTAACAAAAATATTTATTCAAAAAAATAAAAAAACTCTATTTTTGCTTTTAAATAGAGTTTTTTTATTAAAATTATCTCATCATTCTGTTTCAGTTTCACATCATACCTCAGCCTTTTCAAAATCAATTTCACATTCACATTCATTGACCAAACCAAGGCATAACTCTTTCTGAATCAAATATTCAACTTCAGGATATATTTCATAGAATTCTAATTTTTTCGTTTAGATTAAGATTAATCATTGGTGATATAAAAGAATTTTTGAGATTTATATTCCATATAGTTCAATTTATACTTTTTAATTTTATAATATTATCATTAATTCAGATGATAGTTCATGCAAGTCTTCAATTATCTGGATTATTCCAAGTTGATTCATTATACAAAATATTAGAAACAACTGGAACATTATTAACAAAATAAGAATGCATTGCTGATCATAATCAAGCCCATCTAAGCATATAACTACCAGCAAATATAATTATTACTCCAATTAAAATATCTTTTGTATAAGAGGCTCTATATCCGACTGATGTATTTCTTAAGCTTTTTATACCTATAAAAACAAGAAATGAAATTAGTAATATCCAAAAAATATTAGGAACCAAAAAATAACTCGTATTTCATCATCTATATCATCACATTCAAAAAAATTCTGTAAAATCATCAATTAAAAATCATCAAAATAATATTGCAAGTAAAATAAAAATACCTATTAAAATCCATAAAATTCTATTTTTGTTTGCAAAATATGATTCTGGAATGGGCTCTATTTTTTCTTTCTCTATTTTTGAGAAAATTTTTTCTTTAAAATTATCTTTCATATATATTTAGTTAGGAATTACATTTGAATTTTTCTAGATTTTCCTTTAATTGTTTTCTTGCTCTATTAAGTAGAGTACTTGAAGTTCCAATTGGAATTTTCAATATATCAGAAATGTCTTCATATGAATATCCTTCTATATACTTCAGAAGTATAATTTCTTTATAGTTTTTTGGTAATGAAGAAATAGATTTTTGAACACATAATCTAATATCATTTTTTTGTAAATCATGATGTGGAGAGTTTCAATCAGAAAGCGAATCTACAATATTTTTGTATTCTTCATCATCTAATGAAATATTCCCAGATTCCTTTTTTGATTTCCTATAGTTATCAACTATCATATTATGAGCAATACGATAAATCCAACTTGAAAAGCTATATCTTTCATCGTATTCATTAATATATCTATAGATTTTAATGAAAATATCTTGTAATAGACTTTCAGCATCTACAAAAGAAATATCTGTAGTTCTCATTATATATCTCATAAGTTTTTCCCTATAAGTATCTATAACATAGCTAAAGGCATCTGGATTTTCAGCAATTTTTTTAATTAGATTTTTTTCACTCATTTTCTAGAAGAATTATATTCTCATATATTGATACGTTTTTTTTAATTATTTTATTCAAAAAAATTAATCAACCAAAACTTCTCAATCAAGTATATTATCTTTTCAGTCAACAATTACTTTTTCTCCAATTTTTAATCATTCCACTGAAACGAATTCACTATCTCTTCAAGTAACTTTTATAAGTTTGAATTTTGCAGTTTTTCAATCAAGAATAAGTACTCAAGGTTCTGAATATTTGTAAATAACAGATTTTGAAGGAATAATAATTGAATTGATATTATAATCATTATTTTCATTCAAAAGAATAGTAACTCTATCTCAGATATTTATTCATTCTCAATTTAATTCAAGTTCAAGATAATTCTTTTTCTTAATTAAATCTTGAGTTCAATCTATTAATGTAATATTTCATTCTATTTCTACAGCATTCACAGGGTTTCTAAGTATAATTTTATCTCCTATTTTTTTATTATAAACAGAATTATCAATATAAGTTTTAACAAGTTTTTTGTCCAGTGAAGTAATATTAAATATTGGCATTCAAGCTCAAATAACAGTTCCTAAGTCTGATAATTTATCTAAGATAATAGCATCAAATGGTGCCCTTATTATTCATGATTCAATTGATTCAGATGCTAAGTTCATATTCATTGAAGTTTCAGATTTTTTGGAATCTAGTTCTCATAACTTGGATGCTATTTCTGATAAATTAGTATCAATTTCTGCTAATTTACTAATTTTTTCTTTCTTTACCATTTCAATATTTTTTAGAACTTCTTGTTCTCCGATTCTAGAAAGACTTAATTGATCTTCTTTTATTTTAATATTCGTTTCTAGATTACTACGATTCTTAGAAACGTCAGATTTATTAATATCTTGTCCAGTTTTTGCCAGATTTACATCATCATTTGCTATATCTCTAGCATCTTCTAATTGTTTGATTTTTAAATCATAATTGTTCTGGAATGATGTAATTGCTTCCTGACTTCATTTTATTCAAGCTCAAGTTGGAGATAATATAGCCATTTCAAGATTAGAAAGAAGAGCAGTAATTTGAGTTTTCATTCAAGATAACATTTCATCATTAAAAGTAGATGAAGAAATAGAATTATCAAGCATATCTTGAGTAGAATGCAGAAGAGTTCTGAGATTTTCTAGAGTTTCAGAAGCTTTACCTAGCATTATAACTATTATATCTTCTGGAATATCTGTCTTAGATACAATATTACTTTGATAATATTTATAAGTATCGCTGTATTTTGCATTGAATTCTCTGAAAAGTTTTTCTGCATAAGTCTTAGTACTAGAATTCTTAGCTCCAAGATACACCTCATAGCTATCGTTTTTATATTTATTGGAATCAGTAACTCATATAATAATATCTGTATACTCTAAAGCATTTCTTGCAATAATATAAGCATTAGAAAGAGAATTAAGTGCATTTTTTCTAATATTTATTTTTTCTTGCTCCAATAACTTTCTAGAATTATCCAGATTATTATTAGCCATCTTAAGTGCATTTTCTGCTTGTTTTATTTTTTGATCAACGGAAGTAAGACTTCAAGAAAACATTTTGGAACTATCATCTAATGTTTTAATTGCCAAAGCTAAATCTTTTTCTGCCATTTGGGTAGCGATTTTTGATTTCTCATAGCTATTCTCTAATAATTGAATTCTTTGTTCATAAAGATTATCTACTGCTACTTTCATTTTTGCAGTGTCACCTCACATTGAAGCGATATCACCTCACATACTATTCATATCTGACAATATATTACTTAATCAACTATAAGAAATACCTCATTCATCATTTGATAATTTTGCTAGTATATCTCAAGTTTTCACATTATCTCATTTTTTTACATATATTTCACTAATTCTTCAAGGAGCCTTGAAACTAAGAGAAGTGGAATTTTTTCATTCAACAGTCGCAAGAATAGAATCTTTTGATGTAAGACTTCCATTTTTTACTGTGAAAGTTTTATAGAATTTTTTTTCTACAATTTCTGTAGTTCCACAACTTGCTAGGAATAGAGAAGATACAAGTAGAATTGATAATATTTTTTTCATATAAATTAAGTTATTAATTAGATTTTAGGATTATTGGATTAGGTTAGTTTTGTTATTACGTTTTTCTTGTTATTCAGATTTTTGTCATCCTGTTTTTCTTGTCATTCCGAGAGATAACGAGGAATCCCTTTTTAAGTCACTTGTGAATATTTAATACCCAAGTATTACTTTAAGTTTTATTATTTCTTCAAAACCAGATTCAATCATCTTATCGTGGTGGATTGCCAAAGTTTATGCCCTTTAGGGTACAATGACGAGCTATATTTATTTATTTATTTCCTTACTGTTTTTTATTACATTCTTAATTTGGATATTATGCGATTCTTCTTTGTAATATTTGATTAAGAAATCATAATAGAATATAGGAATAAAAAATAAAGTCAAAACAGCAGAGGCACTAAGTCACCATATTATAGACCATGCAAGTCAGCTCCATACTGGATCAGAAGTTATTATAAAACTTCCGAATACTGCTGCAATACTAGTTAATATTACTGGTACAAACCTTTTCTTTGATCATTCAATTACTGCGTAAGCAAGTCCTTTCCCTTCTTTAACCAATTGATCAATATAATCAATTAATATTATCGCGTTCCCTACCACTATTCAACCGAGAGCAATTGCTCATATCATGGCAGTAGCTGTGAAATATTCTCATTTTAGAAGGAATAATATTGAGAATCCTGGGAAAATTCCAAAGAAAGAAAGTAGGAATGTTGTCATAACTATTCATCCAACTCTAAAACTCTTAAATTGTGCAACTATCAAGAAAAATATTGCAAGAAGTGACATTATCATGGCTTTACCTAAATCTCTAAAAGTGTCCATAGTAATTTCCCATTCTCATCCCCATTCTACCCTATATTGCTTACCATCTTTAATTCATACGAAATTAATAAGGTACGGCGTTGAAGAAATTTTTCTATAACCTAAGCTTTCAAAATCTTTAGCTCAGAACATATCATATAATTTCAAAACAGGATAAACAACTGAATTATTACCAATCTCAGAATACAGATGAATTGTAGTACTGCGGGAATCTGTATATATTTCTGGACTAGCATAATCACTATTTAATTCAGCAATTTCATCTAGTTTTATTTTTTCTCATTTTGGATTAGTGAAATATATATTTCTAAGGAAATCTATACTAGAAAATTCTTCTTTATCAAAACCAACTATAATTCTTGATGGTTCAATTTTTTTGTCATTTCCATGTACAAAAGAAACTTGCAACGGATTATATATTCATCCTAGAGTTTGATATACTTGGTCAGTATTAAGTCATTTTTCAAGTAGATAATCTTCATTTAATACAATTTCAATTTTTTTGTAAGTGCTTGATATTGTATTAGTAAGATCTACTAATTTTTCTGATTTTTCTATTTTTTTCACAGTTGATTCAACAGCAGAGCTGAAACGAGTAAGTTCATCAAGGCTCAAATCTTCCTGTCATTTCATTTTTATATGAAAAGTTGCCATAGTTGGAGGCCCTGGAGGATCTTCTAGAAGTCTGAATTTTATATCTGGATATTTATTATATAAGAAGTTTTTAAGTAAGGGACGGATTTTTATACTATATTCTTCCGAAGGAACATCCCTTTCTTTATTGGGAATTAAATCAATTCTAGAGCTTATTTGGTTTGACATTATACGATTAGAACCTCATCTAAAAAGATTAGCAAAATCTCATAAGAATTTATCTCAAACGGTCGAGCTAACATTTTCTACAATATTAAGCTCTTTTGGAAGAGAAGCTGAATTAACTTTTCATAAAAGGAAATCAGATAAATCTTTTTCTACAATTTTTGTCTTATCTACACTATAATCACGCGGTACATCAATCCAAATATATATCTGGTTTTTATCAGCTTTTGGGAGCATTCTAGCTTTGAATATTCCAAGCATAATAGGACTTAGAATTATCACAAAAAGTGATATCCAAAAAATATATTTGAGAGTTCTTCTTGATTTGAGAGTTGCAGCAGTATCACTTATATATTTACCAATTATATTACCATACTTCGTAATAAGTTTTGATTCTTTGTTATGGTCTTCATGAGATGAACATTTATCTCAAACACAGAATCTAGAAGCAAGAAAAGGGTTAATACTAAAAGCTATAAAAAGAGAAGCTATAAGTGCTATTGAAGCAAAAATTGGAATTGGTTTCATATAATCTCACATCATTCCAGTCACAGCGAACATAGCAACGAATGACATAACACGAGTAATAGTAGATAGAATTACACTTGGACCAACCTCTTTAACAGAGTCAAGCAAGGCTTCCATTTTGGTTTTGCCATTCTTGTGCATATCAGCAAGATGTCTTGCATTATTCTCTACTACAACTATAGAATCATCAACTAATATTCAGAGAGATAATATAAGTGCGAAAAGAGTTATTCTATTGATATCAAGTCAGAAAATAAGAGCCACGATGAATACAATTCCAAGAACCATTGGAATACAAAAAGCAGCATTAAGTGCATTCTTGAAACCAAGGAAAATTATAAGTATCACAAGTACAATAAGTATGCTTACAAAAAGATGGAAAGTTAGCTCATTAGTTGCTTCACGGGCAGTTTCTCATTCATTTTGGATAACATTTATTCATATATTTTTTGGAAGAGTTTTTTGTATTTCTTCTACTTTTTTGAGCACATCTTCTACAACTAATACTGCATTAGTTCATTTCATTTTTGCAATCCCAAGAAATACTGCATCACTTGTATTTTCTTTATCTGAATAAGTATAATAACTGGCTATATTAATTGGTCATGAAGAAATACTGGCTACATCTCTAAGATATATCTTTGCTCACGCATTATTAAAAATTAGAAGTCATTCCAAATCTTTTTTTGAATTAAGGTTCGAACTAAGAAGAATTGAAGTTTTTGTATCACCTTCAAAATTCCCCACAGTTTTATATATAGTTGAAGATTTGATAATTCCAATAACTTGTCAAATATCAAGTCCATAACTTTCAATCTTAGACTTATTTAGCTTGATACTTATATCGTCTTCATAACCTCATATAATATCAATCACAGTAGTATTCGGTACTAATTTGATTTCTTCTTTTAGATGATTAGCTATACTTCTAAGATAAATTCATGTTTCTTTAATTCCCAAATCGTTTCATTTGTAAGTTAAAGCAAGACTAACTTGAGGAAGCTCTTCTGGGTCAATTGACTTAATATTAATATCTTGAACTTCGAAAGGACGTAGGTCATAATTGGAATACATTTTATCATAAAGTCTTGTCTTGGCTATTTCTTGTGGAATTCATACCTTAAAACTTACCATTACAGAAGCAAAATTATCCTGAGAATAAGACATAATCTTATCAACTCATTCAAGTTCTTTGATTTTGTTTTCTAAACTTCTAGCTACGAATTGACTGGCGTCCGAACTAGAATATCAGTTAATTGGTATTTGGATATTAAAAGCTGGTGCAACAATTGAAGGATTATATTGTTTAGGCAACATAATATACGAAGCGACACCAAAAAAAGAAATTATAGTAATAAGTACTATAGTTATCTTTTCATTTTCTAGAAAGAACCTAGCGAATTTTTCTAACATATTTTAGTTTAAATTAATTACCTACCGATTGGTAGGTAATTTATGTATTTTTAATGTAAAGTCAAATTTATTTTATATTAAAAGAAAGGTTTATAGTAGGAAGTAACTAATACTTTACTTTAATGAAAAAACTTGTTTGAAATAAACTTTAAAAATTCAAATAAATACGTATACTTTATTGGTAATAATTAATATATATTATAAAAAAGGCTTTCTAAAGATACTATTAATTAGGTTTTAATAATTAACTATATATCGATGAAAACATTTCAAAATAAAAATATTATTTCTTCTAAAAATTCTCAAGCCTTCACTCTAGTAGAACTAATAGTTGTAATAGTAATTCTAGCAATATTGTCTACTATTGCATTCTTATCATTCTCAAGTTATTCATCTTCTTCTAGAGACTCTTCAAGAATGGCAGATATAAGTAATTTATCAAAATGACTAGAATTACATAAAACTAAATCTTGATATTATCCTTTTCCAGAATGATTAATATCAACTTGAACTGTATCTTGAGTTCAAGTTATGTATAAATGAATAATCTGAGAAAAGTTATCAAAAATTGTAAATATTTCCAAAATTCCTGTTGATCCTTTGGATAATGCTACACAATATTCATATTGAATTACTTATGATAAAAATAACTTTCAAATAGCCTGAATTCTAGAAAATTGACAACAATTAGGTTACAATTTAATAGAAAAAGCTTTTGCCTCAAACGAACAAGCAATTGTTCAATGAAACTATAATTGATATCTAAAATTCTCTACTTGATCAAATTATTTTCTTATTAATATGCCATCTTTAATTTATAATTTTAGTTGAGCTATTAATGATGTATTAAATGATAAAAATAATGTCTACTTTGTAGTGAATAAAAATAATAACATACCCTATATTATTTGAGATATTTCTTCTATTAATAATAAAAATACTGATTTATTAATTCAAGAACTTGCTGATAATAATAATTCAACACTTACTTGAGTTAATATAACAAGCATAGTTACAACTTCAGATAGCATCAAAAGAAGTCAAGAAATCGAAAAAATATTCTGAACATGATCAACTCCTGAATCAAAAGCACTTATCGATAGTTTTAGAATTATTTCTAATTTATCAGATCCGATAAAAACTATTTATACAATAGATAAGGTAATTAATCTAAAGGTTGGCTGAAATGAAAATATTGAAGAAGATAATAATATTATCACTTATCTTAATATAGATTGAAGTTCTACTCCTTATTTGTCCGATATAGCATCGTGAAGTTGAAGATTTGAATTATATGACTGAAGTTTATCTTTAAGTTGAGTTACTTATGATAAAATTACTTGACTTTTTTGGCAATCAATATGATGAAATAATGAACTTGTATCATGTAAAACTTTTGATACTAATTCTTTTTCTGATACAACTTGTAATGATTGAATAGCTTCAGATGATTGTAATTGGTGTGCGGCAAAAAATTATTGTGCTAATCTTTCTTTGTGATGATTCGACGACTGGAGATTACCTGACATCACAGAATTTTTATCTATTGTTGATTTTTCAAAAATTGCCTGAACTAAAATTGATTCAATTTATTTTGCTTGAGGTAATGTGGAATATTGGACTTCGAATAACAATCCAGGTACTTTATCGACAGCTTATAAGATAAGCTGATATAATTGATCTTTTTGAGCTACTTTAAAATATAATTCATTATATCTTCGCTGTGTAAGATAATTTTACCTTTTAACTATTTTTTTATGAAAAAATTTTTTATTACACTTATGGCATTTATATTATCTGTCTGAATTATCTATGCAACTATAACTACGGCGAATTTTAGAAAATCACCTAAATTACCATGGCAATGAACTGCAAGTTGATATTATGACAGTGCTCATAATGTTTGAATATCTAATTTACCAGAAGCAAGATTTGTGATTTATACATGATCACTATCTTTAAGTTGAGTAACAAAGGATAATATCACTTGACTTTTTTGGCAATCAATTACCAATACAAATAATAGTACTATTTGTAAAAATTACGATACAAGTGAATATAATAATCTAGATTCTTGTAGTGATTGAACCCTATTAGATGATTGCAACTTCTGTGCTGCAAAAAAATACTGTGAAAATTTGGAGTTATGATGATTTAATGATTGGAGAGTTCCTAATATAAAAGAATTATCTTCAATAATTAATTATTCTAAAGTACATCCTGCATTAGATGTAAACTATTTTACCTGATATACTATATCTGATTCTGATTTACAATCATCTACTATATATGATTCAAGCAACTTTATGTATATTTCCCAATATGATTGAACAATAAATTATCTAGTAAATAGTTTAAGTAAAAATACTAAATGCGTACGCTAGGTTTTTATATTAATCAAATTTCTAAATAGATAGACACAAAGCTGGACTGAATATAATTTATTGGAATAATAATAAATATTTTTAAATTTAATAATAGCATTAAAAAGAGCAATAGAGAGAGAATAAATAATATAATAATTCTAGTAAATACATAAGTAACCAAAAAATCCCATGAAAACAATCCTATTCAGATTCGAGAAAGAGAATATTAATTATCTGGAATGTAATATCAATTCTGGAGAATTAACTATTGGCGATAAGGAGAAAATTATTCTGGAACCAACAGAGAATAAATGAGAGAAATATAACGTTGTAATGGGAGAATTACTTAAAATTCAATTAAAATATAAAGCTGATTTACTTGCTTTTCAATCTCCCGGAAAATATATGTGAGCAATTAAGGATGAAGAAGGTTTTGCGAATTCTGCAATTCTACATTTATTCTGTTATCATAACAAACTAGAACTTCTAGAATTAACTCCAACAACTATTAGAGAAGAATTAAAAATTCCTAGCAAGGAATTTAAGTTGCTTCTTGAAGCAAAAAAATGAGAAATTATAAGTAAGTACAAAATTGCCAAATCTGATAAACTTTTTGATTGATTAGTTTTTTTATCTCTTCTTAAAGATAGATTAATTTTTAATGAAAATTAAAGTCCTATCTCCTCAAACTCATTATTCCTCATTTGATATTCACAAAAGTATATTGAGGTAATTGAGGAGATAATTGCATTTGTAAATATCAGCTTGTTCATCCACTATGACAATATAGCGCGAATATAGTTCCAGGGAGATATTTTCAAGAAAATAATTCATCAGAAATTGTAACGCTTCATTCCAGAGGTTGTCATATCATATCAACAAGAACTATTTTATCTGATAGCTCTATTTTTTTGACTTCATATTCTTCCCAAGACCAAGATTCTAGTCAGTTATTCCTACCAGAAATATTACAAGCGTCAGAGGTAAACATATCGAATATTCACATAATTATTTTGGATTAATAAAGATTTTTAAGATTGATATATTATAAATATTTATAAAAAATCAATATTTTTATTATATATTAATTATTGACTTATAATATTATTTTTATAATATATCGAAGTATGTAGATATATAGATAATTGATTTTAAATTATGGAAAAAAATATTGATTTGGCACTGATTTGAGATTTATATAGCTTGCTTGGTGAACCGAATAAACTTAATATATTCATTATGCTCAAAGAAAAAGAACTTTGCATATGTGAAATTATAGAAAAACTTAATATTAAGCAGAATATGGTTTCTCACCATGTTGCAATACTTAGAAGAGCTTGAATTCTTAATTCTAGGAAAGATTGAACTAGGGTTTTTTATTCAATTAATCTAGATATGTACGAGAAAATTAAAGAAAATACAAAAATACTTTTTAATATTTAATTATATATTTTATGGAAATAAAGATTCTTGGAACAGGTTGTTTTAATTGTAAAGTTTTGGAAAATAATACTCATTTAGCTTTAGAAAAATCTTGAATTAAAGCAGATGTAAACAAAATTACAGAAATGGAAGAGATTATGAATTATGATATTCTTTCTACTCCGTGATTCGTAATTGGCGAAAAAGTTATAAGTTCAGGTAAAGTTCTAAGTGTAGATGAAATTGTAGAAATATTAGAAAAACAATAAGAATTTTTTAAATTTTTAAAAAGCTAGAATTAATATGTTTGACTCTGTACAATCTTTTGCTAACTATATAACTTATACTTGGCTACATTTAAATGGTTCTCATCTTTGAGATGCTCTTAATTTTTTCATATATGATGGTATAAAGATTTTTATACTTCTTGTTCTTATAGTCCATATTATGACTCTTATGAATCATTATCTTCCTATAGAAAAAATCAGAGATTTCCTTGCAAGAAATAAGTTTTATTGATTTGATTATTTCCTTTCTGCATTATTCGGAGCAATAACTCCTTTTTGTAGTTGTAGTTCAATTCCGATGTTTGTAGGATTTCTCAAAGCTTGAATCCCAATGTGAATAACTTTCACATTCCTTATCACTTCCCCACTAATCAATGAAGTTGCAGTCGCATTATTCATAGGACTTTTCGGGTGGAAAATAACTGCAATATATGTCGCATCATGAATGTTTCTCTGAATGATTGGCTGATGGATAATCGGCAAATTAAAAATGGAATGAGAAGTTGCAGAGTTTATCTGGAAAAATAAATGAACTCCAAGCGATATAACAAAAGAGGAAATTAAATGGAAGAAATTCATTGGCCAAGTTAGCAAAGATAGTTTTTCACTTATATGGAAAATTATGCCCTACGTACTTCTATGAGTTGCTCTCGGTTGAATAATCCACTGATTCATACCTACTTGATTTTTTGAAAAATACATTACAAAAAATAACCCTTTCGCAATTCCTATCGCTGTAATTCTTGGGATACCAATGTATGCAAATGCTACTAGTATAATTCCAGTAATTCAAGCACTTATTATGAAATGAATTCCTCTTGGGACATGACTTGCTTTTATGATGGCCGTAATATGATTGAGTTTGCCAGAATTTCTGATACTAAAAAAAGTCATGAAAACAAAACTGCTTCTGACTTTTTTTGGAATAGTTTGAATTTTTATAATTTTACTTGGGTATTTCTTTAATCTTGTTTTGTAGAATAATCTAAACTTTCTTGAAAAATTCTGTTCTAAGTACCATTTTGCCCGATTCTATTTCTTCAATATTATCTGTAAGTCTAATATTCTTGAACTTATCTCATCTTTTAATATCGGTTCCTCATTTAACCTTTAGATCCTTAATTGACATCACTGTATCTCAAGTACTCAAAACATTTCAATTACAATCTTTTACTACTAATGTAGTATTATCTTCATCTTGATAATCAGGTATATAGTCTCTTCACATAATTTATATTTTTAAATAATAATGAACTGATTATAGTTTTTTAGTAATATTTTTCAAAAAATAATAAGTTTTATGTATTTTTTGAATAAATTTGAAAGACATTTCCGTAACAACATATGAGGGCCACTCAAAAAATTTTAATTTATATTTTTAATTTAATGATTTTATGAAAAAAGCACTTATATTCGGAACTACTGCACTAATATTAGGAGCAACACTAGTTTCATCTACATATGCAGCAAGAGGTTGATATAGATATAATTCTACTTATACACCTGGTACAAATACAGCTTCATCTACTTTCGTGGATGCAAATAGCAATGGTATTTGTGATACTTATGAAACTAATTCTGTTACTCGTCCTCTAGACTGAACTGGTCAAAGAAGATGAATGATGAGATAATATTAATTCAATAAAAAAACTCTATTTTATAAATGAAATAGAGTTTTTTTATTTTTTTGAATAAATTCTAAAACCATTTCCGTATGAATAAATAGAAAGCTTATTTCTAATATTATAATCTAATTTCATTTTATGAAAAAATTTATTATACCAGCCATTATAGCTACAACTTTTATATTAGTTTCTTGTGGAACTACTGAAACAACTGATACTACTAATACAAATACAACTCAAATTCAAAGTGCTGAATCAGCTCAACCAGAAAGAAAAATGGACATTTACGGTAAAATTACTTCGATAGAATGAAATGAAATTAGCTTATTACAAATTGATACATCAAAAGATCCTACATTCAATATGTCTGCAACAGATAAGAAAAAATATATGCAAGCAATGGATGAAAGTGCAAGAATGGCACTTAAAGAAGAAATTAATTCTGCAACTCTTTGAGAAGTAAAAATTATAATTCCAGTTGGAATACCAATGATAAAGAAAACTGCTCAATGACCAGATGCTCCTAATGTAGATGCAAGTCTTGCTGATATTAAGAATTGACAATATATCTCAGTTTGGCTATCTCCAGAAGTTAAAGATAGCAAGGTATCAGAATTTGTAAAAATTGCTTTCACTCAATAATATAGTTTTTCAATATAATTTATTTAATCTTAACAATATTCTAATGTCTCTAGTAAACGAAGTGAAAAAAAATACTTCAAAAAATTGGACTAAAAGGATTATAGCTATTCTTATATTTTCTTGAATAACTTATTCTGGGTACTCTTATTTTTTTTCAAACAAAGAAATCTCTGAAACCCAAGAAAAGAAAGCTTATACTGTAAGTTCTTGAAATCTTAAAAATTCTATAGAATCAGATGGAAAAGTTACCTTAAAAGATGAACTTAATCTTGATTTTGCGAATCCTTGAATAATTAATACTATAATAAAAAAAGAATGAGATGAAGTAAAGAAATGAGAAATTATAGCGTCTCTTGATTCTGAGTATCTTGTTCTAGCTATAGATAAAGCAAATATCGCTCTTCAAATTGCAGAAGCTAATTATAATCTCAAAAAAAGATGAGGAACTCTAGATGACATTAATATTTCAGAAAAGCAATTAGAATCAAGCCAAGCTTCTTATGATTCAACTCTTTCTCAAACGGACATGGATATTAGAATTGCCGAAGATAATGTAAAAATCACTTGAGAAAACCTTAATAACGCCAAAAAACAAGTACAAATTAATGAACTTAATTCCAAAAATAATCTAGACACTACCAAACTTGATTATACAACTGCAGAAAATAATTTGGCCTTAATTACATCCCAAGAAGAAGAAAAATATAAGAATTCTGAGAATAAACTCCTAATGGAAGCTGGGCAATTAATTACAATAATTGAGAAAAATCTTTTTGATATTGATAGCTTGCTTTGAATAAGTGATACTAATAAAAATATTAATGATAGTTACGAAGTATACCTTTGAGCAAAAAATACTTCAACTAAGAATCTAGCAGAAAATAGCTATAGAGAAGCAAGGCAGGAATTCGATAAATTCTATACTGATTGGAAAATATTCAGACAAAGTTCTGATTTAACTCAGCTACAAACTTATTCGCTTCAATTAAAAAATGTAAGTTCTCTTACTAATAAGTCACTTAATTATACGCTTGATACTCTAAAAAATTCTATTACTTCATCGAATTTTACTCAAAGCTCACTTGATTCTTTTCAATCTAATTTTGAGAATGCATTGTCTAGTCTAAAAAATGAAACTGCATCTTTTGCAACAATTCTTCAAATTACTGGGGAAGCAAAAACTACTATGGATTTTAAAATTAGCACTGCGAAAGATCAAGTCACAAGTCTAAGTCAGAAAATAAAAATCTGAGAAACAACTCTGCAAAAAACAATTCTAGAAAATGAAGTATTGCTCAGTCTTGCAACACAAAAATTAGATCAAGCAAAAATGACACTAGACAATTCTTTAATTAAAAAAGATACTTCTCTAACAAAAGAAAAATCTCAAATTGAAATCTCAAAAAGTACACTAGAAAGCAAAAAATGAGCAGATTCACTTGAATTAGAACCTTTATATATGGCGATAGTGAGTGCTAAGAAAAATCTTGAAGAAGCAGAAAAGAAAAAAGAAGATTCATTTCTTAGAAGCCCCATTGATTGAAAAATCTCAAATATAGCCTGAAGTATCTGAGAAACTACAAGTTCACTTAAAGAAGCATTCGTAACAATAATAAATAATAAGACTTTTTTTGTAGAATCTCAAGTTGACGAAGAAGATATTGTTAAAGTAAAAAACTGACAGATAGTCTATATAACATTTGACGCTATAGAATGACTAAGTATTTCATGAGAAGTGACGTATGTTAGCGATAAAGCAACAATTGATACGAATTGAGTTGTAAGCTATAAAACTCAGATCCTTTTTTCTTCAGAAGATAAAAGGATAAAAGAATGAATGACTGCAAATAGTGAATTCGTAACAAAAGAAGTAAAAAATGCCCTACTAATTCCTGTTCAAGCAGTGAAAACCGTTAATAAAAAACCTTCTGTAATGCTAGAAAATTGAGAATATAAAGCTGTCTTGACGGGATTTACAGATTCCAAGATGGTTGAAGTACTTAGTTGATTATCAAAATGAGATAAAATTGTTTATTAATTGAAATGAAAAAAATGGAAAAACCGTTAATCAAATTAGAAAATGTAAAAAAATCATATTTTCTTACAAATAAAGAAGAAATTCCAGTTCTTAAATGAATTGATCTAAAAATATTCAAAAAAGAATTCGTAATACTAATGTGAGAATCTGGAAGTGGAAAAT
Source organism: Candidatus Altimarinota bacterium (assembly GCA_028689205.1). GTDB lineage: Bacteria > Patescibacteriota > Gracilibacteria > BD1-5 > UBA2023 > STC-113. Next base: position 50,071 of record JAQTWP010000002.1, read on the forward strand.
CAACTCTGCTTAATATTATAGGATGTCTTCATTGAATTTCATCAGGTGAATATAGCTTTCAATGAGAAGATATTTCTTTTCTAAAAGATGATGATATGTTGAGTTATATCAGAAATCGTAAAATGTGATTTATTTTCCAACAATTCCATCTTATTCCGAAGTTGACCGCTCTCGAGAATGTAATGTTACCGTCACTTTATCTTGATATGACGAATCTCGAAAAAGAGAATAAAGCAAAAATGTTACTTGAAAAAGTTTGACTCGGTGATAAATTAATCAATAGACCTTGAGAATTATCAGGATGACAGCAACAAAGAGTTAGTATTGCAAGAAGCCTCATGAATGATCCAGAAATTCTACTAGCTGACGAGCCAACTTGAGCACTTGATTCAGAAACTTCTGTAGAAGTAATGAAAATCATAATGGACCTAAAAAACGATTGAAAAACTATTGTAATGGTTACTCATACTCCACTTGTAGCAAGATATGCAGATAGAATAATTTTTCTGAAAGATTGAAAAGTCGAGAATTGCAATTTCAAGTTAGAAGAACATTTATAATTTATATATAATATTTGTCATTCACGTGAAAATGGGAATCTACCAATTATCCTCTCTGAGAAAATATCTAAAAGAATTACCTAAAATATAATGAAGATTCCTGCTGGAGTTTATACTCGATACGGGTGCAGGAATGACAAAAGATTATTGAATTTATAATTATACTTATGCAAATACTTAAAATGGCCGTTAAATCTCTTTATAATAACAAGCTCAGAACTTTTTTGAGTTCTCTTTGAGTTATAATTTGAGTTGCAACAATAGTCCTTGTAATTGCAATTTGACTTGGTGCTCAAAAGAAAATTGAAGAACAATATGCTAATCTAGCAGTTACATCAATTCTAATTAATCCAATAACTACTCCTACTCAGAAATCCAAATTAGATATTGAAGATGTTGCAGTTCTTCAAAATGAAGCAACTAATCTAGAATCAGTAACTGCAATTCTTCAAGGTAAAATGGTTGCCGCAAGCGATACAACTTCCGCTTCAACTACAATATTATGAGTATGATGAGAATTCCAAGATATTTCCAAATTAGCTCTAGAAAAATGAGAATTTTTCAAAACAGAAGATATACAGTGAAAACCAAAACTTGCAATACTTGGTAATTGAGCGGCACTTGATTTTTTTGGAAGTCCAGAATCCGCAATATGACAAACAATAATAGTTTGAAAGAAAAAACTTGAAATTGTCTGAGTTTTCAAGAAATCATGAAGTTCAATATGACCGATAACTTATGATGATTCTATTTATATTCCATATTTTACAGCAGAATCAATTATTGGAGACTCAGGAAGTCCAAGATTAATTGCTCTAGCCAAAAATGTTGATAGTATAGGTATAGCGATAACTGAGATATGAGATATTCTGAAGTCTTCACATAAATTAAAATCAACTCAGGGAGATGATTTTAGAGTTGTAGACCAAGGCTCAAAAGTTGTAGCAGCACAAGAATCTGCTGACACAATGACACTTCTTCTTACATGAGTTGCAATAATAGTACTTGTGGTTTCAGGAATCGGAATAATGAATGTTATGTTTGCCTGAGTTGCAGAAAGAACAAAAGAAATTGGAATCCTCAGAGCAATCTGAATCAGGACAAAAGATATTTTAAATATTTTCCTTCTTGAATCTGTGATATTATCAATATGATGATGACTAGCCTGAATTCTTATTTGAGATATTATAATTCCGACAATTACTTATTTTGAACTTATAGAAGTTATACCAAGTATACTATGAAGAATCTGAGCATTTAGTTTTGCGGTATTCGTATGAGTATTCTTCTGATATTACCCAGCATTCAAAGCATCCAAAATGGATCCAGTAGATGCACTGAGAAGTTAGATATATTTTATTTTTTATTTATTATTTTTTATATGCACAAATTTAAAAACGAAGGATGACTAGATCGTCTAATAAGAATAAACCTTTCTTTAATTTTATTTATTTTAGGTTTCTTTTGGGTTGGATGAATTATTCAAATAATTCTATTAATACTTAGTGCAATATTATTTATAACTTGAATCGTTGGGTTTTGTGGACTATATAAGCTAATCTGAATTACAACATTAAAGAAAGATGAAAAAATATCCAAGTTATATTGGATAATATTTACAGCTCTTTTTATAATTATTAGTATAGCTTGAAGTTATTATAGTATATTTTTCACAAAAAAATTCTTTATAGAGGATTACAATAAAATGAATAAATATTATAAGCAAACCCTTTTTGATACTGGAAAAGAAAAAAGAGCAGAATCAATTTCTAATTATAATTCCCTTATTAAAGAATATAAGATATTTCTAGATAAATATACTACCTATCATCCTTATTCACTTAGCACTGATAAAAATCTGAATTCTGATTTAGAAAATCAGTTCATAGTAATTAATTCTCTAAAAGAAAAAGTTAATACTGGTAATTTAAAAGAAGCACATCTTAGCTTTGAAAAAATCCGCCCAATTTTCCAGGATATTCTTAAAAGAAACTGATTTTCAATGCTAGCTGTTTCTCTTGTAGATTTTCATGATGTAATGGAAAATGTTATAGAAGCAGCAGATTCAAAAGATTCTAAGTGAGTAATTAATTCTTACACAGAAGCTGATATTAAATTAAAAGCAGTTGAAGAAGTTGCAAATGACCTAGAAATTCAAACTATCAGGAAAAATCTAGATGAAGTAAAAAACTTAGCTGAGCAAAATAAAATAGATACAATTTCTGCAAAAGCAGCAGAATTAAAGAGTAGTTTCGTGAAAGTTTATCTAAAAAGAGGATAAGAATTTTTAGTTATTAAAATTTAAAAAAAATTTGATTTTGATAAAAATATATGTTTAGATTGCTTGAACTATTTTGGTAATAAAAATAGTATGAATAATTTATTAATAACTTATGATATTTATGTCAAAAACAAATTCAAACTGCGATTGTTCAGCAGTAAAATCTATTCTGAGTGCACAAAGTAAGAATGTCTTATCTAAAAAATTAGAACAATGTTCTTCTTGCGAAACCTGAAAACATTCTCAAGAAGTAAGATCAAGAATAACACAATTATTAAACTAATAAAAAAATACTGCAGAATTAATTCTGCAGTATTTTTTTATTAGTTATTTCCACAACATCTTCTTCAAGCTCAAGACCTTCAAGCTCATCTTCAAGTTCAACATCATGAACCGTCTCTTTTTCCAAAAGTAGTTTCAGTAGTATTTTCTTCCTTTACAGTTTCTGAAGATTCATTTTCTGATGTAGAATTAGTATCTGTATTATTCCCACATCTTCACATTCATCTTCAAGTTTTACTTCCTTGACCATTTGGTCAAGTCCCATCTTTATTTGGCATAATCATATAGGTTAAAAAATATTGTGTTTATAATTATCTAATTTTAATAGCTTTAGAATTAATTATTGCGTCAGCAATTTTTGTAATCCCAGAGTTGAGAATCCTGTTGAAAGTAGGTCCAGAAACTCACATTTTGGTTGCTCAATCAATCATATTAAGGTTTTCTAGGTAAGCAAGTCTTAGAGCTTCAATTTCATCAGAACCAACTTCTTGAATATCAAGATCATGAAGTGGAATTCAATTTGGTTTAAAGAAATTACTCTGCAATATATGATCTATATTTCTTTTCTTACAATTTCTTGGCATTAAAATTTAGTTAATTATTAAACAGGTTCCATTATAATGAAATCTGTTTCATTTGCAAATTTATTTATATTTTGACAAAAAAATTAAATACCTATATTTAAAAGGTATTTTTTATTAATAATTAACAAAAAATGATTAATCTTATTGCAATACTCTCTTGAATTACTGTGAATTATTTTTTCGGCTGAATTCCCTTTACTCCTATGTTATGTGTAATAGCTGCAATTCTTCTAATCCTACCTCCATTATTAGAAATACATTACAAAGACCTATTAACTATCAAAAAATTCCCAAAGATTCTTTATCTTAATTTAATAATCAATTACTTAATTTTTCCTTTAGTTTGAGTATGACTATCTTACTTAATATTCGGTAAATCCTCTGTATTATATGCTTTTTTATTACTTAGTCTACTTAGTTGATGATGACTTGTAATGAGTTGGATAACCAAAACCTGAGCCAATACTAAATTATGATTCAATCTTTTTGTACTTAATCTTATAATTTTTACTGCAATATTCTTTCCTATTGATTTTTATCTTCAGAGAATCTGACATGAGTTCATGATGAATCCATCAGAATTCGCATGTGACGCAACAGAATTAACTAAGAGTTTTAGTTGTTGAAGTTCTGCCGAATGATGAGTAAGTCCATTTAGCTGACTACTGGTTTTAGTTCTATTTCCTTTTATTTTATCAAGAATACTTAATCTATTCCCTAAGATTTCTAATTTTATTATAAGGAAAAAAAATATTCTTACTCAAATATGATCATTCTCAGTAATTTTTTATATATTCGCACTTAAACAATTGCATTTAGTTTTTTCTATGGATATTCTATATTTAAGTAAAATATTTGCTCTTGTAATTCTGGTTTATTCTATAATGTTTGCTATAAACTTTTTTATTTTCAAAAAACTATGAGACTCACCAGAATCAAGAAGTCTTTTTTGGATATGAATAACTAGATTTTTGACTCTTTGATTAATATTTTCTTTTCTCTATGCACAATATTTCTCAACTTCTTTTATGTTAGTCTTTGCAATAAGTTATCTAGTTCAGATAGGATTTTCTACAATATTTGCAAAGTTATATTTCAGGAAATAATAAAAAAAGATTAAAAGATTAAACAAAAAATTCTCTAGAGAAATCTAGAGAATTTTTTTGAATTTAAGAGAGTGTAATAATTATAATCGTGCCAAATTATTTAATTAATAATTTTCAGCCCATACTTCGAAGTGAGCTATTGGATGATCACAACTTGGACATTTTTCAAGAGCATTTTTACCAGTATGAATAAATCCACAATTTCTACATTTCCATTTAGTAACTTCTTCTTTTTTGAATACTGTATCATTTTGGATATTAGATAGAAGTTTTCTATATCTAGTTTCATGAGCTTTTTCTACCATAGAGATTGATCTCCATACTCTAGCTATTTCACTAAATCATTCTTCATCAGCAATTCTTGCAAATTCTGGATAAAGTTCTGTCCATTCTTCATTTTCTCAAGCAGCAGATTCTTCAAGATTTTCAAGTGTAGTTCATATTCTTCCTGCTGGATAAGTAGCAGTTATTTCCGCAGGACCACCTTCTAGGAATTTGAAGAATCTTTTAGCGTGTTCTTTTTCATTTAATGCAGTTTCTTCGAATATTGAAAATATTTGTTCATATCATTCATTTTTTGCAACTTTTGCAAAATAATCATATCTCATTCTTGCCTGAGATTCCCCAGCGAATGATTTTAGAAGATTTATCTCAGTCTGAGTTCATTTTATACTTGCCATATTATTATAGTTAAGATATAAATAATTGTTGTGTCTGAGACGCTATTATAATTTAAAAGAGTGAAAAATCAATTATTTTAAAAAAAAGTTTTTTGAATTTCTGGAATTAATTTATTAATATCAAGGGTTTCTTTACAATCAAAAATACAATATTTTTTTGATAAATCATTGATAATTCATTGAAAAATGATAGTTTTTTCGTTAGTAAAATTATGTTTTTCTTTGAAATATGTATGGAATACATTTAATAACTCTTTATTTTTTTCTACTATTAAATCTCTTACAATTCATATTTTGCAATATCACTTCTGAGATACAACAGAGAAAAGATTTTTTGATTCAATAGGAAAACTTACAAGTCATGATATAATCAAATTAATGTCATCACATAAAAAAGTTTTATTCAAATATTTAATATATTTTCCAAAAGAATAATTCAAAATATCAATAAACATTTGTTCTTTAGAAGCAAAATGATAATAAAGCGAAGCCTTTTTCATATTAAGATTTTTGGCTACATCATCCATTGATACGTCCATGAATGCATCTTCAAAAAATAAGCTTTCTATTTTATCTAAAATTTCAGTTTTCATATAATATGATTAATATTTTTTTGAATATAAATAATTTTATAATTCAATTACCTAACGGATGGTAGGTAGAATAATCAATTTTAGAATTTTTGCAAAAAAAATTTATTTTTTCTTATTTCTCTTTCTAAGAAAAAATACAATTCATAAAGATAAGCTTAGTATAAGTATTGATAGTATTATGTATTGGTAATCGAATTTTATATGAGAAAATTTGAAGTTTTCAATATTTTGTATTCATGCTCATATGAATACAAAAATTAATATTGAAGGAAGAGTTCCAAGAACCGTTCACCAAAAATATCAACCGAATTCTGCTTTGAAAAATCAAGAAATATAACTAAGAGGGTCAAAAGGAACAAGCATTAATCTAGCTAAAAAAATACTCATAAAAGAATCTCATTTAATTTTTTTCTTAAGATATGTGAATTTATCAAGAAGTGAATCTGATAATATGTTTTTACCGAAGAATTTACCAAGATAATAACCTAGAGTTGAACTAAGATTTTCTCCAAGAATTGTATATATTATAGCCATTGGTAAACCAAAAAGAGAAGCTGACAAAATAATAAGTAATGATGATGGGAAAAATATTATAGTTCTAACAGCATATATAGAAACATACATTATTCCTCAATACATTCCCTCTTTTTTTAAGAAAAAATATATGTCCTTGATAATTTTTTCATTAGAGTAATTATGTATATTTTTGTAATGAAAATACAAAAATATTAAAAAAATCCAGAAAATCACAGTAAGGAGTTCGAATAAATGTTTTTCTATGAATTTTAATTTTTTTCCCATTAGTTTTAAATTATTTCTTCTAAAATTCTAGCTTTTAATTCTTCAAATCAGAGTTTTTTATTCGCACTTATAAAAATTGGATTTAAGTGAGCGAATTCTTTTTTAAGTGATTCTATCTTTGGAGAATCTATAAGATCAATTTTATTAAAAACATTGATTCTAAATTGATTTGCTCATATTTTTTCAAGCATATTTTCAACTACTTCTATTTTATCTATAATTTTTGGATCAGATGCATCAATTACATGCAAAAGGAAATCGCTTTCTACACTATCTTCGAGAGTTGAGGAAAAGGCCTTAATAAGATTAGGCGGTAAATCTCTAATAAAACCAATAGTATCATTTAATAATACTTCTTTTCATTTGAAGTCTGGTGTTTCTAGATACATTTTACCAACACTAGTTCCAAGAGTTGCAAAAAGTTTATTCTCTGCAAGGACTCATTTACGAGTTAGGGCATTCATAAGACTTGATTTACCAGAATTAGTATAACCAACAATTCCTATGGTTTTAAAGTCTTTTCTTTTTCTAGACTGTCTATGTTGAGCCCTAGTTCTTTCATAAATATGTAATTTTTCTGTAATTCTTTTTTCATTTTCTCTTAAATGACGTTTCATTATTTCAGTATTCGTTTCTCATAGTCATCTATTAGCTCAACCTCATCAACCTCAGCCTGCTCATCATTGACGAGAAAGTTCTAATCACATTCCGAATATTCTAGGTCACATATGTTTGATTGCAGCAAGTTCGATTTGGAGTCTTGCTTCTGGTGAAGTTGCATGAAGTTCAAAAATCTTCAATATTAAGTCTACCCTATCCCAAGCCTTAAGCTTAGATTTTGCTTTTTCAAAAATTTCGTTTATATGATAAATCTGATTTGATTTTAATATATTACCGATAATTACAAGCTCAGCCCCAAGCTCTTCTCATTCTCTCATTACTTCTTCGATTTTCCCACTACCAACGAATGTATGATAATCTGGAGTGTCTCTTTTTTGAACTCTTTTAAGTACCACAACTGATCAATAAGTAGCAACAAGATTCTCAAGTTCTGCCATTCTACCTTCAAGCTCTTCTGGTTTTGTACCACTTGGTACTATATCTACTAATATTACTTTTTTCATATGAATTTTTATAAGATTTATCTATTATATCCACAATACCCAAAATTCAAAACCTTGTTCAAAACATATGCAATATTTTTGACATTAAATATTTTCTATATATAAATAATAACACTGATTAACAAATAAAAATAAAAAGGCGGAGAAAAAATGACAGCTATATTAGTTATATTGGTTTTAATAGCGGTTGGAGTATTTATTTTTCTTAAAAAAAGAAAAAAGGTAGGATTTGAAGTAAAAGAAAAAATTCTAGAATTCTACAAACTACTTCCAGAATTAGAAAAAGGAAATCCAAAAACAAAAAAAGGAGCTCTGCAAATTCTTAAAAATCTGAAAAAATCATTTATGGATTTTAGCATTGAAGTTAAAAATAAGACTGGTAATCAAATTTTCGGTAGACAAGAAATAGAAAGTCTGAGTGAATTAATAAACAAATACCAAAATGCAGATATAAATGACAAAAGAATAATACGCGCTATTAATTCTTCTGTCAAAAAAATTGAAGATTTATTTTCACAAGGCTTGCTTGCTTTATATAAAAAAATGACTACTGATCAAATAATTAAAAATCAAAAGAAAAAATAAAATAAAAAGGAGAACAAATTATATAAAAGAGGTCAATTGACCTCTTTTATTTTATTTAAGTAAATATATTATTGTTTTATTTCAGGTTTCATAAGTGGAAACAATACTGAATCTCTTAGGTTGTCTTGACCAGTAAGAAGAGTTACTATTCTATCAATTCACATACCGAATCAACTTTGACAAGGCATTCCATATTCCATAGCAAGGACAAAATCATCATCACTTGATGTTGCCTCTTGATCTCAAGCTGCACTTGCTTTTGCTTGGTCTTCAAAATTGGATTTTTGCAAGATTGGGTCAACTAATTCAGAATAAGCTTTAAGAATTTCCCAACCATTAACTACAACTTGAAATTGCTCAACTGTATTAGGATTTTTATCGCTAATTCTGGCAAGAGGTTGCATTAACTTAGGGTAATTATATATTATTGAAGGTCCAACTATTTTTGGTCTAAGAACTTTTTTATAAAGATAATCTATAAGCGTAGTAACTCACATTTTATCCATTCATTCGAATTGGATTCATTTATCACGAATATCTTTTCTAAGTTGCTCAGAATCATCTTGTCAGTATTTAATTATATCAATTCAAGAAGCTTTTGTAACTGATTCTATAAAATCAAGTCTTTCCCAAGGAGTAGAAAAATCTACATCGCGAATATTTCACTCTTTATCTTTTATTTTTACTATTTTATCAATTTTTAAATTTTCAAAAAGATATTCAAACATATCTTCGGTGAATTTCATATTATCTTCAAAATCCCAAAAAACTGCATAATGCTCAACCATAGTGAATTCTTGAATATGTGAAGGATCAGATCCTTCATTCCTAAAATCACGTGCAATTTCAAAAACTTTTTCGAATCTTCATACAGTTGCCTTTTTAAGGCTAGTTTCTGGCGAAATATGTAAAAAATAATCAGTATCAAAATCATTATGATGAGTAACAAATGGTGCTGCTGCAGCTCAGCTTGCAGAAGAGCCAAGTATTGGAGTTTCTATTTCTATGAATCAATTTTTGTAGTAAAAATCTCTTAATAACCTTACAAAATTGGAACGGAATAAGAATCTATCATAACTATCTTTATTAGTTATCAAATCTAGATATCTCTGACGATAAATAGCCTCTTGGTCTTGAAGTCCATGGAATTTTTCTGGAAGAGGACGAATAGCTTTTGATAAGAATTGGAATTCTGCGACATATAAAGTTAACTCTCATTTATGAGTCATAAAAAGCTCTCATTTAACTCAAATAAAATCTCAAACGTCCACCAGTTTTTCTGCGAACTTGAAAGCTGACATTTCATCTGTTATATTTTCTTTAATTTCTGTTCAAGTATCTATTCTACAATTCTCTCTTGAGAACATAATCTGGATTTCTGAAGTAGAATCCTGAAGCTTGGCAAAAGCAATTTTACCGAAACTTCTATATAATATTATTCTTCAAGCTGTAGAATACTCTATTTTTGGTGATGCAATAACTTCGTTAACATCTCTGAACTCATTATTAGATTTTTGATTTAGTTCTTCAATACTTTGTTTTTTATTGAATTTTGAAGCATATGGAATTATTCCTAGATTCTTCATTTTTTGGATTTTTTCTATTCTTTGAAGAGATTCATCACTATACATTTTTTGTATCTATTATTAATAACAGAGCCAATATTATAGATTATTAACCATAAGTCAATTTTTATAATTTTACTTTTTTATAAAATAAAAAAATGTTATTAGTTATAAAAAAAATTTGATATTAATTCAAAAATAAAATATAATTACTTCAATTAAATAACTTCATTATATGAGCGAACAAAAAATAATAAATAATGTTCTTAGATATGTGCTAGATTTACTTGAAAAAGTAAACCATTTTCCATACCATAATATCAACCATACTTTGGATGTATATTCTAGAAGTGAATATCTTGCCGATAAAGAATTCGTCCATCTGGAAGAAAAAACTGACTTGCTTCTAGCGGCATTATTTCATGATACTGGTTTTATAGAACAATATAATCAGAATGAGGTTATAGGAGCAAGAATTGCAAGGGAATATTTAGAATCTATTAATTGGAGAGAAGAAAGAATATCAAGAATAGAATGAATAATTATGGCTACTGTGGTATTTAGTAAGCCACATAACAAACTTGAACAAATAATACAAGATGCAGATTTTGATAATCTAGGTCGCAAAGATTGTCTATCAAAAACAATGAGCCTAAAAAAAGAACTGAGAATAATTAGTAAAATCAATATTCCAACAAGAGACTGGCTAATGTCTAGTTATTGATTATTCAGAATACACAAATATAATACTCTTACAGCAATAATAGAAAGAGATTCTACAAAACAAGAAAATATCAATAAATTATATGGGAGAATATCTTCAATTAAATAAGAACTAAATAATTCACTATGTCATTCCTGGCTTGTACCCCCGTCATTTCCTTCGGTCACCAGGAATCTGATAATTTTTAAAAATCCATATAAAAAATTAGACATATATTGAATCTTTAAATTTCAAAAAAATTCTTGACATATAATTTAGCACGCATATAATTAGCGTGCTATTTCGAAATAGTTTTTGGTAATATTTTAAAAACCATTAATATGGAATAGTTTAGTTGTCATTCCCGTGCGCCCGTAGGAAGTACTCTTGGGGTAAAAACGGGAATCCAGAAAATAATTAATACCTTTGTCATTCTGAGTGACAACGAAGAATCCCTTTAAATCTAGGTTTTTGAAACAAAACTTGTAGAAAAATAAAGACTCAAAAGTTAAACTTGGGAATAATAATTTCAAAAGTTATTCAAAAAGGGATTGCCACGTCGCAGTCGCTCCTCACAATGACAGTTGTGATGTTAATTTTTTAATTTTCTTTATATACCAAAATATATTTTATATTCTAATTACACTATACTTATGAAAATACAACCAATGTCAGACAGAGTTCTTCTAAAATGAGTAGAAGCAGAGAAAGTAACGAAAAGCTGAATCTATATTCCAGAAAATGTAAATAAAGAAAGACCCTACGCATATGAAGTTATAGCAGTATGACCAGGAAAAGAAGTTGACGGAAAGATAATTAAAATTGACCTAAAAGCCTGAGATAAAGTAATTAGCTGACAATATAGCTGAGATGACATAGAAATCGACGGACAAAAAATGAAAATAGTCGGAGCTGATTATATTTTAGCTAAGATTGAGGAATAAAAGCCCTCACCCCAACCCTCTCCCAAAGGGCGAGGGAGCAAAAGGAAAATTGTTTTTTGTTGATAGTTTTTAGTTTTTAGAAATACTTCCGTTTCTGTCATTTCTATGAAAATGAGGATCAAGGAAAGATAAAATCATTCCTCCTTTGTCATTGCGAGCGACAGCGTGGCAATCCCTTTTAATCAAGATGTTTGAAACCAAAACTTGCAGAAAAGTAAAACCTATTTTGTCATCTTGAGCGAAGTGAAACGAAGTCGAAAGATCTATTCAAATCAAATCAATACAAAATAAAATCTTCAAGATAAATACAAAATAAAACTCGGGAATTAAATTTCCCAAAAGTGTTTCTAAAAGAGATTTCTCGACAAGCTCGAAATGACAAAATACTGTCATTCCTGCACCCGTACCGGGTATAAACTCTGGCAAGAATCTACAATTTATTAAAAAATTAATCTAGTTTTTATGAAATCAATACAATATATATGATTTTTTAGGTATGTTATTTCAATAATATCTTGATTAACATTGTTATTAAGTAAAAATAATATTTATTTATGAATTTTAATAATTCAAATTCTTGTTTTCTTAATATGTATTTATGAATCTGATTCAATTAAATATATGGAAAAAGAAACTGAAGGCCTTTATGATAAGATATTTATATTGATTTTTGATTTATTTGATGTAGTTGTTTTAGAAGGTATATGCCTTTATTTTCTTATTATTAACTTTTTATAACTATATAAAAGGTAGATTCCTGCCTTCGCAGGAATGACAATAAATGACAAAACTATTTATTAACAATAGAATATGGATTTGAAAACTTTTATAAAAGAAGCTCTTACTCAAATAGATGGAGCAATTGAAGAAACATCAGCAGTGTTTGATAAATATAATTACAAATATTGAAAAAATACCTGATGAAATCAAACTATAGATTTTGATATACAAGTATATGCTTCAGATTGAACTGGAACAAATTGATGAATCTGAATAGATGTAGCAGGATTTAAAATTTGAACAAATTGAGAAAGTATTAAATCAAATTATGAATTGAGTAAGATATCATTTAGTATTATTAGAGAAAATACTCTAGAACAAGAACAAAAAGAACAAATAGAAAAAAATAAAAACAATAAAATATATTCGCCTAATATTCCATGAATATAAAAAAACCAAAAAATAATTAACTTAACTTTTAACTAACCCACACTATGGCTAAAAATATTACTTTCTGAGATGATGCAAGACTTAAGATGTTTGCATGAGTAGAAAAAATCTCAAAGACTGTTGCAGCTACAATATGACCAAAATGAAGAAATGTCATTTTTTCTAAATGATATTGAGCACCTCAAGTTACTAACGATTGAGTAACAATTGCAAAAGAAATCGAACTTGAAGATAAACTTGAGAATATGTGAGCAGAACTTATCAAAGAAGCTGCATCTAAGACTAATGATGTTGCTGGAGACGGTACAACTACCGCTGCCCTTCTGACATATGCTATGATTAAAGAGTGATTAAGAGAAATCAGATCTGGGATTAATGCAATTGAACTTAAGAATGGTATGAAAAAAGCTTGAAAAGCTATTGAAGCAGAGCTAGAAAAAAATACAAAAGTAATTAATACAAAAGAAGAAATAGAGCAAGTTGCAACCATATCTGCACAAGACAAAGAAGTATGAGAAATTATTTCTGAAGCAATGGAAAAAGTTGGTAAAAATGGTGTAATTACAATTGAAGAAGGTCAAACATTTGGTTTAGAGGTAGAACTTACAGAATGAATGAAATTTGATAATTGATATATAAGTCCCTACATGCTTACTGATTGAGAAAAAATGGAAGCTCGTATTAATGAGGCACATATATTAATTACTGATAAAAAAGTTTCATCTTTGAAAGATTTACTTCCAGTTCTAGAACAACTTTCTGCAAATGGTAGAAGAGATTTGGTAATAATCTGTGATGATATTGACGGAGACGCTTTAGCTTGAATTATCTTGAATAAATTAAAATGAGTACTTAATATTCTTGGAATTAAAGCTCCAGGATTCGGTGATAAGAAAAAAGAAATGTTAAAAGATATTGCAATTCTGACTGGTGCAACTGTAATTACAGATGAACTAGGTTACAAACTTGAGCATGCGAGTCTAGAACATCTTGGATCAGCAAAATCAGTAATCTCTACGAAAGAAAATACAACAATTATTAGCTGAGGTTGAGATAAAGAACTTATTGCTCGCAGAGTTAGAGAAATCAAAAACCAAATAGATGAATCCAAGTCAGACTACGATAGAGAAAAATTAATGGAAAGACTAGCAAAATTAGCTTGAGGAATAGCAGTAATTAAAGTTGGTGCAGCTTCAGAAGTAGAAATGAAAGAAAAGAAGTTAAGAATAGAAGATGCGCTAAACGCTACAAAAGCTGCAGTAGAAGAATGAATTGTTGCTTGAGGTTGAGTTGCACTTCTTAAGGCATCAGTTGTTCTTGATAACTTAGACCTATGAAGTAAAGACCAGAATATATGAGTTCATATTGTTGCTAGAGCATTAGCATATCCTCTGAAACAAATTGCAGAAAATGCAGGAAAAGAATGAGCAATAGTAGTTGAAGAAATCAGAAAAAACTCTGATGCTAATTATTGATATGATGCATCTACAGATGAATTCAAGGATATGATAAAAGCATGAATTGTAGACCCGAAAAAAGTTACAAGATCAGCTATGGAAAATGCAATTTCTATTGCATGAATGTTCCTTACTACAGAAGCCGTGATATCAGATATCCCAGAACCAAAATCAGTAGCTCCTCAACTTCCTGATATGGGTGGAATGGGTGGAATGGGTGGAATGGGTGGAATGTATTAATAAGAAATATTATAAAAAAACTAAAAAATCTCCGAAACTTCGGAGATTTTTTAGTTTAGAATACTTTTGTAGTTATTTTGATTTGTTCATGTAAATTAAATATATCTAATTTATTAGGAATTGGATTTTCATCTGTATACTCTGGAATGAATTTTTTAGTTATTTTTGCAGTTAATCATCAATCTAGGTTATCTATATATTCAAAGCTATCACTCCAACCAAGTACAATCATTGCGAGTCATCTTCATCTAATGGTTTTATTTGATGATGGATTAATTAACATCGCTTCCCTATTTAATTTTATATTTTCTATAAGATCTTTAGCTTTTATTTTCTTTTTTCAATTTCAATTATTAGTTACTAATATTTCAATATTACTGTTATCAAAAATAGCTATATCAATAATAATATCATCGGTTTTTATTGATCAATGCTCAACTGCATTATTAATAAGTTCTTCTGCAATAAGCTGGATTCTATATCTCCATCTTGAAGAATATTTTGTATCATTCTCCAATAAAGCTCAAATAATATCTCTAAGACTAGAAGAGAAATCCGTAGTTGCTGGTATTATTATTTGGACAAGTTTACCATTTTCTTTGCAAAAAATATCATTCCTGTCTTTATTTAGAGTCATATAGCATAACAAATAAATAAGTTCTATATAATATTATCACATAACTTTTAAAAAAACAAAAAACTGATTAAATAATTCAATCAATTTCATAGTTTAGTCTATCAAAAAATTCCACCATAAAATTATGTCTTCATTCTGCAATTCTTTTAGCCTCAGTTGTGAATAATTTATCTTTAATTTTTGATAATTTTACTACAAACTCTCTATATGCTGTATCTTCCTTGGTATATTCTGCTTCGGGAGATATATTTGGTTCATTAGAATGTAGTTTCGCGTGATGTTCTCAGGCAAAAAGGAAAGCTCTTCAAATTCAAGTTGCTCAAATTCAATCTAATTTATCTGCATCAAATAATATTTTAGCCTCTAGTGTTTCTGGAATATTTTTTCACCTAAAACGATGACAAGTTATTGCATGTACAACTTTAGCTATAAAATCTTCTTCAAATCATCTTTTTTGTAAAAAACTTCTTGCTAATTCTCATCATTTCTCAGCGTGACATATTTTTCATTTAGATTTATCTTGTTCGTGGCGAGCAATATCATGAAGAAGAGAACTAACTTCAATTATTTCAAGATCTGCATTTTCTATTTTTGCAATATGCAAAGCGAGATTACAAACTCTAAGTGTATGATCAAAATCATGAGTGGAATCTTGAGAATTAAATATATATTCTATTTCTTTTCTTATTTCTGAGATTTTATTTTTCATATATTTTATAGTAATTATTAAACTTTTTCCCAAGTTTCAATTCATAATGCAATTATTTTAAAAATTGGATTAATCTCAACTTTATCCACTAAAGATAAATTATTAAATCTCTTTAAATCCCTAATTTCGAGCTTTTTTAATAAATGCTTTTTTTCAAACTCTACCTGTCAATCATTAACTTCAATGATTCATATTTTGTGAATTATTTCAATTTTACTTGCAGAGAATTTGTAATTCCTATTAATAGCTTCATTATAAATTATAGTCAAATAAGCATTTATTCAATCTAGGGGATTTTCTAAGTTTTTGAATCTATATAATTGGGGATGATTTTTATATCAAATAGTATTCCCTTCTAAAACTTTTTTAGCCAAAAGTCATTCTCTCCAACAAGCAAGAAGCCCAGCTCTGTCAAGATATTTGGGATCAAGTGACCATAATCGCATAAATATATAAAATTAAAGATTGAAAAAATTCATTTAAAAGTAATATATAACTAAATTAGAAAATATAAAGTATAAATATAATAAAATGAACCCAGAAAATCTAGAAAATTTCTTAAATAAAAAAACTAAGCTACCTAAAATAATAATTATTTATGGGCCAACAGCATGTTGAAAAACTGCATTAAGCATAGATATTGCCAGAAAGCTTGAAACGGAAATAATATGAGCAGATTCAAGGCAAATATACAAACTTCTTGATATTGGAACTGGTAAAATTAAAGAGGAAGAGAAAAAGTGAATCAAGCATCATATGATTGATTTTCTTAATATTGACGAAGAATATTCTGTCTGAGAATACAAAAAGGAAGCAGAAAGATTAATTCTAGAAATTCATAATAAATGAAAAATTCCTGTAATTTGCTGATGAACATGACTTTATTTGGATTCTATTGCATTTAACTTTGATATTCCAGAAATAAAACCCGATTGGGTATATAGAGAAGAATTAGAAAAAATCAGACTTGAGAAGTGAAATGAATTCATATGGAAAATGCTAGAAAAAATCGATAGCGAATATGCGAATGAATTAGAAATCAATAATCATAGATATGTAATTCGTTGATTAGAAATTTTTAGTCAGACCTGAAAATCAAAAAAAGAATTAAAGAAAAAGCTTCCTCCAAAATATGATATTTTGTTTATAACTCCATACGATTGAGATAGGCAAAAGTTGTATTCAAGAATTAACTCAAGAATAGAAGAAATGTTCTCAGAATGACTTCTAGAAGAAGTGAATAATATACTTGCAAAATGATATAGCAAAACAGATTTTGGACTTAATACGATTTGATACAAAGAAATTATAACTTATCTAGAATGAAATATAACTATTGAAGAAAGTAAGGATTTAATCAAACAACATAATCGTAATTATGCCAAAAGACAATTAACTTGGTTCAGAAAATATGAAAATTATAAGTAATAAAAATTAGAAATAATTTCTTGGAAAAAAATATTGTCATTTCTCTTTTGATACATATATTACTGACATAAAAATATAATAAAAATAGAATATTATGAATAAATCATCAACAATAAAAGCATATCTATTAACTCTTTTCATAATATTTTTGACAAGTTTACTTTCAATGATTCTGCTTTTTTATTATATGGATCCAGAATCAAATCTTAGTGTAGCAATAGCAACAATTACTACGGCATCATTTTTAAGTTTAAGTTCATTATTTACTCTTGTAATATATTTTTTCAAAAGAATATATTACAGATGAGAAATGTTTATTTCAAACCTCAATTCTTCACTTAGACAATGAATACTTCTTGCTTGATATATTCTCTGAGTTATTACTTTTTATTCAGTATGAGTATATAATTTAAAAACTGCAATATTGCTACTTATATCACTTATCTTCATTGAACTTATTTTCCAAAGCATGACCGATTAATATGAAAAAAGAATTAAAAATAATACTTTTAACAGCTCTATTGGAGATTGTTTGACTTGGAATAATAATTCCAATTATGCCCTTTGTTATAAAATGATTCGGCTTTTGATCTCAGTGGGTATGATTTTCATTTGCTATTTCATCAGTTGGAATGTTTTTTTGATGACTTGTTTTTTGAAGGCTATCAGATAAATATGGTAGGAAAAAAATTCTATCATATACAGTTCTACTTAACGTAATATGATATAGTCTTTTTATGATAGCATGAAACATCTATATATTCCTATTCGCAAGATTAATCTCTTGAATAGCATCCGCTTGAATATGAGTTGCTCAAGCATATATTAGTGATATTTCAAAACCTTCAGAGAGAACTAAGAATATGTGACTAATATGA
The DNA here is from genome assembly GCA_028689205.1 of Candidatus Altimarinota bacterium. Lineage (GTDB taxonomy): Bacteria > Patescibacteriota > Gracilibacteria > BD1-5 > UBA2023 > STC-113. Next base: position 68,398 of record JAQTWP010000002.1, read on the forward strand.
GCAATGTTTGGTGTATGATTCATTCTAGGACCAGTTATTTGAGCATTATTCTCTTGATATTCTCTTCAATTCCTTGGTTGAGTTTCTGCATTTATCTTATTCGTAAACGCCTTAGTTATTTGGTTTCTACTTCCAGAAAGTAAAAAATGCATTAAAACTGCCGAAAAAGATGAAACAATTAATCCTATAGATTTTCACCATCACAAAAAACAACTTCAGGTTTTATTTCTTACTTCTTTTTGAGTTGCTCTAGGTTTTTCTGCTAATCAATCTATATTACCTCTGTTTCTGAATGATAAATTCAATATATCAGAAAAACATATTTGATATGTATTTTGACTAATATGAGCTGTAGCAGTAATTTATCAGGCATTTCTAATAAAGTATGTTAGAAATGCATTAAAAGAAAAATGACTTGTTATATTCTGAATAATATTAATGACAATAGTATTTATAATTTTTTGATTGAATAATTCTTTAATATTAGCGTTAATTCTTGTTATATTCTTCCCAGTAGCATATTGAAGTGTTAATCCGTGAATTAATTCATTAATTGCAAAATATGCAGAAAATGAGACAGGAAAAGCAATGTGAACCAATGTTTCTTATATAAGTATTGCTAATATTATAGGTCCTCTGCTTGCATGATATTCATATATAATTTGATTTTGAATGCCTTATTTAATTTCTTGTATATTTTTTATTGTCACTCTTTGACTTTTTTATAAGTATATTAAATAAAGACCGCACATGTGCGGTCTTTAAATTTTTTAAATAATTATTAAGCTTATAATCATTCAAATAATTTTGCGAATTCATCTTCTATAGATGCATCTTCAACTCAACTACCCGTATCTGATTCTTCTACTTGAGGAACTACTACTTCTTCAGGTGCGCTATTAAAATCAGGTAAAATATCTGCAGGAACATCTTCAGTTATTACTGGAGTATCTTCAACCGGAGTTTCGATAACTGGCATTTCTACAACTGGAACTTCAACAATTGGTGCAATATATTCATATCAACTAAGTTCAGATAGAAGTCTTTTTGCAACATATCAAGTTCTTCAGTTATATCTAGGATGCTTAGCGTCAACTACTCTTACTTGTATCCATCTATTTAGATATACTTTTTCACTTGTAACTTCTAATATATCTCCTTGATTAAGTACAGCTACTTTTTGAATAAGATCAAAACCTCTCATAAAAGCTGTACCAGATTTAATAGTATATCTAGCAGAAGTAACTTTCTCATAAGCTGGTTCAGAGGCTACAAGATATCAACCATTTACATATCAAATTTGTCAGTTCTCTAGAAGAACTTTTTTCCATCAATTAGTAAGAGATTCAAGAATTGTAACTTTGTATCAACTATCAACTGTAGCAATAATTTTTGATTTAACTGTACCTTCGGCTCTTACATTAAGATGTGTAGCTTTTACATACATATAATCATCAGCCAAAGTAATTGTAGAAGCCATTCAAGTAATAGCTAATATTGTCAAAAGCCCTTTAATGGCTTGTTTTTTGTATTTATTTATCATAAATATGAAATTAAAAATAAACTTGTAATCGTATTACATCATAAAATAAAATATTTGTCAAAAAATGAATATTACTTTAAAAAAATATAAAATATAAAGTAATAAATTAGAGTCATTTTTTTGACACGTATAAAAAAATATGCTAGAATTAATTCTGTAAGTTAGGAATATGGAATTTCCAAAAAAACCTAGAAATTACTAAAACAAAAATAAATTTATTTACTATTTAATATAATATACTATGGCTGAAACTTTATCTGAACAAGCTCCCGTATGAGCTACTAAAAAAGAAAATTTACAAGACACTCTAAAAAAAGCAAAAGATGATTGAATATTAACTACCCAAGAGCTTCTTGATATATCAACAAGACATTCAGCAGAAATGCAAGAAACTTTTAATGCAACAGCACTAGAAGTAAATGCTCATGCAGAAAAAATGTTAGATAATTGAATTTCATTAAAGAATACTTGAGAAGTAAATACTGTACTTGCAAAATTAGTAACTCTAGCATTTGGATCAAATGTTCCAAAGAGTATAAAAGATGAATTTAATAGTTTACAAAATTGAAAACTAAAAATAGAACTTGAAGAAGCTTTAAAGAAACAAGAAGTTGAATTAAAGAAACAAGAAGTTGAATTAAAAGCAAAAAATACAAAAATATCAACTGTTGAATCCAAACTTAGAGCAGAGCAAGATTATAAGATTGAAACATGAGCACAAAAAGTTTCAAGTGGAGAAAAAATTATAAATCTTGAAAATGATTTAAAAACACTAAAAGAAGAAAAGTCAGATATAGAATGAAATATAAGTAAACATAAAGCTTGAGTTACAGTTTCAATTGATAAATCTGGTATATCTGGATCAAGTGAAAAATACCAAATTAATATACATAGTGAATGATTCTTTTGAAACTTATTTGATTGAAATAAACCAAATAACGATGATATGGTAATTACTGATGATAAAAAAGCTGAAGCAACTCAAGAGGCTGCTAAAAAAGCAGGAAAATCAGTTGGAGAAATAGAATCTGATACATCTGAGGCTTGAAAAAAAGTAGAAAAAAAAGAAGCTACTCCAGATAATAGAAGTCCCGATGAAAAAGCTAAAGATCAAGTTACAGTTGCTGCTGAATGACAAAAAGTACTTGATGCAGTAAGAGATTGAAAACTTGATTTAAGTGCTGCATTATGTAGTTTTAAAGATGCATTCAAATGAGTTCCTTTTTTATGAAAATTATTTGATGCATTATTTAGTATGATGAATCCTAAGCAACAAGCTGAAGTTCAAAACTTAAGCCTAGCAACTAAAGCGATAGAAAATTGAAAACTCAATGCAGATGATAAAGAATTTTATGAATATCTAGAAAAAAGTATAAAACCCGCAGTAGAATGAAATCTTACACCTAAAGAAACAAAAGATATAAAAGAATTACAAGAAAAACAATTCCAAGCTTCAGAGGAAGTTCTTAAGTCTATAGCGACTAAGAATTTTTTAGAAACTTCTTGAACTAAATTTTCTATAAAAAATGAAAATATTGTATTCTGAGTATGAAATGAAGTTATTACTAAAGAATTCGTAAAAAATCTATGTAAAGCTCTTCAAAATTCATGAAAAGATGAATTCAAATGATTTGTAGCTGACAATAAAGAATGAAATGTTGGTAAATTAGTTGATTATTTAAATTGATTTGGACCTAAAGATAATACTGGAGATAAGGCTGCTAAAGATAAGGCTGCTGCAGATAAGGCTGCTATTGCTCCTGCTACTAAGGAAGTTGCTCAATCAAGTGATTACAAAATTAAGGAATGAGATAATCTTACAAAAATTGCAAAGAGAATATATTGACAAGAATCACAAAAGGAAATTAATGATTTTATTGCTGACGCAAAAAAAATGAATCCTTGATTAAAACCTAATGCTCTGAAAATATGAAGCACTATCAAAAGTTCATATATATTAGAAAAATAATATAAAATTAAATAATTCTTCATATATTAAAAATACCTTTCGTAATGCGAAAGGTATTTTTTTTGCTGATTTTTGACAAATAAATTAAGAATTTGTGAAGTTTTTTTGCGAGAAAATTAATAATTAAATCATTTTATAAAAATCATCAATACCAAGAATTTTCACTCATAGTTCTTGAGCTTTTGTAAGCTTGCTTCAAGCCTCTGTTCATACAATAAGATAATCAAGCTTAGAAGTAACTGATGTTCTAATCTCTCAAGAATTATCTTCAATTAAACTATGAATTTCATCTCTAGAAATATTTAAGAAACTTCATGTCACACAGAATGATTTTCAAGATAACTTTCAATTTGGAAGTATTTTTTCTGATTTTTGAGGGATTATTATTTTTATTTCATTTAATAAATCTTTTACAAGAATTTCATGATCTTCGAAATAATAAACAATGCTATGAGCACCTATTGGTCATATATCTTTTATTTCTTGAAGTTTTTCAGAATTAAGGGAAAATAATATGTCTACAAGTGGAGTATTTGAATCTATTTTAGCTAGGATATAATTAGCTAGGATTTTTCAAGTTTTTTTACCTACCTGAGGAATTCAAAGCGCTACAAAGAAATTCGCAAGATTCATATTTCTAGAACTTTCAACCTCATCTAGTATATTTTTTAATTTTTTATCTTTGAATCATTCTAAATTAAGTATTTCTTGTGAATATCTTTCTAGTTTATAGATTGATGTAAAATCTGTAATATATCATTTTTCTATAAAAATTTCTATAATTTTATCTCAAAGTCATTCAATATTCGCTCAATGTTTGGAAACAAAAGATATTAAAGAACCGAGAGTTTGAGCAGGACAAAGTTTTTTATTCGGACAAAACCAAGCAATTTTTCAAATGTCTCTTTTTAAAATACTTTCACAACTTGGACATTTTTCTGGTGGAAAAACTTCCAATTCTTTTCAAGTTCTGGATTCAAGTATTACACTTATTACTTCTGGAATTACCTCTCAAGCCCTTACTATAAAAACACTATCCCCTATTCTTACATCTTTTTTGGCTAGTTCATCATAATTATGAAGAGTCGCGCGTCTTACAATAACTCAACCGACATTAACCGGCTCAAGATGGGCAATTGGAGTAATTACTCAAGTTCTTCATACAGAATGTTCTATATCTAGAACCTGGGTTCTTACATTCGTTGCTGGAAATTTATAAGCAATAGCGTAACGAGGATGATGCTCTGTAGTACCGAGCTTTTGCCAAAGAGATAGATCATCAACTTTCAAGACTAATCAATCTATCTCAAAATCAAAACTTGGCTTTTCAAGAGTTAGCTTTTCAATTTCTTTTACAACTTCATTAATATTTTTTGCTTCAAAAAGATATGGAGAAATTTGAAATCAAAGAGATTTTATAAAATCAAGTTCGTTAAAATATGTGGGATTGCTTTGTCATTCTTTCATCCCATTTTGTCATTCTCACGAAAGTGGGAATCCAGAATTAATATCCTCCTTCTTATTATTAGGTATTTTTTCAATTAATAGATTTCTCTCTTCGCTCGAAATGACAGAATTAAGATTTCAATTCTCTAGATATGGGAAACTATATGCATAAAAATCAAGATTTCTATCTTTAGTAATATTATAATCAATTTGACGAAGACTTCCGGATGCCGCATTGCGTGGGTTAGCAAAAAGCTTTTCTCAGGACTCAAGGCGTTTTCTATTTAATTCTGTAAAAGAGGAAATCGGCATTACAACTTCTCATCTTATTTCAATTTCTTCAGAAGAAATATATGGAATTTCTTTTGGTATTGATTTTATTTGTAAAGCATTAACTGTAACATCTTCTCATTCAATTCAATTTCATCTAGTTAGTACTCTTATAAGTTTTCAGGATTTATAAGTTATCGAGATTCACAGTCAATCGAATTTTAATTCAATAATATACGGAATAATTTTTTCTTCTTTTAGAATATTTGTAATTCTTTTTTCAAAATCGAGAATATCACGGCTATCATAAGTATTATCGAGAGAAATCATTGGCGATATATGAGTTCATTTCTGGAACTGGTTTCAAGCTAAAACGTCAATTCTTTTTGTAGGTGAATTAGGATCAAAAATATTTAATTCTTCTTCACTTTTTTTTAGAAGTTTGAATAAATTGTCATATTCCATATCGCTTATTACTGGTGATTCCTGATTATAATACAGAGAATTATGTTCTCTAATAATATCTTGAAGATCTCTAATTTCATCAAGACTTGTTATAGAACTTTTTTTAAGGAAATAATTAGATTTTTCTACTAGATTCACGTTATAATTTTTATTAATATTCAAAGGATTATAGATAAAAAATATAAAATTCAAAACTAATAATATACACACATTAAGAATGTTTATAAAAAATAATTTCTCCTTGTAAATACTTGCTTTTTTCTTATTATGAAGACGTTATTTTTTACTTAAATAATTATGTCAAAAACTTGAACTTTAAGCCAATTAATTAATGAAAGAGAATACACACAAACCGAAAAAATAGTTCTTAATTATTTTTTCACTAATATTGATAAAAATATTTATTGTGCAAGAGATACGCTGCCAAGTCAAGTATGGGCATTTCTTATGTGACAATATTCAAGAAGTCACCTTTCACTTAGAGATAGATTTTTGAAAGTTTTTGAAGACCAAAAACTAGCTTTTGAACAAGGAAAAATATTAAAAGAGGAATTCGTAAGCTTAGAAGATTTAGCTGAATCAATTTCTAATAATAACGATAAGAATTTGCAATATTTCTATGACAAAGCTGCTTCATTTCTTAAAAAATGGTGAGTTCAATATGGTCATAATTCTCTTAAAGATTCTGACACAATTAGATTCGCTGTAGAATGAGTTTCAGAAGTTTTCACCAAAATTATAGAATCCCCTTTCCCAGCTTTATGAGCTTTCCAAGAAACTTCCACTAGATATATGCCTTTTACAAAAGAAAGTATAATATTCCCTCCAGAATTAGAAAAATCTGAATACTCTGAAGAAATAAAAAAAGGTCTATATTCACTATTCGAAGTATACGAAAAGGGTCTTGTAATTGTTAAGCAAGCTTTATTAGAAAACTGAATTTTCAAGAGAGAAGATTTTTCGACTGATTGAGCTTTCAATACAACACTTAATACAAAAGTATTCGATATTTGCAGATATCTTCTTCCATCTGCAACTGCAACCAAACTTGGGTGTAGTTTCCAGACTCGTACTCTAGAGTCTCACTTATCGTGGATGCTATCTCATCCTCTGGAAGAAGCTCGTTTAATTGCAAAATCAATTTGGGAAGAAGCAGTGAAAATCTCACCAGGACTTCTAAGTCATGTTGAAGAAAATCAGTATGAAATTACAAGACAAAAGGATTTAGAAGCTTGGTCTGATAGTTTGTTTGAATGAAAAAATCTTGAACAAAAAGAATATAAATGAATAAGTGATGATGATAGAATTAAACTAATATCCGTTGGAAATTTAGATGACAATATTCTAGAATCAGTATTATTCGAATCTTCTAGGAAATTCTGAATTAGTTACACTGAATGCCAAGAAGAAATCAAAAATCTAACGCAAGAGAAGAAAGAAGAATTAATGGAAACAGCTTTAGCAAAAAGATGAGAATTCGACAGAATGCCAAGATCTTTCCAACATACTTCTGTTTTTGTAGAATTTCTGATGGATTTTTGAGCTTTTAGAGATTTACAACGCCACAGAGCAACCAATCAAATCTGGCAATGAGTAACTTCTATTCATTGATATGATTACCCAGAATACATAAACTTGCCTTGAATGGAAGAATTCAAAACTATGTACGATGAAGTAATGTCAGAACTAGTAAGACTTGGTAAATTAGTAATAAAAGAAAATCCTTATTTGGCTGAATACTGTGGAGCTCTATGACATCTAATCAGAACAACTTTTGAAATGAATCCCGGGCAATTAGCTTATATTATTGAATTAAGAACAACTCCTCAAGCTCATCATAGTTACAGGAATCTTATAATCAGATTATATGATGAGCTCAAAATTAAAGCTCCCATTTTTGCCAAATATATAAGATGTTGAAGTTGAAATTCTTCTCGTAAAGAAGAAGCAGAAAGAATTGAAAAAAAACAGAACTAAAAAATATTTTTTTAGTAAAAGAAAATATGCAAAACTATTTTATTGTCATTCTGAACTTGATTCAGAATCTGTTAAAATTAACAAAATCATTATATTAAAAAACCTAGTTTTATAATATTCTAGTAATTTATAACTTTATAATTTTTAACCCAATATTTTATGAAAGTAAGAATTAAAACTCCTAATAATGAACCTCTTAATTATGAAACTCCAGGGGCTTGTGCATTTGATTTTAAATGCTCTGAGCAAATTACAATTAATCCAGGAGAATACGCGCTAGTTGAGACTTGAACTGTTGTAGAAACTCCAGTTTGATTTGTGCTTCTTACCGCCCCAAGAAGCTCAACATTCAAAAAATTCTGACTTATTCAAGTTAATTCATGTGGAATAATTGACCAAGATTATTGTGGAGATAATGATACTGTTAAATTCCCTTTTATGAATCTTAGGAAAGAGCCTGTTACACTTAATGTCGGGGAAAGAATCTGACAATGAATGTTCGTAAAAATCGAAAAACCAGAAATTGAAGTCGTAGAAACTATGTGAAATAAAGAAAGATGAGGTTTCTGAACTACTTGATATAATTAATATTCATAAAAATCATCTTCTTCATCAGTTAATATTCTAACTTGTGAATCTAGAATTTTTTGAGAATAATAATTAGAAGCTTGGATAAGAGAAACAACTTGTTCATGTTTTATAAGATTTTCTAAGAAAAAAGAATAATATTCAGAAAGCATTCTATAAATTGAGTGCTTTCTTTTTTTATAAAGAAGTTTTATTTGATTTCAAATTAAATCTAATTTTGGATTCTCATATTCTTCGAATTCCTCTAATTCGATATCTTCATTATCTTCGGTTTGAGAATCATAAAAATGGGAAAGATACTCGAATATCTGTGTTTTTAAAATTACTAAATCGTCTTTTATTTGATTTTGATGATTATTAATTATATCAATTCACTCATCTGACATATAAAATAAATTCTTGAAAAAAGTCAGAAAAAAAACTGAAACTTGTGCAATTTCATTATTAGCTTTTTCATCAAAATACAGCTCGCTATCTTGATTTAAAGCCTCGGTTATAAAATTAGTTACATAATCCTGATATAATTCTTCCCATAATTTCCAATTTTTATCATCTGGAGAATCAAAACTGTATGTTTGGGATTTATTATTTTTAAATTTTAGAATTGAATCTATTCAAGTAGAAGTCATATTAGTAACTTTACTAAGGTTTTCTGGGATTAATTTGGCAAATGGTCAATATCAATTATCTTCAATTGTTTTTTCTCTTTTCTTAGAGAAATCTAAATGTGTTATAGTTCACATAAATATATAAAAAATGAATTATTTTGTTTTATTTATATCTAATTCTCATTCAAAAAATCTGAATCAATTTTTTCAACTATTCTTTACTCTGTACATCGCTATGTCTGCTTTTTTTTGAAGTTCAACCTGATTAACTCAATCTTCAGGGAAAAGACTTATTCCAATACTTGTCCCAATCCTTAATTCATATCAATCAATATTAAATGGCTCATTAATAATTTTTATAATCCTTTCGCATACTAATGATAAATTTTCTTTTCTTTTATAGTTATTAATTATCATTCAGAATTCATCTCAACCAATTCTAGCAAAAATATCTGATTCCCTAGCTAAAGAGTTAATTCTATTTCATACTTCAATTAGTAATTTATCTCAAACATCATGTCCATGTGTATCATTTACATTTTTGAATCAATCAAGATCAAAATATAAAACTGCTAATTTATTTTTTTGTCTTGATGAAAGATTAATAAATCTTGGAATTTCTTCATTAAAATAAGCCCTATTAGGAAGTTTAGTAAGCACATCGTGCATAGCAAGAAATTCAATTTCTCTTTCTTTTTCTTTTTCTTTTGTAATATCTCTTGTAATTATGACAACTTCATCATCATTGAGAGCTCTAATTTTTCAGCTAAAATAATGAGTTTTTCAAGTTGAATCAGTTATGTTATAAGTTATTGATTCGACATTTTGGGTTTTAATAGCCTTAGAAATCTTATCTTGAATGACTTTAGAATTTTTATTATCAAAAATACTCCAGATACTTGCTCACACCTTCCTATTTCCTATGAAATAATTAGGATTACCGGTATATATTTCTTTATATTTTCATTCTTTATCAAGAACAAGTAATAAATCTGGTATAGAACCAATAATTGCCTGCAGCTTCTGTTCATTGGCAATTAAGAAATTCTTCATATTAGTAATTTCTGTAAGATCCATATGAGTTCATATGGCCTTAAGTGGATTATTATCAAGATCTACTTCCGTAACCTTTCATGTAGCTGTAAGCCATATATACTCTCAGTTTTTATGTCTTAATCTGTAGGTGAATTGAAAATGTTCAGTCATTCATCTTATATGTTTTCCTAATTCTTCCTGAATTATTGATTTATCTTCTGGATGAATTATTTGATCCCAGAATTCATATGACATTTTTTGTTTTTTTGGATCATATCCAAGCATTTTATAGAAATTATTATCAGCTTCTACTTCTCAAGTTTGCATATTCCATTCCCAAATTCATTGTTTAGAATTCTCCAATGCTGATTCTAAGAATTCCTTTGTTTGAGTAGTTTTTATATTCAATGCTTGTAATTCCCTATCCTTTTGAATAATTTCTGTTCTGTCTTGATAAGTTTCTACATAACCCAAAAATTTACCTGAATCATCAAAAACCATTTCAGCTTTTTTTTCATAAATTCTATCTTCAAGATCGCAAATAAAGCTTAATTTTTCTCATTTTTTAGCATGTTCTATGGGACAACCTTCCTTGCAGTTGCCTCAGGTACAAAATATCTCAGTACACTTTTTCCCTATTATTTCATTTTTTGGAAATCAAACAAGTTTTATGTATGTATCATTACAATCAATAATTATATGATTTTCATCTTGGAAATTAATAGCATAATCACTTAGAGAATTAAGTATAGACCTTGAGTGAATGGAATTTTTAACTCATTCATTTATTATTATTTTTTGAACTTCTTTTGATATTTTTCTAACTAAACTTTTACTGAACGTTCAGATGATCTTTTCTAGAGAAGTTTGAACCATTGGAATAATATAGTTTTCTAAAAAACTATTTTTATTTGTTGGTGTTAGATTTTGCTTATCTTGTACTATTTTATCTAAATTATTTGCTCACATATTCATATAATTAATATATGTACTATATAGAAAGGATTAAAAGTGTCAATCTATTTTCATAGGAAAAATGTTATCTAAAAAATAATATATATTTTTAAAATTGCATTTTTTTAATATAGTTTAGAATAAATAAAAATTAAATAAATATATATGCAAAACAAGAAAAAAATATACCTAGTAGATTGATATAATTTTATATATCGTTTATTTTATGCTATTCCTCAATTCTCACTTAAAGATTGAACTCCAATTAATACTGTTTTTGGTATGGCAAAAATTATACTTGGCTGGCATCATGAGGATAAACCTGATTATCTTATATTCACTCTTGATTACAAATGAAAGACAATAAGAGAACAAATATATTCTGATTATAAAGGGACAAGAGATAAAATGCCTACTGACCTAAAAATTCAAGAAAAACTTATAATGGAACTTCTAGAAAAATTCTGAATAAAAACAGTATCTCTTGAATGATATGAAGCTGATGACATAATTGGAACTCTTGCTCTTAGACTTAAAAAAGATACAAGTAATGAAGTTTTTATACTTTCTTGAGATAAGGATCTTTACCAATTCATAGATACTAATGTTGCAATATATGACACTATGAAGCGTAAGATTTTTCATAAAGAAGAAGCAATAGAAAAATTCTGAGTAGAACCAGGACATGTAGTTGATTATCTTGCTATATGTGGAGATAGTTCTGATAATATTCCCTGAATTCCAGGATTCTGACCCAAAAAAGCTCAAGAATTAATTAATAAATATGGTAATCTAGAAAAAATATATGAAAGTATTGAAGAAATAATTTGAAAAACCAAAGAGGTTTTAGAAAATAATAGAGAGGTTGCCTTTTTAAGTAAACAGCTAGCTTCAATATATTCTGATTTGGAATTGGCAGATTTTAATCTTGAAGATCATAATTTTACAAAAAAAGAAATTCTAAATCCAGAAGTTATAGATATTTTCAAGAGATTTGAATTCAAATCTCTAATTCCTTCTCATCATCAAGAAAAAATCAAAAATTTTGATACTCTTGGCCTTAAAATAACTAAAATTAAAAATTCTACAGAATTAGATGAACTTTTAAAAAAAGTAAAAAAATCTTGAAAAGTTGCAATATCTACAATATGAAATTGAACTTTTGAACTAAATTGAATTAATTTATATCTTTGAGAAAAGATAATTTATTTCGTAGATTCAAGAGAATTAGAAATTAAAGATTTTTTAAATAATTTACTAAATTGTGATATTGAAATAATATGATTCGAACTAAAATCTGACTTGAAAAGAATTTATTGATATCTAGAAAATATGTGAACAAAGGAGATTCGAAGCGAAATACAGGCTAGTTTGTTTTAATAAATAATCCCAAGAGAAATTCTCTTGGGATTATTTATTATTTATGATTTACAATTATCAGAAACTATTGAAGCATATTTTTCAGCTGATGTTCAGAGCCAATCAGTTTTTGAACTTTTTATTAATGCGCCTGGTCATCAAATGTGAGTTAAAGCAAGATAATAAGGTATATCTTTGTTTCAATCTGCAACTTTTTGCATTATTTTAGAATTTGGCAATATTTTTTTTTGTAAAACTTGAATCATATATTTATCCATAATTTCTTCTTGTAGAAGATGATTATTTAAAAAATCTTGAATATTGTTTTCTAAAGGCGGTCTTCATAAATCAACTCAAAATCCTCTCAAAGTTTCAGTTGTAAACTGATATTTTCAAAATGCCCATTTTTCAGAAGAAATTCATTTTTTCTTTCAAAGATTATCATTTCTTGCAGTATATAATCAACAACTTTCTACTTTTGATATTGAAAGTTTGTATGAATCCCAATCAAAATTAAATTCCTTGTTTCAAATTATTTCAAGAGTTTTTGATAATCTTTTAATTACCAAATTCAGTTCATCTTCTGAATATTTTAATTTATTAATTTTATACTCATTTGCTTTTGCAATAATCTTTTCAAGTCTTTCTTTATAGCTTTGTGTAGTTCATATTTCATTTCATATTTCTGAAACGATATCACTAATTTTTTCTATTTTTTCATTTGCCTCAACTTGAGTTATATATTCATTTCTTGATTTGTTTTCTAAAGCCTCTAAATTACTTATCTCATTTTTATCAGAAATTTTAGTTTTCTTTATTTTATATTCTTCAAATGGAGACTTAATTAAATCTTCATCTTTTGGAATATAAATCTTATATCAATTATATATTGGAATATACTTATTATTTTTATCATAATATCAAACTTTATTTCATGCAATATCTCTTGTTCAGACAAATTCGTTTCATTTATTATCAGTAATCTTAATTATTGTAATAGACGGAGGCAAAATATCTCCTGCTCATATTTTAGAGTTAGCCCCTCTATTTTTTCAGAAATCAATTAATATTTTATCTCATTCTTTGATATCCGAAGGATTAGTAATTGGTTCTTCAATGGTATTTCAATCTTTATCTTGAGTTTGTTTATATGAAAAAGCCGAAGATAGGAAACCTTTCTTTTCTTTTTCAATTTGAAGTAATTTTTTAGCTCCAATATTATCAACATCTTCTTTTTCAAGATTTTCTATTCCAGGTATTTTTTGTTTTGAAACAGCTCAAAATCTAATTAATCTATTTTTTTCTCTATTTACAGAATTAATTTCTTCTTGAATTTTAAGTTTTTCTTGCTTATCTTTTGATTCTCATTTTTGTTTTTGCAAATTTTTTAATTTTTCATTCGATGTTCTCAATTTAGTTGAAAAATTAATATCTTCTTTTGAATTATTTAAAACTTCTTCTCATAATTCATCTAGAGGGTTTTTTGGAGTTTGTGTTTTTTCTTTTTCCTTAAGTCAAGCATCTTCCATAAGAGAAGCTAAATAATCAAAAGGTTTTTTAATTTCAGACATAATTTATGTTTATAATTATTAATACCTTCTGATTTTACCATATAAATAATAATAAAGCAAAAAACTCACTAAAAAACCGGTTAATTATAACCGGTTTTTATGAAAATTAATTTTTATTGAGGAGCAGGAATATTAATATTGAATTTAACTAGAACTTCTTGCTCAGTATTGAATGTTTCTATAATTGTAGTAATACCTACAAGCTCAAGAGTATCTCTAACTTCATCAGTCATATTAGTAAGAAACATTTGTCAGTTACCATCTTCTATATTAGAAAAAATATCAGCAATATAACCTATTGATTTTGAATTAAGATATTTAAGTCATGAAAAATTGAAAACTAGTATTTTACCGGTAAAATCACCAATCGCATTATAAATAGCAGTAAATGTTTTATCTGCATTAGTTTCATCAAGTTCTCAGATGAATTCAAAAACTTCAACTTTATCGTAATTTCTTTTTTTTATATCTATTGGAGTGTTCATATTTGTTTTAATTAGTTAAATCTAAGCTATTATAGCAAATATAAGAAAATAATGCAAATATTTTGCTTAAAAACTATTTTTTTTTATATTTATACAAAAGTATTCGTTTATTCTAATAAAAAATCAATTAAAAGCAATGGAAATTATAAAAATCATTATTGATGACAAATTCCCTTCTGAGATCAAAAAACAAGCAGAAGAACAGAATAAAAATATTGAGTTTTCACCAATATGGCAATCTATAGAATGGAACATAATGCTTCAAAATACAGCTTATATCGAAAAATGAATTTTTGTATGAATTTTTGATTCTTTCGAGTTAGTTAACTTTGTAATTATTGAAAAAAGAAGTATTTGATTTAAAAAATACTGAAATTTCATAATCTGATGACCGAATAATAATAAATATATAGAAGAGCTTGAACTAGAAATAATTAATATCTGAAAGGAGGAAGATGTAATTTTTACTCAAATTGAAAGTCTGAATGAAATTGAATTAAAAATATTCAAGTCTTGAGTATTTAAAAAATTCATAGAAAAATGCACAGCTATAATTAATCTTTCAGAATGAAAAGATATAATTCTTTCAAAAATGAAACAAAAATGAAGATATAATATAAAAATTGCAGAAAAAAATAATGTTATAGTATCCAGAGTTGAAAACTCATCAGAGAATATTGAAAACTTCTATAACCTACTTACAGAAACAAAAGAGAGAGATAGTTTCAATGTTAATTCTAAAGCTTATTTTGAAAAATTATTAAAATATCTTTATGAAAATAATCTATGAGCTCTATATCTAGCATCAAAAGATAATGAACTTATTGCATGATGAATTTTTGTTAACTATCTTAATACTACATATTATTATTACTGAGCATCAACTTCTGATAATGAAAAAAGGAAATATATGGCAACTTATCTTCTTCAATGGAAAGTTATTGAAGATTCAATAGAAAAAGGAATGCAGAATTTTGATTTCTTATGAATAACATGCCCTTGAGATAAATCAACAAAGCTTGCGTGAGTAACAGATTTTAAATTAAAACTTACTTCAGAAATTAAAATCTGGCCAAGTCCCAATATATTTGTTCATAAAAACTTAATATATTTGTTATTTAAATTGAAAATAGCTATCAAAGGTATTATAAAAAAATAAATCAATTAGATAATCATTTTTTATTATTCCAGATTATATTAGCCATCTCAAGCAAATTCGAGAGATTTAATAATTTATATCACCTATTTTTAAAAGGAATTTTTTATAATTTGCCACAAATTAATTAATAAATATAATGAAGAAAAATAACTTATAAAATATGAAAAAAATATTAATATCAATAGTTTTAGCTAGCTCATTTATTCTTGTTTCCTGTAATGACTGATCTTCGACTAATAATGATGCATATAAGCAAATAAACGAATCATTCACGAGTACATGAAATACTGATTCTTGAATTGAAAAAGCAAAAATAAGCAATGATATTAATTACGAAGCTACAGAAGAAATAGAAGAAGTTTCTACTTGAGAAACAGCAACTGTGACAAGTTTCTGAAGTGGATGAACAGAAGATAATTGAAGTGGACAATAATTTTAGTTAATTTATTTCTGATTTTATTTGAAATAACGAAAGAGAATTATAAAAAACTACTTATTTTTTATAATCTTATAATAAGCCAAAATACCTACCATTGCAGCATTATCTTGAGAATAAACAGGTTTAGAAGGATATAAGAATTTATATCCTTTTTTGTTTGCTTCTTCACTAATTATTCTTTTAAGTTTTGAATTAGCACTTACTCCTCAAGCAAGAACAATTGATTTGATTCTTTTTTGCTCAGCTGCTAGGAATAATTTAGTTGTAAGAATATCAATAACAGTATTTTCAAATTCAAAACAAATTTCTATTTTATCTTCATAAGTTAGGAAATTAATTGCATTTTCTCTTGTCGCACTAACTTTTGTAGAAATATTTTCGGTTGAAAGGATTGCTATTCTTTTATCTATTTCCCTTTTTACAGAAGATTTTAATCATGAAAAACTAAAATTCAGACTTTCTTTATCAAGCAGAACTTTTGGGAAAATTCATTTAAATTCTCAGTTATATTCACTGGCAAGTTTTGAAACTACTGGACCTCCAGGAAATCATTCTCATATCATTTTTGCAACTTTATCAAATGCTTCTCAGGCGCTGTCATCCTGAGTTTGACCAAGAAGTTCTAATTCAAATAGACTTTTCCAAAGGTAAATCTCATTATGTCAACCAGAAACTGTAAGACAAACAGATGGGAATTCTAATTCCCCTAAATCTCTTTCGAGTAAATTAGCAAAAATATGAGCCTGAATATGATTAATTGGAATAAAAGGCTTGTTTAATAATTTTGAGATGGTTTTCGCAACAGTAAGTCAAACATATAAAGAAGGTAGAAGTCATGGATCTTCAGTACAGGCTATATAATCTATTTGATCAAGTGATAATCAAGTTTGAGCTAGAACATTTTCTAAAACCAAAAAAACATTATTAGCATGGAGTCTTGCTGCAACTTCTGGAACTACTCAACAAGTTGGAAGATGTTCTTTAATTTGTGATTTTGTATCAAGTGCAATTAGTCTTGTGTCTTCAAAAATTGCAATAGATGTATCGTCACATGATGTCTCAAAAGCTAGGATATACATATTAGTTTTTAGTTTAGATTTTAATTATAAGTTTTTTAAACTTGTTATTTTATAATATCTATTATTATTTCTAACTTTCTTTTTGTGTCATTTCGAGTGACTACGAGAAATCTTCTTTCTTTTATTAATTTTATAAAAAACTAGATTTTCTATTTCATAGAAATAACGAAGGTTTCTCACATTCGTTCGAAATGACAATTAAATTTTATAAATTATAGATTCCTGCTTTAGTTTATGCTCGGTATGGGTTAGTGAATGACAAATTTTTGCTGTATTTTGTCATTTTACTCAAAAGAGTATAAACTGAGAAATCTCTTTTAGAAACACTTTTGGATTTATAATTCCCGTGTTTAATTATGTTCTTATTTTCCTTCAGGTTTTAGTTTCAAACGTTTTGATTAAAAGGGATTGCCACGTTTCACTCGCAATGACAGAAATCAAAATTTTTTCCCAGATTCCTGTTTTCTCAGGAATGACAGATAATTACAAATAAGAATAAAGATTTCTCGTTATCACTCGAAATGACAAGTTGGCAATTATAATAATATTTTTTTTAACTTTTAATTATTTTATTTCTTTATAATAAATTCAATATTATCCGGATTATTGGAAACTCTAGTTAGCCAAAATGGAGAAAACTCAATTTTTACATTAGCTATATTAGAATCATTTATAAGTATTGACGTAGCTTCTTTTGAAGAAGTATTTGCAATAAGATTTTTTAATTTACGTGTAAGATTATTGGAAGAATCTTCAAAATTATATGAAGTAGAATAATCAAGTTCTGTAGTAGCCTTCATATAAAAAGGACTTGCTGTTTGAGTTAATATATTACTAATTTTAAGTGAATCTTCGTTGATTCATATTAGTTTTTCTGTTCCAAGTAAAATACTTTCATTAACAATAGAACGAAGATAAAAAACTGTAGAATTCTTATCATAAACATAAGTTGTTAAGATTCATGTTCAATGAAGAGTAACCTCATCAACTGTATCATTAATTTTAATTCAATTAAGAGTATCTATTTTACCAATATTATAACTTAATATATTATCTATAGGAACTATCTGAAAATTACTTCATCAAGCTGCATTCATTGCTTTAATTTTTTCTTTTATATCATTCAGAGATTTTGTTTTAATTTTTTCAGTTACGATTCAAACAAATTTATCATATTCTTCTTGAGAAAGAATATGAACTTTTGGATCTAATCAATCTTTGAATACTTCTTTGGTTTTTGCGTATATTTTATCTCTATTGAATTTGAGACCAGGAATAGTCAATACAATTCATGAATTAAGATTTCATCTTATTCAAATTATTTTACCATAATTATCATACATATCAGCAATTAATGTAATTTGAGTTGTTCATATTATGAATTTTCAATCTTCTCATTTGGTAGCTCAAGGTACTTTTATCCATTCAGTGGACCTAAAAATTAATCAATCATCAGTCATGAATCTAGTATTTGGTTTGAATATTTGTTCAGAATTTAATTCGTTATAAATTTCAACAATTCAGTATGCATTTTTTGCACTCTTAATATCGATCGTAGAAACGTGAAATGGAAAATCAAGAGAAGTTTCTATGTTAATTGGATTGATTTTTATGATATTTTTACTTTCAAATAAGCTTGAATTATCTTTTTCACTATAAATAAGATTCCTTGATACGGTTTTCACTCATAATTCTGGAGATATATAAATATAAGTTTTGGAAACTGCAAAATAGAATATAAACGAAAGAAGAGAAAACGACAGAATTAATCCTGCCATAAGTAAAAAAACATGAGATTCAGGTCAATTTTTCTTATTTTTATAGGTTTTTTTAGCTTTTTTCTTGAGAAAAAATACATACTTTAAAAAGAATTTTTTTGCCTCATATTTGGCATATTCTATGAATGTAAAATTATGTCTTAGTACATTTGTTTTTGAGAATTTTTCATCGAACTCAATTTCATCGCTTTTATAGAAATATTTAATTCCTAACTTTTCTCATATTTTTTTAATTTCCTTGTTTGAAGTAATTATTGCGAATTTTTTTCAAGCAAATTTTGTTAGAAGTATTTTGAGATTTAGATAATTTTTAAGTGCATTATTTTCTTCTACTTCAAGATAAAAAGCCCCTTCCGAAGAAGTAGATTTATTTATTTTTTTGAATATATCAAATAAAGAGTCGCTATTCTCTATTTTTATTTTTTTGTAACCTTCCATTTTTATTCGTATTTATAAATTACATATTTTAATATTCTAACTAGTGGATCTTTTTTTACTGCCATTAATTCTTTTCATGCTTTAGCAAGTGAAGCTACTGGCAATAATGCATTATTATTATATTCCACAAGATTTTCATCAAATAAAAACTTATCAAGCATTACTATGTGTTTTCCTAGATGATTTTTTTCTAAGCTTTCTAATAATAATTTTTTGATAGTTTCATTTATTCAGGCTCAACTTAGGAAAAGATTTTTTATAAAAAAGGATTTTTCTACATCATCTATCGCAACTCTAATTGAATCAAAAATAAAATTATAAGTTTCATCGATTATTTTTTTATATTCCTCGTATTTTTCATCCATTGAAGACATAATGTTTTCAATATCAAGATAACCTTTGTTTAAGTGATTTTTTAACTCTTCTTCAATTATTGATAATCATATATTAAGTACATTAAAACCAATTATTTCAGAATTATTCTGTAGAATAACTGTTGTTTTTGAATATCCAAAATCTATGAAAAGATTAGTATCGTAATTATAAGGCGATTCTTCAATTAATTTTGGTAAGCTTATTGCAAGTGGAACTACAGAAATAAGATTATAATTAAGGTCTCTTATGATATTTTTGATTGTAAGAAATCTAGAAATTGGGCAAAAAATATTAATAAGATTGAATTTTATATTTTTTCATCCAAAACCAATAGGATTAGAAATCCTTTGACCGTCAACATATATTCAAGTAATTGCAGTTGTCAGAAGTTTCATTTCTGCTTCTACAATTCCAAGTCTATTCTCTGTCTTTGCTTTGATTTTTTCTAATGATCTAAGTTCAACATCTTCAATCATTTCGTCAATTTCTTTCATTGTAATAAGTCACTCTTTTGATTTCCTAATATAATTAACCGAAGTGAAATCATATATCAATTCCGAAGAATTATATAGAACAATTATATCTTTTGGAATACTTATTAAATTCTGACATGCCTTGGTTATAGCCTTATTGATAGATTTACTAATGGAAGATATATCAGTTATCTCTCATTCAAACATATCTTTTTTGCTTTGACGAAGAGAAGATGAACCAATAATTTTCAAATCCTGTCATTCAATTTTGCACACCAAAACCTTGATTTTGAATGATCAAATATCAAGAGCTATGAACGTATCGTAATCAAGAATGTTACTTATTTTAAAAGACATCAGACTATAAAGAAAAAAACTAAAAATCTACTGGTGGTTAATGTAATCAAAATGCGATTAATATCAAGAAATTTTTGATAAAAAAGTTAAGAAAAATTATTAAAATATAAAAGAGTTTAAAATATATTGTTATTCCTATTAAAAATGTATTAGAAAATTTTTAATATAAGATAAATTTTATTCTTTTAAACCAGATAAATTAAATTAATAAAAAATAGCTTTTCATTGCCGAAAAGCTATTTTTAAAATTAGAGATATAGATTTTTATTTAATTAGAATTTATTAAAATATTCATTTAATTCTTTTTTTTATATTTATTTATAGGAATAAATATCTATGTATTCATTGTTATTTAAATTAAATTTTAAGGAGAATATTCATTTCGTATTAATGTCAATATTTTTGAATTCAATCCTATCTTTCATAGAATATGGTCAATATTCAATTCAATTTATATTTATATAATAATCATAAATATACATTTCCTTTTCTTTTTTATATATAACTCAAATATTATTTCAATTCAACGAAAAAAATGAATTATCTTGATCAATAAGGTATAAAGGTCAAAAATCTTTTCAATTTATATTTATATGTTGTTTTAACTTATCTTCATATATAAAAGCAAAATTATTTCATGAAAATTTTATAAATTCTTTATAGTCAAGAATTTTACTAAAAGGACCGTAATCTTTTCCATTAATATTTATATAATTTTGATTTTTTAACTTATATCAGAATCAGAAATTATTTCAATCAAAATACCATTTATTATTAATAGACTCAAATGCAGTAATTGTATCATATGGTCAGTAAACTTTTCCATTAATATTTATATAATTTCATAACGGTTCTTTATATTCATAAATATATTTATCTCAAAAGATTTTTCATCAATTAAATTCATTGTAGTTATATATTTTTCAATTTATATTTTGATTCCATTTTTCTCAAATTTTATAAATAAAAATATAATTTCATAAATTATCAAAATCAGATATATTAGTATAATCATATGGTCCATAATCCTTTCAATTTAAATTGATATAAGAATTTTTTTCACATTTCTGAAATCAGTTCATATCTTCACATTTCTGATTTAATGATTGGTATGAGAATATATATCATGCTGCTGAAATTTTTGCAAAAACTTTTTGTTTATAAGGTCAATAATCCTTTCAGTTTATTTTAATATTGAATCATGAACTATCTTTATATGAAATATAATAACTATTTCAATTTATATCAAAATCAAGAATATTTTCATAAGGTCAGAAATCTTTTCAATTTATATTAATATACTGTGAATCGCTTTTATTATATTTAAATCAAAAGCCTCAGTAATTTATTTTCATACCTATTATAGAATCATATGGTCAATAATCCTTTCAGTTAATATTGACATATTTCAAGCCTTTATTCGTATATTTATATCAGTAATTTCAGTTATCATCAAATATATAATCACTCTCAATTTCATCATACGGTCAATAATTTTTTCAGCTATTATTAAAATAATACTTTCAATCTTTATAAAAACTAAATCAGAATTTATTGTTATTTGATACTTTCAATCTTCATAAATTTCAACTGAATGGTCAAAAATGTTTTAATAATTTATGATTATTAACAATTCATGAACCAGCTATTATTTTTACTGAATTTGAAGCAATTATTTTTGTATTATTACTCTCAGTTCATTTTGAATTATTTTTATCTAAAACTCAACTTTTGCTTATTTCTTTTTCCTGTATATTATTAATTTCATTTTTTCAACATGAAATTAATAGAGAACTGACTAAAATGCAAATAATATATTTTTTCATATTATAAATTAATTATTAATGAAAAGAAGTATATTTATTATTTCAAATTATCAAATTACAAATTAACAAATCTTTCCAATAATTCATTCTTAAAATCATCTCTATCAATATTTGGATTCAATTCAAAGAATTCATTCATAATTTCCATATAATAATTATAAGCCAAAGTTTTTATTAAAGTTTTATTAAACTTAAACCCGTTACTTCTTTCCTTTTCTCAATTCCAACAAAATATCTCTTATTTCAGCTGCTTTTTCGAATTCTAGATTCACTGATGCAATATCCATTTCTAGTTCAAGTCTTTTTATCTTGGAACTGAGATTTTCTCACTTTTCAAGAGCGTAGGATTTTTTACCTGTCATAGCTAATTCTTTGATTTTGGACAAGACTGTGAAAGGCTCAATATTATGTTCTTTGTTATAATTATCTTGAAGTTCCCTACGGTTTTTGGTTATTTCTATTACTTCTTCCATAGCTTTTGATAATCTTGCTCAGTGTGAGTACATCGTAACTCTTCAATTCACATTGCGGGCTGCACGACCAATAATCTGAAGAAGCGAGCGAGTAGAACGAAGGAATCCTTGTTTATCTGCATCAATTATTCATATGAAACTTACTTCTGGCAAATCAAGTCATTCACGAAGAAGATTAACCCCGACAATAACTTCTATTTTACCACTTCTTAGATCTCTAATTATTTCTAGACGTTCTAGAGTCTCAACTTCACTATGAAGATATCTTACCTTAACTCAATTCGATGCAAGATATTCTGATAATTGTTCTGAAGATTTTTTGGTGATTGTCGTAATTAATACTCTTTCATTTCTACTTCTAGCTTCCACTATATTACTCATAATATCGTCCACCATGAAGTTCATATCCTTAACTTCAATATTCGGATCAAGAAGTCAAGTAGGACGGATTATTTGCTCGACTACTATACTAGAATTATTAACTTCATAATCTGCTGGAGTAGCGGATACGTAGACTGTCTGACCAGTTAGCTTTTCGAATTCGTCGAACTTGAGAGGTCTATTCTCAAAAGCAGAAGGAAGACGGAATCAATTCTGTATAAGATTCTCTTTACGAGCTCTGTCTCAAGCATACATTCATCCGATTTGAGGAATTGTCATATGAGATTCATCTATAAAAGTCAGAAAATCTTTCGGGAAAAAACTAAGAAGAGTTGAAGGAGATTCTCAAGGTTTACGATCAGAAAGATACATTGAATAATTCTCAATTCAATTCACATAACCAGTTTCTAACATCATTTCTATATCGTATTCTACTTTTGTTTTGAGTCTCTCAGCTTTTACAAGTTCTCAAGCATCAGTGAATATTTTTAATCTTTCTTCAAGTTCTTTTTTGATAAGTGGTACAATCTGATTTATTTTATCAGTTGTTGTTACAGTATGTTTTGCTGGGAAAACTTTTATCTTTTGTCTGTTTTCGAATATTTCTCAAGTAAGAGGTTGTCTTCTTGTAATTCTATCAAGCTCATTACCGAAGAATTCAAGAGTCCAAACTGTTTCTCTTGATGAAGGATAAATCTCAATCGTGTCACCAAGAATATGGAAAGTTCCAGGTTTAAAATCAGCTCAAGCTCTCTTGAATTGCAGGGCAACAAGATTATCGAGAATGCTTTCGAATTCGTATATCTTTCCTACTTCCAATTCTAATATCTGATTCGTATAATCGTCAACTTCCCCAATACCATAAATACAACTCACAGACGCAACAATTATTACATCCCTTCTCGTAAGCAGATTCTCAGTCGCAGCATGTCTTAATCTATCAATTTCTTCATTGATTGTAGCCTCTTTCTCAATGTATGTATCAGTCTTGACCACATAAGCTTCCGGCTGATAATAATCATAATAAGAAACGAAATAATGAACCTCATTATCGGGGAAAAATTCCTTGAATTCCTGAGCCAATTGTGCAGCAAGAGTTTTATTGTGAGCCATAACAAGAGCGGGTCTATCCAGATTAGCAATTATATTCGCCATCGTAAAAGTTTTACCTGACCCTGTAACCCCAAGAATAGCCTGTTTCTGATTCCCAGCCTTGATACTTTCTGTGATTTTATCAACAGTATTTTTCTGACCATTAATGAGTTCGTAAGGAGATTTTAGTTTGAAAAGAGACATAGCAAAAAGTTATAAATATATCTGGTTAAGTATAGTTCTAAAAAGTTTTATTGCAAGAGTAAATGAAAGTGAGGAGATTATTATAGTTTTTCTGTCATTTCGAACAAAGTGAGAAATCTTCCTTCTTTTAAAATTATCTTTTTATTTTTTAGGTTTAGTAATTACTATTTTTGCATCAAGATTATTCTTCTTATTTTCTTCTAAAAGATTTTTATTGGAAATTACTTTTTTACCTGTTTCTTTTTCTAGCTGTTTTCTGGCAATTCAAGCAACTCATCATCATCTTTTGCTGGCTTTTTTTACTTCTTCAAAACCTATCAAATCATCTTCTTTTATTATTTCTGTGGTTGAAGCTTCAGCAAGCATATTAAAAACAAGTTCAAGATTTGTCATATTATCTTTAAGTGATTCTTTTTTAAGTCATTTATAATCTTTATATTCATTTGTTGTCATATCTGACCATCATTTCAAAATTTCATTTGTCAAAATAGCATATTCTACTCATTCTTTAATTCATCTGTCTTTCCATTCTCAAGTTAATTCTTTTCTGATATCTATAGATTTTAATCTTTGTTTTATCCAGTCTTCACTATATCATTTTTTTCTATAAGTTGAAATAGCTCTTTCAAATGCTAATTCTGGATCATAAATTTCATTGATTCTTTCATCTCAAACACGAGCTAGCCACATCTTAAAAGGTTCTGCTTTTTTACTAGGAATACTTTGAACAAGCCTCAAAATAGTTTTTGTATCTCACACATCTGTAAGATAATATTTTCAGTCGGAAGCTTTTATTTTCAGTTGTCCTATATTTTGGGACAACTCACTTCATTCTTCTTCTAATTTAGTTTTTAAAGCATTCCAATATTTTCTAGGTCTTGGACTTTCAGTCAAAGCTTCGATAATATCAACTATAGAAAAATACCAATCTCAAACTTCTGAGTTCCATATTTTTCTTATTTCCTTTTGTTCAAAAATTGCCAGTTTTGTTTCCATAGGTTTTAGTAGTTAATAGTTTATAGGGTTATTTTTAGAATTATTTTTTATTTTTCTAGGTTTTATAACAAAAAAACTTACAAAATCATTATATATACTTTGTATATAAAGTAAAATTTTATTTAATCGATATTTTTAAAAAATGAAGAAAAAAATCAATAATAACAACTATTTCTAAAAAGTTTTATTGCAAGAGGAAATGAAAGTGAGGAGGTTATTTAAATAATAACTAGTTTATATATTGAAAAAATAAAATAATAGATATCATACAATTATCATACAAATTATATTGAAAATATAATTAATTAATAATATTCTATTTCATGAAAGTATTAATAGTAGAAGATAATAGAATCTTATCAGATAACATCAGAGATTATCTTGAGGCAAAATCTATAAAATCAAAGCAATTATTTGATTGAGAGTTTGTTAATTTTGAACTTAGTTCCAATACTTATGATTTGGTTATTCTTGATTTGTGATTACCAATAATTGATGGCGCAGAAGTATGTAATAGAATTAGAGAAAGTGGTAATAATATACCGATTCTTGTTCTAACTTCTAGAAATTCAATTGATGACAAAATCAAATTATTCAAACTATGAACTGATGATTATCTGACTAAGCCATTCGAATATGCAGAACTTCTTATGAGAATCCATGCGCTAACTAAAAGAACTTTTAGTAATAAATCCAATATTATCAAGTCTGATAATCTGGAGATAGATATAGAAAAAAGACAAATTATTAATGCTTGAAAAGAAATCATATTGAGCAATCTAGAATTGAATCTTCTTACTTATCTTCTTCAGAATAAAGGGCAGAATCTTAGTAAAGAAAATATTCTAGAAAAAGTATGGTGAGAATATGACGCTTTTAATACTTCTAGAACTCTTGATATTCATATCTGATATCTGAGGAAGAAGCTATGAAAAGATCTAATTAAAACGATAAGATGAATTGGATATACAATAAATTAATTATTTTATTTAATGGAGAATTTTAGATTACTGGAAAAAAGAAGGAAAAAATTAAGCATATATTTTGCTCTTTTTGTATTATTCTCAACCTGGATGGTTCAGTGATTTTATTCTTTTTCTGTCTATTATACGCATAATCTAAAACTAGAGAATAGCTTGAAACTAAGAATTAAATGAGTAGAGAATATTTTAATTAACAAGCAAGAATATCTTAAGAAAATAAGTAGTAATGATTTTGCAATTAAATCAATATTAGAAAAATGACTTAGTTGAGTTACAATAATAAGGAATAATGTAAGAATATTATGAGATATTAATCAAGAATATTTTGATAAAACAAACTCTTTCTATAATAGTTTTGATTATAAATATTACACCCAAATCATTAATCTAGATACAACTTATCAAATCATTGTAAGCGAATATAATGAGTATTCTTATTATAGCTTATTCAAAAATCTTATTTATTTTGTATTATTCTCACTTCCCTTTCTTGTGGTTTTTTATTTTTTATGATTCATTTTCGTAGGTAAGAATTTTAAGCCTATAAAAGAAATAATTGCAAGTCTAGAAGACTTTAGTGCGAATATTAATCATGAATTGAAAACTCCGATAACAGAAATAATATCTACTCTTAGTCTTACTAAAGAAATAAACAAAAATCACGAAAAAGCAATTGATACTTCACTTAATTCTGCACAAAAATTAGCCAAAATACTTGATTCTATGCTATGAATAATTAATCTTGTGGACTCTTCATATAAAAAAGAAAAGCTTGATTTAATATCTGAGATTAATAGAATTATAAAAGAAAATGATAATAAAATAGCTGAAAAAAATATCAAACTAAAAAAAGATTTTAAGAATAAAAACTATATTCAGAACATCAATAAAGAACATTTTGAGATTTGCGTTGGGAATATTCTCAAAAATGCAATCAAATATTCTTGAGATAATGCAGGTATTGAAATATTCTTTAATAACTGAATTCTAGAAATAAAAGATGATTGAATTGGAATTGAAGAAAAAAATCTAAAAAATATATTCAATAGATATTTCAGAGAAAATTATCTAAAAGAAGAATGATATTGATTGGGCTTATCTCTAGTGAAAAAAATTATTGATCTTAACTGATGGAAAATAAGCATTGAAAGTGAAAAAAATATAGGAACTACAATAATTATTAATTTTAATAAATAATGAAAAAGTTAACTCTACAATTTCTGCTGTTTTTTTTGCTTAGTTCTTGTTCATATATCAATGACACAAGTATTAAAGAAAAAAATATTGATGTGAATAATTTTCTAAAAAATACAGAAAGCAGCACCTGAACTGTAATTAAAAATACCAAGAAGAATATCCAATCTCATATTAGTACAGGCTTAACTTCTCAAGAAAAATCCGAAAGCTGAATTATAATTCCTCCGAATTTAACTCAAACAGGTTCAGAACAAATTACTACTACTGCTACACAAAACGAAAACACTAATAATACTAATAATATTCCATCTGATTTAAGTACTTTAGAAAAAATAAATATCAATGATGAAAATATAATTAATACCAACTTAACTGATACTTGAGCTTACTCGATAGACAATACAACAGAAGAAGATATTAAAGAACTTATAGATATTCTAATTAATTCATGAAATTAGAATTCTCTTACAAATAACTTACAATTCATTAATAAGATA
This sequence comes from Candidatus Altimarinota bacterium, assembly GCA_028689205.1. GTDB lineage: Bacteria > Patescibacteriota > Gracilibacteria > BD1-5 > UBA2023 > STC-113. Next base: position 96,415 of record JAQTWP010000002.1, read on the forward strand.
TAGCTTATAATTAAAGAACTATGAAAAAAATAATCACACATAAACTAGAAAGCTTAGCTTTAGTTTTTTTACTATTTACATCAAGCACTATAATTCCACTTACTCAAGCAAGATATTGAGAAATGTCAGATTCAAAAGAAGAAAGCCAAGAAATAGAAAGAACTATTACTGTGGTTAATTCTTGAAGTGTATCCTGAAGTAATACCTTAAAATTAAATAAATATACTGAGAATCAAATTAAAAATCAAGTTGAGAATCAAAAATTAAGATTAGAAGCCAGAATACAGAAACTAGAAGAAAATAAAAGAAATCTTGAAGCAAAACTTAAACAAAGACAAGAAGTTGTATCTCAAATAAAAAATAATTTTGAATTAAAAAAGCAAGAAATTATAAAAGAAGTAAAGATTTGAAAAATAAAACTAGAAGATGCCAAGAAACAAATCCTAGAACAAAGAGATAATTTTATTACAAAGACAAAAGCTGATTTTAAAAATCAAGATACACAAATCAAACAAGAAAAAATCAATTCTCTAAAAAAGATAATTAAAAATCAGTTTGATCTGAAATTAAATACAATAAATAAACTATCAACTGCAGACCAAAAAGCAAAATATACAAAAATTTTACAAACTATAGATGAACAATTGAAGAATTGAAATACAGAAAAAAATGAAATATTAAAGCTTATTAAAGAGGTAATCATGGAGAAAATAAATTCTTTGAATTAGTTAAAAAACTTTTTTTGAATTTTCATACAAACATCTTACAATTATAGTATATGATGTGCATAACCTTAAAAAGGTAGATCAGAAATATTTAGGATAGTTAGAACTATTAGTAGAAACTATAAACTAATTCTGATAAAAAATATTTATTTATTATTAATTTTATTACTATGAAAAATTTTAGAAAAATAGCTTTAACCGCAGCTATAATAACTACATGAATTGTTTCATTTACTGCAAACGCTGATGAATCAATGACAACTACTCAGACTTCAAAAAATAAAATAATGTCTGAAGTAAAAGAAACAAAAGAAGAAATGAAGGCACATTACGAAGAAATGAAAGCTCAAAGAAAAAATATGATTGAAGAAAATAAAGAGCTATTAAACCAAGCAAAAGAAAATAGAGAAGATTTTAAAGAAGAAAATAAATGAGTAAAAGAAGTATTCAAAACATTAGATGCTGAAACTCAAACTCAATTAAAAGAAGCATGAGAAGCATATAAAGATGCTCTTGATGTATTAAAAGAAGAATTAACTAATTCATGAACAACTGCAGAAAGAAAAATTGAAATCGATGCAGAAATTAAAACTCTAACTGATGCACATATTGCACAAATAAAGGAATTAACTTGAAATTCTGAAGAAGTAAACGCATTTTTTGCAAAGAGACAAGAATTAATAGCAAAAAATAAAGAATTAAGAGAACAAGCTAAAAATGCAAGAACTGAATTCAGACAAGGAAAAGATGCTCAAGTTGAACAATATAGATCTAAATATAATAATCAACTTGGGACATTATTACCAAAATTAAAAGATACAAAACTTGAACTTGTAAATTCTAGAATTGACGCTCTTATAACTAAACTTGAAGCAAGTTTAACTATGTTAGAAGAAAGAAAAGCTAAATTATTAGCTCAAGTAATTTCTATAAAAGAATTAATCCAAGAAGAACAAGATAATAGAGTTATAGTAGAAGAAGAAAATGCTTTAATTGAAGTTGTTCAATAAACACTTAATTAAAAATTTAATTCTCCGAATTAATCATAAAAAAAATACTCCAATCATAAATTATTGGAGTATTTTTTGTTTAATTTTGTAATTTTATTTTGTACTAATACTTAATTTAATTCGTGTTTATAAAAATTACAATAATTACTTAGTAAAAAACAGTATAAATGTCATTCCAGGCCCCGACCCGGAATCTATTAATCAATTTTTAAATTCATAAAATGAATTTCTGTATCTATTAGATTAATTCTTATGATAAATTTTTATTGGGAATTAATGCAATTTCATCTAATAATTCATTCCACTTATCCAAATCTAATTCCTCAGCTCTTACATTATCGCTAAGATTCAATTTAACAAAAATTTCATCTAGCATTTTCTTTTCATATCATCAAATTTTTGATAAATTCGAGATTAGTTTTTTTCTTTTTTCTGCAAATCAAGCTTTAATTAATTTTAGAAAAATTTTGGATTTATCTTTATTAATATCTTTTTTTAGCTTAAAATACAATACACTTGATTCGACTTTTGGTGGTGGAATGAAGTTAGAAGCTCCTACTTTGATAATTTCTTTTACTTCTTCACAAGCAAAATCAACTCCAAGACTAAGAACCGAATTCTTATTTCAAGATTTTTTGAGGATTTTATCTCAAACGTCTTTTTGCATAAGAATTATCATCTCAGAAGCTTGAAACTCTGTATTGTAGAAAAAATGAGTTAGAATTGGAGAAGTAATATAATATGGAATATTGGCAACCACAAGATATTCCTCATAGTTTGGTTCGAATTTTAGAATATCTGCGTTATTTATTTTGAAGTTTATATTCTCAATTCTCAATTCTCAATTCTCAATTCTGTCATTAAGTATTTCTATCATTTTTTTATCCAATTCCACAAGTTCTAGGGATTTAGGATTCTTACTAAGAATTTTAGAAGTTAAGGCTCAGTATCATGGTCCGACTTCTATAATATTTTTGTTTTCCAAATCTATAAAATCAACAATCTCGTCAAGAATATTATCATTCACCAAGAAATTCTGCCCAAGACTTTTTTTCGGAGCAATATTATATTTTTTTATTATATCTAGATGGGACATTATTAAATAATTTGAATGATGAAAATATTTTGTTAAATCTCTAGACTTTGCTCGAGATTACAATTTAGTAGACTTTTAAGAACTTTTAATTTCAAGGATCCTTAGTATTCGTATTCCATTTATCCTTTATAACTCATAGCTGTCACATATATATTGTCATTTTGAATAATAGTGCTTCGTATTGTTTTTTAATTTTTGACATAAAAGTATGTTTGGATTCTTCATAACCATTAATTGTCTCTCTTACAGAGATTACTTCTCAAGCGTCATAATAAGATTTTAATTTTAGCTTGAAAAGTGCTTTACATTTTACTCATCCAAGATAATCTTTGGTCATATCATTGGTAGTCAAAGTGGAAACTATATCAGAATGTGCTTTGACAAAATCTGTTGCATAGCTAAATATTCAGCTATTACAAGCTTCATTGTATTGATAATAAAAACTTCATTTATCTCAATTAAGTCAGAATTTCTTTTGAAGATCCTCAATGACATTTATTGGTTTTGAATTTCATTTAAGTGATTCTAGATATTTCTCTATTTTTAAATCTATTTCTGTGAATTTTACATCAAGGATTGCTTGGTATAAAATATCTTGGGATGTTGCTCATTTACATTGAAAAATTCTTTTTGGATCAAGAGGATTATTGATGTTTCACATAGAAACAACATCCATTGGAGATTTGTATGCAGCAGTCACACATTTGAGAACAGCATCTTCTCAAACAAGTCAAGAAGCTAAAGCATATTCTAATTCTCAAAAGATGAAAAATAAAGATGTAATCAAAAAAATTATTTTTTTCATAATCATTTGATTAAATTCCATACTCAAGATAATACTATCTTGACAATACCTGGTTTTTTTTCAACTGGTTTTATTTCTTCTTCCTTGAATCACATTACAAGTCATTTAAGCATTGATTTTGTTGACATTTTTCATTCAGATATTTTTTCATCTTCTTGTTTTTTCCCTTCTTCATGCTTTTTAATTCCATAGACAGAGGCAACAATTCATCACAAAACTAATCATGTAATAACTGCGTCCATTTTTCTTAGACCTTTACCAACTTTTTTATCTCTGTGGAATAGTGCCATATTATCCTTCTAATTTATCAATTTTAATAGATTTTGATGGAAATTGTAATTTAGGAATTTCCACAATTAATAGATTATTTTCCATAGTAGCTCTAATTTTGTTCAGAGCAAGGTTCTCTGGTAGAATAATTGATCTTGAATATGGTCAGAAAAAACATTCTTGAACCAATATTTTTCAAGCATCATTATATATTTCTGGAGTTTTTCTTTCTCAAGAAATTGTTAATATATTGCGAGCAACAGATATATCAACTTCATTGATATCAACTCAAGCAAGAGGCGCAATAATTATTATAGAATCTTCTAACTCTAAAATATCAAGAGCAACTTGACCTAGATCTTCTTCTATAATTTCATCATCAGTGATTTCTACTTCAATTGTATCTCTATTCTCATCTCAATCTTTTTTAGTGGCATTAAACATTCCAAACATAGGAAACTAAAGGTTATAAATTATAAAAATTCTCTAGAATTAAACTAAAACAAATAGTAAAACTCATATATATTTCAACTTGAATATTATTCACCTTTCAAGTTTTTGCAAATTTTAAAAAAATATGATAAACTCAAGAAGTATATAAGTTTTTATAAATGAAAATCAATCAAAAACAAAAAATATTATTCCTTGATAATCTTGCAAGTCTTCTTAACTCATGAATACCAGTTATTCAGGCTTTTGATATTATTTCATTCCAGACAAAAAACAAAAAAATCCTAAGCATAATAGAAACAATAAGAAATGCTATTTCAAAATGAGAAACCTTTTTTTCAATATCTATGAAGCTAAGTTGAGTATTTAATGTATTTGACATTGCAATGATTGAGACTTGAGAAGCGACTGGGCAAATTGGAAAAGCTTTCGAAGTAATAGTATCAAAAGAAGAAAAAGAATTCGATCTAAAAAGAAAAGTAAAACAAGCATTAATGTATCCGATAATAATTCTTCTAATAACGTTCGCAATGCTGACAGTAATTATGACTTTTGTAATCCCTAAAATAGAATGAATTTATAAGGAATCCAATGTTAATCTTCCACCATTAACAACCGCAGTAATAGGAATAAGCCATTTTTTCGTTAATAATTTATTGCTAATTATAATATGAATTTTCTTAGTAATAATAGTATGTTGAATATTATACAAAAAAGTTCCGCTTATTCGTCTTAATTACGATAAGAATATATTGAAACTTCCTATTTTTTGAGAAATAATCAAGAAAAAAACCCTTATTAATTTTAGCGATTTTTTATCTACTCTTCTCGGTTCTTGAATAATGATAAATAAAGCTCTGCAAATTATAAAAAATGCAATGGATAATAGTTTTTATTCGCTTGTTGTTGAGAATATATCTAATGAAGTAAAAGTCTGAAAACCTCTAAGCTACGCTATGTGAGTTAATATTCTAGATAAAAAAATAGAAGTGGCTCAGCAAGAAAAAATGGATTTAGAAACCAAAACATTCGCTTTCCCAATAGAGCTTTCTACTGCTGTAAGAATATGAGAGCAAACTTGAACTTTATCCAAAATGCTTCATAAAACTTCTGCCAGATACACAAAAGAAATCGATAATACAATCAAAAATCTAACAACAATTCTTGAACCAATAATAATTGTTGTGATATGAGTAATAGTCTGAACTATAATTATGGCTATAATGCTCCCCTTCCTCAATATCGCGAACGTAGTTAAATAAAACTTGTCATTTCGAGTGTTAACGAGAAATCTTCATTAGCTTTTTTATTAAAACAATTCGTCATTTCCGAATTATTTATCATTCCTGTTTATACAGGAATTTTTCTTTTATTATTCATTACTTTTTTATAAGCTTTTTAAAAAAACTTTTCCAAAAAAAAAAAAAATGATACACTTTGAAAGAATTTATTTATAACTTAAATAATTATGTCATTAAAAAAAGATTTCATTTCTTGAATCGCTAAATGAACTGGCATGTTCGTAGCCTTAATTAGCTTATGAGTTGTTGTAGTTTTCGCAGCTAATTGGTATGATTGATTCAGCGCAGTTACAGATGAAAAACTCACAATTGCAAAATGGAATAATATGAGTAAGTATTTAGTTCCTCCTTGAATGATTGCATCATTTGATAGAAGTTGCCCATCAGAATGGAGCGAATATCTTCCTGCAAGATGAAGATTCTTGAGATGAATTGATCCTACAGGAAATACAATTGATCCTGATTGAACAAGAGCTGTTTGAAGTTTACAAGCTGATATATTTAAAAGTCATAACCACCCTTTTACCGATTGAGCAGATTTTAGGATTTGAGGATGAATATGATGAGCTTGAATAGTTCCAAGTACTGGTATTTATATGTGAACCACTAATAGAGCATGAGTTGTATGATATTCATGATCAACAGAAACCCGTCCGAAAAATGTTGCAGTAATATATTGCATTAAGAATTAATTTACCAATTTAACTTAATAATCCCTGGAAACTCCAGGGATTATAGTTTTATGATATCTAATGTAGTAAAAACTAGATAATAAATTTCATCTTTGGCTTATTAATTTTATTGTCATTTCGAGTGTTAGCGAGAAATCTTCCTTAGCTTTTTTACTTAAAACTATTCGTCATTGCGAACGATAGTGAAGAAATCCAAAAAATCATTATCAATGAATCATCAGGATTTTTCTAAACCAAATAATCAATTTTAATTACTTTGTTTCAAAATATTTTACTATCCTCTGCTTCTCTAACCGAAATTATATTAGGTTCATTAAGTCAAGCTAAAACATTGTCAAAATCTATATTATCTCATTGAATAGATTTTAGAATATATTTTAATTTTTTAGCAGTTGTAAAAAGTTTAATTTTATCTTCTGTGCTTATTGAAATATCAAAACATAAAATCTCTCAGATTATCTTTCACCTAATACATTCCACAACTTCTTTGCTACTTTCTAATTCTGTATCTCAATAAACGAAAATATTAGATACTCAGTTTTTAGTCTTATTAAGAACATAATTTAGCGAAAAATTCTCTAATTCAATTGAACCATTAAAAGTAATACTTCAGGCTAATGTATTCATAATTATAAAATTATCAGATAAAAAACTATAATCAACTTCTATTAAGTTCTTCCATTTTGGCAGTTTGGTCTGCGATAGAGAGAGCTTCAATTATATTACCTAATTTTCACATCATAATACCTGGTAAATTAGAAAAACTCTCACCTATTCTATGATCTGTAACTCTATCTTGTGGGAAATTATATGTTCTAATTTTTTCACTTCTATCTCATGTTCAGACTTGTGCAAGGCGTTCTGCTCAGATTTTTTCTGATCTTTTAGCTTCTTCCATGGCATAAACTCTTGCCCTTAATACTTGCATTGCTTTTTCTTTATTCTTTAGTTGACTTCTTTGATCCTGACATTCTACGAATATACCTGAGGGTTTGTGGACAATTCTTATAGCTGATTCAGTTTTATTAACATGTTGTCAACCAGCACCAGAAGCTCTACAGGCTTGGATATCTAGATCTTCATCACGTAAAACCACTTCAACTTCATCAACTTCTGGTAGAACTGCGACTGTAATTGCAGAAGTATGGACTCTTCATTTGCTTTCGGTTTCTGGAATTCTTTGTACCCTATGAGTTCCTGCCTCGAATTTGAATTTGGAATAAGCACCGAATCAACTTATTTTCATTATAATTTCTCTATATCAACCGTTTTCACTAAGAGATTCATCTATTACTTCTAATTGAAAACCTTGTTCTTTCGCAAAAATCATATATGCATTTGTAAGTTCTCTGGCAAATAAAGATGCTTCTTCTCAACCAGTACCAGCTCTTACTTCAAGCATTATATTTCTTTCATCATTCTTATCTTTTGGAATAAGCATTATATTAAGCCTATCCTCGAATTCTAGGATTTTTTGTTCACCTGTAGCTAATTCTTCCTTCATCATTTCAATCATTTCAGGATCTGATTCAGTTTTTATCAGATTCTTAGCTTCCTCATAATTAGAATATGTCTTCTTATATTCACGGTATAATATTACAGTATCCTCAAGGTTTTTCTTTTTTTGCATAAGTTCCTTAAGTTTCTTGGGATCTCCATAAACTTCTGGACTAGCAAGCTCTTTATCAAGGTTTTCATATTCAGTAACCAGATTATCAAGTTCGAATTTCATATTTATATTTAAGATTAATATCGCGTCAAATAATAGCGGAAAAGTCCAAAATGTCTAATTTTTTTGACTTTTTAAGTTTTTTTTATAATCTGTGCGGACACCAATCTAAAATAAATCTTATGTATATATTACTATACGCTAAAAATTTTTTTGAGAATCTGATTTTTGTACTCTTTATTCCAACAATCTGTTTGATACCTGCAATAATTATTTATTGAATATTAGGTAAAGTAAAAAAAGATTATTCAAAATTAAAAAAATACATAAAATGGTGGCTATATAGTCTAGTTCCTGTAATTATAACATACTTAATATGGGTTGCTATTAATTACAAATTCTATGAAATGGTAAACTCATAATCTACGCCCGAATGGTGGAATTGGTAGACACGCGGGACTCAAAATCCCGTTCCGCAAGGAGTGAGGGTTCAATTCCCTCTTCGGGCACCAAAAGAATTAAAAAACTCTCGTTTGAAAAAACGAGAGTTTTTAATTCTTGGTAGTCCGGAGAGGGAATTGAATAGAGGGGTAAAAATGTGAAACATTTTTAAGGAGACAATGATTTGTCTCCTGACCCCGGCCCGTCTCTGGCAAGGAGCGATAGCGACTGGGGAAGAACAATTCCCTCTTCGGGCACCATAAAGATATTAAATCATTTTTGTCACCAATACTTGGCGTATTGGTGACATTTTTTAATAATGAATTAAATAATTTAAAAAGTAGTTCAAATTTGCTTTATTCTTCAATTTATACTAATATTTATAAGTATAAAAATAATGTAATTGGATGGTATTTAATCCATATGAGAAAAAATCAGGTTTTGAATCCTTTGGATGATGAGAGGAGTCTCTTTGATGACTTCCAGAAAAGGAAAAAACACCTGAAGAAATAAAAGAATATCAAGAGAAATTAGAAAAAAGATCAAAAGAAGTTACAGAACATCAAAAATATGCCAATAATCTCACGGAATACCATTATAAACTTGAAGCAAAAGAAAATGAAGTGGTAAATGATGTTTATGATGCTCATTTAAAATTACCGGATTATATGTTTTGAGATAGTAGTTTTCTTGAAGCAAGAGCTGATATTAACACAATGTCGATTAATCCAGAAAAAATAATACCACCACCTGAAAAACAGTTTAAAAATCCTGAAAGTATTTCAGAAAAAGAAAAAGTGAGAGAATATGCCGTATTATCAAACTTATCTTATTCTAAGTTTAAAACAGTAAAATGAGAATTAACTATTGATGATGTTGAATTGGATCCTTTAAGTCATAGGGATCTTTTGAGACTTCTTAAAAAAGATAAGCCTGAAAAAATGACTGCTGATGAAGAATATATCTATAAATATGTTCATAATCCAGAAAATAGAAATAATGTAAATTTTAATGAAAAAATTGAAGTTGCTTCTGATATAGAAAGAGTATTGAAATTATCAAATATCTATATTACTGACAAATATTTTGCTGATGTTTTACCTGGTCATAGATCCGTGTTAAGCGATGTTGAAAATGCTGTTCTTTTACCTAATATCTCAAATTTGGAAAGAAGACTTCTGATACAGGCTTTAAAAGATATTAAATGACAGAAGATTATAGAAAATTGAAAGACCCTTGAATGAATGGGTGAAAAATATGAAATAAGGGATTATTTCCCTAATAAGAATGATATTGATAATTCATCTTTTTGAGCAGTATGTCTTATAGAAAAAGGAACATGAAAAAAGATTTTTGCTATGAGATGAACTGATATTGAAGAATTTTGATGTCTTATAAGTGATAAGGATCTGGTATTTAAAAATGTTCCCGAAAAACAGACTATTGATATGATTAATTTCATAGAAAGAAATATTAAATTAGGAGAGAAATTCAAAATAACCTGACATAGTTTAGGTGGTGCATTAAGCCAAATTGCTAAGGCTATGTATAAAAATAATGTAATTGAAAATTATACTTTTAATTCACCTTGAGCTAAAAAATTAAATATAGATTCAAAATGGTGAGATAAATCAGAAAAGTGAATTTTATTTGAAAAATTCAGAGAATTCTGATATAATAAAGAAAAACTGGAAACTTGAAAAAATGTTGTGAATGTAAAATGAGAAAAATGACCAAAACTCATTACTAATTTATGAGAAGATATATGAGAATATGAACTCAATCTTAAGGACTTAAAAGAACATGGTATAAAAGATTTGATTAATTATATAGATAAATATTCTCAATTAAGTGAATTTATTAAGGTTAAACATGAAAAAAGTGATTCTAAAAAAGATAAAAATAAAAAAACAAATTAATTTATAATAATAAAATATGTTGGAACCAATTGATTTACATAGAAACGAGGCACCTGCTATTATTGAAAAAGCACCTGCTGTTTCTGGTTCAGTAAAAACAAAAACTGATGTTTTAACTCAATTAAATGGACTTAAAATTGATATTCCAGAAAGTATTTCTGAACAAGAGAAAAAAGTGAAAGCACTTGTCATAAAATGATTATTGGAAGACTGAGAAGATGCCTCTGAACCATTAAGTGTAAAATTCATATCAAAATGAGTTTTTGCCGTAAGGTGAAATTATAAAGATATCGATTTTATAGTTAATGAAAAATGAGAAAATATTATTAATATTTCTACACAAAGAGAAAGGGTTTTTGTTGAAAATTGAGATGTTTTAAAATTGATGTGATTGATTGAAAAATGAGAAAAATGAGAACATTTTTTATATAGAGAGGGTTCAGATGTTTCTATTAATCAAGATAGTTTAGAATATCTGAATATGTGGAAACAAATAGCTTTTGAAGCTGATATATTTTGAAAATTAATTAATTTAAAAAATAATATTAAGTTTTCAAGAGGTTTTCTTGAAAACTATATTGAAAGATGAAGTTTTAAGTTTGAAGATTTAGAATTGGTTAAAAGTAAGTGATTATTAGAAAATCCGAAAGATTATGAATATGCTATTCAAGAAATAAGAAAAAGACTTGTTTCTCAGTGTTGAGACAGAAGGCTTATTAAATTATGAATATGAATAAAAGAAAGTGATCTGAAGAAATATAAGGAAAATAAAGCTTATTGATTGACTGATGACTTGGTTTTAGAATGTTTTAGAGTATTGCCTGATAATATGATGGATTTAAGTGGTAAAAAATAAAATTATAATTCAGGAATATAAACCTTTACTCCATTTTCTTTAAAAATAGTCCTGACTTCCTCCACTACTGGGCACCAAAAATAAAGTAAAATTAAGTAAAAAACTTACAATCTATAATAAATAAAAAAGTAAACAAAAAAACCCCTTGAAAAAAGGGCTTTTTTAATTATAATCAATAGGTTTATTAATTAGATTAAAGGAATAACAAATATTAAAATTTTAATAAAACATACTCAAATAAATAAATTTTTAAAAAATGAAAAAAAATCCTAGTAGTAGTATAAATTCTATAAATAAATCTTTAAAATCTAAGTTAATAAAAACAGTAAAAGTTAAAGAATTTACAAAAAATATAGCTAAAACCATACTTTTAAATGAATATTATAAAAAAATTGAGTTATCTATAAATCAAATTAAGGAATTAAATGATATTTTAACTTGAAATGAATCAGCTAAGAATACAGAAATTAAATTGGATTTACTTTTTGAAGATGTTTTATTTAATTCTTCGATAGAAACTCAGGAACAATTCCAAATATTAAAAGCAAAAAATCTTAAAAAAAGCACTAATAAAAATTACGAATATATGTATTCTTGAATTGAAAAATACACTATTCATGAAACAGAAGAAAATGATGAAGTTAACAAACTTATTATATTTTATAATTGAATTATAAGAATAAAATGAAAATTAAAAGAAATGGAACTTTTAAAAAAATTCCCTGGGATAATTGATAGTGATGATATTGAATATATTTTTAAGAAAAAAATTAAATGAACCGAGTATGAAAAAATTTTTATTGATACATTCTGAAATAATTATGAATTAAATGAACTTAATAAAAAATTATTAGAATACTGAAATCTTGATTCCGAAGAAATAGATTTTGAAAATATAATAGAACCACCATCTATACCAAATGATTTTGAAAAAAAATGCCTATATAGAAATTTATCACTTTGATTATCTGAATGTGAATCTCTTAGACTGGAATATGATAAGCTTAGCGTATCAATCTTTTTAGATAACTGAGATTATAACAAACTCATAAAAAATAACTCAAGTTGATCACATTATCCATGAACAGTTTTTAATGTAATAAGAGAATCTAAAGACACTAATCAAATGAATATTACATTAGAACATGAAAAAACACATAATATTTATCATGCATTCAACCCTGGACAATCTATTAAATGAATTGAATATTTCGATTCTAGTTTTAATAGAATTATAAGATTAATGCAATTGCAAGCTCCTGAAGTTATAATCCAAAGTGATTTTAAATTACTTAAAAAGAAAATTAGAAATTTTTTCTTAAGTAGTCAAGATGAAATAATTGCCAATTTTCATGATTTAAAAAATGGGAAATTAGCAACAGCCCTATACCAATATACTGATATAATAAAGAAATTAAAATTCAGAAAAAATGAGTTATTAAAAGAAAAGAAGTTATCAAAATGAAATTCAGAAATTCTTGAACATATCAATGATATTCTTAATTGAATGTCAGAATATTTCGGTACGTTTTATAGGAGACTTGCTGATTTGGTTTATATATCCGAGCATGAATGATTACAGAAAGACTTATTTGCATCATTAATTCTATGGACACCATCAAAACATTATAAAATAGAGAAATACTTCAGAATGAAAATTGGGAATACAAAATATGATTATTATTGTACAATCAGAACAATAATAAAGCCCGATTATTTCATAACTCCAAAGAAAAAAATAGTAGATCCATGTGAAAAATTATTAAATACTATTTTTGGAAATTGAAACTTAGAACATACTGAAAAAGAATTCGTAATAGCAAAACACAAGGATTATCTATCCCCTGTCAGACTATGTGAATTTAATAATACAAAAAATATCCCTTCTTTTTTTGATCAAAGTAATAATATTTATAAAAAAATAGTAGAAACAGAATTTAGTGATATTTTTATAAGATTAAAGATAAAATGAATTAGTGAATTTTTGAAGTATAAAAAAATATTATTAATATTCTTAGAAAAAGTCTGAATTAATAAAAAAGAATTAATAGAAATTGAAAATCAATTAATTTGAGAATATGATTTTTATATTTTCCAACATAAAAAAAGTGCTGAATTAATTAAAGATATGCTTGATAATTTACCAGAAAAATACTCTGATTACTTGAATTATTCAATAAAAGAAACATACAATTTAAGAAAATGACATAAAGATAAAAAATCCATTGCTTTAATTAAAATTATTCTAAATCATCCTAGATCAAAATGACTATTCAAATAAACCATTCGCAAACTAATAATTCCCCTTGCACAAATTCTTATTTGAAATATACTGCTTAAGTATTTATTTTTAATAAAATTCAATATGACAAAAGAAGAACAAAATGAAAATGATTCAGAAATAATTGAAGAAATTGTAGAAGAATCAAAACCTCTAACTCCGCAACAACTTATTCATCAATCAAAGACGCCACTATTCAATACTGGTAATCGCTTCGGTAAGGCAACGCAATGAAATAACATAAATAACAGACAACGCCCAGGAAGAGCTGCAAGTAGAGGAAGATAATATATATAATTATTCAAAAGACTTCTTTTCTGGAGTCTTTTTTGATTAATAAAATAATCTTGCAAAAGTTACAAAAAACAACAAAATAAGTTATATAAAAATTTATTAAAATTCTATGGCAATATCTAAGTTACCAGAACACAATCAAAAAACAGATAAGGGAATTATCGAGCCCAAAAATGGGACCTTTTTAATATGAAGTAAAATTAGAGATAATATTAATGAAAAACTACAAGATAAAACTGTATCTAAAATATTGGTAGAATCATTAATAAAATTCAATATAGATAAAGTAATATTAATTCTAACCGACTACAGTGATTGAATTGATTTTGAAGCATTCTCTGAAGCTAATAATGAGTTATTGTTAAAGTTTTTCAAAAAACTCATAAAAGGCAAATCATGAAAAGAGGTATCGAGTGATATGTGATTTAATTATATTTTTGATATAGAAAAAATTATCTTTTTCTATAATATTTTCTGAAACACACTCGAACTTGATGATATCATAAAAGCTAATTTATTGGTTTGTCTTTCTTCAGATACTTCTTTTAAAAGAGCTTATGAAATACACGATAACTTCCCTACCATTAATTTCGGACAAGAAGCAAAGATATCTTTTCAATTCTTTATACAAAAACACGCTTTAGTCAATCTGGATATAGCCATTATAATCAAAAATAAATTCTCAAATATTGATTTTGCAGATGAAATCAGGTGAAATGAATTGAATATAAAAACATATCTCAAGAAAGCGTGAAAAAAATACGACATAGAAAGAATAGCTGCAATAAAAGATAATTTTTGAAGTTATATATCAATTGATAATGAGTTGTGTGATATTTTTGTTAATTATATTGAGAACTGCTATTGGAATGCTAAGCTTCTGTACAAACATATGGACTGAATAAAATTTGCTCAAGTATTAAATGAGTTTTTCCTTAAGAAAATTATGAAAAGAGAAATAACTCAAGCCAAAAAAATTATAACTGATTTTTGAGATTGAATAGATTTTACAGAAGAGATAAAAGTATGAGCTAACTTTCTAGAAAAAGAATTTTTCTTGGAAAAAGCAAAAAAAGTTAGAGAAGATCTTTTATAGAACTTTTCTTCGAATTTAAATTTGACACTAACACTTAAATACCTTAAAATAAGGCCAGTAATTATATATAAACAAATAACAAATATCTTCATGATTAAACAAAAATAAAACTAAGTAAGAATTAACTGATAATCTTTAATTTAACTTTAATTTATTTTTTTAATACAAATATCATGAAAACCTCAAACCCAAAATACCGCTATGGTTTCACATTAGTGGAATTAATAACAACCATAACAATACTTGCAGTAATAGCAATTGTAGGATTCACTTATGCTAATAATTACAAGCTTTCTGAATATAATGTTCGTCGTAAGGCTGATATGGGATTTCTTAATGCTACGATGAATTCGTATATGGCAGTTAAGAAAATATATCCAAATCCTGCTGGTAATAAGCAATATTATGATGAGTCTTGAGTATATGCTCATTCTAGTTCTTGAGCTTATTGAGTTAGTTGATTCATTACTAGTGAAGTTCTTGGTAAACAGTTCTTGTCAGTTATACCCAAAGATCCTTTGACTAATAATTTTTATGCCTATGCTAGGACACTTTGAGAAGTTCCTACTTATCAATTAGCTACAGCTTTTAATACTAAGTGAACTTACAATGCTTACGTGAAATGAACTTATCCTGGAGATGATTTATCTTGAATTATCAAGGAATATAATTGACCTAATTTTGTACTTAATGGTTCTTCTAGATATCTTCCCTACAATACATCAGAAGTTAAGCTTGTTGGTAAGATAGTCTCTTATTCATGAGTAGTGAATGTAACTAGAGAATCAGTTGATGTTGGTACAGATACAGACCTAGTAGAGTGAGACAAGGTGGTAGTTAATTCTTGATGATTGGCTACAATTTATCTATCAGATGGAAGTGAATTAAAGCTCTGAAGTACAACTAAGAATTCTTTATTAGATATGAATGATCTTAAGTACAAGGAAGATAATAATCTTCTTACTCAAGTATCACTTAAATTAGTTCTATGAGAGATATGGGTAAAAGCACCAGAAATGGAAACTTGATCAGAATTCACTATTGAAACATCTAATGCTGCAGCTTCGGTGAGATGAACTGTATTCGGGATGACAACTGATTGAGCAAGTTGAACTGGAACAATTGAATTAATTGAATGAAAACTGGAATTGCAGAAAGTGAATTGAACAGAGTTAAGTTCTAATTTTAATGTATTGTCATCTGGTACACCTTGAGTGAATCTGATTGATTCTACAACTACTTGAGCATTAAGAAAAGAAACTATTGATTGAGTATCTAAGACTATTATGGAAGCTCTTCCTGGGAATCCTATTAAGATAAGCTATACGGTTAGTGTTGATGATTGAACAAGTTCTTTAACTTCTTGATTTACTTGAACAATTACTGAAGTTAAGATAAAAGAAGTTATGGAAGAACAAGTTGGTCTTAATGAATGATACCTACCTAAGTTAAGTTACTTGAATAAGACTTTGACTTGATTATTATTGGGTATAGAGAATATGAAAGGTAATTATTATGAGGTTAAGTTATGAAGTTGATATACGTCTTCTGGATCAGTAGATTCTAGTTCATGAGTAATTAATGTTGATATTAGTTTTAGTGGTGCTAATGAACATTTGAATCTTGCTGATGAGCTGAACTTGGTTTGGAGGATATGTAGTCTGAGTAATAGTTGAATTGAGAATAATATTTCAGTGGATTGAGAAGAGATTTATCCGAATCAGAGAATGATTAGTAATCTATTGTTCAGGAAGTATAATCCTACGATAAGTAGAAGTTTTGATGGTTCAAGGAATAATATAATTCAGAAATATAGCAATATTTGTTCTAGTTGGTCTACTCTTGGGATATCACCTAATCCTATATCATGAACTAAGGAGGATATATATTGGGAAGTTGGTGATGAGGTTGTAGCGGATGTGGAGGTTGATAATAATAATTGATGTTTAGCTACTGAGTACATGTCAGAAATTACTGATGAATGTGAAGATGAAGTTGATTGAATGAAGTTAGTTGGGTTTGCTGGGTTTGATAGTGTTGGGGATTTGGGAATGAGTATATGAAGTAATACAGTAAATAAAATTACACCGATTCAATGAAATATAATTTGAAATACTGTTTCTTATAGTGCAGATATAACTAATGTAACTTCATATAATACTTGAAATTCATTCGTAACAATGAACAATTGAACCAAATGAATATTCATTGACAATAACTGAACTGATGACTTACTCAAATATGATATTTCTTCGATATTATGAACAAATGCAACAGCTTCTTGATTTGCTATAGAGATGAGTGTGAGAGGTGGGGCTTTGAAGAGGAGTAGTGGAACTTATTATTTATATAATGTTTCTTTGTTAGATTGAAAAAAAATATATCTTGAAAAATATAATTGAAATTTGATTTTATGATATTATTATTCTTCTTATTATAATAATCTAATTCTTATTAGTAATTCAAATTTTGATAATTTAGAAGATAATACATTTTATAAAATAAAAACTATTTTTAATTGAACAGAGTGGAAAATGGACATAGTTAATACTTCTATAAATTGATTATCAAATACTTGAATAATTTCAAATCCAGCTGACATATATATATGATCAAAAGCTACTCAAGAAAATCAATGGAATGATATAATTGATTATTTAAAAATTTACAGATATTAATTCAAATGAAAGAAAAAATATTAGAAAGTATTATTTATGCCATGAATCATTATCTTGAAGAATCTTTATGAAGAGTTTCTCTAGATAAACATGAGCAAATGAAAAAAATGTTTTTTATGCACATGGAACAAATAACAAATTATTGTATTAATAAATATATTAACAAATGAGAATTAAGTGAAGAATTTATTAAATGACTTCATAAAATTATTTATCCGCCAGATTATAGACAATATATTACAAATAATAAATGAAAACAGGTGTTATATATGCAACCTTGAATTTACAAAACAATTAATAACAGTATTTTTAATTATGTATTAAATAAAGAAGTAGATTTTATAAAACCAGAATTAGTTAATATTAAAATGAAACAATTATTAATTAATTTTAATGAAAATATAAAATTAGAAGAAGATAAATATGATGTAATATTAAATTTTTTATTAGATTTTGGTAAAATACATCCATTTTGAGATTGAAATTGAAGAATAATTACTATTTTAATTGATTTATTTTTAATACAATTTAATTTAGAACCATTAAATATAACACAATTGAAAGAAAAAGATATGAAATGATTTTATTATTCTATACAAAAATCAAGGATTGAAAGAGATTTATTTTATTTAAAAGAATTTATTAGGAATGTATCAAGAAACAATTAAACAAACATTATTACCAAGATTTAACCATCTGTCTTTGTGAAAATCTGATGAAATCATAGATAATATGCGAAATGGTTTTGAGGCTCATATAAGATTAATGAGTGATTATTTCAAGTCATATAATAATTTCCCAGATAAATTAGATATGGATTTATTTGTATGATTTCATAAATTACTATATCCCACTTGATTCGAAATAAAAGCTATATGAAATGATTGAATTAGTCACATAATGTATCCTTGAGAATGGAGAAAACAATATTTTGTAAAACAAATTACAAATTTTACAAAAGTCGAAGAAATTGAAAAGGATTTTCAAAAAATAATAGATAATTTTAATAGTTTAGAAAACAAAACTAGAGAAGATATTTTAAGATTTTATCTTGATTTTGGTAAAGTTCATCCCTTTTGAGATAGTAATGGAACAGTTTCTGCTATAATCTGTGATATTTTATGTGTATATTATAATTTTAAACCTCTTGAATTATTAAAAATAAGATTTAATAAAAAAAATAATCTATTTTCTTTAATTTCTGAATATGAAAAAGATGATTCAAATGAAAATTTATCAAAAATACTTGTGTTAATTGATAAATTCAATGGAACGATATAACTCTATTATATTAAGATTTGTATTTATTTTGCTTTCTCTCAAATATTTATTCTTATTTTATATGATTTTAAGCGAAAATAATGGGGACAGAAGTTGCAATTAACAATAATAAATGATATAATTATTCTCAATAATTGAACTTAATGGAAATGGATAAAATTACTTATCTACAAAATGTTATAAGTGACCTTGAAGATAATTCAAAATTCAAGATGATTTTTTCAATTCTCCAATCCGAAAATATGATAACAGATGAATTGATTGATAAGATGATTGCTGAACTTGATGCTTTCTCTAAAGAATTATTAAACAATATCAATCAGATGAAATCATTTCTTGAAAACTTAAAAACTAAAGAAATCTTAGACAGGAAAAAAGAAATTGAAGAACTTTTAAAGTTTAATACGGGACTAGAGGATTATATATAAAATAATACAATTATAAATAATTGATAATGGGAGAATGATTTAAAGATATAATGAGAACAATGGAAGATAATAATTCCATTAGTTTGCAGTTATATAGTAATCTCAACAGATTAAATAATAATCCTAAAATCAAAACTGAATTTCATAAGCAAATTGATAGTTATGAGCCATTAAATGAAATTTTAAGACAACCATTTGAATCTGTAATTATTGAGAAATTAAGAAGAAATGACAAATCTCCAAAACTGGCACAATGTCTCCAATTATATTGAAATCAATTTCTTAAGTTAAATGTGACAGTAGATTCAATATATTGACCTCAAACCCAAAATATTGAATCAATTTTCAGAAAAAAATTTTGATTGCCTGAAATTTCAGAACAACCAAAATTAAGAGAATCAAGAAATACTATAAATGAAAATTGAACTAAAATCGCAGAATACAGAATATTGAAAACCTGAGTTGTATATAAAGTTGATGTTAATTCATGAGAAAATATAAGACTTGATATGGAAGATTTTAAGGAATCTACTGAAACAAAGGAGAAACAAGAAAAATTTGAGAGAAAAATATGACAAATTACTTTAGTTATTGAAACAGCCAAAGTATATTGAGAATATCTTGCAAGTATAGAATCAAATATTATGTTAAAAATGCTCTCAAATAAAGATGAGAGATATGTTAATCAAATAAAAACAATATCATCTGAAATCTCAATTTTATCAAATAAACTAGATAATATTTCAAAATTAAGTCCTGGATCAATAGAAGATATTTTTAATACGGACATTAAAAAATCTGTAGATAAAATATTTGTAAGTGAAAGATCTTTGCCGAGCACATTTGTAAAATATACAGATAATATAACTAAAAATCCCGAAGTTGCAGACAAAAGATATGCTGAAATAAGAAATATTCTCATAAATTGAGATTCTCCAAAAGATAATTTTTCTAATGAATCACTCCATAAAAAAAGAATTAGAGTATTTGAATTATTAAGAGAAAACGATAAAAACTGACTTGATGATGATAAACATAGATTCAATACTAATATTGCTATTCAGAAATGATTAGAAAATGACATTTTGTGTGACTGATGATTAAGAATGAATGAGAAAATTAGGTCTAATTTTGATGTTATTACAAAAATAAAAGATAATCCAAGTCTTAAATTAAAACTTGTAGAATCTCTAAAATCTTGAAAAGAATGAGTTAAATCATTTCTAAAAGAAAATAATTTTAAATTAAATGAAAATAGAATTGAACAAATTTCAAAAGAAATGGTAAAAATTTCCGAAGAAATAGACAAAAGCCTTAAAGAAGCACTTAAAAAAGACCCGAAACTTGATATAAAAACATTATCAGTTTATCTAAAATCAGAATCATTATCAAAACTTACAATATTCCATACGCTTGATTGAAATAAAGATACTGTAAAATCTCAGGAAAATACAAATAACGCTTTAAAATTGTATGCAAATATAGAATGAATTTGAGATAGCATTTCTGATTCAAAAATCAATAATTGTGTATCTTGAATCTATGAAATGATAAAACTCGTTATTGTAATGAGGATTTCTTGATGACTAGCTTTAAGAATGACTGAATGACTTGAATGATGAAAAGTATTGTTTTGATGACATGAAATAATAAATAAGATTGTAACAACTTCGCTTGAATGAGCCGCTTTTTATTGAAGTTTTAACTGATTGGTTTGATTATTAGACCAACCCTGATTTAAAGAAATAAAAGAAAGTTATAATCTCAAAGATATGACAAGAATGATTCTATTTCTTGGAGTTCTTAAATGATTACTGAGAATATGAAATATTGATAAAATGCAAAATAAAGTCTGAAAGTTCACACTCGAAACTTGAGCCTTATTATGAACTGATGTAATTATAAAAATCTGATTCAAAGAATGAATTCCTAAAACTCCTGAAGATTCATTTGAATTTATCAAAAAAGAATTGATGTTTATTATTCCATTCCTATTATCTTTGAAATGATTAGAAACTGCACGAGTAAAATGAGAGAAAATAATGACTGAAATAGAAATACTCCCTAATCATGAAATTAAAATAATCCAGTATTCAAAAGAGAGAATAAGTGAAGTAACAAGACAAAAAAGGAATCTTGAACAGATGAGAAATATTGAAAGACAAAAGAGAAAACCTGATAAAAGAGAATTAAAAGCCTTTAATTCCAAGCTACATGAAAAGAAACAGGAAATAGCTACTTTACAACAACAAAGTAAAGAATCAAGATCACCTGAGCCAGAATCTCAAACTTGAAATGTAAACTACACTGTAAACTTAAGAGAAGCTATCTTAAAACTTAGCTCCAAAAAACTTAACGATACCTTGATATGATTAGACAAGGTAGGAATTGAAAAATTAAAACTTTCCGATAAATTTGAACATTTACTTGATAATTTCACAAAAGATAAAGATTTTTTCAAAGCTAAAAAAGAAGCTCGAGAGATTATTGACGCTGAGGTTACAGAATATCTCAAAGAAATCACAAAAGATAAACCATTAAATAAGGAGGAACAGGAAATAGTTGATAGATTCAAAGAAAATATGTCGATAGACTTTGTAGAAGCTATCAAACAGACAAAAGAAGTTCAAAATTGACTCAGAGAAGAGATTGATTGAAAATTCTGAAATATTGAAGTTACAAAAAAACTACTTGATCCTTTTGTTAAAGTTATTGAATCTATTGAAAAATGAAATGACCACAGTAAAGATAAGATAAAAGAAGATAAAAACAATAATATCATTTTAGAATAATAAATATGAATAATAAAAATATAGAAATAAAAAACATTTCTCCTGAAAAACTTGTAATAAAAAGATTACAAGAACTTTGAGCTTTAAAAGAAATTCCAGGTTTAAAAGTCAAAGATATATGAAAATGAATTGTTTTGGTTGAAAGAGAATGAAATGTTAAAAGATATTATAAAGTTTTAGATTGAAAAGTTGAGGTTATTTTTAATATTGCATATTTAAGAGATGATTTGTATTTTAAAAATTGAACTTATAAAGCTTGATATAGAGAAATAAAAGATTCAAAATGAGTTTATAACATGTATTCTCTAAAAGATATAGATTTTGATACGTGAAATCCTAAAGTTTGAGTAAAACCAGTAGATATACATAGTCAAAAATATTTTGAAATTTGGATTAATATCAATTTTTTTGAATCCAAGTTAATGACAGAATCATTTAAACTTGAGGATAAAGGATGATGATATACAAAAATGAGTGATGGTAAACTTGAAAGAAAAATTGATGCTTGAGCTCTAAGAATAGCTGATTTAATAAGTTTAGTCGATGAAAAAAGAAAGGTTATTACAAAAGAACAGTTTAATAAATATTTACCAATTCTTCAATCAATACTTCTTAGTCAGATTTGAGATTCAAGATTTGAAAAACTTTGAGAATCTATAAATGAAAGAGAAATTAAATTCTACGTAGATTATTGATATATTACAAAAGATTTAGCTAGAGAATGTTACAGAAAACTTAGAGAATTAGAAGAGATTAAACAAAAAAAAGAGAAATGAGAAAAAGAAATTCATTCTAAAACTCATTTTGAAACACAAGAAATTCAAACTGCTTAATTATTTTTTGGTAGATTTTCCTCAAAGTTTATTAACCAATTCAGTATAAATAATGTTTTTTATTTCTGGAGATTCTAATAAAATATCTTTATCAAATACATTATGTTCTTCAGTTTTTTTCAAAGATTGAGACATTAAAATCATATTTACCTTTAGATTAATATATTCATTATCCATATCTTTAAAACCCTTGAAGCCACAACCACTTGTTTTGCTGAAATCATAAAATCTTGGTTCTTTATCAGTTCATCTTGTTAATATAAACGAAACAGCAAAAGTGATAGCTACACTTAATAATTTCCAATTTAAAAAATTAGAACTTTTGGAAAGTTTATTTATATCGGAATTTCTATTAGATTTATTAGGTGTTTTCATAAACAAAATTTAGTTATGTAAATGACTATTAAAAACTATTTTGTTTTATAAGAATCTAATAATTTTAATATTTTATTATCCTTATCTTTTTCAATGTAATGATAGACTGTTTTTCATTTATTGTCATTTTTGGATATTTTCGCTCATGCGCTGAGTAAAAGTTTCATTCAATCAATATTATGTAAAATAACAGCATACATTAAAGGAGTTATTCAATATGAACTATATGCATTAACATCAGCTCATTGTGAAATTAGATATTCTAATATTTTAGGATTAGAATCACTTAAAGCAGAAAATACTGCCTTATTACCTAATTTATCTAAACAATGAATATCTCATCATCTTGCTCATAATAATTCTTTAAGTCATGCAAGATTTCATTCTAGAGAATATACGGATAGTTCTATTTGATTATCAATTTTCTTAAATTCTCACTTTTTTATTAGTTCCATTTCATATTGGATATATTTTTTAGGAATTCACCTTGTACCAATAATTTTTTCAAGCATAAAAGATATTTCTCTCTCTTGTTGGTCTTTTGGCATATTTTCATAAATGTCTTTTGCTGGAGAACCCAAGTATCATATTCAAAATCTTTTTACCACTTCTGTTCAATTTGCTTCAATTATTCTCTTATCCTGCGATTCAATTAAAAATTTACTAATTTTCTTTGAAAGTTCCTCTCGTGTTCTTTCACTGGTTTTATGAATTCAAACCGATTCTTGTACTTCTTCTATAATTTCTGCGGAAGTTTGTTCCTTTTGACATCATGTTGCTATGATTAATGAAATTACAGAACTTATTCCTAGTTTAACTAAATTTAAATTAGAAATTAGAGCTGGTGTTTCATTAAGGTTTCTCGGTGAAATTAGGTTAAGTTCTTTTTTCATTTTAACTACATTAGGGATTATTATTAATATAACAATTTTGTAGAATTTGTCTAGTACATTATATTATACACTTACTCAAAATTAATAAAAAGAAATTATTTAGATTACATTACTGCACATAAAAGATATAATTGATCATTCTAAGATTTGTATTTGTTTTATGTTCTTTCAAATATATATTCTAATTTTTTCATTCCACCAATTATTTTAGCTTTATATTTAAATAATATTTATGCTTTAAATATGGTTTTATTTAATTTAATTTGAACTTATTTAGCTAATTATTTTTATAAAATTAAATAACTTTCCACTAGAAACTTCTGAAAATAGTCATTATTTTGCATAAAAACGAGTAATATATTATAATAGTATATATTTTAAGTGAATTATTTATGCTTTATCCATATAAAAATACTTGGGAAATATACAATATTGTAGATATTGTGAAAACAATATTTCTGGATTATCCAGAGGTTATTAATTGAATAATATTCAAGATATTTGCACTATCTCAAGATAAAATGATATTTGCAGATTTTTTGGATAAATTAAAATTGATTAATGATGATATTTTGAGTTGAAATATCGATGAAGAATCACAAAAATTACTTATAAATAAATTGAATTCCATAATTCAACAATATGATAAAATAAGAAATTTTAAAAATAAAATGGAGTATGTAAATAAAAAAGAAAATAATAATGAAAATATAGAAGATATATTTAATAATTTTTACTAAAATGTCTTGAATAGAAGGTAATAAAATAATAAAAACTCACAATCCAAATTCTTGACTAGATGAATCTTTTTTAGTGCAAAATTGAAAACTAGAAGATAAAGACAGAATTATCTCTAGTGAAGAACTAGAAAAACTTGTAAAACAAAGAGAAATTGCTATACAAGAAACAAGATTTTCAATTCTTTTAAATAAATATGACGAATCTGATGAAGAAAATAAGAAAAATATTGAAAAATTAATAATAAAAAATTATGATGATAATCCAAACAATGAAACTAGTAATTTTCATTTATGAGTATTCTATTACAAAAATTTAGATAAAATGTTATTTTTTCTATGAAAATCATTACATTTTTGAATAAAACATAAAAAAGATATAGAAGATTTAACAAAAAATTATTTTATAAGATTAACAAATAAATTTATAACAAATCCTGATATAATAACAATAAATGAAAAAAATATAAAACAGATAAATGATTATGGGCTATCTTGAATCTATAGAGAATTCCTAAACAAACAATTAAAAAAATGAGAATTGAATATTAATGAAATGGAATTAATTAATAAGATAATATCTAATCTAAAGTAATATGTGATGAGAAAAAATGGAAAACAAAAAAACACAAGAAGAATCATTAAATGAATGAAATGATTGAGCCAGTGAGTGAATTAGGAAAAAAATAAAGGGCTTAGCAAAATCATTGGAAGATGCAATGTATAAACTTCTTAATGATGACCAATTAAAAGGTAGTTGAGATAGAATAAAAAAAGTTGAGCCACCAAAACAGAGATCATGAGATGAAATAAAGAAATTTGAAGATAATTTCAATTAAAACTAATTAATTTTAATATTGGAATTATCTATTCAGAAAAATTGTCTTAACTATAACCCTAGAAGATTCTGCTCTTGTTATTCAATCATTGGGACGGAATTTTAATTCTCAATCAATAGTTTGTCATCCGGCAATTCATAATTCTTTTGCTTTTTCGATATATTTTACCATCCATAGTCAATCTGCTGGAATATCTGTGAATTCTGTAACTATCGTGTCGCCTAGCTCAATTTTAGCTATGCTAAATAGCATTGCCAGAGCTTCGGCTCTTGATATGGAATCATTTGGTCTGAAAATAGTTTTTTTGGTTATAATATTTGATTCTGCATACTCTATTGATTGAAGTAATTTTAGCTTTTGTGGTCCGAGATTCGTAGTATCATATTTCACTCATGTTTTCTGGAATATGTAATCATTAAGATTATTCACTGTTTCAGAATCCAAGATTCAATTGAGATTATTATTATATCAATTAGTATTAAGTATCTGTTGGATAAGAATTACGCTTGGATCAGTATTTCAAGTATCAAGCATTTTTAATTCATATTTATCTCAGATAGTTGAGTAATTTCATTCTCAAGAATTTAAGTCAATTTCCTGTCATTTAATTCAGAATTCTTTTGCTTTCTCAACGTATTTTATCATCCAAGATCAATCGCTCGGAATATCTGAAAAAGTGGTTTGAGTTAAGTTTTCATCCGTTTGGATTCATAATGATTTCATAGTCATTGCCAAGAATTCTCATCTTGTGATTGGACTATTTGGTTTAAAAATATTTCAGACGTATCACTTTACAACTCACTTTAAGGCTAGATAAATTATATCTTTTTTTGCAAAAGAGCTATCAATATCTACGAACCATATTTTTTCTTTTAATGATTCTTGTTTTATTAATTCAATTCAAGTAAGAATATTCTTATAAAGTATGTTAATATTTGTCTGGTTTTCTGTCGAATTATTTCATGCGTAATAATCATTCAATTTGAGAGCAAAAAGAGTGAAGCTATTAATTATTTTGTTATATTCCCTTACAAAATCAAGGTCGTAAGTTACAAAATAATCAATTCAATCAAAAGTAAGTTTTTTACCTAAAGAATCAATAAAAGCTAGAACTTTAGAATTAATAATATTTCAAGTCAGATAACTAACTGAAGAGTTAAGATTATTAAAATATGTTTTATCTAATGTGCTTATGTTCAAATCCGCAATTGGAGATATATCCTGATAATCAATATCTTCTGTAACTCATGAACTAGGTATATCTGTCCCCGGAATTGTACCCGAAGATGTTGTAGTTCATGTAGAGATTACAGTTCATGTAAAAGTAGCCCCAGTGTTTGTTGTTCCAGAATTCGTAATTATAGCCGTACAGACTTTATCATAGAAGTTTCCAGATAAATCTCAAGTTGGACAATAATCTATTGCTGGTAATGAAACTCATCCGCCTCATCCGCCTCCTCAAGATGGAGGAGTTACAGGAGCAGTTGTACAATTAACTCAGGTATAATTATCAGTACACGCTAGAGCAGTACAAGCTGGATATATTCAATAAGTTCAATGAGCAGGATTAACTCAACAACTAAAATTATAGATGTAAGTATATATTTTAGCATTCCCATATACATCTGTAACTCTGACGTTCAGAGTGGTATTCGCGTTAATATTAATTCAAGAAGTATAAGCTATATATGTTCATCAAGTAGAGTAAGTTATAGTTCAACTTTCTGATAGATTAGACAATATTATTGTTTGAGAACTAGCGAAAGTTCATCCAGTAGAAGTTGAATTAGTAATTGTTGGTGGAGTTGTATCATTCTCGATAATATTCTCATTATTAATAGTAATTCATCAGAAATTACCGCTTATTTGAGGAAGTATAGAGGTTCATATAGTTCAACCGCTAAAACTAATAGTCCACAGAGTTCCAGATCCAACTACCGAACCAGGTAATCAAGAGAAAGTCAAACCAGAAAAACTACTTGCAACCGTAGGTTGAGCTGTAGTAATCTGATATCAATCAATAATTCAATCGTTATTCTGATCAAGAGAATTAGCCTTAAGTATAGTATTAGTTCAACTTACATTAACATTTATTGAATTAAGTAGAGTCGTAGCTGTTGGTGAAGTTCACAATAAATTAATTGTATGATTCCCCGAACTTAATACTTGGTATTTGGAATAGAATTCATAAATACAGTCCAAATCTGGCACAGTGAATTTGAATAAATTGCTAGAATATTGAATTGAAGTTGGATTACATGGTCAAGATGAAGGATTAGTAATTCATGAAAATCCAACTGGCAAATTAATTGAATAGGTATTAATTCCACTTCAAGCTTTTGTCTGAACTATTGTTTCAAAATCAAGAGAAACTCAAGTACTTACATTAAAGGGTCAGTCCATAAAACTTGTTCAGGTAGAATATGAACTTCAATCGCTGACTCTAGCATTAAAATTAGTAATATTAGCGAAAACACTACCAAATATTGCAGAAAAAAATGTAAGACCAAGAATTATTTTAAATGTATTTTTCATAAATTAATTAGTTAATTTTTTTAATATAAGATTGATTATTATTTTAAATAGATTTCTCCACGTCGGTCGAAATGACAAAAAGGAATTATTAAAATGCCATTTTGGGAATTTATTTATGTAATTTTATTCAATTATTCGTAATATTTTTGCTTCTTCATATATTCATGATGTATCCATAAGATTGAAGTTGTAGTTTCATGCGGGTATATCTTTTGGGATTTTAACAGAGAGAACATTATCATTAATTATTTGAAATGCTGTATTTTTGAGAACTATATTATTACTTAATTGCAGAGAAATTAATTTTTTGAATCAATTTCATTGAAGAATAACATATTTTTCTGTATTATTATCAATAATTCTTGGAGTTATAAAGGCTATATTTATATTATTTTTGGAATAATCAAAATGAAGTTTGGAATTAATAGGAATAATCTGACCATCAAAAGTATTAATCATAATAAAGTAATCTCAAGTTCAGAAAATACTTTTATTAATTGTAATATATGCAATATTGTCCTCTATAATAGGCTTAAAAGCTTTTTCTCAAATCATTATAAATTGGATTGAGTCAAGATTAGTACCTTTTATAGTAAGCAAGTTATTAATATTGGAATTGAAGTTTATTTGACCTAGAGTTATATTGGAAGGAATTCATTCTATTTTTTTTACAATTTCTTCTTCTTTTGGATTATCAATCTCACTTACTTGCTCGATATTTAATTCATCTTCATTAAGATTTGTTTTGTTATTTTTTGAAATCACTTCTAGCTTAATTATTACAGGTTTTTCTTTTGTGATTTTTAAATTATTTATTGCTTCGATATTAGATATTTCTCAGTTAATTGAAATATTTTTTATATCAAAATTACTCTCCAAATCTTTGATATTCACTCTATAAAATCAATTTCATTCTATAATAAAATTAAGTTCTAGATTGTCTCATTTTTTATAAGGAATATTGTTTTCAAAATCAGTTCACCAGCTTATATTTTTTTGAAGAGTTGTTATTTTAACATCATTTACGGATGATTTTTGAATATAAAAAAAACTTCATATTATTAGGGATAAAGAGAAGAAAAATATCAAGGAAAAATATATTTTTTTCATTTTTAATAAACGTAAATATTCAAATCTTTTGTAACAATTCAAGTTGACGTTTCTCCAGTTGCATAAGGAGTAGTAAGAGTAAGTGTTATTTTGTCCAAGCTACCAGTAGGTACTGATGAAGGAGTAATATATGTAAAATTGATATAAGCTCAACTAAGTGAATCGAATGTAGATATTTGTCAATTAACAGGAGAAACGAATCAGCTCATGGCAGTTATCGTATAATTAATTATATCTTTTTCATCATCTCTTAATTTGATAATGTATTTTTGGATTTTGTTGGTCTTAAGTAATCTTGGATTATCAGAAGGATTAACAGATAGAATTATAGGAGAATGGTTAATAGTACCAACTGTTGCTGTAACCAATACATTATTAGCAAATCAATAAAAAACTCATGTTAAAGATAACAATGCAATTCAAAAAAATACAGATAGTTTATTCATAGTTTTATGCTATTACGAAAGTGAAAAAATGTATTTGAAAGGAAATTTGTTTTTGTTTTTTACGTTTTTATTATAACAAAAACTCTTGATTTGACAAGTATTATTTTTGGTTTCTGATTTCTTCTCTAAGACGTGCTTTTAGTTTTTCACTTAATTGTGGCTTTAATACTATGAAGTAATAAATACCAGCTAATAGTACAATAATAATTGCTCCGATTATCCATAAACTTATTCCAACATAAGTTTCATCAAAACTCACAGTTATTACTTTTGAATCAGTAAAAGTTTTCTTTATTTTATCTTTTCATTCATAGTTTAGCTCAAGCTTTGCTGTAATTTTTTTGTCTGTTTTTCTTGTTTTTACAGTTTCCCAGAAATTAAGATATTCCTTATTTTCTACTTTTTTATCTTTATAAAAATCAGAAATATTCTTGAATTTTACAATTTTTGTACCATCTTCTTTTAGTTCTTGATATCAGAATCATTCCCAGATAGATTCGAATTTACGAATTGACTTAGGTAATACATTTCCTAATGAATCATTTACTGGAATATAATCAACAAGTTTTTCTCAAATAAAAGCTCCGTTAGGATTAACTAATGATTCTTTTCATACATTCTTAAGCTCATTACCATTTTCATCAGTCAGGACTATTTTTCAAGTAGGTTTTATATGAACATTTCAATCATTGGAGAATTTTGTCTGGAAGGTAATTGGGAAATTACCAAAAGTACTAGCTGATTCGAATTTTTTATCTTTTATAGCTCAAACTGCAAAATCAGTTAGATTTCATTCAATCTTCAAATCTCAAGAAACATTAATAAGCACTAATACTCATAATCTCTGTACAACTGCAACTTGTGCTCAGCTTGGTGCTCCAGGTGAAAAGAATATTGCTCAATAATGTCATCCAGGTTCTCAATTCGCAGGTACATTAACAGTGAATCTTACTTCCCTAGTCTCTCCTTTTGCAAGAGTAATGGTTTCATTCTCTAGCTTAATCCAATTAGATAAACTGAATTCATCATTTTTTTTGTCTTTTGGTTTGATAAAAGATGGGGTTCAAGTTTCATCTCATGCTATAAAATCCTCTTTTGAAGTGTATAATGTTATTGGGCTATTATCATTATTAGTAACCCTAATAAGCTCTGATTTTGTCTCTCATGGATTGACATTGAACTCATGTTTTAGAGGAGAAATACTTAGATTCGCATTCGCAAATTGAAGTGTCATCAGAAATGACACTATAAAAAAACTTATTTTTTTGAAATTCATATTTTATTTAAAATTATATCTGCTTTCTATAATAATGATTTAGCCAAAAAATCAAATATTTTTTCTCTTTTAAAACTTAAAAACCTCCGACTAGCAGAGGTTTTTAATTAATATTCGTAATTAGTATTATTAGAAGTTACCAGTAACAGTGAATGTAAGAGTATCACCATAGTTACCAGCTTCAGTTTGAGCTCATGCCAAAGCAGTTAAATTAACTGCAGTAATAGCATTTGATTGAAATACATTACTAGTAGTTAATATAGTTTGATTAGCTGCAACATCAGTTGGAGTAGATAAAGGAGTTGTTCATCAAGAATTTGTAATGGAGTCAACTTTATAAAAATCAGTTAAATCAGTAGTTGCACCAGAAGAAGCAGTTGCTCAGTAAGTACCAATATATTTCGTAGCAGATTCTAAACCATTAGAATCCATTCCTATAGTTATACCTAGTTCAGCATTTGTTGCTGTAGTAAGGTTAAGTGATTCTGTTTTAGGTGTTCCAGGATTAAGAGTACCAAATGCTATAGCACCAGAAGATATATTCATTGTAAGAGTAGGAGTAACTTGAGCAGTAACAAGAACAGTATCAGAACCAGAAGCAGTAGTACCAGTTGGAGTAGAAGTTCAATCCCAAGTTGAATTAATATCAACTGAAGTATTTTGTCCTCAAGTAATAGTACCAGTAAATGTTGCAGCGAAAGATGTACTCATAACTAGAAGTGATAGAACACTTGCTCAAGCTATAATTTTCTTAATATTTTTCATAATAATAAAAGTAAATAATAAATATAAAATTTGTGTTTTTTGATTTACTTCTTGCTTTTAATTGATTATTTTGACCAATATTGAAGTATACCTTGTAGTATATTATTTTTGAGTAATAGTCAAGACAATTTTTATCTTTTTTTTGTTTATTTTATGATATTTGTTTGTTTTCTAATTCTAGAGCCAAATAAATAAATGATTTGTCAAATATTATAAGTTGCTGAAGTTCAATTGATTAGTAATCCAAATTGATGCTGAATTTTGAAGTTGCATTGTAATTTCAAGCTGTTTGGAGTGAATTAATTTTTGCTCAATGTTTGATTGTATATGTATAAGTTCTTAGAGTTCAATCTATAGTTCAAGAATTATATGTATTACTTCATATAATATTATCATTTATAACTGATAAATTATTAGAATAATACAGAATGGTTCAGTTTTCATTTCTGGCATAATCGAATCAATATCAATAATTACCATCGTAAGCTCACATTCAACCTCCTGGTCAACTCATAGTTCCACTTCATCCAAGTACAAGATTGAATCCTGCCCCAACTGTCTTAATAGTTACAATTGTATCATTTGCGAAATAAATACTTCAGTCACTTTTTATAGTTCACATATCTACAGCTCAAGCACTAATATTCATACTTACCTGATCTACATAGAATACTATCGTTTTGGTAGTAGAATTCCCAGAAGTATCAGATATAGAAAGTTCTGCACTATACTTACCATATAATAAATTACTAGTTTGGTAATTAGCCTCGTTAGCTGTAATTCAAGAAGAACTTATTGCAGTATTGGTTATATCTGTACCGCTTCAATTCTTAAGACTAAATAATACAGTATTTGTATTAAGTTCAATATTATCACTGTAATCGAATATTATATTAACATTCCCAAGTGGGTAAAGTGTATTATTATTTATTTGACTTGTAATTACTGGAGCTATAGCATCGAATACATTGGTATTTCATGGAGTACCATAATATCATGTGCTAAGTCAATTATTCACAACAGACGAATACCAATTAGTAGATATAAGTCAATCTCCTGGAGAAGTCTTTCTTTCCATTGCAATTCAAGAATTAGAGTTTCAAGCTGGATATGGACTTGTAATTGCTTTATCCCAAACATTAGCAGAGGCATCTTCTAATATAAGATTATTCTGAGAAACTGTATCAAGATTCAATGCACCACTAAAATCAGTAATAACTCAACTTAAAGTTGTAATTCAGTTTTTTGCAATCAAGAATAATCATCAAGAACTAATAGATTTTCAGTTAGGAATTATAATATCTATTCAGTCTCATCATCCATTTTTTATTTTCCAGCTAGTCAAATCTACAGAAGATGTTCAAAGATTCTTAAGCTCTATATATTGAGTATTGCCAGTAGAATACATTACTTCGTTAATAACCACACTTGATGAAATTCTTACGAATTTGTTTCATGTTTGTTTGTTATTATAATTATCAGTAGTGCTTCAAGAAGCGAAGCTTATATCAGCAGTACTTCCTGGTGAAACATTAAGAGTTAGAGTTATTTGATTTCATGTGTAATTTACATTCTGGAAAGTTCCTAGACTTCAACTAAGTACAAAATTAGAACTATCAAGTGTTCAAGTAAGATTTTCACTTGCGGTAATATACACTGTATTCCCTACGAATCTAGCTCAAGTAATTACTGGTCCGACTTTATCTTGAGAAGTTTTTGAAGCAAAATCAGATATATTATTGAAAGCCAAATCACCAAATATAGTATTAGAAGTTATCTGAAAGGCTGGAGTTGCTGAAGTATCTTCAATAGATTTTTCATCAACTCAGACTTGAAAATTCTTTCAGTTAATAGTTATTCAATTGGTATTATATCAAGAAACACCGTAATTCAATCAAGAAATATTTGAATTAAGATTCTCTGTTGTTTTAATAAGTAGTGAATCTATTTTACCATTATTATTAGTATCAAGAGTCTCTACTGATAGAATTCTTGGTTCTACTTTATCTTGGATAATATAGTTATTAATTAAGGCAACGCTATTCCCTACTCAATCACTTATATTACCAGTATAGCTCAGACTTCAAGTTTGGTCAGTATTTACAAGTGTATTATTAATTTTTAAAGAAAGAATATTAATGCTCTGTATAATTATTCAAGTATAAGCATTTGGTACAAATCAATTAAGAGTGAATCAGATCATTGTTCAAGCTAGATTTTCTGAGAAAGTTAGCTTAACTTCATCAACTTGTTTGTTTCAAAAGGTCAAAGCAGAAACCAATATTGGAGAAGCTTTATCAATTAAATTAGAATTAGATACATTTCAAGCTTGGTTATTAGCAATATCTTTCCAATTACCATTATTATTAAATGTAATATCCATAACTCAAGGCGAGGTATTATAATTAGTTCATTCATTAAGCACAATACTACTTATGCTTCAAGTAACAGAAGCAGAAGCAATACTAATTCAAGGTAAGATATTATTAAGAGTATAACTCGCAATATCAGAAGTAGCAGCAATATTTTCACTGAAATAAACTTTTAAAAGATCAAGTTTACCATTAGAATTACTATCTAGAATTTCAGTTTTGAGAATTCTAGGAATTGCTTTATCAATTGAGATTTTATTCGAAAATATTGCAAGTTTGTTAGTTGTGATATCTTCAATAGAAGTTCAATTATAACTTATAGTTGGAGTAGAGCTTGTATCTCAGTAATTAGAATTGAATTTGAGTTGTATAGTAGTTTCACTTGCGGCATCATTGACAATATAGTTTCAACTTAAAGTAATTGAGTTACTAATAGTAAAATCAGTAATATTAATTGAGCTGTGATTAATTATTTCACTAAAAGTCACAAGAAGTCCATCAAGCTGTCAATTAGCGTCATAATCTTGTGTTTCAACTTTTGTAATAGTTGGAGGAAGTGAATCTACTACAATACAATTAGAATTAACTTGATTAGAAATATTACCTACATTATCACTTGCTTCAATTATAATTTTCATACATGTAGTATCAATTATCGGAATTGAAAAATTGTAACTTCAAGAATTATTATAATTATCAACTATATCAGTTATAGTTCAAGTTCCAGAATTATAACTAAGCTTTATATGATTAATATTTGATCATGTACTAGTAATTTTAGTGGGAGTCCAAGTTATAGGTAAGATTGTTCATCATTTTTTGATTCCTGTTGTATCTAGTGTAAAAATATCACTCGCAACAACTGGTCAGCTCTTATCAAGAATTATAGAAATAGTTGAAGTTGATTCATTATTAGTTTTGAAAGTGTTATCAAAAGCATTAACAATTACAGAATAATTCTGTCAGTCATTATCATTAATTGGTGCTGAAAAATTATAATTCCAACTTGCAGGAGTTCAGCTTATTGCAAGAAGAACTTGTGAACCTACCCAAGATGTACCGTTCCACCAAGAAGCTCATTTTTTAATTTCTATATTCACACTACTAAGTCCAGATCTAGCATCACTTGCAGTTCCAGTAATATTAATAGTTCAGCTAAAATAGACTCCATTTGCAGTTGTAATATTAAGAGTTGGAGCAATTGTATCCCCAATATAATCGATTGGATTATATTGCTTCTCGTTTCCAGCTTCATCAACAGCTTTGAATACTAATCTATAATTAGATCCGTCTGCAATTCAAGAAAAATTAAGTATAGAAGAAAGATTACTACAAGTTGAATCAGTTCAAAGAATTACTCAATCTGCACATATTTGATTCCAACTCCCCATTGCCAACCATCCATTTCAAGAATTATTCCAATAAGTTGTATCTGATAAATTCTGTAAACTATAATATACTTTATCAAGATAACTATCTGTTGCATTAGTTGTAGTATCAATTCAACTATTATTTATATATTTACCATTTTGTGGAGTATTACCTCCTCCTCAAGCAAATGTTACTCACATAACTGGCAGAGTATTATCAACTATATAAGTATTTGCACCAATAATTGATCAACTATTACCTGCTAGGTCAGTTGCTGATAATTTTATTTTTACTTGATTAGAATTATAACTAGCTGGAATTAATCAATTAGCAGAACCATTATTAGCAAGATTAGAATTAATAGCTGTCCAGTTAACTCAATTATCAAGTGAATAACTAAGTGTAATGGGATTTGTTCACAAATTAGAATCAGTGATAAGAGTATTATTCCAAGTTACAATTGCTGTTTGTCATCATTTATAGATATTTTTATCAAGGTTCAAATTAATAGCTCAAATACTTGGAGATGTTTTATCAATTGTAAAAGTATTAGAAGTGGTTGATATATTATTCCCCACTTGATCAAAAGCTGTTATTTTTATTTTATAATTATTGCCATCAGTTATTGCTCAGATATTCCAAGTATATGGAGATGAATTAGCTCAAGTTCATATTGTAGTCCAAGAAGTTCATCAATCTGGAGAATATTCGAATTTGAGATATGCTATAGCAATATTATCTGTAATTGCAGAAGTTGTCCAAGTAATATTCTTACTAGTTCAACCAAATATTGATCAAGAAGTAGGAGAAGTAATTGGAGATCAAGAGATTACAGGAATGCTATTATCAAGAGTTATAGATGTAAGTACAGTTCAAGTATTAATTCAAGCTGTATTAGTTGATGTGAATTTAGCCTGTTTAACTCAACTTGATAATCATACAGAGAATCAAGAACTGAATATATATTTTGCAATTCATGAATTATAACTACAACTCACTCAAGATATTCATGGTGCAGCACAACTTATATTCGAGTATGTTGAGTCTTTGAGACTACTAGCATCCATCCAAATATGTGATATATCAGTATTATCAATCTTAGAAGTTATTTCTATATTATTTCATCATTTCGAATAACTAGTACTATTTAGAACTGTATCTTTTATACTATAATTAGAAAAAACCGGTAAAAATGTATTAATTGTAAAACTGTCACATCAAGAAACGCTACCAGTATTATTAAGATTATCTACAGGAGTAATATTCCAAGCATAATTATTAAGATTAGCTAGACTTATTTGCAAACTTAACGTAAGTGGGCTACTTATGACATTTTGAGTATAAGTACCACTACAAGTAGAACCTGTATAAACATTAAGAATATAATTCTTAATTCATGCTCAATTACCATAATCATCAACAGTAGTAAGCCAATTAAGTGTTGGATTAATTATTCCTACAATTCAAACAGGAAGAATACTCATCATAGAAGGACCTGTTTTATCATATTTTAATCAACTTATAATATTAGAATTCCCAGGATTACTAGCAATATCTGTACCTATAATTTGTACATCATAAGTTGTCCCTGATACAAGTCAAAGAGAGTCAAGATTAAGATCAAGACTCTTACTTCATCAAGTAAGTTTTGTAGTATCAGTTATAGGAAATATAACATCAGTGCCGGGATTTCAAGCAGTTCTAGAGAATTTTATATATGTAGTTCATCAAGCTTTGAGTGTCTCTCAGAGAATATATGATAAATTAATTATTCATTTATAGAATCAATTATAAGGAGAAACTGTATTATTGATAAAAGATGTTATAGTTGGTGTTTGTCAATCAGTAATAACTAAACTTCAAGAAGTAAAATAATTATTATATCATCCAGAAAAAGCATTAATAGCTCAAGTAAGAGCTATAAGATTACTTCAAGTTGAAGCGAGATTACCAAGTGATGGAATTATAATATTTAGTTTTTTAGCATTCACACTTGGAACAGTAACTCAAGTATAAGATACTCATCCAATCTGGAATGAAACAAGTCCTCAACTATGACTTCAAGTAGATGTATTAAGTGTTGTATCTGTAGTTAATTCAAGATTAGTATCTGATGTGAACTTGGCACTTAATATTGTTGGATGTTCTGGATAATCAGTAATAAGAGTACTTATTGGACTACATCATACTTCTCATAACTGACCACTGGTAGCCATTATTGCTACGCACATTTTATAACCACCACCATTAACTAAGCTAGTATTGGTAGAATCTTTTGTAATGCTACTATCTCAAATCCAGCTTGATAGGTTTTTATCTGGCAAAAGATTGATATATGTTTGAGTATTTTTATCAAAAGTTACAGATGAAGGAAGAAGATATAATCTATATGATTCAAAATATGCATAACTTGCAGGTACTGTATTATCCCAACTAATATTAAGATCACTACCATCAAGTCAATCTTGATTAATATCAGTATCAGCAAAACTCAAAACTGCACCACTCATTGATGGAGGTGCTGTAGATTTGGTTACTGTTGCATTTCAGACTACACTATTATTAGCATTATCTTTACAGGTGATAACAATATTATTAGTTCATTCTGAGAAATTACTATTCGCAATAACTTGAGAATTAGTTTGATTAGCTATTATACTAGAGCTAGAATATCATCCTGGATTGACGGTATATCATCAATTTTCACTACATATAAAAGATATTGTTGGATCATTGGTAACTATACTTGAAGGACTTGCTATAATATTACTTATTGTTGGATTATTAGAGTCTTTAGTTATTTCTACATAATCCGAACCAAGCTCGTCAGTAAGATTTTTGAAACAAAAGTATATTTTGTTAGTTCATTCCGATAATTGAGATTGACTCAAACTAACTGGGATAGAGGTATTCGCAATATATCAAGTTCAAGTCCAAGGAATAATAGTTGTACCTCAATTACATGATCAATCGCTTCATACAGCTACACTATATTGTCAATCTTTATCTGATGAGACATTAAAAGAAGATGACGTTTGGTTTGGTCATACAAAAAGATTACTAGGAATTGTCTTACTAAGTACGGGAGCTCAGGCACTAACTACGCTTAAAGATATAGAAGTTTTTTTATCTTCATTATCAAAAGTAGTATTAGGATCATTTGGATCTATAACATTATTATCTTCATCTTTTGCAGAGAATAATGTGTAATCAAAAGTATAACTTCCCAGAGAAGCAAGTGTAGTAATTCATGTTTTTTTGAAAATTGCAGTCTTACCGTCACTATTACAACTTACATAATTAAGAGACTCATTACTTGATAGTCCAAGTTGACTAAGATTAGCCGTAATTGCTCAATTATCAATATTACTACAGCCATTATAATCTTTTACTTTAACTACAAAGTTAATTGATTCTGCATTTCATCATTGGATTTGAGAAGTTGTCTGAGATTCGTCTGCTTTTTCGAAATAATAATCTGTAATATGAGGTTTTACATTGACAAAAAAAGTAGAATAAAGTGTATTGGAAGTTAATGGTCATCAAGATGTAAAATATGTACTAATTGAATTATTATATATACTCCAATTTTCAGGAAATGAAAGTAAAATCCTTCTCATCTGAAAAATTGAATTATTATTAAGGGTAGCTAATCAATTTAGATAATTAGAATTTGTAGGAGGATTAAATGATGAGGTTGGAATTACATAAGTAGATCAACCATCTACTTGAGAAGCTGCGGTTGTAGATCAGCTATAAATAATTCACGAAGGAAAATTTCAATAAAATGAAATATTATTCAAGGGTCATCATGTAGAGTTTTTTACATATCATTCAAGTCTAAACCATTGTCATGGTAACAAAGAAAGATTATCAGTAGGATTAAGAAAAGACGGTGTTGTATCTAGACTTGATTTTAGATAATAATTATCTAATGATGAGGCTTGAACAATAAACAAGTCATAACCAAATATTTGATTAAATAACAAAACAAATATAACTAATATATGACTTAATTTTTTCATGAAACAATCTTATTTTAAATTAAATTTTTTGAAAATATTTGTTTTTGTATTAATTAATTTATATAAATTTAATTTAAATTCAAGCTTAATATTAAATTGCTGAATTTACAGTAACTTGTATTATAGTTGTTTTTAGATTTCAGACTTGATCCTCAGTTACCATTGTAATATTTTTAATTCAAGTAGAATTTCATGATCAGGTTGCTTCAAAAGTAATATTACTTGTAAATGTTCAACTTCAAGTAGATGGTGAAAGTGTAATTCAAGTTATGTCAGTGGTATTAGTTAATGATATAACTTTTACATTTTCTCAAATATTAAATGTAGATAGTGGAATCGATGAACCAGTATTTACTGAACCCAAATCCCATGTTGCACTAGCTAAATTAACAGTATCAAGCACTATTGTATCACTACCTGCAGCTGATATATTACCTGCAGCATCCTTAGTAAATACATACAATGTTTTAGTTCCATCTCAAGATGATATAGTACCTGTAGTTGGCTTAGTAGATGACCATGTTCATGATGTTGGTATTGATGATGAATTTTCAGTTACATACCATCCAGTTACTCATACATTATCTGATTCAGTTATTGAAATGGCTGGAGTGGTACTATTGGTATAATCTGCTCATCAAGCTATATTCAAAGTTGGAGTTACAGGTAATGCCCTATCAACAACTATAGTTAAATTAAGAGAATCTGGTCATGTTCAACCTGAGTTTTTTGCTCTTATCTTATATGTATAAGTTCAGTTTGCAATAGCACCAAGTCATATTGTAGTTACATTTCATATATCTGACCGAGAAGCTCAATTCCATATTTGATAACTTGTAGCTCATACTACAGCTGTCCAAGTTAATATTGGATTTGTACTATTAGTTATTCAATCAGTAGTACTTGATCAAGTATCTGATGCAGCACTAAGTATAAAATTAGTTGGTTCAGATGAAGGGGCAGCAGATAAAACATTAACAGTTAATACTGCTGTAGAAATATTACCAGCTAGATCTTTTACTTGATATGTACAACTTGCAACTCATGAGAATCCATCTGTAGGAACAAAATCTATTTTTCAAGCATTAACCGCAAATACTCATCATACTTGATTTGTTATTGTTCCTAGAAGTACAGTTCAACTATTATCAGAATCGTTTGATAATACATTTATTCAAAGTAGCGCAGTATTATAAGCAGTAGAAGTTGATTCTCATACCGCAGTTGGTAGAGTTTTATCAATGTTAGCTATATTGATATTAATACTAGTCGTATTTCATGCTGAATCACTGAATACAACAGTTTCTACAGTATTTACGCTGTAAGTTTTCGAAAATTCATAAAATGCTCAAAATGATATTTTTGTCCATCCTGATGGAGCAGCTATATCTTCGGAAGAAATTATAGAAACCACTACATCTTGATTTGTAGGTGCTGTAGTTGTATAAGAAGGTGCTGACATTGTTGGTACTACAGTATCTACTCAATTAACTGTAATTGTAATATCTTTTGTTCATCAATTACCGTCTGATATAGTAATCACTACATTATCACTTCAAGTTTGTCATGCATTCGGAGTATATGTAAGATTGTGTCATACAATACTTGTAGTTCACATTGTTCACGGAGTTTTAACTGTAGCTGTCAAAGAATCTCAATTCGCATCTGCAGCTGCAGATAGAATTGCCCAATCAAAGGTTTTTGCACTGTTACCAATATTTGTTCAATATGTGAAATTATTAGCTGTTGGAATAGCATTTGGCGCAGCTGAAACATTTATAATTAATGTGGCAGTGCTGATATTTCCAGATGGGTCTTTAACTTGGTATGTACAACTTGCAGCTCAAGTGAATCATGAAGTTGGAGTGAAATCTATTGTGTTTCAATTCTTTGTGAAAGTTCAACCTGTAACTGAAGTAACAGTTCAAAGAAGAACAGTTCAGCTATTATCAGTATCGTTTGATAATACATTTATTCAAAGTAGTGCAGTATTATAAGATGTAGAAACTGTTTCTCAAGTTGCTACTGGATTAGTCGTGTCTGGTGCAGCTACAGTTGAAAAAGCTGTAAGTCATGAAGTTTTAGGTTCCCAAGTATTAAAGGTAGCATTTTTGGTTTCTGCTGTTGTTTTTGACCAATAATTAGTTACTGGATCAAGTCAGTTAAATATTCAAGTTGTATTGGTAGTCTTAAGGATAGTTCATGCTGCATCAGAATAGATATAATATACTATGTTCTGTACTCAATTCACATCAGTAATACCATTAGTTACTGTTGCAGAGCTAGAGGTTATTGCTGATACGGTAGGAAGTCAAACATTCGAAATAGCATCATCTGCAAGAGTTGTGATAGATTTTATTGCTGAAGTTCTAGCAGTCCAAGTATTAGCTGGCATATTCTTGGTTTCTGCTGTAGTCTTGTAATAATATACTGTAGATCAAGTCAATCAAGGAAATTCTTGAGTTGGTCAAGATGCTACCAATGCAGTTCAAGCTGCATCAGAATAAATATAATATACTATATTCTGTACTCAGTCATCATCAGTAATATGATTAGTTAATGTAATTTGATTATTAGTTGCTACCGCTGTAGGATCTCAAATAACGGCAGAATTAATATCTGATCATATTCTACTTACAGTAAGAGATCTTATTTTTACTGATCAATGTTCTACGACTAGATTAACTATAGTCTGTCATCCTCATACTTCGTCAATTGTGATTAAATATGTATTGATTTCTCATACTGCAGGTTCTTGAAGAGTTCCAGTATTAATAACAAGTTTCCCACCAGAAAGTGTGAAATTACCATTATTAGTGAAGGCTACTCAATCTTTTGTAATACTATTTATTCATATAACAGGTACTACGTCCACCAGAATATTACCATTTGTCAGGTCTACGTCTGCTCATATTGGAAGAGCTGTTTTATCAATTGCGATTAATCTTTTATATGATTCATCAACAACTACAATAATTGAATTAGATCTTATTACTGGATCTTTAGCTACCCAAGTTAATAATTCATTGATTTGAGGCTTAGACCAAGAAGGAATTCTATCATCAGTATTATTATTAGCAAGTTTTGCAGCTTTCATATTATCATCATATGTCTTAGCCGATTGTTTAATTAGGTTATCACCATCAAAAGCCCAAGTAAGTCAACCTCAGAATTTGAATTCTGTATTTTCATTTCATCCAATTCCACTTCTTCTTTCTAGATATTGACCATTTATGAATATTTTTAGATTATCAAGCATCTGATAATTAAGCTCTCATCCAATGATGTATTTTTCTGTAGAATTAGTAGAAGCGAATAAATTAGCTTCATAATCTTTTTGGAATTTTTGTGAAAATTCTAGTTTTCCTCAGAATTGACTAGTATTACTATTTGAAGTGTCATATTTTTTATCAAAAGTAGTTTGTTCATAACTTCATGTAAGTTTTACTTTTCAGTTATTCCAAGGAATCATTCCTAGAGTTAAATCTCATCCAAGTCTTCTTCCTCATGCAATATTTCTTTCATTTTTGTAGATTTCATAAAGAGTTGTAGTATCAACTATAACTTCTTTACTTCCTAAATCTTTACTATCTGCTTGTGTGAAATATCATTTAACAGCCAAGGTATCTACTAATCATTTTGGAAGTTTGTATTCATATGCAAGTCAAACACTATTTTGTCATATTCTTGCACCTTCTGTACCTGATTTGAATGTA
Organism: Candidatus Altimarinota bacterium; assembly: GCA_028689205.1. GTDB lineage: Bacteria > Patescibacteriota > Gracilibacteria > BD1-5 > UBA2023 > STC-113. Next base: position 139,792 of record JAQTWP010000002.1, read on the forward strand.
AAATCAAGAGCTTGTTCAAAATGCTCATAAGTTAATTTTACTTTTCAGTTTTTTGATACTTTGTAACCTATGGTAGCAAGATATCTTGCTTGATCTGATCATGCCTCAACTTCTATTGCAAATGCTGTATCATCTCACATCATATGAGCTATCATACCTTGAGTAAGCATACCCATATTAGATGAGTAAGTAGTTCCAATTCATAATAATCATCTTCCGTTATCGAATCAAGTTTCTTTTTTTCATCATACTACTTTGTATTTATCTGTTCATTCTATTTGTTCTCATTTTTGGATAGTAAGACCATCCGTTACTGCTGATTTTGTATTTTTTTGGATTTCTGCAGCTCAAGCAGGAAGAGTTGTAGCTACTCATTGAAGCAACATTGCAGATGCAACAAGAGTTCTAGCTCCTTTTGGAAGCTTATCTATTTTACTGAAAATACCTCAATTTTGAGGTACTAAAGAATCTTCATCATCATGGCGATTACTATGATTTGTCATAAAATTTGTAATAAAAAATAAAATAATGCTTTATTGTATAACGATTTTACTATATTTGTCAAATAATTTTACTATACTATTTTATAAAATGCAAATATTATACGAATATATTAATTTTTATAAAAAAAGCTAATTAATTCTTTGTCAATAAAAATGAGCTTGCGATTTTAAATATAATGTATAAAATGCTCAGGTTGATTACAACATTTTTTTTATTTAATAAGTAAAATAACTCTATGTCTACAAAAAAAACTACAGGTACACAAGATGATTTAACTCAGAATACTTCTGAAACAAATAATTCAGATTTTGGGCTGAAGAATAATAATCTATGAGTATTAATATTTTTTATGATTATAACTTGTCTTATAAGCATTTCTGCAACATATCTAATAGTTAATGGTGGTTCTATACTATGAAAAGAAATATCTTGAGTAAGATGAATTGTCAAACAAGAATTAAATGTACACGAATATGATAAGGTTGGTTGAAAAGATAATTACGATGTTGTTAGTAAAGCTCAACTAATACAACTTAATGAACAAATCGGGCAAATAAAGACTTATGTAGAACAAAATAAAGACAAATTACCTCAAACTGATACTACTAACACTTGAACTGAGGTTAAGTCTGAAGAAAAACCTTCTGCAGCTAATAATATAGTTGAAGAAAAAAATAAATTAGAAGTTTTCTTAATGGGTTATTGTCCATATGGAGAAATCGCTGCTAAACAAATTCCTGCACTTTTCAAACAATTTGCAAAAGATAATCTTAATTTTGATATACATTTCATAGCTCAAAAAACTTGAGAATGATTCGAAGCAAAAGACTTCAATTCTCTTCATGGAGTATCTGAAGCAGAAGAAGATATAAGACAATTATGTATTAAAAAAGAATACGGAGTTGGTAAGCTAGTTGATTATTTACAAGTTAGATACGAGAATGCTGCTAATAATGGTGCAGTTACAGAATGACCAGAAGCTGCTATCAAATCAATCAAATGAGATACTGCAAAAATTGCGACTTGTGTAACTAGCTGAGAAGGAGGTAAACTTCTTGCTGAAGATATAAAAATTGCAGAAAAACTATGAGTTCAATGATCACCTACTTGGTTAGCTAATGCTAAATTCCAATTCGGTTGAATTGAATGAAAGGTAATAGCAGAAGAATTCTGTAAATATAATCCAGAACTTACTTCTTGTATTGAATGAATTAGAATAGAATCTAATTCTGCTAATCCTAATTCTACTCCTGCTTGTAATTAAATTCTAAATACTTAAATTAAATAATAAAAAATACTCCGGCAATCCGGAGTATTTTTTG
>JAQTWP010000002.1:141717-270438 GCA_028689205.1 Candidatus Altimarinota bacterium
TTTTCACATACATACGAAATATTCCTCGAAACTTCTTTCTCTACAAGCCTTTGGTTTAGTTCTTTTGAGAATATTGTATTTCCTTTTGATTGGGAAAACCAAATCATTAGTATCTTCTCCTACAAATACTTTAAGCAATAAATTACCTCATTTCTTAAGGAAAATTTCTGCAAAATCCAAAATAGCCAAATTAAGTTCTACACTTCTATATTGATCAACTCAAGTCTGACCAGTAGTTGAAGGTGCAATATCAGAAGTTATCAAATCAAATTGCCCAAATCACATTTCTTCAAACATTGCTTTTAGTTTATCTTTTTCGAATATGCTTTCTTGAATAAGTGTCAAATTCTTGTAATTGAGAGGTTCAATTCTCTGAATATCTATTCATACTAGTTTAGCACTATCCCCTATTATCTTATGGATTACCTGCAAAAAACTACCTGGCGCAGCTCAGATATCCAGCACATTCTGTCATGGCTTAATTATGTTGTATTTTTCTTGGATTTCTATTAGTTTAAAAGCGCTTCTTGCCCTGTATCATAATTTCTTTGCCTCGAGGAAATATTTATCCTGGATTACATAGGCTTTTGGGGTTTTCTTTTTTGTTGACATTATCAAAAATTAAATAGTATAGATGAATTTTAATTATAAAATATTACTATGATTGAAATAGAGAATCTCAAAAATAATATAAAGTTATGAAAAATTAGTCAAGTATTTTCTAAACTTGATGATAAATCATTCATGAATATCGATGAAGCAAAAGAAATATTTTTGTTTCTTTATGATTATACAAATAGTTTCAAAAATTCAAATACAACTCCACAAATTCTAAATCTAGCTGGTAGAATGCTTCAGTTTTGAATTAATCATGATAAATTAATAGTAGCAAAAACAAAAAGAACTTTTTCTCAAATGAAAATATGCAAAGATATAATTAAAAAAGTAGAGCTATATAATTCTTGAGCTATTTGCTGAGCTATAGTTGACTTAGATTTAATTAATAAATATTGAATGTGACTTTGTATATGAGATAGTTTTATATCTGATCTCTTAGTTACAATATCAGGGACTGAACTATGTTTTTTGATAGTTGAAAATATTGCCTGAGGCAATGATGTTATACTTAATTCAAAATACGAAAAAAATAATATTGCAATTATTCAAGAAAAATTATGAATAAATTCTGAAAACAGAGTTTCTCCCCTTTCATCTTCAAGTATTTTAGAAATTATTCTAGAAAGCTAGTATTTATTTTAGTTTCATTTTACTTTTATAAAGAGAAACTAATTCAAGAATTATAAAAAGTATTATTACAAGTAAAGTATATAGAATTGGCTTATGCGAATTAAGAAAAGCTGAGATTATATTTCCTAGGAAAATAAAAGTTAACAAAAGTGTAGTTATAAAAATAATTACAAGCATATATTTTTCTGAAAGCCAGTTTTTGAGTTTTTGTTCATTCATTGGTTTGATATATTTTTGATGTAATACTATAAATAATGCCCCGATAAGGAATGTCGCAAAAGGCAATGTATTAAAATGAAAAACCTTATTAGTCAGATCTGTACTTCCTACTATTATCATTTCCATAGCAATAATAAGTATAACGAATAATCAGACCCATTGTATTTGTGGATATTTTTCTAGATACCCTGCAATATAACTAGAAGCAAAAGCCATTAAAATAATTGATACAACTAATCATAATCCAAGAGCTACAATATTACCATGAGAAGCTCAAGAAATTGCTAATACATTATCTAAGCTCATAGAAATATCAGCAATAATTATAGTGTATATTGCGCGAAGCAAGTTAGTGTTTCAAGAAGTTTCATGGGATTCTGAACTTCATACTCTGAGTTCTTTGTAGAATTTCCACACAACATAAAGAAGCAGTAATCATCAAGCGAATTTTAATCATACAATACCAAGAAGTAGCGTCGCAAATATAGATAGAATTATTCTTAGAATAGTTGCAAGAAGGATTCAGAAAAAAATAGCTTTTTTCCTTTCTTTTCACTTTAACTTACTAGTTGCAAGTCAAATTATAATTGCATTATCTCAGCTCATTATAATATCAATTATAATGATATTAATTAAAATCATAAATCAACTTGTAGTAAGCAATTCTGCAAATTCCTTCATTATTATATCCATAGGGAATTAAGTAAAAAATAAACGAAAAAAGTATATAACAATAACACAGAAAGCAAAAAATAATTATAAAATATATTGTTATTAAATAGATGTTAATTATTATTTCTTTAAGATTTTCAAAGAAAAGATTATATTCTGGTAATTAAATTTGTATTTAAGACAATACGTAGTAGATTATATAAATAAAAATTGATAATATAATATTTTAATTATGAATACAAAATTCAGCGATTATTTCAAAGAAAATTTCTTTCAAGATGAAGAAAATTTAAATGTTTTTTTGAATTCTTTAACCAAGAAACTGAAAAAAACTATAAGAATAAACACATCCAAAATATCCGTTGAAGAACTTAAAAAAAGAATGTTTGAACAAGATTATATTCTTACGCCAACTTTCCAAAAAAATGTATTCTATATTGAAAAATGAGAGAATCCAGATAAAGAAGAAAAAAAATTAGGCACTACACTTGAACATCTTTTATGATATTTTTATGTCCAAGAGTTATGAGCTAGTTCAAGCGTATTCTATCTTGCAAATTGAGAAATAGACAAAACTCCACATCTTATCCTTGACATGGCCGCAAGTCCTGGATGAAAAACTACACAATTGAGTGAATATTATCCAGATAGTTTCATAGTTGCTAATGAATTTGATAGCTCTAGAACTAAGCAGCTTATTATGAATATAGAAAGATTATGAGCAACTAATATATGAATAACTAATTATAATTGACAATACCTAGGCAGAATAAGTAATACTTTTGATAAAGTCCTTCTTGATGCGCCTTGCAGCTGAGAATGAACAGGATTCAAAACACTTGAAGCTCTTAAATTCTGGAATATAAAAAATGTGAAAAAAATATCTGAATTACAAAAAAAATTATTCGAATCCGGACTTAATTCTCTGAAAGTTTGATGAGAAATGCTTTATTCTACTTGTACAATGAATGAATTCGAGAATGAATGAGTAGTGGAATATATCAAAGAAAAACATCCCTGAAGTTTTGAAATATTATTCGAGAAAAGATTTTGGCCACATATAGATGAGACTTGATGATTTTTCGTGTGCAAAATCAAAAAGTTAAAAGAAATAGAATACAGATCTTCAAAAAAAGAAGAGTTATTTAATGAAAATATAAAAAATCTTACAAGATGAGAAGAATCTATAATGAATAATTTTGGGAAGGAATTCTGAATAAATTTTGATAACTTCGAATTATTGAAATATTCTAATGAAATTATAATAATTAATAAAAAACATCCTTATAATGAAATAAGTGGCAGAATATATTTTTTCAAATTAGGTCAAAGAATAGGTAAAATAGAAGAGTGACAATTCGTGCCAAATTACTATATATGAAGGGATTTTTGAATTTTGAAAATTCCAAAATATGAAATAAAGACAGAACAAGAATTAGATATCTATCTTAAATGAGCAGAAATCTGAGAAAATCTAGAATTTATTAAATGAAAAAAAATAGTATGAGATTATGTGCAGTTAATATATAACAGCGTTTCTGTTTGACTTTGAAAAATAAGTAGTGAATGAACTATCAAGAATTATTTCCCAAAATCATGGTTCAGGAAATAGTTTTATTGAATTAAATTCAGTGTATAATTTTTACCATCTTTCTTAAAAAATACATCATTACCTATAACTGAAATATCTTCTCATTTTAGTATACTTATAAGATTAGTTGATCATTTGTAATACAAATAAAGATTATTTCAAGTATTAAAAATATAGGCTCAATTAATCTTGAATACACTTACCTTACTTAAGTCTATATCATCTAGAGTTCAACTAAATTTGTTTTTTTCATCTATAAGTAAAAAAGTTCCTACGTTTCACTTATATCACAAAAACATTGTTTCTTTTGAAAATTCATATGAGTTTTTAATAGTATCAAATTCAGGTAAAACCAATTTGGTTTTCTTGGTATTTTCTAGGTTATACAAGTATCAATCTTCCAATATAAATGGCATACTGTCAATATGAGCCAGATTTTCAGGATCATAGATATATTTGTTGGAATGTACATATGTTCCCCAATCTCATCAATTACCATTATTATATATATTATTAGTAGTTAGAATTATATTATTATTAATTCTAAGAACTTTTTCATCTCATTTCATAGAACTTCAGTCTATAAAATCCATATTATCAAAACAAAATAACCTATCGTGATAAGTTCTTACATTATTACAAGTAATTTCTAATCATGTCGTTTTTGAAATATATGGCTTTAGGATATTTGTATCAAAATCATAAACAAGGATGTTTCCATTATTTGAAAAATATTTATATCCAATATAGAAATAATCGTTTATAAATGTCTTGATTACATTGTAGTTATTATTTATAACTTGGACTTGTTTATCTTTTTTGGAGAATGCCAAATAATAATCGTCCACCTTTTTTATTTCATCATATTCCAATAATATAGGCTTGTACTTAAGTTTTTTGAATAGATTAATTGTTTCGTAATATATTGGATAATTCTTATTGAGATGTACATTGAATATTGAGCTAACATAACCAGTAGAATAAACTTCTACATTATAATTACCATAATCAAATATTGATTTACTACTATTCGAATATGATTTACCATTAATGAAAATATTATCAGGATTCGGAAAAACATGAATATTAATAATTCAGAATTGTTTCAAGATATTTTTGGGATTAACTCAATCATTGATTTTAAAATCAACATTTACATAATATCACTGGAAAAAAAGATATAATAAACACGATGAAATAAAAACCATAAGCCAAAAAATTGCAGCCTTGTTCCTGCGCGAATGTATTTCTTCAATATAGGATTTTATCATTGTTACTATTTCTTAGAATTAAGAATTTTTATATAAGTTGTTTATAATAAGTCAGTCTAGGTTAATTATCTTTTCATTTTAGCAGTTGTTTCGAATGAATCAATTCTCTTTCAGAAAAATAATCTTATTTGACTTTCTATAGCAGGAATTGAAAAAAGAGTTAATGCAAGAATTGGAATTGTAATCCATTGAAAAATATTAAGTATATAATCTCTTTTTCTGAAGTGAGTATATTTTCTCATAATTAACACTGAGGCAATAGAAGGAAATGCAATTGTTGCGAATATCCAAGTAAATATAATTGAAGTGGATAATGGAACTGCGAGAGTTGCTGTACTATTTTTCAGGTGATCAAAGATTCATGGAAAATAACCAATTACAAAAAGCATAATAGAACCTCCAGCCCAAAATGCATGATTCAAAGCTAAATATATAGTCTTTCTAAGTTTTTCATATAATTTAATTTTTTTGTTTTTGAAAAATTCTGGTATTACGAATTCAATATCAGTACATCACCATGACCATCTTCTTAATTGTTTGTATTGAGATTTAATAGTTCTATAAAGATTAACCTCTTCTACGATATCCATACGACAAACCGCAGGCACATTAACTATTCTGAATACTCAATCAAAAGCAAAATAACTTCTCCAATATTGGAATCCATCTTCTACTATAGAAGTTTTTGACCAATAATCAGATTTTTTCAGACAATGAAGTGATTGTCAATAAACTGCAAAATTACGATAAAACTCTGGATTTTGTGACTCAGATAATTGCCAGAATGTAGTTCACATAGCTATTAATCTAGCGAAAAAAGTTCATTTGCTCCAGTTATTGGAATATACAGGTGTATATTGATATATTGCATTATTAGGCTTTTCTACAGTCAAGAAAAAGAAACTTGTTATAAGGAAAAAATTCTTTTCTACTTTTGTATCTGTGTCAATAGTATGAATTAATGTCATATTTTCATCCAATTCCACTAATTCCTCATATTTTTTTACAGCATACGAAATATTAGATCCCTTAACTTTTCATTCTCATTTTAATCAGCTTGGATGAATTATATTAACTATTTTAATTGGTGAATTTTTGAATCTCTCAATTATAAGTTCAGCGTCAATAATAGCATTAGGTCAACGCTCTTCTGTTGCAAGTAAGACTGTAATATTTTCCATATACGGGAAATCATTCGCAATTATTGATAGAATATTATCTTCTATTACACTAAAAGGCTCACTATATATTGGAACTATAACAACATGTTTTAATTTTTTTGCATCTTCTTTTATAACTTTTGTTTTGATATAATCTTTTTTATTTACTTTTAATAATTTGATATATGACGCTATAATATATATGTATGATTCAAAAGCCTTTACAGTCCAATAAGACACATAAAAAGCTATGAAATAAAGTCCTACCTTATAATTAATTTTAAGAATAACAATTGGTATCAAAAAAATTAAAAAAAGGAATGTAAGAGGTAGTTTAGATAAAAATTTTTCTGATAAGAAAAATGATTCTTGTTTCTTATTATTCATTTAATTTACTTTTAAAAAATCCCACTAAATATAATCAAAAATTAAAAAAAACAAGTATTAATGCAAATGATATATTTTTGGCAATACCCATTCACCAGATAAATACCAAAAAAATTATAATTACTCTAAATTAAAAGATAATTCTAGTTTAGAATAAGGAAAAATCAAAAGTTATAAATTAAAAGAATCTAGTCTTGAATTCATCAAGAGTTATATCTTCGGTTTTTAAAACACTAAACATTTCTTTCTTTTTTTCAAGATCAATTTTATAAAAATCAACTATAGTTTGAAGAGAATATGGTAAAATAAGTTTTGCTTCTTTTGATAAAAAAATCTCTTTATTTACGCTCATTAAATATTTGAAATATCATTTCTCTATTTTGGTAAAAAAATCATCCGCACTTACATTGAGTTCTAGAGCGAATAATGGTCAATAATAAAGAAAACTCTCTATTCATTTACCAATATATCAAATATCAAAATCAGATAAAATAACTGAGTAACGATTTTCTCTTTTTCATCTTTCTTTAAAAACAGTTCACATTATAGAATTACGAACAATACTATTATCAATAACAAAATCAGGATATTTTTTTTGAATTTTTTCTAGAGTTTCTGTCATTAGACTAAGAGAAATGAATTCATCCAAAGGCTGAGCTATTCAAGTATGACCAGCATCATGAAATAATGCAGCCACAAGCATTGATCTAAGTTCAAGTCAAGAAAATTTGTCTCATGGAAGTTCCAGTATATAACTCGCAACATTGAGAGCATGTAAAAAATTATGAAAAGGATTTGGATTATAAAGATTTTTTGCTTCTTCAAGAATTTCTTTCATTATAAGTCAAGAAGCTAGAATTTTTTCTTCTAGAATTCTCATTTGTCTTTCTTTTTGAATAAAAATAGAATTACTCATATGTTTAATATTAAGAATTAAATTTAATTTTGTTTATAAAAAGATTTTTAGGAAATATAGAAGATTTCTCACTGTCGTTCGAAATGACAATTATTATAAATTTAATTGTAAGAGATTATTAAAAAAGTTCCAGTTTTAATTGGAACTTTTTTAATATAGGATTTTAATTTGTTTTAATAGATATTTCGACTTTACTTCGTTTTGCTCAATATGACAATGTCGGAAACCTCAGTTTTATTATTCTTGTGATTCAGAACTATCTTTTGGTAGATTCTGAGCATTCTTACATTCAGGATAATTAGAACAAGCAAGGAAAGGTCATCTACGTGAGCTTTTTACATGCATAATTCAAGTTCCACATTTTTCACAAGTTTTTCATCAGAACTTCCCTTCTAGCTCTATATTTTTTTCATTTGGGATTTTACCAATCCATTTAACTTCTGGATAAAGTGAACTAGCTAAGAAAGGTCAGAATCTTCAGATTTTTACAACTATAGTTCAACCTGCTTCACATTCTTTTCATTCATATTTTTCTTTTAATTCAGCCATTTTATCATTATCAGGATTTGCTTCTCCTGCAACGTTTTCTAGATATTTACACTTCGGGAAATTAGAACAACCTATGAATTTTCAAGTTTTTGAATATTTGTAGATAAGTCTTCAACCTTCACAATCTGGACAATCTCTTCCAACTTCTTCTACTACTTTTTCTGCTTCAGTCATTGTTTTATCAAGGTAAATTTTAAAATTTGTATAGAATTTTTCTAGCATTTGTATCCAATCAATTTTTCATGCTGATACTTCATCGAATTCTTCTTCAATTTTTGCTGTGAATTTGTAATCCATCATTTCTGGGAAATATTTATCCAAGAAATCATTAACGGTATATGGAATTCATTTCAAATCATTTGGATTCCTTGGTGCAAGTTTTTTCTCTATTTTTTCGACATATCATCTGTCTATTATTGTAGTTATAGTTGGAGCATAAGTTGAAGGACGACCAATTCATTCGCTTTCAAGTTTTTTAACCAACATCGCTTCTGTATAACGAGAAGGTGGTCTTGAGAAATTCTGGTTTACATTAAGGACATTAGATTTTACAATATCTCATTTATTAAGAAGTGGTAAATTCATACCTTCTTCTTCATCTAATTCATCATCATTTCACTCGGTATAAAGTTTCATAAAACCTGGGAATTTGATAACTTCTCATTTAGAAATCCATTCTTGATCTTCTTTTCCTATTGGAGAAAAGTTATATGTAGTAGTTTCTATCTGGGCTTCTTGCATTTGTGAAGCCACAGTTCTTTCCCAAATCAATTTATATAGACGCAGTTCATTCCCTTCCAAATCCATCATATCTGGAGTTTTATCTATGTATGCTGGTCTTATTGCTTCATGAGCTTCTTGAGCATTTGCTTGTTTTGTTTTGAATTTTCTTCAGTTTGGAAGTGAATATTCCTTTCCGAAAGTTTCATCAATATATTTTTTAGAATTAGCTATAGCAAGATCAGAAAGATTAACACTATCAGTTCTCATATAAGTAATGTGTCAGTTCTGATAAAGCATTTGTGCAACTGTCATAGTTTGACTTACTCAGAAACCAAGTTTACGAGATGCTTCTTGTTGGAGAGTAGAAGTTGTAAAAGGAGCTCAAGGGAGTCTTACTGTATCTTTTTTGTCCGCATCAATTAGTTTGAAATCATCTGAGAAAGGAATTTCATAAAAAGCATTTCATTTTTTATCCTTTTTTTGTTCTAGACTTTCTAGATTAACTCATAGAGTTGCAATGAATTTTTGGACCTCTTCAGCTGATTTTATTTTTTTACCTTTTCAAGATATTTTAGCGAATTCTGCAATAAAAGTAATTCAATTCCCTGTTAAGCTAACTTTTACTTTCCAACTTTCTTCTGGATTAAAAGCGTTTATTTCTCTTTCTCTTTCAATTATTAATTTTACAGCAACACTCTGCACTCTTCAAGCTGATAGTCATTTTTGGATTTTTTTCCAAAGTACTGGACTTGTTTTGAATCAAACTAATCTATCAAGAAGCCTTCTGCATTGCTGAGCGTTAACCATATTAATGTCAAGTTTGCGTGGATTTTTGATTGCTTCATCAATTGCTGACTTTGTAATTTCATGGAAAACTATTCTATTAACAGTATTTTCATCAAGTCAAAGAGCTTTACAAAGATGCCAACCTATCGCTTCTCATTCGCGGTCCTCATCCGTTGCTATCCATACAGTTTCTGCTTCTTTTACAAGTTTTTTTAGTTCGTTTACTACTTTTTTCTTTTCTTCACTTATTTCATATGTTGGAGTGAACTTATTATCTATATCTATTCATAATTCTTTTTTTGGTAAATCGCGGATATGTCCGAATGAAGCTTTTACTATAAAATCCTTACCTAGATATTTTTCAATTGTTTTTCATTTAGCTGGAGACTCGACTATTACTAGATTTTTCATTATATATGTTGATTAAAAATTGAGCATAACTCTATTTAATAGATTTTCAATGTCAAAAGATTTTTATTATAAAAGCAATAAGCCCGCAATTGCGGGCTTATCATAAGGTATTGTAAAAACTATTATTCAATCAAAAAACTTTTTTTGGTGAAATAATTTCATACTCGGCATTGACACAGTCAATGAAAATCTGTATCAGGCTTTCCAAATTGTCTTTCAAGTGATGAATTTTTGAACTAATCAGTTTTTGGATCAATTTTTTTAATCCATAAAGACTTTTTATATTCTCAATTACTTCATCAGCATATACTACCTTGTTTCCATAATGGAAAATCTTGGACAACCTTTTTTCTGCATCAATGAATTCTTTTTCCATAGCAGTTCTCCTTCGTAGAATTAATCCAACTTAACTAGTTAAACAATAATTTTACCACCTTCACCTCCCTTTTTTTTATGTTTTTGTTTGAATTTTTATATTTAAATAAATGTGTTTGTCAAAAAATTTTATTTATTTAACTCTTGCCATTACTAACTCTAATATTTGTAATTATAATAATTTTCGTATTAATTATTTATTGTATTTAATAGATTTTGAATATAATTAGCTCGCATTTATTAAAAATATTAATATGAAAAAGATAATTACAGTAACATTACTGAGCTTAACTTTATTAGTTTCTTGCTGAGAAAACAAGATAGAAACAGAAAATATATCTGAAAAAACAGAAAAAATAGAACTACAACCAAACAAAGTTGAAGAAAGTATAAAAATTGAAGAAAGTACTTGAAGTTATAATATAGAAGCAAGTACCTGAAGTACTGTGTCTGCTAGTTGAGAATTATCAGATTCTTGAAGTGACGAAGCTCTTGATGAAATTGATAAATTAATTGAAGAGATATCAAAAGAGAAGTAATACCTTTTAATAAACCACATATTTTGACTTAATTTTGTTTAAACGTTATAGTTAAAAAGTATTTTATTATTAATAATATTATTATGACAATAAAACTAGATGGAAACATTCCTGTTGTACTTGAAAAACCATTAAATCTAGCAACAGAAGAAAATAAAATATCTCCTGAAGTTGAAAAATTAACTGAGACAACTGCTAAAATTACTATGGATTTAATTCAATCAAAGCAAGAAGAAATTGTTGATGCAATAGAAATAAATGAAGATTCATTATTTGAACAACTTGATACTTTATCGGAAGAATTAAAAGATTCACTAGCACTTTATAAGGAAATGACAAATGAAGAATTTTGATGAATTGAAGGCTCATACGCAGATATAGAATATCCTATTAATCCAGAGAGAACAAAACTACTTAATCCAGAAAATGTACAAGCTAATGCAATATTTTCTAATATTGAACTTGATAATCCAGAAAATGTAGCTTTTTATAATAATCTATTGAGCAGATTAAAAGAAAAAGAAACCAAAATACAAGCACAAATGCTTTGTTTGATAGATTATGCGAATGTTTTTCTAGCTAAATATTTTGATTGAAAATTGTGAAGTGAATTCAATAAATGATATTTAATTTCTCTTAATATAATTCCCGACTTAAAATATCAAGATTTCATAAAAAATATATTTGAGTTATATGATAAAGATTCAAAAAAAATGTTTAGTGCTACAAAAACAATAGATTGGAAAGAATTATACAAAACTAAATAACAATATAAAATTACAAAAATTATTCAATAAACAAAAAATAAGATGCTCTCGAGCATCTTATTTTTGAGAATCATAGAATTAATAGTTATTTATCTTAACTCAAGTAACGAGATTACCTTATTAGCTACGCATCATTGTCAAAGCTTGCTACTCAAAAAATCATAAGCTTTTACTGGAGAATTAATTCATTCTTTTTTTACACGATTTGCTAGAGTATTAAGTTGAGATTCACTATGAAAATCTTTTTGTGCTAAATCTCAAATTTTGTATTCTTTGTATCACATATATTTTGTAATAATAAATAAAGTAAACTAAGTATATCACATTAAATAATATATAGTCAAATTATTTGGTAATTTTTCAATTAATTGCTTTTTCGAATGTTTGTTCTAGGATTTCTGCTGCTCAGATAAGCTCATCATTAACCAGAAAACCATCATAAATATCTCCATTTATAGCGGTTTTTATCCAGACTTTGCTTTCAGAAAAACGTTTTTTACAAATTGTCCTTACTTTTTTCTTAATCCCAATTAAAGATTCTCTTGAAAGCAGACCTTCATTTTCTTTAACATGCTCAGTAATTGCATTTTTTAATTCTCTTCATTTGAGCCTATTAGCAAGTTCTCTTGCTGTTGGAGTAAGTACAAAAATTTTGAATACATCAAGATTTTCATTTTCTTTTTTACATATTTCTTGAACTCAATATTCATTAACAATACAGACTGGAGTTTTTCAGGTTGCAAAAACCCTTTCTAATTCTGCATTTGTATATCAATAAATATTACCATCTACAATTGTATCTTCAAAGATCTCTCAGTTTTCTCTAAGTTTCTGTAATTCTTCAAGTGAAATAAAATAATAATCAACTCAATTAATTTCTCATGATCTTGGTAATCTTGTAGTAAAAGATATGGGTTTTATATAATTCTCATTGTTAGCAAGAATATTATTAAGAACAGCATCTTTTCATACTCAAGAACCTCAAGTAATAGTGAATATTATATTTCTTTTAACAGAGTCACATAATTTATTCGCAAGGCTGGTATTACGTAGTTCTAAAGTACTTTTTACTCAGTCTTTTTGTATTATTTTATTCATAGAAAACATTTATTTCTAAACTAAATTAGTTATAACTAATAAATCTAAAAAGTAAATATATTTTAGTTTTTAAGTATTAATTCAATTCTTTCAAATACTATTTTTTTTATTTCAATATTCCAAACTAATAATTCTTCTGAAGTTGGAAAAATCATATTTTCATTTACAGGAGATGGGAGAATTGATAATTCGACTAACCTATCTTTTATTTCCAGAAGAATATCAAATATTTTCTTACTTTTCTTTTCTTCGAATTCGTATTTTCTATAAAGATATTCCGGGAATCAAAAAGGATCTGGACAATCTTTACTATTGAATACTCACCAATTTTTTGGATTATTATCTGGATAATGTAATAATATTAATTCTTCTTTCATTCTCCTTATTTAATTAAAGTATGACTAATAATTTTTCAATTTTCATCAAAAGTGAATTCATATTCTACCTCTTCTCAAGCTATAATTCTTGGCATCCAATATTTATCATCTTCCCACATTTTATCAAAAGGGATATCATTAATAGAAAACCATTCGGGTTTCATTTCTTCAGTTTCTTGAATTTCTCAGTTATATCAACTTACTGTATACAGAGTTACATTCTGATTCCATTCTGGTTTGTTTTCGAAGAAGAAATGAAAATATCATTTTTTAACTAAGCTTTGGAGGGGGATATTAATTCAAGTTTCTTCTTCTAATTCTCTTTTTGCTGCTTCGGCAATTGATTCATTTCACTGCACTTTTCATCAAGCTCAATTATATTTACCAACTCAAAAACCTCTTTTTTTCATACAAAGAAGAATATTCTCTCAACTAGTATCAAAAACAAGTACAAGATTAGTTTGTATCATGTGGATTCATTAAAATATAACTTACTTGAGTATATTTAATATTAAATATTTACAAATTATTTACTAGTTCAAATAGCTTGATTTGCTCTTGATTTTATTTTTTATCTAAAATACTAGCTTGTTGAAGTTCTCTTGCTTTTTTCATTTTTTCTATTTCGAATTTTTTGATACACTGTCTCATTTCTGTATCAATTTTTCATCTCAATCAAATAAATTTAGCTCAGAAGACTATTTTGTTTCAGATTTCTTTTCTAAAAGTAAGAATTAATTTCAGATTAAATATCTTTTCCTTTCATCATAATCACTCAAGTTTCAAACTTAAATCTACTATATCATTTTCTTGATAAAACATATCTTCTTCAAGATTAATATCACTTTTATTTAAGTAAAATCAAATTCATCATACACTAATATCTTTTAGAAATCACTCTTTTCAGTCAATTTTCATTGGAACCTCTTCATTTAGAATTATATCTAAATCTATTCAATTCTCTTTTTTCACATATCAAAAATCCATTCTATATTCTTCTCTTCTTTCAATTCAATTAATTCTAGTTTCTTTTGGGTTTCTTATTGAACAAGCTTCATTTATTTCCTCAACTATAATTTCTTTTATTTTATCAAAATCAAGATTAAGAATACTTGTATAATCGGTATATTTATTATATTCAAAATCTCATAACATAAGTTTTCATACATGGTCATTATCCCATTCGCTGAATAGATGAGTTAGTTTTTCTAAGAATATTTCTTTTTCATTTACTCATTTTTCATTATGTAGATTACCTAGATTCTCAATATTAAAAGACTCAAAAAAATCAGCCAATCTTATACTAATATTCTCTTCAAATGCTCAATAATTAATATTAATTGAATATTCTGATTTGTTTATTTCTTGTTCTTTTTTTTCTTGATCAGATGAAATCTGATTCAAAAGTGAATTCAATTCTTCCATCTTTTCTAAAGCTTCTGGAGAGCTAGAATCTTTATTTAGATATATTGCCATTTTCCTTTTGATTTTTTTCAGCATTTCAATATTTCATAGAATATTTTTCTTAAAAAGAAGAATGATTCTTGTATCCTTGGTTTTTAAAGAATTCTTTTCTCATTTATGGAATTTTGCATCTAACTTGTCTATTTTAATTGATTTTTTAATAAGCAAATTACAGGCGTTTATTTCTTCGGCATCAAGATTATCACATATAATAATACATCCAATGGCTTTTTTTACTTTTACATTTTTTCAGATAATTGTTGAATACTCGGCATAATCTATTTCTATATCTCACTTAAGAGATTCTACATATGAACTAGTTATAACTCTTCATGTCATAAAAGCATTTCAATCTAGAGCAATGATATTTCAGTTTATTACATTTCAAAAAATATTGATATTTCATTTAACTGAGGTTACCGTTCATTCTACATTTCAATTCTCGATCCTTACATTATTCGCAATTAATTCATAATTCTTATCTACATTTCAAGAAAGAGAAAATTTATCACAACAAGTTACGTCCAAAGTTCAGGTTTTTGGTCCGATATTTATTTTTTCGGATTTATTTTTATCTACTGATATTTTTCTAAGTCTTTGAGCTCAGACTGCATCAGAATCTTTTTCTACATTTATGAATCAACTTTCTGTTGCCCTTATATATGCTTTTGTTTCATCTTCTGTAAAACTAGTTCAGTTTCAGCAAAGTACCTGTAAAGTAATTTTATCTTCTCATAGGAGTCAGCTAATTATTCTTCAATCAATTTGCATTCAATTTTTTCAAAGAGTTGGTTGGTTTTTTATAGCTAACAATCATTCATTTTCCTTATGATTAATGGTAGGGAAAATACATTTGAATTTTTTGAAATTAACATTTTCATTTTCTCATACTTCAATTGGTTTTTCATCGCGCTCAAGATTAACCAAAACTTCTAAAGAAGAAGGATTTCATATTGATGGGTCAAGATTTTTTGCAATAATTCACTTATGGCTTTGAGATATTAATCACTTACTAATTTCTTTTATATCTAATCAGTATCTTATAGATTTAGTGAACATATAAGCTATGAATTCATCTAATTTGAAATCAAATATAGCTTCTTTTCAATTCCCAATCTCAAAGTATATTCTAGAAAAAGTACATTCAACTCTAATAAGTTCTCACTTGTATTCTGATTTATTTAGGATAAATATCTTATATTTTTCTCTTCTTGCATCTTTGAATTCAGTGATTTTTAATCAAATTTGTAGACTTTCTCATTTTAATTTTAGTTCATCGAAGTTATATATTAATTTACTAAAATTTTCGTAATTAATATTTTCTATATAGTATTTAGAGAAAAATACATCAAGGATTGCTAATAGTTTTTCTCTATCTGGAATCAAACTTAGATTCATAGAAATTAGTCATTTTTCTTTTTCTATCGAAAAATATTTACAGACATCTTCAAAAAGAATCTCTTGAGAAGTCTCTTTTACTTTTTCTATTGTAGTTGGAATAAATGACGTAACTTCATTTTTATGTGTAGTTACTTCAATTTGTTCTGATGTTTTTTCTTTATTCATATATTTATTTATCGTTGACAGATTTTTATTTTAATACATACTAAAAAAAGTCAAATCTAAACTCAACTTTTTTATCAAATATCTATTAATTAATATACTTTTATTTTTTGATTATTCTCATAATTCAATCATCAATATCAATCTGAAGCACTTCATATTCAATTCATTTTTCTTCAAGATATTCATACAATCAAACCATTTTTGCCTTGAACTTGATAACGTCATCAATAATAATAGTTCATCCAATTTTAGTCTTCGGCCAACATAATTCCAAGAAATCCTTGCTTCTTCTTTTCATACCATCTATGAAAACAAAATCATAGCAATCATCTTCCAGAGTTGGAATTATATCAAGAGCTTGACCATGAATTAATGTACTATAAGACTCAACTCAGGCCTCAATAATATTTGCCTTTGCTTGATTATGACTAAGAATCGAGAATTCTATTGAAGTGATATGTCATCCAGTGTCAGTAAGCTCGGACGCGAAACAAATTGTAGAATATCAGTTAGCAGTACCAATCTCTAGAATATTTTTCGCTCCAATATCTCTTACTATTCATTGCAAGAATTCTGCATTCTCATCGGTAATATTCGGCACATCGTTGGCAACTCAGAAAACCCTTAGTTCCTTTAGGAATTCTTTTATTTTATTGTTCATTAGTAATTACATTCATTTATAAATATCTCCTCTTGTATCTACGGCCTTAATTTCGTTTCAAGAAACATTTTTGATAAAAATTATTCTTATTTTTCACTTTCTAATTCTGTAATAATTTTCGTATCAACTTAATTTGGCAATTTGATAATCTTGTAAATTATTAATTTCAATATCACTGATAATCTTTTTTAATTCACTTTTAAAAGAATTTTTATTGATAAATTTTTCCCATGTTTTAGTCATAATTAAAAACTTTTTAATAAATCAGACGCTTTTATAGGTTTATCAAATACAAACTCATAACCATTAATTTCTTCATCATTTTCGAATAATATAGAATTAGTTTCATTTAATTTTTTATATTCTTGAATAGTGAATTTTACAATTACGGTTTTTTTATCTTTATCCAATATCTTTGCCATAATCTTATAATTAAAAATCTAAACTAAGTTCATTATAAGAAAACAACGTTAAAAGCAAAAAAATATTTCTTGTCATTTTTAATTAAATTATTGTAATCTCAAATATATATACTTTGTCATCCTGAGTGCCTGTAGGAAGTACTCTTGGGCTTTCTGTCGAAGGATCTATTTACTATATTCTCAATTTTAAAAGAAAGAAGGTTTCTCGTTAACACTCGAAATGACATTTAAGTAAAGCAAACAAAAAAATCCAGAGTAATATCTGGATTTTTTTGGGAATTAAGTGGAAGATGGATTATTACGGTTTAATGAGTTTCTTTTTTAAAGAATTCTTTTCAAAGTTTAGTTATAATATCCGTTATTTCTGAATCATTAATTTTAATCTCATCTTTAAGCCATTTCTTTAAATCTACTTCGTTTCAAGATTTAACATAAGTTTTTAAATAACTCAATATTTCATCTTTTCAATTTCATTCAAGTTTTTGAGTAGTGTTATTGACATTTATTACTGTATTTCCAGTTCAATTATCAATTTTTAATGTTTGTATTTTTGAATCTGAAGATAATCATGTGTGGTCTACTTTTCATAATATACCAGTTTCATTAGCACTTGAAGTTTCCCCTACTTTACTAGATCAATAATAGCTTTTTAAATCATTAACACTACTAATTTTTTGATCTCTTTTCTTTCAAGGAAGTATATCTCACATATTTGGTTGTTGTTCAAAATGTTCATCCATAAATCCAATTAATTTTGCAATATCATTAGCATTATTAAGATTTAATGCTTTAATTTGTTTTTTTAATAGAGGATTAATATCTTCGAAAGTTTCTGATTTAGTTTGGAATTGCCTTAATCAATTCATTATTACTGAGTTTTCCAACATTTTATTAGGATCGCCTCAAGTTGCGTCCAATATAGATTTAGCTTTATCGGCTATTAATTTTGTTGATTTATCAGTACTATTATTCAAAGCTGTTATTAGTTCATTTCAAGCTTCTGTAAGTTTAGGATCACCTCATAGAAGTGATTGTCCAAATAAATTACCTTTACTTGAAGCAGAACTTCAAGGAGCATTTGCAACATATTGTATTCATTTAGACATAGATTCAAAACTCTGTCCTTTCATGCCTTTTGGTAATCAAGGAATAGGTGCATATTTTGGAGAATTTTGGATGAATTTTCATACTGCATCTCATGCTTCAGAGAATGGTTTCACTGCTGCCTCTGTAATCTTACTAGATGATAGAGCTGCCATAACTGCCATCCATAGGATTCCAAGTGCAAGAGCATTCATAATTATATATGATATAAATCAAGATGCTACATCTACAACTCATCAAGCTATATCTGCTGAATTTCAGAAATTTCATATAATCTTAAGATTGAAGTTTCATTGTGCTATATTCTGACAATCATTATTATCAGTACATTTCGTAATATTCGAATAAGATTTTGTTGTACCAGTTTGTAGATTAGAAGTAAGACTAAGGAACATTAATCAGAACGATAGAGCAGCAGAGACTAGGACTGGAACCATAGCTAGTGATACGAACATTTTAATATCTGCGAATTTTCACATAGATTTAAATTTATCAACCTTCCAACCAAAGAAGAATCAAATAGCAAAAAGTGGAGAGAATATTGCATAAAGCCATAGTAGCGCCATTCTTGAAAATAAAACGAAAGTTATAGCTATAATTAATATACAAAAAATTAATGCAAATAAAGTTCAAGCAAATAATTTTTTTACAATATCTACAACTTGTTTTACAGTTGTCTCTGCTTGATTGGGTGAAATATCTTGAATTTTATCAATTTTGAATATTCAATAAGCGTAAAAAGGCAGTATATTATAGGCTCAATTTTGAGAATCCAAGAATTCTCTTAATGTTATTGTTTCTGATGATCATGTTGAAACGAGAGCTGATCATGATGCTCCTGTAATATTTATTACTATAGTTTTTGGAATTGTTGTTTTATCTAGAATACTGTCTTTTCAAGTTGACTTAATTGTATCAAATGGTAATTGTATAACAGAAGCTGTCAATATATTACTTATAGTAAGAGTTCCACTAACTATGAACCAAGTAAATGGAACAATCAGAATTCACATAATAAGTTTTGGGAGAGATTTTTGGATTGAGTAATTCGCATTTTCATGGAATATATTCATTATTGCTATTCATATTAAAGCAAACGCAAAAAATATATATACAATATTTGCAATATATATCCACATTTGATGTAGTATGGGTCTAAGCTCTATTATATCACCGAACGTCCAATCAGGAGATAGAAGCCAACCAGCTAGCATAACCATTGGTTGTGCAATAAGACTAATTACAGCTATTAATGCATTTAATACCTCTATTATATTATTTAATGCTTCTGTTCATTTTACTTCTGCAGCAAATGCAAAATCTCTGAAAAGGAAAAAGAAAATAAACATTAATCAGAAAAAACGAAAATTGTTTTTACGGTTAATTATTTGTTGACAGACTAATAAGAAATGTCTTATAGAAAGCTCTTGTATATGAGTCCAATCCTTGAGTGGTCTGGTATAATTAGTTCTTATATACATGCGAACTAACCTTCTGTTTTTGCTTAGGTAAGCTATGAATTTTTGTAACATAATTGCGTTTTTTATTTTTGTATTAAAACAAACTTATCCCTAGTATTAAATCATATTAAATCATAAAAAGCAAAAATTAGTTTATATAAAAAAATATAAATGCTTGACGTTTATAATATTTATATTTCTGTCATTTGAATACCAATTATAGTAGAGAAATTATTCCTTTTTATAAAAAACATAATAAAAACAAAAAAGCTGAGTAATCAGCTTTTTTAAAATATGTCATTGTCATTTATATTATCTTCTGTCATCTCGAACTACTCTTCTGTCATTCCTATGAACCTTCTCTATTATTCCCAAGAAATTGTCATTCCTACAAAGGCAGGAATCTACTTTATTTGTCATTTCGAGTGCTAGCGAGAAATCCCTTTTTAAGGCACTTTTTTGGATATTATTAACTAGTTTAATTTTTGGTTTTATATTTTTCTTTGAGTCTTTGTTTCAAACATCTTAATTTAAAGGGATTCCTCTACCGCAAACGGTATCGGAATGATAATGACTGGAAGAATGTGATTCTTTATAAGAATTTTCTCATTTCTTCTATTTTATCTTCTCTTCATGCCTTGCGAAGATAGAATTCTCATAAGTCTGCTTGTCAATCTCACATAAGAGTTACTCCAAGGTCTTCCATAATTAATATATCATCTGGAGCTATATTAAGAGCTCTTTTGAGAATAATTATTCATTTTTTACTTTGTCCAACCATATTAAGTCCCCAACCTAGATTGCGAAGGATTTCTGGATTATTAGGAAAAAGTTCATTAGCTTTTTCTAGAAGTTCTACTCCGAGCTTGAAGTTTCACTTCGAAATATTAATATATCAAGAAAGATACAATCATGTAGCTGATTCTGGATTAAGATTCTGAGCGAATTTCATTGCACGTTCTGCTTTTACTAGATTTCATTCAAAAAGATATATGTCAGCCAGTTCTTCATACAAACGATAATCATCAGTATATTTTGAAAGATACTTTTGAGCTATTTCAAGAGCATGAGAATAATTTCAATCATTCTTTAATTTTTCTATTTCTTGTATGTAAATTGTTTTATCACTCATGTTTTTATTTATTTAGATTAGAGCATTATAAGTGATTTTTTAATCAAATCAAGTGCAAATATTTTTTTGTAGAAATTATTATTCAAACAAATTAGTCTTATTTTTATTAATAAGAGAAGCTAATCAGAAAATAAAAATTGATATTAGAATGAAAATTAAAATAGCTTTCTGAGGTTGTAATTTATCAAAATGTTTCAAATCATCAGTATTAGCAGATAAATTACTCATAACTAGCACATTCGAGACCTTTGGAGTTTTGGGAGATTTTTTGGGTTTGATTGTAGGTGTTTTTTTGGGTATTGGCAAAATATTAGCAGCTAAATTCTTTGAAAAAAGAGTATCGCCGCTTTCGTCAAAAACACTTAAATTAACAATATATTTACCAAAATTATAAATTATAGTCTTGGGATTAATTCATTCAAAAGTTTGCCCGTTTCCAAAATTCCAAATATATCTTAATCATTCAATTTTTTCTCAATCTAGTACCAGATTAATTTTACAATTATTCCTTCATCTACAATTAATTATTTCTCAATTTTTCCATAAATTCTTACTGAGAGTTCATTGTAATTTAATGTCGTATTTAATAATTTTTTGTTCATCTTCAATAATTTTTTCGTACAGTCAATCGAATATTTTATCAAAGGCAATTTCTGAAGTAACTTGAAGTAGAATATTTTTGAACACTGAATCAAAATCTTCTTTTTCTCATAAATCAGCTCAATTAAGGTCGTGTTTCCCTACTTTGGATTTTATGGTAGAAAAAGTTATTTTTTTTGATTTTAAAATATCTTTATCTTCTGGAATGAATTTAATAAAAAACTCACTTGAAGAAGATAATCAGCTTGTATCAATAACTTTTAATCTTACAATATAGCTTCAAGAAAGGTAATCAATGGACTTTGGATTCTTGAGACTTGATCCTGATCAATTACCAAAATCCCAGATATATTCAAGTTTATCTCAATTCAAATCATAACTATGTTCTCATGTGAAGTTCACATTGCACTTTTCAACTCAAATACAAGTCAGAATATTTCAAGCAAGTTTTTTGGTTTTTCATCAGATTGTTCATTGTAGAGTTATAATTGAAACTGGAGGAATATTAATTGTGGGTATTTTTTCATCAATTCAGATATTACTTTTTGGAATATTCGTAAATCTCAGAGTTGACTCCTTATAATTAGATATATTCCCAGCTTCAAAAATTCTTAATTTCACAGTAAATTCTCAGTATCAATAGTGGACATAACCTGGATTACAATTGTTTTCCGTTCAAGGAGAATATTGTCCAAAACCAAAATCCCACAAACATGAGTATTTTGTATTTTGCAGAACTTCGAAGCTATTATCTCAAGTTAAATTAATACTACAATCTGACTTTGTGCATTTGTAATTAATATCAAGTCAGCTTTGCACGGTAATTACTGGATTTGGAATAATAAGAGTTTCATAGATATTTTCTAACTTAATATTTTTGAGTTTATAATTAGAACTATTGCTTTTATCAATGATTCTGAAACTTAAATCAAATACTCAATACGTGGAAATATAAGTATCTGGATTGCATGAATTAATTATTTCTCAAGTTCAATAAAAAATCTCGCACCTATAATCTGATTCTTTAAGTCATCAGGTAAAAGAGCTTTCTAAAGATAAATTAACCTTGCATTCAGCTTTAGATTTATCACAAATATATTCATCAATAATTCAAGATTTTGGTAAAATATAGCTTGGTTGTTGGAAAGTATAAACTATATCTGGAATTTCTAGAGTTGGCAGACCAGATCATCAAAAAGATAATTCTTGAACTGAAATTAATTCGTCGGAAATTATTGGATTATCTATAATTTCAGTATTTTCAGTAGAAGTTCAAGAATTATCTAAAATCTCTCAAGAATTATCTGAGCTTAATATAATTTCTTCTGTGATAATTTCTTCTGTGATAATTTCTCGTTTAAAAACATTTTTATAATTATCAAATGAATTCGTAAGAGAAAAAATAGGAATTTCAATTCAACTTAAATCTTTTATTCAGATTCATGATAAACTTTTAAGTCTTAGATCGCTTGCTGTGGTATTAGTTATATTCAAAGAGATTTTATAATTATCTTGCTCAAAAAGAGAGAGAATTAAAGTTTTATCATTTATAATATAACTACTTACAATTCAAGTTTCTGAATTAATTAATCTACTTGCAAGTCACCCTGTATTCGAATAAATTTTGAGCTTATCATAATTAAGACTTCAAGTTATTGCTTTGTTGAATTCAATCTCTAGAGTATCAAGTTTTCAATTATTGTCAGTGTCAGAATAATAAAGACTTGTAGCTTGAATCGGTAATCATAAAGTGAAGAAAGTTCAAGTTACAAAGCTTGCAATTCATCAAGTAGAATCAAGCAATTCCAAACTATATGAATAATTCGAATCTGGATTTAAGTTAATAAAATCAAAACTTCATGAACTAAAGCTTCAACTGTAATTAAGTTCTCAAGTTCACCGATAAATATTAACTCGCTCTGTTCAAGTGAAACTAACTCAATCAAGCGTGGCTCAGGTTGTAGTAATAGAAATAATACTTCAAGTACTTATGAACTTTATTTCTGGAGTAATTTCTGGAGTAATTTCTGGAGTAATTTCTGGAGTAATTTCTGGAGTAATTTCTGGAGTAATTAAAGATAAATCTAGTATTCAAGAGTCTGTATTTTCACCTGAAGGCAAAATAAGTTCAGTTCAAATATGCAGTGTGAAAATTGGAATATCTTTAGTACTTGTAGAATAAGCAAAATAATCAACTTGATTTCATATTTCATCATAAAGCCATAATTCTTCATCTAGATTATTAAGAAGAATCATGGTTTCTTGTCTGTAGAATTTCCTAGTTTCATTCGGGGATAAATTAAAACTTGAATCGAAAATGAAAATTTTGTCAGATTTATCTTTTAAACTATATCAAGAAAGGCTTATTGGGATGGAATTAAAATTAGTAAGCTCTATATATTCCTGAGTTGTATCGTCAATTGTATTAGGGAGAATAGAAGTTATAAAAACGTTCTCTCAATAAGCTCGAGAGATGAAAGAAAAATTAAATATCAAGAAACAAAAAAGAAAAAATCTTTTCATAATTTGAAATTATATCACATGTATTTTATTCAAAATATTATAAATTTCAATAATAAATATAACATTTTAATAACAATATCTCAGTAGCAAAAATTAAAATAAACTACCTCTTAAAAAAATTAACTCAAGCTAAATATCATTATAAATACGTAAAATTTTGTTGACAAACATGAGACATTAATTATTATCGAATTACAAAATTACAAAAATAAATAAAAAAGGAGAGAGTATGGAAGATCTCAGCAATAGAATTATTGAATTAATGAAATTGTCCCTGAGTGGAGTAGATCCGGAATTCCTGGCGAAAGGTGAGATTCTCATCGAACAAGGAGCTGAAGACAAAGATATTTTTTTGATAATCGATGGAAAAGTGTTGGTTCTCATCAATGATATACCGGTAGCAGTGTTGGACTCTCCGGCAATTGTCGGAGAAATGTCTTTAATTTATGAAAGAAGGTCTGCGACTGTTAAAGTAGTAGATGAAATTACCTTTCATAGGTTAAAACCAAATTTACTTACCGCTGATGTAAAAAATCTACTCAAAGAACTGGCTAATCTCAGAAACAAAAGCAATACTGAGAAAGGCTACAAGAAGTAATTCCATTAAAAACCCCGGGTTCCCGGGGTTTTTTGAAATAAAAAATATCCTATATCGTTATCTTGATATTGTCTAAATAACTATTAAAACAAATATTCAAATTGTCATTCCTGGCTCTGACCAGGAATCTCCCTTTTATTATAAAATCAAATAGCTCCTATATCTTCATATTAAGCGCCCTTAGGAAGTACTCTTGGAGTGCTTGTCGAAATATCCTATTAAAAATAAATAAAAATCATATTTTTAAAAAAAATTCAATTAAAGTTGGAACTTTTTTAATATCTTCTTACAATCAAATCAATATCCATTGTCATTCCAAACGAAAGTAAGAAATCTTCTATATTTTCTAAAAATAATTTTATGAAAAAATTATCTAAATTATTTATACTTAGTTTAGGCTTATTTTTAACAACATCACAAAAAACAATATGAATAATGACTTTTTATTGATGTGAAGGATGAACTATAGAACCCGTATTAACATATAAAGATATTTGATGGTGGTTGCAATTACCTCTGAAAATTATTATCCCATTGATATTATTAATTATATGATTTACAATATGACTTATCATTATTATTAAAAAAAATTCTAAAAGAAATGTTAAAAGAAATATTAAAACAATGACAACAGAAGATTTGGACAATTTACAGAAATAAATTAATCCAGGAACACAAGTTATCATATCTTTTTTGGGAGTGCACTATGAATTGTAATTTTTTTTGTAAACATTGTGGTAGTTCAGCTTGAAAACAAACTTTCAATAATGAATTAAATACAGCAGAAATTTTAAAAACTTTCAAAGACTTGTCACGAGATTTCAATCCAAAAGAAATAGTAATTGCTGTAACTTGAGGCGAACCATTGTTAAGAAAAGACATATTCGAAGTTATGAAATTCGCGAATAATTTATGATTTCAATGGTGAATGGTAACAAACGGCTATTTTGTGAATATTGAAGTTGTAAATAAAATGAAAGAGTCAGGAATGAATTCAATAGATGTAAGTATAGATGGCATTGAGGAAGTTCATGATGAGCTTAGAAATATGAAATGATCATATGAAAAAGCTATAAACGCGGTCAAATTATTAAGAGAAAATAATTTTTTACAATTTTTACGAATAACAACAACAATTAATAAGCAAAATTTTTTTCAATTACAGGAAATGTATGAAGCTTTTTCTATTCTCTGAATTACATGATGGAGAATATTAACTATTGAACCAATATGAAGAGCAGAACAAAACCGTGAACTTTTATTAAACAAAGAAGAATTAACTCATGTATTAAATTTTATAAAAGAAAAAAAGAAAATTACAAAAATAGACATTACATACTGATGTAATACATATTTATGATTAGATTTTGAATCAGTAGTAAGAAAACCTTTTTATTATTGTTCTGCTGGAATAAATATTGCAAGCATATTATATAACTGAGATATTTCTGTTTGTCCTACTGTTGAAAGAAAAAAAGAATTTATTCAAGGAAATATTAAATCAGATAATTTTTTTGAAGTTTGGAACAATAAATTTCAAATATATAGAAATAAAAATAGAACTTCCAATGAAAAATGCCAAAAGTGCGAACATTGGGATAATTGTCTTGGTTGAAATTTTCATTCTTGGGATTTTGAGGAGAAAAATCAAAAATCATGTCATTTTAATTAAATTAACTTTTTTGAAATAAAATTCTCAAATTTTCGTAGTAAATTTTGTACATATATTTTTATTATAAATTAAATATTCATTTTTTGAGGATTTTGCATATAATATGGCAAAATTTGAACAAAATATTTAATCAATAACTTGAATAAAATTGTCTATTTCTCAAGAGATTGATAATAAAATAAGTATCGTTGATCTCGCAGGAAGATATTTAACACTTAAGAAGGCATGAGTTAATTACAAGGCTCTATGCCCTTTTCATAATGAAAAAACAGCTTCATTTGTAGTAAGTCCTGCCAAAAATATTGCCTATTGTTTCTCTTGTCATACTGGATGATGACCTGTGAAATTCTTATCAGAAATTGAAAAAATTCCATACTGAGAAGCAGTTCAAAAACTTGCCTGAGAAGCTTGAATAGAATTAAAAACCGATTTTTATAAAGAAAATAAAGAGAATCGTTGAGATTTGTACGAAATGCATAAAACCGTTGCAGAAAGCTATCACAGCGAATTATTCAAAGAAGAAAATAGTATTAAATTAAAATACCTACTTGATAGATGACTTTCTATCGAAACTATCAAAAACTTCAAACTTTGATATTCTTGAGATCCAAGAAGTCTTTTTTATAAGCTTACAGAAAAATGATTCTCAGAGAAAGATATTATAGAATCTTGAATATTTGTGTCAGCTTTTAAGGATAAATTCTATAGCAGAATAGTCTTCCCTATTTCTAATTTTACAGGGAATGTGGTTGGTTTTACATGAAGAGTACTGGATAGCTCACTTCCGAAATATCTTAATTCTCCAACTACAAAAATCTTTGATAAAAGCTCAATTCTATATTGACTTAACCTTGCAAAATCAGAAATAAGCAAAAAGTGATTTGTAATAATTGTAGAATGACAAATGGATACAATTTCTCTTCATCAGTATGGTTTTACTAATACAATTGCTATTAGCTGAACAGCTCTTACAGAAGAACAAATCAAATTACTAAAAAGACTGACTAAAAAAATATATCTTTCACTTGATAATGACAACGCGTGAATTAATGCTACTTTTGCAAGTTTGGATGCTACTATAAATGAAGATATTGATGTGAAGATAATTAATTTTTGAGAAGCAAAAGATCCAGATGAATATCTCAAATCATGAAAAGATTTCTGAGAAATTATAAAAAATGCTATGAGTCCAATTTCTTTTTATCTTAGAGAATGAATAAAGAAATATGATATTGCATCAATCCAATGAAAAAAATCACTTATAAAAGATGTTTTTCAGTTCCTGAAAAGGATTAATTCAAGAATTGAAATTGATATTCATATAAAAGAAATATCTAATCTTCTAGGTGTAAGTGTTAATGTTCTTTATGAAGAATTCAAGAATACCAAATTAAAAACAAGTGAAAAACAAGATACAATTCCTTTTGAAAATAAAGCTCAATTTGATATTTACGAGGAAATTACAGCATATTTGGGACTTTATAATTTTTTTGATTTGTTTTTAGAAAAATTTGAGTATAATCTGGATAACATAAAAGCTTGAGAAAGCTTACTTATCCTCAAAAACGCTATCCTTCACAAAGAAGGGCTTTTTGAGGATTGAATGGTTGATGTCGATAGACTTAAAACAATCGAACTATTCATTGAAGAAAGTAATATTAACCTTAACAAAGAAACTATTACAAAAAAATTCTTAGACCTAATATTAAAATTAAATAAAAGATTATTCGAAGAAGAAAAAGCAAAATTAGATGAACAAATGAAAAATGATCCAAAAAATAGCAATATTCTAAAAGAATATATGGATCTGATACAGAAATGAAAAAAAATGTGAATTTGAAAATAATAATAAATAAAACTTTTTATAATATTTTTTAACCATAATAAAAATGGCAAGAAAAAAAGATGATAGCAATATTGAAGAAATTGATTTAACTAGTATCGTATTCGATGAAGTAGATTTGAAAGAATTAGAAGAATTCGATATTATTCCTGTTCCAAAACCTATTATCGACGAAATATTCGAAGAAATTAAACCTAAAAAAAATAAAGAAGATTCTCCTAAAAAAGAAAAGACACAAAAAACTTGAAAAAATAACATAGACAATGAAGATTGAAATGAGCTAATGGATTGAGATGTAGGATTTGATGAGTTTGGTAATTTCGAAGAAATTGATGAATTCGGTGAAATTGAAGAACCAGATGAATTCAGTGACTTCGATGATCTGGATTGAGATCCTCTTGAAAAAAAGGAAAAATGACTTAAAAAAATGCCAATTGACAGAAATGATGATAAAAGAAGAGTTGGTAAATGATTACAAAAATTCATTGATTATAGCGTTCCTGCAGAATTCCTTGAATGATTCAATGATCATCAACAATTATTAATTAAGAAATGAAAGGCTGAAGGTAAAATTACTCATGATGAGCTAATGACTGCATTCCCAAATGCTGAAGAAGACCTTGATAAATTAGATGATATATATACAAGACTTCTAAAACTTGATGTAGAGGTTGTAGATTCTTTTGATAAAGATGAACTTTTCAAATGATGAGAAAGATCTCCAGAAATAGAATTATCAGAAATTTCTGACGATTCTATCAGAATGTATCTTAATGAAATCGGTCGTTTCCCTTTAATTGACGCTGAAGAAGAAGTAAGACTCGGAAGACTTATCAAAAAATGAGAACAAGATGCTCGCAAGAGACTTGCTGAAGCTAATCTAAGACTAGTTGTAAGTATTGCCAAAAAATATATGTGAAGAGGCCTTTGACTACTTGACCTTATTCAAGAATGAAACGTATGACTTTTCCGTGCTGTAGATAAATTCGACCCAGAAAAATGATTCAAATTCTCAACCTATGCAACTTGGTGGATACGTCAATGAGTAACTCGCGCTATAGCCGACCAAGCTCGTACAATCCGTGTACCAGTACATATGGTAGAAACAATCAATAGATTCACACATACTTTCCGTCGTCTTACTCAAGAACTAGCTCGTGAACCACTTATGGAAGAACTTGCCGTAGAACTTGATATGGATATCCGCAAAGTTCGCCAAATTATGCGTATTTCTCAGGATATACTTTCGCTTGATTCTCCAGTTGGATGAGAAGAAGATACAACTCTTGGTGATTTCGTAGAAGATGATAAATATCTTACTCCAGATAAAGCTGCTAATCTTCAATTATTAAAAGAAAACCTATATGAAATGCTAGATTTCCTAACTCCTAGAGAAAGAAAAATAGTAATAATGAGATTCGGTCTTGATGGTTGAGATATCCACACTCTAGAAGAAGTATGAAAAGAATTCTGAGTAACAAGAGAAAGAGTTCGTCAAATTGAAGCAAAAACACTAGAAAGATTAAGAACTCATCCAAGTGCTGATAAGATTAGATTTTTTAATTAATCCCAATTAATGTCATTCCTGCGAAGGCAGGAATCTACAATATATAAAAGAAGGAAGATTTCTCGTTAACACTCGAAATGACAAATATTTTTAACTTTCCACTACCCCATGTTCGAAATACCCGTTTGAGACTTACTTACTAGCTACACTTGAGATTCCAAAGAATTAGAATTCAATTGAGAAGTCTATGATTGATATTATGACGATTTGAAATTAGTAAAAAATCTTGAATTAAAGATTAAAATATTCTCTATAGATGATTGAGTAAGTGTAATTATAGAAAATCTTAAAACTCAAGTTAAATACTGAGATGTATTGAGATTCATAGAAATTAATAATATTGAAAGAGAATTCAGGGAAAAATTCGAACTAATTAATTCTGATGATATTAAATATGTTAGCAAAAATAATTCAATAGATTTAAAAGATGTTATTAGGGAAGAAATTTTAATCCAATGTATCGATTAAATAATATTAATTAAAAGCAAAAAAGTTCACTTGGCGTGGGCTTTTTTTGTTATACAAATAAGTAGAAAATATAAAAAAACTTTGATTTTTTCAAAAAATGTTTAATATGCAAGCATAAATAGTAATTTTTGTCAATATGAAAAAAATATTTTCTTTGTTAGTAGCATTACTAACTCTAAATCAAGTTTCTGCGTACAGTCCTTTTGATATTCTTCATCAAAATGAACCAGATTTTATTATAAAAGGAATTTCTCAAGAAAACAATTCTAATCAAATTACAATTAATGTTTGTAATATATGATGATCTATGGATCAATATTGAGATTTGGCTCTTGGTGTCCAGAATATATCCAGAAATTGATATCAAATTACTACATTAGTAAAAAATATAAGATTAAGCTCTTGAAATTGTACTAATTATAGAGTTTGAACTATTGATAGTTTGTGAATTCTATCAAATTGATATTATAATCTAAAATGACAAGTAAAACTTCAATATTATTTATCAGAAAGAGATAGAACAAATAATTATTATCAATCTAATGTAAATATTTCTGTATGATCTTATTATTATAATAGTAATTACAATTATAACTACAACAATAATTATAATTCATATAATAATTATAATTATAGCAGTTACAATTTACCTGATTTAAGTATTAGAAATTTAGACTATTATGAAAAAACGACAATAAGTGAATATAATACTCTAAGAGAAGTTAATAATGCAATTGTTGCAGAAATATGTAATGATTGATCTTCTTTTAATTCATATTGATCGTTGAGGGTGAATTTTAGATGACCTAATAATAAAGATAACATAGTATATATTAATTCAGGTAATTCTACATGGAATTCTGGGGAATGTAGGAAAACAGCAGTAAGTACTTATGAGTTATGAATATGATATAGTACATCATATAATGTTACAGTAAAAGTTGATGATAATTCATCTGTGAATGAAAGAAATGAAAGTAATAATTCTATGACAAAATATTTATATATTCCCTATAATTCCAATTATAACTATTACTACAATAATAATTACAATAATAACTATAATTCAAGCAATAGTTCATATTATTGCAATGGAACTAAGTACAATAGAATAAATAACGCTTCATGATATAACTGTAATGGAAATCATTATTATTATAATACTAATAACTCTCAATATAATTCCGATAGTAACTATAATAGTAATTATGATAATAATTCTGAAAATTATGGCAAAGTATATTGTGATTGAAATCGGGAATATATATATAATGATTCAGGTAAATATTACTGCGACGGTGCTCGGCATACATTAAACGAAAACAATACTAATTATTATAATAATTACAATACCAATAATAATTATGATAGATATAACTGCAATTGAAGTCGGTATAATTATACCAATAATGCTAGTTCTTATTATTGCAATTGAAGTCGGTATTCTAGAAACAGATAATTTCACTAAGATTCAAAACAAAAAAAATATGAGCTAATTAGCTCATATTTTTTTTGTTTATTTTTTTCTTCTAGAAAACTTATCTTTAATCCTTTTTGCTTCATTTTTTCATAGTTTCTCTTCTAGCGCAAAATTAAGATTTGCTTCTTCGTCAAATAAAGAGGCGTCAAAATTAATTCATCTTTCTAATCTATATTGATAATCTTCATAATTACCATAATTAACTACTATTTCATCATTCTTGATTATCCATAAGTGAGTCGCAATTTTATTAATGAAGTATCTATCATGAGAAATAAATAATATTGTTCACTTATATTTACTAAGATCTTGTTCCAGTGCTTCACGGAATTCATAATCAAGATGATTAGTTGGTTCATCAAAAATTAAGAAATTACTTTCTTTTTGTCAGAGAATTGCAAAAAGAAGCTTAGAAACCTGTCATCCAGAAAAATCTTTTACTTTTTTATTTATATCGCCTCTTTCGAATAGATAATTCGAAATTATTGCTGTAAGCTTTTCAATAGGATAATCGAATCAATGCTTAGAAAAATTCTCATTCAAAGTAAGCTCCCTATCAAGTTCTTCATGTAATTGAGAGAAATAACTAATTTTAAGTCATTTCCCAGTATTCATTAATCAATCCAAAATATCTATTTGTCCCAGAATGGTTTTTAGAAATGTTGACTTCCCTATTCAATTTTCTCATATTATCCCCACTTTTTGTCCTAGAGTTAATTCTAGCTCACTTATATAGAACAAAGGCTTATCTCTTCAAATGAACGCTTCTTTGAAATAAAGAATTCTATTACCGCTTGGCTCATCGAAAATGAAATGAAATTTTGGTTTTTTGGTTGTTATAGGTTTTTGGACAAGTTCGATTTTATCAATCATTTTTTCTCTGCTTTTTGCCCATCAGGCCCTACTTCAGGCTCTGTATCTTTTAATTAATTCAGTTTGAGTCTTAACGTATTCCTGCTGCCTGTCAAAATCTTCCAATAGAAGAAGTTCATTCTTTTCTTTTTCTTTTACATAAAAAGTATAGTTCCCACTATAAAAATCTAGCGGTCTCGGTCAACTTAATTCATAAGTCTTATTGCAGGTCTTATCCAAGAAACTACGATCATGAGAAATAATCATATAGCCTCATTTCCAGGTTGTTGCAAGGTATTTTTCGAGCCACTCCGTACTTGCAAGATCTATGAAATTCGTCGGTTCATCCAGAAGCAGAAAATCAGGTTTTTCGAGTAGAATTTTAGCTAAAGCTATTTTTGTCCTTTGTCATCAACTTACCTCTTTAATGCTTTTTTCTAGAAGATCAACTATTCCGAGTCAGTTAGCTACTCTATGAATTTCATATTCATAATTATATCATCATATAGCATTAAATTTTTCCAGAGATTCAGTATAATTATTTATACTTTCCATATCAGAAGAATCTTTGCTCATTTTTTCTTCAAGTATAGTTAATTCTTTTTCAAGATCTAATATTTCTTTGAATGCTAATTTTAGCTCATTTTTTACAAGTCTTATTTCGTCATCAAAATGAATTTGTGATAAATATCCAAGAGTTAGTGACCCATAATTCTCAATAGATCAAAAAAAATCAGTGATTTCTCAGCTTAAAATTTTAAATAATGTCGTCTTACCTGCTCAATTAGGTCAAACTACTGCAATCCTATCGGATTCATTCAAAACAAAAGAAACATCTTTAAGGATTTCTTTTTTACCAACATCATAATTTTCTATATTTATTCTAATATGTTTCATTTAATTTTTTAATTTTATATCTTCTTACGTTCAAATATTTAGAACCTCCTTGAAGTAATTAAAGTTTTTTGTTTTTTATAAAATATAAAAGTAGAATAATCATAATAACTATAACTAAACTAAAAATCGAATAAACTAGAATGTCATTAAAAGGAACACTCCTTAGATTCATTCAAAAAAATCATGTAACCAAAGTAAGCGGTAACATGAACGCACTAAATATAGTAAGATATTTTACTGAAATATTAGTTTGCATATCAAAAATAGATTTCAGGGTATCTTCCATGGATTCAATATTTTCTTGCATAATAAGTATTTCGGAAGAAGTTTTTTCAAGTTTGTCTATCAAATTTTCAAAATATACTTCGAATTCATCTTTAAATAGTGAATTAGTTCTAATTTCTAGCATTTTTAATACTTGAATTTGAGGACTCAGCATATGTCTGAGTGTTATTGAATTTCTTTTTTTTATCATAAGCTCACTTATCAGATCTTTTCAGGCTTCTTGGAAAATTCTTCATTCAATATTCCTTAAATCTCTCGAAGTTTTATCTAAAAGACGGAAAACTTTATCAAGCATAACATCAATCATATCATAAAGAATATATCCTGGATTAATTTCATTATCATCAACTTTTCAATTCCCATATGAATCAAACATTGAGTTTATTGAATTCGAAGCAAAATATCTAACAGAAATAATATATTTTTTTGAAAGAAATATATTAAATTCATCAGTTACATAT
Source organism: Candidatus Altimarinota bacterium (assembly GCA_028689205.1). Taxonomy (GTDB): domain Bacteria; phylum Patescibacteriota; class Gracilibacteria; order BD1-5; family UBA2023; genus STC-113. The sequence goes on from JAQTWP010000002.1 coordinate 175,862, forward strand.
CTTTTTGATCTGACATCATATCTCGGAAAATGTAGTACGACAAAAATATAATCATCATAAGTATCTACTCTTGCTCTTTGATTTTCTTCCAAAAGAGCTTCTTTATCGAGTTCATGGAATTTATATTGTTTTTCAAGTTCATCAATATCTTTTTTTGAAGGATCAACTATATCAATCCAAGTTATATTTTTTGAGCTAAATTTTTTTGCAGACATTTATATTTATAATTATTCTATAATTTCATCAGTAATTTTTCAGCTTAATTCTCAAGATATATTATCTAGTAAAAATGAAACAATATGAGTAATGTGTTCAATTGGAGTTTCTTCATGACTCGCACTAACTCATAAAATTACATATGTCTTATTTAATAAATCCAACTTTTTTGCTTCATCAACGAAAGTATAAGAATAATTATCAGCCAAATCAGCTTCATATGCAATTCTTATTTTATCAAAATTTTCTGCAGTTTTTTCTATTTTATTCTGAGACGTCACACTAATTCAACCTATGCTTAATCAGAAGTTTTCAAAATTATAATCAGTTTGAAGATTATATTGTTCAAGAAAAATTGGGTCTTTTAAAAAACTATCTCTATTAGCTTTATCCAAAGTAATATCTTCTATATTGGCATTATATTCAAAAAATACATTCGGAAGAATTACATCTCATTCTCTTACTTCCGAACCAATTCAAGTAGCAGTTCAAACAAAAAGTATTAAATCAGGATTGAATTCGCTATATCAATATAAAAAAGCATTACGAAAAGATGCGTCGTCTTTTTTTGATTCCAAAAGTACTACTCATCAAAGTCTAAATATTTGAAAATCAGGAGTATTTTCATTTATATTTAGTTTTATTAATCCAAAATGATCATTCATTAATTGGGTAATTTTTGGATCTACAGAAAATATTACAGTTATCATAAAAAGTTTGTTAAATTTTACATTAAGTTAATTTTTTCTATTATATAAAAAGTATCTAACTAAACAAATTTTATGATAAAAAATATATCTGAAATTCTAAATATTCAAGTTATTATCATAATAGCTATTACTTTAATGTTTTGAATATTAATTGGGTATCTATTTGGTAAATTCGTATGATATCTAGAAATTAAACAAAATAGGACTGACGCAATAAAAAGATCAAGAAATGCAATTCTCTGAGAAATATATGAAAAAATAATGCCCTTTCTTAATGAATTTCAGTATTCTCCCAAAGATATGGTATTTGTAGGTAAGTGATTTGATTATCTAATTCTGGATTGACTTAATGAATGAGATTTGAGAGAGATTATCTTTATGGAAATAAAATATTGAAGCTCAACACTAAATAAAAACGAAAAAATGATCCGACAAACTGTCGGATCAAAAAAAGTAAAATATATTGAGTTCAAAATACCTAAATTATAATAAAATTAGACATCTAAATTCATTGCTAATTGCACAAGTGCTTTTACATTATCAGTTGTTCTTTGCATATCCATACTTTGTCAAACTTCCACCATTGCTTCCTCAAGAGACATTGCTGCCATTTTGTTTTGTTTTCGCATAGTTAATAGATTAATAAAAAAATAAATAAAGTACTTTTTGCGCGCGAAGAGATAATAGAATATAAATAAAAATATTTCAAGTTATTTTTAAAAGAAAATAACTTGAAATGAATTCAAAATTTTAATATTCTGTCATTCCTTGCTACGACAAGGAATCTATAAAATAATATATTTCCTTTGAAAAAAATTTATTTTTTAGGATAACTATTCCAGAATTTATTTCTGAAACTATCAAAGTCATCAGATAAGATATGTTCTCTTGATTTTTTTGCTATATTAAGGAGGAATTCAAGATTATGAAGACTAAGAAGTTGTCACCCCAAAAACTCTCATACATGGAATAAATGCCTTATATATCACATAGAATAATGTCTTGATACATATGTAGATAATTCTTCGTCAACTGGTATTCAAGATTTTTCGAATTCGTATTTTTGATTTGTGATTTTTATATTACCTACAGAAGAAAAAGCAACTCAATGTCTTCCAAGTCTAGTAGGAAGTACACAATCAAACATATCCATTCATCTATAGATTCATTCAATAAGATCCTCTGGAGTCCCAAGTCACATTAGATAATGTGGTTTATGAGAAGGTAAAATAGGTGAAACAACATCCAAAACTCTAAGTAAATCTTCTTTTGATTCCCCAACACTTAATCATCCAATTGCAATTCCTGGAACATCCAGAGAAGATAAAAATTCAGCTGATTCTTTACGTAAATCATCATAAACAACTCATTGAATTATAGGAAAAAGCGCTTGAGAAAGTTGTCATTTTTCTGTTCTTATTTTTTGTAACTTCGTATGTTCTTCTAAACATCTAACTGCCCAATGATGAGTTCTAGTCATTGCTCTTTTTGCATAATTATGAGTTGAATCACCTGGTGCGCATTCATCAAACGCCATTATAATATCTGCTCCAAGTTTTTCTTGGATTTGCATAGCTTTTTCAGGAGAAAAGAAATGTTTTGAACCATCTCTATGTGAACGAAAATGTACTCAATCTTCGGTTATTTTTACTAGACTTTCTCAACTTTTATATCAAGAAGTTCAACTTTTACCAAGTGAAAAAACTTGAAATCATCAGCTATCAGTAAGAATTGGCAAATCTATTGCCATGAATTTGTGAAGTCAGCCAAAATCTTCAACTAAACTTTCTCCCGGTTTAAGATACAGATGATAAGTATTTGAAAGAATTATCTCAGAACCAATTTCTTTAAGTTGTTCTCTTGTAATTCATTTAACTGTTGCTTGAGTACCAACTGGCATGAATATAGGGGTTTTTATAACTCAATGTGGAGTAACTAATTCTCAAGCTCTTGCATTTCATGAGGTTTTTTCTATTTTAAATTCGAACACTATAAAAAAATAAGGAAATATAATATTCCCTTATTTTATAAATTAAATCTAATATTCAAAATTTAAATATCTAAAGTATGAGTTCATAGATTAGATAAAAATATTGCATCTGTATCAGAAATTTTAATTCATTTTCTTGTTGCTATAAGACGTACATCTGAAGCTCATTTTGGTCTACAACTAACTATATCATTAATTAGTTTTTTTACTTTAGATGTTTCTAGTAGGTCCAGCGCATTATTATATGAATTTATTGAACCAGAATGAGCTGTGTTTATGTTTTGTAAACTCATCAAATTAATTATTAAAAAAATAAATGTGAATTTATTAAATCATATAATTAATTATTAATCAAATTATTTAGTGAAAAGTTTGAATATATCCATATAAGCAATATATATAGATAATCAAATAAGTAGGAAATATCAGAATATATGAATAAAGGTTTCTGTTCTTTCATCAATTGCCTTTCTTCCAAAAATCAATATTACAAAACCATTTACTAGCATTATAAAAAATCTTCATCAATCAAGAGCTGGAATTGGCAGAAGATTGAATATCGCAAGATTAAGACTTAAAAGAGCTGCAATTATTACAAATAAAATTAAATTGGCCTTGAAACTAATTAAATCTATAAATAATGATCAAAGTGAAATTGGTCATCCAATAGTTGAAATTGCCTCGCTTCTTTCTAGGTTTGTTTTTGGTGTTGCAATTTTAAGTACAATTGTCTTAAGTCATTCAAATATATATTTGGTTTGATTCACTCATTCTTGGAATCATATTTTAATAGCCTCACCTAATGGATATTTATAGGTAAAATTTTTATCTTTATCAATATAATTGTAATCTATATAAGTTCATATTTTACCATTTTCAGGATTTAATTGAATATTATTTTCTTTAGCAATTCAGTCAGAATCTTTTCTAATTATTGTAAAAGTTAAAGGTGAATCAAAATACTTAACAGCATTTATCATTTCTTCTGGTTTTGTTACTTTTTTTCAATTAATAGCAATTAATACATCTTTTTCTTTTATTCAAGCCTCCTCTGCAATACTTCATTTTATGGGAGATAAAATTAATCCAGATACTTTTAATATTTTTTGGTTTATAGCTTCATCAATAGTTAATATTAATTTGGTATGAGTATTTACTTGTAATTTGGAATCAATATATAAGGGCTGTACTCATATAGTAAAAAGTACACTAAAAATAACACAGGCAAGTAGAAAATTCATTCCAACTCAAGCTAAAACTATTATCATTTGTTTGAATATATTAGCTCAAGCAAGTGAATCTTTTTCATATACGCTTTGTTCATCATATTTTTCTCATTTGAGAGAAACGAATCATCCAATGGGAAGCAAATTAAGACTATATATTGTTCAAGATTTATCTTTGAACAATCTAGCAATTCTTGGAGGTAATCACATCCCGAATTCTTCAACCTTGACGCCGAATAATTTGGCAGACAAAAAATGACCTAATTCATGTATAAAAATAATAAATCAAAAAACAAGGATAGTAAGTATTATTCAGACTATATTATTGAATATAAAATCATAGTTCATAAAAATGAAGTTAAAAAAATGGGAAATTAAAATTAATTTCCCATATAAATTATTGAATTATTATTTTTTTGCAAGTTCTTCCTTGAAATGTTCGAATAAATGATTAACAAGGTCATCAAGTTTTTTGTAATCTTCTCTTTCGTATCTATAATTTTTACCATCAATAACTAATTGTAAAACACCATTAAATAAATCTTTTTTATTTTTTTCTAGATTCAAAGATAAAGTTCATTCTATATTATCAGCACTAAATTTTTGTAAATAGTTATCAAGTTTACCATTAAGATTTTCTTCTACTAGTCTTTCAACAACAATCTTGCTGTTATCTAAATTCTTAAGATTTATCTTTTTTTGCAGTTCCATATATTTTTTTGTTAGAAGTTAAATTACCAAATTTCTTGGTACACACATTATAAATAAATGTATACAAAATAGCAAGAAAATTTTATATAAACTATTTATATGAAACCTTCCCTGTTCTTCTGTCAAAATCTATAGTTTTATAATTATTATTATATCAAACCTGAATTTTTAATCATATTAAATTACTAGGAGCTACGCTAAAATTTAAAATATTAGTTCATGACATTGTCGTATCATCTCAACTAAAAAAAATATCTACTTTACTTAAAGGTCAAATATTACTTCCGGAACTATTATAATAAGTTATATCCTTAATATTATATTGTTTTTCTCAATAGAAAGGAGTTTTGAATATTTCTCATGTTCATACAAGGCTTAAGCTATTTATATCTGCTCAAGTATAATATGTTACCAATACTGCTCAAGTAGAAATAGATACTTTTGAATATGATGGATTAATGAATTTTGAGGATACAGAAATCCCTTTACCAATTTTAAGATTCAATTTTTCTGTATTTAGAATTGATAATATCTTATTCGCTATTCTTTCTTTTTTTTCTGAATCAGTTTTTTTGTTGTAATCAAAATTAACAATAATCAAAGAAAGAAGTCACAAAATGATAATTACGACCGTTATTTCTACTAATGTGAAACCTTTTTTATTTATTTTATTCATAATTCTCTAATGATAAATTATATTATTTTCTTTATTTTAGCCGATAAGAGTTTAATTGCAAAATAAAAGTTGAATTATTTTATATAAAAAAGCTACAAATTTTTGCAAAAAAAATAAAATTAGTATATTATAGCTAAGTACAGAAAAGTGAATTAAAAACAAAAACACAATCGTACACCAAAATTCATTTATTTAATTATTAATCTTTTTATTATGTTACACATAAAAAAAATAGCTATTGCTTCTATAATATTACTTGCATCTAGTACTATTGCATTAGCTGCTACTTGAACTGAAGTAACTACTTCAGCTTCAGTAAATACTTCTCTTGAAGTAAAAAATGCTCCTAGTTTAGTAAGTAAAACTAGCGATAGTATTACTCTTGAATGGGACAAAGTTGAAGCTGCTACAACTTATATTGTAAAATACAGCAAAACTTCTGTTGCTACTTCTACTCTACCTAATCCACAATATGATAATGAAACTGATCCAGTTACTACTACAGGTTCTGTAATAGAAAGCCTTGAACCAGATACTGAATATTATTTTTCAGTAGTTGCTGTAGATAAAGATAATAACGAGTCAGATACTTATTCTGATGAATTAAAAGTAAAAACTGATGCTGCTGAAGCTATTGCTACTAGCACTGGTGAAACTGTTTCAGTTAGCCCAACTGCTACTACAGAATCTACTTGAAGTCTTGCTTTAGTAAATGTTGTTGCACAAGACAATAAGACTGTATCATTAGAATTTTCTGCTCCACTATCTAGCGAACCAGTTACTCTAAAAATTACAAAGACTTCAGATAATTCTGATATCCCAGTTTCTAGTGTTAATCCAGATCCAACATCTCCTACAAAAGTTCTTGTAACTATTGCTACTGTACTTGATCCAACTTCAAGTTATTCATTAACTATTATAAAAGCAACTGATACTGCTTGAAATAATATCAAACAATGAATTGATGGAGTTAAAGAATTCCTTACATCAGATACTCTTCCTAATTCACTAGAAGCTGCTCCAGCTATTACTAGTATGTCATGAAGCGAATTAAATGCTAGCGGTTCTCTTGATTTAAGTGGTTCTCTAAATCCTGCTAATGCTCCAGAACTACCTGCAACTTGAACAAAAGAAAACTTAATTGTAATTGTTGCTCTTATTCTTTCTTTCGGTATTATGTATACATACCGTAGAAAAACTGCAAAATAATTAAATTAAAATTAAACCCCGGAGAAATTTCTCCGGGGTTTTTTCTTGATTTTTTTCAAAGAGTCTTATATTAAATGAACCTAATAAAAAATTATTTATGATTATAAGTTTTTTAATACTAAGTATTATAATGTTTCTCAATTTAATTAAATATTTAATTATTTTGGAAGTAATTATATCATGGTTGGTAATATTCTGAATTGTCATTAAAATTCAATTCATCCAAAATATAACAATGCCTTTATATAATTATATAAAAAAAATATTACCTACAACATTTTGAATGATAGATTTTACACCAATTATTGTAATAATATGAATTGAAGTAATTATATCTATATTAGTAAGCATTTTCCCTGAAGCATTAACTATTTTACAAAATTTTTTATAAAATGAAAACTAAAACTATTGATTATTCTCTTTTTTTTGTAGTGTTCGCACTTGTGATTTTTGGTATGATTATGATAAGCTCAGTGAGTGTTTATCCTTCGTACAAGGTTACAACTACAATGGCAAATCTTGGTAAATTAAGTGAACCTAATAATTATTTTTATTTAATTAGAAATATCTCTCACGTTGTAATATCAATGCTTGTGCTTGCATTTTTTGCAAAAAATCCTTATAAAAATATTGAAAAATATTCAAAACATATTCTTGGTTGAGCATTGATTTTCATGTTAATTGTTCTTTTTGTCTGAGTGACATATAATTGAGCAAAATGATGGATTAATATACCTTTTATACCATTTTCTCTACAGCCTGCAGAATTTTTGAAATTATGAGTCATAATATATCTTGCTTATTTTTTGAAGCGAAAAAAGTCAGAAATAGCAGATTTGAAAGATTGATTAATTCCCTTTATGGTTATTGTATCAATTGTAGTAGTCTTACTTGCTCTGCAACCAGATTTTTGAACCATACTTATAGTTGGTCCAATAAGTGTTATAATGCTATTTGTAGCAGGATGAAATATAAAACATTTAGCAATATTATTTTTAGTCTCCGTAGTATCGGTTGTCTGAATATATTCTATATGAAAATTATGAAAATGAACCGAGAATAGGAATACTCTGACATATATATCAGAACGTTTTGATAATTTCCTTTCAGATAATAAAAATTCCATACAAAACAAAACAATTAATTTCCAAACTCTTCAATGACTAATAGCAATTGGTAGCTGATGATTTTTCTGATTATGATTCGGTAAATCTATACAAAAATTCTGATATCTTCCAGAGGTTCAATGAGATTTTATCTTTTCAGTAATATGAGAAGAGCTAGGATTTTTTGGGATAATTATCTTGGTTGGACTATATCTTTTCATTGCATATAGGTGATTCAATATCGCCCAAAGAGTCAATGATCCTTTTGGTAAATATCTAGCAATCTGAATTACAAGCTGGATTATGGTACAGACTTTTGTTAATATATGAGTTAATCTTAATATCGTACCTCTAACATGAATTACTCTGCCTTTTATAAGTTATGGTTGATCATCGCTTTTATCTCTGATGATATGAGTAGGAATATTAATTAATATTTCTAGAGATAGTGAATTCGAAAAAACAAAGACATCAAGTAATAAATTCTTCAAAAAAAATAGAGTTCTTAATTAAACAAAAAAATCCTTAGTTCAATGTCATTCCTGCACGACCGAAGGAAATGCCTGTGGCAGAGGCAGTAATCTACAAAATATAAAATTAATTTAAAACTACAAAATACAAGGAAGATTCCTTTCTTCAAAGGTGTAAATACTCCTTGTGGGTAAATGACAATAAAGATATAAACAAAAAAATCCTTCTTGAATAAATCAGAGAAGGATTTTTTGCTAATAAAAGAGAGTTAAAATATTAGTTATTTTCTTCAATCCAAACTATTGCATCAACTGGACAAGCAGAAATCGAATCCTCAACTCATAATCATTCATAGCTATCAAGTCTTTTAGCTTTTACATATCACTCAGCATTGAATTCGAATACATCTGGAGTAATTGCAGTACATGCTCCGCATCAAATACAATTAGCTTTTACTTGGGGTCTTTTTTTTTTAATTTCACTCATACTATTAATTTTTTTAAAAATAAGCCTCATTATTTTATAGAAAATACATTTTGTTGCAAATAGAAGTTGAATTATTTTTTATTTAGTTAAAATCAGTTTGAATTTTTAAATTAAAAAACTATATGGAAATATTCGGGGTAAGATTATCAAAATTAGATAAAGCGAAATTTTTAGATAAATTAAAAAATCCTTCGGAACAAATGAAGGTTTTTACTCCTAATCCAGAAATACTTCTTACAGCTAAAAATGATAAAAGTTTCTTAGAAATTCTGAATAATTGAGATTATCTTATTCCAGATTGAATATGAATTTATGCTTGATTCCAGATTCTAGAAAGTAAATTTCCAAAACTCATAACTTTTTTGATGATTCCATTTTATGGTCTAAAGCTATTCACAAGCAGAAAATCACTATATGAAAAATATGGACAAAGAATTTGTGGAAGTGATTTAACTAAAGAATTAATTGTATACGCAAACGAAAAAAATCTTTGAGTTACAATTATAGATAAATACCAAGCTCCTGGGAATAAATGAGATAATCTAAAAATAGAAAGACAAAAAATAACTCTAGGTTTATTGAAACAAAAATATCCTAATGCTAATTTTCATTATTATATTCTAAAAAAATGAGAAGAAGAAAATATTATAAAAAACATAAATGAAACTGATGATATTTATCTTTTTTCTACTGAGTGATTAAAAAATCAAGAAATTACAATTAATAATATAATGCCAAAACTAGAAAAAATTAAAGTTGCGATTTGAGTTGGATGAAGTTTTGATATGATTCTCGGATTCAAAAAAAGGGCACCAAAATTATTTGTAAATCTTTGACTTGAATGGTTATGGAGACTTATAATTAATCCTTCTAGAATGATAAAAAGAATATGGAAAGCTTTGCCAGTTTTTTTGTGGGAAGTAATTAAATCTAAATAAACCATAACTGTCATTTCTAGTAATAACGAGAAATCTTCTATTTTTCAAAACATCTTTTATATATCTTTTCTGTAATATATAATCAAAAAAATGAAAAGTCTAATTAGATAATAACTCTTATTTTAAAAAAGTTTATTAATTAGTTCAATAGATCTCTCGACAAGCTCGAGATGACAGAAAAATTTTTAAATATCCCCTTTGTCCATCATTGCAACACAGGCTTTAATTTCAAAATAAGTTATATCATTTCTTCATTCAGTCTCACAAACATCTTTAATTGGTTTTAGCTTATCTGTAGGAAGTTCATTGTTTATAATTTTATTTTTTATAAAAGTTAAATTATCTCTGTCTACTAACTTGGAAATAGATTGAAGTGAAATTTTGTCATTTGCATATAATTTGCAAATATGTTCTTCAATTGAAAATATTCAAATATCTCTTTTGGTAGCTATTTCTTTTATAGATAATCATTCATTAAATAATTCAAGTGTTGCAGAATAAGTATCTACTTTTGGTAGCTTTTTTATTAAATCCTTAGCTTTATCTAGTACAGATTTAGTTTTAGTTTTGGAGGTTTTATCAGCTGAAAATCTAAGTTTGTATTCATCCATTCTGTTTATTCATTTCTTAGAATCAATACAAAAATCGCACTTACCACAATTATCTCCAAGAGTTGCAAGGTCGCGAAAATCTGAAAAATAATTAAGAATAAATCTTTTTCTACATGTTGGATAAAAAAGTAATTTTTTGATTTGATCAAGTTTAAAATAAGATTCCTTTTTGAGAGTTTCAAGTAAAATCCAATCAATTAGGACTCAAGAATGAATTCTTTTTTCTTGAATTAAAGTTATTCATTTTCATCTAAAATCATTATCAGAATCTTGTTCACCAATTCATCTTTGAAGAATTCAATATTTTTCTAGTAATCTAATAATTGCGCCAACTTTCATATCATTACCAATTCAAGATTCTTTTGATAAAGCATAATAGGTTTTCAGGATTTTATATCACTTCCCTTCGCCAAGTGGTATATTTTTATATAAGTAATCATAAAAATCCAGAACCTCTGCTTTTGTTGGGTTAGAATTATCTATGAAAAATTCTTGGATTTTGGTATCTTGAAAACTTGCGATAACAACTCCATAACTCAGTTTATCATCTCTTCAGGCTCTTCATACTTCTTGATAATAATTTTCAATACTTCAAGGCAAGTTATAATGAATCACGAATCTTATATCATTTTTATCTATTCACATTCAAAACGCATTCGTAGCAACAATAACTTTGAATTCGTCATTCATAAACTTATTCTGATTTATTTCTCTATCAGATGTTTTCATATCTCAGGTATATTTACCAACACTTATTCAATTTGCTTTCAGATAATCATAAACCTCTTCAACGTTTTTGATTGAAGCTGAATAAATTATTCAGACTCATGGAGTTTTAGTTACAATTTCTAGAACTTTTTCTAGTTTTTCTGCTTTTTTGTTAATTTCTCTAACTAGAATTACAATGTTTTTCCTATCAAATCACTTTGTAAATTCTTTGTATTTGTCTATTCCAAGCCTTACAACTATATCATCTCTAACTTTTTTGGTTGCTGTAGCAGTCAGTGCCATTATAGGGAAATCAGAATTATTTGCTTTAAGCCCTGCTATAAAACGTTTGATTTTCATATAACTTGGGCGAAAATCATGTCACCATTGACTTATACAATGCGCTTCATCAATTGCTAGAAGTGCAATTTTTTGTTTTTTTATGGCAAATAAAAAATCTTCATTTAATAGTCTTTCTGGTGCAATATATAAAAATTTAATAGGATTTGGAGCATTATTATTTTTCTGCAGTTCGTCTAGAATATATTGTTTTTCTTTAGCTCCAATACTTGAATTAACAAGTTCAGCTCTTATTCAAAGCAAATCAAGTTTATCAACCTGGTCTTTCATAAGAGAAATAAGTGGAGAAATAACAATTGTGACTCAAGATCTGACTATTCAAGGAAGTTGATAAGTAAGACTTTTTCATCATCCAGTCGGCATAAAAACGAGAGTATTATTTCAATCAATTACGCTCTCAATTATTTCTTCCTGTCATTCTCTGAAATTATCAAGCCCGAAGTGACTTTGTAATATTTCAGCTATATTTTCTGGCATTAGTTTAGTTATAAATTATTAGTCTTAATATTGTCATTTCGAGCTTGTCGAGAAATCTCTTTTAGAAACTCTTTTGGAAGATGTAATTTCCAAGTTTAGCTATAAGTTATTATTATTTAAAGAATTTATTAATAATTTAGGTAGCTAAGGAAGATTTCTCGTTGACACTCGAAATGACATTTTTTTTATTTTCTATTTTTTTCTACTGGATCATATCATCATTTATTCCAAGGATTACATCTTAGAATTCTCCAAGTTCATTTGAAAACTCATTTGAAAACTCACTTTTTTTCAATTGATTCTTTCATATAATCACTGCAAGATGGAGTGAATTTGCAATAAGGAGGTTTAGCAGAATTCCTTGCCCAAATACTATGATCTGGACTCAGGTATTTCTGATAAAGTTCAATTATTTTTATTAAAATTCTAGCTAACATTTGGATATATTTTATACTTAATTCATACAAGTTCAATTGTATTAATAAAAGTTAAAATTCAAATATTTAATTCAATAGTCCTATAAAATATAGGTATTTAAAAAAACCAAGATTATTTTAAAGTATCTTGGTTTTTTTATTTAATTTTATTTCAATTCTATAAGTCATTCTGGAGTTGCAACAACCATTATTTCATATCTGAATCAGAATTTTTTTTCTAGGTAAATACCTGGTTCTATAGAAAATACATTTCATACCTGTATTGTAGCTTCTTTATCTCTAGATGATGGAGCTTCATGAATCTCCACTCAGACAGAATGTGATAATCAGTGCCAAAAAGTTTCACTATATTCTCAAAGCAATTCTACTGCTTTTTCTTGCATTTGTGTAAATTTCATTCAGACTTTTCAATATTCCATGCAATCATATGTAACTTTTTTTACCATTTCATACAAATCTTTCTGAATTTGAGAAACATCATCCATAAATATAACCCTAGTCATATCAGAACAGTATCAAGCATAAACACATCACATATCTATTAATATCTGGTCTTTTGAAGTTAATTTCCTAACAGATGAATTAATATTATGTGGATTTGCTCAATTTTCTCTAAAAGCCACTATCGGTTCAAAACTTTCTCAGTCAGCACCAAGTTCTAGATGTTTTATTTTGATAAGTCTAGCTATTTCAGCCTCTGTTATTCATAGTTTTATGTTTTTTGAAACTAATTCAAAAGCTTTTAAATTAGTTTGTTGAGATTGTCTAAGTAATTCTATTTCTTCAGTTTGCTTTATTGCTCTCATTTCATTAATTATTGAATTTTGTCAAACAACATTCTCAACTCACAAGTTCAATAAGTCAGTTTCTCTTCTCATGCTTAATTCATATCAATTAACAATCAAGTTATCTATTCAAGAAAAAACCGATTTCATTATTTCTTCATTTCTCGAATCAAAAATCTCATATCAATCTCAGATATTATCTCTGATAGTTCAACTCAATCTTTTATCAGCAAGAATCTTAATAACGCTTGACTTTACAAGTAATTCAACTCACTCAATATACGCTTTTCATAGAAGATATTTCAAATCTCATTCACCAGTAAAAAGATAGTTTTTATCTCATTCAATATATTCATTAAGCCTTGAAATTTGCATAATAAGAAATTAATTAATATAATTTATATATAATGAAAGAACTGATGTTGTCAATTAAATATCCTTAAATCTTATTTTTAAAAACTTAACTATTTAAATTATATACCTAAATAGACAATAAAATATTATTAAAAGCATAGTTACAAAAAAGCCTCATACAAACGTATGAGGCTTAATTAATAATTTCATTGTCAATCAATAAATAAATTCAAGATGGCAAAAGAAAAAATCTTACAAAAAATCTGTTTTTTGAATTGGAATTGGACAAGGTTCTGGAGAAAAAAATCTTTCGAATTTCTCTGTAAAATTATTTATCCAACTTCTTATTTTTGAAGTTCCTGGGGGCAATGGAGTACATGCCATAAGATACATCAAAACAACATAAGTAATCTTTCTTACTAAAAAAGAATAATAGAAAATTTTTGGTATAACATTAGAAAAATAATTTAATCCCCCAATTATTAGAAGTAAAAAAATTAAATTTTCAATCCTTGAAGCTTGCTTTAATAATCTAAGAGGGTTGACATAAGATTCTCCCGTGACTTTTGAATAAAATTTTTCAAGATATTTAATATTAGAACCGTTAGATAAAACAAGAAATATACTAGCCAAATAAAGTAAAAATCCAAATATTTTGTAATACAATGACACTTGATATGCAAAATATAAATGTGCAATGAAAGACAGAATATTAAATATTTTTGAAATATCCAAACTATTGTATCCAAATGTTCTATGAATCTTGTCTGTAATAGGTTGAAAAATCTTATCAATGGAAAAAAAGTCCGCCAAAAAAAGTTTTTTTATCATGTTTTAATTCCCTTTCTAATATAAATTTTATTTTTCTATTTTTCTTTAATGTAAATGAGCTTTCCTTAAGAGATTCGTAAGATATAAAAAATATAATAAAATTCTCTCGTCTTTCAAATCAATAAAATAGCAGATGACAAATATAAATAATTCTGAAATTGACAATAGATAATTAATGAATATAAATAATTAAATTTTAATAGAATAATTCATATAAAAATGAGACATATAAATCTAGAAAGAGCTGATAATGAAATCATCCACTGATACAATATATCAGATGAAGATCCAAGAGATATTCTTGAATATATGAACGAAAAAGAAGAAGCTGAATGAGAACTGGATTTTATACAGAAATGAAGGAATAAAAAAATAAATGATATATTAACAAACAAAAACGAAGATTGAGTTGAAGAGTATTTTCTTAGTAAAAGTCAATTATTAATAAGAAGCAGTGACATGGAATGAACTTTAATGTATTCTGATATGAAGCCTTGAGACTTCTGTGTTATTACAAAATCCAACAAAGATTCTGAATTATCTTCTACAAAAGTTGTAGTAGACATGAAATATTATATTTATAAAGATTTCAGTTGAAATATATTTTATATAAGAAATCCTCTATATGGTAATCACAATATACAAATCAATAGCAATTTAATGGAACGTTTTGTAAAATTATGATTTAATCCTATAAACAAAGATATGTTTTTTAAAGGATTAAATAAAGAAATTTCCATATTAGTTCAACAAAGAATATCACCAGATCTTGATTGATTAGAATTATTAGATATTAGTATATATAAAAAATAAACTAATTAATATACCAAAAAAGCCTCATATATGCGGGGCTTTTTCATTTTACTTCCTTTCAAATAATCAAACAATTTCTCAGCTAGATAATATATGTCAGGTCATCTCTTTTAGAAGTTTTTCTTTATCTACATTTCATACCAAATCAAGAGTAGTATCAAGAGCAAAAACTTTGAAATGATAATGATGAACTCAATGTCAAATTGGTGGACAAGGTCCAATATATCATTTAACAGAAGCTGAATTAATTCACTCGGAATATTTAGAGAATCTAGAACTCTCTTCTTCTATATTAGAAGCAGGAATATTCCATGCAACCCAATGAACAAAAGTACCAGCCGGAGCGTCAGGATCATCCATAATTAAAGCAAGGGATTTTGTATTATTAGGAATATTTCATATCTTAAATTCTGGATTAATATCTCTTCAATTACAACTATAAACCTCAGGAATAAATGAATTATTCTCAAATACTGAAGTAATTTTTAAAGTATTTTCCATAGTACTTTTTGATAAAGAAATAAAAAGTGTAATAATTATAATACCTAAAACTAAATAAAATATTATTTTCTTCATTATCTTTTTCGTAAAAATTAGACCTCCAATTATAATGGAAAAGTGTATTTATTCAAATAATTATCAGTTAATTTTTGTAACCAACTTATCATTTATAATAAAGAAAAGTGACATAAGGAAACTTCAATCTTTAAGGAAATAATCCATTTTTAATTCTTTTTCACTAGAATTATAGTCAAGCAATATGTCAAAATTATCGTATTTTTCAATTTTTTTCATATCCTTATTATTAATACTGATATCAGGAACAAGACTATAAAGAAGTTCAAGTCAGAGATGATATCAATCGTTTATTTTCTCTAAATCTTTTTTTACAATGTTATTAAGATATTGAGTAGGTCATCATGGAAGGTATCATTCATTTTGCCAAGTTCTGAAAGCATTACTGAAAATATTAATTTGTTCAATATTTATGAATTCATTGATACTTGAATTAACAACAAGCAAGCACATAGAATCAGGAATATAACTCTGACGAAAATTATCTACATTACCTTCATCTATTTTATTAGAAGTTCTTAGTATGTCCTTTTTTTTCTTATCTATAAGAATAGATCATTTCTGATTAGGATTACCATATACTGCTCTAGACTTGGAAGTTGTTAATTGAATACCAAAATTAATACTTGAGTATTTTCAAGATTTGGCCTTAGTAGTAAGTGATGTTATGAAGTCTATCTTAAAAACCTCATCTTGTTCTGGAGTTCATTTTTTATGAAGGAATTTGAATCTTTTGCCTTTATGGTGTTCATATTCATGTGAATTCCTACTTAAATAGTCCACCAAAAAATATTCACACATTAATCAAGGATTTTTGAGAATTCAATTGAAGTAAGCCTGCCAACGAACAGGACTTATAATATGATTAACTAATAATTTTTGAGAATTCATTATATTTGATATAACGAATCTATAGATATTATTAGGATTAGGAGTCTTGGATTTTACTCACCATATAAGTTCACTAATTCTATCTTCATGGCCTCATTGAGGGAAATCATTAAGATATTTCTGTCTTCTAATTGGTTTCTCCATAAGAGAATCAAAGATTTCCAATCAAGTGTTATCCATTGACAAAATAGTTATTTGTACTTTCGTATTATAGAAGAATTTGGCTTAAGTCAAATAGGAAAAGAAAAATATCATATTACTATCTATTTCCTTATAAATGATGTTGTATGTGAATTATTATAACGTCACTGTATATCTCTGAAACACATCTGTCAAGGAAGTTTAGCCTTTTGCATTGTGAATCAATCATTTTTAAGTATTATTTTGTTCCAGGTTTCATCGTTTCCGCAATCTGATGTATTTCGAATAAGTATATATTCACTCACAGTTGTGCGTTTCCTATATTCTTTTGTCCAATCATCATCTTTTGGTATCCAAGAAGTTATAACTATATCTGGATCAAGTTCCATAGATTCCTTGTAATCCATTATCTCAACTGGAAAATGTCTTTTGATACGAAAATACGGATTCATAACTGCCTCTTCCCAACTCAAATCATCTGTTGCAATTATATTTATTATTCTACCTTCAATATTATCTATACTTTGTCTTAGGAAATTACAAAGTCTTCAACTTCATGCTCAAGTCTCTACTATATTCACCTCTTGTTTGGTATTATTTAACAAATTCCTAATACTTCACTTAATATACTCTACAAAATGTTCTATGAATTCATCATTCAATATCTCAAAACTGAATCCAAGTGGATTATGGTTCACATAATCATCCCAATTATCAGATCTCGATGTCCCTTCTCATTTCCATGTTTCAATCTCTTCCCTACTAGGAAGATAAGAAGGATCAGTTAATAATCTAGAATTAAGCATATTAGAACATATAAATTGTTATAACTATAGAAGTTATAACAATATGAATAGTTTTGTCAAATACAGTTTTTGAGATAATTACTTCAAAGAAAAAAGACGGATGAAATATCCGCCTTTTTAATTCCCCGCCTTTAAAACCCTTTTTTTCTAGTTTTTAACAGAAAACAGTTGTGGAATTTTCACACTCGAAAACATAATTAAAGTGTAAAAACCTAGAAAACATCCGCAACCTCCAGCCAACAATTCCATTGTATTCTTGCTTAATGTATAGCTCGTAAGAGATATAGCTTCAAAAGAAGCAAGAATACACATAAGAACTGCCAGCCAATAAAATTGATTCCCAACTATTTTCTTTTTTACGAGAAAATAGTTAATCAAACCACAAACAAGTGCCAATACCAGAAAATATACAATGTTCATAAGTTACTCCTTTTGGAGAGGAATTTTACTTCTGTACCTGGATTTATATGAGAAAAATATAATTTGTCAATAAAAATAACATATTTGTCATAGTGAGCGACCGTAGTAAATACTCTTGGAGTCCTGTTGAATTATTAAACAGAAAGTTTATAAAAATCCTAAGATATTTTATCATTCTACAAACTCAAAATGGTAGAAATAAACAAAAAAGAGTTATCTCATTGAATAACTCTTTTATAAAAAATGAAAACTAACTAAAAATTAGCAAGTTTTAGTACTTTTTTAAAAATATTTTTGGTTTTATTATCTTTTTCAAAAACTTTTTTTTGCAAATTAAAAGATCATTCAATTCATTCTTTTGCAATTATTTGCAATTTTTTATTTATTTTCTCTTGATTAGTCATAATACTTTCTTTATTAAATTAATTAAACTCCCATTTTTCAGATATTCATCAATAAGTCAAAGACTGAAGATTAATTTTTCTTTATTATAGTCAACCCTGAATGTTTTGTCAAATATTTCCTTATTGACAACACTTGGTTTAATATCAAATTTGGATTTTTTCAAACTCTTAAATGCAACTATAAAACCAATTTCTGGATGTCTTTCTTTAATAATAAAAGAATTAATTATTGAATTGTAATATTTATCTATAAAAACTTCTTGAGGAACATTTCTTTTTCAATTTTTCTCTCTTTCTTTTGTATAAAAATATGAGATAACTGGATCTTGAAAAATTAAAATAATAGAAAAATCTCTTTTTCTTTTCAGACACTGACCAATATTTTCTTCGATTTTTTTTATATTTCAAAAAGTTCAATCTACAACAACATTCAAGTTATTTTGCATGCAAAATTTATACATTTTATTAGCAACTTTGGTTGAACTTATTTGAAATTCTCAGGAATTTATTCAATTATATCATTCAAATAAGTTCCTATATTTATCAATATCAATTATAATATATTTATTACAATCAATTCTACTTTCTATAAATTCTGATTTTCCAGCACCAGGAGAACCAGCCAAAAATATCGTAGAGGGCTCATCAATACTAGTTTTATAATTATCTAATCATTTTTCATTTAAAATACGGCAAAAATACTCAAACATTTCTTGAATTCATTCTTCAGTATTTCTGAATAATTTTCTCATTTTTTAATCATATTTAATTGATTATATATTATTGAATAGTTTCCAAAAGGCAATATACTTTTATTATACACAAAAATAAAAGGTAGATTCCTGGTCAAGCCAGGAATGACATAATTAATAGATTCTTCGACTTCGCTCAGAATGACGAAATCGACAACAAACAAAAAACAAACCAGCAAGTAAATTGGGTAAACCAAGATTCCACACTTCCCTCAAAACTGGGGTTTTAGGGCGCCCGAAGGAAGTACTCTTGGGGTAGTAGAAAATGGTCACACAATTCACAAAAAAAGAGGAGAAACCAAGTCTCGCTAGAAACTTTTTCTCTCCCCTAAAA
Organism: Candidatus Altimarinota bacterium; assembly: GCA_028689205.1. Lineage (GTDB taxonomy): Bacteria > Patescibacteriota > Gracilibacteria > BD1-5 > UBA2023 > STC-113. The sequence continues at coordinate 195,301 of JAQTWP010000002.1, forward strand.
CTTTTGCTACTTTTGGTTACAAAAGTATATGAATACTTATTTTATATTCCTGCCAAAATCATTCTAACTCTTCATCTTGTTTCATTCATTATTTTTGGAATTCATTTTTCCATTCATTTTGATTTTTCAAGTTGGAAAGCTCAGATACGATAAGTTAATTCGTTTAATTGTTTCTCAATTGTTTCTAATTCAAATCTTTCTTGTGGAGTAAGACAATATTTATATTTATTAAAATCATAAATCATAATACTTACTCTAGAATCCAAATCAGAGTTCAAAAATTCTTCTGGGTTTGATTCAAAATGTTCTTTAAAATTATCAATATAATAACCGTAAGTTCATTTTTGTAAAAGAGAACTAACTTTACCTGAAAAATTAAATGTATTATTTATAACCTTAAATCAAGGAGTAATCATTTCTCTCATTTCAGGAGAAATATCATCAATTCTTTGAATATTTTTCAAAGGTGTAGAACTAACTTGGACCATATTTAAAAAAATAAAAATATAAATATATAAAACTGTTTATATTTAAATTTATTAATTTGTCAATACAATTTCTAGAATAATCACTTAAACAAAAAAAGAGGAGAAATATTTCCGATATAGAAACTTTTTTCTCCTCCTAAAACTTTTGCTACTTTTGGTTACAAAAGTATATAAATATTATTATTCAACTTCCCCCTCAACACTATCATCCTCTTTCTTATTATTATCTTTAACTTTCACTCAATCATCTTCTGCAGGAGTTTCTGGAGTTGCTTGCTGTTCTGCTTGAGCTTTAGTATAGACTTCTTGTCAGATTTTCATCATAACTTCTTGAAGTGCACTTGAAGCTGGATCCATTTCTTCTTTTGTTGCTTCTGGATTTTCTAGAATTTTTTTAAGAGCTTCAATTTTTTCTTTTGCTTCTTCTGCTAATTTTTCATCGAATTTTCATTCATTGTCTTTAAGAGTTTTCTCTGCTTGATATACTGCAGAATCTGCCATATTACGAGCTTCTATTCCCTCTTTTCTCTTTTTATCCGCTTCTCTATTAGCTTCTGCTTCTTTTACTAATCTATCAACTTCTGCATTATCCATTCAAGTTGAACCTTGGATACTAACTTTTTGTTCTTTTCCTGTTCATTTGTCTTTGGCAGTAACATGAAGTACTCCAGAAGCATCGATATCAAATATTACTTCGATTTGAGGTACTCATCTTGGAGCTTGAACTATTCCATCAAGTACGAATCTACCTAGAGATTTGTTATCTGTAGCCATTTCTCTTTCTCATTGAAGAACATGGATTTCTACTGAAGGTTGTCCGTCCATTGCAGTAGAATAAACTTGAGATTTAGAACTTGGGATTGTAGTATTTCTTTCAATCATACGAGTCATTACTCCTCATAGAGTTTCGATTCCGAGTGATAGTGGAGTAACATCAAGCAGTAGAACATCTTTTACATCTCCAGAAAGTATTCAAGCTTGAATAGCTGCACCAAGTGCAACTGCTTCATCAGGATTAACTGAAGAATTAGCTTTTTTACCGAAGAATTGTTCAACTTTTTGTAGAACCATTGGAACTCTTGTAGAACCTCATACTAAGATAATTTCATTAATTTGAGAAGCTTGTAATCATGCATCTTTCAATACTTTTTTACATGGTTCAATTGATCTTTCTACCAAGTCAGAAATTAGTTCTTCGAATTTGGCTCTAGTAATTTTCATGAAAAGATTCTTAGGACCAGTTGTATCAACTGTAATATATGGAAGATTGATTTCTGTTTCTGTTGTTGAAGATAATTCTTTTTTAGCTTTTTCTGCTTCATCTTTTACTCTCTGAACTGCCATTGGATCATTACGAAGGTCAACTCCTTGATCAAGCTTGAATTGGTCAACTATATATTCGAAAATTCTTTGGTCAAAGTCATCTCAACCAAGATGAGTATCTCAGTTAGTTGCAAGAACTTCGAAAGTTCCGTCAGCACCAATATCTAGAATTGAAATATCGAATGTACCTCCTCAGAAGTCGTAAACTGCGATTTTTTCATCTTTCTTTTGATTACTACCATAACTTAGGGCTGCTGCAGTTGGTTCATTAACAATTCTTTTTACATCAAGTCCAGCAACTTTACCTGCATTAATTGTAGCTTGTCTTTGATCATCATTGAAGTAAGCAGGAACTGTAATTACAGCTTCTGTAACTTTTTCTCATAGGAATTTTTCTGCATCTTCTTTTAATTTTTCTAGAACTTTTGCGCTTATTTCTTCTGGTCTAACGTCTTTTCCGTTGAAGGTAATTAGACATTCTCCAGCTGGACCTTTTACAACTTTAAAAGGAACGTTTTTGATTTCATTTTTTACTTCGTCGAATTTACGTCCAATGAATCTTTTTGCTGAATAAATTGTCTGAGCAGGATTAGTAACTGCTTGACGTTTTGCTGGAGTACCAACGAAAATTTCTCAATTCTTATTCGCAACGATTGATGGAGTCGTACGTCCACCTTCTGCATTTGGGATAACTTTTGCTACACCTCATTCCATGAATGCAACACATGAATTAGTAGTACCAAGGTCAATTCCGATTATTTTTCACATAGTTATATAAGTTAGTAATTAAATATTATTTTTTAAATATTTTTAAATAAAGATTCCTTATTAATCTTGTATCATCAAGTGCGTTATGAGCCTTATGATTATCAAGAGAAATATTATAAGTCTTTGCAAGTTCTTCTGGAGTTGTCATCTCAGGAATTATTCATTTCTGAAAAAGCATTGTAGCAAAATCAAGTGGAACCCAATAAAACGGAACTTCGAAAACTCAAAATAGTCAACAGATTCACATCCAATCAAATGAATTAACATATGAGACAAAATAAGGTTTGTCATTTCATACGAATTCAAGGATTTTTTGTTTTGCTTCTTCTTTACTAAGTTTCGTAGAATTCAAATATGGGATTACATTTTCTTTTACCCAATCGACCACCTCTCACTTATAATCAAACTCCAAATACAGTTCATCTCCGTTTTCTTTGATTAAAGCAAGTGACAGAAACTCTGTTCAATTCGGATTAAGTCAACTGAATTCTCAGTCTGCAAATATAAGCTTTCTCATAAAAGATTTTTATTTCATAAAAGTTTATTCAAAAACTTGGTGACATTTTATTCATCTTTTTTTCCTTGTCAAATCTTTTTTAGCACATTTTTCATTTGAGTGCCAGTTTGATTAAATTATTGATTTTATTGGTAAAATAAATAAAATTATATAGTTATTATTAACTAAAAATATATGGCAACATACAATTCGTGAGCTTCGTTTATAAATGAAATAAAAGCAAAAATAAAAAGCTTTTTTAAATGGGTAGTTTTTGTTATTTTATTTTTTATGATTTTGTGAGTGTTTTTCGGGAGTTTCGGTACAATTAAAGCTTGAGAAAAATGAATTCTTCTTAGATTTTGAGCTGTAACAGGACAAACATATAATGACTGATTATACTTCAAAATTCCGTACATTGATGATATGATTATAATGAATGTAAGAGTATTAAAAGAACAAGTGGATGCAAATAGCGCATCAAAAGATCTTCAAACTGTTAATACAGTAGTTGCACTTAATTTCCACCTTAATGCAGAAAAAGTTGGAGTTATCTATAAGGAAGTGGGACTTGATTACAAAGAAAAACTAATTGATCCAGCAATTCAAGAATCAATAAAAGCATCTACAGCCAAATTCACTGCAGAAGAACTTATTACAAAAAGAGAAGAAGTAAAAGATATGATGAAAGAATTATTAAAAAAGAAGTTAACACCTAGATTCATAGTAGTTGATGATGTGAATATTGTTAATTTTAATTTCTCAGAATCCTTTAATAGAGCTATCGAAGAAAAAGTAACAGCAGAACAAGAGGCACTTGCTGCAAAGAATAAACTGGAAAGAATCAAATTCGAGGCTGAACAAGCAGTGGCAGCATCCAAATGAAAAGCTGAAGCAAGTCGTATTGAAGCTGAGGCTCTTAAATCTAATCCAGAGATTCTAGAACTTAGAGCTCTAGAAAAATGGAATTGAGTTCTACCACAAGTTACCGGATCTAATACTCCATTTGTTAATATTAAATAAATTTAATTCTAAAATAAATTCTTTATTTGAAAAGAGGATTTTAGACTAAAATATTTTACTTTTCAGAAAAATCATTAAAATGTAAGTGTATTTTCCTTTCTGGAGAGACTGTCCTAGTTTTTTTCCTTACAAGTAGTATCCTTATAGTCTAGAGTTAAGATGATAAGTCTCCGAATTTATCAGACCTAGACAAACCATAATTTAATCAGATTTGAATTCTATTATGGACTTATACATAAAGGAATACAAAAAATCGGATATAACCTTAAGGCAAATACATCTTAAACACTTGAAAAAGTCCGTATGTGAAATACGGGCTTTTATTTTTGGAATAAATTCACTCCAGACATAGACTCAAGGCAAATACATCTTAAACACTTGAAAAAGTCCGTATGTGAAATACGGGCTTTTATTATTGGTATACGTGAATGGATATAGACTCAAGGCAAATACATCTTAGATAATCAATAAAGTCCGTATGTGAAATACGGGCTTTTGTTATTGGTATACGTGAATGGATATAAACTCAAGACAAATACATCTTTTGAATAAAATAATATTGGTCCTTAGAAATACGGGCTTTTATTTTGGAAATACTTCTATATACTGGGAATAAAAAATTGCAAATCTCTGCATAAATAATATACTTAGGCTATAATTTAAAAAAATTAATTTTTAATTTTAGTAATATGCCGTTAAGAGAAAATATAGAAAAAGAAGGATCTATGGAAATTAGAAAATCTAATTTTAATAGTTTTGTTTACGTTAAGCTAACAAGCGAAGGACTTAAAATGAGAGAACAATATATTAAAGACCTTTGAGTTAATCCTGAAGCTATTCCATTAATAACTGATTCAGAATGATATTCTGAAATTCAATTATATGAGTTAATGCAAATATTTTGAAGTTATACGGATTTTAGCAAACTTGAAGAGTATTTTGAAATGAATTTTAAAATACAATTAGTCAAGCAAGTTGCTGAGGAAATAAAACCAAATTGAGCTCCAAGCGTTATTTCTAAAATTAGACAAAAAATCTTATTATAATCTAGAAAATTTTTGATTGATATGAATTCTGAATTATGCCTTGCACTTTATTATTTTTGACTCTTTCTTTTAGAATACATGAACGGCACAGATACTCAAGGTAAGATAATTTTTTTGAATAAAACAAAAACAAAATAAGTCCGTATGAAAGTACGGACTTTTATTTTGGAATAAATTCACTATCTAAGAGAAATTAAAATAGTTTTTCTAAAAAAGGAAAATATAATTAATAGATTCCGGGTGACCCAAAGTGAATGCCTGTGGTGCAAGAACCGGAATGACATATTATAAACTTTAATTCAATTTATTTACAACTAATTTTTCTCATTCAACATCAAGCTCTATTTCACTTCCCTCTAGTATTTCTCAAGAAAGTAACTTAGAAGATAATTCATTGATTACATATTTTGTTATAGCTCTTTTTAGAGGTCTTGCTCAATATATTGGATCAAATCAAACTTTAATCAGATAATCTTTTAGATTTTTTGTAAAACTGATTTTTATATGCTTTTGTTTTAATATATCAACTAATTCTTGGAGCAAACTATCAACTATTCAATCCAGAGTTTCTTTATCTAGGGCATTAAAAACAATTATATCATCTATCCTATTAATGAATTCCGGTTTGAAAAACTTATTAAGATGAGATATTACCCTTTCTTTTATCTTAGGGAAATCTCTGACAATTTTTGGTTTTTTTGTGTCCTCTCATTCTGACTCAACATCGAATCAAATTTGACCACCTTCTCAAGCGAATTCTTGACTACCGATATTGGAAGTCATAATAATTATTGTATTTTTGAAGCTAATTGTTCTTCATTTCCCGTCAGTTAATCTTCCATCATCAAGGATCTGAAGAAATACATTAAACACATCACGGGAGGCTTTTTCTATTTCATCGAAAAGTATCACAGAATATGGTTTCCTTCTTACTAGCTCTGTAAGTTGTCATCACTCTTCGTGACCTATATAACCTGGAGGCGAACCGATTAATCTAGAAACAGTATGAGATTCCATATATTCACTCATATCAATTCTTATGAAAGCATTTTTATCATTGAAAATTTCTTCTGCAAGGGCTTTGGCAGTTTCTGTCTTACCAACTCAAGTTGGTCCGAGGAAAAGGAAACTTCCAATTGGTTTTTTTTCATCAGAAAGTCAAGCCTTATTCCTTATAATAGCTTCACTCACCAACTTCAGAGCTTCGTTTTGACCAATAACTTTTTTATTAAGTCTTTCGAATAATTGGAGATATTTTTCTTTTTCCTGTTCTACAAGTTTACCAACAGGAATTCCTGTCCACTTGGAAACAATACTTGCAATATCTTCAATATCTACTCTGTCTTTTAGATAAGTTTCTCATTTCTTTTTATTTTCTTCTATATCAGATTCAATTTCTATATTTTCTTTTTCTAGAGCTGGAATATCATTATATCTAATTCTTGCAACAGCTTGATAATCGAAATTTCTTTCAAAGTCCTCTGCTTCCAATTTTAGTTTTTCTATTTTTTCTTTGTTTTCTTTAATTTTTGCAATTAAATCTTTCTCTTTTTGCCACTTAGATACTTTTGTTCTAAGGTTTTCTTGCTTATTAGCAAGTTCTTTTTCTATTTCTTCAAGTCTCAATTTATCTCAGGATTTTTCGTTTTTTATGGCTTCTTTTTCTATTTCTAGGAATCTAATTTCTTTTTCTAAAGTATCAAGCTCAACCGGTTTGGAAGTGGAACTCATTTTCACACTTGCTGAAGCCTCATCAATAAGATCAATTGCTTTATCTGGAAGCTTACGGTCGGCAATATACTTGGAACTGAATTCTACAGCTCAGACAATTGCTTTATCGCTAATTTTGATTCCATGAAAAGTTTCATAGCGATCTTTTAATCATCTAAGAATAGAAATTGCTTCAGGAATTGAAGGTTCATCTACCATTACAGGTTGGAATCTCCTCTCTAGAGCTTGGTCTTTCTCGATGTATTTACGATATTCATTAATTGTGGTTGCTCCGATAACTCTTATCTGCCCTCTTGCAAGAGCAGGTTTTAGAAGATTACCAGCATCTCATCATCATTCTTGTCCTCAGGCTCCAACTATTGTATGCACTTCATCTATAAAAAGAATAATTCATCCTTCAGATTTTTCTACTTCTTTTAGAACAGCTTTTAATCTTTCTTCGAATTCTCATCTGAATTTTGCTCATGCAATAAGTGCTCACATATCAAGTGACATTATTTTTTTTCATTTGAGATTATCTGGCACATCATTCTCGACTATTTTACGGGCAATTCACTCGACAATTGCAGTCTTACCTACTCATGGATCTCATATTATTACTGGATTATTTTTTTGGCGACGAGAAAGAATTTGGATAGTTCTTCTAATTTCTTCTTCTCTTCATATAACTGGATCAATTTTTCAGGCTTTTGCAAGTTCTACAAGGTCAATTGCATATTTTTTGAGAGATTCATAAATATTCTCTGCATCGTTCGAAGTTACTTTTTCGCCTGATCTGATATTTTCAACTTCTTTTTTATAGTCTGAAAAGGTTATTAAATAGGTTTTGAAAACTCCAGATAAACTTGAAGCTTTTTCTATAAGAGACAAAAATAAATGCTCTTCTGTAATGTATGAGTCTTGCATACTACGAGCTAGATTATCCGAGTAAGCCAGAACCTGATTCAATTCTTGGGATGCAGTTATCTGACTTTGTCATCAAGAAACTCTAAGTAATTTCGCTACAAAATCGTTTACTTCATTTCTAAGTAATTCACCATTAATTCCTAGTCTTGATAAAATCTCATTATTTATACTATCTGGAGCTTCAAGAATTGCCAGCAGTAAATGAGCTGACTCAAAAGTATTATTACCATTTGAAACTGCTATATTTTGGGCTTCTTGCAATCTTTTTGATGCGGATATTGTGAATTTTTCTATGTTCATAATTCAATTGTTTAAGTGATAAATTGAAAAAACTTTTCTTTCAATTAGCACGCATATTATATCTGTGCTAATTATAAAGTCAAGAATAATTAACTATAAATTCTACTTGACAAAATGACATTAATTTTCATAATACATAAAAACAAAAACAAAACAGATATATCTCTTAAAGGGATTTTCTGTTTTTTTATTTTAATAAATTTTACAAATATCATTTACAATTATATTTTATAATCTTAAAATTATGCACTGATTAACTAAAGAAATCATCACTTGATATGAGTGGAATCCATTCTTGAATAATGATGAAAGATCTACAAAAGCACTTGAAGATATAAATAGAAATCTCGATAAACATCAAAATGCCTTAGAAAATAACTGATCTCAAAGTTTGTCTAATTCTTCATATAGAGAACCTCAATATATTCCTTCTCCAGAAATATATATAGATACAGACAGTCTTGCTGATGCTCAATATGAAATATCTGATAGACTAGAATGAGTCTTAGATGCTCAAAGAGATTTAGTTAGAGCTTCTAATAGGAATAATTCTTTACAGAAAAAACTTGTATCAAACCAATGAGTAACTAATAATTTATTAGATAATCTTACAAGAACTTGAAATCAGCATGCCGTAAATGCATATAATCAAAGAGAAAATCAGCTCTCTGAACTTATGAATATTACAAACTGAGTTTGATGAGTAACTAGAAGTATTGATAAAACTAGAAAAGTTATACAGTCATTATTAACAGATATTGGATGAGCAATTACTAATCTTTCAAACGAGCAAATAATTACAAGAATGTGAGTAATTCAAGCTTTATCTAAAATAGAATCTACTTTCTTGCAATCTCATGAAAATGAAATGTTATCTCACCAAAGAACTCAAAATCTTCTTCAAGAAATACTTATGAAATCTGGCCAAACCGAACAAGAAAAACACGCAAGACAATTATGGGAAAAAGCAGAATTTCTGCGTTATCAATGAAATTTTGAACAAGCCTTAATAGAACTAAAAAAAGCTTATGAACTAGATGAAATGAATCCTCAAATCTTACTTTCTTCAGCAATAATACAATCTTCTATATGAAATTTTCCTGAAGCATCAAATCTTTTCTTACAAACTGAACAAATTGCAGAATTCAAATGACCACATATTAATTCCTACATTCTTATGAATATGACAAGTAATCTTATGGAACTAAAAAGATATAATCATGCTGAAAGAGTAATGTATAAAGCAATTCAAAAAGATCCATCAAATCGTGAAGTATGGTTTAAATATGCTATTACAGCATGGAAAACGCCTGATAAGAAAAACAATGCTTTAGTATGTCTTAAACAATTACTACAACTTAATCCAATATATTACAAAGCACAAATAGTTATAAATCCAGACTTGGAAGATTTAAGAGATTTATTAAAAGGATTTTAAAATTTAAAACAATTTATTTATTAACTTTTATTATTATGCAAGATAATATAGATCAAGAATTACTAAGTGAATTATCACAACTAATGAAATCAACTGGAAGTTCTTCTAATTTAAGATGAAATATAAAAGATATGGTTTCTCAAATAATTAATGAAGATTGAACTTATGTATGAGATACTTGGAATTGAATGAAACACTGAGAATGAATTTTTCAATATAATAATTGAGATAGATATGTATGAGAATGGAGAAGAGACAAAAAACAATGACAATGAACTATGTATTATGATAATTGAAATAGATATGATTGACAATGGATAGATGATGATGAAAAATGAAAATTTAAGGCTGTGCCTATTGGCATGGAATTAATGGTAGTAATCAAAAACGACAATAGGATATGCAAAAAGGATTGAAAATATTGACTTATAGATCGTGAATGAAAAATATTAATTTCATTTGAGAATGATATGATAATAAATAGTCTTATATCAATCTACAAAGATGGATTTACAATATTATCAGTCGAAAAAGATAATAAATATTATATTACTGATAACTTTTGAAAAAAAATTAATAATAATTATTATAATTATGTTGGATTAAGAGATTATAAAGACCCTTATATTGAAGAAATAATTGCAATAGTAGAATTGAACTGAAAATATTGATTAATAGATAGTCAATTAAAAGAAATAATTCCTTGTATTTATGATAAAATAGATATTCCTAAAGAAGATGAAATTAAATTATTAAAGGTAATGAAAAATTGAAAATATTGATTAGCTGATTTTAAATGATATGAACAATGGCCTTGTATTTATGATTATATAGATTTTTTAACTGACGATTTTAAATGATTAATGATAGTGAAAAAAAATTGAAAATATTGAATTATTAATTTCTCTACCTGAGAAGAACTTTACGAATGCATGTATAAGTACATTGCTTTTATGAAAAAGCAATGACGTATAATAATCGATACAGGTGAATCATATAAATTTTATATTAAAAAAAATTATCGTGAAGGAGCATATTATGATCTTGAAGATTAAATATATTTCAATATTTTGCATTTTTGCCTAAAATGTGATAAAGTTTTTACAAATATTTTTAATATTAAATCATGGTAAATAATTCAACAACTAATTCAGTAATAGAAAATTGAGAAGATAAACAATTAAATTCAGATAAAAAAGATAATCTAATAAAAAAAGCTATTAGAGATTTTACTGAAATGAATTTACTAAAAAAATGATGATTGAATTTTTATAATAAAGTGAAAAACAACACCGATAATTATAGAACAGTTTGAATTAAAGATGATTTTCTAAAATTTAAGCTTTTAAATGAAGAATTTGATGGTTTTAAAAAAATAGATATTAACAATGATGAAGAATTAGAAAATAAATTCCTTAGAGAAGTATTAATCTATGGTATTAGATTCGAAAATATGAGGAAAGAGTCTTTTAAGCTTATAAAGGAAAATTATGAATGAATAACTAATGATCAAGAAAATCTTCTGATTAAAGAGCTTGAAGAATTACCTATTACAGAACTCAATGATATATTATTTTCACAAGAAAAAAGAAACAAATTCATAAATAAAATATTTGATAAAAAAGCTACTCGTCCAAAGGAAAAAGATTATCTTAAATTTCTGGGAGATATGAATATTGATGGCACCAAACTAAATGAAGAACAGACGAAGACATTAAAAATTATAAAAGAACTTAAATATGTTACACAAGAAGATATAACTGCAATTCTTCCATTATTTCCTGATTTAAAACAAAAACAATTACTTATAAAAGCTTTTTTACCAGTTATTACATTACAAAAACTTATAGATTTATGAGTTTTGGAAGACAATAATGTTAAGAGTTATTTAAAAAAGAAGATAAAAGATTGATTACTTGAAGGTTTTCAGACGACACTGGATTCGGATATGGAAGAAATTGTTATAAAAAATATCAGACCGGAAGAAATTGTAATATCAACTCAAATTCTTCCAGAAGAAGATGTAGATAAAATCCTAAACTGACATTGAGCAAAAGTAATCGCAGAAGAACTTACTTGATTAAGAGATAATATTCTATCAAAGGAGGCAAATAATAGGAATAAATTCAAAAAAGATAAGCAGTGAAATATTACCCAAGGCTTCATAGATGAAGTTAAAAAAGATACTAAATTAAATAAAATCCATTCATCAATAGATAATTTCAAAGAATGATCTGTTCTTGAATACAAAATTAAAAAAATAGAATGATGATTTGATACATGATATTATAGAATTGATCAATTAGATGCTTGAGTTACAACAGAATCAAAAATGATTCATCTGACCAATCTTTCATTGAATTGATGAATCAAAAAAAATCCAAGCACAACTGACCAAGAACTAGTAAGTTATAATGATTTTTATGAATTATTATGAATTATTGCTGAATGAACTTTCATTAGTAAAGAAGAATTCGAAGCACAAAAACAGAATTGAACAATATCTGAAGAAATAGAAGATAATGAAATAAATACTCTGGAGGATCTTGCTAAAAAAATAGATAAAGAAGATGCGGCTTGAGCTCAATACAAATTAGAGACATGAACGACATTTGAAACTAATAATAAAGATAGAAACTCTGACGATTTTGGAACATTCAAAATATCTAAACTCAACAAAGATACTCATCAAATATGGGTTACAGATTGATGTAGGAATGAGGAACAATGACCTTTGAGCTATATTCAATTTTTTATGGCATTCAAAGAAAGAGAGTCAAAAAGAATGTCAAAAATAAATGATAAAAATAGTTTCATTACAGCACTAAAAACCAATACCTCTTGAGATATGCAAAAGGCATTTAGCGTATTAAATATTGACAATAACAACAGAATAATTCCTTCAGATAGAAAAGATCTTGAAGAAAATAAAAACTTCAAATGAGTTCAATATTTCGTATGAAAAGATTGAACTGCTATATATATTGAAGAAATAAAAGACGGTCTAGTAAAATTCTCAACTTGAAAATATAATGAGGGATCAATAAAAAAAGATAAAAACTGAAAAGATGCAGAGGATAAAAATTGAGATAAAATCTATAATAATGATAGCTACAAGTCAGAATTCAAATCAGAATGGCACGGATTTGAATTCCTTTATCAAAAAATACATAAGTTATCAGTTCTACCAAAAATTAGCAAAAAACCTGTAGAAGATATAAAAACAAAAGATGCTCCTGCAATGAAATCATGAATATTAAAATCTTATCTAAGATGAACTAATTTTGCTGAAATACTAAAATGATGAAAACAAATCATAGATTTTGCAAAAAATAGATTAGAACAATGATCAAAACTCAACGCATCCAAATTTGCTTACGGATTATGAACTGCCCTTCATTTACCAAAAGATGTAATGCTAGATCTAAAATCATCTGTAGAATCTGCTGATAAAAAAGTAATGGAAGAAATAATATCTTCAATTAGTAATCTTCATAGATCAGAAATAATAAAAAAATTGGAAATCATTGCATTAAATGATGGTTCGGCAAGATATGAATTACAGGCCGCACTTATTGTATCACTTAAAAAATTCTGAAGAATATACGTTTGAGGAGAATTATGAAAAGCTGAATGATCATTCATGTGGTATAAAAAATTCGGTTGATATCCGAATGATAAATTCATGTTACAAGCAAGAAAAGAAATAGAAGAAGAATGAGGACAATTTTCTGAAGAAGCCTTATTAATAAAGTATTTTAAAAAATTATGATGAGACGGTATTGTAAATAAAAATTTTGAAACAGATGTAAAAGTAGCTTGGCAAGAATGAAGACAATGAGCAGCCAAATGATGAGCTAGTGACACTGAATTCCTACTTTCTGGAAAAGCAAGATTAAACTATGCAGTGAATGAAATGCAAAATTCTCAAAAATATTATCATTCAATATGAGCACTTAAGAATATATGGTGAAAATGATGAACAGCAACAGAAATGAATAAAGTACCTTTTTTACTTGTAATGTCTTGAATATCTACCAAACTTAATCAGGAAGAACTAAGAACTCTTACAGGATATTTTGGAAATTGAACTTATTCTTTCCCGGCTTTATTTTTTACAGATACAGATAAAAAAAGAGAGTTATTTCAGAATTTAATTAAAGAATTATCTACAAATTTGGATTGAGGTGCTAAAGAAGAAATATCTTGACTTTTGGAAGAATTAAGAAGTGGAAGATATGATGAAAGTAAATTAGTAGGAAAATTATCGACATTCTGGGATAAACATTGAGATCAATTATCTGCAAAACTTAGTATGACAAAAGATCCAGAAATATTTCTAAAAAAAGATGATGCTTGAAAAAGTGTATATCAAGAATATTATAAAACTCTTGCCGGAGTTACAAATAGTGCTGATTTTAAAATAAATAAATGAGAAATCTGAAATGATGTATATAATTATGATCATTCACCAATTATATTTTCATGAATAAAAACATTCATGGATAAATGAATTAGAATTGGAAGAGATTGAAAAATAGGTGACCTTACTATGGATTGACGTCTTTTTGAAACAGTTATAAAGTGAGTGAAAGAAATTAAAAATCAAAAAATTGATAAAGAAAATAAAGAGAACAATAAAAAATATCAAGAAAAGCTGTACATTGAATACACTAGAAATATTTATGCATATCTAAATGAAAATAAAGTTGATTTTGATCAATTCAAAAAAACACCGTTTTGACAACAGCTTGTTGCGCAGTGAATGGATTTTGATTTTGGTGGCGAGGAAATAAATCAAGAAGGCGTAATGGATTGAATGTATGATGATAAAATAGTAAAAAGCTTCAATCGTTATATTTTATGAGAAAACACTAAAACAGTTAAACCTAAATCTACAGAGGAGGTTAAGAAAAAAACAGAATGATCATTTACACAAGTTATGCAAAATGCAAAAGAATCACAATCAATAATGACTAAAACTGCATCAAAAGTTAGAAAAACTAAAAACCCTGATAATTATCAAAACCTAGAACAACAAGAAGATGAAGAATATTTGGATGAAGCTGTTTAATTAATCCTCACCAATTTAACACTATCCCCTGCTCAGGCAATAATTTCTATTCTATCTTTTGAAATATTTAATGAAGCAGATAAAAAGCGAGTGAGTTCTTCATTCGCTTTTCATTTTTCTGGGACTGCCTTCAGACGAATTTTGATTGTTCAGTCATCCATAACTCAATATAATTCAGTCTTACTTTGACGTGGAGTTACTTTTATTTTTATGTAATTTTTTTGTCATTCAATTAGATTGACATAATCTGTTAATTGCATAAATTGTCTCTAGTTTTTAGATAAATATTTTTTGGTTTTTACACTTAAAAATAAGTATGTGATTTGATTGAATAAAATCAAGTAATTTTTCACTGCAATCTTAAATTAAATAGTAATCTTAAATAACAATATAATGAAAATCTGAATTGACTGTAGGATGTATTCTCCTAATTTTACATGAATTGGAAGATACGTTTTTGAATTAGTTTCTTATCTTATGAATAATGACACTGAAAATGAATATGTACTTTTTTTCAATGAACCTCACTATACAAACTTTGAAATTCCGAATGAAAGATGGAAAAAAGTCCTAGTTAATGCAAGACATTATTCCTATAGAGAACAAACTGTTTTTTTATATAAACTTTATAAAGAAAAATTGGATTTAATGCATTTTACTCATTTCAATGCACCAATTCTATATTTCAGACCTTCTGTTGTTACGATTCATGACCTTACACTTTCTTTTTATCCAGGTAAAAAGATGACCAAACCTCACCATAGATTAGCTTATAATTGGACAATAAAGAATATTACAAAAAATGCTAAAAAAATAATTGCAGTTTCTCATCATACCAAAAAAGATATTGTGGAAATACTTGATATTCCTGAAAATAAAATTCAAGTTGTTTATGAATGACTTAATAGAGAAGATTTTTTTATAGCGTCTACAGAAGAAATAGAAAAAATGAAGCTGAATTTTGATATAAAAAATGATTATCTTTTCTATGTTTGAGTTCTTAGAGAACATAAAAATCTCCTACGTTTAATTAAGGCTTACAAAAGCCTACTTGATGAATGAGTTAAGAATCTTGACTTAATTATAGCCTGAAAAGAGGATGTTTATCTAGAAATCAGGAATACAATTATTAAAGAAAAACTTCAAAAAAATATTAAACTTCTAGGGTTTGTGTCAGAAGAAGACTTGAATATTCTTTATTCAGGAGCAAAAGCCGTAGTCTATCCATCACTTTATGAATGATTCTGACTTCCTGTATTAGAAGCCATGGCTCATTGAATTCCACTTGCCTGTTCTAATCTTTCTTGTTTACCAGAAATAGCATGAGAAAATTGAGCTGTATTTTTTAATCCTCTAAGTGAAGAAAGTATCAAGAAGTGAATTAAAGAAGTTATAGATAATGAAGAATTAAGGAAAAAATTAATTGATAATTGATTCAAAAGAGTTGATGAATTCAGATGGGAAAAAATGTGAAAAGAAATCCTAGATTTATATAATAATACTAAATAGTAAAATGAGTTCAGCACATAAGAAAAATTTCTACATCTCTTATCTTAAATGAATAGCAATAATTTCAATTATATTGGTTCATCTTATCAATTGGTCGGAAATGGCACCTTCAAGTAATACTATTTCCTATTATCTTAGGGATATGTTACATATATGACTTCTCTTTTTTATAACTCTTTCTGGAAGTCTTATAATTATAGCTTACGGTAAATATGAAAGCCTGAAAAAACCAACAATCAAACTACTCAAAAGAAGTTTTCTTCTTCTCTTTATTTATTTTACATATAGCATTATAAAATACTATATTTATAATTTTAATAAAGAACCTTTTTTTCTGCAATTTGTAGAAAAATGAACTATGAATTTAGTATGAATTCTAAGTTTTCAATCATTCAGCGTACCAATAACAGTGCTTGTATTATGGTCAATGTTTCTTGCTCTGACTCCTATAATACTTTATATTAATAAAACTCGTTACAAAAAATCAATTCTACTTTGAATAATTGCTTTTTTTACCGTTATGAATTATTTCACAGTAATACCAAGGAATGCTTTTACAGAAATTCTTTATTGAGAAAATAATGTATTATTTTCATTTAATTTATGGGTTTTACCGTACTTAATATGAATATATCTTGGAATGATATGATTTCAGAAAAAAAAGAAAGAAATTCTAATGTTTTTTGGTATAACTTCTCTGACTTTTCTATTATTCCAATTAAAAGATAATCTTCCCTATACGCTTGATTCATATATGTATCCACTCAAACCCTATTACATTTCAATAAGTTTTTTCGCAATGTTCGTATTCGTATATTTTTTCATTTGGCTAGAAAAGAAATGAAACAAAAAGATTGATTACATACTTTCTTTATTAAAATTCCTTTGAGATAATACTCTTTTTATATTCATATGACATTGGATCGTAATTGATCTAACTATTTGGTTGTTTCATCCTAATATATGGACAATTTGGATAACTGTAATATTATTTATAGCTATTTATACTTACTATTATAGAACAAAAATTACAAAGAATATAGAGGAATTGAATGTATTTAGAGAACATTTTAAGATTTAATATATAAAAGAACTATTATTAATTCATTAACTAAACTTATTTTGAGATTCAATCTTTTATCTTGTTAATTTTTTGTATATCATCTAATTTTGAAACTAATTCAGGAGGTAGCGTAAATAATTCATTATTAATATAGTTAATTAATTTATTTAATTCATTAACTAGTTCTGAATTATATTTAGAAACCATAGGAATGATTATATCAATAGTTTCTTTAAGATATTCAACTTTCTTTTCTTTTGTTCAAAAATTTAGAGAAAATATATTAGCTAATCTATCGATTCATTTTAATACAGCAAGCTTTTCATCATTTGATAAATTAATATAGTAATCTTCTGTTGAAATGATTATTTTTCAATTTTCTTTCTTAGACAATGATAATACTTTTGAGGCTACATATTCTCAAAATTCTTTTTTAATCTCATCAAAAGTCAAATCGGTATCTTCAATTGTATCGTGTAATAACAATACAAGAATATCTTCATAAGACATTCAAAATTCTAATCATTTAATTGCAGTAAATATTGGATGAGAGTAGTATTCAACTCATTCATCTCTAAGTTGTCATTTATGTTTAGTTTTACATAAATTCATCGCTTTTATAATATTTAATTTCTGTTCACCTGAAAAATTAATAGTCTCTTTTATTTGAGATAAAAACCATTTTTCAGTATCCTCAGGGGATAATATGATTTTCAATTGATTCTCTATTTGTGCCTTATCCGAAAACTGTTCTTTTAGGGAATTCCCCAAAGAATTAAATTTTTTGTTAAATTCTTCAAAAGTTAATCTATCCAAATCATTTTCAGATTTATGATGTCATACATTTTCAAGTTTTCAATCTCTGAAAATATAATATGTATTATCTCTTAAAGAATAAATCATTGGTTCATTATACCAATCAATATAATCTAGTTTTCAGTCTAATCTTTTTTCATAACTTTCTAATGCTCTTTTTTTGTAAGATTCAGGCTGTTCTTGAATCCAGTCTTGGTTTAAAAATTCTTGCTTGAGTAATTCTCTCATTTTAATAAAAATTATTAATTAAATTTTTTTCATGTTCTTTGTTTATATAAATCTCTTGCGTATAAATTCAATTCTCTTTGCAAATCATTTAACTTATCTCTTAATTTTTTTTCAATTAAACTATCTCAAAGACTCCTGGTTATTTCGTATATCCCATGTCAAGAAATATTCTCTATATTACTAGGTAAATTAATTTCTTTGTCTAATAATCTAATTCATTTTTTTCATTCTTTTATTTCCTCCAAAAGCAATCACTCTTCTTTGGTCCACATCTTAGTTAAATCAATTATATTTTTATCTAGTTTAAATCAAAATTCTTTTGCTCGTAAAGTTTCTTTTATGTGGAGTTGAACTTCTCAAACAAATCAGTTTGGAAATCTAATATTTAAGAGAATGTCATTTGCATTTATATCATTTAATCTATTTTTAATGTGTATTATACTGATTTTATCGCTATCTTTAAATAATTGTAATCACTTTTTTAAATCATAAATATCATCATATACAATACTTCATCTTAATATATCTCTTATCATCTCAGGATGTTTTCATTCATAATCTGATTTTATTTTATCTATAACCTTATCTCTATTTTTTAATGGAATATCCTTGGAATTTAAAACCTTTATTGGTTTACTATCGCTTCATATTTCCGTTAAAAGCTTATCATAATCTTTTCTTGTTCATTCAGCTAACTTAAATAAATAATCAACCTGTTCATTAAGATTTTCTCATTTAATTTCTAGTTGAAATATTTTATCATCAGAAACTTTGGCACAAACTCACTTTTCCATTAAAACTTTTCTTTCATTTTGATTAAATCATACTTTTTTTAGAATTTTAGCTTTTTGTTTTAATTCCTCAGGTGTGTAATTATTCATTCAGGCTCAGTGTCTATCATTTCAAACTTCATGAGCTTCTATAACTGCTTTTTCTTGTTTTGGCGTAAGTTTTTTCTTCAGATAGAAACTTCCTGCTTCTAATCTTTCTTTATTTCATAATTTAGCAATATCTTCTACTAAAAAACTCTCAAAATTTAATTGTTTTTTAGGAACTAGTTCATCAACTTTGGATACAGTTTTATAAATAACTGATTTAATTTTGGGACTTCAAGCAATAATTTCACTTTTTCATCTGAATTTAACGATTTGTTTCATTCACATTTTAAATCATTTCTTTCCTATAGCGACTGTGGCTCAAACTCAGGTAGTTATAAGTCATAATTGTGCTACTGATTTTCATTTTTCGTAGGCATTTCAAGCTAGCAAATCCCAAACATTTTTTCATAGAGATTTTGCGATATTTTTTATTCATTCCCAACTAGCTAAATGTTCTAAGGCTGAAAGTATAATTTTTCAATTGGTATTGATTATTTCTATCGCTAGTTCATAATTTCAAACCACAAGTTCATCAATTATTCATTTCAAAAAATTTTCTACTGGATTATTTTTATTTAAATCATCATTTATTCAGAGGTTTTCATAAATCATATTTTTAGCCTCATTAACTAGTGATTCTTTATCAATTTTCTCTCTTGTCTCTGTCTTAATTTCTTCTTTAAGAGTTTCTCATAAATTAATTCTTTCAATATCTTGACGTTCTAAGAGTGATTTTATCTTTTCTAGTAATTTTGATAAATCTTTTTCATTTATTCAATGTCTAATCTCATTTTCAACAAAATTCCTTGCTAAATCTTTAATTTTATTCTCATTTTTAGAGTCAGGAATACCATCTCATTTTACATCTATGTTATTAATATATGGTCTATATTCCTGTAGTTTTTCAGCCATTTAAACGTGATTTATCATAGTTTGTTTAAGTATTATAATGATACAATATTTATTGAAATATTGCAACTATTAGGAATATTATTAATATGGGAAATCTCTCAAAAAAATTCACTTTTTGAACCGCACATATTTTAGTATTGTAATATATTTCAATTTAAGTTTAATTTGTAAACTCTTTACAAATTAAACTTAGGTGCCGAAGATGGGACTTACCCGTCCGCTTCGCTACCGAGCATAAACTTCTCGTCTCCTATCTTCGCAATCCAAAAAACAGAAAAGATCTTGTTTTCACAAGACCTTTTTTAATTTTTTTGGTGCCGAAGATGGGACTCGAACCCACACATCCTTACGGAAACAGCCACCTCAAGGCTGCGTGTCTACCAATTTCACCACCCCGGCAAGGGGAATATAAATTGAGGTTTAAATTATTGCACGGTGCCACCTCAAGGCTGCGTGCCTGCCTGTCGGTAGACAGGTCTACCAATTTCACCATCCCTGCATTTTAGTAGAGCTGTGAATTGAGAATTAAGAATTTGGTTTTAAAAATTAAATCCTAAACTCTCGGCTCTCAGTTCTAAATTCTTATAAATGGTGTGCCCTACAAGATTTGAACCCGCACCTAGAAGTTTCGAAAACTTCTGCTCTATCCAATTAAGCTAAGGGCACAAATATTATTTAGTGTTTAGAGTATTTATTAGTCTTTGTAATACTCTATTTTGCACTTCCGGATTTTTCATAGCTCTAGATATATTATCACAAGCAACAGCAAATGGATCAAGTCACTTTTCTTCTAATATCTTCCTTCTTTCTTGCCTTTGAGCTTGAACCCAACTAAAATGACCTTTATAAGGAAATTCTTTTCATCAAATTGATATAAAAGACTTATTATTAGTCATATAATTTCTAGATTAGGTATTATTTTTTACCACTAAAATCATAAAGCATCGGAGCAGCAATTGCGATAGATGAATATGTTCAGAATACTGTACCGTATATCATAGCAAGGATGAATCATTTAATTGTAACTGGCCCGAAGAAGAACATTGCTAGTAAAGTAAGGAATACTGCGAATGAAGTGAAAAGTGAACGAGCAAGAGTTTCGTTTATAGAATTATTAATAAGCGTACCAAATTCAATTTTTTTAGTCATTTTTTGTTTCAGATTAGAGCGAATACGATCCATGATTACAATAGTATCACTTACAGAATAACCAAGAACTGTAAGCATTGCAGTAATGAAGAAAGTATCTACTTTGAATTCTGGAAAGAAAAAAGAAGTAATAAGGTAAAATCCTAGTGCAGCAAGAACATCATGAGCAAGAGAAACCATTGTAACCATTGCAAAAGGAAAACTAGAAAATCCTTCAATTGAACCGCGGAAAGCCCATGCAATATATAGAGAAATTGCAAGAATTGTAATAATTATAGTAACGTATGCAGTTTTTTTGATATAATCACCAAAAGATTCTCCTATATTAACGTACTTAGTTAAAACAACATTATTTCAATTAATTTGTCATAGTTTTTTTGATAGTTTTTCTTTAAAAGATGTTTTGATATCTTCTAAAGTTTGTCATTCTAATTTACTTAGTTTATTAAATCATGCTTCTACTACGAATTTGTTTTCTCAAGTAATCTTGTAAGTAGCAATATTATTAATTGCTTCTTGATTATTGAATAACAATTCTTTCTTAATTTCTAGTGCAATAGGTTCAACAATAGCCTTAATGTCTATTTGTTTTGAGAAACTATATTCAATTTGTACTCATCCAGTCATATCTATTCAAAGATTAAGAGGAAGTACTAATAATGCTATAATGGCTACTAGACTAGTGAAAATACCAAAAGAATAAAAACCAAAACGTTTAGATATAAAATTAAATTTCATTTTAAATATTATTAATGATAAAAAATCCACCTATTTATAAGACGAAAAGGTGAAAAGTCAAAACAAATATATATATTTTTCTTGCGAAATTCCTATAAATAAGTTATAATAAAGCTAGAATTAACTAAAATATTTTATATGCAGTACAAAATTCCTG
Organism: Candidatus Altimarinota bacterium; assembly: GCA_028689205.1. Taxonomy (GTDB): domain Bacteria; phylum Patescibacteriota; class Gracilibacteria; order BD1-5; family UBA2023; genus STC-113. Next base: position 217,344 of record JAQTWP010000002.1, read on the forward strand.
TACAAGTAGAAAATGAAGATAAGATTTTTCTTAATCTTAGTATAAGACAAATTGTTATAATTATGCTAGGTTGAGCAATCGCATATTCAATTTTTAATTGATTAGAAAAAGATTATGGATGAGCTGTTGCACTTTTCCCAGCATGAATTGTTGTTTTTATAACTCTAGTTATCGCACTTTTCAAAACTTCAGAAATGACATTTTTTCCATTTATGTTGAATTTATTAAGATTGAATCTTAATTCTTCAATAAGAGTATGGTCAAAATGAGTAGATAGCTTTGATAAAATTACAATTTGATATGTCGCACCTCCATTTAACAGCACTCAGGATCAATTAAATACTAAAATAATCAAAAATGTGCACGAAGATATATTATCTAAAATCTAATTAAATCAGCAATATGACCGATAAAACTGTAGTATCAGTAAAATCTACGAAAAAACCTACTTCAGATACAACAACTCAAAGATATCTGCCTTTTTCTGAAATCAGAGATAATCTTATAATAATGAAAGATGGTTCTACAAGAATGGCACTTAAGGTAAAAGCAATTAATTTTAACTTAAAAAGTGAAGAAGAACAAGATTCTATAATTTATTCTTATCAAAGATTCCTCAATTCTCTACGCTTCCCTATCCAGATTATTGTAAGATCTCTAAAAGTAGATATTGAGGCCTATCTTAATAAATTAAAAACGCTCGCCGTTAAACAAAAAAATCCACTTCTACAAGAACAATCTTATAGATATATTGACTTTCTTACGAATCTTGTGGATATGGCACAAATTATGAAAAAGGATTTTTATATAATTATCCCTTATGACACTGATGATAACAAAAGCGTAAAACAAGTCTGAATTGTTGGAATATTCAAGAATTTTTGGTCGGCAATTACACAGGAAGAAAACGTCTGAACAATAAGAGAAAGAAGAAGAAACATTGCTAAATTAAAAAAGGAAAATCTAGATAGATTAATAATAGTAAAAACTAGTCTTGACCAAATTTGAATCAAATCTGATGAAGTACAAAAAGATGAACTAGTGAAACTACTTATGAATTATTATAACCCAAAAGTTAATACTGAAGTTAAAGTTCGTGATGATATATCAAAAATTAACGTTGAATAATGGATATTTCTAAAAGGAAAATATGAGATATTTGAGAAATAGTAGCTACAAAATATCTTCAAAAAAACTCTTTTCAAATTATTGAAACCAATTATCAAATTAAATGATGAGAAATAGACATTATCGCAAAAGATGAAAATCAATTTGTTTTCATTGAAGTAAAATACAGAAGATGAAATAAATTCTGAACCCCAGAAGATGCACTAACTAAGACCAAAAAGAAAAATATACTATATACGATAAAAATATACTGTCTCAAAAATAAAGTAGATATCAACAATGTGAGATTTGATTTTTTGGCCATAACGGACTCTCTTATTAGTCACAGAGTCAAACATTATAAAAATATTTCGTTATATTAAAAAACTAGTTAATTATAAACTTAAATTAAAAATCATTAATTCAAACATTTATATCAAAATATTTTATGATGTTCTGGAAGCAGTATTAATTTTTTTAATATTTCATTTGTGCATATTCTCTGTAATATTTTTCTTTATATTCGAGGCAGAATACTTAGTATTAATATCTGTAGACTGATATTGAAGATATAGAATAAAACCCCAATAATACAATTGAGATGTTTTTTAAAAAATAAGTTGATAATAACTGTGTTTTAATTATAAATGTCCGGCTTAAAAATTTAATTTAGCAAAAGGAGGGAATTTCATGTATTATTATCTTGTTTCGTTTTTTGTTGATATCTCCGGAGAACTAACTCAAAAAGAATTGATTGTCTGTAAAAAAGAATCAGGTGGACTAGAAATATTCAGTCTGCTGAGAATCTTAAAAAAAACTTTATGTTCAAATTACGTAGATGTAATAAGTTCAAGAAATATTGATTCTGAAGTGGCCGCCACATACAGCGATGACAACTTCGTCATAATTTAATTACATGAAACTAAAAACAGACCAATATTGGTCTGTTTTTTTTGATTTCATTAAATAATTAATTAGCAAGAGCGTAAACTGAATTTTTTGCTCATCAAGTTCAAGCTGGTCATCCCCAAGCTGCTGCTCATGTAGGAACTTCAGTTGTAATTTTTCACCATTCAATTGAACCTCATCAAGTTGATTGAGTAACTGTTTCATAAGTAGGAGTTGCAGCATCGCTTACAATAGCTGTAGCTCATGATAGAGTTGCATTAGATTTTGCAAACGCTTCTATATCTGCCATAAGAATATATCATGCTTTAGTAATTCAACCCTTATTTAATGCAGCATAAAAATAAGCACCTGCTTGACCACATGTTGCAGATAACGATGTTAATTGAGGATTAAGAGGAACTGTTCATCACTTGAACATAGGCTGTAAATCTGTAGCAGTTTTTCATTTAGTATCACTTATACAATTAAGTTTTCATACTTCTCAAGTGGTTGTAGCTACTGCTGTTGCACTTGGAAATTGTCAAATATCGGAAAAATAAGTTTCTAATACAGCTGATATATTTTGAAGAGAAGCTACTCTACCTGCATCTCTAGCTCTTGCTTGAGCTCAAGTAAGTGCTGGTACAATAGTTACTGCTAGTACTCAGATAATAGCAACTACTATCATAAGTTCGATAAGTGTAAAACCTTTTTTTATCTGTGGTTTCATATAATTATATATTAATTAATAAAATACGTGCGTCATTATATTTATTACTAGAAAAATAATAAATCTTTTGATATAGACAATAAGTTAAAATATATTGTTATATAATGACTAACTAAGTTTAGGATATTTTTAATGAAAAGTCAAATATATTACTTAGTTTCAAAACCTAAGGGCGGATTGGTTTGTAATCTTGGATCATAATCAAGAATGAAGGCATTAGTTATATTTGAATATTTTCTTGTTCAATTTCAAGAACTTACCTCTGTAACTGAAGATCATACTTTTTTATAAGTTCTTCATCAAGATATTTTAATATCTTGTCAATCTATTCACAATGGAACTGTTGTAATTGAAAATGGAGAAACAGCTGATGTAATTCAATAATAACTTCATCAATCAATTAATTTATATCTTCTGAAAAATAATAAATCATATTTTTTGGCAATTTTATCAGTACCACAAGTAGTATAATTGACAGATCAATAAGGACACTTAAGAATTCAAATACTTCATCAAAGCGTATTTTTACTTATAAATGATCATTGCCAATATAGCTGATTCAATCATCTATTATTGATATTTGTTGCAGTATATATATTTACATCAGTTCAATTATTATAACTGCTTTGGATACTTCAGTCTGTATATATTGTTCAGACTCAGTTTGTGATTTTTTCATCAATATATACTTGTGATTTACTTCAATTTCATGGATTTCAAATCATTATTATTCAAAGCATACCTCAAGCAGAATAATTCAAATTTGATTTAATATATAAATTTCATCTTTCTATTATGTAGGTTATATTATTTGCTATATTACAATAAGGTGAACAGTTAATAACAACATTTCTATCCTTGAAATAAAAAATTGTTTTATCTCAAATGACTATTTTTTTATTAAAGGGTGGAGTTGTTATATTAGTAATACCTGCTTCTGGCCAACTTCAAGAACTTCTATCAACTCATTTAAGTAAAATTTCAACATTCTTCCTTATTTGCAACTTTATATCGTTTGTGTTTATACTAGAAAAGTTATCAGCTATTTGAGTTCAAGATGTTAAAGAACTAGTACTAATTGTAGTAGCTAATGTTTCTGAACTTTTCTGTGTAATTCAAGTTGTTTTGAAATTTCATGCAGTTAATGCTGATAAATCTCAAGAGCCATCTAATTTATAAGTCACAGGAATTGTAGTGTTTCATACATTGTCTATAGCCTGAAAAGTTCCTGCACATTTTAGATTAGTTGATGAAACTGAATTAGCTACATTTAAATCTACATTTGTACATATATATTCATAAGTGGTAGCGTTTACTCCACTCCATGAATTAGGTCAAGTTTCATTTGAATTAATTAACCAATTTGTAGCACATCAAGAAAGACCCCAGTCATTACAGCTTGCAATAACTTTCAATGTCTGAGAAGAAGTTAAATTTGATAAATCATAAGATATGGAAACTGAAGGAGGATCCATATCTACTCTAGCTCAAGGAGAAGTACATACAGTAGTATTTCAAGCTACATCTGATATTATCAAACTACATGTTCATAAATAAATTCAGTATGGAGTGGTACAAGTTCATCCAGCTACAGATATTCAACTTCATCATGCATCTGTAGATCCTGCTAAAGTGAATGTATTAGTATTATTAGTCCATGGATGCGGATTGGGTGTCCAAGTACCACAAGTCGGAGCTTGTCAATCCCATTTAATACATTGCATAGTTCATGAAGGAATTACAATAGAAAAGTTAGTTAGGTATGATAAAACACTATAAGAATTCTGAACTGGATTAGGTATTAATGAACTTCAAATAGTAACTGCCGAGTCTCATCAAAGAGGTGATCATCAAATATAATTTCAATCAAGTGGACAACTAGTTGAAGTTCCATTAGTATAATTTAAAGCCGTGTTTCAGTACCGAATAGCATGGGTTATATTCTGTGATAATAAAAATAAAATCGAGAATAAAAATAATTTTTTCATATATTTAAATATATTAATATAATGCAATAATTAAATCATATTAATATAATATAGTCAAGTTATGGTATATTTTTTTACTGTTTTTTCTTGTATTTTTTTATATATCAATTATTTGATAATATATTCTGACCTTAAATTAAAAAAAATCCCGAATAAGCTTTTATTGGGACTAATTATTTTATTACCGTTTTATTATATAAATCAATATTTAAATTGAACTCAATTTAATATATTTTTTATAATTCAATTTTTAGTTTCAATACTTATATCATTTATACTATATTACTTCTGAATCTGGTCAGCATGAGATGCAAAATATCTTCTTGTCCTGAGTTTATTTATAACGAACATTTGAACCATTCCTTTTATATGAAATATTGCCCTTATTACTCTAATATATTTACTCTGATATTTTATATATTTTTATTGAAAAATTTTAATAAATAAATCTTACAGGAAATCACTCATAGAAAAAATTATTATTGAACAAAAAGATAAAACTATAATCTTTCTTAGAAATCCTATTACATGAAAAATTATGAAAAAGGATTCTATACTTAAATTAATAAAAGGTATTTTATATTTTCTTTTGTTTTTTGTATTTATAAGATTACTTAGGACAGATATAATTGAAGGAATTAAAAAAATAAATTTTATAAAGAATAATTCTGAAAACTTAGGAAGTTATTTTGTTTTTTGAACTTGACTAGTCAGTATATATATAATCTATTCATATAGATTTATATTAAATAAATTAAAAGGTTTTGTATATAAAATTCTAAAAAATAGAATAGACTTAAAAATATGAGAAGAAAAAATGAAATTAATAAATATTTTTTTAGCAATAATTTTTCTTATTTTAATAATAATATATGATTATTCAAAAAATTGAATTGAAGTTTTCCATAAACTTTATTTAATTTTTACACTATATCTTGCTTTATCAATTTGAATAAAAATGTTATTTTATAGCTATAAAATAACATTTCAAATATGAGAACAGAATTATATAAATATAGAAGATTTAAAAACTTGAGAAATAATAGATAAGACTTATTTAATTAAGATGTTTTGAGCTCAAATTCCTCTTGGTTTTTGAGAAGAAAATAAGAAATGAATTTTTTATCCCAATCCAACAAAATATATATTGGAATTAGAAAATCCTGTGAATAAAAAAGAAGTGAAATTAATAAATAAATTATATAAAATAGTAAATACATATCACAAAAAAAATGATGGAAATTATATTGAAAATTTTAAAATAAAAATTTTAAAAACATTTTCTTTTGGGCCATATATTTTTTTATGATTTCTAATAACTTTTTTTTATTGAGATAATATTGTTTCTTCTCTTATTGTATATTTTATTAATATATTCAAAAGTTTTACTAATCATTAATAATTCTAAACTCTTCCCATCAATATATTTCAATATACTCTTTCCATGGTCATTCACATATTTTAAATTTAGAACATTTTTTACATTCTTCCCTTTTTGATTTTCATTCATTCCATCTATATTCAGCATAACTCTCAGTTCTATATTCAGCATCTACGACTGTAGTTTCTGGCATGTAATTATATTCTGCAATTGCCCATTCATATCACTGCATAAGACAAAATGGTATAGCTTCAGTCATACAAATTATTCAATATTTTTTTCAAATATCTAGTCCTTTTTTTATGTAAGGCATCGCGAGCGATTTTTGGGGGACTATTTCATCTTTATTTTTATCTGCACTTCAAAGAATATGGACAAAAGCAAATTGAAACTGAGAAACTCATAATTTAGCTAGTAGTAATGATAACTGTGGAATTTCTGTATAATTTTTCTTTGTAATTACTGAATTTATTATTATTATCTGGTTTAGTTTTTTTAAGTTTTTTATTCATTCTACCACTTCTGCCCAAGCTCAAGGGGCTCAAACCAATGTATCATGCGTTTCAGACTTAAATCAATGAATTGATGGTCAGAATTCAGTAACTCAAGCACTTATTAATTCTTTAACATATTCCAAATTAGCAAAAGTTCTTCAATTAGATTGAATCTGGATTTGAGAATATCAAAGTTTTTTAGCGTATTTTATGCTTTCTGTTAAATCTTTATGTATTGTTGGTTCTCATCAAGTAAAGACTAAACCTCTACATCAGGAAATATATTCATCTTCTAGGATTTTTTTTATTTCTTCAAAGGTACGTTGTTTATGATGAAATCTCTTATCTCACTGAACACAAAAAAGGCATTTATTATTGCAGGCAAATCATACTTTAACATCAGCTCTTTTCATATTAATTGGAATTAATTATATTTATGATTGATTCTTTTTCTGTTTTAGAGAGCTTTTGTGGTTTAACTTTTACATAACTATAGAATTTTTCTGATTCATAAACTCAGCCACATATTGGATTTAAATCACACTCAGTACATTCTGGCTTCTTGTCATGAATAAAATCAAGTCATTTATCATTTATAACTTCCCTACTATCTAAAAAATATACTAGTCTTTCTTCGTTTTTAACTATTTTTCTGGTTTCTGTAGAAACAAATTCATATCATCTCATAAAGCATAAAGGTACTCTTTCTGCTCTAAATGTTTTTCTTTTTGAAGTCAGAAAATCCATTGCTTTTTTTAAGGATATTTCAAAAGCGTCAAAGTTTGGAAGAGTTGTAAGCGCTATTTTTGTTTGTTGCATCATTAGTGGATCAAGATTATTCCAAACAAAGTGGTAAATATTGGGAAATTGTTTATTGAGAAACATCACAATTTTATCAAGATGATCTTCATTGTAATGATTAATCACTGTATTAATTTGTACCTCTACTCAAAGCTTAGTCATATTTTGGATTGATTTAATTACATTTTGATATGATCCGGGATTTCAAGTAAGAAAATCATGTATTTTTTCGATATGTGAATATATTGAAAAATGAATTAGTTTAAGTCAAGCATCTTTGAGTTTTTTGGCAAAATCAAAATCAGAAGTTATACTTCAATTAGAAATAACTCTTGAATTTATAGATTTTGATTTAGCATATTCTATCCATTTCGGGAGATCTTTTGATAGAGTTGGTTCTCCTCCTGTAAAAATTACTCATTCATATTTTTTTAAAATGAATTCATTTATTAGCTCAATTCATCTCTCATAACTTATATCCTTTTCATTACTAGGATTAGAACAAAAATGACAGTTGTTATTACAATATCTATTAACTTGTATGTATCAAATATTAGCCATTATTATTAATTGGATTTAGAATATTAAATCAGTAACTTCTAATGAAATTAATATGGATTCATTCACATTTATCATTATATTTACATTCAGCACATCTCAAAGATTTTTTCCTATAAAGATCATTTATATATTTTTCAGTGTAATCTTCTATAGATTTCTCTTCCATAATATCATTATATGTCTCATAAATTCAAGTTCACCCTAGGCATTTTGGTAAATTAAGAATTGGCTTATCTATATTCTTAAGAAAACCGATAAAATCCTCCTTATTTTTTCCGTATTTTTCATAGACATTACTAGGAAATTCTTCTCATTTTAATATGAAATATTTCTGCTTATCATCAATTATTTTCTTTTTTTGATTATCTATAAAATCATTGCAATATTGCTTTAAAAAACATGAGTCACAAGCCGCAGGAAAACATTCTTGTTTTTCATTTCAATTAGATAGAATAAATGGCTCGAAATGATGTCTTCATTCTCACATAACCTCAGATTTTATTTTTCTTGGGTCTTGAATAAGATCTTCGAAATTTTCAAAAGCTTCTGCAGGAAATCTATTTGTCCACATATACATTCACTTAATTTTTGATAGCTTCCAAGTCTCAGATAATTTATTACTATAATCTTCCAACTTATAAAAAAGCTTTTGCCTATTTTCATGAAATCATCTACCAAAAGGTATTATTTGCAAAATATCAAATTCGTATATTCCGAGTTTCATATAAAATTTTACAATATCTGGCAGATAATTTATATTTATCTTATTAACAACTATATCTATATTTATAATGATATTTGGAAAATGTTTTTTAATATACAAAAGTCATTTAAGTGACTTTTTAAATGTTCCTGGAGTTCCCACAAGATAGTCATGGAGTGTTTCATTATGTCAGTGCATTGAAAATGTAACTTCCTCTAGTCAGGCATTAAATACTTTTTTACAAAAGTCTTCAGAAGCAAACATTATTCAATTAGTGATGGTTTGGACTCTATTGTATCAAACCTCTTTAGCATAGCTGATATAATCTGAAAATTTTGGATTTATGGAAGCTTCTCATCAAGAAATAATTACTCTGTTATTAAAACCTTCCTTAAATCAATCTTTTATATTTTTTTTAATTTCTTCTTCATCTGAAAAAGTTCAATCATGAGCATTTGAATCAAGACAAAAAATACAATTATTATTACAAACTGAAGCTATTCTAACCCATATTCGATTTTGTTTTTGGGTTTTTTCTTTAGATAGCAGATTAGAATTATTTGGCATTATTATTTAAAATTGAGATAAAAGTCTTTTCCAACTTAGAAACTAATACAATATTTTTGATTATAATTGATTTTAGGTTTAAATCCAAATTATCCAACATTAAAATAATATTTTTATTAGTTCTAATTTTCAAATTTATTCAGATATTTCCCATTTTTTGATAATATTTCTCATCAGGAAAAATCATTGTTATATGTAAAGTACAATAGATATTGAATTCTTCATTGTATAATGTTATCTTAATTTCTCTGTTTAGACTTATTGAGATTTCAAATAAAGCAAATCATAATATCATTTTTGATATATGTCCAAATAAATAATTTTCTAGATTCTGAATTTTATCAGTTAGTCAGTTTCTTTTTTTAGGAAATTGCAATCAGCTTATACAACTGGATTCTGGACATATTATTTTTTTATTTGAAGATAATATATTTTGCAGATCCTCTATTTTATATCTGATACGATCCAAAGTATAACATGGTCATAAAATAACTTCTCAATTTGCTGATATATATGCTTATATTATTTTTGGAAATAAAATGACATTCATATCATTTATAAATGTTTAATTTTTTAGATTTTAAATCTTCAAAAGTATATTTTTTAGATTTTCAGTTTTGATACTTAATCTCGGTGCTTTTGTTATTTGTTTTTTTATGACCACGGTCGATATCTGCATTCACTTTATTATAATACATAAGTATTCCTCTATCATAAGTTTTTGAAATCTCTCAATCAGCATCGATAATTAGATAATTATCATACTTATCATTATCTATTCAAGTCTTTTCTAATATGTAATTTTTAATCTTCAGAAAATTATCTAACTTCTCTCAGTTATCTGGCAATAAGAATTTAATTTTAAAATTTAAATCATTACTCAATAAGTAATTGATTGATTTGATAAACAAGTCCATTTTATCTTTATATTCAAAATAATGGAAAGATATATTAAAAAATATGTTATCTTTAAATTCTATAGTACTAAGATCTAGAACTGATAATAATAATCAATTTGTTGATACTTGAAGTTTAATATTATTCATACCTGAAAAGATTTTTAATATATTTATAAAATCTTTATGCAAAGTAGGCTCTCATCAGTTAATGTCAATATTTATAGTATCATTTCAAATGACTAATCTTAATTTATTTACAGAATCTATTAATGTATTTATTTTATCAAGCGATAACTCATCTTTTGAAAATTCTCTGCCAGCAATACAATAATTACATTTAAAATTACAAGTATTATTAAGGTGCACTATAAAAGATATAGATTTCTCTATTGGGATTAATTCTTGTATTATATCATTTTTATACATTTCAAGATTTATTATTTAAATTAACAATTAGATATATAGTTTTTAAAAAATTATTCTTATTTATCTCATGAAGTTTTGCTAATGAATATATTTCTGACAAGAGTTTGCTAAGATTTATTTCCTTCATTCAATATGCTATTAGAAATTCCTTTATAAAATTACTTTCTAAAAAATATCAATAACATATCCTTGCTATATCTTGTTCTATATATCATTTATAATAAGATACTAGATCAAATATTCATATTTCTCATGACTTTGTCAGAAAAAAATCGCTAGTATGAATACTTCAATGTATATATCAAGATTTTAAAGTATGAATTTTTTTTATAAAATTTGCAAACTTATTTATATCTAATTCTGAAAAATTCACAATTTTTTTACTAAGTCTGCGTATATTTTCTATTTTTGCGTATTTAAAGATATAATTTCATATTTTTACATCTCAGCTAGATATATATTTTGGTATTAAAACATTGTTTTTTAAAAAAAAATCATAATTATTCTTTTCTTTTTCATATACGGAAAACCTCTTCTCATTTCAGGTCTTATCGGACATGTATGAATCTGATAAATAATATTTAATTATATGATTGGAATAATTGGGGATTACTATAAAGCCTACATTTGAATATCGTATCTGAATATCAGAACCGTATGTATCCTTAATGTAATTCTGAATATTATTATCCTGCCTTATTATATCTCTAAATATAAATAACATTTTATATTAATAAAACTTATCATAAATAAAATCGTCAAATTCCGTATCCGAAAAAGTGTGCGGAATTATTTTATTATTGTTTTTTAGCATCAAATTAGATAGCTCCTTATATTTAATTAAATCTGGATGATTTTCATCAAACTCAAAAAGCGTCATATTCTTTTTTTCAGCTTGTAATATTCATTCCGATCTATTCATAACTCAAACAATCTTACTTCAAAGTTTAGCGGTGAAATCTTCTACCACTTTTTTATCACTATCATTACTTCTCAGATTTAATATAATTCATGATAATCAAATTCAATTCTTCTGATAATTCACTATAGCTTTTGCAATATTATTTGCTGCATATAAACTCATTATCTCTTCTGACAATACAATATAGACCTCATCTGCAAATCAGATTTTAAGTGGCGAAGCAAATCAGCCACATACAACATCTCAAAGTACATCAAATATAACTATATCATAATTAGAATCATCCAATAATCCTATATCCTCAAAAATTTCAAACATTAAAGAAATTCATCTTCATGCGCATCATAATCAAGCAATAGGTCATCAAGCTTCTATGCAGTCAATTCAAAATCTTCATTTATGAACAATAAGCTCTTTTGTAAAATCATAAATATCTCTATCTTTAGATAAATCTATTACAGTTGGTATATTTTTTACTCATTGTAGTATCCTTTTACAGGAATCATGTTTTGGATCACATCAAACTTGAAGCACTCTCAATCATTTTTTTGCAAATGCTACTGAAAGATGAGTAGATGTTGTAGATTTACCTATTCATCATTTTCAGTATATTACTATTTTTTTCATATTTTAATTAAAAAAGAACTATAATTTTCCTAAATTTTGTTTGGATTACTAATTTCATTATAAAGTCTTTCTATAAAATTCAAAATTCAAACAAATCAAAAATAAGATTTATTTGTAAGAAAATGTGAATTATATGATGGGAATCAAAATTCAAATTTTAGTCACGAGTAGTTAAAATCAGAATTTCATATAACTAAATCTATTTTTTCTTTTTCTAAATTCCTGTCAAAACTTACATCTTTTGTTCAGGTATAAGAATATGTTTTTATATGATTCATTCATAAAAAATTTCATATATCAATTATTCATTTTTCAAGAAATGGATCTCAAGCATATATATAATTTTTATCTAAAAATATTTTATCATCTAAGTTTATAGTTTGTGTTTTTATATTATTTAGTTCTTTTTTGATAGTATTTTGTATAAATTCTTTATCAATTCCTAATTTATCTCAAATTTTTTCCAAAAATTTTATAGTAGAATCTATTCAAAAAGGAATATCTAAAAATATTTCATCAATTCAAAGTCTTTTTGATAATATTTTTGCAGCTTGTTCTCAATATGAAAAAGAAACTATAAGCTCTGAGTTTTCAATTTTTTTTAAATTAGAATATTCTCATCAATCAAGCCAGATAGAATCAATAGTCACTCATATTAGAGATAAAAGCCTTTTTATTTCCTCTAAATTTCACTTACAGTCTCATTCATTTCTATCATATAAAAATCAAACTATTGAAATATGTTTTTTTTGTTTTTCTTTTTTATCTAAATATATTTTTTTTGCTATTTCTTTGAGCAAAGCTGCATATCAATCGATCCGAAATTTATCTGTTTTAGATGGAACGAAAACAAAATCTTTTTTAAAATCTGAATATATATTATCGTATTGTATAGCCAATAATCATGTTACAGGCATACAAGTAATGACTCCCAAATTAAAATTATCATTCTCATCTATAAAAGATAATTTTCTTTTTATTTTATCATCATATCATCTCACCATTTTATTTGGCATAACTCATGAAAAATATAGCTTTGAATCTATACTAGGAGATTTTAAATTAGAATTTATATCATGTGTTTTATATATCATATCTGCTTTATAAAAAACACAATCTGGTCAATCTACATACAGGGCGGCATCTTTAATAGAATTCACTCACATCATAACTCAAGTCAAAAATGGACTTCCATATATCTGAGAATATTTTTCAATTATATCTGACATATTTAATTATTTAGAAAATATTTAGAATTATATTTCTGTTTTTCACACTTTTTGATTATTTTAGATAAAGTTCTGTAAAATCAATCAATTCAATATTCGAAATCTCATACAGAAAACTGTTCTTTATTTTTTTCTAATATTCTTTTATCATTTGCAATTTCAGAATAATAAGATTGTATATTTATATCGGACAAAAATATATTTAAATCTTCTTTTCTAGAAGAAATTATTGTATTGAAATTATTTTTATTATCTAAATCATTTTTACTATTGAATTCATCAATATCTTTTTTATATTTATCAGAATAAGAATATATAAAAAAATGTAAATGAAATCACATATCTCTAAAAAGAGATAATATTGGAACTCATCTAAAATTATCTAACAAAAATTGTCTTATATGAAAATCATGAATAATAAATCACAGATTAAGATTTCTAGCTTTATTGTGAAGAATAATATTATCTTCTTTAATTTTATTTATAATTTCTGATAATTTTTCTAAATATTCCTCCTTTCAAAATTTCTGTAATATATTCTGAATTAGTTCTTCAAATTTTGTTATTCAATAAGGAATTTTAAAATCAAATTGATTTATTGGATAAAGTTTAAATAAATTCTGAGCTTTTACTTCTCTTCAAGAAAAAAATACCGCTAAATTATAATTTAATATATTAAATAAATCCTCTTTATTAATATTTGGAAGTAAAACATTTCAAACTTCAAGTCAAAAATTATTTTGTAAAAATTGTATTATTTCAAAAGTATTTTTATTTTTATTTAATCAAAAAAATAATATCTTGTTATTTTTTTGATTAAACTCACTTAAATTAATAGTTTTTAAATAATTAATTATAGTTCTATAAGGGCTATCTATATTTTGATCAGTATATAAATATTTTTCTTCTGGGATATTATTATATTTAAATATTGACCCTAAATCATCTCACATTATAACAGATATACATGTTTTATTCAAAGAAATCATATCATGTTTATCTATCAGTTTTTTATCGGATAATATTTCATTTATTTTTTCATTTCATCAAATAGTTATTGATTCATAATCATTAACATTTGTATACAAAAACTCTGATTTAGTTTTTTTAAATTCAGATATAAAATATTTTTTATCTATAATATCATCAAAGTTTTGAAAAGATGTAAAAGCTTCTCTTGGTCAAGAACATTTAGAACATTCAAAATCACTATGATATATATCAAGTATAGATTTATCTTCTAATTTAAATTCATTTTGAATTTTTCTTCTATAAGAATAATCATCTAAAAAACTAAAATCTAATTTATTTTTAATATCTATAAATTTTAATTCTTCTTTATCAAAAATATTTATAAATTCTGATTCATCTCATAGATTAAATAAATTTATTCTCTTAAATTTCAAAAATGATAAAAATAAATTTTCATATTTTTTTATAAGCAATTCTAATTTAACTCAAATTGTTGATTTTTCTCAAGAATATTTTTGAATAGTAATATTATCAGCCTTAAGTAATATTCAAAACAAGCAAAAATCTTTTCCATCTGAAATACTTATAAAAAACTCATTATAAAGATACTCTGTTTTTATAACTGAGTCTCGGAAGTTTATATAAAAAATTTTATTTATTGCTTTTAATATATTTTGCTGCATTTGATTTTTTCTTATTTTTTAAATACATAATAAGCTCTTCATATTTTTTCATAATTTATAAATCATATATCTAATATCTTCTGTATATTTATATCTACCTTTCAATCAATATGAATATATTTATTTAAAACTTTATCCCATTTTTGATATCAATCTCAAATTGAAAAAAAAATTATTCATCAATCTTTTAACAAAGCAAATGATTTTGATAATGTATCATATATAAATTCTTTGCCATTTTTTTTTATAAATGAATATTCAAATACATGTAAACATGATATTACATCAAATTTAATACTAAAAATACTAAGAATATCTTTTATATCTCAAAAATATAGATTTCTTATTCATAATTTTTTTCAAAAAATAATGCTTTTTTCAGAATAATCTAATCAATATATTTCTTTAATTCATATATAATTTAAAAAATGAATATATAATCAAATGTAACACCCTAAATCTAATATTTTAATATCACTTTTAAAATAGTCCTTATCAATTAAATAATAATGAAGTATACTATATCTATCCAAACTAGTATAACTAGAACTAAGTATGTTTTTTTTTACTTCTATATCATTAAGTTTATCAAAGAAGGATTTATTTTTATCACAAAAAAATTTAAAAAAACCCTTCTTTAAAAAAATATCTTTAATCATATTAAATTAATTTAAAAATTTAGCTATTTTATCTCTTACATTTTCCTCTCAAATAAACTCTATCCAATTCTTATAAAATCACAAACAATAATTATTGTATATACACTTATTACATTCTTCAAGTTTGTGTTTCTCTTTCCATAAAAATTCATAAGATTCTAAATTTGATTTGTTTATATTTCAATCTATCTTATTTTGTTCTAATTTTTTTAATCTTTCATATTCCAAATTATACTCAGGATAATTTATAATACAAAGTGGTGGACAAACAAAGTGAAAATCTGGTAATATATTATTATCTTTACATAAATTAACAATTCTATCAACTTCTATAATTTCAGATTCCGTATATTTTAATAAAACTTCTTCTTTATTTAACTCAGCATATCAATTTGGTTGAACAAATCAAAAAGATATTTTATGGGTAATTTTTCAATCATCCATAAACCTATCTGCTATAACATTAATAAATCCAATTCTTAATAAAAGTAAAATATAATCATAAATATGAAAAATATTTATTTTTGTAACAACAATATTGAGATAAATTGAAATTTTTTTATGTATATTATTTTCCAATATGAATTTGGTCCATTCTAAAAAATCTTCTATTTTATAAAAAATTCATAGCTCTTTATTTATATTCTCGTCTCAAGAGTGTTGAGCTAAAAATATTTCATTTAGTCAAGCTTCTATTAAATCTAGAATGTATTTTTTTTTATTAAATAATCTGGTTCAATTGGTTTGAATTTCTACAACTCACACTCATATTTTTTTAGCAAGTTTTATATATCCAAATAATTTATTATCCAAAGTTGGTTCTCCTCAAGAAAAAGATAAAATAAGATTTTCCCTTTGTTTTAGAGTATATTTTCTAGTTAGATTTAATATTTGATATATTATTTCTTTTTTACTAACATCATATTCTCAAAAATTATTTGTTTTTAAAACATTACAAAATTTACAAGACCAATTACACTTATAAGTAACTCTAATTATTTCATTTATATATATTTTTTCGGCATTTCAGTCTTTTGTAGTCATAGCAATTTATTTTATAAAATTAATTTCGTCAAGTCAATAAAGCTCATTATATATTTTAGATGGTCACCAGCAATTACTCACATATTTACATCATTTGCATTTATAACAATGACTCCTCTCTCTAGGTAGGCTATCAACATCTTTCAAATCTCATCTATCTAATTCCTCTCAAGTATGTATTATTTTTAATCTAGTTTCAAAATCATAATCATCTGTTAATTTTAAATATTCTCAGATATTATCTAAAGGAAAAACACAAAATGGAAAATCCGGTAGTTTCAAATTTATATTATGATATTTGCATAATTTAATTATCGGTAAAATCTTTTGCATACATTCAGTATATTTTGGTGCAATCTTATTTAAGGTATGTTCTTTTCAATAATACTCCATTTCTATATCAGGATATGTTACTGAAATATTTTTAACTCATTTTTTATTTAAAAATTCAACTATTTCAAAAATTTTATTTTTATTATCTTGGGTAATGACAATGTTTGTCTTTAAAAAAGATCATTTCCAATATTTTTCTATATTTTCAAATACCACATCCCAATTAACATAATTTGTTGTTCTTGAAATAATTTGTTGTTCTTTTATGGAAATTGCCTGTACCGATAAAAGTAATTCATCTATATATTGCAAAGTATCCTTAGATTGATTATCAATATGTAAAGTAGTACAATTAGTGGCAACAAGAATTGTATATCAAAGTTTCTTTCATATTTTTAAGGCATCTAAAAAAACTTTTTGTATAAAAGGTTCTCCTCATAGATAAGTAACATGATTATATCAAAGTTTTTTATATTTAATGAGTGTTTTTAAAATGTCATATTTACTAACCTTTTTATGCCATACTTCTTCCATATTTCTATATTCCATGCAATATGTACATCTTTGATTACAAGTCCATCAAACATATATTTCTAATCTCTTAAAAGTCATTTCAATTATTATTTAGGTATACTGAAAAATAATCCATAATTTCATGCAATTCTTTTTGTCATTCACTTTTATTATACACAAAATTTTCTAAAACCTTAATGATTTTCTTATATTTTCAAAAATCTAAATTAATAAAATCATTTAAATTTGATTCAGCTATATCTCATATAAATAAATGCCTTTTGTAGGGGTTTCACAAATATGTAGAAACTATATCACTATAGTATATTTTTGAATCAGTATCAATAAAGAAACTCTCATTTATAAGAGAAGAAACATAACCTTCATTTTGTTGAAATCAATAATAATCTAGATTAAAGTTTAAAATATTTTTTATATTCTCAGATAAAGCTAAAAGATTTTTTTTATTCCATTCTTTTGTATAATAAACTGGAAGTATATTATATTTATTTATTCAATATTCTTTTAAAATAGTAAATTGTTCAAGACTGTTATTCTCTTCTCATGGATTAATCACTATGTTAAAATAAAGCTTATGATTTAATGAAAATTGATTTATAAAATTTATGACTTTTTCATAATTAAAATCGTTTTCAGTATCTATACTAAAAAATATAGTTTCAAAATATTTGCTAAAATATTCTCAAATTTCATCATTTAAGATTTTAGCATTAGTAACTATTACAAATTTGTTTCATATTTCATCTTTTGTATTTTCAATAATATGTTTTATATCATCAAATACTAATATTGGCTCTCATCCAAAAAATTTAACAGTGTTTATATATTGACTATTAAATTTTAGAAAATTAACAATATCTTCGATATTTTGTTTTGAAAAAACTGAATTATCTTTTATAACATTGCAATATGAACAATTATAATTACATCTTCTAGTCATATTAATGATTATATCTTTTTTTATCATTTTTTATGGAATTTACAATTATCTTTAATAAAACACGAATAACATCTATTTTCTCTTAAACAGAAAGGCTTAATATCTTTTAGTCTTAAAATATCCTCTTCATATATTTGTTCTAGAATTCATTTATCAAAATTATAAAATAATTTATATTTATCAAAAAAATCTTTACTGAATTTTGTGAACCTAGCATTTAATTTTAAGTGAATTATCATTATAAATAATTTATTTATAAAAATTCTACTTTCAACATAAGAATATTCGAGTATTTTTTTATAATCATCATAAGGCCTATCAAAAGGGAAATAATTTACGAATTCAAAATTATTTACAAGATATTTTTTATTTAAAACATAAACATCATTGAAAAGAGTCTCTATATTTTGTTTATTAACATGAATTATAGCTTTATAAAATATTCAACTTTTTTTAATTATTTGTATATTTTCTAATAATTGATCTAAATTAATTCATCAATTTACAATTAATTCATGATTATTCTTGTTAAAAGTATTAAAATAAAATCAAATGCCTTTTAGTCATAAATTAATCAATTCGCTTAAATAAGACTCAGTTAATCAATAAGTATTAGTCAAAATTCATATATTTTCATATCAAATTGATTTACAAAATATTATTATTTCAGGTAAATCAGGATGCAGTAAGGGATTTCATCAATAAAAAGTAATATTATCTTTAGTTTTATCTTCTAAAATCATCAAAAAAATTTCTTCTTTATTGATATACTTCGGCTTATCTCTATAAGATTGTTCTAAACAATAGCAGCAGTTATTATTACATGTATTTACAATTCTTAAATCCATAATTAAAAGGTAATTTTATTATTAATATCTCATAATGAATCAAAAGAATTATAACTTCAATTGATCATATTGGCAACCATTCTACTTCATCATCTGCAATCTTCTTTATATTTACAATCTGAACATTCTTCAGGTAAGAATCAATTATTTAGCATTTTTTGAATAAAATCTCATTGCCAAATATCTAAAATATTGTTTTCAAATATATTTCATACATTCGAATCAAATGCTGACATAATTTGTATATTTCATTCAGTTCAGATTATAGTTTTTACATTATGATTAACAGAAAGCTCTCAATCTATAATTTTACTTGCAATATCTATGTCTTTTGTGACACAAAAAGGGACAGAATCAACTATTTTAAAATCTACATCATATTCCTTATTTAATTTAAAAATCTTATGAATTGCCAAATTAATCATAGGTCTAGAAATTCAATTACAATTAGCAGTAGAATATAATCTGAAAAAATGCCAATTCTCAAGATTAAAATTTTTAAGTACAAATTCATAAATCTTTTCAAGATTAATAATATTCTTATTTGTAAGTATAGTTAAAAAATCTAGAGTTAAATTTTCATAATTATTTATAGATTTAAGCATTTTGAATTTGTTTTCAAATTTATTCTCAAATGATTTAGCCTCCTCTAATCAATGTATGCTGATAGCGCCTTTTTGATTTATTTCAAAATAATCTTTATTATTGAATTCATGTAAAGAAACCATTAAATTTAAGCTAAATCAGTCATTTAATTTCTTTAAAATATTTTCAAATAATAAAGTTCAATTGGTATTTATTCTAATAAATATTCACTTTTGTTTTATATATTCTAATAATTCAAATAAAAAACTTGAAGTTAATGGTTCTCATCAGGTAATAATAATATCTCTAGTTCAAGCACAATAGAGTTTATCAACTATTTTTTTATATTCATATAGTGATAATGAATTTCTGAAATTCCTATTTTTTAAGGGGTAATCATATTCATTAAAACAATAATTGCAGAATAGATTACATTTACTTGTAATAGTAAGTACAGTTCAAAAAGGTATATTATTATAAAATTCTTTTTCTTTGAAAAAATTAAAATCATTAATCTCATTTATTATTACCAAATCATAAACATGTCTTACTAAACCAATATCATCTCAGAATAATTGCCAATTTTTAGTTTTATATAAAAAATCTGTTTTTTTAAAATCATTGTGTACAAAAATTATAATTGTTTTTTTGGTTTTATTTCTGAATATAACTTTTATTTCTCAAAATTTATTTTCAGAAATTCCACAAATATTGTATCCTAATATTGATTTATTATAAGTAATATCTGGGAATAGAACCAAAGAATAAAAAATTTTATTTATCATTTATAATTTATAATTATTATCTATAATAAGTATATCAACAACATCTTCTTAATTTATAAAATCATTGTAATATGTAAGTAAAAGTTTTGATATAGATTGTTTATTTATGTTTACGTTTTTTATAATTATTTCTTTTGTGTTTTTATTTATTTTTTCAATATCTACTAGCTTAATTAATTTTTTTAATCATAAGATAAATATCTTATAATAATTTTTTCTTCAAAAAAAATCAGAATTGGGAAAATATTTAATTCTCGCTATTCTTTCAAGTGTTACAGCTTTAATATTGTCTCAATATTTAATAACTATGCTCCATTTTTCATCTGTAACATTATAGTTTGAAGCAATCAATAAATCCATAATTAAAAATATTTATCACAATTAAAACAATTATCACAATCCCAAATACATTTTTTTATATCCTCAAAAAAATTAAACTTTGTTAATTTATCATTATCTATATAATTAACAATATTTTCATGATGCCAAACACAACTAGGTATAATATCAAATAGATTTCAATGGTAATATCATTGTACATATGCTAATAACATTAATTCCACTTCTTTTATGGGATTATCTCTTGTAGTAAGTTTAAATACATCAGTCAATCATTCATAATAATGTAAATCTTCGGGTCTTACAAATGGAACTCTAAATACCATTCTTTTGTTTTCAGCCAACAAGGGAAGACACGAATATTTTTCAAGTAAATTATAATTTCATTTTGAATTATTCCTGACATTATTTTCAACTCAATGTGAAATAATATTAAAATGAGTATTTCTGAAAGGACAATTTCTAAAACATCATTCATTTAATAATATTTGAATAGGTAATCATGTTCTTACTTTTATTTCTTTAATTAAGTCTAAATCTCTATTTATATCTCTATCAATAGTTAAAACATCAATTCATATTTTTTTCATATATAATGCTTGTTCAACAGTTTTCACATAACAATTTACTGAAGAATATATTTTTAATTCAGGTATAGATTTTTTTATAAATTTTACATAAAGTAAATTAGTTAAAGATATTGAATTTAATCAAATTTTTCTTAATTTCTTTATATATGATATTAATTCTAATAGATGATATTTATCTCAAGTTTTCTCTCATTCACAAGTTGCATTTATAACCAAAATATTTTCTATTCAGGATTCCTTACATATTTTTATAAGATTGAATATTTTCTTTTCATAATAATTATCCTGTTCTAAATCTCTTCAAGAATTTCATAAACTTAAAGGCAATGCAAAATAAACAGATTCAATGTTATCTTTGTATTTCATTAATAAATCTGAAAAATCGTTAGTCTGATTATATCAAATTGAAAATTTCATATTTATATATAGGTTAAATTTTTAAAAAAATTTATCACAGTTTGTACAAGTATCACAATCTTTTGGGCATTTAAGCATATCTTCAAAAAAGCCTAATTTTCATAATTTTTTGTTGTCAATATACTTAATTTTATTATTAGATATATCTGAAAATGCCACCTCCAATATATCTAATATATTTCAATCATAGTTCTCACTTATATAAATATTTAAAAGCTTATCAATAAAATGTGTTTCTCTATCTCTTGTAGATATTTTAAGGTAATCTACGAATTCATAATTTTTTAAATCCTCTGGCCTAATAAATGGTACTCTAAAAAATTTTCTTCTATTGTATCTAAATATCTTTCAGCATGCTCATTTTTCCCATATTCTTCAATCTGGTTCACAAAAATGAGTAGCCAAATTAGCATGTTGTTTATCAAAAGGGCACATTGACATACAAGAATTATTTATCAAAATTTTGATTTTCAGTTTTGATTTTTCTTTTATTTTTCTGATTAAAGAAACATTATAATTTATATTTGAATCTATTGTTAAAATATCAACTCATATATTTTTTAATATTAAAGATTCTTCAACTGATTCAACTCAAAAAGCATTTAATGAATTACAAATAATTATATTTGGAAATTCATATTTAAATCTATTTACAATAGATAAATCTGTTAATGTTACCGTGGTTAATCAATAGCTATATAAAGGTTTTACTAATTTTATAATTTTATCAATAAAATCTTTATTTCAAGTATTCTCTCAATCACAGACAGAATTTAATAATAAATCTGTTTCTATTCAATAAGATTTACAAATTATTATTAATTTAATTACTTTATCATAATATTCTTTTAATGTCTTTGTCCTTTCTGTTATTGATCTTCATGATCAAGTTATATGATGAAACATAGGAAAATATATAGTTGATATATTATTCCTATATTTTTTGACTAGTTCAAAAAAATCATTTTCTTCATTATATCAAATAGAAAATTTCATATATATTTATTTAATTCTAAATTAAAAATATTTATCACATTTAGTGCAAGTATCACAATCTTTTGGACATTTAAGCATGTCTTCAAAAAAGCCTAATTTTCATAATTTTTTATTATCTATATACTTAATAGATGTTACTTCTGAAAAATCAAATTCTAATAAATCCAATAAATTACCTTCAAAATCTTGTTTTATATAAATACTTAAAAGCTTATCAATATAATCAGTATTATTATCTCTTGTATTTAATTTTAGATAATCAATAAAATCATAATTTTTTAAATCCTCTGGTCTAATAAACGGAACTCTAAAAAATTTTCTTCTATTTTTATTATATATCTGTCAACAAGTAGACTTAATCCATTCATTTGACTCTGGCTCTACTAAATGAGCCAACATATTTGCATGTTGTCTATCAAAAGGACAGTTTGAGATACATGATTCATTAATAAGTATCTTCATTTTTAATTTAGTTTTTTCTTTTATACTTTTTAAAAGTTTTAAATCATAATTAATACTTGGATCTACTATTAGTATATTAACTCATAAATTCTTCAAATCTATTGCCTCTTCTAATTTCCTTATTCATCATAAATTTAAAGAATTAGCTATATTTAATCAAGGAAATTCATTTTTTATTAAATCAATATACCATAAATTTGTTAATGTGATAGTAGTAAGTCAACACCTTTGTAACGGTTTAATATGATTAATAATATTTTTCCGATATAAATCATTACATGTATTAATGCCATCACATGCAGAATTTAATATTAAATCCGTTTCTATTCAATATTTTTTACATAAACATATTAGTGTCATAACTTTATTATAGTATTCTCTTATAGTCTTAGTTCTATCAAGTATTGTTCTTCCTGAATAAGCAACTTTATAAAACATTGGGAAATATATTGTTGAAATATTATCCTTATACTTGTTTACCAAAGAAAGAAAATCTAATTCCTCATTGTATCAAATAGAAAATTTCATTTTATGTGTAACTTAATAAGTAATATTTATTTTAAATTAATATTTTTCAATTATCCCTATCTTCAGGGCTCATTTTATTTACCATGCATCAGTACTGACATGTTTTACCATAATAATTACAGTCTTTACATATATTCGGAATAGTTTGTCTGAGATTCTTTATATAAGGGGCAAATTTTTTAATATATTCGGGAATATTATTGTCTAGTAAATAACTTATGCTTGTCGTAAATGGTAAAGCTCAGCAAGGTAATATTGTTTCTCAATCAGGATTTATTATCGTTTCGGTTTCACCTTGAGGTAAAGGAGTATCGCACATACCAGATAAAAATGTATTATATTTTAAATATATAAACTGTTCTTGTGAGAACATACAAATTGGATGTGGTCATGCTGATATAACTCTGATGCCTTTTTCTTCTTTTAGGTATCTAGCTAATTCATAATAATAATTTCAAATATCTTTGGAAGGTTTTTGATCATAAATAAACTCCAGTAAGGTAGTTAATTTAAATTTAGATAATACTCTTTTTACTAATTCTAAATCATACTTTCAAATATCGTGAACATTATATGTTAAAGTTACTCTAGAATTCCTTCGATAAAAATCTATATTTCTTATAATATCGGCATTTTTAGTAAAAAATAATACATTTGTATGTATCGATACTTTGTCTGGTATTTCTGTTAATCTCTTTATGGCATTGGTATCTATGTTGGTTATAAGACCTATTTCCTTAGCAAACTTTATTGCTTCATTTATATATTTCCATAAAGTAGACTCTCATCATATAAATGAGATATTTTTAGTTCCGTTAGCTTTTAATTTCAGGGCTATTTCTTTAAATCTTTCAAATGATAATTCTATTCATTTATACACATTTTTATATTTTCTCGCATAACAGTAAGTACAATTTGCATTGCATTCATATGTTCATACAAAAGCGACTTCATTGAAGTTCATGATATTTAATTTTATATATTAATATTAGTCCTATAATTATAATAACTGCAATTAATACAACTATTATAAGATAATTTAGAAATAAAAAGATTATTATTTAATTTATTTACATTTCACAGAAAGAAATTTTTATCAAACCTTTTTAATCAACATTTATAAATATCTCAATTGTAATCAAAAAATAAATATTTTCAAATAAAAGCCTCACATCTTTCTCAACCAAATCTCTTATTTATAAACTTATTCAAGATATCAAAATTAAAAATTTGTCTATATTCACTATCCATTAATAATCATCCCCAATTATGAGGAATAGAATAAATAAATTCTTTTCAGAATAACTTAGAAAAGTTTTTATAAATATTAACATTACCAATGTTAATATTGTTTAATAAGAATTCAAATGAAAAATTTATTCATTTTTTATGACTATATTTTATTAAATTCAATAAAGAATCAAGATCCCCTCATCAAGTAATATCATGATATGTATTTTTATTCAATGAAAAAATAGAAAATGTTAATCCAATATTAAAATTTTTAAGTTTATATTCAAGTATTTTATCAATATCATAATTCTTTACAGATTGTCACTTAGTCATTATATATATTTTTATTTTTGGTATATGTTTAAATATATGATCAATAAATTTATATAAATCTTTATGCAAGAATACATCTCATAATCAAGATAATACTATTTCAGTATATCACTTATTTTTTATAATTTCTACTATGGATTTCAGTATATCGAAAGTTAAAAATCAGAAATATTTACATTCTTTTCTGATACATCAAATACAATTAAGTCAACAATGATTTGTTAATTCTATTTCACATCAATTAACAACAGCACTACATTCAAATTTTTGTATATCATTTTCTATCATCAATTTAATATATTATCTATAATACTATTTTCTGACAAAACACCTTGACTTTTTGGAATTAGAAAAATTAGCTTCAGTAAATCTTCTATATTATAAAGTTTGAGTAATTTTTCTAAATCAATCTCTTTATCAAGAAGTGAAAACAATGTCGTTTTTTTATTAATTTCTTCTTTTAATGCCAGATTAATATTTTTATATTGTTTCTGTAACCAGAGCAATGAATCTAAATCAGAGTAAAAATATAAATCTGTATCAAGTATAAATTGTTTATCTATAGAAACTCAATTAAAATATTTAAAAAAAATTATATTCATATCATCTGAGTTAGATTTTATGTATTTATAAATATTTCACAGCTTATACAAGCTACTAGTGGACCACTTCTTTGTTGAAAACACTGGCATAAATGAGATATTTTTAAATCAATGCATTTTTATATCTTCAAAAACCTGTATGGAATTATCTAAATAGTCAGGATCATTTATAAAATTTATTTTTATATCATTTTTATAATGAGATAAAAAAGATAGATCGATATCTGCTCATTTTTTTACATTATCTACAGAAAGATATATGCTGACTTTGTTTTTAATCAAATATAAAATTTTTGTTTTGTTTAATAAAATTCAATTAGTTCAAATAGAATATTTATTTACATATGATTTTGAATTTTCTAG
This sequence comes from Candidatus Altimarinota bacterium, assembly GCA_028689205.1. Taxonomy (GTDB): domain Bacteria; phylum Patescibacteriota; class Gracilibacteria; order BD1-5; family UBA2023; genus STC-113. The sequence goes on from JAQTWP010000002.1 coordinate 243,913, forward strand.
AAAGTATTTTAATTTATCAAATTCAAGCAATGGTTCTCAACCAAAAAAATTAATTGTATAGTTAGCTTTATTATTCTTTAAAAATTCTATGAACTTATCAAGATTAGAATAAGAAAATGATTTATGACTAAAATCAAGATCACAGTATTGACACCTCTTGTTACATCAATTCGTTATTATTAATTCTATATATATATTATGCATTATGGGGTATACAATTAATACTTATTTATTAAAATCATTAACCATATAATCAAAAAATCAATTACACTCTTTATTAGTATAAAAATAAAGATAAACCATTCAAATTAAATGATTTTCATTTATTTCATTTTTATCATCAAACTTTTTAAAAATTGATTCAAATATTTCTTTTTTATCATCAAACTTTTTTCAGTTTAAAATTAAAATTAAAGAATATTTTTCAAGAGAATAAGCTAAATTAGCACTATTTATTCACATCAAAGAAATTACTTCCCTATATGAACTGGTATTAGCAATTTTTAAATGGAGTTCTGAAAAATTATTAGAAAAAAGATTATTTAATTCAGCTTTCAAATTATTTAGTTCTTGTCATGTAATACCACTATATTCTGATCATAGTATATATTCATCTTTTAAACTAAAGCTACTTGAATTTTCTAAAATTTTTCATCAGTCATAATAGTTTTTACCTCAAGTTATAATATTGCACCTTCATTTTAAAAACATAATAGCATCCATATTTATTGATAAGTTATTAAATTCTCTAGTTATTTTAGTTAAATCTGATTTTTTTAAATTATATTTTTCTAAATATTCAGTTTCTAAATTAGATAAATACCTCTTTTCTAATTTAATATTATCGATTTCAGCTAAATCAAATTTCTTTTTTTCTAATTCAATAATCTTTTCTTTCGAAAAAAAAGATTGTTTATTTTTTTGTAGGGATGAATTTTTAATATTTTTCTCATTTTCTTGTATATTTTTCTCATTTTCTTGTATATTTTTCTCATTTTCTTGTATATTTTTTGATGAAAAAAATGAACAAGATGTCAAAAATATAAGAAATATAATGCTAAATAATTTTTTCATAGTTAAATTTTTTTATTATGTATATAAAATTATTGTAATAATCTTCTATATAATTTCTATTCTTCTCTTTAATATCTGATATAATAAGATTCATGATATCATCAACTATGATTCTTTTTATATTTTTATAGTAAACTTCTCATTTACTATTAATGCAAAATATTTGTCATTTTCATTCTTCATATCTAAAAATAACTTTCTCTCAATTAATTAAGAACAACTCAATTATATATTCTATATTTTTTATATTCCTGTCTATGAATTTATAATTTATATTTATTTTATTTTCAGGTAATCATAAGAGATTGTTCAGTACATAATGTGTATCAACAATGAGTGATTCTTTTTTATATTTTTGTTTCAATAAATTATCCTTATTTTGTAAAATCAAACATTTCGCATAATGTATTTTATCAAGGTTATTCTTAACAAAAAAATTAAAAAAATCTAATTTGGATTCCATTAACATAAGAAAAAGTCTTTCATTACTTAAATATTTATTTAATAAATAAGAATTAAATGTTAGTGGCAAATCTGATAATATATCATAGTTGTAATTTTCAGAATATTCAAATAATTCTTCATATATATCAATTGGATATACCGACAAAACAAGTAAATCAATATTATTATCCAGTACGTTTTTATAATTTGTAACAACATTTATTCAGAATTCTCTTTCAATATTTTCTTTTGTTTCAATCGTTCTACATACTCATACGACTTCATAATTATTTTTCAAAAAATATTTTAAATATTGTCTTCCTTGAAATCATAATCAAAAAATACAAATTTTTTTATTCATATATCGGTTTTAAAGTAAAATTCTCATAAACGTCCTTATAATCCTTAGTAATGCCTTTGCAAATATTATTCAACTTACAATCAGCACATTCATCTAGTTTTGTTTTATTAAAATCATCCAGGAACTCATCGTATTTTTCATTAACAGTTATAGAATCTCTTATTATAAATATTCTATCTAAAATATTTTTCCAATATTTTCTATTAATTAAACAAAAGGGAATATTTTCTATAACAATTTTTTTATTATAATAATTTCAAAGTATTAAAGATTTTATAATATATGGAATAACTACTTGATATTCTGGAATAATTTCTTTTTTTTCTTTGATACTAAAATTTCATAACGAATAAGCAATTACCAATTGTAACCTTGTAAAATTAAATTTTGATAAAAAAGCAATTATACTAGTTAAACTTTGGTAATTAAAAGTACATACTACAGTATTTATATCAAAAATAAAATTATTATTAATTTTCTTAAGTGCTTCAAAATTTATAAGAGCTTTTTTAATTATATCAAAACTTCATAATTTTCATGTAATATTATCATGAATGTTATTATATCAATGAATAGATATTGTAACTCAACTCAATCATTTATTATATAAATCTTTAAGGTAATCAAAATTTATAAATCAAAATCAATTTGTATGAACTCTTATATGTATAAATCAAAGTTTTTTAGAATATTCTATATAATAAGATAAATTAATATCCAAAGTTGGCTCTCATCAAGAAAATATAATAAATCTTTTTCAATTATTATATCAGTCTTCAAGCAATTTTATAATTTCTTTTTTCTCTATATTTTTTGTATATTCTTTTCTTAAATTTTTTTGATAGCAAAAAAAACATTTTAAATTACATGTATATCACAAAAAAATCTCTAATCACTTTAAATTTTTTATATCTTCTTGTATAAGCATAATTTTTAATTTTTTACCATCTACTACCGTGAGAACCGTGAGAACCGTGAGAACCGTGAGAACTATGTCATAATGTAGCATTACCCGCTAGTGTTGACGCTCAGCTAAAATGTCAATTAACTATTCAACTTGCATGAGTTGGTACAATAGTTCATTTTACTCCGCAAAGTCATAAGTTTGGTAATGAAGAAGTTTCTGATGTTCATGCTCAATCATCAGTTATATCATCTGGAGTGGGTGAGTATATTGGGTCGGCAAGATTAGCAGCCGTACAAGTATTTCAGTGTGGTGATGCAAAAATTTCATTAATTCATCCCAATAATAAACCTCAAGCAGCTAAGCCTAATGCATCTTTTTTACTTATTTTACCACTTTCATCTGTAAGAAATCATTTGATTTTCTTACTTAATTTTGGAAAAAATTTCTTTTTTTCTAGAGACATAAAAGACATTTATATTAATAAAATTATCTGAATAATACCACTTCCTTAATAAAAATCAAATTTATTTACATATAGTGATATCATCTTTTCAAAGCCATTTGTTAAATAAATTCAAGTTTTCAGTATTTCTTAGTTTATCAAAAAGGTAATTAAGTATAATATTTTCTAGTTTATTTCTATTGTCTTTTGAATAATTAGAATATATATTTCATAATATTTTATAATTATATATAGGACATATTCATATATAAGGCTTGTAAACACTTTCATTATATCAAGGTAATCAATCAATTGTAGAAGATTGTACCATTGTTTTCGTTAATTCTGAATTAATTATATTTTCATATACTTCCTCTGGATTCTCTGAAACTTCTCAAGCTAAAAAATCATTAATTCACATTCTAGACATCATCCTTCATTCATCACACGTGTAAACATTTCAATCATAATTATATGCCAATTGACCTATACATGCTCAACAAGGACTTCTTTCGTCTAGATAATTAGGATCTTTTTGGTTAAGGATTTTAGCTAAATATATAGATGATAATTGTTCTCTAAAATTAACTCATCTACTATTTAGATCTAAAATATAATCCAGAGAATTCCTATAGAATTCTCAAAATTCTTCTGGAGAATACGAAAGTTTATTTAAATCAGATTGAGCAAATCAATATGGATTAAGAGATCTTAAGAAAATTCAGTCTAATCAAAGAGCAATATAAGTATCAATTATTTCTTTATATTTTGGAAGAGCATTTTTTGTAACAGTAAGCAGTGCTCATATTTTATTAAATTCTCAAACCGTATTTTTTATTCATCTTTTTTCATATTCTTCATTAATTTTTCTTATCCAATAAGTAACTTTTTCAAATGAATTTCAATTTTTGAAAATTCTATTTTCATTATGGAGTAATTCGTCTCAATCAAGTGAAGTGCTTATATTTATTCCATTATTTATAATATAGTCTAATTTTTCCTCATCCATTAATGTTAAATTTGTAACCAAGGCGAACCTAATATTTTTTGCAAGGTGTAAAGCTTTGATTTTTCATTCCTCAACTACATATTTAAATACATCCCAATTAAGCAAAGGTTCTCATCATTGGAATTCAATAATTATATCTTCAGATGATGTATAAAATATTGTATCTAATACTTTTTTTGCGGTTTCTAGTGTCATATCTAATCATTTTGCTTCCTTATTACCTGCTGAAGCGTGACAATAAAGACATTTATGATTACATCTGATAGTTGTTACTAAAATATGAAGAGATGGTCAATAAGCTAGAAAATGATTTTTTGTAGCATATTTAATAGCCATTTCATTGGTATATTTTTCATTTTTTATAAATCATTTACTTTCTAGATCAGTGAATTTATCTCAAGAATTAATTTTTCATGAAATGAAATCTCAAAATTCTTGAGAAGTTAAAAAAGAATATTCTCAAATATCATTGGTGATAAGATAATTATCTTTATCGAATTTTTTAAATCTGAAAAATCAGATTTTATCACTTTTTAGTTTTTTAATTTTATTTAAATCAAGTGTCATATTTTTTAATTAATTTCTTAAGAAATAACATTAATATTATAAAGGCTTAGTTTTAAAATAATGAGAAAAAACTAGTTTCATTTAAATTGTTTCGTTTTGAATTCACAAAGTATAATTCATTAATTCGTTGAAAATCTCTTCAATTTCTTCTGTAGAATTTCAGAATATAGTTAAAACAGATTTTGAATATTTAATATCAAATCACTCAAAGTCTTTAATAGCTATTTTTAACATAGCTTCGTCATATATACTATTCTCAAGCTTGAAATCTTTTTTTTGCATCTTTGACATTTTTAGGATCTAATGTAATTTCTTTTTGGCTCAATTTCTTTATTTCTGTTTCACTTTCTTCTTCAATTTCTTTAAGTATTCTTTCTATTTCTGCTTCGTCAATTTTCAAGTCAGGATCATTCTCAATTTCTCTTAGAATTTCTTCAATATCTTTATCAAAATCTATTTGATTATTATTTTGGATCTGATTATTCGTATCAAGAGAAACAAAATTCTTTGTATCTATAGAATTTCATAATGCAGCTACAACTATAGCTTCTCTTATAACTTTGTTATCTTTTTCTAAAATATCTCTTAAATATGTATTTAACAGCTCATCATAATAGTTTCCGATTATATTTTCCACTTTTTCTTCTACTGAATCTTTTCTACTAAACTGTAATATAATATTTTTATTTTCATCAAACTTAAAGAAAAAATATCATTTATCAAGAAAATTATATGCAGCTTTTAATATAATTTCTTTTGGAAAAATTTCACAATCGATAAGTAATTCGAACTTATCTCAAGTAATTTCCTTTTTTAAAAATTCTGTCATTTTATTTTTATTAATAAAAAATATACTGCTTAAGTTTAACTATTTTTCAGAAAAATCAACTTTTATTTCTTATCTCAACCAAGCATTTTTTCTATATCTTCCCTGATTTCTGATATTAATTCAAAATCTTTCAGATTGGCAATTTTGAACTCAGGAATTCAACTCTGTCTCACTCAATAAACCTCTCATGGTCATCTGAGTTCAAGGTCAATTTCTGATAATTCAAATCAGTCATTTGTTTTTTCCATAGCTTTCAGTCTATCTCATTTATATTCCTTAGTTGTGAAAAGATAACAATATGATTGATGTTCTCATCTTCAGACTCTTCACCTGAATTGATGAAGTTGAGATAAACCGAATCTTTCTGCAGCTTCTATACAAATTATTGTAGCATTTTGATTATCTACTCCAACTTCAATTACAGAAGTTGAAGATAGGACTTTTACTTTATTCTGCATGAATTCTTCCATAACTGCGTCCTTTTCTTTTGCTTTCATCTTACCATGAATGAGTCAAATATTGTAATCTGGGAAAATATAGCTTAGATTTTCTTTCATTTGTGTGGCGTTGGCTATGTCAAGAGTTTCTGATTCTGTAACAAGCGGAGAAACCCAATAAGTCTGCCTTCAAGACTTCAATTCTTGTTCTATGAAATTATACATTTGTTCTCGCTCAGTTTCTTTTATAACTTTAGTATAAATTGGCTTTCTTCAGGCTGGATATTCGCTTATTGTAGAAATATCTTGATCTCAATAAATAGTTAAAGCCAAAGTACGAGGAATAGGAGTTGCTGTCATATTAAGGATATGAGGGAAAATTCATCAAATATCTTTTTGTCATTCCTGCGGAGGCAGGAATCTACCTTTTATTAAAGTTTTTCATTGTAAATCTTCTATGATTAAATCTATTGAATCTCATTTATAAGCGGGAGATTCCGGACAATCTTCCAGATTTCCGGAATGACATTTTTTTAATTCATTATTTTTACTAAAATAATTCTCTAGCACTTTTCTCTGTTCAACTCAGAATCTATGTTGCTCATCAATTATTACAAAACCTAAATTCTTAAATATTACATCTTCTTGAATAAGTGCGTGGGTTCATATTATTATCTGGGTTTCTCAAGTTTTCAATCTTGCTTTTGCTTCTTCTTTTTGTTTTGGAGTTAGACTTCCTACTAATAAATCGGACTTAATATTATATTCAAAGAGAAGTTTTTGAATAGTTTCAAAATGTTGACGGGCAAGTATTTCAGTTGGAACCATGAAGGCTACTTGTATATTTTTTTCTAAAATTGCATGTATTGCGATTATCAAGACAACTATAGTTTTACCAGTACCAACATCTCATTGAAGAAGTCTTTTCATAGAAAATTCTCTTTCCATATCTTTTAGAATTTGGAATATTACAATTTTTTGAGAATTCGTAAGAGAATAAGGAAGTTTAGATATTATTTCTTTTATAAGGTCTGAATTCATTGGTATCTTTGGAGCTTTTCACGAAGTTATTCATTCCAATTCCTTTTTACGCAATAATCATTCGTATTGCATTCTATAAAGCTCTTCGTAAGCCAATTCCCTTCTGGCTTCTTCAAAATCTTTTTCATTTTTTGGAAAATGGATTTTAAAAAGATTTTCAGCTTTATTTAAGAATCATTTTTTGAGTCTTATTTCTTCTGGAAGAGAATTTTTCACATCTTTGAAATAAATTTTCAAATCAGCTATTTTCTTTTCAAACCACTCAGAACCGATGTAATTAACTTCTGGATAAATAGGTTTTATAGTTTTATTTTGAGAAGAGTAGAATTCAATATCTGGACTAAGAAAAGATAGCTTCCCATAAGAATATTTTGGCTTTCCGAAAATAAGAATCTTATCTCCAGCCTTATATTGATTAAGTAAATATTTCTGATTAAACCAAACAGCTTCACAGAGGAATCCCGATTTATCTTTTATAATTGCCTTAATAAGATTTTTACCGAATTTTGTTTTTTCACTAATTATAGTCTCAATTTCACATGCTACACTGTTTTTTTCTTGAATATTAACATAACTAAAATTTTCTAATACATTACTTTTATTCTCATAAGTACGAGGATAATGCTCAATTAAATCCTCAACTGTAAGAACTCAAGCATCAGTGAGTTTTTTGATATATGAATCAGTTGTATGTAGAAGTTTTTTATCTAGTTGCATAATATAGAATTTATAATTTGATTTTAAGAATAAAAGCTAAAAAGAAAAATCCTTTTTAATATAAACTTATTTTCTCAAAAAATTTTTTGCTTTTTCTCTTATAATAAATATACTTCTCCAGCCTTTTTATTTGGGCAAATTTTTTATCTGTTTATGGCGAATTTAGTTCAGTTGGTTAGAACGCCAGACTGTGAATCTGGAGGTCATGGGTTCGATCCCCATAATTCGCCCCATTTTTAAGAACTGAGATATAAGAATTAAGAGCTGAGAAAAATTTTCTAAGTTCTAAGTTCTAAACATTCAATTCTAATTTATTTTTTAATCTTTATTTGTTAATATGGCAAAAGTTACACAAGATTTCTGAGAAATCTTAAAAAGTGCAGCGCCAATCATTTCTCCAAAAATCGGAGAAGTAGTTACCTGAAAAATATTAAGCATATCTTCTAAAATGTTTTTAGTTGATCTTAATAGCCAATTTACTGGTATTATTGCTGGTAGCGATATGCATTCTTCTATAGATGACGTATCAAAATTAAAAGTAGACGATATTGTAGAATCAATAGTTATTTGAGATGATAAAGACGGTTGACTTGTAATTTTATCCATTAGAAAAGCTAGTCAAGCAAAACTTATTACGAGATTACATTCAAATTTTGACACAAAAGAAATTATTACTGTTATTCCAAATGAAGCAAACAAAGGTTGACTTCTTATTGATCTTGACGGTATAAAATGATTTATTCCAGTTTCTCAACTTACTCCTACTAACTACCCACGTGTAGAATGAGCAAATGCAGAAAGAATCCTAGCTCACCTTAACAAATTAGTTGGTAAACCATTCAAGGTTAGAGTTATTAATGTTGATCCAGATGGTAAAAAAATTATTTTCTCTGAAAAAGCTGCTGTAGAAGAAGAAAGAGGAGTTGCTCTAGGAAAATTAAAAATCTGAGATCAAGTAGAATGAGTAGTAAGTGGTATACTAACTTACTGATTATTTATTACTTTCAGTTGATTAGAATGATTAGTGCACGTTTCAGAAATTGATTGGGGACATGTTAATGATCCTTCAAAATTCGCAAAAGTTGGTGATAAAGTTAAAGTTGAAGTTATCGGTATTGATACAGATAAAATCAGTCTTTCTATGAAGAGATTAAAACACAATCCTTGGGATGAATTAGCTAAAAAATATAAAGTTGGTGATATTATCAAGGCTCCAGTTATGAGAATTTCTAAATTTGGTATTTTCCTAAGTCTTGATGGATGAATCAGTGGTCTTATCCACTTATCAGAAATCAGTAATGAAATGGTAAAAAATGCTGAAGACCATGTTAAAGTTGGTGATGTAGTAGAAGCAAAAGTTATTACTTTTGATCCTACTGAAAAAAGAATTGGTCTTTCTCTAAAAACTACTGAAGAAGTTGTTGCTGAAGTAAAAGAAGAAAAGAAAGCTCCAGCTAAAAAAGCTAAAAAAGAAGAAGAAACTACTGAAGTATCAACTGAAGAAGTTGTTGCTGAAGTAAAAGAAGAAAAGAAAGCTCCAGCTAAAAAAGCTAAAAAAGAAGAAGCTTCTGCTGAATAATTAGAATTATTACTGAATTAAAAAATCCCGATTTCAATAATTGGGATTTTTTAATATACTAAAACTAATATAAATTATAATATACCTATGTGATATTTTTTTATTACTCTTTGAGTTATTTTTTTTGCTCTAACAAATATTTCAGATAAATTTGTATCTAAATGAACAAACAAAAATGAGTCATTGTTGCTTAGATATATCTTTGCCATTATTTCAATACTATTAATTTTTTTAATAACCTGAATAGACCTTAATATTCCAGAATTAAAATATAGTATTATACTAATATTTACTTGAGTATTAGCCTATCTAATAAATAAAGTTATGTATATATGACTTAAAGAAGTGAATACTGGTAAATTTTTTATGGTCTGATATAGTTATCTTATATTTCTATTTATCTTAAATATATTTGTATATTGAAAAAGTGAAATATTATCAACGACAAAAACCATAATAGCAATGATTTTCATTTTTTATATACTTTATCTTACATACAAATCAAGTACCTGAAAAGATAAAAATATTTTCAAATGAATTATATTAGCGCTTATTTGTAGTATCTGATGGACAATAATGTTTTTCTCAGAATGATATTTTATAAAAATTCATTTAGTTTCACCATTAGTAGTTATGTTTCTTGTTTTTGGTTGATCATTGATTACTGGATTAGTATTTTTGTTTTTATGAAAAGAAAAAACTCGTATATTATCTTTATCTAAAAAGGACTTTATTATTCCTAGTTTATGATGAATATTTGTTTCGCTTTGAAGTGCCTGATTACTATTTTCTTATAAATATATACAACTTAACATTGCAAATGTATTATCATTATCTGAGCTTTTTGTAACTACAATAATGGCTATGATAATACTAAAAGAAAAGCATTCAAAAAAAGAGATAGAAGAAATAATTATTTGAATTATTATATTAATGGTTTTTGTTTGAATAAAATAACATAAATACTTACTTACTCTTCGGAATTGCATAATAATTAAGCAGATATTTTGCCATTTGTGAGTACATTGCAGAAGATGTGGTTTCCGAATATTCCGCAGTACGTGGACGTTCAATTTTAACTATCATTACGAATTTTGGATTAGACGATGGTCAGAATCATCCATATGAAGTTATGGTATGTCAAGGTCAATCTTGTTCATATTTTCATTTTGCTGCAATCTGTGAAGTTCATGTTTTTCAGGCCATATCATAACCTTCTACTCATCATTTTTTCGCGAATCAAATATTAGCTCACTCTGTTAACATTGCAATTATTTTTTTTGAAGTATCTTCTTTAATTACTCTTCTTACTGGTGTGGGAGTATTTTTAATTACTTTTCCATTAGGAAGTGTAATTGTATCAACAATATACGGTTGCATATACACTCACCCATTAGCTAACAAAGAATACGCTGATGCCATTTGAATAACTGTCGCAGTTATTCATTGTCCGAAAGCCTGAGTAAAAAGCTTAGCTCTTGACCATTTTTCATATGGTTGAATTTTCCCAAATACCTCTCATTCTAAAGTAATATTAGTTTTTGCTCAGAATCCAAAATCATTAATATATTTATAAAAAAGTGATGAACCTATTTTTTTAACAATATCAATCATTCAAACATTACAAGACCAATCAAGAGCATGTGAATAAGGATGATAACCAATACATTCTTTTGATACATTTGAGATTTTGAAGTTATCAATTTCTACGAATCATTTATCAGTGTACATATCAGAAGGCTTGATATCTCACGTATCTATTCAAATAGCAGTTGTAATCGCCTTGAATACTGAACCTGGCTCATATAAAGATCCTATTGTATCATTTGTATAAGATAATGGACCAAGATTGTTTTTAAATTTATATTTAGGGATTGCTCTGTTTGTTAATTCTGTTTCATCAGCCAATCTAAGCTTTAACATTTTACCATCATATTTCAGTTCATCAGTTCATCCTAAAGAATCTTCCACAAAAACAGGTAATCAAAGAAGGTCAAATCAAGGATTAGGATATTTATTGTAATTCACTTTTTCCAATTCATATACATCTCCGAAATTATTAGGATCATAATCTGGATAACTTGCCATAGCAATTATCGCTCATGTTTTTGGATCCATAACAACCACACTTCATTTATTCGCCTTGAATTCCTTTATTCATTTTTCGAGTATTCTTCAAAGTTCTTTTTGGATATTTCTATCAATTGTAAGTTTTATATCTGATCAATTAACAAGTTTTTGTTCTGGTTGTTCATAAAGTCAAATCTCTCTTCCAGAGATATCTTTTTTTGTAATTTTTACTCATTCTTGTCATCTTAATTCATCATTAAAATATCATTCAATTCAATATCTTCATTGTCATTCATTATCTACGAATCAAAGGATTTGTCATCCAAGAGCTTTCTCTGGATAAAATCTAGTAGGATGAGGCTCAAGAATAAGGAATTTATTTATTCATTCTTTTTCGTCTATAAGTCATTTTTTTAATGCTCCTTTTTCATTTTCTATACGTGCATCAATTTTATCTTTTGTTGATAAATTAAGTTTAGATAGGAATTTTATATATCTTACTTCTTTTTGAGTTAGGATTAATTTAAGATTTTCTTGAGTTAAATTAAGTATATTAGCTAGTTTTGGAATTAAATCTTCTTTGGAAATATTTTTACTAAAATCAAAATATAGAGTATTTTCATCAATAATTAATGATTCGGTTCCAAGTAGCGCAAGCTTTATTTTTTCTTCATTACTTAGTTTATCTTTAATTATAGAAAAATCTATATATCTTTTATCAAGTTTTCTTTTAACTTCTTCGCTTATTTTATTTTTTATATAATTAGAATCATCATTGTAAGTTTCTAATTCTTGAATTCTTAAAAATGAAAAGAGATTTTCCTGACAAGATTCAAGTTGATTTCATGTGCATAATTCTGTAAAAATTATATCAGTTAAGAAAGTATGTAACTTTTCTTTGGAACCTTCTTGAGTTGGATCAATAGCCAAATCAGATAGATCAGTCGAGCTCGCAAGTACTCAAATTGGATCATTATTTGAATATATTGTTCACCTATTTACCGAATTTTTGACTATTTTTGTTTGTTGTCATTCTGCTAATTTTGAATAATAACCGAATTCAAGTACACTATATTTGAATGCAGTAATTATTATAACAAAAGAATAAAAACAGAAAAAAGTGAAGATAATTTTTGTCCTATCTATATTTCATAAGAACTTGAATAAAATCCTAAGTTTAGGATTCATTTTCTTTTTCAAAAAAATATTAATTTGTTTATTATAATTCATTAAACTGTCTTGTAAGTGTAATTATTAACTTTGCTAGAATAAAAAAATTCGATACTTGGTACACTTGAAATGAAATAGACTTCAAAAAAATTCTGATTTATCATTGATTTTAAAACATCGAGATTGGAATATTTTTCAAATTGGTTGTAATTATATTTTACCATTGAGTCCTCAATATATACAAGTTTTTTATATGCTCCAAGATTATATTGAAGAACCTTCCTAGTTCAAAACAAAATATTATTTTTCTTTGACAATATATCAAGAAAAGTTTTATATTTTTTAGAATATGTATACGAATTTTTATATATTGTAGCCCCTTGCTCAAAATCCTTATTTTTAGCAAGAAAAGAATCTATTGAAAAATCATCAGGAAAAATTATAACCGTATCTTCTAAATTACCAATATTTTCTTTTAAGACCTCCTCAATTGATTTTATACTAATATTATGCAAAAAAACTGGTTTATTTTTTGTCTTTTGAAGATAAGTTTCATTATTAATATTCAAAATATCCTGAAAAGAATTTTTTTCTAATCTATTTAATATGAATTTTGGTAAAAAAAGATTAAGAACTTTATGAATAGGTAAAAAATATTTTGCTGACAAATCAAAAATAATTTCAATTTGGTATTTATTAAGTAATGAAAAACTACATAAAACTTCAACAATAGATTTGATTTCTTGAGTTCAAATATCAGATGTTTTAAAAATACCCGATACTATTCAATGAGATATCTTATTTTTAATTGGAATAGAAACTACTGATCAAATATTTATATATTTTTTTTGATCTTCTTTTATGTAATAAGTAAGTGCTTCTTCTGAGAAAGAAATATCTAGAGGTATCGCTTTAATAAACATATAATTATATTAATTTTATAAGAGTTTAGTTTGATTTATCAGAAATTCAAATGATTTTAAAATAAAAATCAAGTTTATTCCCTTTACAAATACGCAAATAAAAATAAAATTTAGATAATTAACATTCGTACCAATAAAATGATTTGAAAAAAAAGTAAAGGTTTCACATTAATTGAAATGATAATGGTTATAACTTTGTTTGCAATAATAATTTTAATTGCATTCGAAGCTATGTGAAATATTGCAGTTTTTAGAACAAGGTTAGCTAGTAGGCTCGATATAGAACAAGACCTATATTATACAACAGAAATGCTTTCATCAGAAATAAAAGACTTTTGATGAGATATAGATTATGAAGAATATTTTAATAGGAAAATGATATGAATTCAAACCGGTTCATGACATTATAGCAATTTCTCTTGATTCGGGAATTATTGATCTGGTTCTACGCCTTGAACCGCTTGAGCTTATTGAGATTGACCTTATCTATGTTTAAGTTGAGATTGAACTCCCATGTGAGTTCTATGATGTGCGATTAATTCTTTTAACAATTATTGAAGTTCTACAGCTTGAAAACCTCAAAGATTCTGAGAATACGCCCTACAATTCATAGATTATAATTCTAATGCAAGCAGTGATTTATGAGATGAAAATTGAGATTGAAATATAACCTGAGATGACGATGATGAGAATATATGACAATGACAAGAAGCATTTACAGGAAACAAAGTTGAAGAGCTTTATTTAATTAGGAAGTGAAAGGAAAATGAAAGAATGTTACTTAGACTTAATATAATAAAAGATCCTAATGCATTAACTTGATCAACATGTACTTTCCCAGCATGAACATGAAGTTGATGTCTTGGAAATATCCAGATATTAAAATTGAATTGAAAAGATTATGGACTTGACCATTCCTGATCTACTAATGACTCTGGGCAATTTGACTGAAGAATAGATACACGGATATGTAACAATGATTTTTATTGTCCTAAACTTTATAATATTCCAGGTTCCAATGAGTGACGGATTGATTTGTTGCCGGATTATATTAATATCAAAAATATCAAGTTCTATGTTTATCCAAAAAAGGATTACAAATTTGCTTGGGCAGAAAGCGATCCTAATACGAATATTAACCCCTATGTTAAAATAAATATCACTCTTTGATATGCTCGGAGTAAAAGAAAAATCCTAAAATGAATTAATCCAGAAATTAATATAACTACTACTATTAATTTAACAAAAAATTAATATGAAATTAGAATTATATAGGAATAAAAAATGATCAGCATTAATGATTGCAATTATTTGTATTGTAATAATTAGTTCTATTATGATTTATTTCTTAGAAAAACTATTACCAATTGCCAGGAATATCAAATGAATAGAAAATAGTACAGTTGCATATTACAATGGTCTTAGTTGAATAGAACAAAGTCTACTATTCATGAAAACCGCTTCAGTATGAACTGAATCTTGAGTGACATATAATACCTCTAATCCACAATGATACTCCTTCCAAATTACAGCTTCTGGAACAAAAATACCTATTGCATGAGAATGAAATAGCGAATATAATTCAGGTCGGAATATTATATGACCAGGTCAACCTATTCAATTAGCAATTTGAAGCTGAATAACTTGGAGCTCAGTTGAATTAAAATTCAAGGCACCGGATTGAATGTGATTAACATGAACATTAGATAATTCATGAATTATTAACTGGCAACTTTCTGGAAAGAATACAGATTGAACTTGAATAATACTATATGCTAGCTGAGAATCTAATATGATTAAATGAGGTATGATAGATTGAAATCCTATTTATCTTGATACAAAAGATTGATTTGACTTGAATTGATCAGGTTGAACTTTTGATGATTTTTATGATACTGATTGATCTCCATTTAATGCAACAACTTGATTATGAGCAAATTGAGCAAATTGTACTTCTAATTCTTGTACCCTAAAACTATCAATTATAAATCCCCTTATCTGAACATGATGACAAGCAATTCCCTATCTTGAATATAAGATTGATTTCTGATTTGTCAAGGTTCCACTTCAATATGCAATTATTCAGTCAGATTGATATTCTTATTGATTCAAGCGTCATATAAGAAGCACTGCAAGACAACAAACTACTTCTGAAGCACTAGATTTTACTATATTCCAATAACATAGTAAGAATTTTATTAAAAAAAGATTTCTCATATATTATAATCCCGTAAAGCTTGCCTATATATACAGATTTTATTAATTAATGATTTAAACAATAATTATAAAAACATGAAGAATGAAAAAACTACAAACGATAGTTCCAAAAAAATGAAAAAACAAGAAATAATATATTCTGCAATTGTTGAAAAAGAGTTATTACATAATTGACTGGTTCAAAGAGAACAATTAAAAACTCTCAAAGAACTTAATAATACAATTAAGGATTTAACTGAAATTTTGAAAGTATTTGAAACTCATCAATTCCTAGAAATTCATAAACATAAATGGAAAATTGTTCTTTATAATTTATCACTTTGAATGCTTTTTGCAATTGGTACTGTACTTTGATTATTACTTCTATCTTGGTCAACCTATCATTTCTTCAAGGATTCTACAGCATTAAAAGATGTTATAGATAGTCAATTAAAAATTAGGCAGTTCAGTGTACAGGACATAAAGGAGAAAGTGAAAAGTGAACTAAAAAAAGATCCTGAAATTAATTCTACAATTTTAGGACCTAATTCTAATATTTCAGATAGTAAATAAAATTTATTATTCAAAATAAGTTTCATCAAAATAATTATCTTCTCAATCATTTTCTCTGATTCTTGTATCGAGTTTATGTCATGTAATTTCTTCTTCTTCCTTTTTTTCTAGGTCATCAAGTCATTCTATCATTTCTATATCAAATACTTCATCATCTAGTTTTTCATTTTCTATTTCTTCATTTTCTTGAGTGCTCATAAGTTAATTTTATTAAAAAATAAATCTGCTATATTTTAGCAGATTTATTTTTATTTTCAAATTATTATAATATTTTTTATAAAAAATATTATTGACCAGCACCGAATAAGCTTTTAATAAGAAATGATACAACAGAATAAGCTATAAATATAACTATAAGTCATAATCAAGCATTTGTAAGTATAGTTTTACCTTTCTTAACTTTTCCATCATCTCAACCAGCGCTTAATATCATAAATCATCCATATATGAAATAAATAACTGCTGCGAGAGCCATGAATCATAGAGCAAAGTTAACCCATTGTTTAATTACTACATCAATTGTCTTGTCGCTTCATTTTGCTCCTGCATCTATAGATCATCCTGAACCTTCAAAAGACATTACAGCAAATGATTGTTGAGTTCAAGCTAATATTGCTAGAGAACCATATCAAATTTTTTTAAGTGTATTCATAATTATTGAATTAAATATTAAAAAATACTTACCCAGTATATACTAGAAAAAAATAAATGCAATACCATTTTGCAAAAATAAGCCTTATTCTAAGGCTTATTTTGTTTATAGTATATTATTTTAAATCAAGAATGTACGGAAGTAATGCCATATATCTAGCTTGTTTAATTGTAGTAGCAAGCTTTTTTTGATGTTTAAGACAAACTCAAGAATAATATCTAGGTACTATTTTATTGAATTTTGTAATATATTTCTTTAGTAATTCTGTATCTTTGTAATTAATATCCTTTATTCATGCCTCACATAGAGGACAAGCTTTTGTATCTTTCATAGTTAGTTATTTTTAATTATTAAAATTTATCATCATCTAAATCAAAATCAGTATCATCTATTTCTTCATTAGATCATTCTGATCATTCAAAATCTGATTTTTTATTAAGGAAAATTAGATTAGAAATAACAACTTCGGTTTTATAAGTTTTAGTTCAATCTTCTTTATCGATAATTCTAGTCTTTAGACGACCTTCAATATATACCAGTTTACCTTTGGTAAGGAATTTTTCGCATTTTTCTGCTAAATTACCCCAAGCAATACAATTAGTATATTCAGCCTCATTTTTTACTTCATCTTTTAGATTTTTGAAATATCTATTTGTAGCAACAGTAAACATTGCAACTTTTTTATTTCAGTCTGTATTTTTGATGAAAGGATCTTTTGTTACGTTTCATATTATTAGTACCTTATTCACTGTTCTCATGTTTTGGAGTTAATATTTTTAAAAAAATTAATCTTCTATCTTGATAAACATATGTCTCCAAATGTCTTTTTTGATATTAAAAGATTTAGTGATATCAAAAAATTTACTTCAATCAGATTCAATATTGTAAATTATATAGTAACCTGTTTTTGATGATCTGATTTTGTAAGCAAGGTCTTTCACTCACCAGATATCTTCACCTATTATCTTAACTCCTGCAGAAGTAAGTTCTAATTTGATATCAGCTATCGAATTATTTCTTTCGTCATCTGTAAGTTCAGGATTAATTATAAGCATTAGCTCATATTTTCTCATAGTATCTATGGATTAAATCTTTTGAAAAACTTCAAAAGAAGATATAAAATAAAATTGAACTATTTTTTAGTTCGCGGCCAATTATAAAATAATTTGTCAGGATTGCAAATCAAAATTTTTGTAATTATCATAATAATATGTTAAACTTAATTCAGTTAATAAAATCATATGCAAATTAAAGATATATTAAAATTCATAAAACCAGAAAACACAGGATGAAATCTAGATACTTCAGCCATTTTTAGTGAAAATAATAGCGTAAATATTAATACTGATTTTTTTGATATCAATTCACTATTTGAATCAGCAGTTAAAATGTGAGCGTCAGATATACATATTGAACCTGATGAAGATGAATTAAAAATAAGATTCAGAGTAGATGGTAAACTTAATAATTATAAAAACCTCCCTATAAGCAATTCTGCACCTATTTTAGCTAGAATTAAAGTGCTTGGTGGATTAAAAATAGATGAGAAACGTCTACCTCAAGATTGAAAAACCAATTATAAAGATCCTATTAGTGGACAAGATATTGATCTTCGTATTAATATAATTCCTACAATTTATTGAGAAAAGGCTGCGATTCGTTTACTTAAAAAAGAAAATGAATGGGTAGACTTGAGAACAATAGGTATCCTGCCGATGAATATGGTAAAAATCAAAAAACATTTAAATGATACTTTTTGACTATGCATGGTTGTAGGTCCTACTTGATCAGGTAAATCTACTACACTTTATGCAATATTATCAACATTTGATTCTAATGACAAAAACATTTCTACATTAGAAGATCCAGTAGAATATAGAATAAAATGAGTTAATCATACTCAAATAAATCCTGCGATTGGATTTAATTTTGCTGATTGATTAAGAAGTCTTCTTAGACAAGATCCTGATATTATGATGGTCTGAGAAATCCGTGATCCAGAAACTGCAAAACTTGCAGTTGAAGCTTCTATTACTGGTCATCAAGTATTCTCTACACTTCATGCTAATTCCTCTGTTAATAGTATACAGCGTCTAATTAATCTATGAGTAGATTCCCTTCTTATAACTTCAAGTCTCAAATTAATAATTTCTCAACGTCTGGCTCGTAAACTATGTAATCATTGTAAAATTGCATATAAACCAGATGAGATTATAAAAAATAAAGTTCTGAAAAGAATTTCTAAATTTATAAGCAATTCAGAAGATTTACTTTTTTATAAAGCAAATGAAGCTTGATGTGAACATTGTAAAGGTAAATGATATAAATGAAGGACTTGATTGTATGAAATACTAGAAATGACTGAATGATTAGAAAAACTTATTGTATCCTGAGCATCTAAAACACAACTGGAGATTCAGGCGATTTGAGATTGAATGGTAACAATAAAAGATGATGCTCTAATAAAAGTTGTTCTATGAGAAATAAGTCTTGAAGAAGTATTTAATGTTCTTTGAAATTAAGCTTTAATATTTGTATTTAAAAGAAAAATATAATATAATGAGCTTGTGATTTTTGAAAAAATATTATAATTAGAAAAATTATTAAAAAAAATCAAAAATGATTAATTCACAGCTACTAAAATTAATAAAAGATTATAATATCCTACAAGAAGATGCAATAGAAATAATAAGGATATTTGAAGTAATGACAGATAATAAAAAACTAGAAATTCTTGATAGCTGGCCAAAAATAGCAGCCCAGATTATAAAACATAGAGAAGAAATAGAACTAGAAAAAGAAATACTACTAATTAAAACTCTAGAAAATATTGAAAAGGATATTGAAGAATATAATAAATCACTTGTTGCAAAACATACAAAATCTGATATAAAAAAAATAAGACAAAAACAAAATATTATTTAACAAAAAGATTATGGCACATAGTAATGAATTAACAAATCTATTCTGACCAACTGATTTATTTGATATAGAAGCTCACAAACAAAGATTAATTCAACAATATTTTCCAAATGTATGAAAAGATAGTTCTTTATGAGAAACTATTAAGTCTACTCTTATGGAAGCTAGAAATGATACAGAAAGACTTCGCCTAGAAATGATAATTAGTAATTGAAAAAGAAAATATTCAATTTGATGTCTTGCCCTAGAAGAACAAATGAAAACTAATATATGAAGTATTCTTGGCTGAAATGCTTAATACTAATATTAAAAAGCTCCAGATTAATCTGGAGCTTTTTAATATACTAATGTTTTGTTTCTTTTAATTTAAACACAACATGTTTTCTAAGTTTTTTGTCGTATTTTCTTAATTCAAGTTTTTCACCTGCTGCAAAATTTTTCTTTTGCACATTTGTGATATATCACATAATTCCACTTTCAACGGAAATACAAGACATATATGTTCTTTTACCTTTTGCCATATCTATTTTTAATACGAAATATATTTATAAGTGCGCTAATTATATTAAAATAATATATTTTACAAATCTTTTTTGTAAAATATGTTTTTTTCTATATAATCCTTTTTGATATTATTATTTTTAATCTTCAATAGTAGGATGTTTATAGACGAAGTTAAGGTCACTTTAATCGCATGAAAATGATGAGATGGTAGTGTATCTTGGAGAAGGGAAAAATATATTCCAAAATGATGACCATTTGGTGGTAATGGATGAACAGGTTGAAATATTATTTTTAGGACAAATCCTAATGAAAATACTTTAGGTGAATTCCGTCATAAAAAAGTAATTAAGACAAAAGCTTGAGAAAATTGATGAATCCGGGATCTCGCATGAGCAGGATCACTTGATGTTATTCTTAATGTACCAGTTGGAACTCTTGTAAAAGACGAAGAATGAAAATTAATTCGCGATCTTAGTACACCATGGGAATCTTATGTCATATGTAAATGATGAAGATGATGATATGGTAATGCTCATTTTGTCTCAAGTACACGTCAAGCTCCATCTTTCGCTGAAATTTGAGATGTTTGAGAAGAAAAAACAGTTAATCTAGAATTAAAACTTGTTGCTGATATTGGTATAATTGGTTTACCAAATGCATGAAAATCAACACTTATAAAATCTATAACAAATGTAAAGCCCAAAATTGCAGATTATCCTTTTACTACAATTATTCCAAATCTTGGAGTTCTTGAATATAAAGGTAAAAGTTTGGTTTTAGAAGATGTTCCTTGACTTATAGAATGAGCAAGTGAATGAAAATGATTATGACATAGTTTCTTAAAACATATTGAAAGAACGAAAGTAATACTTCATCTACTTGATTTGAATTGACTTGATGATCTTGTTAAAAATTATGAAACAATAAGAAATGAATTAAAAAAATATAGCAAAGAGTTAGCTGAAAAAGAAGAATTAATCGTTCTTTCTAAAGCAGATTTATTTGATAATGAAATGATTGAATTTATTACAAAAGAATTCAAATCAAAAATCAAATCTAAAAATCCTATTTTTGTAATTTCTGCACCTTCACTTAAATGAATTGAAGAATTAAAAGACTTTTTAATTGAGAACTATGTATCAAAAAATAGTGAATTATTAGAAGAATCAGAAGTAGAAAACCAGGTTAAAGTATATGATTTAAAAAATGAAAAAGACATTAATGCATACAGAGTTATAGATTTATGAAGTATGAATTTTGAAATTAAATGAGATAGAATTGAACAAATAGCTAGAATGACGAATATGCAGAATTACGAAGGTATAATGAGAGTTTATGATATTATGAAAAAACTGTCTATTATTAAAAAAATAGCTCATATATTAGATACAAAATATAAGGAAGAAATGAATTTAAGGTATTTTGAATGAGATGATGAATCAATTGATGTAATACCAAAAGTATATATCGCTTGAAGATGTTTCCCCTTAGATAAAGTTTTATTTGATTCCAATAACAGATAAACTCATTACTTCTTCATTAATAAAAAAATCGTTAACCAAATGTTAACGATTTTTTTTAAATTTTTTATTTCATTAGGATAACTCAAGTTTTTTATTTACTCCAACTATTAATCATCAAGTTTCTTTATCTTTGAAATATAACTCATCGACAATATTAGTAACGAGCTGAAATAATCATCTTCATCTTTTACCCAAGTATACTTGTTGAGTTTCTAGCATTTTTTGTTTTCTGATATTTTCCATTTGTAAGCTGTTTTTTGCAAATGCTCATTTTCAAGTATCGTGAACTTCAAGATTAATATAAAGAATGTTTCCTATAATAGAAAACCTGATTAAAAATGTGTTTTTATCTAGTGGTAAACTTCAATATTCAATTGAATTATTAACAAGTTCATCAGAAATAAGTGAAAATCTGTTTTTCCACGGAACATCAATTCAATTTTTTTCAAACAAAAATAATATTAAGTTTCTAATTAATCTTGACTGACTATAATCAGCTTTGTATTGAATAGACAACTCAAAATTTTTAATATCTTCTACATTATTTTCTATAAAATCAATTAAATCTTGACTTTCTAGATTTGAAATATCTATATTTAACATTTCTTTTTTGGATTAATACTCTTTGATTATATCAAAAAGGACTAAAAAAGTCAAAAAAAACACCCCTACATAAATGTTGGAGTGTAATTTTTGTGTATAAAAATTATCTAACAGCTTCTTTAAGAGTTTTACCTGCTCTGAAAACTGGAGATTTCATAGCTGGGATAGTAATTTTTTCTTTAGTTCTTGGATTAACTCCTTTTCTTGGAGCTCTGTTTGAAACTTTAAAAGCACCAAAACCAGTAATGTTAACTTCTCCGTCCTTCTTTTGAAGTTCAGCAGTAACGATATCAATAAGTGCATTCAAAAATTTTCCTGCAGCGTCTTGGCTTGATGAAGCTTTTGTAGCTAAAGCCTTAATTAGATCTTGTTTTTTCATAAGTTATTAGATTAGTTATAAAATAAACTTACAGGGCTTATTATAAGCAAAAAAAAATGAAAGCAAATTTTTTTTGCAAAAAATGGCTATTATTATTGATTAAATCATTATATAAAAATTTTTTTGGCTTAAAATAAGCATTACTATTATGGTGAAATTTTATAAAAAAATATTATAAATTGCTGTTTATAGCGGATAATCCTGGTTTTTTGATAGTTTTATAATGAGTTCCGTAAGGTTTTTATTAAAGTTCAATATATCAAAATTGTAGCTATATTCTCTGATTTTATGATAATCAAATTCCCTACTCTCAAATTCAATAATTGCCTTTTGTAGACTTTCAACAGTTTGTTCATTGAAAAAAACTCAAGTTGAGGGTAATCTTGGATTTTTATCTCTTACAGTTTCTAATGCTCATCATTTTGCAAATGCTATAACTGGAGTTCCGCAAGCCATTGCCTCTATTGGAACTATTCAAAAATCTTCTTCAGGAGGGAAAATAAGTGCTTTTGCTTCACCCATATAGCTTCTAACTTCTTCATTTGTAATTCCAAATTTCCATAATATATTGGATTTTGATTTATTTTTTAATTTTTTATATAGTTTATTATTTGTTGCAGTTGCCAGTATTAATTCTTTTCAATTCTCATTAAAAGTGTCAACTAATAACTCAAACTTCTTATATGGTATCATTCTTCAAACATAAAAATAATAGTTCTTTTTACTATTATTAAATGGAAAACTATTTACATCAATTGATGGATAAATAATCTCTGAATTTCTTCTATAATATTTGGCAATTCTGTTTTTTGTATTCTGTGAATTGGCAATAAAAAAATCAACTCTCTGTGCTGCACAGTAATCCCATAATCTTAAGCTATGGATAAAGTAAGGCATAACGAGCTTTGCAATAGGATTAAGAATACCGAATTCAAGACGATTGAAATATTCGAAATAATGACTCCAAAAATAGCGAGTCGGGGTATGACAATAACAAATATGAAGAGTTTCTGGTTTTGTTATTATTCATTTGCTCTCTGCAGAGCTTGAGCTAATAACTATATCATATTCTGATAAATCGAGACTTTCGAATGCATAAGGTCGTAAAAAAGGAATCATTTTGTTTATTTTGGAAGCGAAAGGAATTTTCTGCAAAAATGAAACGAAAATTCTTCTATTTTGGAAATCTGGATTACCAAATTGATAAAAGACAGACGAAAAAATATCTGCATCAGGGAATATTTTCATAATATCAGTAAAAACCTTTTCAGCACCCCCCCAATCCTTTATCCAATCTGCAACAAGTGCAATTTTTTTATCTTTAAGTTGTTCCATGTTTTTATTATAAATTTGGCTTATTTTATATATTTGGACCATTAATGCAAATAATGCTTCTAATTTTTGTATTCTTAGGACATTTATGATAAAATAAGTCTAGAAATTTTATTTTTTATATAAATTAATGTCAGAATCTGCAAAAAATGATCCTATATCTTATGTTGAAAAACTAAATACAATAGATATTTGAGGTAAAAATATTGATGATAACAAAAAAGAGTCTCAAGACATAAGAGAAAGAGCTCTCTCTTTTTTGGATTGAAATTTAAAAAATATTCCTGATAATTATAAAATTAATTTAATTAATGAAATTGTAGATTTATTAGAAAAACTAGAAAATACACAACAAGATATACTTATAGAATGCAGAAATAGATTGGATTCTCTTAATAAAAATATTATTGTAAATAAGGAAAGTTGACTTGAAGAAGAAATAGAAAAGATGGATTTTACATGATTTAATGAAGAAGAAATTGTAATCCTAAAGGATGTTTCAAGATTTCTAGATATAACAAAATTAACAAAAATCAAAGATAAAGAAAGACTTATGAAGTTTCTGATGACCGATATCGTAAAACCAATTATAATAACTCAAATTGGTGATCTTTTGGACTATAAAATAATAAATAATGATATATTATTAGATCTTATTAAAAAAGATGACTCTTGAAAAATTATTGCAAAAATGAGTTTTGAAGAAATTAATAAATTAATAAGTAGTTGAATATTAGACAAGGAATTGAACTGAAGTAATGATTCGACTAATCTAGAAAAAATTTATGAGAAAGTGAAAAATGATCCAGAGAAATGAGAGATAATTAATTTTTTAGAGAAGAATTCATATTGATATAAAGGGATTATATGAGAGAAAACAAGAATTCTTAAATTATCTAATTTTTTTGATACTGTAAATATAAAGAATATTAAATCGTGAGAGGATTTATATAAATTAATTAATGATGAAAAATTGTTATGAACTAGTATATGAGAATTAATATTTAATCTCAACCTTTTTAAGGTTAATAAATTAGTATGAAATGATAAAAAAGCAATATTTAATGAAGGAATAGATGCAAAATTATTAGATAAAAATAAATCTGATTTTTCAGATATGTATAGTGAAATACTTGAAGATTTTAATGCTACAGATATTATTAATTGTTCCGATTTACAATTCAAAAATACTATTGCACTTTTTAATAAATGTTTATTCCCAGAAAATTGAAAACTTCCTAATTTCAATGAAAAATCAGACATTTCTAATATTAGTCTGGATTTATTTTTTCAGCTTCTTGATATATGAATAACTTGTGCCAAAAATAATCTTGATATTGAGAATAATTTAACAAAAATTAAATGAAATTATGAAAAAAAATATGTCAGTGCTGACATAAAAGAAT
This sequence comes from Candidatus Altimarinota bacterium, assembly GCA_028689205.1. Taxonomy (GTDB): domain Bacteria; phylum Patescibacteriota; class Gracilibacteria; order BD1-5; family UBA2023; genus STC-113. The sequence goes on from JAQTWP010000002.1 coordinate 269,573, forward strand.
CAATAAAAAACCTTAATAACAATGAAAAAGTTTTTTTGAAAAAATATTTACCAAAAAATACTTCAGCTGAAAATTTAAAAGATATTCAAAAAGATTTTGATAAAATAATAGAAAAATATTCTATTGAAAATAGTGACTATCCAGATTTATTTAATTTTAAAGAAGAATTAAATACATTCTTTAAAGAAAATAAAATAGACAAAGAAATAGAAAACATTAAAGATATACTTAATCTTAGGACAGATATAAGTGAAGACAAATTAAATCAAAACAAACTTTATGAAAAAAATAAGGTAACTCTTGAAAAATTAAGTTTAGATAAATTAAATGAAATAAAAGAAAAATTAGTAAATCCTTCATTTAATTTAATAGAACTTAAAAAAGAATTATTAAGTAAATATTGAATTGAATTAAATGAAGAAACTAGCTTAGAAGAAATAAAAGAATTATTCAAACAGTTTAATGAATTAAAAACAACAAAAAACGAAAAAAAATTAGCTGAAAAAAATTGAATATTAAATCAAGATATTACTCAAGATAATACTGGATTATTATCTGATAAATTATGAAACACTCGTGTTGCAGTAGAAAAATTAATGGCTAACTGAGTAGAAATTGATCAGAAATTCTTAGAAAGTGAGAATTGAAAAAAAATACTAGAAGCTACGAAACTACCAAAAGAAGAATTCGAGAAAAAGTTAGCATGAGTTCAAGAATTAATTATGTGAGATAAATCCGTAATTAAAAATACAGAATTCAAAAACATACCAGAATTAGCAAAATATTCAAATGAGCAATGATTAGAAATTCAAAAATGAAATAATAATGGTGAAATTGTAGTAGAGATGAATTGAATGAAAAACGAA
>JAQTWP010000007.1 GCA_028689205.1 Candidatus Altimarinota bacterium
GAATTAATTTTTGGAATATTATATATTTGTTCAATTTTTGCAATTCTAGAATCAAGAGGAATTCATATCTCAAAAGAAGCTTTTATAAATTCACCAAAAACAATTCTTGCAGCGTAGTGGAACATTTTTATTGCAAAAAGTATAGTCTTAGAATCTTTATCTTGTTTCATATTTTTTGCAAGAATATTTTGAAATTCAACTAAATTTTCATAAATATATCTTTCTTTTCAATTTATCTTTTCAAATAAAGTTTCTGTTTTATTGAGCCTCGGGATTTTCATATTTAGAATCCTTTTATTACCTTTTGAATTAGGTAAAAAAATATTAAAAAATTTAAGTAATTCATCAAAACTAAACTTATCTGAAAATTTATATTCCAGGGCAAAATTGCAGAATTCTTCCCAATAATCTTCTCAAGTTCAAGAAAGTTGATATGAAACCAGAGAATTAGCAATAATTAATGGGAAAATATACTCTTTTGAGCTAATACGCGTAATTAGATTTTTAACTGCCAAAAATTGCCTGTCATTTTCTTCTATAATAATGGCATCTTTTAGCGAGTAAGCAGACAATATTTTTATTAATTCATTCATAGTTATTTTTTATGAAAAAAGTATACTCATTTTTTGCCAAAATCTAGTTTTTATGATAAAATTAAACCGGTAAAAAAATAATAATCAAAAATGAATACTTCTGAAAAAAAACACATAACTTCTCCTGAAAAGAACTCGCATACCGAAAAACATAAAAAAACGAGATTATGGGAAAAATCAAAAAAAGCTGTCTTAGATAAAAAATGAGATGTTCTTGTATCAAAAAAAATTATCAGAGATAAACTTGATGAATTGAAAATCATTTGATCTATAAGAATGCTAGAAGCCTGACTAGATACTCTTAATAATGCTATTAAAGAAGCTAATTCTTATTATAATAGTGATTCTGTTACATGAAAAATAGCCCAAGTACTTAATATTAATAAAGATATTTATCAGAAAATCTTCACTGACTCTATTATATCTTTATCTAATATTTATGATAAAGCCGATGCTATGTTTATAGCAAATAAGGATAGTATAAATGCTGTCGAAAGAGAAAAAATTATTAGTTTATTTCATACTATAGATAGTGCGATAGAATCTATAAAGAATAACAAAGATCTAAAAAAGCTTGATAATGAAAGTTATATAAAAATATCTTCATATTATGGGAAAGAACAATATATTTCTAAAAATGAAAAAGATTATTTTCAGAATTATAAAAAACTTAATGATAATTTGGCAAAATGTTTATGAATAAATATTGATATGTCAGAAAGTGTAATAGAAAGGGAATCTTGATATAATAAAACTGCTATTTCTCCAACTTGAGCAAGATGATATATGCAACTAACTTCCCAACCCTTCTCTGATATATTTTTTTCAAAAGAATGAAGATGAGATATGTATGTGCAATATTTTGCTAAGTTAGATTCTGAAACAGTAATTAATAATATTCCTGACAAAAGAATAAAAGAAACTATGTCTGAATTAAAAATATTATCACTATCAAATCCAATAGATAAATCAAAGTGGAATGCTCATATTTCTAATCTAAGACTATTAAGAAATGATCCATATGTAAATCTTATAATTTGAGATATATATTTGGCCGGACTTAAATGAACAGCAGATAATAAAAGCGATAAATCTCTTAACTTAGAAATAAACAAGCTCAGTACAATATCAATTACGAGATTCAAATCAATGCTTGCCAAAAAATGAATTAATATTGATAATCCAAAATCTGTTATTACAAAACTTATTCATGAATTGAAAGAAAAAAATTCTGATTGAAGTTATATAAATCCTGAATTAAGACAAGATTTTTATATTCTTTCAAAATATAATTGAGACGTGAAGACTTTTTCTAAATGAAAAGCCCCAGAAAAAACTCATTATGCCGCTACAGTCTTGGCACAAATTATGATAAAACAAGATAATAACATAAGTAAACAAACTGCATAATATTTTAGAAATATGGAAAAACTTAAAAGTCCAGATTGAGTAAAATCTCAAAAAATAAACGAATATACACTTCAAAGCTGACAATGAATGTATAGGGTTTTTGTGAATCTTTGATTACAAGACCCCAAATACAAAAATTCAATGAGACAAATACAAGAAGCACTAACCGAAAACAATGCAAATGTATGACTAATTTGACTTAAAGAATGAGATAAATTCATTTTGGATAAAAATTTTGTACTGCATCTTGTAAGAAAAAATGAAAAAATATTCAACTTCCAATTACCTAACGAAGCAAAAACTAATTTTGACGAAAGTCTATTAAAAGAATTAACACAAACTAAAGAATTTATAAAAAATGAAAAAGAAGATATTACTAATTATTTGGTTACAGAATACCTAGTTTCCTGAGTATCAAAAAATAAAATTGAAGAAATTCTCAAGGAATTGAAAAAAAATAATACTGAATTAAAAAGTACTGATATTTTGAATTATAAAAACTGAGTATTTTTTATTACTAGGAATAATATATTAATTTTTTATCATGCAATCGATAAGGCCTCGGCAGTATTTTGAAAATATGATGAAGAAATAGTTAAATCAGATGATTTTGAAGATAATGACTTTGATGAAATAGAGAAGCAATTACAAGAACTTGTTATGAACTTTAGAAAACAAGAAATAGAGGAAAACAAGTGAAAAAGCAAAAAAAATGAAACCAAAAAACTACAAAAAACATCTAATAATAACGAAGTAAAAGAAAAAGTTAAAAAAGTAAAAGAAGTCTTAAAAACCAAAAAACAAACTAGTCTTTGAGAAGTAATTTCTGATTTTTATAAAATTTTATGAATAAAAAAAGTTACGGTAAATGAAATTAAGTCTCTTGTGTATTTTGAATCTCATTTTGAGCAAAATAATGTTTCCTATACGTGAGCAAAATGACTTTTCCAAATAACAAGTTCTGCTAGAAATCAAGCAAATACTGTAGCTAAGACAATTAATAATACAAAAATAAATTCCATCCTAAAAAAATCTTCAAATATCAAAAACCCCGTATATAATTCTCTTGTATGATTAGTTTATATAAGTTGGGTAGAAAATAATTTCTTAGAAGATGATCATAAATTAAGCTGAAAAAAAATAATAAATACTATAAGTAAAAATAGACTTCATTTTAAAAAGATTATCTGAAACTACTTAGAGAAAAAGAATATTGAAATAGATGATACAAAATTCAATTCACTTATAAATAAGCTAAAAACAAATCCGCATATGATGGAAAAATTCTTGGTTTTCAGGAAATATAATGCTGATCATGGAATTAAGAATTGAGAGATATTTGAGCATCATAATTATTTCTGACTTGTAGTATTATATATTTCAGAATTCTGTAAGACAGAAGTGAAAGAAAGAGAAATAATGGCTAAGATAGTTATAAAAAGATAAAACTTATAAGTTACATTATTTGCATTTTAGTATAAATATAGTATAATACACAAGTAATAATTTTAATTTTTATATAAACACATATATCAGTAAAAAATTCTACACCTGATAATAGTTCGCCAATAGGTTTTAGAAAAGTACAATTAAGTGAAAAGATACCACTAAGTTCAGCCTTGAAACTATGAGATTCTATTATAAAAGCAAGAAATGATGCTAAAAAACTAATTTGAGATATATTATGAGATTCAAGCGCTAATGAATTAGAAAAACTTGAAGAAGAATATAATCTTATAAATCATATTCAAAAATTAGAATCTAGTCTGAAATGAAAAAAGATTAAAGAACATACTGATATTAAAACTTTAGATGATGGAAGCATAATATGAAGAGTAATGATTGGGGATTCATGGTTACCATTTGTTTGAGAAAAATTGATTTCTGAAATTAACTGAAAAACAATTTTAGACTGTGAAAAAATAAGTATTTTCCCTAATTGAAAAATCTGAGGAAAAGTTTGAATATGATCAAAATGGCAGATATTTATATGAGATGAAATAATATCAGAAATATGTTGAATAACATTCGACGATTGTTCATTTATACACTCACAGCCAAACTGAAATCTGGCTTGAGTAATAAAGTCCAAAGGAAAAACTTATCTGTTTTCTGGAAATAATCTTATATCAGAAATAGGTTGAAAAAAGACAGAAGATTTCCATTATGTACACACGAATATAAAATGAGAATTAGTATGAAGAGTTACTGTAGATTGATGAAAATGGCTACCATTTGTTTGAGATAAATTAATTACTGAAATCGGCTGAAAAAAAATTGATGGTTGTTATTACATACATTCTCAGCCTAATTGAACATTAGCCTGAGCAGTAAGAACTGAATGAAAAAGATTGCCTTTTATCTGAGATGCAATCATAAGAGAAATCAATGGCCAAGAAATAACATGATGTAGTGATATAGATACAAATAATAACTGAAAACTAACATGAAAAGTTAAAATCAATTGAGAAGAATTTCATATCAATTGAGATGATATTATTGAGATGATATTATCAAATTTGTAATTTAAATAATTTCCATATAATAAAACCACTTTTTTGATAAGTGGTTTTTTAGTACTTCGTTTTTGGGTTTTTGGAATAAAATTCAGTGATGAATGACTAACAATTCCCTATCAATTAAGTAAAATGTCATAGTGAGCGCCTGTAGGAAGTACTCTTAGGGTGACTGTCGAACTATAAAATCTTTAGATTTTTAATAATATAACTCTAACGAGTTAATTCTTCGACCATAGCTCAGAATGACAAAAAACTTTATATTTTTAAACTTTTAACATTATGATTATTTGACTAAGTGATACTCAGATTCTGAGTCACAAACATTTTACTAAGACTTATAAAATAGCAGGAAAAAACCTAACTTTTGAAAGTGGAAAGCTAGCACTTCTTGCAGACTGAAGTGTTGTTATTAGCGATGAGGAAGGTAATTATCTTCTTACAACTGCTTGAATTAATGAAAAAATTAAGTCATGAACTGACTTTTTCCCGATGACTTGTGAATATCAAGAAAAATATTATGCAGCTGGTAAGATAGGTGGTAATAGGTTTATGAAAAGAGAATCTCGTCCATCAGAAGTTGCAACTCTTAATTCTAGAATGATAGACAGGCCAATTCGCCCAATGTTCCCAAAATGAACAGTGAATGAAGTTCAGATAATCTCTACAATTCTTTCTTCTTCTGGACTAAGTGATTATGGATTTTATGGTATTACTTGAGCGTCTCTTGCACTTATGTTAAGTGGTTCTACAGAATTCACTTGACCAGTTTCTGGATGTAGAATTATTATGGATTCAGAGAATAATTTCAAATTCGATCCTACTTTTGAAGAATTATTAACTGCTCAATTAGATCTTACAATTGCTGGTACTCTTGATTCTATAACTATGGTAGAGTCTCAATGAAAAGAAGTTAGTGGAGATATAATTCTAAAAGCTTTTGAATTTGCTCATGCAATAATTAAAGAAATATGTAACGCTCAACTTGATTTCGTATCTAATTATTCTAAAGTTCATCCTCTTCCAGCTAAATCAAAATTAGTAGTAAAAAGTCTAAGTAAAGAATTATATTCAAAAATTGAAGGGTATGTTACTGAAGATAAAATGACTCCTCTATATTATGTATCAAAAACAGAATTCCATGAAGAAATGCATAATCTAAGTGAAGAAGTGAAACTTTGGTTATGATACAGCGAAGATACAGAAGAAATGACAATCTGAGAAATTGAAGAATGCGTATACAAAGCAATCAAAAAGCACATGAGAAAAAATGTTCTCTCTAATAAAACAAGACTTGATGGAAGAAAAACTGACCAAGTTAGACCTGTAAGATGAGAATTCGGTATCTTACCAAGAGTTCATGGAAGTGCTCTATTCCAAAGATGAATTACTCAAGCTCTTACTATAGCAACTCTAGGTTGACCTGGAGATATGCAATTAGTTGATGATATGTTCGAACAAACTTCAAAAAGATATATTCATCATTACAATTTCCCTCCGTTTTCTGTTTGAGAAACAAAACCTCTAAGATGACCTACTAGACGTGATATAGGTCACGGTAGACTTGCAGAAAAAGCACTTGAACCAGTATTGCCTTCACTTGAAGAATTCCCATATTTTATACGTTGTGTATCAGAAATAACTACTTGTAATGGTTCTAGTTCTATGGCTTCTGTATGTGGATCTTCTATGTCACTAATGGACGCTTGAGTTCCAATCAAGAATATTGTTAGTTGAGTTGCTATGTGAATGATTTATGATGAAGAAAGTGGAAAATATGAAATATTGTCTGATATTCAGGCTCAAGAAGATTTCTTGTGAGATATGGATTTCAAAGTTGCAGGAACTTCTGCTTGATTCACAGCTCTTCAAATGGACTGTAAAATTAAATGACTTTCTATGGAAGTAGTTGGTAAAGTTCTAACTCAATCAAAAGAGGCATTAGAATATATCAAAACTGAAATGATTCGTGATTTATCTGAATCTAGAAAAGAACTTTCTCCTTATGCTCCGTTTATTGTAAGTTCAAGAATTGCTGTTGATAAAATTAGAGAAGTAATTGGAAAAGGTTGAGAAACTATTCAAAAAATTTCAAAAGAATATGAAGTAAAAATTGATATAAGTGAAGATTGATTACTTTCTGTAACTGCAAAAAATCAAGTTCAATGAAAAGGTGCAATTGAATTCATAACAAAAATGTTAAAATGAATGGAAGTTGGAGATGCTGGTGAGTGAAAAGTTGCAAAAATTCTTGATTGAATCTGAGCAATAATTGACCTTGGTTCTGGTAAATCTTGAATGATTCATATTTCAAAAATTGCAAAAGAAAGAGTAACTAATATCTGAGATTACCTAAAAGAATGAGATATTGTAGAATACAAAGTAATAACTGTTGATAAAGAAAAAGGTAAAGTAGGTCTAGAAAGAATTATTAAGGAATAATTTTTTATAAATAATTTACTTCAAAAAAACTCTAGGAATAGATAAAATTCTTAGAGTTTTTTATTTCACTTTTTTAAAAAAATAAATAAAATACACGATATCCTAACTTTAAAATAATAAGTTAATTTTTATTTAATTTAAATTTACAAATTATGGCCTTAGTAAATTCATTACAGGTTGGTCATGAGGAGAAATATCTTTGAATATTCCCTAAATCATGAATTATTCAATCTGTCCATCAAGATAAAATGGAGGAATTTAAAAGAAGAACAAATGAGATTGAAACACTATGAGCAATATATAATACAATTGATTTGATTTTAGAATGAACTATTAAATTAATTTGAGATGAATGAGTTATTATTAACGATATTTTTTATGATTTAGGAGCTCAGATTAATTTACTTTCGGAAGATTGAAAGAAAAAAGTTTCTCTTAATATTGATTTTTATTATAATGACACAGCTCCAAATATCCAAAGACAGCTCACAGTTATGAGACATATATTAAAAAAATAACTTTTATCCTTTTGTTGTAATGATAATTTTAACCCCCAACTAATGTTTGCATTTATCCTATGAAGAGAATTCCGTCTTAGTATAGCCGAAATTCATAATTTTTTCCCAAAATCTAATTGTCTTTTTGCTTCTCGCGAAATTGCCTTTTTTGACTCTATAACTTCTGAAGATATTATTTCTAATTTTCATAAAATAGGTTGAAGTATAAAAGTTATAGAAATAATCAAGGAATTAAAAACCGAAAAAGAGTTCGCACCAGAAAGCATTAAATTAATAACTGAGAAAATAGAATACGCGACAGGTAAATTCTGTTACGGTCTAGCTCAATATTGATTAAGTTCGAATCTTTTTACAATTTGATTACAAATAAAAAAAGAATTAAAAAAAGAAAATATCACCAATACAAGATTGGTTAATAAAGATTCCAATAATGTTAATGCTGCGGTTTATAAGAAAGAAAAGCTAGCTACTTCTTGAATTGAATTGAATTTAATTAAGGCAAGTGAAAGAACTTTTATAGGAAAAACCATTACTTATCAGGATGTAGATAATTATTCTAGCCGCGATTATGGTAAATCTAGAGATATGGATATCTGAATGCTTCCACCAAAATTAGCTCAAATGATGATAAATCTTACCTGAAATCAAGGTAATGCAATTTATGATCCATTTTGCTGACTTGGGACAGTACTTATTGAAGCTCTTAATTCATGATACAAGAATGTCTATGGAAGTGATCTTAATCCAAAAATGGTTGATGCCTCTAATAAAAATACTTATCTCTACGTAGAAAATGATACTAAAATTAATATCTTCGAAAATGATTCAGCAAGAATTGAAAGGGTTAATTTCCTCAAATGAACTTCGAATATCTCTATAGTAACAGAATGATATCTTGGCTCAGTAATGACTAGATGACATGTCACGGAAGAAAAAATCAAAGAAGAAAGAAAAAAACTATTATCAATATATAGCTGATTTTTCTCATGACTTAAAAAACTAGGTTACAAATGAACAATAGTTATATGCTTCCCTTTTTGGCAATTAAATGGTAAATACATTTATTTTGATGAAATCTACAAACTTATAAAAGAATCTGGATTTAAAACCAATAAACTTCTACCAGAATGAATAGAATTCCAAGAAACAAGAAGTTGAAGCCTACTTTATCATAGACCCAATCAACAAGTCTGAAGAGAAGTTTTCAAACTGAATTAAGACAAACTAAAAAATAAACTGCAATTGCAGTTTATTTTTTAGTTTTATTCTTCTAGATAAATATCCAAGGAGCAATTGTATTAAGTATGAATCACATCATAAAAAGTACAATAAGTGAAATTATAACTCTTGTAAAAAGTTTCTTTGCATCATCTTTTTTTCATTCAATTGACATTCTTATTCCAGAGACAACAAGCATTAATACAGATACAAGAATTGCTATTAATGTTATGTATTTTATAAGCCAACTAAGCAAATCCATTACACTTCCAAATCAAGGTTTGATTGTACATTCATATTTTCTAGTTTCCAAAGGTTGATTATCAGCTCATGAACAAGTCATTCACGGTATTTTTTCAGTTACAACAACTTTAGTTCAGCCTGTTGTACTTTCAGCCGCGAAAACAAAACTTCCTTGTATTAATAAAACAAAACTTACAAATAATATTACTAATTTTTTCATAGTTATTTTTTATAATTTAAAACCAGATAAATCCTTCAGGAATGCATAACTTGCAAGAAGAATTATAACTGCAACAAAAGTATTTTTGATAATCATCATTCATTTTTTTGCTTTTGCTTCATCTCAAGCTGATGTAATATAATAGAATCAACCCATAATAAGGAAAAATATTGCAATAGGTCAAGCAAAAAATATTCATAAATTCATAATTTGAGCAAAAATTCCTTGTCATCTAGGTATATCTCAACTATATACAACTCACATCCAAGCTTGTATTATTCCTATGAATACCAAACCATAAATTCAATTAAGAAAACGCGTTTTTGCTTTTTTCCTTTTTTCTTCATTTCAAGCCGATGATATAAGTCCAATTCATGCCATCATAAATTGCATAATAACAAGAGCAACAACTATTACTTTAATAAAATTAATAATTCCCAACTCAACTGTAGCATGCCAATTATTAAAATTAATAAATAAATTAGAGTTTCATTCATCAATCTTTACAGCAGTAAAAGATGCATTTCTATCTGTTGCATCAGCTGAAACATTCTTTCAAGTGAAAACGTCATAGAGTGATCCTGGAATATTAATAAACAAAAATGCTACTAGAGTGTAATATATTTGCCTTTTTGCAGTCGTTAGTTTGTCTTCGGCTCACATTGCCATTATCATTTGGAATCCAAGATATACAAGATATACAAGAATTACTCAACTAAATATAACTTTTAATGTATGAAGTAAGTTCATAGATCAAGTTTGTATTTTTGCTAAAGCATTTCAGCCTCAAATTTCTCAATTAGATACTCATTTGATTTGATTAACATCTCAAATATCTTTATTGTTTCACATATCGACCACTCAAGCGAAAGCGAAATTTATTCCCAAAAATAATGTTAGTAAGACTGAAATTAAAAGTTTTTTCATAATTATTATATTAATTTAAAAAAAATGTCAGCAAGTTTGCCGACATTTTATTCTTTAATCTTCATTTGTAAAGTATCAAATATAATCTTCTTCTCTTACTATTCATTTATCTTTTAATTTTTCAGCAGAAGTTCTCATTCTAATCATTCATTCTTTGCTTCACATTTCAATATTATTATTAATTTGTACCAAATCTCAGCTTTTTATTAGGTTTTTTATTCAACTAGTAAGAAACATTAATTCATGAATACCTACTCTTCATCAACCAATTTTTGGAATAAGTCTTTGTGAAAGTACTCCAAGCATACTATCGGCAAGTCTTACTCTTACTTGAGCTTGGATATCAGAATTAAAAAATTGAATTACACGATTAATTGTCTCAACACTTCATGAAGTATGTAACGTAGAAAAAACCAAATGCCCAGTTTCTGCAAGATTAATTGCAGCCTCAACAGTTTCTTTGTCACGCATTTCTCATACCATTACAATATCTGGATCTTCACGCATTGCCGCTCTTATAGCAGTTACAAAAGTTTCTGTATCTCTTCATACTTCTCTTTGAGAAAATATTGATTGTTTATCCGAGAAAATAAATTCTATTGGGTCTTCAATTGTTATTATATGTTCATCTCTTACTTCATTTATTTTATCTAGTATAGAAACCATTGTTGTTGATTTACCTGATCACGTTGGCCCTGTAATAAGAAATAATCATTGTTTGGCTTGGATTATTTTTTCTAATCAAGGAGGCAATCCTAATTCTTCCATTTTTTTTGAATCTCTCTCAATTCTACGTAAAACAAAACCAAGTCTTCATAGCTTGAAATATCCATTTACACGAAAAGGTGTACCATCTTTAGCAACATAAGCAAAATCAGCATCGTGTTTTGAAAAAAAATTCTTAATTTTTTCTTGATCACCTTTGAATAGTTGATCAGTTAATTTTTCTAAGATTTCTCTTGTAAAAACTCACGCCTGTTTTGCTTTTCATAATTTACCATGAATACGAAAAGCGACATGATCTCACTCTGAAATATGAATATCAGAAGCACTATTATTAATTGCATATATAAGAAGTCACTCAATATTTATTTGTTCTTGGTAAGCCATATTCCTCCTTTATTTATATATTAAATTTTTTGAGATTGAAATAATTCAATCATTTTTAGTACTTTGTTTTTTTCTTCTCAGGTAGTTTTAGCTTTTTCTGTAGAAGCTTTGATTTCTTGTTTTAGATTAGCTATTTGTGATTGTTTACCTTCAATAATATTCATTTCTTCATTTATAATATTTTCGTATCATTTCTCAAGTGATTGTAAATTAGCAATCGCTTCTACTAATATAGAATTTGGATCAGTTTTTATAGATTCAATTTCTTTTTCTGGAACTATTTCACTATTAGTTTCTACTTTATTTTCTGGAACTATTTCTTCAAATGCATTCAAAAATGAAGATTCTTCTTGTGCAGGAAATTCAGTAATATCAGTAGGTTCTTCATTGATTATTAAGTTTTCGTCTGAAGATTCTAATATAGTAGGTTCTTCATTGATTATTAAGTTTTCGTCTGAAGATTCTAATATAGTAGGTTCTTCATCAAAAAAAGAAAGTGTTTCTTCTTTTACGCTTGGAGTTTCTGTAGCGAATATCGATTCAGAAACAACTGGTGCTTCTTCAAAAAAAGAAATTGCACTATCAGGAATATCGTTTGCAGTAATTAGAGGCATAGTTTCAGATGAAATATTATTAGAATCATCAATTATTAAAAAACTTGTATCATCTCATCAAGTTCAAGTACTTTGTGTTCATGAAGAACTATCTGTTGTAGTAGTTGCTTTTTCATCTCACATAAAATCAAATAGTGACATAATTTTGTTTTTGTTATTAAAATAAATTACAAACTAAGTTTAACATATATTGAAAAGATTTGCAAAAAAAACGATATTTTTTAAAATAGACTTATGGATATAATAAAAATTTGGTTATTTAATCAAAATTTAATACTCCGTTAAATTATATTACACTTTTATATATTAATACTAATCCGAATTATGGACTATAATAAAGCAAAGGAATTACTAAAATTACAACAGGACGCACAAAAAATTCAAAATGAACTATCTAATATTCATATTGAAGCGGAAGTTGATTGATTTGTAGTTACTATAGACTGACAAATGAAAATTATCGCAGTAACAATTGAAAATGACAGCTTACTTAATGATAAAAAAAGACTTGAGAAAGCTTCTCTTGAAGCGATAAATAAATGATTAAAAAAATCTCAAGAAATTGCAGCAGAAAAAATGAAATGAGTTATGTGAAGTATGTGACTTAATTTACCTTGAATGTAGATTTTTATATTAACACAAAAATCCTCGAGAAATTTTTTTTCGAGGATTTTTTATTATACCAAACTTTATATATAATCTAAACAATAACAAATAATTTTAACTTCAGTTATCCTAATTTTGAGCTTGTCTCGAGGGAAGTGCTCTTGGGGTAAAGTCGAAAGATATATTAAAATCATATTACTAAATATTTTTAATAGATTTCTCCACTTTGGTCGAAATGACAGAAAAATTGTATTATTCCATATCCACAAGTCTGAATTTATAATCATCTTCAATATATCTTCATTTTAGTGATGAAAGACATTTTACCACATTATTATGCCAATTGCTTGATGACGACGCATAAATAGATCCATTTTTATTTCACCGTCTAGAGAGCATATCAATGCTATTGTATTTATTTAAATATCTATTATTCAAAGTTTTGACCATCCGGTATATTCATTCTCTTGGAGAATCAAACCCGTAAGTTCATCCTGAATCTGTATTTCATATATTTCAAACATTAAATCCGGTTTTAAGATGCTTACCTAATCAAGTTTCTGCAAGTCAAACACACATTAGGAAACTCGGATCAATTTTACCGTTTATTGCTTCTTCTGCCCATATATTCCAGTCATTAAAATTAGATGATGCATATTTTGACAACAAATATTTCTGGCGGTCTATTTCTGAATCTCAAGCTATATAGAATTTTTGGAATTTATCAAGATTTACTTTATTTCAAAATTTTATTTTAAGATCCTCTATATATTTATATCTATATTTAGTAGTAAGTTTATCAAAGCTTAAATGAGTTGTATCCATGTAATTCAGTGGATCTACATTTTTTCTATCTTTAAAAACTTCATAATGTAGATGTGGTCAACTTGTCATTGGTCAAGCTCATGGAGTTCAAGGTGCTCATCCAGATTTTGCAAAAACCTGTCATGCTTCAACAAAATCAAATTGATTCACAGATACTTCTGATAAATGTCAATAAACAGTTACGAATCAATTAGAATGCTTAAGTGCCAAATATGAATATCATCATTTAACTGGAGGATTTACAAAATATACATATCAAGAAGCTGGCGCAACTAAATCAGTTCATTGTGAATATCTAATATCTATTGCTTCATGCTCACTACCAAGGGAAGTATAATATCATTCATCATGAAAATATGTAGATATTCATCTAGATGGTTCTGCTGGCCAAGATAAAGGATTAATTAAATCCATTTCTCAATTATCAACTTCTCGTAATTTTTTTTCTAAAGAAAAATATTGTCTAATTTCAATACATTTTGATGACTCATCATTTTTTGCTTCTCAGATGTCAATAACTCAACCAGTACTAAATTTTATATTACAGTCATATTTGCTTCAAATATTATTGAATACTTCATTATATCCAATATTCATATTTTCAATTTGCTCCTTAATTTTATTTTCACTTTCTACTTTTTGTAGAATTATTTTGTTATACAGAGATTCTTGTCATTTTGTAATACTAAGCAATTCTTCCTTATATTCTTTTTGAGAATTAAGATCTTTATTTTTTGAAGTTAATTCTCATTTCAAACGAACTATTTCTATTTTTTGTTTTTTAAGTTCTTCTTTGTTATAATAATATTCTTTTACCAAATCTCTATGCAAATCAACCAAATTCTGTCAACTAAGCTCAATTAAAGTCTTAAAATGAATATCATTAAGCAGATCTCATAAATTTCAATCATTCAAAATTATACTTCTTACAACATCTATATTATTATCCTCTCAATACATTCATTCTCATTTTGAATAAATATAAGTTAGATATTTAAGTATAGTTTTTTTATTGTTTGTAATTTTGTCATTCAGGTTTTTTATTTTTGAACCGAATTCACTTATGTCCCTATTTTTTTCGGTAATTGATTCTTGTGTTTCAATAATTGATTTTTCAGTTTCTGCAATACTATTATCTAAGTCTTCTAATGCACTTTTTAAATCAAACTTCTTAGTTGTGATATTTCTTTTTTTATCCTTAAGAGTTTCTTTTCTATCTTCTACTCTTTTTAAAATATCCTCAAGTGCTCTAAGTTTTGAATCAGAATCAAAAATTAATTCTTCATCCTGACTTGTAATTGGAACATTTTCAAATAATAAATTTTGTTGTTTATTTTTAAAATTATCCAATATTACAGCTGAGCGTGATTTTTTAATTCCCAAAAAACTAGAACTATCTGCCGTTTTATTTTTTTCTTCAATTATAGCATTGTCTCAAGATGAAGCAAAAACTCACTCAAGCAAGAGAATACTTAGTAAAAATATGGATAAAATTTTTTGTATTTGTTTCATTTTTGTTTTATAAATAACTTCAACTAAAGCTATTCTATCACATATTTTTATTCAAATCAAAATTTTATATTGACAACTACAATATATATAATCTTAATATTTAAATAAAGCCTCTTTCGAGGCTTTATTTAAATATTAATTAGCAAATCATTTAGGTGGATCTGTTTGAATTATTGGGTTATAAATTATAACGAAAGGCTCTTGAAATCATTTATTATATTTTTTAGTTTCAGTTTCAAGATTCCATCAAACATTTTGTCTTCTTATATAATTCAAGTCATACATAAGAGCTTTATTAAAATTGTCAGTTTTTGCTCATCAGGGAATAATATATTTTCAGAGACTACCGAGAATCGCTCATCATATAGTATTACGTGTAAATAACGTTCATTTAAAAACTAATTGTTTTTGCAAATCATTTATTCTATCTTCAGAATCTTTGTAATTCTCAACCCTATCTTGTGAGGAATTAAATCAACTACTAATAAATCAACCATCTGCATAAATAATCGCATTTATGTATTTTACATTTCTATCTACATAAATATTTGCCAGTGTTTCTTTAGATTGATCATCTCTTAATAAGATAATTCCAGATTTTTTTCAAGCTATATTTATATCTGATTTTATTGTTAAATTACAATTTTTTAAAATTAAGGTTTCATAAATAGGTATTGATGGCAATTGATAATCAGATCCAGAACAATCTTTATAAAAAATTCAGTTAATTCAGTTTCAGCTTTTCATTCATTTTGTTAGAATTATAGCTTTTTTCCTTATTAAAGTTCTTGTATCTGATTTTGATATATCTGAAAAATTATTTTTTCATGTTACAATTGAATTTTTACCAGATCATTGACTACTTCAAACAATTCTAACTCACATCATAGCTTCGTCTGGATTATTAATTCAGATTGGTGAAATATCTTGACTATTTTCTGTTTCTGAAAGAAGATATTTTATATCAGTTCAACCTATATTATAGTTAATATACGGACCAACTTCTACTCAGGGTTTAATATTATTACCTTGATCAGAATTAGAATCAAGTCTGAATTGCATTATCGGATTTGAAGTTAAATCTAACGCATCTTGTTTATCAGTAACTTTATGCATAATTGGATTAGCTGCTTGCATTTTATCTTTAAAATTTTCTATAGAATAAATTGCAGTAAAGGCACTTGGGGCTTTTTTAATGACTCAAATTTTGACTTTGTTCACTGATGATAAAGCAAGATTATTTCATACAGGACTCACCATAGTCATTTTTCATATCCATGGTTTTAAAAAATAATTAGCATCTCATCATCAAATAATAGGAACTGATTGAATGTCTAAATCAGTATAATTATCGTCCCAATTATTTAATCTAATTCAGAATTTTTCATTGAAAATTCAAGGAGCCTTAGAATAAAAATTAAAACTTGCTTTTCAGGCTGAATCCGTAGTTGTATTTCATAGAATGATATTATATGCATCTGATCAAGTTGGCGTATCAATATCTATCATATTAGTTCTAATGGCACTAGTTCATTGGTATGAAATTGCGTCCATAGTTTTTCAATAAATAGGATTGCCATATTTATCTTTTAAAATAACTTGATAATTATAACTAGTTCATGGATATAGGGTACTTTTTTGAGATGAATTTACTAATTGAATTAATGAAGTTGAAGTATTTACATTATCAGGTACGATAGTAATATGTTTTGAAGTAGTTGTAATATTTCATGCTACATCTTTTAATATAAATCCAACTGAAGCGTTTCATATTTTAGAAAAATCATAATAAAAGGAGAAATTATAAGGAGAATTTATATTTCAATTTTTTACAAAAATTGTCTTAAGATTATTTAAGTTAAGTGAATAATTAATTACAGGATTACATTGACTAGGGGTATAATCAGCTAAATCCAAGGCTAAATTCATGATAGGATTAGCTTTTACAGAAGCTGCTTTTCATCACATAGTAAAACTCGTAAGAATAGGTGCAGTCTTATCAATATGATTTATTTCATATCTGAATCAATTTGTATTATTGCCAGCAATATCTTTTAAATACAAGATTCAGGTTTTGCCATTATCATTATTAGAAGTAAATGTTAAAGTTTCATTTGAAGCACATCAACTAAGGTCATCCCAGGTACATGTAGCAATAATTTTTATATTTTTATTTGTACAACTTAAATCAAAATCATTTCATGGATCTAGATCTGAATAAATAGGTAATGGATTTGAATCGGCAGAAAGTTTTATTGTGGTAAAAAGTCCATTAACTGCTCAATAATTATCGGTATTAGGAACTATTATGTTGAATTCTTCAAAATATGAATTGGTTTTATTATTAAATTGTATAGTGAAAGAAAATTTTCCATATCAATCTGGATTAATATTTCAAGTAGGGTAATTAATTATTTTATCAATATTATTTGTAGGCTGAATTTTAATTGGTAAAGTTATAGGATTACCTGAAATATCTTTTAAATATATTTCATAAGAAAGTATACTTCAAGATGTAGTAGTAGATTTTGCATAATATTTAATTCACGGAACTCTTGATTGCATTGATAATAATCTGGATTGAGAAATATTTGAGTCTCATGCTACTACCGATATATAACTAGAATTTTTTATTACGCTATTTGGATATCAATCAGTTATTTTAGCTCTTATATAACTATTTCCTATAACATTAAATCTAAATCATTCAGATATTTTCCATTCAATATAATTAGGGGTTTCTTTTAAAATAGTAACATTAGCATTATCTGAAGATACAATATCTTTAAATTCCATATAAACTTCTCATGATGGAGAAATTGATTGTAAAGTATAACTTATTGCATTATTGCAACCAGATGGAATATAATCCCTAAAAGTTGCATTAATAGTAACAGGATTTGTTGTTAGTCATATTTTATAATTATTACTACTTAATCACCATGATATTACATCAGGTTCATCAAGCTGAGTTAAGTTAATATTATCCTTATATCATCATGCAAGCATATTAAAAGTTAAACTAGATGTTGCGTTATATGTACTATAATTTGTAGGATTACAATCACTATCAATACAAACATTGGGTACTTGAATTTTAACATTATAGAAATCTAATAAATCTCATCCATCATTGAATTTTTTATATTCTCAAATAGGATAATCTCAATTTTTATCTTTTGAACCAGTTATTAGATATATACTATGATCAGCATAAAGCAAGTCTGAAATTTTTACGATTTTATCATACACACTATCACAGCTAAGAATTCATTTAGAATCAACTGATGGATTTTTACAATAATTATCTTCGGTTATGTTTCGATTTGATCAATTAATGTTTGAATTAATATAATTAAATACGCTATAACCAATTTTAGTAAAATTTTTTAAAACAGTGTAATATTGTTGACTACTGTCTCTAGGATGATATTCTGTTTTTGTTGAATTACAACTACTATCTTGACATTCATATTCTACCATCATATTTCATTGCTTACAAGCGTTATATGCAAATGAGGTATTAAAAAATAAAACACTTATAATTATAAAAGTAAAAATTAGGAATTTTTTCATATATTTTAAATTTAAATTTATTATATAATTAGGGCCTCTAAAGATAGCCCTAATTCTTATTGGTTTATTACATCTGGTTCTCATGTAGGAGGCGTATTATCGGTTTGAACTATTGAACAAGATACTGAATTATATGTAAAATCTGCAGTTCTTCTTCAAGAGGCTCATCAAGCACTTCATACTACAGTTCATACACCTCATTCGGCACATCCTATTCTTACACTATAGTAAGCAACTTGAGTTACACTTTTTCAAATACAAGTTCTTTGTTTATTAGACCAAGGTGTACAACTTTCAATAGTACATCAAGTGGTCACATTCTTAATACAAATATAATCTGGATTAGCTTGAGTTTTAGTTACTATTTCTGTAAAATCTTCTTTAAAGAACAATATAGATGCCATTGCTACAATCATGAATCCTCATAATGTATAATAAAACTTATTTTTCATATTATAAAAAATTAATAATTAAAATTGAAATTGAAATAATGTTATTTTTGTTTATTCATGATTGATAAATTAAATATTTTTTTTAAAACACACTAATTTTGACATAATAAATTAAACTTGTCAAGCTTATTATTGATCATTTATAGAATAAAATGGAAGTTCAACCAATCAATTTTCATTTAATACTTTACATCCTATATTTTGCCATATTCATTTAGCTCTATCTAAAACCCACCAAGCAGGCCATCTCAACATATTATTTTCTGTTAAAAATTTCATATCAATTGGATATCCTCATTTTTCTTTTGAAACCTGAACTAATTTTTTCATATCCTCCTTTGTAAGTGGTTCATATATTTTATCATAATTATCATATAATTCTTTCATATGATATATTTGATTCGTCAAAATAATTGGATTAGATTTTTTTATAAAAACTTCATTAGAATTATCGTCAAAAAATTGAATATATGGCATTCAGAAAGTTTTCATTATATTACCAACATATCAATAGACGGGAGTAAAAGTATCAACTTCCATAAGATTATCTATTCTACTTCACTTATTAAATTCATACAGATATACTGATAATTTATTTCAAATATATTTTTTACCATTCATATAAAATAGTCAATCTTTGGGAACTTTATATATAGATTGTTCAGTTTTAAAAGTATAATATCAATTCTTAGCATCATTAATTCAAACCGTTTCAACTTTATTAGCTTTATTTAAGGTGAAATCACGAATTTCATTATATGAATTAGCAACATAATACATATTTATACTTGAAGAAATAAATCCATCTGAATAACCTAGTTTTGATGATTTTAATCTAATATGAGAAAATGGATAACTTTCGAATTTAATTTCGTATTCTCAAGATTTATTTGTTATGGATTCTATTCATTCTTTATTTAGAAGTTTAACTTTTGCTCAAGAAACAGGATTATTTTTTTCATCAAGTATTTTTCATTTGAATACAACATTTAATTTTTTAATGCAAGTTTGTGGAAATGTTTTACAATTATCTTCTCTTGATTTATTAGCTTTAGCGTAATCTCAATTAAGATCATATAAATAAGAAAGAAGTTCTGCATCATATATTGATAATTTTTTTCTAGATTCAAAATCCTTCATAAGATCATACATATTTAACTGTTTTGTAAAAATGGCATTTATCATATTTGTTGAAGGATGCATTAATTCTTCTCAAAAACTAATTTTTGATCAAGGAATATTACTATCTCAAGTTCTATATATTGATTTATTTTTATAGGCATCAAAAATATCTAAAACTGCTTCATTTTTAGCTTGTCTAGAACTTAAAACTGGATCATTATTTATAAAATCTTGTCTGAATCTAAAAACCCTAAAAGTTCAACTTCAAGTATTATTTTGAATAACAAAATCTTCTTTGACTAGATCTATATTCATTCAGGTTCAAGTTTTAACTCTTTTTAAAAAATCTCAAAGGGTTATATAATCATCAGGATTAATTTCTTTTGTTTCAAAATTTATCTCTTTAAGAGGATTAATATTTTTTATCTCTTTTTCTTCAAAAACTATTTTATTTTCTTTTACGGTATTGTTTTTAATTTTATTAGTTCAAATATTATTGTTATTATTTTTAAAATAAAAAAATCCTCAAACAACAATACAGATAACTATTATTGGAATAATAATTTGTTTAGATATTCTCATAATAAATAAATTAAAAATAAACTACTTAAGTATATATAAAACCCTATTTTGTCATCATATTTCATATGAAAAATCGCTTGATAATTTTAGATTATATTTCTTAATAAATCTAATTCAATCCTCTATTTCTTTTTCATCATATAATTTATAAAAAATCATAGTTCATCATTTCTTAAGAAAAGGTAGACTCCATTCAATAATCTGTGGCAAATAAGCTGTAGCTCTGGAAACTATAAAATCGAATTGTCACTTATATTCTAGTAATTTAGATAATTCATCTGCTCTTCCCCAAATTCATGAACAGTTTGTTAATTCTAATTCCTTACAGAACCCATTTACTGCATCTATTTTTTTACGCGTGGAATCAAGTAAGGTGAATCTGCAATCTGGATTAGTTATTGCAAGCGGAATACCTGGGAATCATCATCAAGTTCAGATGTCTAATATTTTTCATTTTAATTCAATGAAATTGTCCAATATAATAGAATCAATGAAATGCTTCTCAATAATTCATTGTTCATCTCTAATTGCAGATAGATTTAACTTAGAATTTTTCTCCAAAAATAAAGCTAAAAACTTCTCAAAACAGATAGCTTGAGAAGTTTTTAGCTTTATATTATATTTTTGGAATAAATTATTAATCATTTTATACTAAAATTACATTAAGACTTGTTCATTCATATGAAACAACTTTTATTTTTTTTCATTCTTCAAAATCTGGAGTAACACTATTATCATCAATTAAATAAGCTACTCATTCTATTTCAACTTTCCAATCATTTCCAACTTTTTTTAATTTGAAAGTCCTACCCACATATGCATCAATTCAGATTTTAGCCGTTCATTTTGATAATTTGAAAAACTTAGGAAAAATGAATATACAAACAGTACTTATAACAACAAAAATAATTATTTGTGTAATATCTGCAGATTCTGCTTTAGTAAGATAAACATAAAGTGCTACTACAAAAGCTGCAATACTCATTGATAATCAATATAGTGTTACTGTCATCATTTCTATAATAAGAAAAACAACACCAGCAGCAAGCCATATATAAAGTGATTCCATAAGAATTTTAGGTTAAAAAATTAATTTTTAGTTGTTTTGTTTTCAATAAAATTATATCTGTCATTTCGAGTGATAACGAGAAATCTCTTTTTATATCACTTATGACGATTTTGAATATTTATTTAATATATTTAAGTATTAACTAATGTTTAAAAGTATTTAATGACAAGATTTGATTTTTCTTTAAGTTTTGTCTCAAAAATACTGATTTAAAGGGATTCTTCATTCCGTTACACTTCATTCAGAATGACAGAAGAAGTTTTTTGAGGTATTTTACTTTAAATAGATTTCTCCATTAAAGTCGAAATGACAAATAATCAAGTTTTATTTAATCCCAAAACTTTTACCAATACTTGTTAGGATATCATTATCAAGAATATACTTCGTATTTCAACCTCCAAGAGCATTTTCTATAACCTTTAATTGTTCTTTAGTAACAGCAGCTCAAGTAAAGAATTTTTGTGCAGCCATAGATTCAAGTTCAATTCTCTTTGCATCAGCTTCTGCAATTGCAATTTTTGCTTGTGCAATACCTTCTGCTTCTAGGATTTTTGATTGTTTTTGACCTTCTGCTTCTAGGATTTTTTGAGCTTTGTCAGCTTCTGATTTTGTAATTAAAGCAATTTTGTAACCTTCTGATTCTGTAATTCTGGCTGTTTTATCACTTTGTGCATTTTTTATCATATTCATTTGATCTTGTACACTTCTTGGTGGTTCTAATTTTTTGATTTCTACTCTCATTACTTTAACTCACCATTTGATAGTTTCGCGGTCAAGAGTCATAAGTAGTTGAGCATTAATTGTTTCACGATTAGAGAAAGTTTCGTCAAGTGTCATAGTACCAAGTACAGATCTAAGTGTAGTTTGGGCAAGATTTATTACTGCCATAAATACATTCTGAACTTCGAATTGAGCTTTGTATGCATCTTGAATCTGGACGTATACAACTCCATCAACTGTAACTCCAACATTATCTTTTGTAATTACTTGTTGTTCTGGTACATTAATTACTTGTTCTTTTACATCAACAATGATTATTGATTGAAAAAAAGGCATTAAAAAAGTAGGCCCTGATCAAACAGTTGATGAATAAGATCCAAGATTACTTATTAATCAAGCATAACCTTGTGGAATAATTTTAATAGCTTTGAAAGCAATTATCAAAGCAAATACAACAATTACAATTATAAATGTATTCATATATTTTGTTTAAAAAAATAAAACAAGCTAATTATAGTAGAAAAATAGGTAAAAATCAAAATTTAATTAATTAATGTGTTGATAAAATACTCTAAAATTATAAAATAAGACTAATTATTAAAATAAAATAAATGAAATTACTAAAAATTACTGAGAATGATGCCAATCAGCGTCTTGATAAATTCTTGAAAAAATTATTACCAAATTCTAGTTTATCTCTTGTTTATAAGATAAATAGAAAAAATAAAATAAAAGTTAATGGTAAAAGAGAAGATAACGAATATAAAATCCAAATTGGCGACGAGATTAAGATATTCCTGAGTGACTCCGAATTCGACGTTTTAACTGAAAATAAAGAACTAGTAAGAAGAGAGAGCTCTTCTCAATTATCAACAGATGATATTGTTTATGAAGATTCTTCAATTCTTGTAATTAATAAAAGTCCTTGAATTATAGTTCATCCTTGAGATTTTAAAACTAAAGATATTTCTCTAATTCAACAAGTACATGATTATTTATGAGGTAAACTAAATTCACTTACCTTCAAGCCATCTTTGGTTCATAGAATAGATAAAGATACTTCTGGAATAATATTGATTGCAAAAACTAAAATGTCTTTGGATTTCCTTTTAAAAGATTTACAATCCAACAAAATTGAAAAATATTATCTAGCAATTGTATTATGAGAACCAGAAAAAGATTCTTGAATAATAGATAAAAAACTTCTTAGAATTGAAAATGCAAAAGCTGAAAATAAAATACAGGTAAATGAGGAAGACTGACAAAAGGCAATTACTCATTACAAAGTCATACAAAAAAATATCAAGTGAAAATATAGCTTAATAGAATGTAAATTGGAAACTTGAAGAATGCATCAAATTAGAGTTCATCTTGCAAGTATATGATGTCCAGTTCTATGAGATAAAACATACTGAAACTCAAGCGAAAATTCTTTTGCAAAAATTAATTACTGAATTCAAAGACAACTTCTTCATGCATATAAAGTTGTATTCACTCATCCAGAAAAAAGAACCAAAATAACCCTGGAAGCGAGATTAAAAGATGATATGAAAAGCATGATGTAAATTCACTATACAAAGTAAAAACCCTTCCAGAAATTTCTGGAAGGCTTTTTTTATTGTGCTTGTGCTTGTGGGATTTTATACATAAGTTGTGAAATTGGATTGAGGATTTTAGAAAAATTCTTCTTAATCTGCACATAATCATCATAAATCAAAAGAAGCAATATATGAAGTCCGTAAGTATTCTCTAGTTCAGAGAAAGCTGAAAATGAAATATTATAAATTTGTTTGGAATGTTCTATTTCTTTAATTACAAGATTAGATTGTTTTCTGAGATTCGTTAATGCATTTGCAGTATTGTATCTGTCTTGACCTGGTTTTTGTACTTTATTAGAGATTTGTGATTCACTGATATTATAAGTTGGGAAAGTTGACAAATAATTAAGATAGAATCTATAATTACAATAATGATATGTAAAATTTTCTAATAATACTTTTTTTAAAGAAGTATCAATTTTTCACTGAGGATTACAGTTATTATCTGATAATTCTTTTTCTATTGTGGCATTTTGAGAATTTATTTTTTGGGTAATATTACTTGTATCATTATTCTTTATAAGTTCTAGAATACTTTTTCATATTTTTAATTTTGTCCTCAAAATTGCACAATTATATATTGCATTCTGAGTTTCGGTATAAACAACTTTTGCTTGTTCTAGTGGTTTTACTCATAGATATGGAGTATTATTCTGCTTTATAGATGTTAAATAAGCCTTATATAATTCTCAATAAGCATCTACTGAAACTCATGCTGCGCTTCACTGTCTCATTACCGGAGTAAAAGGTATAGTTTGAATTTTGATTATTCATAATCATAACTTAGTAGGATTATATATTTCACAAGATTCAATATACTTACAATAAGTATTGTAATCATCATCAGCTATATCTTTATAATTATCACATGATTTTGAGTTACTAGTACTAGTTTCTCAAAAAGTCACAGAATACAAAAAATTATTTATAACCAATATAAATACTAAAAATAAACTGAAGTTTTTGTTTTTTTTCATAATTAATTTCCTCAAATTCTAAATAGGATTTCTTTTTCTACGAATTCCCTATCTCTTCAATATTTGAGACGAGAAAGTTCTTTGTAAGCTTTAGCAAGATTAGGATCTGGTTTACCGAAAAATCTCTCAGTATCTGGACTTACAATATATGGATTAATAATATCAAGAGAAAAAGGATTACCAACTTTTCATTTATTACTTAATTTGAGAACTCATTTCATATTATCAATATTAATAAGGTCTTGAGGAGAAAAATGTGGAGCAAATTGCTTACCGACAATTTCTGCATCTTCTGGTCATATACGGAAACTCATCATTGTTCAGACATTACCAAAAATAGCATCTTTTAGATTAGTTGAAGATTTTGTAAGAGCATCTGATTTAGTTAGCTGACCAGTATATTGATGTGCCATAATCATTCAGAGGCGATATTTACGGGCTTCTGATAATATTGATTCCATTGAATCAGTTATGAAATTCTGGAATTCATCTATATATAAAAAGAAATCTTTTCTCTGGGATTTGTCTTCAATAAGTTGTCTTCTCATTGCTGCAATCTGAATTTTAGATACTATAATAAGACCAAGAAGATTAGCGTTTACATCTCATAGAACTCATTTACTAAGATTAATAAGGAAAATCTTACCTGTTTGCATTATGTCAAAGACATCAAAAGAAGATTTAACTTGTCAGATAATATTTCTCATTAAAGTATTCGTAACGAATCACCCGAATTTGGCAGCCCAGAAAGGAATCATTTCTCATTTCTCTCTATCTCACATTTTGGCGTAAGTGTAATTCCACCATCATTTAACTATTGGATTTTTGATTGTATTAACTCTTTCTTTCTGAAAATCTTCATCAGTAAAAAGTCTGATTAAGTCTGTCAAAGCTCAACCTCCTGGATAATCCATAAGAGTCAAAACTCAGTTACGGAAATAATCTTGAATACGTGGACCGAATACTTCATTACCAAATAGTTTTAGCATTATATTCATAGAATCTTGAGCAACTGTTTGCTTTTCATCGTCTGTATCAGCCTCAAGAAGATTAACTCACATTGGGCGAGACATATCAGCTGGATTGAAATAAACAATATCATCAGCCCTATCTCTTGGAATATATGGTAACAAATCCTCAGCTAAATCTCAATGTGGATCCATAACACCAATTCAATTCCTTAGTCTCAAATCTTGACGTGCCATAACTTGGATAAAACTTGATTTACCTGTACCTGTTTGTCATATAATATAGAAATGACGAAATCTATCTTCTGTAGAAAGTTTTATTTCTTGCTTTTCTCATCTGAAGTTATTATAACCTAGAGTCAATCATTCTTTTGGCAAGTCTGTAGGAGCTTTTACAACCTTGTATGTTTGCCATTTTATTTCTGGAGTTTTATTGTATTTGTTATGCGGGAAGTGAAACAGCGAAGCAATTTCTTCAACGTTCAGAATATTTTTTTTGTTTTGGAATAATACAAAATTGAAGTGTCTGAAAATAAAATCATGAATTACTGTAGCTTCTGGTTTTTTCTTATTTTTTACTATTGAATTATATCAAGGAGAGCTGAATTGAGAAAAGGAAGTTACAATATTCTTAAGTTGCGCGTCCACTACAAAGGCATCGTCTCAAGTTGCAATAACTCTAATTATTACTTCATAACCAGTTTTTTTTCACTTTTCTTTCATTAATTGATCCTTTTCTTGTTCGTCATCTTTTTTATCGTTTCAAGAATCTTTTTTCTTTTCACTTAAAGAAAAAATATCAATAATTCAAGTTAACCATCTTAGAGGATTAAGAGAAAAACCGGAAAAAGCTTTTTTAATATGTTTTTGGACTTTTTCTACTTTTTCTTGCCATTTATCTTCAATTGGCTTAAGAAGAATCTGGACAACAGATGTCTCATTTTGACCAAGCTTAGAAAACGCATTTGTGATATTATTAATTGGATCTGATTCTAATTTTTGATATGTTTTGATTGGAAGATAATATTCTTTTTTTAGTTTGAGTTCGGAAGCTTTAATTACTTTTTTGTTTTTGAAAACATTATATTCTTGCACTTCGTCCACTATGGCATCCACATAATAACTTGTTATTTGTTTCTCTACAAGGTTTTTGTATTTTTTGGGAACTACAGCATAGAAAAAAATCTCTTTTTCTGCAGCAAGATATTCAAATGAAATATAATCACTTCATAGAAATCTTGTCTTCCAACCAGTTGATTGCAATGATTTAAGAGAAGCAAGAAGTTGTTCCATAAGAGAAATCTGTCATTTGAAATCATGAATGGTTTCTTTTTTTTCATCCAAATCACTGTCTTTTTTGGGAATAATAATTCTCAGAAAAGCCATATTCAAAGACCTTTTATAATCAGACTTTTTACGCACTACAATAACCAAAATAATACCTGCAATTGCAAGTATTACTATTCATATAATAAGTATTAAAATATCCATTCCTCCCTAATGCTTAAAATTATAGATTCAGTATATCAGAAAAACAGAAAAAAACAAAAATTATGATTTATGAAAAAATCTCTTCAATTGCTTTTTGTTTATTAGCTCAAGTCTTGCAACTATAAAGAATATACTTGGCTTCTGGAAAAGCTTCTTCTACTTTCTTTTTTGCTTCTGAAAGCTGTTTTTGATTTGTTTTATCGGTTTTGTTGAGAATAATAAGAATTTTTTTTCATTTTTCTGTAAGATAATCATAAATCTCCTCATCTAGTGAAGTTGGTCATACGAAAGCATCAAGAATCATTACAGCTTTTGAGTTCCTATGAGCATTGTTTTCTAGATAACCGAGAATCATATCCCTAAGTGCAGTTTTATTTCATTTACTTCATACGGCGAATCAATAACCTGGGAAATCTAGACATTCGAATTTTTTATTAACTTCGAAAATATTAATAAGTCTTGTCTTACCAGGTTTATCTCAAGCAAAAGCAAGATTTTTTGATCATAGAATTGAATTAATCATTGAAGATTTACCGACGTTTGATCTTCATAGGAAGAAAATTGTTTTTTTATCTATGTCGAATTTTAGTGGTGAATATTCTTTTTCGAATTCCAGAACACTTTTTATGAATTTAACTTCTTTTATTTCCACTTCTAGTAATTATTAAAAAATATATTCTAGTTTATCAAAAATTCACTTTTTGTCACTAAAAAATTAAACATTATCTATAAATTATTTTAAATTGTATTGAATTTTGGTAAGAATTCTATATATTTAACTTTATTTAACACATAATCCAAAAACTATGGAACAGAATAAAACCAAAATTAAAATATCATCAAAACAAGAAGATTATTCTCAGTGGTATCTAGATGTTGCCAAGGCTTGAGATCTTTTTGAATATTCTCCAACTCCAGGTTGTATAGTTTTTAAACCAAAAGCAGTTACTCTTTGGGAAAAAATGAAACTTGAAATGAATAGAGATTTAATGTTTTTATGAGTTCAAAATCTTTATTTACCACTTTTAATACCAATGTCTTTTTTTGAAAAAGAAAAAGAACATGTTGAAGGTTTTGCTCCAGAACTTGCTGTGGTAACTATTGGATGATGAAATGAACTTGATGATAAACTAGCAATTCGCCCAACTTCTGAAACTATGTTTTGTGAATATTTTAGATGAGAACTTCAGAGTTATAGAGATTTACCTATTCTTACAAATCAATGGTGTAATATTTTTAGATGGGAAAAAAGAACAAGACCTTTTCTTAGAACTGCAGAGTTCCACTGGCAAGAATGACATACTCTTCATGAAACAAAAGTTGAAGCAAATAATTTTTCACTTGATATACTTCATAATGTATATGCGAAAAATCTTAAGGAATTCATGGCAATTGACTGAATAGCGTGACAAAAATCTGAAAGCGAAAAATTCGCAGGAGCTGAGAAAACTTATACCTATGAACCAATGATGTCTAATTGACGGGCATTGCAAATCTGTACTTCACATCTTCTATGACAATGATTTATGAAACAATTCGATGTTTCATTTCAATGAAGAGAATGAGTAAAAGAATTCCCTTCTTATACTTCATGGGGATTATCAACTCGTTCTATTTGATGATTAATTTCTAGTCATTCAGACCAAAAATGACTTATTATACCACCAAAAATGTCAGAATATAGTGCAGTTATTCTTCCAATATTCTGAAAAGATAACTTTGAAGCCGTTGACAATTATATCAAAGATATTTCTAAAAATCTAATTTGAGAATTCAATACTAACTGAATTCCAGTTAAATGAGAATATTTCAAAGCTTTTGTATGAGCTAATTGAAGTAAAATTATGGTTGATTATCGCGATGCAAGATTCTGAGAAAAAATCACAGATTTTGAATTATCAGGTTATCCAGTTGCAATTGTAGTTGGACAAAAAGAAATGGAAGAAAATTTATGTACCGTTATTTCAAGAATAACTTGAGAAAAAATACAAGTAAAAGTGTCAGAAGTATCTGCAACTGTAGAAGACTTTTTCTCTAAATGACAAGCGCAATTATTCGCAGCAAGTAAAGCTAGACTAGAGAATAATATCGTACCTTGTTACTCAATAGAAGAAATCTGAAAAGCTATAGAAGATTCTAAGTTCGCAATATACGAATGGGACGCGAGTGATAATATCAAAGATTCTAAGCTAGAAGCAGAAATCAAAGACAAATTCAAAGCAACAACGAGATGTATTCCAAATGAATGACAATTCAAAACGATTGATGATTTTGAATTAAAAAGAAAAGATACTATAAAAGTTATAATTGCTAGAGCGTTTTAGAAGAAATTCTAAAATTAATTAACTAAGTTATTTATGTTAAATCCTAATTTTAATAAATATTATAAAATTGCTTATAAATTTAAAGATAATTCTACGGATTTAGATGTAAAAATTTTAGAACAAGAATTAAAACTTATAAAAAATGATAATATAATTGATATTTGATGCTGATATTGAAGAGTATCAAATTGTTTAATTGATGGCTGATATACTGTTTCTTGAATAGATTATTCTGAGGATTTTATTAATGAAGCGAAAGAAAATTCTAATTGAAATGAAGACTACGTATTATGAGATTTTACCAATTTAAAAAATTACTTTAAAATAAATTCTTTCGATAAAGTTTATTCAATGTACAGTTCTTTATGACATACAATTAGAGAAGATGACGAAAATGTATTTAGATGAATTTCCAGTATACTTAAAAAATGATGACTATTTTTATTTGAATATGAGAATTATGTTTTTCATATTCAAAATAAAAATCTTTTTAAACATGATTATTATGATATAGACTGAGAATATAGAAGAATTTTGGATATAAAGGTAAACTGAATTAAATCAAGCATAAATATTTGAAATGAATTCTGGGATATTAAAAATGAGAAATTACTTGATAAATGGTCATTTGACCTTATCTTATATTCTTATTATGAAATAATTCAATTGTGAAAAAAATATTGATTAGAATTAGTAAAATTAAGATGAAGACTTTCTGAAAATGAAGTTTATTGGAATGAACCACAGGCAATATTTGTTTTTAAAAAAATTAGTAATTAATTTTTTCAAAACTAGACCTAATAGAATAAGTCAGATAAAAATAAAAGTACCCAACTTTTTCAAGTTGAGTACTTTTTTTGTTTTTTTGGTAATCTCAAGATTATTATTATGGCCAGTTTTTGGTATTATTAAATAAATTATAATATTGATTTATTTAAAAATAATATTATACTATAAACACTTCACTATAAACTGTTTATAGTAATTAATTAATAATAAAATTATGGCTTACAAATTTAGTTCATTAAAAGCAGTATTAGATATTTTTAGTAATAATGATTTGTTATGAGTAACAGAAATAGCAACAAAACTAAATAAAAGTAATGTTATAATCCATAAATATGTAAAAGAATTAGTTAAACAGGGGAAGATAATAAAGACTTGAGTGGGACCAATGGTTAAATATGTTTTAAATAGTAAGGCATTAGAATCTGTAAACATAGTAAATAATAATCAAGAAATATTGACTGTAAATTTCAATTATTCTGATAAGAAATTACTTGATGAAATATTCTTGAAATTCAGTCCAGATTGAAGAATTCTAAAATGATATGAATGATTTATCTCTTGGTGTAGAGAGAAAAATATGGATCCAACATTAAAATTCAGTTCTTTAGCAAACATACATTTACATATCCAAAAGATACAAGATGATTGTGGGGTTATAGATGCAATTAAAGCTTTTTGAAAGGATTTCGAGAAAATATATATTGATAACATATATTATGCTGATCAATATAACTGGATGGAATTCGGAAGAGGTAAACTTGCTGAAATGTCATTTTATTGAAAACAATCACAAAATAAAATACTGATAAGCGAGTGTATTAATGAAATAATTTATAAACTTGAATGCTTGATTAGTAGGTGATGATATGATGCAATTGCTATAATTCCATGGAGTATAGACAGGAAAAATCAATTTTTATGAATACTAAAAAATAGATTAAAAATATTAAATACCCCATTTGTTAATATTATTAAATATTATCCAAACTCAATAGCTATTCCTCAAAAATCCCTTAAAACAAGAGAGCAAAGAATTCAGAATGCTAGAAATACAATATTTGTAGATGATGATAATTTGGATAATTATAAAAAAATATTACTCATAGATGATTTTGTGGGTTCATGATCAACTATAAATGAAACAGCAAAAAAACTGAAAGAATGATTAGATAAAAAGATTGATGCCTTTGCATTTGTTTGAAATTTGAATTTAAGTTATGATGTTATAAATGAAATTTAATTTTTTGTAAGTATAATATTTAAAGTAAAAAGTACCCAACTTTTTCAAGTTGAGTACTTTTTTTGTTTTCTTTTTTTGGTGCAGCCAATAGGAATCGAACCTATATCGCAGCCTTCGCAGGGCCGCATTCTATCCGTTGAAATATGGCTGCGGATAAATTAAAACAGGGGGTTTTAATTTTTATCTTGCTCTTGGCATTCCGTAAAAATCAATACCTTTTGCATCAGTCATAGATTTTGTTATATAGTTTTTCTTCTTCCCTTTTACAAAAAAACCTCTTTCATCTAGAAGTCCAATTTCTATTAAGTGATTAACGTCTTTATTTAAAAGTTTTTTCTTAGGGAAAGCTTGCTTATTTTCGTAATAATGTTTTCTTTGTTTATAACTTGTATTTTTTCTTGCTTGTGGATTTTCATTTCATATATAAACCTGCATTGCAGATTTCTTGTTTTTTGCAAGTTTTCTCGATGCAGCTTGTTTTTTAACTATACTTCATTTAAGTCCGTGTTTGTTTGCCATAAATTAATTAATTATGATTTTTTTGTGATTGAATTAAATAGTGCCCTTATATTTTTTACAGTTCTTCTTATAACAACTCAATTTGCTAATGTAACTTCTGTTTCAAATCAAGTCTCATTACTGGATATAACTTTTGTAGTATTTATTCACATACATCTTTAATTTGAAATTTACTTTATTGGAACAAAAACAAGGTTTTAACTTGTAATCTTCACCATGGCAGTGCGATATTCAAGATAATTAAGCCTCTTTTGTATTATAAGTTGATGATTTTATTCTTGTATCTGACTTTAAAAAAATCAAATACCAGAAACTAATATGGAGCGGGGGACCAGGTTTGAACCGGCACACCCGAGGGTTGAAGCCTCAGTACACTCACTCTTTTATGCTACCCCCGCAGAAATTAGTGTGCGTATTTTATAAAAAAAGTTGTATTTGTCAAAAAAATAAGTTTATTTTTTGATATAAAAAATTTTTAATCCATTATTATATTATTTAATCTTCCCTTCCTCTTCTTTCTTTTTTATAAACTCCTCATTCTTTTTCTTTGCCTTTTCTTCTTTCATTTTTTCTTTATATTCTGCTTCTTCTTTTTTGAATTTCTTTTCATCAGCCACAATTTTGACGTTAAAGTCCATAATTTTTTTCTCTACGAAATCAATTGGTTTTCAGTATTTTTCACGACTTACTTTTGCAACTACGTTTTTTCTTTGTTCATCAAAATCAGTCTTTACTGGTGGAAGTGTGGTTGCAGAGAATACGCGAGATGGCATACCTTCTATTAGGAGTTTAGAGTAAATATCATATTTACGAAGATTAAGCAAATCAGAAGCGCTAACTGTTCAATCATCTCATATTGCTTGAGCCAATTTTGGAGCATCATCAGGTCAGACTTGGAAACTCAGAATTGTACCGACATTACCGAATACCGCGTTTCTAACTGTTTCACTCATTTGGCTAATATATTGATTCGCAACTATTAAGTTAAGTTTATATTTGCGGGCTTCAGCTAGAATTACAGCAAAACTATCAGTCGCAAAATTCTGGAACTCATCAACATAGAAATAGAAATCTTTTCTTTTATCTTCTGCAATATCAGCACGACTCATCGCATCAATCTGGAATTTGGTAACCATCATAGAACCAAGTAAGGCCATAGAATCATCTCATATTTTACCTTTTGAGAGATTAATAATTAGGATTTTGTTATTGTCCATAATCCATCTTAGAGAAAAGGCATTTTTGGGTTGAGCGAGAATATTCCTAAGTAGTGGATTAGAAAGGAATTGTCATACTTTATTAAGGATTGGGCTAATTGCTTCTGTCATTTGCTTCGGTTCCATAACTTCGAATTCTTGTTCCCAGAATCTTTTCATAGTAACATCTTCGATTTTTGAAACAACTTTCAATCTATACGATTTATTCGTAAGAATTAGCGGAATTGACATAAGAGTCGCATCAGGAATTTCTAATAAAGTCAATATACAATTCCTAAGGATATATTCAAGTCTTGGCCCCCAACTATCTGCCCACATTCTTTTGAAAATACCTACAAGTCATGACATAACTAAAGGTCTATGTTCCTTTGAAACATTTTCGAACATATTAAAAGCAATCGGATATTTATAATCTGAAGGATCAAAAAGTATAACATCATTAGTTCTATTTTTGGGAATATTGGAAACAAGAGTATCAGCCAGATCTCAATGTGGATCAATTAAAGCTACTCATCTTCATTTACAAATATCTTCATAAATCATATTTTCTAGAAGTACTGACTTCCCCATTCATGTTTTTCAGATTATATAAACATGCCTTGTTCTATCCACAGGAAGAATTCCGAATTTTTTACTTACTCATCTGAAGTTAGTTTTTCATATTGGAGAAACGTTTATATTATTATCTATAATTGGAATATTCTGAGGCGGTTCAAGTACTTTGGTAGTAATCCAATTAATTCAGGGAGTTTGTACATAAAGAGTTGGCAGATGAACTATTCAAGCCAATTCTCATCCGTTCAGGATTAACTTTTTTTCATTTTTTCTTTTACTTAAAAATCAATCGTCAATTTGAATTTTATCTAGTATAAGAGAATTCTGTCATGCAATAGAGAAAAAATTAAGTGCAGTTACCATTTCTTTTATTCATACTTTTGCCACTGTTTCATTATCGCTTTCTACAGCTATATTAACAGAACAACTAAATCAAAATCCAGTAAGTTTTTTCACTATTATAGGGTCTAGTTCTTTTTTGGCAGCATCGCTTTTATTAGAAGGACTAGCTATTAGAGAAAGAAACTTAAAAAGTAAAGTTATTGGGAATAAGCTATATTTTAGATATTTATATTCCTTTCAAATAAGGAATTTTTTGAAGAATTTTGGGTATTTGGAAGTTAGAATTGAAATTACATTTTCATTTTTCCAATTAAAGTCAGGAATTGGTGAAAAATTTACCTGAATAAATGAAGTATTCTTAGTATTTGCTTTATTAAGAGCAGAAGTTATTGAAGAGAATGGATCAATATCCTCTTTAAAATCCGCATAAGTCTTAATAGGATAAATATAATCTTTTAAAAATTTTAGATTTCAGTAATGGATTTTACCTGTATTAGATAGAAAATCCCTTACTTCTCTGATTTCTACATTGGGATAATGCGCATAAATCTGGTTCTCAAAAACATCTCTTAAATGCTCTTCAATAATAAAATAAAAACTTAGTGATCATTTATTATTAACAATCTCAAAACTGAATTCTGGTGAAGCTACCACCCTTTTTTTGAAGAATTTTTTCTCAACTTCAAGTGTATTATGAAAAATGTTCAGAACCTGTTCGGCTATATAAACTCATTTATCGTTATTTCTATCGACAGAAATCTCGAGAATTATTTTATTCATTGCATTATTGATTAATTCTGGTAAATAGCCATCTAGCACATTGGATTACCAAGTGAAAGAGTACTTTTACTCATATTTTAGGTTTTCTGTCATTCCTTTGAAGAAAGGAATCTTCCCTATATTTTATTATGTATACTTTATAATTTTATAAATTGTAGATTCCTGCCTTCGCAGGAATGACAATCTTTTAAAATATTTCTAAAAACTAATAACAAAAAACTAGTTTTTATTATATGGAACTTAGTCCATTATCAAAATAATTTTTACTCATTGATTTTGCTTTTGTATCTGCCTGATTCTGATTACTTTCAATAATTGAACCTATAAGTGGTCATATATTTGATGATATTCTCATTTCATTATCAGTGATGACTCATTTTTTCTTACCTGCAACGAAATATCATTTTAATTTATCGTTATTTTTCAAAGGAATAATATAAACGGAATCTTTTATGTTAGTTCCGAATATTGGATTTTTACTATCATAAACTCAACCTAAATTTGTATTTATTTCTGATCAAGATTTTTTATTGAGATTACCAAGACTTTTAAGATCAGTGGAATATTTGTAATAAAAAAATCAATCAATTGCTGGATGATTTTCTACAAAAATAATATAATCAACTCCGAGTAATCCTTTTGTATAAGCCATAATATCAGAAAATCATTTTTCTCAGTTTTTGGCCATTTCTATAAGTTTATTCGTAGCTTCATAAATATCCGCTAGCTCTTTACCAGAATCAAGTAATCTTTTATTGGTAACTTCTATAATATATTTATATAATTCAAGTGCTTCGGCTGGAGATTCTTGCTCTAATTTTTTGAGATCTTCTTTTGTAAGTGCGAATATTTCTGACGGAGAATTCGCAATTGCCTCGACGTCTTTTTGGTTTCTATCAAAAATGATTCATTCTCAAATGAAACTTCAGGCGCGAGCTTTACCGATTTCTTTTTTTTGTCAATCAGAAGTATATCTAAGTATATCAACTCCTCAGGTTATAATTATATACATATTATCATCTTTTCAAGGTGAAAAAAGGATTTGTCATACTTCTAGAACTCTTTTTTTCTTTTTGAAATATGTATCGAACTTGTCCAAATAAGCTATAATTGGATTAGTTTTCTCAACTTTCATAATATCTCTAAGATTACCAATTGCATCTTTTGCAGATACTTTTGATACTTCTTTTTTATTATTATTTTCGGGATGTTGATCTAATATTTTTTCTGTTTTCATAGTTTTAATTTGTAGCTAAATCTCTATCTCTTATATGCGAATTGAATACTTCTTTTGTAATTAATCATTTCTGTAAAAGCATTTGAAGATATTTATCCATTAATATCATTCATTCTTGACCTGAAAGTTCAATAATTGAATATAACTGATGAGTATTTCCATGAATAATAAGATTACGAACTGCATCATTATTCAATAGAATTTCACGGCAAACAACACGATTTCAAGTTTCTTTTTTGGGTAGTAGTATTTGACTTACAACTCAATTGAGACTCATTGCTAATTGTGTACGAATCTGAGATTGAGCAGAAGATGGAAAAGAATCAACTATACGGTCAACGCTCTGAACTGTATCATTGGTATGTAGTGTAGAAAGTACTAAGTGTCAAGTTTCTGCTAGAGTAAGTGCTGCTTGAATTGTTTCTGGATCACGCATTTCTCAAACCACAATAACATCTGGGTCTTCACGAAGAGCAGATTTAATTGCACGCAAAAAAGATTTTGAATGAGTTCCTACTTCCCTTTGACTAATAAGACATTTATCATTTTTTAGATTGAATTCTATCGGGTCTTCTATAGTTATAATATGTTTTTTGAAGTTCGAATTAATATAATTAACCATTGAAGCAAGAGTTGTTGATTTACCTGATCAAGTCGGTCAAGTTACAAGTATAAGTCATTTTCATTTATGTAGAAGTTGTCTAACTTCTTTTGAAATGTTAAGAGTTTCAAGAGATGGGATTTCTATTGGAATATATCTTATTGCTGTTGAATATCATTTCGCATCATGGAAAATATTCACACGGAATTTTGCTTCGTCAATTGAATAAGAAAAATCCTGTTCTAGAGAAAAAGTGAAATTTTGAAATTCTTTTTCTCATCCAAGCATTTCTGTAATAATCTCTTTCATATCATCTTTTGATAATTCTCAGAATTTATTCATATATTCAATTTCTCAATTATGCTTACGAATATACGGAGCACTAAGAGAAACTAAATGAATATCAGGTATTTGAGTTGCTATCATTTCACGAAGAAGACTCTTGAATTTTTCTATTATCATATTGTATTAAATTAATCTACTCAACAAGTCTACCATAAACTTAAAAATAAATCAAAAATACACACTTGAAAAATCTAAAAAAATACATATAATGGATGGACGTATTTTTTAATAAAAAAATTATGAAGAAAAAAAATATTTTTCTACTTACTCTAGGATATCTTGGAGGAATTGCAGTTGCAATGAAATATAGCAAGAAAAATGCTACAGAAACGAAAAAAGCATTAGAAAAATCAGACAGTTTTCTTGATGTTTTTATAGATAATGTTGTGTCAATACATAAAGATGTTCTCAAGTTTTTTGAACAAAAGATTGTAACAGATGA
Source organism: Candidatus Altimarinota bacterium (assembly GCA_028689205.1). GTDB lineage: Bacteria > Patescibacteriota > Gracilibacteria > BD1-5 > UBA2023 > STC-113. Next base: position 37,701 of record JAQTWP010000007.1, read on the forward strand.
TAATAAAAAATTATTGGAAGATTACAAACAGAAAGCACTTGATGAAGTAGAAAAATTCAAAGTTGAAGCAAATAAAAAAGTAGAAGAATTAAAAGAAAAATGAGTTAGCAAAAAAGATGAGCTAGAAAAAGAAATTAAAGATATATATGACAAAAGACAAGAGTATTTTGATAAAGCTAAAGAACTTTGAGAAGAATATGCCGATGAAGCTGTTGCTAAATGAAAAGAATATCTGAATGAAGGAAGAAAAAGACTAGATATTGCATTCGAAGAAATGAAAAAGAAAATCAAATAAGTTAATAAAAACAAATTTTAAATTAATAATCTGGAGTTAAAAATCCCAGATTATTCGTTATTTTAGACTATAAATATAATAAATTATGACAACTCAAGAAACAAATAATGATGAAAATATTAATCAAGATGAAATCCTTGATATGGAAAATATATTAGAATGAGATATTGCAGAAGCAGAAAAAGCTGAAGAGATTATTGAATGAGAAATTAAAGAACTTTGAAAAATAAGTGAAGAAATAACTAACTTAAAAGATGCTCTGGCTCGTGCTCAAGCAGATTATCAGAATCTTATAAGAAGAGTCGAAAGAGATAGAGAAGAAATGTGAACATATTTTACCTCATCAATTGTACTTAAATTCCTTCCATCTATTGATAACTTAGAAAGAATTATTAATTCTACTCCAGAGTCAGAACAATCTTGAGCGGTTTATGAAGGTGTAAAATCAATATATGCCTGACTTAATAAAACTCTAGAAAATCTTAATATAAAAAACTTTATTTCACTTGGAAAAGAAGTAGACCCTAACTTCCATGACGTTATGACTCAATTACCTTGAGAAGAAGGTATAATAATCCAAGAATTCGAAAAATGATATTTAATATGAGAAAAAGTCCTAAGACATGCTAAGGTTGTGGCAGGTAATTGAGAATAAAATTAAATTTTAAAATTTTAGAAAAAATTCTGTTTCTGTCATTCTGAGGCGAAGCCGAAGAATCCCTTTAAGTCAAATTATTTGAAACTAAAACTTATAGAAAATTACATAGCTTGTCATTCCTACGAAAGCAGGAATCTACAATATATTTTAAAATACAATAAATAACTACTTTAATAAAAAGTTTTAATCCATCGTGGGAAGAGATTTGAGTCTTAAGTTATTCTAAAAGGGATTCTTCGGATAAATCCTCAGAATGACAGAAAATTAAAATAACATATTAATTTTAAATTAATGAAACTATTATCAGAACAAAATGAAATAGATGAAGCTTTAGAATATCTTGAGGAAGCTAGAATTGTCTGACTCCAAGCAACTTGTACTCGTTCAAAATGCGGAAGTGTAATTGTAAAAAACTGAGAAATAATCTGAGTTTGATACAATTCACCAGCCTCTGAACTAGAAAATCAAAGAAGATGTAGCTGTAATAAAGATGATTATCACAAAAAAGTTACTGATAAAACTTGTTGTATCCACGCCGAACAAAGAGCAATAATGGATGCACTGAGGAAAAATCCTGATAAAATTATAGGTTCAAGATTATATTTCTCAAGATTAGATGATATTTGAAATATTAAATATTCTTGAGAACCATACTGCACAATCTGTTCTAAAATGTCACTTGATGTTTGAATAAGAGAATTTGTTTTATACAAAAAAGAGTGAATTTGTGTTTATGAAACTTGAGAATATAATGATTTGTCTTATAAATACAGTGAATAGTTTTAAATATATTTTTTGATTTTTATGTAAAAAAAGTATATTGCAAGTATAAAATTTTATTTTTTAATTTTTACATTATGATTAAATGTCCTTATTGTGCAGAAGAGATTTTAGAAGAAGCTAAAATTTGTAAACATTGTCAAAAAAAATTAACTTCTTTTGAGGCTAAAAATTTAATAAAAAAGCAAATTCAAGAAAACAATAAAATATTAGAAAAAGAGAAATTAAATATTTTAGCTGATAGCTTAAAAGATAAACTAGAAAAATATCCAGCTAATTTTAGAAAAAAACTTAAAAATGATAAGAATTTTCTAGAAAAATTAAAAGAAATGAATGACATAGAAATAGAAAAAGATATTTTTAAAAGAGAAAGATCTAAAAATATAAAAATATTATGGATAATATCAATTTTAATTTTATTTAAATTTCCAATTATAATTGCATTATCTATTTGGCTACATCCAACAAAAAAAGAAAAAACAATATTTAATTTAAAAGAAAAAATTAAAAATATAAAAAATCATAAATTAAGAATTATTTTAACATTAATTGTAATATTTTTTTCTTATATTATATATCAAACTAATTTAGAGACTCAAAAACAAGAACAAATTAAACAAGAACAATTACAAAAAGAAAACTCAACAAAAATATTAGCTAATTTTAGTACAAGTAAAAATTTTACAAAAGATGATAATATAGAAATAAGTTTAATATTAAGTAATATTAAAAAATTATCTATTAATGAAAAAGAAATAGATATGCAATGAAAGAATGAAATTAGGTATTCACTTCCTTTAAATCTATGAGATAACCAAATTACTATAATATGATTTAATGAAGATGTAAAAAGAGAAATTAAAAAAAATATAAAAAGAGTATCTTTAGAAGAGTTTAATGCTCTTGAAAAGCAAGAACAAGAGATAATTGAGGCAGAGAAGAAAAGACAAGAAGAAATTGCAAAACAAGAGCAAGAAAGAATTGAAAAAGAAAATAGAGAGAAGAAAATTGAATCTCAATTTAGTGCATGGGACTGAAGTCATATAAAATTAAAAGATTATGTTAAAAAGAATTTAAAAGACCCTGATAGTTTTGAACATATTGGAACAAAATATTGGATTCTTCAAGATAAAGATTGAACTTATTATATCTCTGTAAATATGAATTATAGGGCCAAAAATTCCTTTGGGTGATATGTTATAGAAAATTATAAAGCATTTTTTGATATTGATTGAAATTCTATTAAATTAGATAGTTGGACATCATTTCAATAAAAATTGAAATATAAAAACCCATGAACTGAAATAAAATTTATAAAATTCTATGATAATTTTATAGGTCTTGCTAATATCACTAATAAATATAATAATTTAAAATTTAATTAACATTATTGCCTTTTTTTAAATTTAAAACTTTTATCTAACCCAAAAACCCCCATGTACTCATATATCTCCTGAACAATCCTCTCTCTTGAGGATGGCAGAATCTCAATTCTAGTAAAAAATACTGGACTTGGTTTTGAAATTCTGGTTTCTCCTATTACACTTGCCAAAGTTAAAGCCTGAGAAGATTGGGAATTTTTGATTTATCATCATATTACAGAAGTTTCTCAGACACTTTTCGGATTCGAGAATCCTCTTGAGAAAAAAGTATTTAAAAACCTTATTAAAATCGACTGAATTGGCTGAAAAGCTGCTATAAATATTCTCGGAATTGGGGTTCATACACTTGCGAAAGCTATTGAAGAGAATGATGATAAACTTCTTACAACTATTCCTGGAATCGGTAAAAAAACTGCCATGAAAATGATTCTTGAAATGAAAAGCAAAGTTAATATTGAAGATTTGTTCGGAGCAGAAACAAAAATTGAGCTTATGGCTCCTAGGAATAAAGAAATTATGGAATCACTTATCGCAATGTGATATGATAAAAAAAGAGTTGAAGAAGTTGTGAAATGAATTCCTGCAGAAATCGAAGATCTGAAAGAAAAAATGGTTTATTCAATAAGAATGTTGAGTAAGTAGAAAACTGTCATTCTAAAAAATATAACTCAAAATCAGTTTCTGTCATTCTGAGGCGAAGTCGAAGAATCCCTTTAAGTCAAATCATTTGAAACTAAAAATGAAGAAAAATCATAACTACTTTGTTTATATACTTGCAAGTAATAGTTGAACTTTGTATATTTGAGTTACGAATAATTTAGAAAGAAGAATATATGAACATAAAAGTTGACTAGTAGAATGATTTACCAAAAAATATAATTGCAATAAACTAGTATATTATGAAAATTGAGGAGATATAAACTGAGTTATTACAAGAGAAAAACAATTAAAATAATTAACGAGAATTAAAAAAGAAAACTTAATAAAAAGTTTTAATCCCTCGTGGGAAGATTTGAGTCAAAAGTGGTTCTAAAAGGGATTCTTCGGATAAATCCTCAGAATGACAGAAAATTAAAATAACTTTTAAATACATAATTTAAAAAATAAAATTATTAAGTCTCTATGAAAATATCTCTATTAACTGCGACATGACACTATAATCTCGGGGACGAGCTCATTCTTTTACAGGAATACAATATTCTGAGAGAGAAGTTTCAAGGTGCAGAATTTAATATTTTCACTTATGAAGAAAAATCTTCCCTCTTACCCAAAGAAGATAATATTAAATATATTCCATATTTCCCAAAAAACATCAGGAAAAAACCTATAGAAAATCTAAAATATCTCTGGGAAAATATATCTGCAATTGCAAAATCTAATCTTATAATTATCTGAGGATGATGACTTATTTATGATAAAGAAATTCAGAAATGAGGTTCTCCTATATGGCAATGGAAGCTAAGAATATTACTTGCTAAAATATTTTTTAAAAAAATTATATGGCTAGCTGTTGGTATAAGTTATCCAGAAAATAAAGCTAAAAGTCTTAAATTCCTTTTCTCTGGAAAGAAAACCCTAGTAAGTGTAAGAGACAAAAAATCTCACGAAACTCTTGAAAAAATTGGCATAAAATCAAATATTCTAGATGATAGTGTTTTTTCTTATGAACCAAAAAATAAAAGTAAAATTTCATTAATAGATTCCGGATCTCGTCCGGAATGACAAAAATTAGGATTAATTTGAATTTCGCTTCGTAGATGATATCTTGACCATGAACAAGATAATATTAAGCAAATTATACTTTATCTTTCACGCAAATGATACGACATAGTTTTTCTTTCTCACTCAATACATCAAGAAGATATTCTTGCTGATGATTATATTTTCACTAGAAGTTTTGCATTGAAATATAATCTAAAAATCACAAAATCAATCGAAGAAACTCTTGAATATTATCCAAAATTAAAATTCGTAGTTGGTATGCGATTTCATTCGCTTATTTTATCTGTTGTTCATAATATTCCTTTTTTGGCTCTCAGTTATGGAAATAAGACCGAAGAGTTATTAAAAGATTTGAATTATTCTTATCAAATTAATCCAAGAACTTTTGAATTCGAAAACTTCATAAAAATATTTGAAGCCTTGGAAAGCAATGAAAATGAGGCAAAATTTGATTTAAAAGCAAAATATGATACAATCAAGGAAATACTAATTTTAGATTATAACAATTTTTTGAATGGATTGGAACGCTCTCAAAAATAAAGCACTTGATTACAGTGTCAAAGCATTGGATGCAAGCTCAAAAGCTTTAGAGAAATGAAAAGAATATGCTGAAAAAGCAAAAGAAGTTTCTGCGAAAGTGCAAGAAAAAAAGGAGGAAATAACCGAAAAAATAGAACAAGTAAAGGAAGATGTTTCTAATAAAAAAGAAGAAGTAAAAGAAAAATTCGAAGAAGTAAAGGAAAATATTGCAGATAAAAAAGAAGAGATAACTTGAGAATCAAAATCTTTTTTTGATAAAGCGAAAGAAATGTGATCAAAAGCAATGGATACTACTACCTGAGTATTAAGCAAAGCTGCTCCAGCTCTCAAAATAGTTGCAGATTATGAAAAAATTAAAGATGATAAAATACTAGCTATACTTTTTCTGAAAAAAGATAATGAAGAATCCAAAAATCTTCAACTTACAATACCTCTTATAATGAAAAATGTTTGGATTAACGGAGTCACTTTTCGCACTGTAGATATTGAAGATTCGCAGGAAATTGCAACCAAATTCAATATTGAATCAGTTCCTGCACTTATAGTTTTTGAAAAATGAGAAGAGAAGAAAAAAACAACGAATATTGAAGAAATGAAAAAATACTTTAAAGACTTTTTAATATAATTTTACTTGTTATTTTTTAATTAAAATTTTTATGGAACCAATTAATATCTTAATTTATGTATCAACTATAGTAATCGCTGTAGTTGGAACTCTACTTTCTATTTCTCTATATAGAATAGCGAAAATACTTACGAAAGTTGATAAAATTACAGATTATATAGAGCACGTAAAATGAATAATAGAAACATGGGAACAACTTCCAATAAAATTCATCACAAAATTAATAAACAAATTCTTTAAATAATAAAATATTTTTTACAAAACCTTGAATAATATTTGAGGTTTTTTTAATTAACTTTTGAATACTCTCAAATTAAATTATAATTAAGTTGCAAAATAATATTAAAAAATGATATCTTTCACTGATTGTAAAATAATCCGCAAAAAAACCAAAAACGCCAGAATAAGTATCAAAAATACTTGAGAGGTAATTATAAGTGTACCTAGATTCTGCCTTCCTAGCTATCCGAAGAATTTATTTGAAAGTAAGAAAACTTGGATTGAAGAAAAGTTATTCCATATTAATAATACTAAAAGTAAATTGGAATGAAAAATCTGAGAAATCCAGTATCTCGGTGAATTCTATAAAATAAAAATTGTCGAAAACCCAAAAACTAGTTCAATTGATAACGAAAATAAAATAATATCTAGTGAAATTGATTTGAATAATCTAGATTTATTAGAATCTTGGTATAAAAATACCGCGAAAAAATATCTAATATCAAGAACTCTGGAAATAGCAGAAAATGAAGATTTTAAAATTAATAAAATATCAGTCAGAAGCCAAATATCAAGATGGTGAAGTTGTAGTGGCAAAAATAATATTTCACTGAATTGGAGATTGATTAAGTGTCCAGAGAATATTATAGATTATGTGATTTATCATGAACTTGTACATACCATTGAGAAAAACCATTCTTCTAACTTCTGGTCAAAACTAGAGAGCTATAATAAAAACTGTAAGGAATCCAGGAAGTGGCTGAAAGTTAATTGAGGCGAAATGTTTTTGTAAGAAAAATAGAAGTCAGGTTTATAATAATTTTGACAAAAAAATAAAATCCTATATATTGCAAACATAACCAACTCCTATGAAAACAAAAACTTTTTGTACATCTAATAATAACAATAATTCCCTGCTAACTAATTAGTGGTTTATTTTCGAGCTTAATTGAAAATCCCTACTAATTAGAAAAAGTAGGGATTTTTTATATATAATTTACTTTAAAAAAAATATGAAAAGCCTAGACAAAAAAATATTCATAAAAATGCAATACAAAGTATGGCATCTCAATAATCCGCTTTGCGGAATTTAGACAAACTCATGAAAATAGATATTTTCAATAAAGATATTATTAAAAATTAACTTTAAAAAAATGACAACAACAATTCAAGAAATAATCTCAGGAAAAATAACCTGAGAAGTCACAATATCGTGATTTATAGATACAATAAGAGAACATAAAAAATATATTTTCTTAGTACTAAGACAAAAAACAGAATTACTCCAAGTATTCCTTGAAAAAGAAAAATTCGCATTTCTTGAATTAAAAATTGAATCATTCATAGAAGTAACAGGAGTTCTAGAAATGAAAGAAGAAGTTAAACTCCATGGAATTGAACTTATAGCAATAGAAATAGAAATAATATCAGCACCTTTTGAAGAGCTTCCAATATCATGGAAATGAGAGTGATATCCAAGTCTTCATGAAAGACTTGATCATAGACACTTGAGCCTCAGAGAGCCAAAAATTCTTCTAGCTTTTGAAATGATGTCCTTTTTTGATCTGAAAGTCAGAGAATTCTTTTACTCGATGTGATTCATAGAAATTCATACTCCAAAGATTATCGGAACTTCATCAGAGTGATGAGCTGAACTTTTTGAAATGCAATACTTCGATAAAAAAGCCTATCTCGCACAATCTCCACAGATTTATAAACAAATGGCAATTGCAGCTTGATTCGAAAAAGTATTCGAAATCGCTCCAGCATTCAGAGCTGATCCATCTTTTACTTCTCGTCATGTTACAGAAATCACAATGCTTGATATTGAGATGTGACCAATTAAATCCTATTATGAAATTCTTGAATCAGAAGAAGAAATGCTTGTTTTTACTATCCAAGAATTAGCAAAAAAATATTGAGAAAAGGTGAAAGAATTATATTCGCTTGATATAAAAGTTCCAACTCTGCCATTTCCAAGAATAACATTCAAAGAATGTGTAGGAATTCTTAAAGAAAAATACTGAATAATTATTCCAGAATGAGAAGATATGAGTGGAGAATGAGAGAAAAAACTTGCAGAATACGTTCAAGAAAAATTCTGACATGATTTCTTATTCATTACAGAATATCCAAGCTCTGTTCGTGCATTCTATACAATGGAAAAAGAAGATGAAAGAGGATTTTCAACATGATTTGATTTAATATATAAAGGATTAGAAATCACTTCTGGAGCTCAGCGTGAACATAGACATGATATTTTGAGAGCTAAAATCATAGAAAAATGAATGTGAGTTGATGGTTTTCATCATTATCTTGAAGCCTTCAAGCATGGAATTCCGCCACATGGATGATATGGATTCTGATTCGCTAGATTATTCAAGCAAATGCTCGAGTTCGATACAATAAAGGAAATGATTTTGATGCCGAGAGATCCTAAAAGGATTTTTCCTTAGAGAAACTTATGTATTAATAAGTAAAAAAAGGTATAACTACAGGATTTGGTAAAAGATTTCTATTAGAATCCACGAATGTAAAATACAGAGTATAGCTTGTATTAGAATTCAATCAAGAAATATTAAGTTGGTTATTTCAGGTATACAAATATATATTTCATGCTAAAGATGTATTATTTGAATAGCTATCTAATCAAGATTTTATTTGACCAGAATTAGGTGATGGTGCAGAGCTAGGAAGAATAACATAGTATCATCTTCAAGCTACATTCGTATTTACTATTCAGTTTATTGTTGAGCTGGTAATTGTATTTAGTGATACACTTATATTTTGGGTTGGAGTTATTGTCGAAGGCGTATAAGTATTAGTTGTTTGAAAAGGTAGAATTATTGTACTATATAGAATATTTCATGAATAATCTTCTTCTATTAAATAAATTTTGTATGAAGTATTCGGAACTAGGCCTATAAAAGAGAATTGATTAGATCAAGAATTAAGATAAAGATTTCATTTGTGGAGAGTGGTATATCAATAACTATCAGTTCATGCTCTTATCTGAGAATAAGAAGGTACATTTGCAGAATATGGCAGAATTACATAATATCCTCTTCATGATACATTTGTATTAATTGTTCAATTAATAGTAGAACTAGTTATTGAACTCAAAACCAAACTAAGATTCTGAGATGTATTAGATCAAGTATAAGAAGTCAGAAAAGGTAGCTTGAATACATTTGTATTAATTCCCGAATACGAGTCTTCGGATATAAAATACAATACATAATTATTATTAGCATTTAATCACGAAACATATAATTGATTGTTTCATACAGATAAAGCTAGGCTTCAATTAATGGATGCATAATTTCAGTAACCATCAACTCAATTTTTAATTTGATTATAATTAGGTGCAAGTGAAGAAGAAGAAAGAATAACATAGTATCATCTTCCTGATTGAGTTGACACTACTGTCGTAGTTAAAGATGAAGTTGTAGTTTGGGTTGAAATGAAATTAATAGAATTATAATTAGTAGAATTTCAATAAGTTGAATTTGTATTAAATGCTAAAGTCAAAGTATTATATAAGGTATTTCATGAATAATCCTCTTCTATTAGATAGATTTTATAAGAAGTATTCTGGGCTAATCAAATAACTGAGAATTGATTAGATCAAGAATTAAGATAAAGATTTCATTTGTAGAGAGTGGCATATCAATAACTATCAGTTCATGCTCTTATCTGAGAATAAGAAGGTACATTTGCAGAATATGGTAGAATTACATAATATCCCCTTCATGCTACATTTGTATTAATTATTCAATTAATGGTAGAACTAGTTATTGAACTCAAAACCAAACTAAGATTCTGAGTCGAGCTAGTTCAGACATTAGAAGTTTGGAAAGTTAACCTAAAAACATTGGTATTAAGCCTTCAATAATTATCTTCAGTTGTAAAATATAATACATAACTAATATTCTGATTTAATCATGAAATATATAGCTGATTAGCTCAAGTCGATAAAGCTATGTTTCATTTAATAGATACATAATTCCCATAAGCATCTACTCAAGATTTAATTTGGGCTGAGCTTGGAGCAAGTGCAGAACTAGAAAGAACAACATAGTATCATTTTCCTGATTGAGTTGACACTACCGTTGTGTTTAGTGTTGAATTCGAGGTTTGAGTTGAAGTAAAGTTAATAGAATTATTATTGGAATAATTATTAGAATAATTATAGTAAGTTGAGTAATTATAATTTAGGTTCTGGATATAATAAAGTTTTAGCTCCAGAATATCTCTAATTTCTCAAAGAAAAGCAAGCTTTCTAGCTTTTATTTCGTACCTTGTTTCAGTATTTTGTACTTTTAATTCCAAAACATTAACTCTTTCAAGCGTTCTCAAAATAAAACTTTCTCTGGATGCAATTTGTACAGAATCTACGATTTGGTTTAATCTTATTTCATCATTTAGATTCACTACTTTTGCTCACATAATTCCCCTACCTTTTCTGGGCTCATTATAATTCCCACGGTAAGCGACTTCGGCATATATATTACTTGAGAAAAAACTTAAGAGTAAAATAATTACTCAGATAAATTTAATATATTTAGTTTTCATAATTAAGAAATTAAAAAATAAAATATAGATGTACGCGTTATTATAATCTTTTTTTGCTTTTTTTCAATAATATGATGGTTTTAAATATAACTATATTTTAGAAATGTTTATAAATAATTGAATGTTATGTTTGAAATATAACTCCTAAATTCTAAACTGAAACGCAACGAACTTGATAAAAAATTTCATAGGGAGTAAAATATCATAATCTTATTTAGCTAGAATTATAATATACTACCTAAATTTATAAATTTATTGTAATATTTATTTACAATATAAATTTGGCTTAAAACAGACAAAAAAAATTTTACAAATTAGTATTTTTGATTATTATGAATTTCAAAGGTGGAAAGAAGTTCATTAAATAAATCGGAGGTGGTAAAATGCAAAAGTTAATCGTGGCGTTTTTGGTAGTAGTAGGTTTCGTTTTTGTGTCAGTTCAAAGTGGTCAATGTGCTAAGAAACCAACAAAGAATTCAAAAGTAACAGAAGAAGCTATCTACAAAGAAAAGATTATCGAGAAAGTGAAAGTTATTTATGGAACAGATGATCTGGAAGAAATTGTATTCAAGCTCGAAAGCCAGATTAGAAGAGAAAAGGAAGCTGAATCTGAAGATGAGGCTGCTTCTATTCCAACAGAATCGAATGAAGACCAGAATATGGGACCATTTGATAAAATTTCAGACAATGTTTGCTCTGAGGTTGCAACTGTCGCACTTGAAGCATATAATATGCTTGCTAGCGGCGAAGATGTACAGGCTGTGAAAAAGAAAATCGATGAAAATCGTTTACAAAAAGATGTGATTCTCTCAAGCAGTAGCGGTAAAGAGATGGTTTTTAAAATGGTTGACATGCTGGATGAACTGATAAAAAAAGATGGAGACATGAGGAAAAGTGAAGAGGTCAAAGAACTTGTGAAAATGGGTATTGACTTTGATAGGATCCTTTATAGCCAATTCAAGAGTACCTGTGCAGACGGAGTTAAACAAAGTTTCGAAGCATTCACTAAATGATAAATAATGAATTTTTAGAAAGAAATCCCCGCTAACTAGCGGGGATTTTTCTGTATTTGGTTATTACTGGAGCCACAATCGGGAATCGAACCCGAGACCTCACCCTTACCATGCAAATACTATAATAAACTATCAAGGATTTATGGCTCTTTTAAAGCAATAACTCAGACCAAAAAACTTATTTTCAAATATTAAATTATGTGCTACCATATAAAGTGTTTGAATAGTAGATATTTTGCTTTATTAATCAAGTTTGTTATATAGTTTATAATAAGCGAATAAATAAACCCTTGATAGTCATAATTGGATGTGGTCACGGAATTATAATTTAAAAGAAGGTATTTAATAAAATATAGTAAATAACATTTCGATTGACTAATAGGATATACATGAAAAATCCTAAAGTTTGGCCTATAATTAAAGAATGTTGGATATTATAATTCTATTGCATTAATAACTGAAGAATTACAACTTTTACCTATACATAAAGCATTCTGCAGGAAAGTATATTTTTATTATGATATTACCAATGAATATATGCTAAAGCATGCCAAGAAACTTACTTCAAAGCAAGAACAATTCTGTAGTCTATACACAGATAAGAATGGCGAGTGTTTTTGAAATGCGACTTTAAGCTATTTAAAGGCATATAATGTATGATATAATACAGCAAATACATCATGAAGTAGAATGACCGAAAATGTTAGTATTTCTTATAGGATTGATCAGTTATTGAAATATTGAGATAATAATCTCAACATAGATACTGAATTACATAGAACAATACTTCAAAATGAAAATTTATGAGCTAAAATCTCTGCAATAAAACTGTATTATAGAATGACATGAAGATTTAAAATTAAGAAAGAAGATAAGTGTGATGATAAATCGGTGGAATGGTTTAATTGAATCCTTGCAAGTCAGATAGAAAAGAATAGAATATGTAGTAAAAATACTTAGAATTAATATTTAAAATTAAAAAACTTAAAGTTGGATAATTGATTTATTAATTTGCGTTTTAGTGTTTTATATATAACTTTAAATTGTTTATTGGATTAAAGATTTAAATGGAAGGAGGCATTATAAATATTGACATACTTTGAAGTTTTAAGACAACCGATTGTTTCAATTGAATCAATACTATTAACAATGCCATTGATATAGATGAATTTCAATTATTTTTCTCTGACCAAATTCATATAAAAATTGACAGCATATTTTTACCAAGTAAAATTTTAATATATTTATGACATTTTCTTCATAAATACGAAACCTTATGAAAGGATATACATTTAAGTCTAAGTACTAAGAAGCTATATAATTTCGTTACTTGAAGTTGATTCTCAAAGTTCATAAATACAAGAGAGGTTCAAGAATCGAATTTGCCAGATTCTGTAATATTACCATTTTCAAAAGTATGAACACAAATTGAGTTCCGTACTTATTTAGATAAATTCAAAGGTAGACTAATCTATAGTAAAAGTGAAATCATAGAGTTTATATCTGAGTTACAGTATAATTCAATTGAACATTGAAGGACTTCAGATATCTATATTATGTGACAAATGTATCCTAGTAATAAATTGATAGATATAACAGTGTATGATGCTTGATTATGAATGACTAGTACTGATTTTAATAAGATAGTTGAAGAAGTTTATGATAATTTCACAACAAAAGAGTTTTATGAATACATTTGCAAATTGTATTGACTAAATGTATATTTTATTATACTGTGTACGTGTACGAGTTTTTCTACTAAATGATTAAATGTATGATGATGGTGATTATTGAATCTTTCCAAGTTCCTATATTCAAATAATTGAATCATACAGATAATTACATGAAAAACTTTTGTTGAGTTAAAATTTAATAAAATATGTAGCAAGTTGGATAATAATTCTCTTATACTTAAGGTAAACGAAATGTCTAAGCCTATAGTTTGAACTTATATATCTTTTACTTTCTCAGTGTAAAAATATGGAAAATATTAAAATATATGAACTTATCAATAGTGAAATAGCTATTGACGTAAATGAAGCTGAACATATTTCAAATATCATTATTAAGAAGTTTTCTAAAACTCATTCAAAAGTGTGTTTAGATTTTTCATGATTAACTTCTATTATTTCACCTTTTACAAGAGCATTAATAAAACCTCTTTTGGGAAATAAAGTTGATTTTGAAGGAACTAAATTTGAAAATGACAGACTAAAGGATAGCTTTGAAAGAATCCTAGAGGGGTATAAAGTTATGTGAATGGAAAACATTAGAGAAGTTGCATAATCATAATTTGTTATGAGCCAAAAAATTCTATTGAATAATACTGAAAGTGTCTACTTAGACACTTCTTTTATTTTATATGCTCTTACAGAGTCAATGGATAGAAGACAAAATCTTGTTAAAAAATCAATAGAAGCTCTTTGACTGATTTTATATAATAAGTCAGATAATACATATATTTCAAATATTGTTATTAGTGAATTATTTCATGCACTTGAGAGATCGTGATTTCAGTGGTATATAGATAAAAAAATTATAAATATACTAGGTATTGATGAGATGATATGGAAAAACTATAATAAGCAACAGAGAGATTCTATTAGAAGAGAAAAAACAATAGAGACATGATTTAATCTTAATGAAATTAAAGAATGGAGAAAACCTGAATATAAAATAGAATATAAATCACTTGTATGTGATGAGTTTGAAAATATAATTTCCTCTTTGCCAGAATGAATTAATGTATTAACGAATTTTAGTTCCCCTTGAACATTGATACAAAATTTTATAAGAAACAAAAATAAGTACAGAAAATTGGATGCCAATGATGTAAATCATTACTTATTATGCAAGGAGCACTGAATAAATTGAATTTTAACATGTGATAATGATTTTGATGAAATTCATGATAGTGACCTAGATATAATTATAATAAACAGGGAATTCACAATTTAAATATTTAAGATTTCACTAACTTCAAAAAAAACGAGAGCTCATAAATTTGTATTTGCGAACATTGAAGAAGAAGAGAAAATTATCATTAATTATAAATCCAACTTATTACAAGCCTCCATTATTTCATCTGCAGTAACACCTAGATATCTCTGCGTAACAGCCAAAGAACTATGATTTAGTTTATGTTGTATTATTTCAAGTGGAATAGCATTCATACGAGCTTGGTATCACCAGGTCTTACGTAGAGTATGATTACCAAAGTTGCCCTTCAATCAGACATCTTTACATATCTTTGACATGAATAACCAACTCATCTTCCTTCAGATAGCCTTAATACCCAGAGGAAATGTCTTTTTTTGAAAGAAAATGAAATAATCTGTACATTGAATAGTCTGAGGATAACTATCTGCATACAATTTGAGGGTTTCTTTTACTTTAGGAGTAATTGTTATCCTATTAACCTTTCAAGTCTTCTTTTCTTTGATATCAAAGAAGTCATTAGGACATAAGTTAGAATCAAAAAGGTCTTTAACTTTTAACGTAAGTAGATCAGATATCCTGAGAGCAGAGTTAATTCATAATTCAAATAGAAGTAAATCTCTAATATTATTTTCTCATCTAAGAATATTCTTGATTTGAGTAACTTTCTTGATATCTCTAATTGGTTCTACAAATTGCATATATACGAGACTTAAATAGTAAATAATATCATTAAGTCCAAGGTTACCTATTAAAGATTTTAATGCAAGTCTTTGTTTTTAATTCTATAAAGGATTACTGAGTTATGCTGGACTTAATAGGATTGTGTCTAATAAGAGGAAATAAAAGGTTGAGTTATTTGTGAAAATTAATATAATTACAGCAATTTATATGTAAATATTAGTATGAAGTAACAAATAAATGAAAAAAAGTAAAAAAGTAAAAGTAATAGATTTGTTTTGTGGTATTTGATGAATAACTCGTTGATTTGTAGACGAGGGTTTTAACGTAGTCGCAGGTATTGATTTTGTAGAGTCATGCAGATTTTGATATGAAAAAAACAATAACTGAGCTAAATTTATTCACAAAGATATTAGGAAGGTTACATGAGAAGAATTAACGGCTTTGTATAACAATGATTGCGATATAAAGATATTAGTATGATGTGCACCTTGTCAGCCTTTCTCTTGAATAAATTCAAACAAGGTTGATTATTTTTTTGATTCTGAGAAAGCCAATACAAGAAGTCCACTAGATAAGTTTGCTTCTTTAATTGAAAAAACTCAACCACATATTGTTTCAATGGAGAATGTTGCAAACCTTGCTAATATGGAAAAGTACCCAGCCTTCAAACATTTTCTTGATGTACTTACCAAAAATTGATATGAAACTGACTACAAAATTGTTGATACAAGTACATACTGAATACCTCAAAAAAGAAAAAGGTTAGTTTTACTTGCCTCTAAATTAGGGAAAATAAAATTGATCGATCCAACTCATAAGAAACCTATAACATTAAGAGAAGCTATTTGACATCTGCCTAAAATATGAATAGGAGAAATACATCCGGATGATCCATATCATAGAACACAAACAATGAATACTATTAACACTGAAAGAATCAAATACATACCAAAAAATTGATGAAATTTAAAGTGAGCCCCTGATTATCTTATTCCTGAATGTCACAAGAAAGCTAGTTGAAAAACCTATAGTAGCAGTGTTTACGCTAGAATGAAATGGGATGAGCCATCGCCAACATTAACTACCCAATGTCTTTGAATTTGAAATGGCAGATACTGACATCCTGAACAAGATAGAGCAATCTCTTTAAGAGAAGCAGCAATGATACAAACCTTTCCTCAAGATTATGAATTTGTTGAAGACACATCTAATTACTGCCTTCAGAAAGTTGTTAAATATATAGGGAATGCTGTTCCAGTTAAGTTATGACAAGTAATAGCACAAAGTATTAAAATACACCTTAATTCTATTAGTTAACTTTTATTATATGTTCAACAAGGGTTCAATTATTACAGGTACTGTAGATAGGATTGTCTGACCATTTAGAGATAAATTGGATCCAGTTAAAATAGTATCAGACGCGGAATCTATATTAAGTGAAGTTGAAAGGTTAAGAGTTAATAATACAAAATCAAAAGAACTTAAGATTTGACTAGTATATTGAAAAGTCCAAAGTGGAAAGACTAATGCTATGCTTGCTTCAACAGCTCTTGCCTTTGATAATTGATATAAAATAGCTATTATTTTGACTTCAAACAATACTGAGTTAGTCGTTCAGACAAGAGATAGATTTCAATCAAAAGTATTTTGACCTGAATTTTTTATAGAAACATTCCTATATCAGGATTTGAAGGATAATGATACATTTCATGCTACTTTAGCTGCAGATGATACAAGGCTGATTATAGTTGCCCCAAAATGAGCTAAAGCACTTGAAATTGTAATAAAGTTTTTATCAACTCTTGAAGATAAAAATTATATGACGATTATTTTTGATGATGAATGAGATAATTACAGCTTAGACAACAATAGAAAGGCAAGAGATGAGGACGAAGACTTACCTCCAACTAAAATTAACGATCTTATATTTAAGAGATTAAGAAATAAAGTGGATCATGTTCTCGTAAGTGTGACTTGAACTCCACAATGAGTATTATTAGAATGAACCAACGAATCTTTATGATTCAAATATTTACTTGAGCCCGGCGATACGTATGTTTGATGAGAAACATTTTTTGCAGATCCAGTAGCAGAAAATAGTCAACGCATTTACGTACTTGATGTGAATGAGGTATCTGAAATATGTAAAGAAGAAAAAATGTGAGCCTGACTTAGAGATGCTCTTATGGATTTTTATGTTGTTTCTAATTTATATAATGCTGACACTTGAAAATATGCAGAATTTTTATGTCATCCATGATCTAAAGTTGCGGTACATGCGGTATTCAAAAACATAATTAAAGATTTTCATTTACAAGTTGTTACTGCATTGAATAATAATGATAAATCCTTACTAATTGAATTCAAAGAAAGATTCGAAAAATTAAAATTAAAGACATGAAAAATACATTTTTTTGACCAATTTGAAAAACAACTTAGGTTCTGAATATTGAAAACTAAAATAATACAATTGAATGCTAAGCAGAAGGATACAATGACTCCTGAAAGACATCATATACTTGTATGATGAAATATTCTTTGAAGATGAGTTACTATCGAAAATATGCTGGTAATGTATTATTGAAGAAATTCTAAATCAACAAATATGGATACATTATATCAGCACGCAAGAATGTTCTGATATAGAAAACCGATGTTAGAGTATATGAAAATATTTATGCCAGAAGAAGTATATGATAAATTTCATTCTACTTATGAAACAGATGAATGATTACGTGACATGGTAAGAAGATATCCTTACTCAGAATTTCCGATTAAATTCTATGACAGTACCTGAACCCTTAGATTAACTAGACCACAGATTGAATCAAAATCATTCCTACAAAATGTGTTTATACCAAGAAGACAATTCTATCCTAATCATATTTCAGAGGTACTGCATATTAAAAATGCTACAAGATATGAAGATATCGAAAAGATTCTTACAGATAATTCTCCAATTGAGAAATATAAAGATTGAGTTTTAGTAGACTTTAGTATTGTTGATAAGATACTGAATTTAATTGATACATCTTCTTCTAACCAATGGAGATGAAACTCACCGGTGGCTATACTTAAATGATTGATAGAAGATGAGAAGGATAAGAGAATAATGATTTACACTAATGTAGCAGAACGTAGAACATGGACAGAAAAAAAGAGATGAGCTATATGAACAGGTACACTTGATTGAACTAAGGTTGATTTACTAAGAAAAAATGAATGTATTTCTCTTGCTTTATCTAGCTTTGCTTATAGAAATAAACCAGAGCTAAAACCTATGTGGTACCCTACGATTGTATTTCCAGAAATTATGGATTGATTAGGTAAAGTATATATAACAAAATAATTCACAAAAAAATGTCTACACAAAAACTACAACTTACTTGGATCTGAAAAGATAGAAGAATTAAATTAGAGCCAAGGATTCTTATTGAAGACAAAGATAAATCTTACTGAGATCCAGATTCAGAAAATATGTTGATTCATTGAGATAATCTTTTAGCACTTAAGGCATTAGAACAAGATTATACCGGTAAAATTAAGTGCATAATAATCGATCCGCCCTATAATACGTGAAATGCCTTTGAACATTATGATGATTGAGTTGAACATTCTGAATGGTTAAATTTAATAAGACCAAGATTAGAATTATTAAATAAACTTTTAACTGATGATTGAATTATTTGGATATCTATAGATGACAATGAAAGTCATTATTTAAGAATATTGTGTGATGAAATATTTGGAAGAAGTAATTTTTTAGCTTGTCTTCCAACAATTATGAATTTAAAATGAAATCAAGACCAATTTTGATTTGCATGAACACATGAATATACAATAGTTTTTGCAAAAAATAAGAATAAATGTAGTTTATTTGAATTTAGTATTGACGATGAAGAACTTGAAGAATGGAATATTGATGATATTTGATATTTTAAAAAGTGAGCAACAATGCGAGCGACTTGAGAAGAACAATATAGAGAAGATAGACCTTATATGTTCTATCCTATTTTAGTAAAGTGAAACGAAATTTGAACTATTGAAATGAATGAACATGAAAAATTATATAGTAAAATTACTAAAACATTTAATGATAATATATTAGAAGAACTGATAAATAAATATTCAAAATTGTGATATGATGTTGTTTTACCAAAAGTAGATGAAAATAACTATTGAAGATGGCGTTGGTGATTTAATAGAGAAAATATTAATAGATTAAAATTTGATGCAATTGCAGTCAAAACTAAAAATTGAATATCATTATATAAAAAACAAAGACCATCAATCTGAGATTTGCCAACGAAGAAACCAAAATCTATATTTTATAAACCTGAGTATAGTAGCTGAAATTGAACATCTCAAATTAAAAAATTATTCTGAACTAATAATTTCCCCTATCCAAAACCTGAAGAATTAATTAAAGATATGATAAGTTTATCTACAAAAAAAGACGATATAATTTTAGACTCTTTTTTAGGCTCATGAACAACCTGTTCAGTTGCTCATAAAATGGGGCGTAAATGGATTGGAATTGAGTTATGAAATCATGCATACACTCATTGTAAAATTCGTATAGATAAAGTTATTAATGGAGAAGATAAATGATGAATAACAGAATCAGTCTGATGGAATACTTGATGATGATATAAATTTTATGAGCTTTGACCTTCATTATTAGCAAGAGATGAACATTGAAGATATATTATCAATCCTAATATGAATGGTGAAATGCTTACAAGAGCATTATGTAAAATTGAGAATTTCAAATACATGCCTAAAGATGGGGATCTTATTAAGCATTGATTTTCTACCGAGAAAGATTTCTTACACGTTACAACTAGGATGATAGATCAGGAAACAGTTGAGAGGATAGCTTCAAAAATTTTAGCTGAAGATGAGAGTCTTTTGATTATGTCTAAAACAATCGAGAAAGGATTGAGGCTTCCTCCTAATATTCAAGTTAAAAAAATTCCTAATGAGATATTTAGAAAATACGAATATGCTAAGGATGATTATAGTTTACCTATCCTTTCTGAAACAAGAGAGAAACTTATTGATTTAAAAATACTGATTAACGATTTACCTAATAATCAAACGGAAATATGAGATTAAAAGAGGAATTATCTTTGATTACAACATCAAAACTCAATAATATTTATTCTCGTTTCTCTCTTCGAACTCCACAGAAAGAAGCTTTGGAGGTTCTAGCTTTCGTTATAGAAACAATCTGACTAAATGATAATACTTCATTATCTGAGAATCTATCAAGAATAAAAGAAATATCTGAATGATTCAATGACTTCCATTTTGATTTTCCTTCATTTTGTTTTGCATTGGCTACTTGAGTAGGTAAGACAAGGCTAATGTGAGCAATGATATATTTTCTTCATAAAACCAAGGGTTATAATAACTTCTTTGTTTTAGCTCCGAATCTAACGATTTATGAAAAGTTAATCAAAGATTTTACGTATTGAAGCGAAAAATACGTTTTTAAATGACTATGAGATTTTGACTGATCTAATCCTAGAATTGTTGATGGTAATAATTACTCGCAAATAAACATTAATGATTCGGTTCAAGAGTTAGGTTTTGTTGAATTCTGAAATGAAGTCACAATAAATATTTTTAATATTTCAAAGTTTAATTCTAAGTCTGAGAATACAAAGCTTAGAAGTTTATCAGAGTATATAGGTAAAAGCTATTTTGATTATCTGAAGTCATTGCCAGATTTAGTTGTCCTAATGGATGAGAGTCATAGATATAGGGCAAATAGTTCTTCTTCTGCAATAAATGAGTTAAACCCAGTCTTATGATTAGAATTTACAGCAACTCCAAGTTTTAACTCTAAAAGATGATTAACTAAATTTGAGAATATCGCATATCAATATAATCTAGCTAATGCTATTAAGGATTGATATGTAAAAGTGCCTGCAGTTGCAACTAGAAGGAATTTTGATATCACTCTATCAGATGAGGAAAAGGATTTTATAAAACTGCAGGACTGAATATATCTGCATGAAAACACAAAAATCGACCTTGAACTGTATGCTAGTAATAGATGAGTCAAACTAGTAAAGCCCTTTGTAATGATAAGTACTATTGACCAAAAACATGCTGATGCTATTGAAGAGATTATAAAATCAGATAAGTTTTTTGGCTGACAATATAGAGATAAGGTAATTAAGATATATAGCTGATCAAAAGCAGAAGATAAAGATGAAGCTATAAGAAAACTCCTTGAAGTTGAACAATATGATAATCCTGTAGAAATTGTCGTACAGGTTATGATGCTGAAGGAATGATGGGATGTTAACAATTTATATACAATAGTGCCCCTAAGAGCGTTTGCTGCAGAAATTTTAACAGAACAAACCATATGAAGATGATTACGTTTACCATACTGACAAAAAACATGAGATGAATCAGTAGATAGACTTACAATAGTAGCTCATGATGCATTTCAAAAGATTGTTGATATTGCCAATAATCCTAATTCACTGATTAAAAATATAATCAATTTAGATGATAGGACATGATTCTTAAAATCAAAGCAACTTGTACTAAATACAAATATTTATGATGATGTTAATATCTTAACAGAATCTAATCCTTGAATATCAAATATCATACAGTCATGAGAATTAAATAAAGAGGAGGTAGTTGATACATTGAACCAAATTTATGTCAATATAATAGAGGCTGTAAAACAATATGAGACCTTTGATTCATCAGAAAAGTTACAAAGTAAAGAAGTTCATGATAAAATCATAGAAGAAGTTAGAAATAAGATTATATCCAAATCAAAATATGCAGACAAGTTATCTTCTCTTTGAAAAATAAGTGAAGAATCTTTAATTCTTATGTCTGAGCAGGCAACAATAATATTTTTAGAAGACTTTGTTTCTAAATGAATTGATATACCAGAAGTACAATATAATTATTGATCGTCTTCAGTTGAATTTGATAAAAATTTTCTGATTGACTGTTCTTTTATTGATAAGATTAGGATTCAAGATTCACAAATAGTAGTTCAAGATCTTTCATCTAATGAGAGAAAAACTTATGATAGACCACAAATATTAAATTATGAATGAACAATAGAGGATTATCTTTTGGATATAATCCTTCAGATTGATGAGCTTGATTATGAAACCTATAGTGACTTTATCTACAATAATGTTTATGAAGTAATTTCAGTACTAAGGGAAAAGTTTCCTTGAGAATCTGATGAAATTTTATTATCTACTATAGCATGATTGAAATTGTACATATATAAAAATATAGAGAGTCAATTACGTTCAGAGAAGGTTATGCAAATCCATAAAACTGATCCTAAAATTGAGCTTATCAGATGATTCAGAACTTTGAAGGCAATTGATTTTGATGCTTATATAGATTGATGAATACTAGATTTCCATTCAACTTGATTTGAAAAAACTGCTATTAGAAATTATGTATTCAGATGATTTAGGAAATGTATAAGTAAGTATGTTAAATTTGATTCAGATACAGAAAGAAGGTTTTCATCAATATTAGAGAATGGGTGAAATATAATCAAGTGGATGAAACCACCATCTTGAAGTTTTAAAATACTTTATAGGATTGAAAACGATTCAGCAGAATATCTTCCTGATTTTGTAGTTGAGACACTAGATGCGAAATATATTATTGAAATAAAAGCTTCTAATGAAGTTGATGATAAAATTGTATTAGCCAAGGCAGACGCAGCAAAAAAGTGGTGTAATGATATAAATTGACTTGTTTCTTGAAAAAAGTGGAAATATCTTCTTTTCCCACATGATATTATTACAGAAGATAAGTCATTGGATTATTTGATAAGTATTAGCTTATAGTATTTTGACCTCTCAGAGAAAATATATAAACTTCCGATACACACCAAACTACCCAATAAAGTATTTAATAGAAAAAATAGGGCATATTCAGAAAAGAAAGTAAAAGGAGAACGATGAGTAATTTTTGAAGTTTACATTTTTTCATAAATTAATAATTTAGAGATAGTTTTACTACCTAATTTCTTTAGATTTCAAATACTTTCTAATAATTAAGTCTATTCAAATCGAAATCAAAATTATGCCAAAGACCTTGTATCATGTTGTATCAACCACATGACTACTTTCTTGATATCTGACTCGCTCTCTAACTGGACGACTATTTTCAGTTATTATTATCGTTGGCGATAATAAATAATAACTTAGTATCCATATGCCGATAATTATTAAAATATCAGGTAAATATTTAAATATATTAATTTTCATAAACTAAAAATAAAGTGACATTACTTTAACAACAACAATAAATAAAATAATTAGTCATCAAGCAATCAGTCATCGTTTTAATTCCTGATTGTTATCATTTGAATAATTTATTGTCTTCTTGGATATTGATTTATATGCATCTAAGATACTATTGTAAGGCCATCATCTTTTTTGATTTACAATATACAAGGCATTTCTAATATCTAGCGATTTTATATATCAAATCCTAGATTTTATGGTTGTTCTTGTAGAAAATATTAAATAAAAATTCAAATATACATTTTCATTTTCACTATAACCTTCTTGTAGTATGTGTCCAAATCATAAATATATTGCAGTTAAATCAGTTAATATTTCATTTGAATTAGTGTCTTCAAATTTAATTCTTCTTAAACTTAAGTAGTGATGAGTAATCTCATGTATTAATATTGCTAGATAGTTAAGATTATTATATTCTGAGTTAGAATTTATTATTATTTTAGGCTGTTGAATATTTCAATTATATAATCAAGGTGTATTTGTCTTTTTGTTACTTAACAAGTCTATTTTTGGTAATTCCGTCATTATTCATAGAAATAAGCATACGTCATTTGATATTTTCTGAAGAATACTCTCGGAAACTCAATCAACTGTTAGAATATTCAAAAACCTTTCAGGAAGAATATACATTCAGTTACTTGCAGTTGCCTTATATGTAAGGCTGGATTCTAAATAATTTAAGTAAAAAGTTATATCATCTATTGATAAATATTTATACATTTATTTTATTTGGTAACGATTTAAAATCATTACCAGAAAGATGTTATGTTCTGGCAAACAAAAAAGGGACGATCTATGCTCTTTGATGTTCGCCAGAACTTCTTAGACCTATTGCAATACACAAAAGGGCTAGAGCGATAAATCGCCCCTTACTGTCGTGTATTGCTTTATTACAAGTACATCTAAAAAATTCTGGCAAGGTGATAATACTTAAATATAAAAAGATTTCAAATTTATTAAAAAATGGTTATTTTGTATTAGAAATAACCATTATCACTAAGACTCTTAGATATGATAACAAAGTTTAACTTTAACAAAAGTCTTACTGATTTAAATAAAACAATCAGCGAATTAAGCTTGTTGGTTAAAAATGATATAAATGATTACGATCCATATAAAACAAAAGAGCTTCTAGAATTATTATATGAAAGTTCTTGTAATTTCTGAATCCTTAAAAATAAGAAATTTAAGTTCCCTAATGCAAAAGATAGAAATCTAGATAAAATTAAACTTAAAAAGGTATATGCTTTTATAAATACTTTCCAAAAATATGATAACTTATGTAGTTATAGTGTATTAGAAATTATGACAATACTAGATCATTCTTGAGAACTTGTTTACGATGATGAATATGATAATAAAATAGAAATTCTTGAAGAGAAAGTTAATATAGTGTTACTTGTAGATTTCTTTCAAAAAACAAAAGAAGATATAGAATTATATTGGAATGATTCAAATTATGAGTATTCACTTGAAAGAATGAAGCTTCTTAAAAGAGAAGAAAGAACAAAATTAAATGAACCTAATATTCACAATTTATGAATAAATTTACACGACAAATTGTCCTTTAATGAAGAAAATTGAAATTTATATTTCAATAAGAAAATGGTTTGTAATATAAGTCCCAGAACAAGAAGTTTTAAATTATTTCTTGTATTATATACTTATATCGATAAGTATGTTTCTTATGAGAAGTTAAGACTTTTCATGTGAATATGAAAGATATCTTCAATAGATTCGGTATATTTTAGTGAAATAGTAACAAAAGAGATTCCAAAGAAAGCTCAGAAATTTATTAAAAAAGAACTGAACGGATATATACTTAAGAGCGATATATAAGCAAAATCTAGACTACTCCTTTCCCCTAACTTTACACTAAGACAAAAGAATCTATAAACATAAAATAATCACAGTATTATTAGTGATTATTTTATGCACAAAGTTTCCAAATTATATGAACTTTTTTCTGAAGGAGAAGAATTAAATATAATGTCTTTAATCCCAGAACATCAAACTCCACTATGGAAATACTGGAAAGAGTTTATAATGATGAGTCTTGAAAATAAAAAAAGTCAGATTTTCTTATCATGAGTCTATGATATGATAAAAGCTATTATAAGACACACATGATTAAAAACAATTGAGTCTTTTAGCGATATACCATATTTGTTTGATGAATTAATAAAACTAAAGCATAACAAAAATTGGAGCAGTGTGACATATAATACATACCGAAAGAATCTTAATTCATACTTTCTTCATTTAGAAAGAATGAAAATTATAAATGATAATCCAATTAAAAGGATACAAAAGGCAAAGGAAGCAGATAAATCTCAACCTATAACAAACATTGAAGATATTGAAAAGTTGTTAACTTTTTTGAAAGAATGATGAACATTAGAAGATAGAAGAGATTATCTATATTTTAGATTAGCAATTTTAACCTGAGCCAGACCTGTGGAGTTATTGAATTTAAGAATTAAATCAATATCTGACGATAGAAAGGAGATTCATATATCTTGAGCAAAACAGAACTCAAAAGAAAGAATATATAATATTGAATCTCTAAGTAATGTCTTGACTGTTTATTTTAAAAGTGTTTCAAAACTCTGAAGAGCCAAAGAACTAAGCGACTACCTATTTTTATCTGCCTGATCTAGATGACAATCACTTACATCAAATTGAATAAACAAGTTATATCAAAGACTATCAAAAAATCTCTGATTCAAAATAAATACTTACATGATAAGAAGATATAGTGCAACTGCATTATACAAAAGCTGACTAGAGCCAAATTCTCTAATGGATTTTTTATGACATACAAGATGGGCTACTACAAAAAAATATATTCAAAACTCTTCAGATTTTACAAAGAAGGCTACTGATATAATGTCTTGAATTTTGAATAAAAGTTAGTTAAGTGGGTGTTTCTCTATGTTCTTTAACATAAGATTACTAGAACAGGCTAGATAGATAGTTGTAGTTGTGATTTTTGAGTGTCCCATGATCTTAGATAAAGTATAAATATCACATCATCAGTCTAGCATTAATGTTGCAAAGGTATGTCTTAGAGAGTGACTAGAGAAAGAATAACCAGTCTTTTGTTTTAACGCGAATATTAGTCGATTAATAGTCTTTACTGATAATTGCTTATCATTTTGAGTTGAGATAAAGAAATAATCAGATAGCTTATTCAATTTCCTTCTCTCATTGATATATTCCTGTAAGATAGAAGACAGTCTAGATGATACTGGGACAATCCTATCTTTGCTTCCTTTCCCCTGAATTACAGTGATAATCATTCTACTCAGGTCAACATCTTGAACCTGAAGAGAAAGGACTTCAGCTTTTCTGAGTCATGTAAACAACATAAGAGCTATAATTGAATGATTCCTTGATGTTTCGAATTTAAGACTAGGCTTGAGTCTTCTGACGGTAAATAGCAGATTCTCAGCTTCATCTTTGTTTAATCTTTTGGGTAGGGTATTCTCGAGTTTAGGCTTATTGATATATTTCATGAAGTTCTCTTCTATTTTTCATTTATCTGCTAACCAGTTCATAAATGAGTTAATATGCTTATGGTGAGAAATATATGTAGAGGGCTTCCAATTACGGTTCTTTCTACCTTTGAATAACCAATCTTCTATAAGATCCCTTGTAAGCTCATTAATTACAGTTATATGAGTTTCTTTCATAAGAAAAGAGAAAGTACACTTAATAGAAGATATAGTAATCTTAGAATAATTCTTTACATACAGTAATTGTGAAGCAAATTGGTCTAATAATGGATTGATTTCATTCATAATAAAATAGTTTATAATATAAAATACTTTACCATGGAAGCTAAATTAATAATATCAAAAATAACAAAAAAGATCCAAAAACGTTTTTTATGTACACTTCCTTGGAGGAAGAGGACACTTAAAGTAGTTTTTAAATCTGTTTATTGTATACTGGAGCCACAA